>NZ_FOGW01000065.1 GCF_900111325.1 Lachnobacterium bovis
CTTTTTTTAGTTGAACTTTTATGGCTAATTTCTCCCGTCACTATTTTGGTTATTTTAACCTATCTGTATTTGGTTATTTTTGCCTGACTCTAACATTCTCGCGAATAACCTTTTTTAGCATAGGTCTCAAGGGCCCTCTCTATAGTCAACTCCGGGTCGATTACTTCCTCTATTCGTTCACGACCTACCTGGGCCAGCCACATTTTAAACGGCTCCGCTTTCTTTGATGGAATCGACTGAATAATGCGAAGCAATTGCTCTGTATTGGCAACATCTGTCATTCGCTTTTTCCCATCCTTCGCAGTCATTTTCAACTGGTGACAATTTGTCACCAGTTGACTTCCCTCTTCTTTAAGTCTCTGTTTTAGTTTATTCCAATATTTTCTTCCATCCGCACTTTCTGTTAATACCTGCACTACATCCACAACCGAAAAATACCATTCTTCCTCATCTTCAACCCATGCCGTCCTAATCGGCTGGTCTTCAAATAACTGAACTTTATCATTTAACATCTACATGTTTCCTCCTTATAGATTCTTCATCTTTTATTTGCGCGTTTTCCTCAAGCCGCATAATATCTGCCAACATTCGTGTTTGGATATCAACAGTCTTTTGCAATGCATGTAAACGCTTCTCATTGATTGCATAACCGTCAATCATATATTGCTTCAAAATTTTACTGGCCCACTGGCGGAATTCGATACCTCGTTTTGATTTAACGCGGTAACCTACAGATATGATGACATCAAGATTATAGTATTTTGTTTTATAATTCTTTCCATCAGATGCAGTTGTCAAGAAATCCTTGACAACTGATTTCTTGTCCAACTCTCCTTCTTTAAAACTTTATTTGCCCATCGTCTAAACTCTGTGCCTCTTTTTGATTTAACTCTGTAACCTATTGATATAATCATATCTAAATTATAATGTTCAATATTTCTTTTACCCCTTCGTCCGCCTTCATTTTGAACTGTCGCAAATTTTGCGATAGTTGAACTATCTAATTCTTCTTTTAACGCATTACCAATATGTTTACCTATAGTTTTTACATCTCTTCCAAATAATTCTGCTAACTGTTCTCTATTTAGCCAAACAGAATCATTTTGATGTTAGCATCTAATTAGTACAAAGTAAAATGAGCTATTCCCCCGAAATATAGTATAATCATAATAATAGGAGGAACTCATTATGTCACGTA
>NZ_FOGW01000064.1 GCF_900111325.1 Lachnobacterium bovis
AATGAAACTCTTATAATGCATTGGTTACTTCCGCAGAAAGGTGAATAATAAAAATGAAGAAACAAAAATTAAAAATCAGTACTCAGTCAAAAGTAGTCATAATTACAATAGTGCTTGCAGTAATATTACTGTGTAATGTATTAGCACCACACAAGGAATATATAGCAGGGCAAATCCTATTTGCAAAGGATAAACTTATATATGTAAAAACGGATGAAGAACATTCATTCAAACCAACCTGGAACAAAATGGAGTTGGTTGAAAAGAGTGCCACTTCAGACGATAGCGTGTGCATTGTAAGTGATATGACAAAAGAGCAAAAGAATGTATTTAAGAATCAGAAGGGAAAGCGTGAAAATGATATGCTTTTTTATGAACATATGCAAAGAATTTCTTCTAATAAGTTTGCCCAGATATCGTATACATACAAGAAACCATTTGTTTTTGCAAAACCAGAGGGTTATGAAAAAGAAAAAGATATAGAAGCATGTGATGATTATGCAGAAAACTTTGGTGGTAGATTAACTAGTATAAAACTACAAATTTATGATACAGATAAGAAAAAAGTAGTATCAGATAAGGAATTAATGAGTGATAAATTTAAAGAAGAAAGATATGCTATGCTTTATGGTTTTGCAGGTAGAATTGAACTTTCAAAATCATTGAAAAGGAATAAACTATCTATAAGGATTCCTTTTAGGGCTGAATATGTAGCAGATGATAAAACAAATCCCTTTGAGAGGACGATAGGTGAAAAGGGAATAACGGATAATATGGCATATTCAGTTTATAGAAATTGTTGTAGTGTAGAGACAAGAAAAAATTGGATGGATTCGGATACATTTATAAAGTTATTGAAAAAAAATGAGATAGATACAAATGGAGTTATATATGTATATAACGATGTTGATTACAATGATGTAAATCTTATGATAAAGACAGAATGTTTGCCAAAGGAAGATGCATATTTGTATAAAGTGTATCCTAAATTAAAAAAGTATATTGGCAAAAAAGGTAAGATTGCAAAATTTTATTTAAAGGGATTGCAAAATTCAGATGAGTTAGCAAGTTATTTCTTGCCAGAAGGACAAAAGGTTAGTTATGGAGATGGCATAGAAATTGAATTGTATAGCAATAATGTAAAAAGTTTAGAAGAATATTTTGATAGTATTACACATGGTGGAAAATTTAGAAATGAAATAACGGAAATCGCTGACAACGAAAGATTATCAGCCGACTTATTTGATTTTAAATAATTCTTCCATACTAAATTAGTATTAAAACTTCTTGAAGGCAAATGTGCTTTTTG
>NZ_FOGW01000062.1 GCF_900111325.1 Lachnobacterium bovis
AAGAGAAGCATATGGTTTGAAAAAACATAATTTTTGGCAAAACATATGTAAATTATTTTAGATAAACCATGATATTATCTTATGATGATGATTATACATCTAAAATGGGAAAAAGTGCAGTTGCATTTATACCAGAAGTAGAGAAAGCAGAGGTACTAAATGGCGAAAAAACAAGGCTGAATATTGGTGAGAATAAATGGGTCGAAGGTTGGAAATGGTATGATGCAATAAGAGTTCGGAAAAATGGGAGATGAAATATCCAGATATTGTATTGGAAGAATTAGATAAATTTAATGAAAAGTCATTAGATATAAGAAATGAAGAATTTATCAAAGAGTGTAAGGAAGTTATTGAACAATTGGTCGCTTTTATTAATTTGAATATCAGAAAAGAAAAAAATATATATGTTGAATATGAGTAAAAGTAATATTTAAATAGGAACATGCTGCAATACAGTTAAGATAGTGGATATAATTTGATTTCAGTAAGATAGACGACTTGCATGAAAAGTAGAAAGTATTATCAGATAGAGGAATATATGGTGTCCTAGAATGTATAGGTCAAGACATCGGAGATGCAAGTCAGACAGGTAAAGGACTTGCCTCGATAACAGGAATGATAACAGGAGGTTTTGTAGGAGATAAGCTTAGTTTAAAAGTAAAAAAAGATTATACTAGGAAAACAATACCCGGAGAATTTAAACACGTACCCGGAAGAAATAGAATTTTTAAGAAAACTGTATACGATCCTAATGTTATTCCAGATAATGAAATGATAAAATTAAGTAAAGATGCAATGAATGAGGCAGTGAAGAGTGGAAGAGGAAAGGTGATAGATATACAAAATAAAATTAAATATGAAGGTCAAGTATCGTACAAAGGCAAGATACTTAAATTTGAAGGATTTAAAAACATGGATACTGGAGAAATAGAAAATGCGTATCCAGTACTAGAATGGAGTACAAAATAATGAATAATGATGATAAAATTTTTGAAATATTAGAAAATCAGAGAGAATTCGATAGATATTTTTTGAAAAAATGTCCAAGGGATGCTGTGGCTGAAACTTTTACTGAATATGTCAACTCAAATTGTTTTTTAGAACTTCTAGATGACATGAAAAACAAATTGAGCGATTATAACCAAGGTTATGGAATGATATTTTCAGAAGATTATGATGATCCGTATGATGAATTTTATTTTGGGGAAAATAATATATGCTTTTTTTTAGAATCAGGTTATGATGATGTAGAAGATATCATCGGCTACGAAGAATTCTACAAATATCTTGTTCTAGCATGCGAGTTTTACGTAGAACGTCGTCATCCAGAACATAAGGAAATCGTAGA
>NZ_FOGW01000058.1 GCF_900111325.1 Lachnobacterium bovis
AAAAGGTTTTTAATAACTTGTATGAAGTTTTGAAGATATATGGTGAGAAAGAGTCATGTTCTGGTGAAGAATGTGGCTCTTTTTTGAGTTTTATAGAACAGATAACACAAAACTCAAGAAAACCAAAGCATTTCTTATTGGAATTCAATTTACAGCATATAATAAAGTTTCCAGAAATGAATGGATCATAGTTTTTAGAGCATAGTGTATTGTTGGAAAAAATTATAAAAGTTTAATTAAAGATTATAATATTATATTTATAAGGGGATAAAACAGTGATTTTTCGAGCCTTGAATATAAAAAAATACACTACAAAAACTCCTTCTGCATGTTTTATTATTGCATATAAATCTTGAAACATAATTAAAGAGAAAAAGCGCATGGAATGACTTGATCCGCTTGGATGAATGTCTTTTGGTTATAATTGATATCTTTTGCTATGAAAGAGCGATTTTGGGTCGGCATATCCGGGATCTTATTGATGAGATATCCGTACTCAAGGTATTTTTAATCAGTACACGATCCTTGAAACTAAAATGATGGTACTTCATGAGTTTTTCCTTCTTTTCTATTAATCCGCAAGAATACAATTATTTCTTGTATAAAAATTCTATTATATGTTAAAAGCTGAAATATACAAATCGCAATTAAGAACGGAAAATCTAATGGATATTTGGAAAAGAATGTATGAAAAAGTAAAGGAACAGTTTTACCTAGAAGGAAGGGAAGAGTTGCCTTTTATATATGTTCATAATGTTGTATGTGCAATTTAAGCAGATGATGGTGAAAATTATTCGGGTTTCTGTATTGAGAGCTGCAGCGATGTAATGAATCTATGTACTAGAAGGGTTGCTGTGTTTAATATGTATGTAAATTTTGTAGTCCATTTTTGTAAAGGCGCAGTTGTACTGAAGTCTCTATCTATTACGTTATCAGCAATCTTCCCGACTTCACCTTTATAAGAATGGTATTTTTCTTTTGGTCTTTTTCCGGCTAAACCTGCTTCATGCATAAGGCGTTGAACTCGCTTATGGTTTATTTGATATCCGTGATTTATCAATTCATGAAGGACTCGTCTCACGCCGTATCAACGTTTGTTTGACTCAAAAATACTTTGCACTTCTTCAAGTATTTTTTATTACTTCGATTTCAGCTTTCATGTATGCATTTTCAGCTCTCAGCCGAATTAGTTTTTCATATTCAGATTCATTAGGTTTTGGTGGTTTTCTTGTTCTAATTTTTTTCATATCTGGGTCCTTCGGTTTACCCCTTTCTGTTTTGGTATAAGACTATTGTAACCATAAATCTTATATTTGCGAACTCATTGTTGAAGTTGACTATAAGTAACTCCAATCGAATAAGCAACACTCTTGAGAGACTCACCTGCCAAAACATGCGCAACTAAGGTATAACGCTCCTCTGGAGTCCATTCTTTGTTTTGCGATTTGTGTCTTAGAGCATTGTTAGAGTCAGGCAAAAATAACCAAATACAGATAGGTTAAAATAACCAAAATAGTGACGGGAGAAATTAGCCATAAAAGTTCAACTAAAAAAA
>NZ_FOGW01000053.1 GCF_900111325.1 Lachnobacterium bovis
TCCTGCTATTATTTCACCTAAAATATTTGACACCGTTCAATCCATAAAAGTATCTCGAAGCAATATCATCGAAAATCCAGATGGTACTACTTCGAGAAAACATACTAAATACAGCGGAAAACGTGTTGTTCGCGAAACTGTTGACATTGAACAGTTGAAATATGATTTAGGATTTGAAGAAATAATACCGCCTCAAGATTAATCACTAATATCTCTATCGGATAACAAATTTGAATGATCATACTTTTTTACATATATACAAAAGATGATTGGTGTTTCCAAGCAATTCTCTTTTTTCAGAATGTGACATATACCAGTCTGAAAGTTTCTTAAAGTCATCCTCTGAGATTGAAAAATCAGCCCGATGCTCAACTGGTTCAATAAGTCCGTCCACACCTGCCGTTGTAATATACGTTACATTTTTAGTCTTAAATAGATCCTCAAATTCTGAAATATCATAACCGGTAAAGAGCTGTTCTTTAAAATGTCTAACCTTATTATCATCTGTAAAATTTTCTTCCTGTCCTTTAGACCAGTTCCCATAAAAGTAATTAGAATACATGATTGCATATACGGATATAAATGCAAACATTATCACACCGCCAGGTTTGGTTACCCTGATAGCTTCATCGATTGCCTTATTAACTTCTTCTTTTTCATATAGGTGATATAGAGGACCAAATACAAGCGTAAGGTCGAAGCAATTATCTTCAAGCGTATCCAGTTTTGTGGCATCTCCCTGAATCGATTTTATGTTGCCAATTCCCTTGCTTTTTTCTCTAAGAATTTCCAGATTCTTATCCACCAGTTCAACTGCGGTTACATCCATTCCCTCTTTTGCAAGAGTTATAGAATAACGCCCTGTTCCTGCTCCAATTTCCAGAACCTTTGATTTTTTATCAGCATATCTATGAATATAATTCATCGTAGTCGTATATTCTAAGCGGCCATGCACGGTCCTTTCAAGACGTCCTTCTTCTTCATATTGAGAATAAAACTTGTTGATGATTTTTTCCCTTGAAGTGCCTTCCTCAACCGCATTTACCCTTGTAAAATACTCTTTCTCATTTTCATGATGAATATATGCTCCATTTTTAATCTGCACACGAAGACTTGCCGGATTATCCTTATTTACAGACATATATACTTCATGAATGCACATCTGTCTAGCCTTTATTAAAGTAAGTTCAAGTCCTTTCGTTGCATATCCTTTTCCACGATATTTTTTGGAAATACAATAACCAATATGACCAGCCCCTTCTCTCAAAAAATCATTCAGACAATGCCTTAAATTGAAAACTCCAACATAAACGCCTTCATCAACGAGCACATAAGTAGTATCAGGAACATATCCCTCCGGTAGTTCTTTTCCCAATGACCAGTTTCGCTTTTTTTCTATCCACTCAAGAAACTGTTCATAGCTATAACCATATACATTATTCATATAGCCGTTTTCATTTTCAGGAAAGGACATATAGAGCTCATATGCTTTTCGATAATCAGAATCCTGTACTCTTACTAGTTCCATAACAACTCCTCCGTGTATTTTTCATATCTTTTCTGCTTTCTTCAAATTTTTATTTATGAGTATAATCATGTAACGCCATCATGTCAACCCAAAATCCTTGCATCTTAGAATAAATATTCTCTATAACTGGTGCCTTATATTCAATATATTTATCAATGTCCTCTGGATACAAGGAAGCAGCCTCCATCTTAATTTTACTGTATTCATCTACTGCCTCTGGATGCACTCTGAGATAATCCCTGAATGCCAGATGTCTTTTCAATTCCAGCGAATCCTGCGGGCACACATATAAATGATGCTGCTGTAAATGTTCCTTGCCTTCATATGCGAAGGCTTCTCTCCCAGGTATTCCAAGATTACCTTCATGGATGTAGCCAATACTTTTCAAAGCTAAAATCGCATCATTAATTCTTTCTTTTGTTACAACAACATCAATGTCTATAATTGGCTTAGCTGCCAATCCTTCAACCGACGTACTGCCGACATGCTCAATAGAAATTTCAATATCTCCGAGAGCCTGACTTAGCTCATTTTTTATATCAAGAAAATTCTGCTTCCACTTTTCATCATATGGAAGTACAACAACATGTTTTGTTCTCATTAAGCTATTTCTCCATCCTTTCAATTGCTTCTTCCAAAGAAATGCAGTCGGCAAATCTCTTTAGCCACATCATTTCATTGTAATATTGATAAGTTGTTTCGCCATCCATGTAATCATTATCCATCGTGGAGTTCGTTCCCCTTGGAATGATTACTCTGTATCCTCTTTCAAAAGCTGATTTCACAGAGGCATCAATACAAAAGTTGGTCAGCTATCTCAAAATTCTATCTATAGCAACCACGATACATTTAGCTATAATTCAATGTTTTTTAACCAATCCATCCCGACTAATTTATCCCCATCGTAGGCAGAAAAAACAGTGTTAAAATTTTTCATTGCAGTGCATAGTTTTTCCGGATAATGCCCCGATGACATAATCCACTATACTTTAAAATACTTGACGATCAAATTCTTTTATGGTAGTCTCTGCCTCCAATTTTTCACGCATGAATGAAATACAATCCTCTAAATCAAGTTTAGAATTTCCTATGCCATTCACGATAGTGTAAATGAAAAGGATTATCAAAGA
>NZ_FOGW01000052.1 GCF_900111325.1 Lachnobacterium bovis
AAACAAGGGGCCAAATCGGCCCCTTGTTTATTTATTTTATAAGAATTGTAATGTATTATCGCATTTTTATTACTTTCTCTTATAAGTCGTTATTCATCTCATCAGATACCATTTTCTCTACTGCGCTAACCAAACCTGATATAAAACCTGATTTTTGTGGTATCAATATCTTATCCAAATTTCCATTCTCGGGAATACAACCTGCTACGATTGCTTTTACTTCATTTAGGGTCTTCTTCCTTTTCTTTTATTTACGTTCATCTTTTAAATGTTCTTCCAACTCCATGAATCGATCAAAATCACTTTGGAATAATCGATCCTGAATCACTCTATATTTTTCGAATTCCGTTTCCGCATGAATCTTAGCTTGTTCCGCACTGATTTTTCCCTTGTCCTTTAGGACCTCATGATCCATCAGAGTAAGAAAACCATCCAACCTAATTTCCCAATCTGCCATAGTCATAGGAATGTTTCGCATTGCCATACTTTCTGCCAAATCCAGATAGGCCGTAACCATTCTACTAAGGATAGCTAATTCTTCTTCCGTCAAATAATTTTTTGCCACAGTAACATCATACTTATGAATCTTGCTATTCGGAGACCCTTCCCATGTTGTGAGTCCCATATGCTCTTTCTCAGCATCCGCTCTGTTATAAATCACTTCTGCTGCGGTCTGACCATGAACAGCATAGTGAAGCTTGTTCTGTACAGCTGCAAAAAATCGCTTTGTTTCCTTTGCTGTAGAATCATAATCAATTGAAGTCGCGTAAATATCCGTTATCTTCTGATAAAATTTACGTTCCGACAAACGTATTTCTCGAATACGTTCCAGTAACTGTTCAAAATACTCCTTCGTTAAAATACTGCCGCCTTTTTTGAGCCTTTCATCGTCCATGGCATAGCCTTTAATTGTGTATTCTTCGATTATAGTATTTGCCCATTTACGAAATTGAACTGCTTTTTCCGAGTCTACTTTATGCCCAACTGCAATGATAGCCTTAAGATTATAATGTAACGTATCGTAATTTTTTCCGTCATCGGCAGTTGTTCGAAATTTTCGAACAACTGAATTCTCTTCTATTTCGCCATCTTCATACAGTTTATGCAAATGATAATTGATTGTGCTTTTCCCAACATCGTAAAGAACACCCATCATTTTTTGACTTAACCAAACATTCTCATCAGCATAAATTGCCTCTATCCCGCCTTCTCCAGTTGCAGTAATAAATGTCAAATACTCTGCCGCAGAGGATCGGATGGAAATCTCTTTTTTCTTAGCCATTAGCAAAATACCTCCTCTAAACTACCTGATAATTCTTTTTCAAGTTCCATAATCTCCGCCATAATTTCTTCTGATGGCCTAGGTGCTTCATATTTATAAAAGTATCTTGTAAACGGAATCTCATCTGGATGAAGATTTGCTTTTTCTGTAGTAAACTCCTTCAGAACAATATAAAGAATGTTCTTATTTGCCATTCTTGTTATATGACCGTCAAACTCAAATTTCTGGATAATGTCCTGCACATTTTCAGAGAATCCATTTAAGTAATCTCTGAAGTTCTCTTCAATATGGTCAAGATCATCCATAAGTTTTTCAAATGTATACTTACTTGTATTATAAAAATCAAAACCCGAAGCCTTGCGAAGAAGCACATCCTTCATCGGAAGATTCTTAACCTCTTCATATTTCTTTAATACTGCATCCTTTGTATCAAACAAGATATAATCAAATCTTCATATAACAGTTAACGGTAAAATTACATCGCCATACTCATGAGGTTTATATGGTCCTGTAAGTTTATCTGCAATTGCCCAAATCAGGTCCGCTTTTTGATCAATCTTTGCACTTCTTATTGCCATTAATATTTGTCTCCAATTTATTCTAAAATAGCCATTTTTATGGCTTTTATCATTTTACTATTTATCTCGTCCCATTTTACGGCCTCTTCTCGGATCCTCGGGTTTTTTTGCATCTTTAGGCACGAGCCAAGTATTGGCAGCAAAAACTGCTCCCTCAACCCTACCTTCTCTGCACAATGTCGTAACTCGACGACGTGAAATATCCCAAATTTTTGCAATTTCCGATGTATATACATACTCCATATCAAATCCTCCATAAAAGTCGAAAAATTGACTATTTTATTATATTCCTTCCGAGGAATAGTTTCAATAGAAACCATAGTTTCTCATCGATAACAAACCCGCCCCAGTGAATCAATCTACAGAATCATTTTCCTGCTTTTGACACCCTAGGACGGGTTCGTTTTCTTACAGACATAAGCCATTTTTCTGCCCATCTTCTATGACCACGAAGGTACTTATATTTACACATTGCCCATTTTACTAGCCTACGTTCTATACATTGAAGTGTATATTTCATGGCTGATGGATTGAATTTCCCAAAATAATTAATCCAGCCTCTTAGCATAGGGGTTAGGATTTCCGCAATTATGTCGATTTTGCATCCACATCCAGTTCTCTTATGAATTTCTAGAGATTTAATTTTGTCTCTGAATGTCTTAGAATAGTAGCAGGTTTATATCCCTGTGCAGCCATGTCAGCTACATAGTCATCTATCTGGGCGGATTCAGGACTTTAACCCGTTAGAAACGTGCGCCGTTAGGCGCACATTAAAAACAAGGGGCCAAATCGGCCCCTTGTTTATTTATTTTATAAGAATTGTAATGTATTATCGCATTTTTATTACTTTCTCTTATAAGTCGTTATT
>NZ_FOGW01000048.1 GCF_900111325.1 Lachnobacterium bovis
CAGTTAATAACAGACATCGGAGATGGAGTTATTAAAAATGCAGAAGCATATCAAGAATTTGATACAACAGTTGGTTCAAAGAATCGTAAATAAAGTTTGGTTTGGGAATAATTGGATTAGTTAAATATGATGTGTGTTTAAACGCAGATGTCTAGTAAAAAGGCAGCTGGAAAACATATAAAAAAGACAAAAATATAATTATGAAAAATCATTATTATTTAAATAATAAATAGTCTGAGTAGGATTTTATAGGCTAATCTGATAGACCCGAATTAAGCAAAAAGCTTAAGAAGAATCCCTATGCTCGCAGAAAACTGCAACATACAGGAAAACATGATGCAGTTATTACGCGTGGCATGGGGATTTTTTAATTAAAGAGAGGGTTAAAGGCAAAACCAGGAAAAGGTATTAGGAGACGACAACAAAATGATTAATGAAGAAAACAAATATTTGTCTCAGTCAGATGAGACAGATAGTGAATATAGAGAAAGAAAAAAGAAAGAGGAAGCACTGCAGCGAAAGTTGCGAGAAAATCGCTTGGCTCAGGAAAATCTTCGAGAAGATATGTACAAGCTTGAAATAGATAATGAAAATTTTCAAAATGAGTTAAATCAAGAATTGGCATTTTTAAATTCTATCAATTTCAATAATATAGGCGTAGAAGAAGGAAAATTAGGCGGAGAATATATTATAGAGAATCTCAGAAACAATGTATTAAGTTCTTCTTACAGACAAGTTGAATTTATGGAAAAAAGTAAAACAACAATACAGAATCAGCTCAGAAAGTTAGAAGAAAATGAACACTTAATAAGAAAAGAAGTTGATAATATTAGTATTTAGGAGGATAAGAATATAATGGGAATGGATAATACATTGCAAGTACCAAAGGTTGGAAATTCAATGAAAGCGGTTAACAAATTAAAAATACAAGAAGAAGATATAAAAAGTTATTCGAAAAAAATAAAAGATGCATCCAAAAGTATAGATAAAAAAAAGCTACCAGAAGAGAATGATACTACTTTAACTGCGAATAGTAATGAAAAAAAACTAAACCCAGTTTTGGATAAGACATTAAATTCATATGTAAATGGTTTATCGGAAGATGCAGAACATATAAAAAGATTATTAGAGAAATATACTGAATTTGATAGTCAGATGAAAAATAGTAATAATTCATAAATATTATGTTTGCGGCTAGAGTTAATAATATAGATGTAAATAATAGGTTGGTTGTTCATTAATTAAAATTTCAAAAGAGGGAAAAATATGAGTGGATTAAGATATGTTTTAGATAAAAATCAGATTGTTGATATGTGTAATAAGTCAAATAAACTGATATCAAAAAGACGAGAAGAGTTAATGAAGTCTTTTAAGAGCGTAGAGGAATTTACAAATGATAAGTTGGTTTTATCAAAAAGTTTTGATAATTATAAACAAATAATGAGAGATTACAGTGTTGTGATTGCAGCAATGCTTGCAGCATGTGAAATGGATAACGAAGATTTTACAACTTTAAAGAATGCTGTTAGTAAAATAAAAGAGCATAAAATAATAGAGTTTGATGAAGTTGATGATCAACTTTTAAGAATAACGAATATGAGAGATAATTTAAATCAAAGGTATAAAGATCTTTCAAATCCCATGCTAAATAATTATGCAAGTTTTAATCCGGATACTAAGAAGCAAATGCAAGATTATTATAAATCTCAGATAAAGAAATATGGTGATTTAATAAAAGAAATAAATGATGATAAACAGTTATACCGTGACATAGAGAATAGTACGTCACATTTATTTGAGGGTTCATTATTATATTGGAATAATGCTCAGGGATTGTTAGATGAAATTAAAGCATCATTTGATGCATCAAAAGAAGAATATACAATTAAACAAAATTCAAATTTTAGAAATGTTTTAATAAATGATAGTAAAGTAGGTGAAGCTATAAATTCTAGCTTAGATAAAATATTTCTAGAACATGGCTTAACCCCAAAAGAGTTAGAAGATTTCAAAAAGTTGGGAATTCCTATGTTATCGGTATATAAAGCGGGCTTATCTGATGGTGTTATCAAATTAATTAAAGGAAAAACTAGTGATTTAAATAAGATTTTTTCAGAAAGTCCAGATAGTATAGGATATGATGATCCATCGTTGTGTGCATTTTTGCCAACTTATATGTGTTTAACATATAAAAAAGATTCAGATAAGTATGCAAAAATAATAAATGCAATTTCAAATAGTGTGTATGTACCTGATACTGATGATCAAGGTCAGCATCTTACAACAGATGAAAAATTTAAACTAAATACACTTGATTTGTATATGTATACTCATGGTGCTAGTGATAATGAAAAGGCTAAATTGCGTTGTGAAGGTAGAGTTCATCTTGCGTCATATTGTATTGAATGGCTAGATTATCTCAGAGGAGGAGTTTTACAACAAGCTAATTTATATAGCATGAAGACAGTAGCTGCTTACAAAGCTGCTCAAAATATGGAAGGTGATTGTAAAAAAGCAAATATGTATATAGCAAAAAGCATGTATCAATCATATAATGATAGCATGGATGTATATTCATCTCTTTCAGGATTTAGAGATATTTCAAGTAAAAATGTTATGTTTAAAATAGATAAAATTGGGAAAAATCAGAAATTTGAAATAACGAAGTATTATACGAAAGATGTACCTGGTATATATGATCCAGTTTATGAAAAAAAATCAAGTGTATGTTTTTCTTTTTTAAGTCAATCGAATGATGCAATTAACAATAAGTCTGAAGTAGACGCTAAAGATGATGAAAATAAGAAAAAAATTGAATACAGTGAGCATCAATGTGCAAAAACGGCATTTTATACAGTTATACAACTTATTCCAGGATCGGGTCCAGTATATGATGCAATATATAGTGCGGATCAACTTAGTTCGGGTAATTATAATTGTATAACTCAGCAAGATAAAATCTTTGCTAAACCATTTCAAATAGGAGGAAAGTTTTTATTAAATAGTGCAACTTTAGTTGGACAGATGGGAGAGTTGGATGCCCTAAAGAAACAGGCAGAGGAAGAACATAAAGCAGGTGTTGAATCGGCTTATAGCAAGTGGTTTTCATCATATTGTTCTTATCAAGAAACAGAAAAAGGAAGCAAGAAAGAAAAAACAGTAATTTCCGATCATACACTAGCAGGGCAGAATCCAGCTACAAGAATTGCTATGGAAAAATGGGAAAAAGAAGGTACTAAAGGTTGGTTTGATGCGGATACACGTTCGCAAAAAATTGATCAGATTAATAAACAAGATTTACAAAGCGAGGAAATAAATAAATTCTATAATAGGAAAAAAGTATTTCTTAACGATAGTAAAGAACAAGAAGAGTTTAATACAGAAGCATCAAGCTTTGAAAGCTACAAAAATAGAAGTAATGATCAAGCATTTAAATTTAGTAATGATTCATTGAAACAATTCCAAAGTGGGGTTAATAGTATTTCTGGCGAATTGATTAATTAGTTGGAATATGTTAGAAATCTATAAATCATGAATATTCTAAATATAAAGCATATACGCTTGTGAATATGTGATAGGGTTTAAATTATGTAAAACAATAGAAAGACTAACTATTAAAAGTCAAGTTAAAAAATGATATTTTTTGATTAAAGTGCAGAAACGCATTTTAGATATATTTTGAACTCAGTTGGAGT
>NZ_FOGW01000054.1 GCF_900111325.1 Lachnobacterium bovis
TCCAAGCATTTTTATATGCACCGGAGTCTTAGCAACATCACTTAAATATGTTGCTCGATATTTGATTTTGTTTGAATCTAATAAAGTTTCAAATGCAGATTTATCCATATAATTTTTCAAGCAATAGCTGTTTAGTTCTTGTGTTTCATTTTTTAGTGCTGATAAAACTCTATCATCAGCATCATATTTTAATTCTGTTTCTTTTATTTGGTTTGGCAACTCATCATATGAAATCATCTTCATCTGTTCCTCATCGATATAATATGCAAGATACTCAAAGCTATCTCTGGTCTTGTAATCCTCTTGTTTTGGAATTTCAAAAACCATTATACGTTTTCCTGATTTATCAGTACAGATGATTGGATTTTCAAATGATTTCTCAACTAAAATAGCAGCTTTATCTTCTTGCGAAAGACTTTCATACCCCTCAACTTTAGTAATATTTCTTTGAAAATTTTCATTACCTCCTAGAATTCTTTTTACTTCTGCTATAACATCAACCCTTTTTTCAACCTTTTTAGTATTTGTGTTGAATATTTCAATTTCTGCTTTTGGACAAAACAAATTATCATAAGAAATATTTTCACAATTTCTTCGATAAATTCGTGCATCGTAGCTTAGAATCTTCTTGTCATCTACTTGCATATCGTATACATACGAGTTACGTGTTCCCGCCTTTTTTACAATGCAAAAATCATTACCATTTTTATATACCGTTTTTACATTTTTAAATAATGATTCTGTTGGGTAATCTGCTTCTACGCCTTTTAAATGAGCCTCTTTTCCATGTAAGTAATCAATCTTTTCATTATAGTATTCACCTCTTGAATCTTCATATTTGGCAATTTCCATTTTTAACATTTCTTCCCTACTAGGGATATTTCTTTTGATTATTCCTATTATTATAAGAAAAAACACTAAAAAATAAAAAAACTTTATATCAATTATTTTATCCAAAAAATTTTTTTTCATTTTCTTTCTCCTAATCATCTCTCCATTTTATTAAGGAAATCGTATTTCACCTGTTTTTGAATTTTTAAATATTCTTGAAAACTTTTACAAGTTTTCCCCTTATATTCACGTTTATCGTCAAAATAACCACCAACTATCTTTATTCCTTTTTTTCCATAAGTTACTTTTTTTCCATCCGGCAAAAAATATCCAACTAATATATCTGGATTATTAATTCCACTTAAATGAAGTTGTACTTTCTTACCTTTTTGTCCTATGTATTTTTTCAAACCAGGATAGACTTTATACAATTTTGCATTAGAATTTGGCAAATCTTCAGTGTTAATATCCATATTTAATTCACCATATAGATCACTACCTTCATAATAATCTATTCCTTCTGTCTTAATTCCATTTTCCTTTAATAATTCTTTAAATGTGTCAGCATCCATATATACTTCTTTGTATACCCTTTTTTCAATATCGTTATAATCATCTTTGTAATCGCAATTTGAAGATGGATATACATGCTCATACACTTGATAACCATTTGTTTTACTTTTTAAATCTTTACCATCACAGTATATTACAGTATTGTTTGTATTAACAATTCCTATTTTCTTAATGTACAAACCATACAAAGCATTGTTTTTGTCATATTTTTTTAACCATGGCAATAAATCTTCTTCTTTATATAATTTATTCTTATCAATGTCATAGTATTGTATTTTTAAACAATCAATTTTAGCTAAAATATCTCTTGGTTTTTCTATGTCTTCATAAGGTAATTTCACACCTTGCCATATAGGATTATGACCTTTATCATTATAATAATGACATTTTAATGTTGTGAAAAAATCAAACTTTCTTTGAGACATTTCATATTTAAATGATACTAACTGATTCGATGACACTCTCTGAATTTCTTTTTGACATTCTCCTTCTCTTTTTAACACTACACAAACACTATCATCCAAAGTTCTACTTCTCTCTGCATACTCAACAGATGAAAGTCCTACTGAAGGATACCCTTTTCTCAATTTAACGTACTTAAAATCAAATGGTACAAAATATACTATGGTTATTAAAAGTAGTACAACACATACCATAATAATTTTTTTCTTCTTATTATCCTTATTTATTAGTTTTTTCAATTTTATAACTCCTTTCCTATCAAAAACCAAGATTTTCTTCAATCTTATTTTTTTCTTTTGTTATCTTTGTTGCTAAAGTGTTACTTGATTGAGTTCCTATATATTTTTCCACCTCTCTACAAACTTCCATATATTTTATAAGTTCACTATTACTCATATTTTTACTAACTCCTTTTTTAGCAATTTTTTTAACTTCAGCAAAACTCAATCCATACACTTTTATCTCTTTTTCATCCTTATACCAGTATAGTGTTAGTATGTAAATAGTACAAAACAAAATGAGACATTCCCTTTGAAGTATTATATAATCATCAATAGGAGGGCTCATTATGTCACGCAAAA
>NZ_FOGW01000047.1 GCF_900111325.1 Lachnobacterium bovis
ATCCTCCTCTTTTAAACATTATATTCCGAACCTCGTATCAAGTTGATTGGATTCTGTTTTACCATTAAAATACAAAATGTACTGATTATCATTTTGCTCTTCACCGCTAATTACTGCTTCAACTTGAGTAGCTTTCCATGTAACCTAACACAAATCAGAACTGGCATTTGCCCCATCAGCTGCTATATCAAAAGAATACTTTGCAATCGTTCCTGCTTTATCTTGAAGAACTAATCTGGCATGTGTATGTCCAAATGGCCAATCCGGATCTCCTACCTGTTGGAATAATAATTCATATTTTCCATCCGGTGATGTATATGAAGCTACATCATGTATTTTGTACTTTGTTGTATATATAAAACTTCCAGCTAAAATCATAATTAGAATATTGAAGAATGCCACCATCCCCAGAATAACTCTAACCGCTGGTTTCTTTATGGCTTTACAGCATAACATAGAAATAAATGTTGCTATGAATGCTATAACAAAAATCATTTTATTCGCCTCTATCTTTGTCTTTTTCACTCTAAGAAATTCTCTCTGTAAGTAGCCTTGGCCTCAGCGCTGGTCAGATCCAACTCGTCCATATCCACTTTAACCTAGATATGATGCTTGGCTTCAGAAAGTTTGGACAAAAGACATACCGTCTCAAGCATTGTTTCATTTTCCAAGGACAGTTCTCTAATGTCCTTCCCATTTATAGGCACCGGAAAATTGAAAACAATGTTCTTTATCCAACAGCCGTTTGTAGGCTTATCCTGATAAATATCTATTCTATCTATGAACGCTCTCATAAATTCCTTCTGCTCCGCTTCGTTAAAATCATTATAAAACTTATCAAAAGCCAACAGAAGCTGATATATGCTTGTACTGGATAGATTTTCCTGCATGATGCTCTGAATCTGCTCCTGTACCTTATCGATCTGCCCTTCAAGCTCTTCTATTATATCATATTGATCATCATAACGGCTCTGCAAATCTGCAATTTTCCTATCATAGTGAATATCATCAATATCAAGATTATCCATCTGATTCGCCAGACGACTCTTTGTACCCATAGCCTGCTTAAGTTGACCACAAAGTGCTTCACGCTGTTTTTCAAGTGCTTCTGTATCTACTGCTGTACCTATTTTTACTTTGATAGCTTCTTTGAACCTCTTATCATTTACCATCGCTGAAATTATGGATGCAACAAGATTATTCATCTCCTTCTGCTCTATATTAAGTCTGAATGTACACTTGTGCCCGGTCTTCCCCAATGTATTCTTACAGTAGTAGTAATACCTGGTCTTCTTGTCCTTGCTGTGAGCTTTTGCAATATTTCCATATAAACTCTTCCCGCAGCATGGACATTTCAGAATTCCAGATAAAATATGTGCGTGATCAGGATTATCCAGAACATTCTTTACAAAAGAAGATGAGAATCCTGCTATCGTATTATTCAGTCTGAGTTTCTTAGTGTAACCATGATTATTAAGGTAAGAAGCCACTCCGTTAATTCCAAAATCTGTATGAATGTAACGATCATAAATTAATTTGATGATATCCACTTCATCATCGGCTATGACAAGTTCTCCATTCTCAAGCTTATATCCATATGGAGCAAAGCCGCCATTCCATCTACCTTCACGGGCTTTTTGCTCACGCCCTGTCCTATATATTTTTACCAGAAAAGCCCTCATCAGAATACTCATGAGCAATTTCCATTTCCTGATACTCTGCATATCTGCGAAGTTTTTCCTTCTGAGCATCAAGGCTATAACCATCGACTTGTATAGCTGTTGAAACACGAGTGTATATGTAACATTTAGTCTTCTTTGTCAATATTTTCACCTCCCGGAAGCCTCCTAAGCCCTTCATTATTCACATATTCCAATGTCTTCATCTGCCTTACTACCAGTTGGCGGAGTAATACCAATCGCTCAGACTGTGCTTTTCCCTGTTCTATGAGAATAGCATTGTAACTTTCCATATTAGCTAGAACAAGAAGCTGATTAAGGCTTGCATAATCTCGCATATTTCCTTTTTTACCTTTATTCCCATCTCTCCATTGCTTAGCAGTTTTGCCAAAAAGTGCAACATTTAGTAGATCTGCCTCACTTGCATACTTAAAAGAAATCTGCTCAGGCGTAAGGTCCGGCAAAATAAGATTTTCCTTTACTGCATCTGTATGTATATGGTAGTTAATTTTAGAGATTTCTCGATTGAGATTCCAGTTAAGTGAGAGCCTACTGTTCTCATCTTTCTTGATTCTCTGATAATCTTTCATAACATATAATTTGAATTCTGCTGAAATCCAAGATGCAAATTCCAATGCTATATCAGAATGCGCATATGTGCCACCATATCTTCCTGCTTTAGAAACTATTCCTATCGCATCTACTCCTTCAATCCATTTAGTTGGTGACATAGTAAAAGCATGGAGTCCCGCTTCACTCTTAAACAGGTCGAATTCGACCTGTTTAAAGTTCGGATTATGTAGTTTTTCCCATACACCTAAAAATTCTAAAGTTTCCCTGCTCCTCATCCAGTTTTTTATAACATCATGGGGCATATCACTTTTGTATCTTGCTATGTCTGTCAATGACAAAAATTCATTTTCATAATCAGTTGTATATATGCTGATATCTACACCCTTTGCATGTATTGTATCTTTAATAATCTTCTCTTTCATCAGCTGAATCCTCCATTTCTAAACAGGTCGAATTCGACCTGTTTAAATTATTCCTTATTATCCTCATCTTTTTTAAACAGTTTCTCCATTCTTATGTAATATTCCAAAAGCCTTACAACATAGTCCGGAGCATGGCGCATATCCCGTTCCCACTCCGTAACTGTTCTATAAGGAATATCAAAATAATCGCAAAACTCCCTTCTATTCATACCAGTGCTTTCTCGAAGTTCTTTTATTTTCTTTGCTTTATTATCCATAAATCTCACCCTCTAAATAAATTACACGTTGTGTAATATTGTAACATATCCAGTATGATTACACAATGTGTAATATCATATTGTTGGTTTTCCCTGGCCTTGCTTCTGTCTTTCTATCAAGCCAGCTTTTGATTCTAGTTCTTTTAGCATCTTTGTAGCTTTTTGATTAGCGCAATGCATATCTTCCATTATTTTTTCTAACGTGTAATAAATGAATACCCTGCCATCTTCATCCAGCCATTCATTTTTTGCCGAAAGAGCTGCCCTATCCAACATCAATGAATAAAGTACTTTTGCTTCCATCGATATTCCTGCAAATTTATCATCCGTAATTAGAGTTTTAGGAATCTGATAAAATGCAAACTGTTCTGTTTCTCTCCCGTAAAAATAATCAAAATCCATTGGCGTTCCTCCTTTCTTTCAGATTTGCGATAACACTCACAGGTGCACCGCTTGTTGCAAAACAAAAAGACGCCTAACTTACAGGAAATGCTGTAAGCTAAGCGCCTTCCGACGATTCTTTATTCGTTTTATAGAACTCTTTTGGGTTTTGTAGCTACCGTTACGAGGTAGTACCTGTTTTTGTAGCTACCGTCACCAGGTCGACAGCTACAATTACCCTAATATACTTTTTTAAGTGCCTTCCACGCTCAGAATAATCTGTCTTATCAAACGTGCAATGCTCGAAAAAGTGTGTAAATTCAAGGATTTCTACTACTTCACCTTTTGCAGTCCCACTACAGTCTCCACATGCATCGGGTGATGTATTTGACTGCAAAATGTTGGAGTCGTCTGGTATAAGTGACTGCAAACCAGAATGCCTTAAAGAACTATTAGAAGATGTATCATCACTCTGGCATACCTCTTTGTTATGACTGCCAGAACCATTTTTCTTCTTGGCTGCATTAAGTCTTTCAGGTTTAAAGTGATTAGCATCTTTTCGATCCTTGAATCCGGTCCGATAAGCAAAAGTCATCGGGAAATCTTTTAATATTTCTTTTCATTGCTTTATTGATATTCTTGGTCTCAACCTGATACAGAATTGCCAAATCGCTATCTATCATAACTTGTCTTCCTCATATATCATAAATCAATTGAGAAATATCAATGTTCTAACCGGTTCTTTCAATTGTCTTATTCTCTTCATTTGTTACAACTTCATCCATACGACACCTCATCTATTTAAAACACTTTATTTGGGGTTCCAAATTGGAACCTCAAATGATATTTAATTTACACATCTTGTTTATATGTCACTATAGAGAGGAGCAAAGAATATGATTGAAGAGAATATAATACAGAACAATGAAGAAAAGCTGATGCAAAAATGTCTCGGCTTTTCTCGTAAGATTGGTAATACAACCTATTAGGTATCCGGCTATTATTCTGACACAGCGACAGAAACTATAGAAAGCAAGATGAAAAAGATTATCAAAGAGGATATAAAACCAAATAATCTCAAACAGAGGATTAACAATTGCATAACTGCAATTTATAATAATGTTATAAGTTTGCAAACATCACATATTCAGAAAGGAACGGTGTGATATGGGAGATTTTTTTCAGGGAAAAGACGAACGTATTGTAGATGGCACTCGATATACAAGATATCTCGATTTGAACAATTGGTATGGCATTGTGGTTCCTAAGGATGAAAACGCATATAATGAGATGTGTGACTATAAAGTATGGGATGACAATAAAGGTGATATAAGAGATATTTACTGGTTTATGAAATTTCACGAAGACAAGTTTTATCTTATGGAGAAATACTTATTTAATTTCATAGACGCAGAATGTAATCTGTTGATCAATATGTATGAAGAGGAGTGGATAGAAGGAGATAATTTGAAAAAAACTCTTGA
>NZ_FOGW01000022.1 GCF_900111325.1 Lachnobacterium bovis
AGGAGGTCGCAGGTTCGAATCCTGTCACCCCGACTCTGCGGGTGTAGTTCAATGGTAGAACACCAGCCTTCCAAGCTGGATACGTGGGTTCGATTCCCATCACCCGCTTAACTATGAGAAATAGTTAGGTATGTGTTCGTAGCTCAGCTGGATAGAGCAACGGCCTTCTAAGCCGTGGGTCGGGGGTTCGAATCCCTTCGAGCACATTTGATACTAAGTTATCATGGTGGGTATAGCACAGCTGGTTAGCGCGTCGGATTGTGGTTCCGAAGGTCGTGGGTTCGAACCCCACTTCCCACCTTAAGTTACGAATGTAACTACAAACATAGGGCTATCGCCAAGCGGTAAGGCACAGGATTTTGATTCCTGCATTCGCTGGTTCGAATCCAGCTAGCCCTGTTATATGGGATATTAGCTCAGTTGGTAGAGCACTTGACTTTTAATCAAGTTGTCCGGGGTTCGAATCCCCGATGTCTCATTTTTTAAGTCACGCTGTAGGGTGTGACTTTTTTTTTACTTAAAAACAAATGACAGATTATGAAAGGCAAAAGCAAGGTGAATAATAATGGATTGTACAATTTATAATAGTAAAATTGTTTTACAAGATGAAGATGGCCAGGTAATAGCTGGAATTGAATTCCCAAGAGTAAAAAGTAATGTTTGTAAAATAAACAAGGTTTATAGTGCAAAAGAAAAAAATGGTAAAGATTATATAGACACATTAATGAGAAAAGCAGTAAGACATTTTAGATCGCAGAAAATAGAAGTCTTATTAGATAACAATTACGCAAAAAGATGGTTTGAATCGCATCCTGAAATGCAAGATGTTTTAGCTGCACAAGCATTAAATGGTGATAGTTCGAATAAGCAAAAAACAAAGAAAAATACAACTACTAAGACGAAGAAAAAAACTAAGTATGTAACAAAAAATAAAAAGCAAAGAGATAATTCTAACGATGATAATTATAGCAACAGGGGGACAGGAATGAAATCTTTTGAAGAAAATGCGGGAAAAACTGCAAATTTAGGATTGAAGTTAATTTGTAGAGTTCTTCAGATTTTATCAGCTGTTGCACTTGTAGCTGTTTGCATTATGTTTAGTTATGTAGCGGTTGGTAAAGTTACATATTTTGGAGATCCTTTAGATCCTAATAATAAGAGTGCAATTGCATTTTTAGGAGCATGTGGGTTATTCTTGATTTTCTGTTTGATTGAATTTAATTGGATTTTATCAAGACCAAGATTTGCAAATAATGGTAGAGTAGTTAGATTAGATGTAGGACGTGGAGTATTCGTATTTGTTTTATTCATTATAATGGCATTTGCATCATCATTTATTGTTGATAAAAGTGTATTGTTAGATCAGTCGGCTAATATGGATGTAAAGAGTATAAAAGATGGAATTGTTTTATTTATAAAATGTTATGGTGTGAATTCTGATAACATAACAAAAATATCTGTTATAGGTTTGATTATGTGTATTATTAGAAGATTTATCGGAAGATAAAATAATAAGAATAAAAGCATTATTAAATATTAGATAAAGTTTTAAAAGGTACCCTCTTTACTGGAAAGACCAGTAAGGAGGGCTTTTTAAAATTTTACATTTATTTTTAACATCTAATTATTTTACAAAACCTAATCTTTTGCATTTTTTTCTAATTCAAGTATAAATTTTATATTTTTTCTTTCATAATCGTTTAAAACACTTTCATCAAAATCTTGACTATATGTTGTTGGAATATACCATGTAAGAGTTATAAAATAATTAAATAATTTTTGGTCATTAAAAATATAGCCATGGCGAGCATATATTTCATTTCGTAATATTTTTAAAACGGTCTTTGAAGCACCCTCAAAATCTTTATTAGTATATAATCGTTTATCTATATCACCATTAATTGGATCAGTAACAGATCCGATGTCTCTTATTTCTAGAACATCTTCACAGTATCTATTCATAAGTTTATAATAAGAATCTTCTGTAGCAAGAGCTTTACGGATTGCTGTTTGCTCGATAAATTCATTATTATCGAATTCGCCATCTGATTGAGTTATTTTCTTTAGCTTGTTGAAAGGTATAGTGAATTTGGATTTCTGTTGTGAATTTGTCTGGTTTTCTTTTTTTACGGTCTCTTTTTTAGAGTCTTTGTTTGATGAATTATCGTTATTCTTATTGTTGTTATTACTATTGTTCTTATTGTTGTTATTACTATTGTTCTTATTGTTGTTGTTATTATTATTGTTGTTATTATTTGAGTTATCATTATTTTGAATATCATTCTTATTTGAGTCATTATTTGATTCACTGTTACTTGAATTATTATTGCTTGAATCATTGCTATTATTTGATTCTTTGAGTGAAACATCATCTTTTTGAGTAGTATTATTAGAAGTATTATTATTGGTTGATCCACATCCAAGAACAGTGATTGAGCATAAGACTAATGAACTAAAGATTAATAAATGTTTTTTGATATTTATAAAAATCACCTCCATATAGATAAAAACTCTATAAAATAAACTTAGAGAAATAACAGGTTATATATGTTACGACTGATTATAGAGTTACACACTATACTATTTAAGAGCATAACTACTATGGTATTTATCGGATAAAGAGCTGAAGA
Source organism: Lachnobacterium bovis (assembly GCF_900111325.1). Classification (GTDB taxonomy): domain Bacteria; phylum Bacillota; class Clostridia; order Lachnospirales; family Lachnospiraceae; genus Roseburia; species Roseburia bovis_A. The sequence goes on from NZ_FOGW01000022.1 coordinate 2,631, forward strand.
AAATTATATGCAATTTTTAGTTTCCACTAAATAAAAAAAATAAATGATGCTAATATAACTACAGGATATATTAAGAAAACTTATATATACAAAAAACTGTTCACTAGTGAAAGACATTTGTACGCCCACAAAATAAAAAAATATAAAAATTTTTTTTAGGAAACTAAATTAAACTTTATATTGTTTGTTGCTTTTAATAAAAACGGAATATGACTAAAATTTACTGAAAATACACCTTTTTTAAACCTGTATGCAATAATGCTTAGATACAATAAGGGAAACAAAATGAAATTACGCAATCTTTTCAAGGGTTTTTGCGTATTGTCAGACTAATATTTAATGCTTTAAAATGTTGACAAATTGAATAATCATAGTATAATTACACTCAGAGAAAGATAGTTTTAATTAATAAAATTGGTACAAAGGCGTACACAGGGTGACATGATGTGAACCTGTGCATTTTTTATATATTTGTAATCAATTAATTATTATCTTAAAGCATCGATAAACATTTCAATATATATTAGGAATAGGAGTGAATATATTAATGATTTATACTTTGAAAAGAGTATTACTTGCAATAGTTTCCATTGTTATTGTTAGTACGATTACTTTTTTTGCAATGGAAATGGTTCCAGGTGGTCCGTTTAATAAGGAAAAGGCAACAGATCCTGCGACATTAAAAAAATTAGAGGCAAAATATGGTCTTGATCAACCAATACCAGTACAGTATGCAAATTATATGGTTAAGTTTTGCCAAGGAGATTTAGGAGTTTCATTAAAAACAGGAAGAGAGATTGCTCCTGATCTTGCATCGAAATTTAAAGTGTCTGCAACACTTGGTTCAATAGCGGCTGTAATCGCAATTATCGCTGGAATCATTTTAGGAAGTATAGCAGCATTAAATAGAAATAAATTACCAGACAGATTGATAGTATTCTTTACAACGTTAGGTACGGCGATGCCGTCGTTTGTGTTGGCGACATTGTTATTATGGTTCTTCTGTCAGGAATTAAATCTTGTACCAGCGTGGTCAAAAGATTCACCTAATTATGTATTACCAGTAATTGCTTTATGTGTTTATCCAATGGCATACATTACACGTTTGACAAAAACAAGTATGTTAGATGTTTTAGGACAGGATTATATTAGAACTGCAAAAGCAAAAGGCGTTAGAAAAAATAAGATAATATATGTACATGCCTTGAAAAATGCATTGATTCCAGTTATTACATATGTAGGACCAATGGTAGCATATATTTTAACAGGTTCAATGGTTGTAGAAAATATTTTTACAATTGGTGGTTTAGGATCTTCTTTTGTATCTGCAATTGTTAACCAGGATTATACTATGATTATGGCATTGACTATTTTCTTAGCAGTATTAATGGTTGTAGCAAATATGATTACAGATATTATTTACAAATTAGTAGATCCAAGAATTGAGTTTAATTAAAATACCAAGTTTAGAAAGGTTAGGTACGAATTATTATGGAACAGTTTAAGAAAAGACAGTTCTTATCTTCACAAATAGATTTAAGTAAATTTAATGCGGATAGTTTTAAAAAAGCAACAGATGATGAAAAAAAACAGCAAGATGTAATGGGTGAGTCTACTACCTTCTTTAAAGATGGTATGAAGAGATTAAAAAAGAACCCTCTTGCAATGGGTAGTGTTATTGTTTTACTTTTATTAGTAGTAATTATTTTTGTTGCACCATTAATTTGTCCTTATTCATATTCTGCATTTACACAAATTGATGGTCGAAGAGATGGTACAGCTACAAATTTAGCTCCTTTTGAGTATTCAATGAGAGAGCAGGAATATATGGATAAAACTGGCAAGAGTTTATTCCCACATATTTGTGGAACAGATAACTTAGGTAGAGATTATTTTATCAGAGTTATTTATGGTACTAGAGTATCACTTGCAGTTGGATTTGTATCAGCATTCATGGTATTAATTATTGGACTTTTATACGGTGCAATTGCAGGATATTTTGGTGGAACAGTTGATTTGATTATGATGAGAATAGTTGATATTATCTATTCTTTACCAGATATGCTTATTATTATTCTTTTATCAGTAGTATTGACTCAGAGATTAGAGCCATTATTAGTTGGAACAGTTTTTGCAAAATTAGGAACTAATATGATTTCTATGTTCTTAGTATTTGCTCTATTATACTGGGTAGGTATGGCTCGATTAATTAGAGGTCAGATTTTGGCAATTAAGAACAATGAATATGTTTTAGCGGCTAGATGTATTGGTACAAAAAATTCAAGAATTTTAAGAAAACACATTTTACCTAACTGCTTATCAGTTATTATTATTACAACAGCATTACAGGTTCCAAGTGCAATTTTTACAGAGAGCTATTTAAGTTTCTTAGGTTTAGGTATTTCTGCACCATTGCCATCGCTAGGAAGTTTAGCAAATGATGCAAGATCGTCATTATTGTCTTATCCAGAGAGATTAGTAGTTCCAGCGATTGTTATTTGTTTAATAGTATTAGCACTTAACTTAATTGGTGATGGATTACGTGATGCATTTGATTCAAAATTGAATTAAGGAGATTAGGAAGAATGAGTATGGAAAATAAAAATTTATTAGAAGTAAAAGATCTTCACACTAGTTTTTTTACAGATGCAGGTGAGGTGTGTGCTGTAAATGGTGTTTCATTTAATTTAGAGCCGGGCAAAACAATTGGTATTGTAGGTGAGTCTGGTTCAGGTAAGTCAGTTACATCTTACTCAATACTTAGAATTTTAGCTGATGCTGGTAAAATTACTAGCGGGGAAGTGTTATATAAAGGCGAAGATATTACAAAATGGCCTGAAGATAAAATGCAGAAGTTTAGAGGTGAAAAAATCTCTATAATTTTCCAAGATCCTATGACAAGTTTAAATCCTGTTTTTACAATTGGATATCAGTTAGAGGAAGCAATTTTATTACATACAGATAAAACAAAAGATGAGGCTACAAAAAGAGCAATTGAAATGCTTACATTAGTTGGTGTTAATGAACCAGCATCTAGAATGAAACAGTATCCACACGAGTTATCAGGTGGTATGAGACAGCGTGTTATGATTGCAATGGCACTTTGTTGTGAACCAGATATCTTGATTGCGGATGAGCCTACAACAGCACTTGATGTTACTATTCAAGCTCAGATTCTTGAACTTATGAAAAAACTTCAAGACGAATTAGGAATGGCTATTATTATGGTTACTCATGACTTAGGTGTTATTGCATCAATGTGTGATGAAATCATGGTAATGTATGGTGGTAGAGTATGTGAGCGAGGAACAGCAGATGATATTTTCTACAATCCAAGCCATGAATATACTAAAGGATTATTACGCTCTATTCCTAGAGTTGAAAATATGAATGAAAAATTAGTACCAATCGGTGGTACACCGATCAACTTATTAAATATGCCAGAAGGATGTGCTTTTTGCCCAAGATGTGAAGAAGCAATGAAGGTATGTTTAAAAGAAAAACCTGATGAAATCGAAATTGGCGAAGGTCATTTCGCAAGTTGTTGGATGAATGTAAAGAAAATGTATGAAGCACAGGAGGAAGCAAAAAATGAGCAATAATGACGAATATATCTTAAAGGTCGAGCATCTAAAACAATACTTCCCTGTGAAAAAAGGTTTAAAGAAAATGCAGCTTAAGGCTGTTGATGATGTTTCTTTTGCTATTAAACCAGGTGAGACATTAGGTTTAGTAGGAGAATCTGGTTGTGGTAAAACAACAGTTGGTCGTACATTATTAAGACTTTATGAGCCAACAGCAGGTAAGATTACATTTAATGGTGAAGTTATTTTTGATACTGGAGAGCAGTATGATGAAAATGGTAAGGTTATTGTTGATGCATCAGGAAAACCTGTTTTGGGTAAGAAAATCGATAAGAAAATGTTACCATACAGAAAAGAAATGCAGATGGTTTTCCAGGATCCATATTCTTCATTAAATCCAAGAATGACAGTAGAAGACATTATTGGAGAACCTCTTGATGTTCATGGATTATACAACACAAAAGAAGAAAGAAGAGAAAAAATTCTTGAACTTATGGAACTTGTAGGTCTTAATGCTGAACATGCAATGCGTTATGCACATGAATTTTCAGGTGGACAAAGACAAAGAATCGGTATTGCAAGAGCTTTAGCAGTTAATCCGAAATTTATTGTATGTGATGAGGCAGTATCTGCTCTTGATGTTTCAATTCAGGCCCAGGTAATTAATATGTTTGAAGAATTACAGAAAAAATTAGGTGTAGCATATTTATTTATTGCACATGATTTATTAGTAGTTCGCCATATTTCAGATAGAATTGCAGTTATGTATTTAGGAAAAATAATGGAAATTGCTGATGCAGATGAATTAAATGAAAATCCAATTCATCCATATACATTAAGCTTGTTGTCAGCAGTTCCAATTCCTGATCCTGAGACAGCAAGAAAGAGCCAGAGAATTGTTTTAGAGGGAGATGTTCCTAGCCCATTAAGAATGCCTACAGGTTGTCCATTCAGAACAAGATGTAGATATGCGACAGAAAAATGTGCACAGGAAAGACCAATTCTAACAGATAGAGGAAATGGCCACATGGTTGCATGTTGGAATAAATAATTAATTGCAAAATATTAAAATGTTTTGCTAAAAGCTAATTTTATAATTAGACGGTGGAAGAGTTTTTTAATTAGGTAACCCCCCAACAAAAGGGTTAAAATAAAAAAAATAGGAGGATTTTATTATGAAAAAGAGACTAGTATCATTACTACTCGTTGCGTCAATGGCGTTTGGCTTATGCGCATGTGGATCTAGATCTTCAAATGGAGGAAAGTCTTCAAGCTCAGCTAAAGCAACAAAAGTGAACACAGAAACAGACACTTTATTTGTTAATCTTGCTTCAGAACCTGCTTATTTAGATCCAGCTTTAAATAGTTCTGTTGACGGAGGATGCTTAGCAGTTAACTCATTCGTAGGACTTTACACATATGACAAAAACAAAAAATTAGTTCCTGCAATCGCAACAGGAATGCCAAAAGTATCTAAGGATCAATTAACTTATAAAATTAAGTTAAACAAAACAAAATGGAGTAATGGTGAACCATTAACAGCTAATGATTTCGTATATAGCTGGAACAGAGTTATTAATAAGGATACAGGAGCAGATTACGCTTATTTATTCGATGTTATTGCTAAAAAAGCAGATGGAACATTAGATGTTACAGCAGATAACGATTATGAACTTACAATTAAATTAGCAAGTCCATGTCCATATTTTAATGATTTATTAGCTTTCCCTACATACTTACCTGTATATCAAAAAGGTGTAGAAGCTGCTGGTGGAACAGAACCAGGTAAGTGGGCACAGAATCCAGGATTCGTATGTAATGGTGCATATAAACTTGAAAAATGGAAACACAACGAAAGCATGGAATACGTTAAAAACGATAATTTCTATGATGCAAAAAATGTAAAAGTATCTAAATTAAGCTTCATGTTAAGTGCTGATCCAACAGCATCTTATACAGCTTATAATAGTGGTAACGTTGATTTTATCGATGATGTACCTACAGCTGAAATTAAAACAGTTAAAAACAGCAAAGAATTCCATTGTGTAGATCAATTAGGTACATATTATGCTTGCTTTAATGTAGGTGCTGATTTATTCAAAGATATGAGCCCAGCTAAAGCAGCTAAATTTAGAAAAGCTATTTCGATTTTAATTGATAGACAGTATATCGTTGATTCAGTTGGACAAACAGGACAAAAACCTGCTGATTCATTCGTACCATATGGTATGTCAGATGGTAATGGTAAAACATTTAAAACAAGCAAAGATTCATACTATGACCTTGATAAAACTGGTCAACAGGGTGTTGAAAAGGCTAAAAAATTATTAGAAGAATGTGGATATAAATTCACAAAGAAATCAGACGGAAATTACAAAGTTTCTCCAGCAATCTCACTTCCATACCTTGTAAATGAAGGTGGCGGACACAAACAGATTGCTGAATGTATGCAACAGGATTTAGCTAGACTTGGTATTGAAATGACAATCAAATCAGAAGATTGGAATGTATTCTTACAGGATCGTAAAGACGGTAAATTTACATTTGCAAGAGAAGGTTGGATTGCAGATTTCAATGACCCAATTAATATGTTAGAATTATTTAGCTCTAAATCAGGTAACAACGATGCACAGTTAGGTAAAACAGATGCAAAATCTGCTCCTGATTGGAAAGAATATGATGAGTTAATTGAAAAAGTTCTTAGAGAAAAAGACTTTGCAAAACGTGCAAAATTATTACACAAAGCAGAAAAAATGTTAATGGATACAAATGCAGTTATTCCACTTTATTTCTATAATGACGTTTACATGCAAAAAACAAATGTATCAGGTATTTATTCAACAGTATTTGGTATGAAATACTTTATGTATGCAACAAAGTCAGCTAAATAATGAGGAAAGCTCATTGGAAGAAGTAATCAAAAAGTTCGAAGTTTAATATAAATATTTTCTATTCAAAGGACCATGTATGAAATATTAGATCTATACATGGTCCTATGTATTTTTATCAGATAAGATATAAAATAAAAAAAGTAAAAAAATAAAAAAATATAAAAAAATATAAAAAAACACTTGCATTTATAAAAAGTATATAGTATACTTTAGTAGTCGCTTGGCGATGAAGTAAATATGCGCGGGTGTGGCGGAATTGGCAGACGCGCCAGATTTAGGTTCTGGTGGGAGACCGTGCAGGTTCAAGTCCTGTCACCCGCATAGTTAAGAGAAACACAGAATTGAGACATCTCAGTTTTGTGTTTTTTTGTTTTATAGAGAGTTTTATAATTGATTGCAATATCTAATTAAAATGCTAGGAAAATATAAGCTAGAAACAAGTAAAAAAAGAAAGAAAAAAAAGAAAGAAAAATAAGAATATATAAAAAAAGTTTGTCGGCAGTACTTATGAAAAAATTAATATTTTTTATAAAAAATTTTGATTTTTTCATAATATATGATAATATAAATATATATGTTTTAAATGTCTCAAAGCATGTTTTAGAATATGTATGTTTATAACGCAGACAAAAAAATGACATGGAGGATACTAGATTGCAGACGGTAAAAATTAAGAGTAACAGATATGGTATCAACCTTGTATTAGATGAACATGTGGCTTTTGAGGAGCTTTTAAAAGATGTGCAGATAAAATTTGAAGAGGCAGCCAAATTTTTTCAAAATGCGAGTATGGCACTTGAATTTGAAGGAAGAAAACTTTCTAAGGATGAAGAAAATCAAATTTTAGCTGTAATAGAAAAGACATCTGCTATTAACATAGTATGCGTTGTTGATAGAGATGAATCTAAAGAAGCTCTGTATAGACAGCACGTAGAAGAGGCAATAGGACAAGCTAGAATGTCTATTAATCAAAGTCAACCTAGACATTCTGCAACTAAATTACAGGCTGATAAAGGGGTTATTTCAAAAGTTTCACAAAGTGAATCAGAAGGTGAGTTAAATCAAATAGAAAGGGCAGAAGGCTTTTACAGAGGGACATTACGCTCAGGACAAGTTCTAGAGAGTCAAAGCGGAGTTGTTATAATTGGTGATGTAAATCCAGGGGCAAAAGTTATTTCATATGGAAATATTGTAATATTAGGTGCTCTTAAGGGTGTAGCATTTGCTGGTGCAGGCGGTGATGATGAATGTGTAATTGTCGCATTGGACATGAAACCATTGCAGGTACAAATAAGTAACATTTTAGCTAAGAGTCCAGATGAACAGAAACCACGTAGAAGAGGACGACCTAGGAAAAAACCAAAAGAAGTACCATATGATCCACAGATTGCTTTTGCAAAAAATGGAAACATCTACATTGAATCAATTTCAAGGGATGTTATTAAATCACTATTAAGTGATTGATGTTTAAAAGTTATATTATTAATAATAACAACACGATTTAGGAGGGAATTCGCATGGGCGAGGTTATCGTTATTACTTCAGGAAAGGGTGGAGTAGGTAAAACAACAACTACAGCAAATGTAGGAACAGGATTAGCACAACTTAATAAAAAAGTTGTTTTAATAGATACAGATATAGGATTACGTAACTTGGATGTAGTTATGGGACTAGAAAACAGAATAGTATATAACTTGGTTGATGTAGTAGAAGGAAATTGTAAAGTAAAACAAGCTTTAATTAAAGATAAAAAGCATCCAAATTTATTTTTATTACCATCAGCTCAGACAAGAGATAAAACTTCAGTTGCTCCAGAGCAAATGAGAAAACTTACAGATGAATTAAAAGAAGAATTCGATTATGTATTATTAGATTGTCCAGCAGGTATAGAACAAGGATTTATGAATGCAATTGCAGGTGCAGATAGAGCTTTAGTAGTTACCACACCTGAAGTATCTGCCATCAGAGATGCAGATAGAATTATTGGCTTATTAGAAGCTAATGAAATCAAACAATCTCATTTAGTTGTAAATAGAGTAAGAATGGATATGGTTTCTAGGGGAGATATGATGTCCGTTGATGATGTTTGTGAGATTTTAGCAATTCCATTAATTGGAGCTGTTCCAGATGATGAGAATATTGTAATTTCTACTAACCAAGGAGAACCATTAGTTGGATCTGATTGCTTGGCTGGACAGGCTTATTCAAATATTTGTAAGAGAATTTTAGGGGAAGAAGTACCATTCCTTGATTTATCAGAATCAAAAGGAGTGTTTGGTAAATTAAAAGGTTTATTTCATAAATAATTAGGAGGTGGCTATTATGGCTTTAGCAGATCTTTTTAGAAAAAAGAGCTCAGGAAATGTAGCAAAAGATCGTTTGAAATTTGTATTGGTTTCGGATCGTGCCAATTGTTCACCAGATACTATGAAACTTCTTCGCGATGACATTATAAAGGTGATATCAAAATATATGGAAATCGATCCAGAAGGGTTAGATATTCAAATTACTGAGACTGAATCAGAAAATCGAAATGGTAGAGTACCAGCATTATATGCTAATATTCCAATAAGAGATATGAGACATTCTAGTAGATAATTTAAAGACCATTTTTGCATATGTTTTATGAACATTGCAAGGATGGTCTTTTGTGTAAAATAATGTATTAGTTATTGAAAAATGCGAATATAACGTGATTGACCGTCTAAAAAAATGATGATATAATAGGCGTTAGTTTGAATGATAGAAGAACGTGAAGAAGCATTTGTTGTTTGATTAGAGGGGACTAATATCAGCGGATGCTATTTTTATACTATAATTAAGAGTTGGAATTAAAGGAAAATGAAGGATAAGATATTTGAAATATTTCAAAGAATCGGTCATAGTTTTATGATACCGATTGCCATTTTACCAATAGTTGGATGTTTGTTAGGAATTGGAAGTTCTTTTACAAATCAGTCAACGATTGAATTGTATCATTTGCAAGGCATACTAGGAAAGGGACATTTTTTATATAGCGTATTTTTTACGATAAAAAATGTTTCTAAAATTATATTTGATAACATTCCTATGATATTTGCAGTAGGTGTAGCAAGTGGAATGGCTAAAAAACAAAAAGAAGTTGCAGCATTCTCGGCAATGATTTCATATTTTGTTATGAATAGTACGATTAGTTCGTTGCTTATATTGTATAATTATGTTGATAAAAATGGCATACAATCAGATTTGGTGTTAAAGGGTGCAATAGATACAGTTTGCGGTGTTACGACTTTACAAACAGGCGTGTTTGGTGGTGTGATTGTAGGGCTAGGAGTTGCAGCATTACATAATCGATTTTATAAGATTAAATTACCGAATGCTATATCATTTTTTGGAGGAACCCGTTTTATTCCTATAATATCGACAATAACGTATTTTTTTGTAGGTGTTTTCTTGTTTTTTACTTGGCCTATTGTACAATTGGTAATTGTAAAAATTGGTCAAATTATAACAAAAAGCAGTTATTTTGGAACGTTGTTATTTGGTGTGATTAAAAGATTGTTGATACCGTTAGGATTGCATCATATTTTTTATATTCCGTTTTGGCAAACGGCACTTGGAGGAACAGTTAAAGTTGGCGGAAAATGGGTATCAGGCGCACAGAATATCTTTTTTGCACAATTATTAGATTTGAATCATGTAAGTAAATTTAGTGTTGATGCGACAAGATTTTTTAGTGGTGAATACATTTTTATGATGTTTGGTTTGCCAGGAGCAGCGTTGGCTATATACCAATGTGCTAAGAAGGAAAATAAAGAAAAAGTTGCTGGAATTATGATTTCAGCAGCAGTTGCTTCTATTGTTACCGGAATTACAGAACCAATAGAATTTGCATTTTTATTTGTTGCTCCAGTTTTGTTTGGTATTCATGTTGTGCTTGCGGGAAGTGCTTATGTAGTTGCACAACTTTTACATATAACGATAAGTTTTACATTTTCAGCGGGATTAATTGATTTTGTTTTATTTGGAATATTACCAGGTAATTCAAGAACAAACTGGATACTAGTTATACCAGTTGGAATGGTTTATTTTGTTTTGTACAATCAAATTTTTAAATTTGTTATATTAAAGTTTGATATAAAAACAATGGGCCGAGAAGATCAAGAGATGAAAGATAGATATAAGTATAGTCAGGATTTTTCTGATGAGGTAAGAGTTTTTGAAATTACTCAAACAAAAGAAATTGTAGCTGCACTTGGTGGCAAGAAAAATATAGTAAATTTGGATTGTTGTGCAACAAGATTACGCGTTAATATTGTAAAAACAAAGTTATTAAATAAGAGTTTATTAAAACAAACTGGCGCCACAGGTGTTGTTTTAAAAGGAAAAAGTGTTCAAATTATATATGGACCTAGGGTTGCTACAATAAAGACAGATATTGAGGAATATCTAGAAAATTGTCAGAATATAGAAGTTGATACGACTGATATTAATGATGAAATACAAGAGAAAAAGCAAAAGAATATAAATAAAAAACCATCAAAGATTGTAACTATTTTAAGTCCGTTTGAAGGTGAAGCAGCAGATTTATCAAATTGTTTAGATGAAGCATTTGCGCAAGGCATGATGGGAGAGGGCGCAATTGTGACGCCGGAAAAGGAATATGTTTATGCGCCAGACGACGGAGTTGTTGGATTTGTATTTGATACAAATCATGCGATAGGTTTTTTGACCAATCAAGGAATTAGTTTGCTAATTCATATAGGAATAGATACAATAAAATTAGATGGAAAAGGAATTGAAATACTTGTTGATATAGGGCAAAAGGTTACAAAAGGTGAACCAATAATGAAATTAGATTTAGATTATTTAAAAATTAATGCAAAAACTATTTCGTCACCTATAATTTGTACCGATGTATCGGAAAATATGGAAGTTAAAAAAGTTGCATCAGGACATGTTAAAGTTTTAGAGCCGTTGTTTGATATTTATTATTACGGATAATAGGAAAATGGAGTATTGCTATGTTTAGGATAGAAAAAGTTTTAAACCACAATGCAGTAATTGCAGTTACCAAAGAAGATGAAAAAATAAAAGAATACCTTGTATTAGGAAAAGGAATTGGTTTTGGTAAAAAAGTAGCACAACAATTTGACATAAATTCTACAGATAGGATTTATTCGCTTGAAAAAACATCAAAAAGAGGTAGAGCAAAGGAAATGGTTAAGGCGATATCACCAATCTATCTCGAAATAGCCGGAGAAGTGTTAAAAGAAGCCGAAAAAAAATTCCAACATGTTGATAACAATATAGTTTTTCCGATGGCTGATCACATAGAATATGCTGTAAAAAGAATGAAAAATAGTGAGCAGATTAGCAATCCGCTGACCGACGATATTAGAGTGTTATTTTATTTAGAATACAAAATTGCCGAAGTCGCAAGAACGCTTCTTAAAGAACGATTAGATGTAATGATAGATGATGATGAAGTGGGCTATATTGCATTACATGTTCATTCGGCTATTCAAGGTGAGGATGTATCACAATCTATGCAGATTGCTAGTGCAGTAAGACAATGCGTTTCATTAATTGAAAAAGAAACACATACTACTATAAAAATTGAGTCATTATCATATAACAGAATGATGAATCATATACGCTATATGGTGGCTAGGGTTCTTAATAATGAACCAGTTAAATTAAATATGAATGACTATATAGCAAACACATATCCAGATTCATTTGCTATGGCAACAGTAATCTGTGAAAAATTAGGAAATAGCTTGGGAAAAAAATTAAATGAAGTTGAGATAGGCTATTTGGCCATGCATTTAGAGCGCGTGAAATGCGATATAAAGCAAGAAAGCGAAATGGCTTAATATTTCCACAGATACACAATAAAAGCTTTAAAAATGCGATTTTTTGAATAATTAATATAATAATCTGATAGGAATAAAACTTATATATTCCAAAGTTTATAAAAGTATGCAGTTGAGTAAAAATCTTATCTGCATATTTTTTTTTCTTTGAAATTTGGATGTTTTTCAAATTCGGAATTAATCCAATCTACTATGGCTTTTCTTCCGGCTTCATCAAAAGGTTCAATATGTTCAATAAAACTTTCTTTTGGAGCAAGCGAAAAAATATAAGGACCTTGCCAAACCCACGCATGAAAAATGTCTTCATCTTGTTCGTTTTTTTCTTTAGCAATCTTAAATCGCATATTTTGCATCCAACCAGTGAATGTTGTTTTTTTGTAATAATTTAAATTGAGTGCATCATCATAAGAGAGCATATTTAAACCTCCTAATATACAAATTTATTAAACTATTATATCATATTTTGCCAAAAAACGTGACACATATATCTAATATGTGATAAAATGACCATAGTATGACGAAAAAGGTGAGGGCAATGAGAACACAGTACGATAAAGAAATTAAAAAAATGAAAAAAGCCATGTACAGCAGCAAATGTGATAAATCAATAATTAAATCATGGATTAAATCTTACGAGAAAACACTAAAAAACAAGGACAAACTAATTATTTCTTATAGCCAAGCCAAAATAAACCTTAGAAAAATTGCTGAAGGTTTAAGACAGCTAGATCAGGTTTTATCAGATAGAAAAGAATGGAGTCCGGTTAAAGATAATCAATATGTTAATTTGATAACAATGCTTAAAGGATTAGAAAATGAGTATTATCATAAACTATTGATAGATGAAAATGATGCAAATTATAATACAAGATATCATAGTATGATAGAATTAGCATGTAAATATAACGATTTTTTGCATAATAGAAGACGAAAAGATGATAGTGTTATGCTGAAGAGCGAGGTAGAGAATTTGCTTAATTTGACAGATGAAAATTTAACAGATGAAGATTTGTCAGATTTTGAAGTTTCATATTTTTTAAGTAATAAAAAAATAGAAGACTTAGAGGGTCTTTCTGTAAAAGAGAAACAAGAATTGGTATCAAGAGTGTATAGAGTTGAATTCATAGGACCAATTAAAGGTGAAATTATTAAGATGTATGAGACAAATAACGAAGAAGGTGCAGAAGCTAAAGCACTAGAATTTATAGAACTAGTTACACAGTAAAGGAGGGGGTAATATGAGTAGACAAAGACCAAATAATGGGGAATTATACTATCACTTTAAGGGAAAAATGTATCAAGTAATAGGAGTAGCAACTCATTCTGAGACACGCGAGGAATTAGTTATTTATCAAGCATTATATGGTAATTTTAAAACATATGCGAGACCATTAGATATGTTCTTGAGTGAAGTAGATTCTTTGAAATACCCAGATGTAAAACAAAAATATAGATTTACAAGAGTAAATGTTGATGAGTTTGGTAATAAAATATTTGTAGAAGAAGATTTTGCAAATAAAACAAGTACAAACGAACAAGACCATGTAATTAAAATAGCTAAAGAGCCTGAATATAAAAGGGTTATTGATAATACTATAAAAACAAATAGTAACACTTTATTAGAAAATGAAGAACAAGTAGAAAAACCAAAAATAGAAGTGTCTACTAATTTTGTTGAAGAAAATCTAGATGAAAAATATAAAGAAGAAAAAGTCGTACCAAGAAGAAAATCTTCAGTATTTGATTTTAGTAAAAAAACAGAGGAAAAAGTTGAACAAGAATATGTTGTACCAGAAGGTGTAAATCCAAAATTAATCGAGTTTTTAGATTCAGACTCATATGAAGAAAGATATAATATTCTTGTGTCATTAAGAGATGAAATAACTGATAAGTTAGTTGATGATATTGCGGTTTCAATAGATGTTGTAATACCAGAAGGACCATTATGGCAGCGTTATGATGACTTGAAAAGTGCATTAAGATTACGACAAAAATATGAATTCGCGAACAGATTAAGAAGATAAAAAAATGCGAATACTACGATAAAGCAGTATTCGCGAGTATTTGTTTGCAGAAAAATTATAAGTTTTTTTGACTAAGTGTGCTGTTATGGTATTTATTAGAAAATGTTACATCTTCTCCAAACCATGTAGGAGGCACGAAATTATTTGCTTCTTCAACTGAAGCAAATTCAACTTCGACAAGTAATAATGAATTAAGTTTTCCATGGAAAACATCAAGTTCAGCAACTAAATTGTTTTCTAAAGGAATAAGGTATCTTGTTTTTTCTATAAGAATACCGTCAATTTTCGAAGAAAGTTGCTTATAAGCTTCTGCATTAAGAGGAAGGTTATATTCTTCCCTAGCCATTAATCCTTCACCCTTGTAGGTTAAGGTGTATTTGTCATTAGATTTACGAATTCTAACGACAGGAGATGTACATAAATATCCTTGAGATATTTCTTTTTTTTCAAAAGAAGATAAATCAAAAGGAATTTCAGATAATAAATATTTTTTTTCGATTTCCATGATATGCTCCTTTAGTCTTTATATATATGATTTTAGCAAAAAAATATTATTTTTTAAAGAAAGAGGGTAAAATTATGAGTAAAGTAGGAATTTTTATGGCGAATGGATGCGAAGAAATAGAAGGTTTAACAGTAGTAGATTTATTAAGAAGAGCTTCTATAGATGTTGAAATGATTGCTATAGGGGATTCTAAAACCATAGAAGGGTCACATGGAATTAAATTTGAAGCGGATAAATTAAAAACAGAAATTGATATTGATTCTTTTGATGGTGTGGTTTTACCAGGTGGAATGCCAGGAACTAAAAATTTAGAAGCAGATGAGTTTGTGCAAGAGACATTAAAGAAATTTAATGAAGAAAAGAAATTAATAGCTGCAATTTGTGCTGCACCAAGTGTGTTAGGTGGATTAGAACTTCTAAAAGGAAAAAAAGCAACATCATATCCAGGATTTGATATGAAAATGCCAGGAGCACTTTATTCAGAAGAAAATGTTGTTGTTGATGGCAACATTATAACAAGTAGAGGTGTAGGAACAGCTATTGAATTTGCATTAGAAATAACAAAGTATTTTGCTGATGAACAAACTAAAATTAATCTTGCAGAAAGTATTGTTTTTCAAGCAGTATAATTTAATAAAAAATCATAATTGCAAATTATAGATACCTATGATATAATGCATAAATGACTGTAGTGGTCGCAGTATGCCCATTTTACTGAGGTGACCACTTTAGAGATACTTCTGTGTTTAATCAGAAGGAAATGAGCGTTGAGAGCGGCTAGCCGCATCGATCTATGATATATTTAAGGAGGACAATAGTAATAATGAGTGTACAGGTCGAAAATTTAGAAAAGAATATGGCTAAACTTACTATTGAAGTTTCAGCTGAAGAATTAGAGAAAGCATTAGATACAGTATATAAAAGACAAAAGAATAGCATTAATATTCCAGGATTCCGTAAAGGAAAAGCTCCTAGAAGTGTAATTGAAAGAATGTATGGAAAAGAAGTATTCTTTGGAGATGCTTCTAACATCTTAATGCAGAATAATTATCCAGCAGCTGTTAAAGAAAGCGGATTAGATATCGTTTCTAGACCAGTTGTAGATGTTCAGCAGATGGAACAAGGTAAATCTTTCATTTTCACTGCAGAAGTAGCTGTAAGACCAGAAGTTACATTAGGAAAATACATGGGAGTTACAGTAACTAAGATCGATACAACAGTATCTGATGAAGAAGTTGCAGAAGAACTTGAGAACCAGAGAAACAAAAATGCAAGAACTGTAACAGTTACAGATCGTGCAATTGCTGAAAATGATACAGCTGTTATTGATTTCGAAGGATTTGTTGATGGCGAAGCTTTCGAAGGTGGAAAAGGAACAGATTACGAATTAGTAATCGGATCTCATTCTTTCATCGATACATTCGAAGATCAATTAGTTGGTAAAAATGTTGGAGATGACGTTGAAGTTAACGTTACATTCCCAGAGAAATATCAGGCTGAAGAATTAGCAGGTAAACCAGCATTATTTAAAGTAAAAGTTAAAGAAATCAAAGCAAAAGAACTTCCTGAATTAAACGATGAGTTTGCACAGGATGTATCTGAATTTGATACACTTGATGAATATAAAGAAGATATCAGAAAGAACTTAAAAGACAAAAAAGATAGCGAAGCTAGAAAAACAAAAGAAGACGAAGCTATCAAAAAAATCATTGATAAATCAAAAATGGAATTACCAGAAGCAATGATTGATACACAGTGTGAAACTATGGTTGAAGAATTTGCTCAGAGAATTCAACAGAGTGGATTATCAATGGATCAGTACTTACAGTTCTCTGGTATGACATTAGACAAATTAAAAGAGCAGGTTCGTCCAGAAGCTGTTTCAAGAATCCAGGGAAGCTTAGTATTAGAGCAAATTGCTAAAGAAGAAAACATTGAAGTATCAGATGACGATATCAATGCTGAAATCGAGAAAACAGCAAAAATGTACAACATGGAAGCTGATAAACTTAAAGAGTACATGTCAGATGATGACAAGAATTCTATGAGCAATCAGATTAAAATCCAGAAAGCTGTTGAATTAGTAATGGATAATATTAAAGAAAGAGCTAAAGCTAAAACAAAAAAAGAAAAAGAAGCTGAAGCTGCAGCAGCAGAAAAAGAATCTAAATAATTTTTAAATATAAGCTTAAGCAATAGACTGGTTCTAATGAACCGGTCTATTGGACTATAAAAAAGGAGGGATATTTTATGAGTTTAGTACCTTATGTCATTGAACAAACAAGTAGAGGCGAGAGAAATTACGACATTTATTCTCGATTATTAAAGGATAGAATTATATTTTTGGGTGAAGAGGTAAATGAAACTACAGCAAGTTTAGTTGTTGCTCAATTATTATTCCTTGAATCAGAGGATCCGGGAAAAGATATTCACTTATATATCAACTCTCCTGGTGGTATGGTAACTAGTGGAATGGCAATTTATGATACAATGCAATATATTAAATGTGATGTATCAACAATATGTATTGGATTAGCAGCTAGTATGGGAGCATTTTTATTAGCTGGTGGAGCAAAAGGAAAGAGATTTGCACTTCCTAATGCTGAAATTATGATTCACCAACCTTCAGGTGGAGCAAAGGGACAAGCAACAGAAATCGAAATTGCAGCAGAAAATATCCTTAAAACTAAGAAAAAGTTGAACGAAATTCTTGCAGAAAATACAGGAAAACCATATGAGCAAGTTGCAGCAGATACAGAGAGAGATCATTATATGACTGCACAAGAAGCATTAGAATATGGCTTAGTTGATGAGGTAATTACAACTAGAAAATAATAAGCAATATTGAATTTTGAGAGGGTACCCTAATTTTGAATTTAGGATGCCCTCGAAACGTTTATTGCATTTTAGATAAATTTTAAGAAGATATATTATGGAGAGGTAATATGGCAGGAAAGATGGATGATAAAATAAGATGTTCTTTCTGTGGAAAGACTCAAGATCAAGTTCATAGATTGATTTCAGGACCAAATGGTGCATTTATTTGCGATGAATGTATTGATATTTGTGCTGAAATATTAGATGAAGAGGGTTATGGCTCTAATGACCTTGGAATGAATGAAGTTTCTGAGGACATTAATTTATTAAAACCAGAAGAAATTAAAAGCTTTTTAGATGACTATGTAATTGGACAAGATAGAGCTAAAAAAGTATTATCAGTAGCTGTATATAACCATTATAAGAGAATCATGAATGGTAAGAAATTAGATGTTGAATTACAAAAAAGTAATGTGTTGATGCTTGGACCAACAGGTTCTGGTAAAACATTATTAGCGCAGACTTTAGCTAGAATTATTAACGTACCTTTTGCAATTGCTGATGCAACTTCATTAACTGAAGCTGGTTATGTAGGAGAAGATGTTGAGAATATTCTACTTAAATTAATTCAGGCAGCTGATTATGATATTGAAAGAGCACAATACGGTATTATTTATATCGATGAAATAGATAAAATTACAAAAAAATCAGAAAATCGTTCAATCACAAGAGATGTATCAGGAGAGGGCGTTCAGCAAGCGTTGCTTAAGATTTTAGAGGGTACAATTGCGTCAGTTCCTCCACAAGGTGGAAGAAAACATCCACAGCAGGAATTAATTCAAATTGATACAACTAATATTTTATTTATCTGTGGTGGAGCATTTGATGGATTAGAGAAGATTATTGAAACAAGAAAAGATGAATCAACAATAGGATTTAACGGATACTTAAAATCAAATACTAATTTATCAAGATCATTTAAGAGTGTTTTACCACAAGATTTTGTAAAATACGGATTAATTCCAGAGTTTATAGGTCGTGTACCTATAACAGTAGCTTTAGATGAACTAGATAAAGATGCTTTAGTAAAAATTATTACAGAACCAAAAAATTCACTTACAAAACAATATCAGAAATTATTTGAACTAGATGATGTTGAATTGACATTTGATAAGGATGCGATTGATGAAATTGCAGAAGCATCAATAAAAAGAGCAACAGGTGCACGTGGCTTGAGAGCGATTATGGAAAATATTATGTTAGATATCATGTATAAGATACCATCAGATGATTCTATAAAAAAATATAATATTACAAAAGAGATTGTTGATAAGAAATTAAAGGAATCAAGCCAAGAAGAACCAAAATTTTTATTAAAAAAGACATCTTAAGAATGAATTGAAATACAAGAGGGGGTTCAAATAATGAATCCTCTTTTTTGTCTTTCATTAAACACTTAAACAACTTTTAAATTGTAAAGTGTTAATATATGTATAAAAGATAGATTTTTTAAAATCAAGGAGAAAAAATGGAAAAAATAGATTTTAATGAAACTGAATTAATTGTAAGTAAAGCAACTATGCCAATTATTGCTTTACGTGGAGCGGTTGCTTTCCCAAATACAGTGGAGTCTTTTGAATTAGTTAGAAATATATCACGAAACGCTGTCAATAAGGCATTAGAAACAAATAGTAATGTTTTTTTAGTGGCTCAAAAAGATGATAATTTAGATAAGCCAGGGGTTGATGGTTTATTTGAAGTCGGTGTAGTTGCTAAAATAGAGCAAAGAGTTAGGGTAGATGAAGATATAGATCGCATTATTGTTTCAGGGTCATATAGAGCAAAAGCATCTGAAATAAGAGAACTTGATGATTATTTAGAGGCAACAGTTGAAGAAATTCAAGAACCAACTCTAGAAGATAAAGAAAAAAATGAAGCATTAGTTGAAGGTGTATTGAGTGTATTTTATAAATATGCATCTGCAATTAATAAAAAAAATGACGAAATAAAAAAATTAGTAAGTGTATTTGATAATGTTGGCGTATTGATTGATAATCTTGCATATTCATTGCCATTTAGAGTAGCCAAAAAACAGGTTATTTTAGAGGCAGTTGAAATAGATTTACGTTATGAAGAAATTATAGCGTTATTTGTAAATGAAATTAACAAAATAGAAATTCTTAGCGAATATAAAGATAAAGTTAAGGAAAAAGTTGATAAACATCAAAAAGAATATATTTTAAGAGAACAACTTTCTGTTATTAGAAATGAATTAGGTGAAGATTTAACAGAGAACATTATAGAAAATTTTGAAAATCAATTAAAAAAATTAAAGCTTAATAAAGAAATAACAAATAAAATTAGTAAGGAAATATCACGATTAAAAATGATGGGGCAAGGTGCGCCAGATTCTGCATTACAACGTACATACATAGAAACTGTATTAGGATTTCCATGGAAAAAGAAAACAAAGGATAATAAGGATTTACAGCACGCGCAAGAAGTGCTAGATGCAAGACATTATGGAATGGAAAAAGTAAAAGAAAGAATTCTAGATTATCTCGCGGTTAGAAATCTTACACAAAAAGGAGAAGCTCCGATAATTTGTTTAGTAGGACCTCCAGGAACAGGTAAAACAAGTATTGCAAAATCAGTTGCAGAAGCGTTAGGAAAAAAATATGCTAGAATAAGTTTAGGTGGAGTACGTGATGAGGCTGAAATTCGTGGTCATAGAAGAACGTATTTAGGATCTATGCCAGGTAGAATTTTTAATGCAATTAATACAACACAATCAAGAAATTCTTTGATTTTATTAGATGAAATTGATAAGGTTAGTAGTGATTACAGAGGCGATACATCAGCAGCGTTATTAGAGGTTCTTGATCCAGAACAAAACTCTAAATTTGTTGATCATTATGTAGAAGTGCCAGTCGATTTGTCTGACATTTTATTCATTGCAACAGCCAATTCGTTACAAGATATTTCGCGACCATTATTAGATAGAATGGAAGTTATAGAAGTATCTTCGTATACAGAAAATGAAAAACTACATATTGCGAGAGAACATTTATTGCCAAAACAAATTAAAATTAATGGTATAAAAACTGAAAATATAAATATTGATGATGAAACATTATTAATTTTAATTAGAAGTTATACAAGAGAAGCTGGAGTAAGAAATCTTGAAAGACAAATTGGCAAAGTGTGTCGTAAAGTGGCAAGAAAAGTTTATGGAGATAACGCTTGTTGTGTAGATGTTAAAAAAGCAGAACTTATTGAATTCTTAGGAAAAGAAATTTATTCGTTTGATTCAAAAAATGATGAGGATGAAATAGGTATTGTTCGTGGATTGGCATGGACAGCAGTTGGTGGAGATACTCTTGAAATTGAGGTTAACACAATGCCTGGAAAAGGTGAATTTAAATTAACAGGTCAATTAGGTGATGTGATGAAAGAATCTGCACAAGCTGGAATAAGTTATATTAGATCAAAGAGTGAAGAATATGATATTCCAAATGATTTCTTTGAAAAAAATGATATACATATACATATTCCAGAAGGAGCTGTTCCTAAAGACGGTCCTTCAGCTGGTGTAACAATGACCACTGCTATGTTATCTGCAATCAAAAATATACCTGTAAGAGCGGATATTGCTATGACAGGTGAAATTACTATTAGAGGTAGAGTTTTACCAATTGGTGGACTAAAAGAGAAAATTCTAGCAGCTAAAAATGCAAGAATTAAAACAGTATGTGTTCCAGAAAAAAATAAAGCAGATATAGCAGAATTATCTAGTGAAATAACAGAAGGAATAGAAATTATTTTTACAAAGCATATTAAAGAAATACTTGATAAGGCATTTGTAAAATAAAAAAATAGATAAAATACATATTTCTAAGAGTTTTTAAAATCTCTGTGGAATATGTATAAATCTAAAATATATACATATTACAAAGAGGAAAAAATATGGTAATTAAAAGCGTAGAATTAGAAACAGTCTGTGGAGTTACAAGTGTGCTTCCAGAAAATACATTGTTTGAGGTTGCTTTTGCAGGTAAATCAAACGTAGGAAAATCATCAATGATTAATACTATTTTGAATAGAAAAGGTATGGCAAGAATTTCGTCACAACCAGGAAAAACTCAAACAATTAATTTTTATAATATTAATAATATTGGATATTTAGTTGATTTACCAGGATACGGATATGCAAGAGCTAATGAAGAAATAAAAGCTCAATGGGGTGTAATGATTGAAAATTATTTACATCAATCACAAAAATTACAGGCCGTATTCTTATTAATTGATATTAGACATGAGCCATCCGATAATGACTGTTTAATGTATGATTGGATAAATTCGCAAGGATTTAAACCAATTATTGTAGCAACTAAGGCTGATAAATTAAAGAGCAGTCAGATTAATTCACATGTTTCAAGAATTAGACAGGTTCTAGGAATGAAGAGAGAAGATTTGTTAATTCCATTTTCGTCAGAGACAAAAGTAGGAAAAAATGAGTTAATGGACGTGATCGATAATTTTCTTTTAAGAAATCCAGATCAAACTCCTATGACAAAAGAGCAATTAATCGAAAAAAAAGTGTTAACTGCGCGCGAGGAAAAGGAGTATATTCTATCTAAACAAGGTAAAGAAAAAGAAACAAAGACTAAGGAAAGATGGAAAAAGACAGGAAAAGAAACTAAAGCACAGCGTCAGAAAAAGGCTATGAAGAAAGAACAAAAAAAAGCTGTTGCTAGAAAAAATAAAAACAAAATAAAAAAGAAATAAGAGTAAATTGAGAAAGGAATTATAAAAGATGAAAAAAAGATATCAAACTTTTGGATGTATTTTGCTTGCAATACTAGCTATGTTTGTGATTTGTACAGTGGTAAGTGTTTCTTTTGATAAATCATCAAAAAAACAAAAAAGTAAGCTAATAGTAACATCTTTTTACCCAATGTATGTTGCAACTTCTAATATTGTAGATGGTGCAGATGTTGAATTAAAAAATTTAAGTGAGCCTAAAACAGGATGCTTACATGATTTCCAATTAACAACACAAGATATGAAATTAATATCTACATCAGATATTTTTGTGGCAAATGGTGCAGGAATGGAGTCTTTTTTAGAAGATATTGTAAAAGAATATAAAAACGTTAGTATAATTGATTCAAGTAAAGGGATTAATTTATTAAAAGAAGAAGATGAAGAAAATTCACATATTTGGATGGGAACAAAAACTTATAGACAGCAAGTAAAAAATATTGCAAAACAGCTTTCTAAGGATGATCCGGATAATGCCAAAATATATATGAAAAATGCAAAATTGTATGATGAAAAATTAAAGAAATTGCAGAAACAAGAAAAGGAACTTTCATCAAAGCTAACATCAAAAAATATCATTATTTTTCATGAAGCATTTGCATATTTAGCAGAAGATCTAGATTTAGATGTAAAATATGTGTTAGATTTAGATGAGGAACGACAAGTTAGTGCTGGCGAGATAGCAGATGTTTTATCACAGGTAAAGAAAAATAAAATAGAATATATTTTGGCGGAAAAACAATATGCAAAAAGCGTAGGTGATGCAATAGAACGTGAAAGCAACGTAAAAGTTATTTATATTGATCCGCTAAATAGAGGTAAATATGATAAAAATTCTTATTTAGATGGAATGAAAAAAAATCTAGATAAAATAGAAAAGGAAATTACTAATAAGCAGAATTAGTTATCGTGAAAGGAAAAAATTATGCAAAAAATAATTAAACCATGTGGTTTTCATTGCATAAAAATTAAAAATCTTGGTGTACAATTTGGAGAGCAAGAAGTTTTAAAAGATATTAATTTGCATGTTCATTGTGGAACATTAAATGCAATTATTGGCCAAAATGGTGCCGGTAAATCAACGTTAATACGTGCAATACTTGATGATATTCCACATACAGGAGAAATTGAATTTAGAGACACTAAAGATGGTCATATAAAAAAATTAAAAATTGGTTATGTCCCACAATCTATTAATATTGAAAAAAATACACCAGTGTCCGTATTTGATTTGATGGCAAGTTTTGAATCAAGGTCACCGATATTTTTATTTAAAAGAAAAAAAACATACAATAAAATAAAAAAAGCATTAAAAGTATTTGAAGCAGATGATTTAATAGATAAGAAAGTGTGTAATTTGTCCGGAGGTCAACTTCAAAGGGTATTACTTTCTTTAGCTATTATGGATAGTCCTAATTTGCTTTTATTAGATGAACCGGTCTCTGGAATTGATCAAAATGGTATGAAGCTATTTTTTGAAACAATGTATTACTTGAAGACACATTATGATTTGGCAATTATTTTGATATCACATGATTTAGACTATGTAAAAAAATATGCAGATCATGTGGCTTTGATAGATAAAACTATTGTGTGCCAGGGAAATGCAAAAAAAGTATTTGAAAGCGAAGAATTTGATAATATATTTAGAAATTCTGCAAATGAATCGTGGGTAGATTTAGATCAGGATTCGAAAGAGAAAAGTCTAGAAGATATTGCAGAAAAATTTGGCTCAAAGGAGGATTAAACAAAGATGGATTTTACAAATTGGTTAAATTTTCAATTTATGAGAAATGCCATATTGGCGATATTAATAATCACTCCTTTATTTGGTATTATTGGAACAATGATAATAAATAAAAAAATGGCTTTTTTTTCTGATGCATTAGGACATTCAGCGTTGACTGGAATTGCAGTCGGAGTAATATGCGGAATAAAAGAAGTTACTATTTCGATGATTATTTTTTCAGTTATATTTGCGTTGTTATTGAATAAGATTAGTAAGAATAGCACAGCTTCAAAAGATACAATAATATCTGTTTTTTCATCTTGTTCAGTTGCTATAGGTTTAGCAATTTTAAGTAAAGGTGGTAATTTCAGTGAATATTCAAGTATGTTAGTTGGAGATGTACTTAGTATAACTTCAAAAGAGATAATTTACCTTGCTGTGATTTTTGTGGCGACTATTATTTTTTGGATCTTTGCTTCAAACGAATTAAATGCAATTGCAATTCATAAGACATTAGCAAAAAGTAAAAATATAAAAGTAGAATTATTAGAAAATCTTTTTGCAGTGTTTATTGCACTAATTGTTACAGTTTCAATAAAATGGGTTGGTATTATAATTATAAATGCACTTATAATATTACCGGCTGCATCAAGTAGAAATATAGCAGAAAACATAAGAGAATATCATTTGTTTTCTGTAATTATTGCTATGTTTTCTGGGGCATTAGGACTTTGGGTATCTTATTATACAAATGTAGCTACAGGTCCTATGATAGTAATAATAGCCTCTATAATTTATTTTTTAACATATATTTTTGGAGGAAAAGAATAAATATAATCATCAATAGTATAAATATAGAATTTTTAATTTTTGAGTTCATATAAAAAGTCGATGGCATTAGAAGAGGAGGGAATGCCATCGACTTTACAAATATGAGGGAACATAAGAGGACATGGGATAATTATGCTTCCTCACAGAAAATTTCAAAAATCAGTGTCTTAAGTTTCAGTTTTTGTATCGGTAGAAGTTTTACCTTCATTTACCCATTTATCAAATTTTTCCAATACAGCATCATATGTTTTCTTAGATATTTCTGGTAATTCTTTGCCCCACGTATTAGTAGCTTTTTCAAAACCTTTTTTGAAAGCATCTAGAAGCTCAGGGGCAGCAGATGGATCGTCATTTGCCAAAGCTTTTGCAAAATCAAGAATTCTATCAGAGGTTTGTTCAACTCCCCAATAACCATCGTCAGCAATATCCTTTTGAGCTTGTGCCTTTACTTCAGGTGTAACAGTAAAATCGCCTGAAGCTAAGAATTTCCATATATCGTCAGTTGCAGCAAGAGTTTTCCCTTGTCTGCTAATAGTCTGTTGTACAATGTTAATAAGTTGTTGCTTGCGAGCATCTGCGTCAAGTTTTAATTGTTCGATGATAGCGGCATGATCTGTTTTTTTTACAGAATCATTTTTCGAAGCATCAGATTTTTCGTATACAACTGCATCTTCATTAAATCCAGTTTTGTTAGTTTTTTTGTCTTCTACAGAGTCAGTATTCTTTTTTGAAACAGTAGAAGTCGCCACTGTGGTGGCTAGTGAATTATTAATCGCTCCTATACTCATAAAGATACCCTCCTTGGTAAAAAAGCCATTTACATTTGCCACGACTCATTTCCTTTGAAAACGCAACAAATTGGCAAGCGGTAACATACAGTTCTATCTTGTATATCGGATAATAAGTTGGTAAATATAAGTAACATAAAATAAAAAAGCATAAGAGTTGACCTTTTTTTTAAATGATGTTAAGATTTTTTTGTATACAATAAGGAGAAAAAACATGGATAAAATAGTATTGAAAGCGTTAGCTAAAATAAATCTAGGTTTAGATGTTGTCGGAAAAAGAGATAACGGTTATCATGATGTTAGAATGATAATGCAGAATATTAACATTTATGATAAAATTTGTATGGAAAAAATACCAGAAGATGTTATACAGTTACAGACATCATTATCTTTTTTACCGGTTAACGAAAATAATTTGGCATATAAAGCAGCGCAGTTAATGAAAGATGAATTTAACATTTCTGAAGGTGTATCAATTAAAATTGAAAAAAGAATACCGGTATCGGCTGGTCTTGCAGGGGGAAGTGCAGATGCAGCAGCAGTGTTAATTGGTATGAAAAAATTATTTAATTGTGATGTATCTAATGAAAGATTAAAAGAATTATCTGTTAAATTAGGGGCTGATGTTCCATTTTGCGTGCAAAGAGGAACAGCTTTAGCAGAAGGAATAGGTGAAGAGTTAACAGAATTAGCTCCTTTGATGAGATGTAATTTATTAGTTGCAAAACCCAAAATTATTGTTCCAACCAAGGTTATTTATCAAAATTTAAAATTAGATAAAAACACATTACATCCAGATATAGATGGAATAATGGAAGCAATGTCTAATAATGACTTGCATGGTATAGCATCTAAGTTAGGAAATGTATTAGAAACAGTTACAATTCCAATGCATCCGGTTATTCAAGAGATAAAGGACAAAATGGTAGAATATGGCGCATTAAATTCACTAATGAGTGGAAGTGGTCCTACGGTTTTTGGCATTTTCGAAGATGAAAAAACTCTTGAAAGGGCATATGGATTATTAAAAGAAACAAAATTAGCACCATATGTTGCTAAAACTAGCACATATAGTTCTAAAAGATAAGGGTAATTTTACAAGGAAAATAAAAGGACAAAGTAATGGTGGGGTCCTTTTGATAGGATGGTTTAGAATAGGAGAAGTGAAAATATGACAGAGGAATTAGACTTAAAATTAAATACTAATGAGTATTTGCCACTAAGAGATATTGTTTTTAATACTTTAAGAGAGGCAATTCTTAGAGGTAAGTTACACCCGGGGGAAAGATTAATGGAAGCACAATTGGCTACCAAATTAGGTGTAAGTAGAACTCCAATACGTGAAGCAATAAGAATGCTTGAACAAGAAGGATTAGCAGTAACTATTCCTAGAAAAGGTGCTGAAGTTGCTAAAATGACGGAAAAAGATATGGAAGACGTTTTAGAAATAAGAGAAGCACTTGATGAATTAGCAGCGAAAATAGCTTGTAAAAAGATGACTGAAGAACAAATATCCAATTTAAAAGCAATCGGAAAAGAATTTGAAAACAGTCTTGAAACAAGTGATATAAGAACAATTGCAGAAAAAGATGTAGAATTCCATGATACAATTTATGAAGCAACAGAAAATCCTAAATTAGTTGTTTTGTTAAGTAATTTAAGAGAGCAAATGTATAGGTATAGAGTTGAATATATAAAAAAACCAGAGAATTATCCAACACTTGTCAAAGAGCATAATGCGATTGTACAAGGTTTAGAAGCTAGAGATGAATCAGTACTTACATCTGCAATGCAAAAGCATATCAAAAATCAAGCATTAGCTGTTAAAGAAGTTATTAGAAATCAAGAAGATTAGAGGTGAACCGATGGCAAGAGATATATTAGTGGCTGTTAAGGGAAAGCAAGTTAATAGAAAAGACCCAGAAGATACTAATACATCTGAAGTTGTAACTCAAGGAAAATTTCATTCAAAAGACGATAATTATTTTATAAGTTACAATACAATAGAAGAAGATAAAAGTGTAACTAATAATCTTATAAAAGTTACAGGTAATAAAATAGAAGTCGTAAAAAAAGGCTCATTGAATTCAAATATGGTCTTTGAAGTAGGCAAAAAAAATGTAACAAAATATACGACTATGTATGGTACATTAGAACTAGGTGTTATAACTAAGAATATTAATATAAATGAATCAACAGAGCATGTAACGCTAGATTTAGATTACGTTTTAGAATTTGCTGAAAATTACGCATACGATAGTAAGATAAATATTAAAATAAAATTTTTATAAAAAGAAAACTGTGCAAATGTTTTTGCACAGTTTTTTATATGTAATTATTTCTTTTTTTTCTGTTCTTTAAGCTCTTTAGAAGCTTGATTGTATTTTTCTGCCATTCTTGCACGGAAGCCTTTTTTTGTTGTCGATCTTTCGATTGGGCCTCTAATACCACGAATTTCAGAAATATATAAACCTCCAACAAATGCACTAATTTCTTTTCCTACTGGAATATCGTCAAAGATACTCTCATCAGCGATAAAAGATATGATTTTTGGACCAACCTTAGCTTTAACAATTGCCAATTTTTTCATTCGGCGGAAAGCTTTTGGAAGTGTCTCTTTAATGCTGTTAGGTAATCCAGAATCGTCTGCTTTACATCTTTTTTTGTCAATGATTAATAATGTCATCCATTGAGAGTTTTTAGCAAGGATGTCATCTTGTTGCTCTTTAGCTTTACGATATTTTTTTTCGAGAAAAAATAAACCTACTGAAAGTGCTAGAAGAACAGCTACGACAACCCATAAGATAATTGTAATAATGTTCACCTTGGAAATTCCTCCTTTATTTCAATACGTTAATTTTATCATTGATTTTAATAAAAATCAATCAGATACATATAGTTAGATGTTAACAATTTATGACTTTTTTTCGTAAAATCTTTTTTTTTTCCAACAAATGTGTTATGTTTAATAGGTTAATGAAATTCCTAATAGGAATTAAGAAAGGGATAAAGTGATGAAGAAGAAAATAATTTTAGTATTATTAGCATCAATGCTTGCAAGTCAAACAACAGCATGTTCTGTCAATTTAACAAAAAGTGCAGAAAGTACACAGCTTAGAAGTGGACAGTATGAAATAGATGCAAATAAGCAGGTTAAGAAGCTTGCAAAATATAAAAAAATACCTGTAACAATAGACAATTCAAAATATCAAATGCCAGAAGGATATGTTGATCAACAATTTGAGACAGTTATAAAGAATCAAGGCTTAGATAAAGTTGAAGTAAAAGATCATGATGTGGTAAGAGATAATGACATCGTAAAAGTTGATTATACAGGTTATTTAAATAATAAAAAATTCCAAGGTGGGGAAGCTACAGACGTATTAATCGATGTTGCAAAAAATTCAGATGCAACAAGTGGAACAGGTTATATCGAAGGTTTTACAAATGGTTTAAAAGGAGCTAAAGTTGGTTCAACAGTTAGTAGTAAAGTTACTTTCCCAGCAAATTATTCTCAAAAAACGTTAGCTGGAAAAGAGACAACTTTTAAGTTTAAGGTAAAAGGTATATATAACATTATAAATAAAGATCAAGTAACAGATGAAATGATAAAAGAAAAATTTGGATCTACATATGGAGTAAATTCAGTTGCAGAATTGAAAAAAACAATTTCAGATCAACTTGAAAGTAATATAAAGCAATCAAAGTATCAAGAAAAAATGAATACAGTTAAAGATTACGTAGTGAAAAATAGTGATATAAAAATACCTAAAGATTATTTAAATGCAAGGGTTAGAGAATACCAAGAGGCATTTAAAAAAGAAAATTGTAAGGGAACAACATTAGAAAAATTCTTTAAAAAGAATAATACATCTTTGAAAGATGTAAAAAAACAATGGGTTAAATTTGAAAAGGAACAGATTTCATTTGAATTAGCATTTACAAAGATTGCTAATAAGGAAAAAATTAAAGTTAAGTCAGATGAACGTAGCAGATATATACAAAATTTAATGTCTGGTTCAAATGGTCTTTTCAAAAAAGAAAACGATTTATATAAATACTTTGGTGCAGGCAATGTTAAAGAAGGCAAAAAATATATAAATATGCTTCTTAGAGCTCAAGTTGCAGCAGATAAAGTGGTTTCATACGCTGAAGTTACAGAAAAATAGAAAAAGGCATATTAAATATCTAAATTCAAATAGAGATATTTTTAGAAGGGAGATATTATGAATTTAACAAATATCAGAGACATTTTCAGAAATAAGGAAGAATATTATAACCAAAAAATTACAATCGGTGGTTGGGTTAGAAGTAACCGTAATTTAAAAAATTTTGGATTCATTGTATTAAATGATGGAACATTTTTTGAACCAATCCAAGTTGTTTATGGTAATGGAATAGAAAACTATTCAGAAGTTGAAAAAGTAAACGTAGGAGCAGCACTTGTAGTTACAGGTGTATTGGTTCCAACTCCAGAAGCTAAACAGCCATTTGAATTACAAGCTGAAACAATTGAAATAGAAGGTGCATCTACTCCAGATTATCCTTTGCAGAAAAAAAGACATACAATGGAATATTTGAGAACAATTTCTCACTTAAGACCTAGAACAAATACATTTGAAGCCGTATTTAGAGTACGTTCATTATGTGCATATGCCATTCATAAATTTTTCCAAGAAAGAGGATTTGTATATGTGCACACTCCATTAATCACAGGTAGTGACGCTGAGGGTGCAGGAGAAATGTTCCAGGTAACAACTTTTGATTTAAATAATGTTCCAAAAACTGAAGAAGGAAATGTTGATTTTTCAAAAGATTTCTTCGGTAAACCAGCTAACTTAACAGTATCAGGTCAGTTAAATGGTGAGACATATGCAATGGCATTTAAAAATATTTATACTTTTGGACCAACATTTAGAGCTGAAGATTCAAATACAACAAGACATGCAGCAGAGTTCTGGATGATAGAGCCAGAAATTGCATTTGCAGATTTAGAGGATGATATGATTCTTGCAGAAAGCATGTTAAAATATGTTATTAATTATGTATTAGAAAATGCACCTGAAGAAATGCAATTCTTTAATAAATTTATTGATAAAGGATTACTTGAGAGATTAAATAACGTAGTAAGCAATGATTTTGCAAGAGTTACATACACAGAAGCAGTAGAAATTCTTAAAAAACACAACGATAAATTTGAATATAAAGTAGAATGGGGTTGTGATTTACAGACAGAACACGAAAGATTTTTAACAGAACAAATCTACAAACGTCCTGTTTTTGTAACAGATTATCCAAAAGAAATTAAAGCATTCTACATGAAATTAAATGATGATAATAAAACAGTTGCAGCGGTTGACTGTTTAGTTCCTGGTATTGGTGAAATCATCGGAGGAAGCCAAAGAGAAGACGATTATGATAAATTAATGGCTAGAATGAAAGAGTTAGGATTAAATGAAGAAACATATAAATTCTATCTTGATTTACGTAAATATGGATCTGCAAGACATGCAGGATTTGGACTTGGATTTGAGCGTTGCGTAATGTATTTAACAGGTATGGGTAATATTCGTGACGTAATACCATTCCCACGTACAGTTAATAACTGTGAACTATAAAAAGTTCTTTTCATATTTATAAGCCTATGGTATAATTATGGAAGATAGGCGAATTGTCTTTTGTTTGTCAATACAAAGAAAAGGAGATAATTAATATGAAACACGTAAAAACTCTTAAAACAAGAAGATTACAGAATACAATTAAAAAAGGTGGCTGTGGTGAGTGCCAAACATCATGCCAGTCTGCTTGCAAAACATCATGTACAGTAGGTAACCAGACTTGCGAACAGAGCAAATAGTTGCTACTGTTAGATGACAGAAAAGACCGCACGAAATAGTATACGTGCGGTTTTTTTCTATGAATAGAAATCTACACGTTAGTAATCTATAAATAACATATAGATTTATATAAAAATTAAGTTACAAAAGAAAGAGAGGAATATTATAGTGGTTCATCAATTTAAGAACAATGGCTATGATATTGTTTTAGATGTTAATAGTGGAGCAATCCATGTTGTCGATGATATGACTTATGATGTAATTGCGTTATTTGAAGATAAAACATCTGAACAGATTATCGAAGAATTAGGAAACAAATATTCAAAAGAAGAATTAAAAGAGGCAATTGAAGAAGTTCAAGAGCTAAAAGATAATGGCGAATTATTTACTCCAGATAATTATGAAGGATATATTACAGACTTAATAGATAAGAGACCTACAGTTGTTAAAGCATTATGCTTACATATTGCACATGATTGTAATTTAGCATGTAAATATTGTTTTGCAGAAGAAGGAGAATATCACGGAAGAAGAGCTTTAATGTCATATGAGACAGGTAAGCAAGCATTAGATTTCCTTATTGCAAATTCAGGCAATAGAGTAAACCTAGAGGTTGATTTCTTTGGTGGTGAGCCTCTTATGAATTTTGATGTTGTTAAACAATTAGTTGCTTATGGACGTTCACAGGAAAAAATTCATAATAAGAAATTTAGATTTACACTTACAACAAACGGTGTATTACTAAATGATGACGTTATGGAATTTGCTAATAAAGAGATGAGCAATGTTGTATTAAGTATTGATGGTAGAAAAGAAGTACATGACAGAATGAGACCATTTAGAAAAGGTGCAGGAAGTTATGATTTGATTGTACCAAAATTCCAGAAATTAGCTGATAGTAGAGATCAAAATAACTATTACGTTAGAGGAACATATACTCATTTTAACACTGATTTTTCAGAGGATGTTTTACATTTAGCAGATCTTGGATTTAAACAGGTATCTGTTGAACCAGTAGTAACTGATCCAAAAGAAGAATATTGTTTAACAGAAGAAGATTTACCAAAATTATTTGAACAATATGATAAGCTTGCAGCTGAAATGGTTAAAAGAAAAAGAGAAGGAAAAGATTTTAACTTTTTCCATTTTATGATAGACTTAGAGGGAGGACCATGTGTTGCTAAGAGATTATCAGGATGTGGTTCTGGTACAGAATATTTAGCAGTAACTCCTTGGGGAGACTTGTATCCATGTCATCAGTTTGTAGGTAATGAAGATTTCTTACTTGGTGATATTTGGAAAGGTGTTCAAAAAACAGATCTTGTAAATAAATTTAAGAAATGTAATGTATATTCTAGAGAAAAATGTAGAGATTGTTTTGCAAGATTCTATTGTAGCGGTGGTTGCGCAGCTAACTCATACAATTGCAAAGGAACAATTAATGATACATATGATTTAGGATGTGAACTTCAAAGAAAACGTGTTGAATGTTCAATCATGATTAAGGCAGCAGAAGCAGACATGGAAGCAGAAGAAGTGTAATTGGAATATTGATTCCAAACAAGATATAATGTGTTCATTAGAAATTAATTAGTTTTATTATTTAAGTAATGGATTAATTAAGTATAGGGTTTTACATGTTTAAAAACATATTAAAAGGAGATAGGAAGGTAAAGAAGATGAAAAAGAAAAGAGCGGTTACTGTTCTTGCTCTAGTTTTTGTAGCAATTCTTGCGTTGGGAGCATTTTCTGGAGTTGTTATTAGGGATACAGGGGCAAAGAATAAAAAGGGTAGTAATTATCCAATTAAGTTAGGACTTGATTTGGCTGGTGGTGTGTCAATCACATATGAGATTCAAGATAAGAATCCTTCTAAAGAAGATGTAGATGACACAATAGCTAAATTAGAACGAAGAATCGAAAATTATAGTACTGAATATTCAGTATATAAGAGCGGTTCGGACAGAATAGCAGTTGAAATTCCTGGCCTTAAAGATGCTAATAAAATATTAGAAGAATTAGGTAATCCGGGTACATTGTATTTTATCAGACAAACTGGAACTGATGGAAAACAAAATTATACTAGAATTAATCAAACTGGCGACAGTGAAAAAGATTATAAATTAACTAAGAGCATTGACGAATTAAAAAAAGATGGCTCTATTATTATGACAGGTACAGATGTTGCAGA
This sequence comes from Lachnobacterium bovis, assembly GCF_900111325.1. Taxonomy (GTDB): domain Bacteria; phylum Bacillota; class Clostridia; order Lachnospirales; family Lachnospiraceae; genus Roseburia; species Roseburia bovis_A. Next base: position 36,510 of record NZ_FOGW01000022.1, read on the forward strand.
AGTAGCAGCAGGTTATTCAGGAGGAGAGTCTGTAGAAGGTAAGGCTCCAGTTGTAAATCTTGAATTAAAATCTAAAGCAACTAAGATTTTCGCTGAAGAAACAGCTAAAGCTCATGCATCTGGTCAGTCAATTGCAATTTTTTATGATGGTAAATTCTTAAGTGTACCAACTGTATCAGCAACAATTAAAGATGGACGTTGTGAAATCAATGGTTTTACAAAAGCAGGACGTTCAAAAGATGAAAATTTCCAAGAAGCTAAAAAACTTGCTACATTCATTCGTGCAGGTGCAATTAATCTTAAACTAAAGGAGATTGAATCAAATGTTGTTGGAGCTTCACTTGGTGGAAAAGCTCTTGAAAATAGTTTAATTGCAGGTGCTGTTGGTTTGGTATTGGTTATCATCTTTATGATAATTGGATATAAAGTGCCAGGTTGTGCAGCTAGTTTAGCGTTGATTATTTATACAGGATTAGTAATTTCTATTGTGCAGTTGTATGAGATAACATTAACATTACCAGGTATTGCAGGTATTGTTTTAGGTATTGGTATGGCTGTAGATGCGAATGTAATTACCTTTGCACGTATAAAAGAGGAAATAGCTGCAGGAAAATCTTCTGGAAATGCTATTACAGAAGGTTATAAAAAAGCTTTTTCTGCAATTATGGATGGTAACGTAACTACAATGATTGCAGCCATCATTTTGATGTTCTTAGGTAGCGGTACAGTAAAAGGATTTGCTTATACATTAGCAATTTCAATTTTAGCATCAGTATTTACTGCTGTAGTTGTTTCGAAATTTATTCTTAAGGCAATTCATGCATTAGGCGTAAGAGATGAAAAATTCTACGGTAGAGCAAAAGAAAAGAAAGTGTTCAAGTTCGTTGAGCATAGAGTTAAATATTATGCAGTATCGTTATGTGTTATTGTGGCTGGTATTTTTGGTATGATTTATTATTCAACAAACTCAGGTAAAGCATTAAATTACAGCTTAGAGTTTATGGGTGGTACATCAACAACAGCAGATTTTGGAAAAAAATATTCAATTGAGCAGATTGAAAAAGATATTGTTCCAGTTGTAAGAAAAACAATAAAGAAAACAGATATTCAAGCTACTGCAGTAGAAGGTAATAATAATGTCGTAGTAAAAACTCGTACATTATCATTAAATGAACGTAAAGCATTAGCAAGTGCATATGCAAAAGAATTTGGTATAAAAGAAAATAGTATACAAACACAGAGTATCAGTTCAACAATTAGTGGCGAAATGAGAGCAAATGCTCTTAAAGCAGTAATTGTATCATGTATATGTATGTTGATTTATATCTGCATAAGATTTAAAGATTCAAGAATGGGAGCAAGTGCTATTATAGCATTAGTTCATGATGTATTAGTTGTAATTACATTATATGCATTATCAAGAATCACAGCTGGTACAACATTTATAGCAGTAATGTTGACAATCGTAGGTTATTCAGTAAACGATACTATTGTTATTTTTGATAGAATTCGTGAAAACCTAAAAGCAACAGAAGTTAAATCAAAAGAAAAATTAAGAGAAGTTGCAGATGTTTCATTATCACAAACATTAGCAAGATCAATTAATACATCAATTACAACGTTTATAATGGTATGTTCTTTATATGTTTTTGGAGTACAATCAATTAGAGACTTTGCATTACCATTGATGGTTGGTTTGATTGCAGGATCATATTCATCAATTTTCATTGCAACTGAAATTTGGTATGAACTTAAATCAAGAAAATTGCCAAAAGATGCTGAAAAGAAAAATAAAACAAATTCTTCAAAAAAGACTAAAAAAAGCAGCAAGAATAAAAATGCGGTATTTAATAACTAGAAAAGTAAAATGTGTTTATAAAACATTATGCTAATTATAATTTAATATTATAAAATAAGAGAGAATCTCGTTATAAAAAGTATTTAATTTGTTATATATGAATCATATACTAACAGAAGAAATACGTTGTTTGGAAAAACCGAACAATAATGAGATTCTCTTTTTTGTTGAAAAATAAAAAAATGTAATATATAATTTAGTAAATGTTTTATTTTGACAGGGAGCAATAAAATAAAAATAGTAAAAACGAACTAACAAACTAGAAGTATAAAATTCACTTTTAGGAAATTAAAAATAGTACGTAAAAATTCATAGGTGTAGGCAGTTTCAAATGCCTACATTTTAGAAGATTAAAAAAATAGCACAGTAAAAACTCATAGGTGTAGGTAGTTTCAAATGCCTACATTTTAGAAGATTAAAAAAAATAGCACAGTAAAAAACTCTAAATTAGAGTTGAAATAAAATAAAAAGGAGATAAGTTATGTACTCATTAGATGATATTAAAAAAGTAGATACAGAAGTTGCGGATACAATAAAAGCGGAATTTGAACGTCAAAATTCACATATCGAATTAATTGCATCTGAAAACTGGGTTAGCCCAGCAGTAATGTCTGCTATGGGATCAATTTTAACAAATAAATATGCTGAAGGTTATCCAAATAGAAGATACTATGGCGGTTGCGAAAAAGTAGACATAATAGAAGAATTGGCACGAGAAAGAGCAAAAGAATTATTTGGTTGCGAATATGTAAATGTACAACCACATTCAGGAGCACAAGCCAATATGGCAGTTCAATTTGCAGTGTTAAATTTAAATGATACAATAATGGGAATGAATCTAGATCATGGCGGCCATTTGACACATGGATCACCTGTCAATTTTTCAGGAAAATATTTTAATGTTGTTCCCTATGGAGTAAATAGCGAAGGCTTTATCGACTACGATGAAGTAGAAAAAATAGCACTTGAATGTAAACCTAAAATGATAATAGCTGGTGCTTCAGCATATGCAAGAACAATTGATTTTAAAAGATTTAGAGAAATAGCTGATAAGGTAGGGGCTGTATTATTTGTAGATATGGCACACATTGCGGGATTAGTAGCAGCAGGGTTACATCCTAGTCCAATACCATATGCAGATATTGTTACTACAACAACCCACAAAACATTAAGAGGTCCACGTGGCGGAATGATAATGGCTAAAAAAGAAGTAGCAGACAAATATAATTTTAATAAAGCTGTATTCCCAGGTGTTCAAGGTGGACCATTGATGCATGTAATTGCGGCTAAAGCAGTGTGTTTTAAAGAGGCACTACAGCCAGAATTTAAAGAATATCAGCAGCAAGTGATAAAAAATGCGCAAAGTTTGTGTAAAGGCTTACAGAAACGAGGAATCGATATTGTTTCAGGAGGAACAGATAATCATTTGATGTTAATAGACTTAACTAAAAAAGGCTTAACAGGAAAAGAAATAGAAAAATTATTAGATAGTGCAAACATCACTGCAAATAAAAATACAATTCCAAATGATCCACAGTCACCATTTGTTACAAGTGGTGTAAGATTAGGAACACCTGCCGCAACAAGTAGAGGATTAAAAGAAGATGATTTTGATCAAGTTGCCGAAGCAATAGCATTATTGATCAATAATGGAGAAGAAGCAGTTACAAAAGTAAAAGAAATTGTAAAAAAATTAACGGATAAATATCCATTACAGTTTTAATATAAGTCACAATAAAGTATTTAAAGGAGGGAATCCTTCATTACTACAGAAAACTAGATAAAACGTTAAATATATAATATGACAGTAGTATAGTGATAAATTGATAACTGCTAAAAAATATATATTAAGAAAAAAAATATATATTAAGAAAAAAAATATATATTAAGAAAAAAAATATATATTAAGAATAAAAATATATATTAAGAAAAAAAATATATATTAAGAATAAAAATATATATTAAGAATAAAATATATATAAAATAACAAGAATACAGAAGTATAGAACCTACAAGGTATTTTATATTGGACAAATTGTTTAATTATGATATCGTGTAGGTTTTATTATAAAATATTATCTAAAATATCTCGATTCTAAAATATGTATAAAAATTAAGCATCGAATTTACTACATAATAAAAAACGAAAAAAATAAGCGTAAAAACAGGATAAGAAAAAACAAATAAGTATAAATACAGAAAAAGAAAAAACAAATAAGTATAAAATACAGAAAAAGAAAAAAAAAATTTCCCTGAAATCCCAATAAATAAAAAGCATATCGATGGTTCTGTGATTAAACATAAAAAAATAATATATAATATAAAAAATGTTATAAAACGTTGGTGTAAAACAGAGATAGATTTAAATTACATTGTTGATAATGAAAGAAAATTCAGAAAAAACCACCCAAAACAAAAAATAAACTTTTTATAAAAAAATCCGCTTAAGCAGTTGACGAGCGGAAGAAAAAGTGCTATTATAATCTAGCTGACAGCGAAGAGCTCACAAGCAAAGGAAACTAGTAAGTGAGAAAGACCTCGATCAGACATCTTTCGCCAGATGATGGCAAGTTTTTATTTAGAAACGATTCGATATAAAGCACCTTGATTGGTAGCAATGAATTGAAAAAATAAAAACAAAAAAGTGTTGACAAACACTAAGAAAGATGATAAGATATAGAAGTTGTCGCTGATAAGCGAAACAAAAACTTTGATAACTAAATAGTGAAAAACCTTGAAAGATTCTAAAGAGA
>NZ_FOGW01000019.1 GCF_900111325.1 Lachnobacterium bovis
ATCATAAAAATAAATCTCCTTTGAAATGTATTAATGCTGTTTTAGAACCACAGGGTGCTCTTTGCGATTGTAACCTCGTTCTAAATAAACCGTCATGCGGTATCTAACTGATTAACAAATGAACAAAGAGACTGTGGTTGGAGCCTTTCTTAAACCATCAAGTGGTAGGAAATAATAACCAATCCACAGCATCCTAAACATCATAGTCGAACCTATAGAAAAGGTAAAGAAAAGACTATGACTGAATAGTTATAAAGACCTTGGAGAGGGTCTCTAAAAACTACTACTATATAATACGAGGAATATGTATTATGTTAACATTAGACAAATTTGAAGAAGCAAGTGAAAAAGTCAAGGAAGTTACACTAGAAACTAAATTAGTTTATAGTGATTATTTAAGCCAGCAAACTGGAAATAAAGTATATTTAAAACCAGAAAATATGCAATTTACAGGAGCTTATAAAGTTCGTGGAGCGTATTACAAAATAAGTACATTATCAGAGGAAGAGAGAAAAAAAGGTTTAATAACAGCATCAGCAGGTAACCATGCACAAGGTGTTGCATATGCCGCTAAATGTTACGGAGCTAAGGCAGTAATTGTTATGCCAACAACAACTCCGCTCATTAAAGTAAATAGAACAAAGAGTTACGGTGCAGAAGTTGTTTTATATGGTAATGTTTACGATGAAGCATGTGCGTACGCTCTAGAGTTGGCAAAAAAAGAAGGATATACTTTCATTCATCCATTTGATGATTTGCAGGTAGCAACAGGTCAGGGAAGTATCGCAATGGAAATTTTTAAAGAACTTCCATTAGTAGAATATATTTTAGTACCAATTGGAGGAGGCGGTTTGGCGACAGGAGTTTCAACTTTAGCTAAATTGTTAAATCCTAAAATTAAAGTGATTGGAGTAGAACCAGCAGGTGCTGCTTGTATGCAAGCTTCATTGAAAGAAGGAAAAGTGGTTACCCTTCCAAAAGTAAATACAATTGCAGATGGTACAGCAGTTAAAACACCAGGAAGTAAAATTTTTCCTTATTTACAAAAAAATATTGATGAAGTAATAACAGTAAATGATGAAGAATTAATAGTTGCTTTCCTTGATATGGTTGAAAATCATAAAATGATAGTTGAAAATTCAGGCTTATTAACAGTTGCCGCATTAAAACACTTAAAGGTAAAAAATAAAAGAGTTGTATCTATATTAAGTGGTGGTAACATGGATGTAATCACAATGTCATCAGTTGTTCAACATGGCTTGATTTTTAGAGATAGAATCTTTAGCTTATCAGTTTTATTGCCAGATAAACCAGGTGAACTTTCTAAAGTTGCAGATGTAATTGCAAAAACAAAAGGAAATGTTATTAAACTTGAACACAATCAATTTGTTACAACTAATAGAAGTGCAGCAGTAGAATTACAAATAACACTTGAAAGTTTTGGAACAGAGCATAAACAAGAAATTTTAAAATCGTTAAAAGAAAATGGTTATGATCCAAAATTAATTCAGACAAATTTATAGGATAAAGTGACCAATGTAAGTTTCATTTTTCACATAAACGACACAAAATAAACATATAAAAATGATATTATTCACATTTTTTTTCCATAAAGATATTTTAAAATGTATTTATAATAATATGTGAGTATAAAGGAGATGACGTTATAAATGAACGAATCAAATGAAAAAATCATTAATGATACTAGCAAAAAGAAAGGTGACGGCAAATTTTTAAGAGGTGTTTTGATAACATTGACATGTGGTGCTATTGCAGGAGGAACGTTTGCAGGTTCATTTTATTTGTATAATACAAAGTTAAAAACTTTTATAGAACAGCAAGAAGATTCAGGATTACAAACGGCCACATCGACTTCAAGTAAGAAGACTCTTATAAAAAATAATGATGTGTCTGGAGTTGTAAAAAATACAATGCCTTCTATAGTTGCTATTACTAATACTTCTGAAAAAAAGGTTTCTTCTTTTTTCTCAAGTGAAGATAGATATCAGACACAAAAAAGTGTTGGAAGTGGAATTATCGTAAAAGAAGATGGTGATAAATTATATATTGTAACAAACAATCATGTTATAGATGGTTCTACTAAATTGACAGTCAAATTTTGTGATAATGAAACAGCAGAGGCTAGTATTCGAGGAAATGTTGCAAAGAACGATTTGGCAGTTATAACTGTTAAATTATCTTCACTTCCTAAACGTACTAAAAATAAAATAAAAGTAGCAACATTTGGAAAATCAAGTGAAATAAAAGTTGGTGAGTCTGCTATTGCCATCGGAAATGCACTAGGTTATGGCCAGTCAGTAACTACAGGAATTATAAGTGCAGTGGATAGAGAAGTGACAACATCGGATACAAATAACACACAAAAATACACTAATAAATTAATTCAAACAGATGCAGCAATTAATCCAGGTAATAGTGGTGGAGCATTACTTAATGCAAAAGGGGAATTAATTGGAATCAATTCAGCAAAATATTCGTCATCAGCAGTAGAGGGAATGGGATTTGCAATTCCTATAGATACAGCTGCAACGTTGATAAATGATATGATTAAAAACGGAACTAGAGACAACAGCTACAAGGACAGCGAACCATCTTACAAGAGACGTTATAGAAGTTACGATGATGATAACGGCTATGGAAATCCTGGCGATGATGACTCTGATGATGAGTTTGATGGTAGCGATGATGGAAATGATTACGATGGTAGCGAATATGGATATTGATTTTTTTAATTATCAAATTGTAGAGTAAATGCCTATAGGAAAAGATGGAAAATTTGTTCTATCAAGAAAAAATACTTGACATCATTTTTGGATTATGGTAATCTATTCAAGGTGACAGACATGGAAGAAAAAATAGAACAAGCTTTTTTATACGATTTTTATGGCGAATTGCTCAATGAGCATCAGCGTCAGATTTATGAAGATTTTGTCTTCAATGATTTATCCTTAGGGGAAATTGCAGAGACAAGGAATATCACAAGACAGGGTGTCAGTGATATGATAAAGAGATGTACTAGAAAATTAGAAGGATATGAGGATAAGCTACATTTGATTAAGAAGTTTATGATTATTAAAGATGAAGTGGCAGAGATTCATAATTTGACTCGTAAGTTCAAAGATGAGCCACAGACTGATATTATTAATCAAATTGAAGCAATATCAAATCAAATAATAGAGGAATTGTAAATATGGCATTTGATAGTTTATCAGAAAAATTACAAAATGTATTTAAAAATTTAAGAAGCAAAGGCCGTTTAACTGAGGATGATGTTAAGGCAGCTCTTAGAGAAGTTAAGATGGCATTACTTGAAGCTGATGTAAACTTCCGTGTAGTAAAACAGTTTACTAAGAGTGTTCAAGAAAGAGCAATTGGACAAGACGTTATGAATGGTTTAAATCCAGGACAAATGGTTATCAAAATCGTAAATGAAGAGATGACTAAACTTATGGGTTCTGATACTACAGAGATTGATTTTAAACCAGGTAACGAGTTGACTATTATTATGATGGTTGGTTTACAGGGTGCTGGTAAGACAACAACTACTGCAAAGATAGCAGGAAAGTTAAAGAGCAAAGGCAAGAAAGTTTTATTAGCAGCTTGTGATGTATATAGACCTGCAGCTATTGAACAATTAAAAATCAATGGTGAGAAACAAGGCGTAGAAGTATTTGCAATGGGTAATAAAAATAAACCAGCAGATATCGCCAAAGCAGCAGTTAACCATGCTATTTCTAATGGCAATAATGTTTTGATTATTGATACGGCTGGTCGTCTTCATATTGATGAAGAAATGATGGGTGAGTTAGTAGAAATTAAGAATTCTGTTGATGTACATAAGACATTACTTGTTGTTGATGCAATGACAGGTCAGGATGCGGTTAATGTAGCTGGTACATTTGATGAGAAGGTTGGAGTAGACGGCGTTATTTTAACTAAGTTAGATGGTGACACTAGAGGTGGTGCTGCACTTTCAATTAGAGCCGTTACTGGTAAGCCAATTCTTTTTGTCGGTATGGGTGAGAAACTTTCAGATTTAGAGCAGTTTTACCCAGATAGAATGACATCACGTATTTTGGGTATGGGTGATGTTTTAACAATGATTGAGAAGGCTCAAGAGACAATTGATGAGAATAAAGCTAAAGAGCTTGAACGCAAGATGAAACAAAATGAATTTGATTTTGAGATGTATCTTGAATCAATGAGCCAGATGAAGAAAATGGGTGGATTATCAAGTATCATTGGTATGCTTCCAGGATTAGGAATGGGAGCTAAGATGCCTGAATTTGATTCTGATGCAGCAGAGAAAAATATGGCAAGAATAGAAGCTATTATTTATTCTATGACACCAGAAGAAAGAAGAAATCCCAAAATTATGAACCCAAGTAGAAAGAACCGTATTGCAAAAGGTGCTGGAGTAAATATTTCTGAGGTTAATAAATTGATCAAACAATTAGAACAGATGAAGAAGATGATGAAACAGATGCCAGGCATGTTTGGCGGAGGTAAACGTGGTAAAAAAGGATTGTTCAAAGGACTTCCTTTTTAACATAAATGCATTATGCATAAAGCAATATTAGGAGGTGAAACAATGGCAGTTAAAATCAGATTAAGAAGAATGGGACACAAAAAAGCTCCTTTCTATAGAATCATCGTTGCAGATTCAAGATCTCCAAGAGATGGTAGATTCATCGAAGAGATTGGTACATATGATCCAACAAAGGATCCATCAGAATATCATGTAAACGAAGAGTTAGCAAAAAAATGGTTAGCTAATGGTGCTCAACCAACAGAAACAGTTGCTAGACTTTTCAAAAACGCTGGTATCGAAAAATAGGATTTGAGAGGTGGACGTAATGAAAGAATTAGTTGAAGTAATTGCAAAATCGCTAGTCGATTATCCGGAGAAAGTTGTTGTAACTGAATCTGAAAATGAGAAAGCAATTGTTTTGGAATTACGTGTTTCACAGTCTGACATGGGCAAAGTGATTGGCAAACAAGGTCGTATTGCTAAAGCGTTACGTACAGTTGTTAAAGCCGCTGCCTCAAAAGAAGACAAAAAGGTAATTGTTGAAATTATGCAGTAATCCTACGGCCGTCTCGTAAGAGACGGTCTTTTTCGTATATATATTTAAAGAAAAATTCGACAAGGAGAATATTAATGAGAGATAAATTGCAGGTAGGTGTAATTACAAGTACTCATGGAATTCGTGGAGAAGTAAAAGTTTTTCCGACTACTGACGATGCACACAGATTTTTAGATTTAAAGAAAGTTTATTTAGACACAGGAAGAGAAGAACTAGAACTTGAAGTTGAAAGAGTTAAATTTTTCAAAAATTTAGTAATTCTTAAATTTAAAAATTATGATAATATTAATGATATTGAAAAATACAAAAAATGTCCTCTTTTAGTTGCAAGAGAGGATGCAGTTGAATTAGAAGAAAATGAATACTTCATTGCTGATTTAATAGGACTTGAAGCAGTTTCTGACGAAGGCGAAGATTTAGGAAAAATTGCAGATGTATTACAAACAGGTGCAAATGATGTTTATGTTATAAAGAAAAAAGGAACAGATGATATTTTAGTTCCAGCTATTGAACAATGCGTAAAAGAGATAAATCTTGAAGAAAATAGAATTACAATTCATCTTTTACCAGGCCTTAGATAGAACAACAGGAGGATATGATGAATTTTCATATTTTAACTTTATTTCCTGAGATGGTTTTAGGAGGACTTAATACAAGCATTATTGGAAGAGCTTTAAAAAGTGGATTGATATCACTTGAAGCTATAAATATTCGTGATTTTTCCAATAATAAATTTAATAAGGTTGATGACTATACATATGGGGGCGGTGCAGGAATGCTTATGCAGGCAGAACCAGTATATGCCGCTTATAAAAATGTAGAAGACAAAATAAAACCTGAGAAAAAAAAGAGAGTTATTTATGTTACACCTCAGGGATACCCTTTTACTCAAAAAAAAGCAAAAGAATTAGCGCAAAATGATGATTTGATTTTTTTATGTGGTCATTATGAAGGAATAGATGAAAGAGTATTAGAAGAAATTGTAACAGATTATGTGTCTATAGGAGATTATGTTTTGACAGGTGGAGAATTGCCAGCAATGGTAATGATTGATGCAATTTCAAGACTTGTGCCAGGAGTGCTTCATAACGAAATTTCCGCAGAAACAGAATCATTTCATAATAATTTACTAGAGTATCCACAGTATTCAAGACCGGAAGTTTGGAGAGGCAAAAAAGTACCAGAAGTTATTTTGTCGGGAAATACTAAAGAGATTGAAAAATGGCGTCTAGAACAATCTATTATTAGGACTAAAGAAAGAAGAAGTGATTTGTACGTTAAATATGAAGAAAGTATTGAATGTATAGATGCACTAAAGAAAAACAAAATAAATTATGCGGATATAATTAATTTATTCGAAACAGGACGTGCAGAAATTATTCATAAAGATGATAGTCAAATTTTAGTACAAGATATTGAATCTATGAATTATTTTTATGTGGTATTAGATGAAAAAGCAAAAGCTTGTGATGTTTTAAAATTAGTAGAGCAACGTGAAAATCAAAAATCTGATTTTAAAATTGTATGTCACGATAAGAAGGCATCTAAAATAATAGAACAGTATTTTAGAGGAAACGTCAGAAAAGAAGAATATACTCAGTTAGTATATACACAAAAGAATCGTTTGACTATAAAAGGAATGAAACATCCAAAAGTTGATGTAGATAATTCAGTTATATTAAATCAAGAGAAAATTTTAGCAAAGGCAAATATTTGTACTAATGATTTAACTGTTGTTTCATCAATTTGTGTTGATGAAAATGATGAATTCAACTTATTTGATAGACAAACTATATTAACTGCACTTATAAATTATTATCTAGACTTAGGTATTATGCCTATTTTTTGGATGAAAAATGATGATTTAGCATATTATGATGAAGCTATAAATAAGACATATTTATACGAAGCTCGTGAAAAAGTTAATATATTTTTTATAGACAAATAGCTTGACTTTTGCATAATGATTATGATACTATTTTAATGTTGTATTGTGAATAAGAGATGGTCCTCTGTTGCGATATACGCTTTAAGAACATCAAAATTTTAGGAGGTCACAAAATGAACGAAATTATTAAGAAAATCGAACAAGAACAATTAAAAGCTGAAGTTCCAGCATTTAACACAGGTGATACTGTAAGAGTTCACGCTAAAATCAAAGAAGGAAATCGTGAAAGAATTCAGATTTTCGAAGGAACTGTAATTAAAAAACAGGGTGGAAGCAACCGTGCTACATTTACAGTAAGAAAACTTTCTAACGGTGTTGGAGTAGAAAAAACTTGGCCATTACACTCACCAAACGTTGCTAACGTAGAAGTAGTACGTAAAGGTAAAGTAAGACGTGCTAAACTTTACTACTTAAGAGACCGTGTTGGTAAAGCAGCTAAAGTTAAAGAAATCGTTAAATAATTTTTGTTTAATGTGGCAGATGCTTTTGTGGCATCTGCCTTTTTTCACATTATAATTACAATAAATTAACTTTCATGGAGGTTATTTATGTTTTTTAAAAGCAAAAAAGGGCTAGATTTTACTAGAAAAAAAAGAAAAGTTAATCATAAAGCAGTTAGAAAAGTTGTCATTTGGACAATGGAAATAGTGTTTGTTATTTTATTGGCTTTTTCAGTGGTATTCTTTTTCGGAAAAAGAGTTGGTGTTGTTGGGAAAGCGATGGAAACAGATTTGAATATTGATGATCAAATATTAGTAAATAAATTTATCTATAAAGTAACAAAACCTAAAAAGGATGATGTGATAGTATTTAAACCAAATGGTAATAAAAAGTCACAATTCTATTTGAGAAGAGTAATTGCTACACCAGGTGATACTGTTCAAATTAAAAATGGTATGATTTATGTAAATGATAAGATGCTACAAGAAAATCGTAAAGTTGAATCTATCGAAAATCCTGGTCTTGCAAACAAGAAAATCAAATTAAAAAAAGATGAGTATTTTGTTTTGGGTGATAACAGAAATAATAGTGAAGATAGTAGATATTCTAGTGTCGGAAATGTCAAAGCAAAACATATAGAAGGAAAAGCTTGGTTAAGAGTTGTTCCTATGAAAAAAATAGGTTTTGTTAAATAAGAAGTTAATTATTTAAACATAATTTTGTTATATAGAAAAGAGGTTATATATGAATTTTCAATGGTATCCAGGTCACATGACAAAGGCCAAAAGACAGATGCAAGAAGATATTAAACTTATAGATTTGGTAATAGAATTAGTTGATGCAAGAATTCCACTTAGTAGTAGAAATCCTGATATAGATGATATAGGCAAAAATAAATTTAGACTTATTTTAATGAACAAGTCTGATTTGGCAGATAAGAGACAAAGTGAAGAATGGAGTAAATATTTCCAAGCAAAAGGGTACTTTGTATATGGTTTAGATGCTAGAACTAAAAATGGCATGAAGAAAATAACTGATATCATAATGGAAGCATGTAAAGAAAAAATTGAAAGAGATAGAAGACGTGGAATAAAAAACAGACCAATTCGTGCAATGGTTGTAGGAATTCCTAACGTAGGAAAATCTACTTTTATAAATTCTTATGCAGGTAAGGCTGTTGCTAAAACAGGAAATAAACCAGGCGTAACTAAAGGCAAACAATGGATTAGAATGGGTAAAAATGTTGAACTTTTAGATACTCCAGGTATTTTATGGCCTAAATTTGAAGATCAAATGGTTGGGCTTAGATTAGCTCTTGTTGGTTCAATTAAAGATGAAATTTTAAATACAGATGAATTAGCAGTTGAAGTTATTAAATTATTAAAAGATAAATATCCAGGAATTTTACATGATAGATACGATGTGAACGAAGATACCAAAGAAGTTGATATAATATATGAAATTGCTAAGAATAGAAATTGTATTTCAAAAGGCAATGAACCAGATTTTGGTAAGGCAGCGGTTCTATTAATAGATGAATTCAGAAGTGGAACACTAGGTAAAATTACAGTTGAGTGGTGTAAGGACTATGAGTAAAAAGATAGGCGAAATCAAAGAAGAATTAGCAAATATACAAGAACATGAACTTTCAGAGTTTATCAATAATTATATGTCTGATGAAAGAAGTGGTGTAATTAAACTTGTAGAAAGAGCATCTAAAAAGCTACAGGCTTATGAAGCTGAACTTGAAAGACTTGAAATGATTAAAAAGTTTGAAAGGCAATATAATGACTGTGAATTTATTTGTGGAATTGATGAAGTTGGAAGGGGACCATTAGCGGGACCAGTTGTTGCTGGTGCTGTTATTTTACCTAAAGATTGTAATATTTTATATATAAATGATTCTAAGAAACTTTCTGAAAAGAAAAGAGAATTATTATATGATCAAATTATAAAAGAAGCGGTTGCATGGTCGACAGGCCTTGTTTCGCCAGCTCGAATTGATGAGATTAATATTTTACAAGCAACTTATGAGGCAATGAGACAGGCACTTTGTAAGCTTTCGCCACAGCCCGATATACTATTAAATGATGCGGTTACAATTCCACAAGTTAAAATTCCACAGGTCCCTATAATAAAAGGAGACGCAAAAAGTATATCTATTGGAGCTGCTAGTATAGTAGCAAAAGTCACAAGAGATAGGTTGATGGTTGAGTATGATAAAATAATGCCAGAGTATGATTTTGCGTCAAATAAAGGATATGGATCAGCTAAACATATACAGGCTTTAAAAGATATTGGACCATCACCAATTCATAGAGCAACTTTTATAAAAAATTTTGTATTGCCAAAAGATAAATAGTATAATAGTATTTAGATAAAGAAGAATGTAATAACGGGTAGTTGTTGTTGTGGGTATTATTGTAAATTTTGAAAATGGGGTATTAATATGCAAATTTCTAATTTATATGATAAATATAACAATTTGAATAATCAAAAATTAGATTCTAATATTAATATAAAAAATACAGATAGGTCACAAGGCATACAGAATCTAAAAGCTGGAGATGTATTTGAAGGAACTGTTATCTCTGTAAAAAATAACAAGGTGGAGATAGCTTTAGCAGATGGACAAAAAGTAAAGGCTCGTCTTGAAGATAACGTAAATGTTACAAAGGGGCAAGCCTTATTTTTTGAGGTTAAATCTGCTTCTGCAACTACAATTGAGATAACACCATATAGATCAGGAGAAGAAGGTAATAATCCAATTCTTACTAAGGCATTAAGAGAAGCTTCGATAGAAATTAATGCTAAGACGATTGACATGATAAATGAAATGATGCATGAAAGTATGCCAATTGATAAAGAAAGTTTGGCAAAAATGTATAAGATTCTTTCGAATTTTGAAAATATAAATGTTAAGACTCTTGTACAGATGACTAAATTGGATATACCAATTACAGAACAAAGAGCATTTCAATATGAAAATTATTTAGATGATAAACAGGCAATAACTAACAAATTAAATGATGTACTAACTAATCTTGTGAAAGATATTTCTGATCCAAGTATTCCAATAAAACAAATAGAAACTAATAATGTGAAACTTCTTGATATAGTATCAAAGGAAATTGAAACTGTTAAAATTGATCAAATTTTAGGAGAAAAAGAAATAACTGCTTTATTGGAAAGTCTGGCAAAAGTTGAAGAATCAAAAGATGAGGGTAATGATTTTTTGAAGATGTTGAAGTCTTTTCAATCTGGAATTATTAATGAAGGTGAAGGACAAACCACATCGCAAGATGTATCTTCAAAAGATGCACTCAAACCGGATGGTTTAATAAATAACAATGGCATATTAGAAAATACTAATAAAGAAAATGAACAGAGTGCGTTAAAGGGCAATATTGCAAAAGAAACCCTGCAGGAAGAAAATGTTATTAGAGATAATATTTCAAAAGAAGTGGAGCCACAAGAGAATGGTGCAAAGGATATAAATTCGCAAGGAAATATAAAACAAGAAGCATATCAAAATGAAATTGCTAAGCAGGATACAACTTTTCAAAAAGAAGTTGTTCAGCAAAATACAGTATCTCAAAATGAGATAAATCAATCGTCTAATAATGCGCAAAATCGCTTAGAAGTAGGTGATCTTGTAGATAAAATAAAGGCATTATTAAATAATACCTCTGTAAATGAAAAAGAGATTCTATCATTTGTATCAAGTAAAGAATATAAGGGATTTGTTGAGTCAATAATAAAGGAACAGTGGCTAATAGAACCTGAACAATTAAAAGAAAATGGTAAAATTACACAATTGTACAAAAAGCTTGACTTTCAAATAAGTCAAATTGAGGAACTAGTTAATGCTATAGGACAAAACAAAAGTGGTTTAATGTCAACTTTATCTGAGATAAGAGGTAATCTTGATTTTATGAATCAAATAAATAATGTATATAATTATGTTCAGATTCCACTTAAAATGGCAAAACAAGATGTAAATGGAGAACTTTATCTATATACTAGTAAGAAAAATTTGAAGGAAAAAAAGGGTGAGTTATCGGCTTTTTTGCATTTGGAACTAGATAATTTAGGAACTACAGATGTTGCAATTAAGTTGCATGATAAGAATTTAAAGACAAATTTTTTTGTAGAAGATGATGTTTCATATGATTTGATTTTATCTAACTTGCCAATGCTTTTGAGTAGGCTAAAAAAATTAGGATATACGTGTTCTTTAGATGTTATTAATGAAAGAAAGAAAATGAATTTCGTTGATGATTTTTTAAAGAAAGATTTACCAACAGCTGGACCAGTTAAACGATTTTCATTTGATATGAGGGCATAAATATGAATGATAAAAGTTTTAAACAAAAAAATGATAAAGTGTCTAAGATTAATAAGGATAAAACGGCTGTAGCGTTGTCGTATGAACCAGGAGACAAAGCACCAAAAATTTTAGCAACCGGAAAGGGAAATCTTGCGGATAAAATTATTGAAACAGCAAAAGAAAATGATGTTCCTTTATATAAAGATAATAAATTGGCTAATACTTTGTCAAAATTAGAAATAGGTGATGTTATTCCGCCAGAATTGTATGAAGTTGTAGCTGAAATACTAGTTTTTGTGGATGACATGGATAAACTAAAAGCTAAAATAGGTAAATAGATGATTTAAAAAAGAAAATATCTATGGAAAATTAGTTAAAAAAATAATGATAAATGTATTGCATTATTTTTTGTTAAGGAATAAAATATATAAATGAATGAATTTTGCATAAAAAAGTAGACAGAAACGAAATTCAAAGGTAAAATATAATTTGTATGTTTTTTTCAGTTTTCATTTTTAGAGTAAATCAATAAGATGAATTACATGAATAATAAAAGAGAATTTATATACAACAAACGTCAGATAGGACATGAATATGAACGACAAGCCGCTAAGTTTTTAGAAGATAAGGGATATCATGTACTGGTATTAAATTATCAAAACAGAATTGGCGAAATTGATATAATTGCAATGGACGGAGAATGTATAGTTTTTGTTGAAGTCAAGTATAGGAAAAGTTCAAAGTACGGGTTTCCTATAGAGGCGGTTAATTATCAAAAACAAAAAAATATAATTATGGTTGCAAATTATTTTATTATGATGAATAGAATAACTAATAAACAAATTAGGTTTGATGTTATTTCTATTTTAGGTAATAAAATACAACATGTGCAGAATGCGTTTGGTGTATAGCAATAAAACATAAAGGTGAGTTGAGCAGATAGAAAAT
Organism: Lachnobacterium bovis; assembly: GCF_900111325.1. Taxonomy (GTDB): domain Bacteria; phylum Bacillota; class Clostridia; order Lachnospirales; family Lachnospiraceae; genus Roseburia; species Roseburia bovis_A. The sequence continues at coordinate 12,776 of NZ_FOGW01000019.1, forward strand.
GAATTTGAACTTAAAAAATGACAAAAATGTTTTAAAACTAGTAAATTATAGGATTTGTGAAGAAATAGCAACAAAAGATAAATCTTTAGAAGATAATTTTTCACAATCAACAATTGATTTGCCATTGCTTAAATTTAATAAGCTTGAAGAGATTGATTTTATAAATCATTGCTTTACAACTCGTGAAGGTGGAGTAAGTAAGAATCATTTATCATCATTAAATCTTAGCTTTACAAGAGGCGATGAAAGAGAAAAAGTTCTTGAAAATTATCGACGTTTAGCAATTGCACTAGAATGTAATTTAGATGATTTTGTTTTGTCTTCGCAGACACATACAACTAACGTCTTAAGAGTGACTAAAGAGGATGCAGGCAATGGTATTACTAAAGAACTTCCATATGATGATATTGATGGTTTAGTTACTAATGAACCAGGACTTGTTCTATCGACTTTTTATGCAGATTGTGTGCCACTTTATTTTGTGGATACAAAAAATAAAGCAATTGGATTAAGTCATTCAGGTTGGAGAGGAACAGTAAAAAGAATGGGCCAAGTGACTTTAGAAAAAATGGCCAAAGAGTTTGGTACTGATCCTAAAGATGTGATTTGTGCGATTGGTCCATCAATATGTCAACAGTGTTATGAAGTAAGTCTTGATGTCGCAAATGAATTCATTGACGAATTTAAAGGACATGAGGACGAGATAATAATTTATAAAGAAAACGATAAATGTTTGTTGAATTTATGGAGAGCAAATGAAATAGTATTAGAAGATGCGGGTGTTTTAAAAGAAAATATTGCGATTACAAATGTGTGTACATGTTGTAATTCAAAATATTTATATTCACATAGAGCATCAAATGGAAAAAGAGGTAATTTAGGAGCATTTATGTATATAAAATAATGTGACTCGAAGCTAATTTTAGGAGGGCAAAATGGAGACAAAAGAGTACGTAGAATATATTTTAGATAAATTAAAAGAAATAATGGCTATTGATAGTCCAACAGGATTTACAAAGAACGTAGCTGATTTTGTAGTAGAAGAATATAAAAAACTAGGATACGATGCAAAATTAACAAAAAAAGGCGGAGTTTTTGTTGATTTAGGTGGAGAAGACAAAGAAGATGGATTAGTTTTAGCCGCACATATTGACACTCTTGGTGGGATTGTAAAAGAGATAAAGTCTAACGGATGTCTTAAATTATCTCCATTAGGAGGAATGAATGCTAATAATGCTGAGGCCGAGAACGTTGTAATACATACACGTTTTGCGGGAGATTTTTCTGGAACATTACAATTAACAAATGCATCTACTCATGTAAATGGAGAATATGATGACACAAAACGTACATGGGATGTTATGGAAGTTGTTATCGATGAAGATACAAAAAGCAAAGAAGATACAGAAAAACTAGGTATTATGGTAGGCGACTTTGTTTGTTTTAATCCACGTACAACAATTACTAAATCAGGATATATTAAGAGTAGATTTTTGGATGATAAATTAAGTGTTAGCATTTTGTTAGGATTTGCTAAATATCTAAAAGATAACAAAATTAAACCATCTAGAAGAATATACAATCATATTACAGTTTATGAAGAAGTTGGTCATGGTGGAGCAGCATCAATACCAGAAGGTGTTACAGAGATGATTTCTGTTGATATGGGATGTGTAGGTGAAGGGTTAAATTGTACAGAAAGACAAGTATCAATTTGTGCAAAAGATTCAAGAGGACCATATAATTATGATGTTGTAACTAAAATGATAGAAATTTCTAAAGAAAAAAATATTGATTTTGCAGTTGATATTTATCCATTTTATGGTTCAGATGTCGATGTTGCCCTATGTGCAGGACATGACATAAGACATGGTTTGATTGGTGCAGGTGTATATGCATCTCATGGATATGAAAGAAGCCATATTGATGGAGTTACAAATACATTTAAATTATTAGTCGAATATTGTAAATAGGATATTTGCATTAATTTTTGAGATTTTGATAGGAGAGTAAAAAATGAGTAAACCAATAGTAGCAATAGTAGGACGCCCAAATGTTGGTAAATCAACACTGTTTAATACTTTAGCAGGAGAAAGAATTTCTATTGTTAAAGATACTCCAGGTGTTACAAGAGATAGAATTTATGCGGAAGTAAGCTGGTTAGATAAAAATTTTACAATGATTGATACAGGTGGTATTGAACCAGAAAGTAAAGATATTATTCTATCTCAGATGAGAGAGCAGGCACAAATTGCGATTGATACAGCAGATGTAATTATGTTTGTAGTAGATGTTAGACAAGGACTACAAGATGCGGATTCAAAAGTGGCGGATATGCTTAGAAGATCTAAGAAACCTGTTGTTTTAGTAGTAAATAAGGTTGATGATTTTAATAAGATGATGGCAGATGTTTATGAATTCTATAATCTTGGTATTGGTGATCCACATCCAGTTTCTGCATCAGGTAAATTAGGTTTAGGTGATATGCTTGACGAAGTTATTTCACATTTTCCTGAAGGCGCTGGAGAAGAGGAAGAAGATGATAGACCAAAAATTGCCGTTATAGGTAAACCAAACGTAGGTAAATCATCACTTATTAATAAATTATCTAACGAAGATAGATCAATTGTTTCAAATATTGCAGGTACTACAAGAGATTCTATTGACACTAATGTTAGATATAATAAAAAAGATTATTTGTTTGTTGATACAGCTGGTATTAGAAGAAAGAGCAAAGTAAAAGAAGATATTGAAAGATATAGTATCATTCGTGCAGTTGCAGCAGTTGAAAAAGCAGATGTTGTAGTTATTATGATTGATGCAACAGAAGGTGTAACAGAGCAGGATGCTAAGATAGCTGGTATTGCTCACGATAGAGGTAAAGGTATTATTATCGCGGTAAATAAATGGGATGCCATTGAAAAAGATAATAAGACTATGAAAAAACATACAGAAGAGATTAGAGATGTTTTAAGCTTTATGCCATACGCAGAAATTTTATATGTTTCTGTAAAAACGGGACAAAGATTAAATAAATTGTTTGATTTAATTGACATTGTTATGGAAAACAATGCGATGAGAGTTCAAACAGGTGTGTTAAATGAAATTGTAACAGAAGCAGTTGCAATGCAGCAGCCACCAAGTGATAAAGGAAAGAGATTAAAAATCTTTTATGTTACTCAGGTTGCAGTTAAACCACCAACATTTGTTATATTTGTAAACGATAGAAACTTAATGCATTTCTCATATACAAGATATTTAGAAAATCGTATTAGAGATACATTTGGCTTCCAAGGAACAGCTTTGAAATTCATAATTCGAGAGAGAAAGGAAGGGAAATAATGATTTTCGCACGATTAATAGCTCTATTAGTTGGTTATTTATTCGGAAATTTTCAAACAGGATATCTTTATGGAAAAAGCAAAGGAATCGATATTAGAAAGCATGGAAGTGGCAATGCAGGAACAACTAATACTTTAAGAACATTAGGCGTGAAAGCTGGTTTGATTACATTTTTAGGAGATAGCTTTAAGGCAATTATAGCAATCTTAATTATAAAATATGTTTTTAGAAATCAGTATCCTGATGCAATTAAAATTCTTGAAATGTATGCGGGATTTGGAACAGTTTTAGGACATAATTTTCCATTTTATCTCGGTTTTAAAGGTGGAAAAGGCATTGCATGTACAGGTGGTGTTATTTTAGCTGTTTGCCCATTAGCTGCTATTTTATGCTTGGTAGTATTTGTTTCAATTGTTGCAATAACTAGATATGTTTCGTTAGGATCAATAGTTATGGTTTCTGTTTTCTTGATTCAAGTTATAATATTTAATCATTTTGGAATTATTGGATTAGATAGTAAAGAAATGAACTTGATACTGGAATTTGATATTATTGCTGCATGCTTTACTTGTATGGGAATCTGGAGACATAAAGCAAATATTGTGAGATTATTAAGTGGCAATGAAAATAAATTCTTAATGAGTAAAAAATAATAACTTAATTATTGGAAATTAATAAAGTTAGGAGTAATGAGATAATGAGAAGAATAGGTGTTATAGGAGCAGGAAGTTGGGGCATTGCATTGTCAAAAGTCCTTGCAGATAATGGTCATAATGTTGTTGTATGGTCAATTGTGGAAGACGAAATTAAAATGTTAAGAGAAAAAAAAGAACACGTTGAAAAATTGCCTGGTGTTAAATTGCCAGACAGTATAGAATATACAACAAATATAGAAGATGCCATTAACGAAAAAGAAATCATTGTTTTAGCAGTTCCATCTGTTTTTACAAGAAGTACAGCTAAAATGATGGCTCCATTTGTTAAAGAGGGACAGATTATTGTTTGTGTTGCAAAAGGAATTGAAGATAAAACACTTAAACCATTAGCAGAAGTTGTTTCTGAAGAAATTCCAGTTGCACATGTTGCAGTTATGTGTGGACCATCTCACGCAGAGGAAGTTGGAGCAGGTCTACCAACAACACTTGTAGCAGGAGCAAAAGAAAAAGCAATTGCTGAAAAAATTCAAGATACATTTATGAATGAAGTGTTTAGAGTCTATACTAGTCCTGATGTTTTAGGAATGGAATTGGGCGGATCACTTAAAAATGTAATAGCTCTTGCAGCAGGAATGGCAGATGGCTTAGGTTATGGTGACAATACTAAAGCAGCTCTTATCACAAGAGGAATTGCTGAAATTAGTAGATTAGCTTCAAAAATGGGAGCTAGCATGGAAACTTTAAATGGTTTGACAGGTATCGGAGATTTAATTGTAACTTGTGAAAGTAAACATAGTAGGAATAGAAAAGCTGGTATGTTAATCGGTCAAGGTTATACAATGGATGAAGCTACTAAAGAAGTAAAAATGGTAGTAGAAGGTATTTTCTCTGCAAAAGCTGCATTATCTTTAGGAGAAAAATATAATGTTGAACTTCCAATTATAAGAGAAGTAAATAAAGTGTTATTTGAAGACAAAAAGGCAAAAGCTGCTGTTATTGATCTAATGTTAAGAGATAAAAGAAGTGAGAATAGTATGCTAGAATGGGAAAAGTAATGTTAGAAAGGTGCCAAAATGGAAAAAATTTTAATAAAATATTTTTCAGATGAAATTGAAAAATTAACATATATCGAAGGTAAATCTGATTGGATAGATCTTCGTGTCTCAGAAGAAGTTGAATTGAAAAAAGGTGATTTTAAATTAATTCCTCTAGGAGTTGCAATGAAATTACCAAAAGGATATGAAGCACATTTAGTACCAAGAAGTTCAACTTTTAAGAATTTTGGTTTAATTCAAACTAATAGCATGGGTGTGATTGATGGTACATATTGTGGAAATAATGATATGTGGAGAATGCCAGTTTTAGCAACTAAAGATGTCACTTTACATGTAAATGATAGAATTTGCCAATTTAGAATTGTAAAAAATCAACCTGAAATCGTTTTTGAACAGACAGATCAACTTTCCGATGAAGACAGAGGTGGATTTGGAAGTACAGGCATTAATTAATATAAAAAATAATTGAATATTCAGAAAAATATAGTTATAATTATAATTAATAAAACACACTAGAAAAATATAAAAATGTGTATTGTTGAAAATATTAAAGTTATACTATAAAAAATTAAAGAGCTTGCATTTTTTATGCAAGCTTTTTTTGGAAGGAGCATACTATGGAATCAGAAAGAATGGAAGATCGAATGGTTAAGTTTTATTCAAAAGAGAGTAATAGGTTAGCACTTCATGCAATTCCAGGTCATTTTGCAACAAGTACAGCTCATATTAATTTTTATGTAGATGTGACTAGTATCAAAACAAGAGCAAATGAGGCAATGGAAGCTGCAAAGTTGTTTTATTCAAAAATTGATACTAGCGTATATATTGATACAATAATTTGCATGGATGGAACAGAAGTTATTGGGGCTTTTTTGAGTAAAGAATTAGAATCAAGACATTTTTTGTCAACTAATTTACATCAAACTCATTATATAATTACACCTGAATATAATTCTAATAATCAAATGATATTTAGGGATAATAATAAAGCTGCAATAGAAAATAAACATGTTGTTTTACTTTTTGCAAATACTACAACAGGTGAAACAATTAAAAAAAGTCTAGAATGTGTTAGATATTATGGAGGAATTGTAGAAAACATAATGTCTGTATTTGGAATAATTGATAATGTAGAGGGCATTCCAGTAGAATCGTTATTTGGCGAAGATGATGTGCCAGGATATGCTTATTATCCAGCCTATCCAGCAGATGCATGCCCATTTTGCAAGAAGAAAATCAAAATTGATGCAATGGTAAATGGATTTGGATATTCAAAATTTTAGATAGGTGGTTTCGAAAACTACATCAAAAAGAAAAGAAAACTATTTGACGTTGTTAAAGCTAATAGGAAAATTGTACATGATTACTTTACTGTTACCTCTAAAACACGAATGCTTGAAAAATAGGGAAAAATTCTTTTTATTTTGAATGTAATATGTTATACTGTAAAAGTGTTATTGAAAAATAATGGAAACTAAATTGAAAGTAACACATAATCCACGGGACTATAAATGTTGGATAATACATTAGAATTAATAAATTGAAATTATAAATTGGAGGAAGAATGAGTAAAGTAGTTGTTGTTACAGATAGTAGTTGTGCGTTTACACAAGACGAAGCAAAAAAGGTTGGAGTTGAAATAGTGCCATTACCATTTTATATTAATGGTGAAATAAAATACGAAGATGTTGATTTGACACAGGAAGATTTTTACCAAAAATTACAAGAGGGTGTTGAATTAAAAACATCTATGCCATTATTAGGTGATGTGACAGATAAATGGGATGAATTGTTAGAAAAATATGATGAAGTAGTATACATTCCATTGTCTGCAGGATTAAGTAGTTCATGTGAGACTGCAATAATGTTAGCACAAGATTATGATGGAAGAGTTCAGGTCGTAAATAATAAGCGAGTATCCGTAACATTAAAAAGATCTGTATATGATGCAGTTGAATTGGCCGAGCAGGGTAAGAGTGCTAAAGAGATTAAAGAAATTTTAGAGAAAACTGCACACGATTCATCAATTTATATTATGGTTGATACTTTATCATATTTGAAAAAAGGTGGACGTATCACAGCTGCAGCAGCAGCAATTGGTACATTATTAAAAATCAAACCGGTATTACAAATTCAAGGTGATAAATTAGATGCTTTTTCAAAAGCTCGTACAATTAAGCAGGCTAAATCTACAATGATAAAAGCAATAAAAGATGATTTTGAGAAGAAATATAATGATCCAGAAGGAAAGAATATGTATATTCAAGTTGCATATACTCATAATCTAGAGGATGCTTTAGCTTTTAAAGAAGAAGTAGAAAATGAATTCCCAGGTATTGAAGTAAAAATGGATCCTTTATCATTATGCATCGCATGTCATATTGGACCTGGTTCATTAGCTGTTGCTTATTCAAAGAAAGTAGAAGCATAATATAAAATATTATACAAAAAGAAACATATAAAAAAGAAGGTAAAAAGGTTATACGTATTTATATGGATATAAATTTAGAATATTATAAAATTTTTTATTATGTGGGTATGAAACAAAGCATAACACTAGCTGCTGAAGAATTGTCTATTTCACAACCAGCAGTTAGTCAAGCAATAAAAAATATAGAACAGTCATACGGTTGTAAATTGTTTGCAAGAGTTCCGAAAGGTGTACGCTTTACCGCTGAAGGCGAGGTTTTATTTTCCTACGTTAAAAAAGGATATGAAACAATAATGGCTGGAGATAAGCGTCTTAATGAGATGCTTAATCTAGAAAGTGGTGAGATTAGAATAGGTGCGAGTGATATGACGTTAAAATATTATATTCTTTCGTATCTTGAAAAGTTTCATGAGTTGCATCCAGAGATAAAGGTTACAGTGACTAATGCACCTACACCGGAGACAATAACATGTTTAGCAGATGGTGAAATTGATTTTGGCGTCGTAAGTACACCTTTTAATGATGTAAGTAATATAAAAAAGATTCCAGTTAAGGAAATAAGAGATATTTTTGTGGCAGGAAATCGCTTTAGTCATTTAAAAGGAAAAAAGATATCTTATAAAGACTTAGAAAAAATGTCTACAATGTGTCTAGAAGGACATACTTCAACTAGACAATATGTTACCTCATATTTAAAAAAATTTGGAGCAAAGCTTAAACCTGAATTTGAATTAGCTACAAGTGATATGTTAGTTCAATTTGCAAAAAGAAATCTTGGAATAGCAAGTGTAGTAGAAGATTTTGCTAGGGAAGAGCTAGAAAATGGTGAATTGTTTGAATTACAATTCGAGGAAGAAATTCCAAAAAGAAAATTTTGCATAGTATTAAATGAGAAGTTGCCTATGTCAACGGCTGCTAAGGAATTATTATCAGCTATGCTTGATCAAGATAAAACGTTATAAGCACAGATTATCTAGTTTATAAAAAACTATAATTTTACTTATGATAATTTTTGCTTTATAATCATAAAGTAAGGACGGCAAGTTGTTTTTACACTTGCCGTTTTCTATTTTAAACATAATTATTTTATTTCTAATCACTTTTATAGTGTTAGTAGGTTTAGGAGGACAAAAAATGGTTAAAGCAGTAGTTGGAGCCAATTGGGGCGATGAAGGAAAAGGTAAAATTACAGATACTCTTGCAAAAGAAGCAGATATTATTGTAAGATTTCAAGGTGGAGCGAATGCAGGACATACTATTGTAAATGATTACGGTAAATTCGCATTACATACATTGCCATCAGGTGTCTTTTATAGTCATACAACAAGTGTAATAGGTAATGGTGTTGCATTAAATATTCCAATTTTATTCGAAGAAATCAAATCTATTACAGATAGAAATGTACCAATGCCTAAAATTCTTGTGTCTGATAGAGCACAAATTGTTATGCCTTACCACATTTTATTCGATCAGTATGAAGAAGAGCGTTTAGGTGGTAAATCATTTGGTTCAACAAAATCAGGTATTGCACCATTTTATTCAGATAAATATGCTAAAATCGGATTTCAGGTTAACGAGTTATTCGATGAAGAATTATTAAAAGAAAAAGTAGAAAGAGTAGTCGCATTAAAGAATGTTTTATTAGAACATTTATATCACAAACCTTTAATTGACAAAGATGAGTTATTAGAAACATTACACTCATATAGAGAAATGATTGAACCATATGTTTGTGATACAGCTACTTTCTTAGAAAATGCTAATAAAGAAGGAAAAACAATTCTTTTAGAGGGACAACTTGGAACATTAAAAGATCCAGATCACGGAATTTATCCTATGGTTACATCTTCATCAACATTAGCTTCATACGGAGCAATTGGTGCAGGTTTAGCACCATATGACATCAAACAAATCATTACTGTATGTAAAGCATACTCATCAGCAGTAGGTGCAGGTGCATTTGTAAGTGAAATCTTTGGTGATGAAGCAGATGAATTACGTCGTCGTGGTGGAGACGGTGGAGAATTCGGTGCAACAACAGGAAGACCAAGACGTATGGGATGGTTCGATTGTGTTGCTTCTAAGTATGGATGTAGATTACAAGGAACAACAGATGTTGCATTCACAGTACTTGATGTATTAGGCTATTTAGATGAAATCCCAGTATGTGTAGCTTATGAAGTAGATGGTAAAGAAACAACAGATTTTCCAGTTACTCACCTTCTTGAAAAAGCTAAACCTGTTATAAAAAAATTACCAGGCTGGAAATGTGATATCAGAGGAATTAAAAATTACGATGAATTACCAGAAAATTGTCGTAAATATATTGAATTTATTGAAGACCATATTGGATATCCAATTACTATGGTATCAAATGGTCCAGGTAGAGAAGATATCATTTATAGAGAGTCTAAGTTGAAATAAATAATAAAAATAATATAATAAAAATAATATAATACAAAAAACAACCAGAAAGAGATATTATGTTAGTTTTGAAGGTTTCTTTTCAAGAACTATTAAACAATATCAAATCCTGGTTGTTTTTTATTTCTTATTTCTTTTTTTGTTTCTAATTTCTAATTTTTAATTTCTTTTATTTTTTAGATGAATCATTTTTTTTCATTTCTTCGATTTGTTCTCGTAATTCATCTAAGTCATTATCTTTTTTAGTTACAATCTTATAAACAAATGTGTATGTCCAAATTAAAACAGGAATTATAAAAGTTGCAACTATTGATGCGGCAAATAGGTTTTGCGTGTTTGAGGTGTCAAAAATAGCACAAAAAATTGTACTTAAGTAAAGAGCTGTTAACACAATTATTCCTAAAATTGCCAAAATTTGTTTAATCCTTTTCATGTTATATCCTTTCAAAAAAATGTTAAACTTGCACTAAATAAATAATTAATTATAAAAAATTATTTGTTTTATTGTATAATAATACGAAAAATAATGTCTCTAGTCAAGAAAAATTGTTGAACAATTTTAAAGTTGTATTAAGAAGTATTGAATAATATACTAAAAATTGCTATAATAATGATAGATAAAATGTACGCAATTAGCGTATAATAAAAGACGATAAAAGGTGGTAAGAATATGACATTATACAAGAGATGGTACAGTGAGGCTTACAATGAGAAAGCTGATAAAGGGGAACTACAGAGATTTTGGCAGAATTATTTCCTATTAGAAAAAGGAGTATATGAGAAACTTTTATCAAATCCAGATGAAAGAGTTGAAGGAACAGTTAAAGAATTAGCTGAGAAATATGGCCTTTCAACAATAGAAATGATTGGTTTCCTTGATGGAATTAACGATAGTTTAGTTATTCCAAATAATGTTGAAGAATTAGAAGAAGATGATGTTGTAAATCTTAACTTTGATAATGAAAAATTATATAAAAATATGGTAGACGCTCAGGCTGATTGGCTTTACAATTTACCAATGTGGGATAATATTTTTGATAAAGATACACAGCACAAGTTATATCTTGAGCAGAAAAAATCTAAAACAGTTGTTGTGGGTAAGAAAATTGGTAGAAATGAGCCATGTCCATGTGGATCAGGCAAAAAATACAAATATTGTCATGGAGCAATTAAAAAAAATAAATAAAACAACAAAAATTAATTAATTACAAGTTTTCTCTTTACTTTTTGATTAAATAGGAGTATTATGGAACACAGATATTCTTATATCGTCAAAACGTTGAAGAGAAGAGTAGAGTAGTGGAAAGTAACAGAGAGAAATATGTTTGGTGAGAGTATTTTTACGATAAGCTATTTGAAGACCAGCTCTGAGTGACCCCAATCAGGTCCGGTGATTCCGTTATAATCGAATGAGTGACTATGTGGTGGCGCAGAATTTTGACTTTCTGCAGATGTTGTGCATAGTAATTCAGGGTGGAACCGCGTATTTACGTCCCTGATACCTAATATAGGTATCAGGGCTTTTTTATTTGTCTAGAATTTAAAGCGGTATAGGTCCCAAAATGGATTTTCTAGATTACTATAAATTCAGATAAGTCCAAGATGTTGGCGAAAGGAGATATGATGAAGATTACATTAAAAGATGGTTCAGTTAAAGAATATGAATCAAAGATGACAGTTTACGAAATCGCAAAAGATATCAGTGAGGGTCTTGCTAGAGTAGCATGTGCAGGTGAAGTTGATGGTGAAGTAGTAGATCTTAGAACAGAATTAGATAAGGATTGTAGCTTAAATATTATTACAGCATCTGACGAAGAAGGTCTTAAAGTTATTAGACATACGGCAGCTCATGTATTAGCAGAAGCTGTTAAAAGATTATATCCAACAGCAAAAATCACAATCGGACCTGCTATTGATGAGGGATTCTACTATGATTTTGATGCAGAACCATTTTCAAGAGATGCACTTGACAATTTAGAAAAAGAAATGAAAAAAATCATCAAAGAAGGCAAAGAAATTAAAAGATTTACTTTACCAAAAGATGAAGCGATTAAATTTATGCAAGAAAAAGATGAACCATATAAGGTTGAACTTATTGAAGAATTAGATGATGACGCAGTTATCTCATTCTATGATCAAGGTGATTTTGTTGATTTATGTGCAGGACCACATTTGATGAATACTAAAGGTGTTAAAGCATTTAAATTAATTTCTTCTTCAATGGCTTATTGGCGTGGAGATGAGAAAAAAGCAAGATTACAAAGAATTTATGGTACTGCTTTTAATAAAAAAGATGAATTAAAAGAATACTTACAAAAATTAGAAGAAGCTAAAATGAGAGATCATAATAAACTTGGTCGTGAAATGGATTTATTTACAACAGTTGATGTAATTGGACAAGGTCTTCCATTATTTATGCCTAAGGGAACAAAAATGATTCAAAAATTACAGCGTTGGATTGAAGATTTAGAAGACAATGAATGGGGATATGTACGTACACGTACACCATTAATGGCTAAATCTACATTATACAAAATTTCAGATCACTGGTATCATTACAAAGATGGTATGTTTGTTATGAGTGATGCAGAGCTATCTGAAGAAGAGGCAAAACGACAAGGTGGAAGAGAAATCCGTGGAGTACAAGATTTAAGCTTAATTGAGCATGATGCAGATGCAGATACATACGCACTTCGTCCAATGACTTGTCCATTCCAGTACTATGTATATAAAGCTCGTCAGAAGAGTTACCGTGATTTACCATACCGTATGGGTGAAACATCTACATTATTCCGTAACGAAGATTCAGGTGAAATGCATGGATTGACTCGTGTACGTCAATTTACAATTTCAGAAGGACATTTAGTATGTACTCCGGAACAAATTGATGAAGAATTCAAAAACTGTGTTAAACTTGCTAAACACTGTTTAACAACATTAGGTCTTCAGGATGACGTAACATACCGTATGTCTAAATGGGATCCAGAACATTCAGAAAAATACCTTGGATCTAGCGAAGATTGGGATCGTGTAGAAAACGCAATGAGAACAATTTTAGATGAGATTGGTTTAGAATATACAGAAGCAGCTGGAGAAGCAGCGTTCTATGGCCCTAAGCTTGATATTCAGGCAAAGAATGTATATGGTAAAGAAGATACAATGATTACAATCCAATTAGACATGTTCTTAGCAGAGCGTTATGATATGTACTATGTTGACAAAAATGGCGAAAAGAAACGTCCATACATCATTCATAGAACATCAATGGGTTGTTATGAAAGAACACTTGCATGGTTAATTGAAAAATATGCAGGTAAATTCCCAACATGGTTATGTCCAGAACAAGTAAGAGTATTACCTTTATCAGAAAAATATATCGAATATGCTGATGAAGTTGCTAAAGCACTTAAAGCTAGACACGTTGATGTAACAGTTGATAGCAGATCAGAAAAATTAGGTTATAAGATTAGAGAAGCTAGAAACGAAAGATTACCATACATGTTAGTAGTTGGTGCAGAAGAAGAAAATACAAGAACAGTTTCTGTTAGAAGTAGATTTGCTGGAGATGAGGGAATTAAATCACTTGATGAATTTATTGAGCAAATTTGCAAAGAAATTGATACAAAAGAAATTAGAAAAGAAGAAAATCTTGAAGAGACAAAATAATCTAATTTTCTAGAAAATAAATGATTAATCCATAAGGCTTTTATAAGTTCTTTATAGGAGTTTTATGGATTATTAATAATATTTCTCTATTACTTAATTGAAAAAGGAACCATTACATAATAAAATTTAAGATGTTAATGCGCAAATAGTTTGTTAGGTTAATAAATATTTTGTATGTAATTTGGAAGGAGAAATAGATTGCGTAAAAAATCACATTTAGCATTGTCTAATTTTTTAATTAAAACAAGTTCAGATTCGTTTATCAGTAAATATAAAATGGCTTATAGATTTGGAAATATTTTGCCAGATTTAAGAATTTCATTTATATATAAGAGACATGAATTTAAAGGGACAATAGATGATTTAGAGCAATTTGCAAAAGATTTAGTATTTAATAATAAGATTTCAGATAGAAAAAGAGCAATGATGTTAGGGGAAGTAAACCATTATGTAGCAGATTATTTTACATTGCCACATAATGATTTCTTTGAAGGAAATATGAAGGAACATTGCGAATATGAAGAAACTTTAAAACAAATGCTAAGACGATATTTAAAAACAGAGCATGCATATAACATTTTGCCAGAAATAATTAGAGCACAAAATGTTGAAGAAGTTTTTGATGAAATAAAGAAAATGCATGAGTTGTATGCAAAGCAAGAGGCAGGAATATATTGTGATATTGAGTTTATTGTGGTTGTTAATTATCTTGTGGCTAAAAAGATGCTTATTTTAGCACAAAGAGCACAAGTAGAAAATAAATTATATAGCACAGGCTCATTACTTTATTAATAATTAACTAGAGAAGAAATATATTTTGGGAATTTAGTATGATACAAAGAAAAGAGGGTTAAAATTGAATCAAAATATTATTTTTCCACATCTTCACATATGGTTTAGTGGAGTTGGCAGAATGATTGATATTAAAGGTTTTACTATTGCATATTATGGAATAGTTATTGTTATTGGAATGTTAGCAGGAATAACATTAGCATGTTACATGGCTAAAAAAACAGGACAAAATCCTGATAATTATTATGATTTATCAATTTATGCAATAATTTGTTCAATTATTGGAGCTAGACTCTATTATGTTATATTTAGATGGGATATTTATAAGGACGATTTGTTAAGTATCTTTAATATTAGAAATGGTGGATTGGCTATTTATGGCGGAGTTATCGCTGCAATTATTACCACATTTGTATATACAAAAGTAAAAAAATTATCTTTTCCGTTGATGTGCGATACAGCGGGGCTAGGATTAATCTTAGGCCAAGTGATTGGAAGATGGGGCAATTTCTTTAATAGAGAAGCATTTGGTGAATATACAGATAGTATCTTCGCTATGCAATTACCACTTGATGCAGTTAGAAGTTCTGATGTTACGAAAAAAATGCTAGCCCATACAGTTACAAATGAAGGTGAAGTTTATATACAAGTTCATCCAACTTTCTTGTATGAATCTTTATGGAATTTATGTTTATTAATTCTTTTATTGTTGTTTTTTAAACATAAAAAATTTGATGGACAGATTTTCTTATTATATTTGTTAGGATACGGCATAGGAAGATTTTGGATTGAATCGTTGAGAACAGATCAACTTTTGATTCCATACGTAAAATATCCAGTTTCTATGTTTATAGCAGCTTTATTAGTTGTTGCATCTATAGCAATAAATGTTTATATGATTTATTTTAAAAAAGATAAAACAGTAGAAGTTGAATCGTAAAAATTATATAAAACATACAAAAGCATCCTTAAATTACAAGGGTGCTTTTTTAGTTGTTTAAAAAAAATTAATAAAATATATTAAAAAGTGGTGAAAAGTGGTATAATGTTTACAGAAAGTGGTAGAAAGTGGTAAAATAATACCTGAAATAACCGAACTAATATTTAGAAAGTTCTAGGTAAAGCGAGGTGAGACTTATGTTCATGGGCGAATATAGCCATACAATTGATTCGAAAGGCAGAATGATAGTACCAGCCAAATTTAGAGAACAGTTGGGCAATTCGTTCGTAGTCACTAAGGGATTAGATGGATGTTTATTTATCTATTCTGTTGAAGAGTGGAAGAACATAGAAGAGAAGTTTCGCCAAGTACCACTAACTACTAAAGGAGCTAGAAAATTTACAAGATTTTTCTTTGCATCAGCTGCAATGTGTGAAGTGGATAAGCAGGGAAGAATTCTAGTGCCAAATAGTTTGCGAGAATATGCTCAACTTACAAAGGATGTTGTTTCTGTTGGAGTGTTGACTCGTGTTGAAGTGTGGGATAAAGATAGATGGCAAGAAGATAATGACTATGAAGATATGGATGAAGTGGCAGAACAGATGGCTGAACTTGGTCTTTCAATATAAAGATAAATACAAAGATAAATAGCAACAAAATAGAAATAAACAATAGCTATAAAGAACAGATATAACAAAATAGAAATAAACAATAAATACATAGAAACAACAAATACAAAAGAAGCAATTTAAATAAGATATATAGAAAAGAGGTCAAGAATGGAATTTAAACATTATTCCGTTTTATTAAATGAAACAATTGAAAATTTAGATATTAAACCAGATGGAATCTATGTTGATGGTACACTTGGTGGCGGGGGTCATTCGCTAGAAATTTGTAAAAAATTAGGTAAAAATGGAAGACTAATCGGTATAGATCAAGATCAAGCTGCTATTAATGCAGCTAGTGAAAGATTAGCTGATTATAAAGATATTGTAACCATTATAAGAAGTAATTATTCTAATATGAAAAATGTATTAGCAAACATTGGTATTACTAAAGTTGACGGAATAGTGCTTGATTTAGGTGTTTCATCATATCAATTAGATACACCAGAAAGGGGTTTTACTTACAGAGTTGAAGATGCTCCATTAGACATGAGAATGGATGATAGACAGCAATTGACAGCAAGAGATATCGTAAATGATTATAGCGAAAAAGAATTGTTTAGAATCATTAAAGATTATGGAGAAGATCGATTTGCTAAAAATATCGCAAAACATATTTGTGCAGCTAGGCAAGAAAAACCAATTGAGACAACTGGTGAACTTAATGAGATTATAAGCGCAGCAATTCCTAAGAAAATTCAAAAGACAGGCGGACATCCATCAAAGAGAACATATCAGGCAATAAGAATTGAACTTAATCATGAATTAGATGTGTTAAAGAATAATCTAGATGATATGATAGATTTGTTAAATGATGACGGAAGAATTTGCATTATAACTTTTCATTCTTTAGAGGATAGAATTGTTAAATCTGCTTTTAAAAAGAATGAAAATCCATGTACTTGTCCAAGAGAATTTCCAGTTTGCGTTTGTAAAAATAAATCAAAAGGAAAAGTTATTTCAAGAAAACCAATTCTACCATCAGAACAGGAATTGGAAGAAAATTCAAGATCAAGAAGTGCAAAACTAAGAGTTTTTCACAAAATCGACAATTAATTAGTTTATTATTACAATAAATATAAATGGGGGAGTAAAAGACGTAAGTCTCTGATTAAAAAGGAGTAGATAATATGGAGAAGAGAAGAGTTAATACTTACAAAGCGAATAAAACAAATAATCGTTTTTCACAAAAATATGCGGTTGAGGGAAGTGCTGTAAGAAGGGTATCACCTGCTTATGATCCAAATGAAGAAAGAAGGAGAAAACGAGAAGAAAATCGTAGGAAGCGAATTAGAAAGAATGCGGTAAGAAGAAACCGCGAAAAAGCAATGTTCATGAGTGCTTCGTATGTAATGTTTTTAGCAGTGTGTGTATTATGTGGTACAATATTCACTACTTTTTATGTTCAAGAACAGGTTAAAATGAATAGCAATAAAAGAGAAGTGACTAAACTACAAAGAACATACAATGATCTAAAAGTGGATAATGATGAAAAACTAAAAAGAATAGAATCTTCTGTTGATTTAAATCATATTAAAGATGTTGCTATAAATCAGTTGGGAATGAAAAATGCTCGACCAGATCAAATAATTACATATTCAGTAGAATCAAGTAATTATATGAATCAATATAGTGAAATACCGGAAAAATAGGAGATTTAAAAGTGGCTAGAAGAGTTAGAAGAAGACGAGTAAGACCAAAATTTAATAAAAAGATGAGAAAAAAACTTATTCTATTGTTTGGTATACTCATGATTGTTTTTGTAATCTTGATTGTTATGATAACGTATCTTAATATTAGAAATAAAAATGAATATGAAAAAATAGTACTAGACCAACAGGCTTATGGTAGTAGGGTTATTCCGTTTAGACGTGGTGATATACTTGATCGAAATGGAACAATTCTTGCAACTAGTGAGCCTGTTTATAGTGTTATAATGGATTGTACTATTATAAATTCAAATAAAAAAACAAAAAATAATACATTAAAAGTCTTGAAGACAGCATTTAATGAAGTTGATGAAAATAAAGTTAAACAGATTTTGTCGGAAAAGAAAAATAGCAGATATGTTGTATTGTTGAAAAAGCAGCCTAAGGATAAAAAAGATGCTTTTGAGCAATTAAAAAAGAATTCAAAAAACAAAAAATTTATAAAAGGTATATGGTTTGAAAAACATTATCAAAGAAAATATCCATATGGTTCATTAGCAAGTTCTGTTATTGGATTTGCGTCATCAGGTAACGTTGGTACGATAGGTTTAGAAAATCAATATAATAGTACTTTAAATGGTATTAATGGTAGAGAATATGGTTATCTTAAATCAGCTAGTAATATAGAAAAGTCTATTATAGAACCCAAAGAAGGCAAATCAATTGTAACAACTTTAGATTTGAATTTACAGTTAATTGTTGAAAGAAAAATAAAAGAGTTTAATGATGCATATGCTAATAATGCACGTCCAGGAACAGGTAGTAAACATACTGCAGTAATTATGATGAATCCTAATAACGGAGAAGTTTTAGCAATGGCTAGCTATCCAAATTTTGATTTAAATAATCCAAGAGATTTATCTGCATATTATAGCCAAGATGAAATAAATGCTATGTCAGATGAGACTAAGATGGATAATTTAAATAAATTGTGGCAAAATTTCTGCGTGAATTATACTTATGAACCTGGTTCTATTCAGAAACCATTAACAGTTGCAACTGGTTTAGAAACAGGTACAGTAAAAAGAGATATGACATTTTATTGCGATGGTGGAGAATTTTTTGGAAAAACTAAAATCAGATGTGAAAGTAATCATGGTGTTCAAACTGTACAACAAGCTTTAATGAATTCTTGTAATGATTCATTGATGCAGATGTCATATCTGATAGGCAAAGAACGTTTTGAAAAATATATGAAATCGTTTGGAATGTATCAAAAAACTGGTATTGATTTACCTGGCGAAGTTAGAAATAAGGGATTAATCAGAACTGCAGATAAGATGACACCAGTTGATTTGGCGACTAATGCATTTGGACAAAACTATAACTGTACAATGATACAGATGATTTCTGCTTTTTCAAGTATAATAAATGGTGGAAGTTACTATCAACCTCATATGGTCAAAAGGACTATTGATTCAAAAAATAACACTATATCGGTGAATGATAATAGTATACTTAGACAAACAATTTCAAAATCTACAAGTGATCAAGTAAAGGAATATTTATATCACGTAGTTGATGCTGGAACAGGAACAACAGCAAAATTAGATGGTTATTCAATGGGGGGTAAGACTGGTACAGCAGAAAAATTACCTCGTGGAAAACATAATTATTTAGTTTCTTTTATGGGCTATGTGCCACAAAATAATCCTAAGGTAATAATATATTGTATTGTAGATGAACCAAATTCAGATAATCAGCCACACAGTACATATGCACAAAATATTGCAAGAGAAATATTAAAAGAAGCATTACCTTATCTAGGTGTATATATGGATGAACAACCAACAGGCAGAAATGCTGATAAATCGGTAGTTGGAAATGGTGCAATTGCTCCAAAATCAGCACCACAGCAACAAAGTCAGCCATCAGATTTACCAGTTGAAGCATCCGATGTTGGTGATGATAATCAACAAACCGGTGAAGAACAAAACCAAGCACAACAAGAAGAAGCTAAGAAGAAACAAGAAGAGGCGGTTGCACAAGAACAAGCTGAACAAGCTCAATAAATGGGCATTTTTAATAAATTTGAATTATATCATGTGGAGGTCAAAATGAAGTTAGAAAATAAAAAAGTAATAGTAGTTGGAACTGGTATTAGCGGTATTGCTGCTACAGAATTATTAATGGAAAAAGGTGTTCAAACAACATTGTTTGATGGAAATAAAGATTTAGATTTAGAAAAATTATATGATAGAGCACCAAAGTTAAAAAATGTTCCGATTTTACTGGGCGATTTAGAAGGTAAAATTAATGATTTTGATGTAGCTGTTTTAAGCCCAGGTGTACCAACAGATTTACCAATTGTAAATGAAATGAGAGATAATGGTATCGAAATTTGGGGCGAAATTGAATTAGCATATTATTTTTCAAAAGGTTTAGTTGGTGCAATAACAGGTACAAATGGAAAAACAACAACAACTGCATTAACAGGAGAAATTCTAAAAAATTATTATAGCGACGTTAAAGTTGTAGGAAATATCGGTATTCCATATACTTCAGTGGCTAAGGATACAACAGAGAAAACAGTTACAATTGCAGAGATTAGCAGTTTTCAATTAGAAACTATCCATGAATTTGCACCTAAAGTTACTGCGATTTTAAATATTACACCGGACCATTTAAATAGACATCATACTATGCAAAATTACATAGAAGCTAAAGAAGCAATAACTAAAAATCAAAAAGAAGATGATGTTACAGTATTAAATTACGAAGATGAAGTTTTACGTAAATTTGGTGAAACTTTAAATAATAAAGTGATTTATTTTAGCAGCCAAAGAAAATTAGATAATGGTTTCTACTTAGATAATGATGTTATTTATTTTGCACAAAATGGTGAAAGCAAGAAATTTATACACGTTGATGAGCTTAATTTATTAGGTGTTCATAATTACGAGAATGTTATGGCAGCAAGTGCTGTTGCATTATCTATGGGGGTTCCAGAAGAAAAAGTTATTGAAGTATTAAAAAAATTCCAAGCTGTAGAACACAGAATTGAATATGTAACAGAAAAAAGTGGTGTTAAATATTACAACGATTCAAAGGGAACAAATCCAGATGCAGCTATTAAAGGAATTCAAGCGATGAATCGCCCTACATTCTTAATAGGTGGTGGATATGATAAAGATTCTGAATATGATGAATGGATCGAAAGCTTTGATGGAAAAGTAAAAAAATTAGTTCTTATTGGACAAACAAAAGAAAAGATTGCAGATTGTGCTAAAAAGCATAATTTTAATGATGTTGTTTTACTTGATACTTTTGAAGAAGCAGTAAATTACTGCCATGACAATGCATTAAGTGGAGATGCAGTATTATTATCTCCAGCTTGTGCAAGTTGGGGAATGTTTGCTAATTATGAAGAAAGAGGTAGAATTTTCAAAGAATTAGTTAATAATTTCTGCGACTAATTATAGGGGGATGGTTATGGCGAGTATAAAAAGTAAAAAAAATAAAATGGCGGCCCGTAAAAGGGCTGCCTCATATACAAGAGAAAAAAGAGAAAAATCAAAAGCTATTGTTAGTACTCGAACCGTATCAACTACACGCAAAATGACAGATGAAGAACTAATCAAAAAGGCAAGAAATTCTAAATATAAATCCAGAATAAATGATAATATTAAAGCAAATAGCAAGAAAAATTATATGGATTATAATTTTTTGTTTATAATGTTTTTTTTAATTTGTTTTGGGTTGATAATGCTTTATAGTACGAGTTATTATACAGGATTGAATAAATTCAATGATCCAATGTTTTATATGAAAAAACAGCTTAGGTCGATTATTTTAGGATTTATTTTGATGTTCTTTGTTGCAAAAATGAATTATAAATCATTAAGAAAATGGGCATTTCCTCTTTTTTGTATTTCGACATTTCTATGTTTACTTGTACATGTACCTAAAATTGGAATAGAACGTAATGGTTCAAAAAGATGGATTGGATTTGGAAGTTTTACAATTCAACCTTCAGAAATAGCTAAAGTATGTGTCATTATTTGGATGGCTTATTTCTTAGAACGAACAGCTAAAGAAGCTAAAGATTTAGTTTATATCATGAAGGCTTTGATTCCACTAGTAATAGTTGTTTTTGAACTTACGTTTTCAAACTTAAGTACAGCAATTATTGTTGTAGGTATAGCAATGATAATGATTTTTGTTGTAATAAAAAGGGTAAAACCGTATTTTGAGGCGTGTGGCCTCTTGTTGATATTTGGTATAGTAGGTATAAAGTTACAGTCTTATAGAGGTGGTCGAATAAGAGCGTGGTTATCGCCTGAAAAAGCAGCTGGCCCAGTAGGAGAACAAACACTTCAAGGTCTATATGCAATTTGTTCCGGTGGCTTCTTAGGAAAAGGATTAGGCAAAAGTATGCAGAAAATGGGACGTTTACCGGAGGCTCAAAATGATATGATTTTTTCAATTATATGCGAAGAATTAGGTATTTTTGGCGCAATTTGTTTGCTTTTATTATTTGTTTTGTTAATATGGCGAATGATGATTATAGCTAATAATGCACCAGATATGTTTGGAACACTTATTGTTGTAGGTGTAATGGCACATATTTCATTACAAGTTGTACTAAATGTAGCTGTTGTAACTAAAATGATTCCAAATACGGGTGTAACATTGCCATTTGTAAGCTATGGAGGTACATCAATAATTATTTTGATTGCAGAAATGGGCTTGGTTTTATCAGTTTCAAGAGGAATTAAGTTTTAGTATTTAATTTCAAAGAAGAGGTATCTAGATTATGCAAAAAAAACGAAGATTTGAGGAAGCAGAAGATTTTTCATTAGAGAATATAACAATAGATAACATAGAAGAATCACAAGAAGGTACTAAAAGTAAAGCTAAAAGTAAAGAAAAAAATTTTAATGCAATACCAAAACCATTAAAAATATTTGTTGGTATTGCAATGGTATTGCTTATTATTTTCATAGTTTTGTGTTCTTCTTTTAAATTAAAAAAAGTCGAAATTGAGGGAAATACCTTATATGACAACGAAAAAATAAAAAAAGTTGTGTTAAATGATGGTAATAGTTGGAATACACTTTATGTGTTCCTTAAATATCGTATGACAAAGACTAAAGCTGTTCCATTTGTAGACAAAATGGAAGTAAATATGGTTAATGCAACAACATTAAAAGTCCATGTTTCCGAAAAAGAAATTTTAGGATACATTTATATTCCTGCAATAAATTCGAATGCGTATTTTGATAAAGATGGTATTGTAGTCGAGTTATCTCAAAGGATAATTCCTAATGTTCCAAAGGTAGATGGACTATCATGTGCTAAAGTTGTTCAATATGAAAAATTACCTGTTTCTTCTAAAAAATTAGATGACTTATTAGCGTTGACTAGATCATTGAAGAAATATAAGATTCCACCAGATTTGATTTCATATTCGAAAGAAGACACACCAAATTTAAAATATAAAGATATAGATGTTCCATTAGGTAAAACATTAGAGTATACACCAAAGATAGAACGTTTATGTCAAATATTAAAGTCTTTAAATAATCTTAAAGGTGTGTTACACTTAGAAAAGTGGAATTACGGTGACAGTAATATTATTTTTGAAAAAACACAGTAACATTTATCGGTTTATTTGAAAGAAATAATTAGACAAAATAAACAATTTATTGTTGATTATTTTTGAAAAAAATTATATTATTATTTATATAAGTGTTTGTTTTTATAAGAAAATTAAAATAACAGGCGCTATGGATGTTTCTATTATTGAATATAAGGGGTAAGCAAACGTTATTCACATTGTGGAAACTGAATCCATATTTATAATACGGGAGAGAAAGAGGAGGATGGACTTTGCTTGAAATTAAACAAACTGAGACAGATGCTAGCGCAAAAATAATAGTAGTTGGTGTAGGTGGCGCTGGTAATAATGCTGTTAATAGAATGGTAGATGAAAATATTGAAGGTGTAGAATTTATTGGTGTTAACACTGATTCTCAGGCCTTACAATTATGCAAAGCACCAACATTAATTCAAATTGGAGAAAAATTAACTAAAGGTCTTGGAGCAGGTGCACAACCTGAAATTGGACAAAAAGCGGCAGAAGAAAGTGCAGAAGAATTAACAGCTGCAATTAAAAATGCTGACATGGTATTTGTAACATGCGGAATGGGCGGTGGAACAGGTACTGGTGCTGCGCCAGTAGTTGCTAAAATTGCTAAAGAGCAAGGCATCCTTACAGTAGGTGTTGTTACTAAACCTTTTAGATTTGAAGCTAAACAGAGAATGATTAATGCCGTAGGTGGAATTGATAGACTTAAAGATAGCGTAGATACATTGATTGTAATTCCAAATGATAAATTATTAGAAATTGTAGATAGAAGAACAACTATGCCAGATGCATTAAAGAAGGCAGATGAAGTTTTACAGCAGGCAGTACAGGGAATTACAGATTTGATTAATGTACCATCATTAATTAACTTAGATTTTGCAGATGTTCAGACTGTAATGAAAGATAAAGGATTAGCTCATATTGGTATCGGTTCAGCTAAGGGTGATGATAAAGCTATTGAAGCTGTTAAACTTGCTGTTGCATCTCCATTATTAGAGACAACAATCAATGGTGCTTCACACGTAATTATTAACATTTCTGGTGATATCTCATTAGTTGATGCAAACGATGCAGCAACATATGTAGAGGAGCTTGCAGGCTGTGATGCAAATATTATCTTTGGTGCTAAGTATGATGAAACAATGGCAGATGAAACTATTATCACTGTAATTGCTACAGGCTTAGAAGAAGTTGATGAGGATAGAGCAAGAGTTGGAGGTATGGCAGCTTCTAACAATGTTAACGCTAACACAAATGGTTTTATGAGATATGCTCAGCAACAGAATACATTTTCACGACAGCCAGTACATTCAGGCGGAATGAATTATGGTTTTGGATCTGATTCAGTAGGAAATGTCGGAACAGTTCGTCCAACTAATACACAAACATACAATAATAATTCACAAGATTCGATGTATGGTTCATTACAGAGACCACGTCAACCAGAAAGTACTGTTTCACCAGTTGAAATTAGTATTCCAGACTTTTTAAAAAGTTCAAGAAAATAAAACACAAAACTCCAAGATATGTTAAGCATATTTTGGAGTTTTTATTGTTGTTAAGCAAAATTTAATCTGAAATTATAATATTTATTTTTAATATATACAAAATTTAAAAAATATAACAAAAAATACATATTTTTCAAAAAAACAACTTCCGAAATACAAAATAAAGAAATATACATTGCCAAGGAGGGGGATGTTTATGTTACTAGAATTTCTAGGTGCAGATCATGAAGTAACAGGAAGTTGTCATTACATAAGTTTTAATGGAATAAATATATTAGTAGATTGTGGAATGGAACAGGGGCCAGATATTTATGTCAATCAAGAAATTCCTGTAAATGCGACTTTAATTGATTATATTTTTGTCACACATGCGCATATTGATCATTCGGGATTGTTACCACTACTTTATAATCATGGGTTTAGGGGTAAAATTTATGCTACTAAGGCAACATGTGAACTGTGTGATATTATGCTAAAAGATTCAGCGCATATTCAAGAATTTGAGGCAGAATGGAAAAATAGAAAAGCAAAAAGAGCTGGTAAAGAGCGAGTAATTCCAATGTATACAATAGAAGATGCTGTTGGAGTTATGGATTTTTTTGTTCCATGTGAATATAATGAAAAAATACATATTACGGACGGCTTAGAAGTAAGATTCATAGATGCAGGACATTTATTAGGTTCTTCATCAATAGAAATGTGGATTACAGAAGAAGATAAAAATAAATATGTACAAGATTTATTTGAAAATGAAAGATTTATCACTAAAAAAATTGTTTTTTCAGGGGATATCGGAAGCGGAAATAGGCCGTTGATTAAAAATCCAGAATATATAACATCTGCAGATTATGTTGTAATGGAATCTACCTACGGAAATAGAAATCATCAAATTTCAATTGACTATGCATATGCACTTGCTAAAGTTATAAAAGATACATTTGATAAAGGTGGAAATGTTGTTATTCCTGCATTTGCTGTTGGTAGAACACAAGAATTATTGTATTTTTTAAGAAGAGTAAAAACCGAAAATATTTTGCCAGAATACCAAGATTTTGAAGTATATATTGATAGTCCACTTGCAATTGAAGCAACAAATATTTTTCATAAAAATGTTGCTGATTGTTTTAATGATGTGGCGAGAAATTTAATACTTTCAGGTATAAATCCACTTAAATTTCCACAGTTAAAGATTGCAACGACAAGTGATGATTCAAAAGCAATAAATTTTATTGATAATCCTAAAGTAATAATATCTGCATCAGGAATGTGTGAGGCGGGACGAATAAGACATCATTTGAAACATAATTTATGGCGTGAGGAATCGACAATTGTTTTTGTAGGTTATCAAGTTCCAGGAACTTTAGGATATAGCCTTCTAAATGGCGTACAAAAAGTTAGATTGTTTGGAGAAGAAATTGATGTAAAAGCAAGAATACTTAATTTGCCGGGCATAAGCGGTCATGCTGATAAAAAACATTTGGTAGAATGGATTAGCCATTTTGATGAAGGGCGTCCTAAAAAAGTATTCATTGTTCATGGTCAAGATCAAGTGACAGATATTTTTGCAGATACTCTCAAGCGAGAAGTATGCCTTGATGCAATAGCACCATATAGTGGTGATACATATGATTTAATAACGGGAGAATGTGTAAAAAAAGGTCAGAAAATCAAAGCAAAAACGAGCGAGAAGAAGAAAGAGCATTCTTATTCATCACAAGTATTTGCAAGACTTGTTGCAATGGGTGAGCGTTTAATGGCGGTTATAGTGAAAAACGAAGGCGTAGCAAATAAGGATTTAGCTAAGTTTGCAGATCAGATAAAAGCATTGTGTGATAAATGGGATAGGTAAAAAGGTTTGGATTTGACAAAATAAATTAATGGTAGTAAAGTAAACGTTGCTAATTATTGGCAACGTTTACTTTTTTTAGGTCAAATAAAAGAATTGGGATGAAAATAAAATAGAGCTTTAATATTAAAAGATAAAAAATAAAAATTAAAATCAAATTTCTTTCGTTGACAATACTTTTATAGGTATAGTAAAATAAGAAAAGTATGTAAAAATTCAAAAAATTAGGAGGCCAAAATGGTTAAGATTATAGATTTAATTTCAGAAGAAGTAGTTAAAGCTTTTGTTGAAGCTGGCTATGATTCAAAATATGGTAAAGTCACATTATCTAACAGACCGGATTTATGTGAATATCAATGTAATGGTGCAATGGCAGCAGCTAAAGAATATCATTGTGCACCTTTTATGATTGCAGATAAGGTGGCGGAAAAATTAGAAGGAAACAATATGTTTTCTGAGGTTGAGTCCGTTAAACCAGGATTTTTGAATTTGAAATTAAATAATGATTATTTGGCAGATTATTTAAATAAAATGCAACAAGACGAAGAAAGATTAGGATGTGATAAAGTATCTAATCCTTCAACAATTATGGTTGATTACGGCGGACCAAACGTGGCTAAACCTCTTCATGTCGGTCATCTTCGTTCAGCTGTTATCGGAGAAAGTGTTAAACGTTTAGCAAGATTTATGGGTAATACTGTAATTGGTGATGTACACCTAGGTGACTGGGGACTTCAGATGGGATTAATCATCACTGAGCTAAAACTTCGTAAACCAGAATTAGTGTATTTTGATGAGGCATATAATGGTGAATATCCAACAGAGCCACCTTTTACAATTTCAGAATTAGAAGAAATTTATCCAACAGCTAGTGGAAAATCAAAAGAAAATCCAGAATACAAAGAAGCTGCTATGCAGGCAACTTTTGAATTACAAAATGGAAGAAGAGGCTACAGAGCATTATTAAAACATATTTTAGATGTATCTGTATCAGATTTAAAGAAAAATTATGAGAAATTAAATGTTTCTTTTGATTTATGGAAAGGTGAATCTGATGCTCAACCATACATTGCTGATATGGTAAAAAAAATGAAAGATGACGGATTCGCTTATTTAAGTGATGGCGCTTTAGTAGTAGATGTTAAAGAAGAAACAGATACTAAAGAAGTTCCACCTTGTATGATTCTTAAATCAGATGGTGCGTCATTATATAATACAACTGATCTTGCTACAATGGTATGGAGAATGAAAGATTATAATCCATCAAAATTAATTTATGTAGTTGATAAGAGACAAGAATTATACTTTACACAAGTATTCAGATGTGCTAAAAAGACAGGAATCGTTCCTTCAGAAACAGATCTTAAGTTCTTAGGATTTGGTACTATGAACGGTAAAGATGGTAAGCCTTTCAAAACACGTGAAGGTGGAGTTATGCGTTTAGAGTATCTTTTAAAGAGTATTAATGATCAAATGTATAATAAAATCATTGAAAACAAAAAGAACAAAGAAGATATTGACTTTAATGAAGATGATGCAAAGAAAATCGCTCAAGAAGTTGCTCTTGCAGCAATTAAATACGGTGATTTATCAAATCAAGCAAGTAAAGATTATATTTTCGATATAGACAGATTTATTTCTTTTGAAGGAAATACTGGTCCATATATTTTATATACAATTGTACGTATTAAATCAATTTTATCTAAATATAACGCAGAAAATAAAAATGCAAGAGATTGTGCATCAAATATTATGGGTGCTCATTCTAAATCTGAAAAAGATTTAATGTTATCTCTTATTAAATTTAATGCTGTAATGGAAAATGCATATGAGGAGGTTGCTCCACATAAAATTTGTGCATTTATTTATGAATTAGCTAATGCATTTAATAGTTTTTATCACAACAATAAAATTTTAGCTGAAGAAGATGAAAAAATTAAAACATCATATATTGCTTTATTATTACTTACAAAAGATGTATTAGAGAAGTGTATTGATGTATTAGGTTTTTCTGCTCCTGAAAGAATGTAGTAAATAAGTAATATCAAATGTGGTTCGGAGGATATTGTGAGTAATTTAAGAAGTGAAATTGAAAAAAGAAGAACATTTGCCATAATCTCGCATCCAGATGCTGGTAAAACAACATTGACAGAGAAATTCCTTTTATACGGAGGAGCTATTAATTTAGCTGGATCCGTAAAAGGAAAGGCTACAGCAAGACATGCTGTATCAGATTGGATGGAAATTGAAAAACAAAGAGGTATTTCAGTTACATCATCGGTTTTACAATTTAATTATGGTGGATATTGTATAAATATTCTTGATACACCAGGACATCAAGATTTCTCGGAGGACACATATCGTACACTTATGGCTGCAGATTCTGCAGTAATGGTTATTGATGCTAGCAAAGGTGTTGAGGCACAAACAAGAAAATTATTCAAAGTTTGTGTTATGAGACATATCCCAATTTTTACTTTTATCAACAAAATGGATAGAGATGCAAATGATACTTTTGATTTGTTAGAGGATATCGAAAACGAACTTGGAATAGAGACTTGTCCTGTAAACTGGCCAATTGGTTCAGGAAAACAGTTTAAAGGTGTATATGATCGTGAAACTAGAAAAGTGATGACTTTCTCTGATACTTTAAAAGGTACAAAAGAGGGTACAGAAAAAGAGATTGATATTGATGATCTAGCACTTGAAGAGGAAATTGGAAAAGAATTTAAAGAAAAATTACTTGAGGATATTGAATTATTAGATGGAGCCGGTGCTGAATTTGATATTGAAAAAGTATCAAAAGGTGAGCTTTCACCAGTATTTTTTGGATCAGCATTAACAAACTTTGGTGTCGAAACATTTTTACAGCACTTTTTAAATATGACATATTCTCCATTAGCAAGAAATTCTGATAAAGGATTAATTGATCCATTTAACGAAGATTTCTCAGCATTCGTATTTAAAATTCAGGCTAATATGAATAAGAATCATAGAGATAGAATTGCTTTTATGAGAATTTGTTCTGGTAAATTTAATGCAGGAATGGAAGTTACACATATTCAAGGTGGAAATAAAAAGGTTAAACTTTCCCAACCACAACAAATGATGGCGGATGAAAGAAAAATTGTTGAAGAAGCTTATGCTGGAGATATTATAGGTATTTTTGATCCTGGTATTTATTCAATTGGTGATACTTTAACAACAGCAAAAGATAAATTTTCTTTTGAAGGTATTCCAACTTTTGCACCTGAGCATTTTGCAAGATGTTCATTAGTAGATTCTATGAAGAGAAAACAATTTGTTAAAGGTGTAACTCAAATTGCACAAGAAGGTGCCATTCAGATTTTCCAAGAATATAAAGGTGGAATGGAAGAAATCATTGTAGGTGTTGTAGGTGTACTTCAATTTGATGTTCTTAAATTTAGACTTAAGAATGAATACAATGTTGATATTAGATTAGAAACATTACCATATGAGTATATTCGTTGGATTGGTAATCCGAAAGAAGTTAATATGGATACTTTATCTGGTACATCAGATATGAAAAAAGTAAAAGATATGAAAGATCGTCCATTACTTCTATTCGTTAATGAGTGGAGCATTGGAATGACATTAGATAGAAATGAAGGCTTAGTTCTAGAAGAGTTTTCTAAAAACTAAATAATAATGTTTGCAACTATTTTATTCTTTATAATAGGGTGTATAGAGCAAGGAAGCTGTTATGCTCTATAAATATATTAAAAGTTATATGGCAAGAATTGTTTTGCCATATCTGTACAAAATTAATAAAACTTTAAAAAAATAGCGAGGAAGTCTAGGCTGAATCGCTATTTTTTATTAAATAAAAACTTATGTTTGCAAAATAAACGAACATGTGTTATACTAGTAAATGGTGATAAAAAGAGTAGATGAAAGTAAATAAAAATATTGACAAAATATCAGAATCACGATATTATGATACAAGTCAAGTGATTTTTGATTTAAGAATTAATTTTAAAATTTGAATCGTTTAATCACTTATGTAATCATTTCGAGATGAGTTATTTTTATTCTTAGATATATAATAGTCTTATTTTTATTTATAATTCTAAATTAAATTCCAAAGTAAAAATATAGAAAATTAAATGATAAAATAATTAATGTTAAAAATTAATAGTTAAATTGAAGGTATCAGTTTTTCATGTTTTGTATTTCGTGGTTTATAAATTATATTTTGTATTTTATAGTTTATAAATTATATTTTGTAGTTTATAGTTTATAGATTATATTTTATATTTTATATTTTATAGTTTATAGTTTATAGATTATATTTTATAGATTATATTTTATATAAGGTGAAATATAAAGGGTTCAATTTTGGTCATAGAAACACTTGACAGAAACAAGAAAATAATATAATATTAAAAACGAACATTAGTTTGAAAAAAGGAGAAGCAAAATGGCAAAAGAAGATAAATTAAAGGCACTAGATGCCGCAATTTCACAAATTGAAAAACAATATGGTAAAGGCTCTATTATGAAACTAGGTGAGAATGCTGCAAACATGAATGTAGAAGCAGTTCCAACTGGTTCTTTAAGTTTAGATATAGCATTAGGAGTTGGAGGACTTCCAAAGGGAAGAATTATCGAAGTATATGGCCCAGAATCATCTGGTAAAACAACGGTTGCATTACATTGCGTTGCAGAAGTTCAAAAACGTGGTGGTATTGCAGGCTTTATTGATGCAGAGCATGCTTTAGATCCAGCTTATGCTAAGAACATTGGTGTTGATATAGATAATTTATATATTTCTCAACCAGATAACGGAGAACAAGCTCTTGAAATCACTGAGACAATGGTACGTTCAGGAGCAGTTGATATAGTAATCGTCGATTCAGTTGCTGCATTAGTTCCTAAAGCTGAAATAGATGGAGATATGGGTGATTCACACGTTGGTTTACAGGCAAGACTTATGTCACAGGCTTTAAGAAAATTAACAGGTGTAATTAGTAGATCAAAATGTACAGTTATTTTTATTAACCAATTAAGAGAAAAAGTTGGTATCATGTTTGGAAATCCTGAGACAACAACAGGTGGACGTGCATTGAAATTTTATTCATCTGTTCGTTTAGATGTTAGAAGAGTTGAAACATTAAAGCAAGCAGGTGAAGTTATAGGTAACCACACAAGAGTTAAAATTGTAAAAAATAAAGTTGCACCACCATTTAAAGAAGCTGAATTTGATATAATGTTTGGCCAAGGAATTTCTAAAGAAGGAGATATTCTTGATTTGGCCGCAAATATTGATATCATTACAAAATCAGGAGCATGGTACTCATATGAAGGTGAGAAAATTGGACAAGGAAGAGAAAATGCCAAGACATACCTAAGAGAGAATCCTGAATTTAGAGACATGATTGAAGCTAAGGTTAGAGAACATTATTTCAATAATGATGAGGAAGAATCAGACGAATTAGAACAAGCAGATAATAAAGAAAAAAAAGATTCAAATAAAAAAACAGCTGAAGATACTACAGTAAAGGATAATAAATAATGAATCAGATTAGTGTAGAGTCGATAATGCCCGTTTCTCAAAAGAAATATAAAGTAAGATTTGATAATGGTGTCGTTGTGGAACTCTATAAGGGGGATATTAAAGCTTTTTCGCTCTCAGAAGGAAAAACATTAGACGAAGAACAACAAGTTGTTTTTTTTGAAGAATTTCTGGGAAAGAGAGCAACTAAAAGAGCGATGCATCTTTTAGAAAAGTGTGATAGAACCGAATGCGAAATCAGGAATAAACTTAAGAAAAATATGTATCCTGAAGAATGCATAGATATAGCAATTAATTATCTTTATAGCTATCATTATTTAGATGATATGAGATATGCCCAAAATTATGTCATGTTTTATAATGAAACACGAAGTAAACAAAAAATAAAGTGTGATCTTCAAGCTAAGGGAGTCGGCAGAGAAATTATTAATGATGTTCTTGAGGAATATTATCAAGATAATGAAATGGAACAAATAAAAAAATTGCTTGAAAAAAAACAGTTTAATCCAGAAGGGGCAGATGCTAAGGAATTTAATAGAGTATATTCTTTTTTAATGAGAAAAGGATTTAAAAGCTCAAATGTGTTAAAAATGATGAAAAAAGATAATATTTATTATGATTAACTACAAAATTTGCTTTGAAAGAGTCTATTTGCTTGACAGAAGTGTACAAAAAGGATAAAATTTAAGTGTTGTAAGTTATGACATTGAAAGTTTTATTTTGTTATATGTACAATGAAAATTTAATAAGGGAGGTGCTCCTGTGTCGACGATTATAGTGGGTATCGTGACGTTTGTTCTTACCGCAGCATTGGTATGGTTTGTATCATCATGGCATCAAAAAAATTCAGCTGATTCAACATTAAATCGTGCTGAAGAGCAAGCTCGTGAAATAATTGATAATGCAGTTAAGTCTGCAGAAGAGAAGAAACGAGAGGCTATGCTTGAAGTTAAGGAAGAATCAATTCGTACAAAGAACGAACTTGATAAAGAAATCAAGGAAAGACGTTCTGAAATTTCAAGAAATGAAAGACGAATTAATCAAAAGGAAGAAAACCTTGACAAGAAGCTTGAAGCTATGGAAAACCGCGAGCAGAGTTTTAACGCTAAGGAAGAACAATTGGCAAAGCAAAAGGAAAAGATTGCTAAGCTAAATGAACAAAGAATACAGGAACTTGAAAGAATCTCCGGATTAACCTCTGAACAAGCAAAAGAATATCTCTTAAAAACCATCGAAGAGGACGTTAAACTTGATACTGCGAAGATTATCAAGGAAATGGAATCTCAAGCAAAAGAAGAAGCAGGAAAAAAGGCAAAAGAATATGTTATAACAGCAATTCAAAAATGTGCAGCAGATCATGTGGCTGAGACAACAATTTCTGTTGTTCAGTTACCTAATGATGAAATGAAAGGTAGAATTATTGGTCGTGAGGGACGTAATATTAGAACCTTAGAAACAATGACAGGTGTTGATTTAATTATCGATGATACACCAGAGGCTGTAATATTATCAGCGTTTGATCCTATCAGACGTGAAGTTGCAAGAATTGCCTTAGAAAAGTTAATTGTAGATGGACGAATTCATCCAGCAAGAATTGAAGAAATGGTTGAAAAAGCTAAAAAAGAAGTAAATCAAATGATTCATGAAGCTGGAGAAAGTGCAGTATTAGAAGTTGGTGTTCATGGCATTCATCCAGAGTTAGTTCGACTACTTGGTAAGATGAAGTTTAGAACAAGTTATGGACAAAATGCTTTGAAACATTCGATTGAAGTGGCTCAGTTAGCAGGACTATTAGCTTCAGAAGTAGGAGAGGATGTACGTTTAGCAAAGAGAGCTGGTTTATTACATGATATTGGTAAAGCAGTTGATCATGAGATGGAAGGATCTCACGTACAGTTAGGCGCTGAACTTTGTAAGAAATACAAAGAGTCAGCATTAGTAATAAATGCGGTAGAAGCTCATCATGGGGATGTTGAGGCCGAATCATTGATTGCATGTTTAGTACAAGCTGCTGATACAATTAGCGCAGCTAGACCAGGTGCAAGACGTGAAACATTAGAAACATATTCTAATAGGTTAAAACAGTTAGAGGATATCGCAAACGGATATAAGGGTGTAGAGAAATCATTTGCAATTCAAGCAGGTCGAGAGATTAGAATTATGGTTGTTCCTGAACAAGTTAGCGATGCAGATATGGTACTTATGGCTAGGGATATTTCAAAACAGGTTGAAGATGAATTAGAATATCCTGGACAGATTAAAGTTAATGTTATTCGTGAATCTAGAGTTACCGATTATGCAAAGTAGAATTTGAAATTTATGCCAGTAGTTGTCATGACTACTGGCATTTTATTTTTATATTATAAAATTAGTTAAAATGCTTATTTACACGATATATAGGAGGAAGATAAAATGAATAAAAAGAAGGATTATAAAGTAAAGAGAGTAAATAGAGAATTGGTGTATAAAGGTTCTATTTTAGATATTTATGCAGACACAATGGAATTAGATAACGGAAAAAAAGAAAAATGGGATTTTGTATCGCATAGAATGGGAGCTGCTTGTGTTGTTCCAGTTTTACCAAATGGTGATGTACTTTTAGTCAGACAATACCGTCCAGCCTTAGATAGAGAAACGATTGAATTGCCAGCAGGATGCAGAGATAGTTTGACGGAAGACACATATTATACTGCTAAAAGAGAGCTTGAAGAGGAAACAGGATATAGTTCAGATGAAATTTCACCATTATTAAAATTAAAATCGACAGTTGCTTTTTGTGATGAATTTATAGATGTATATCTTGCAGAAAATATTTTCCTAAATGGGGAACAAAATTTAGATGAAGAAGAAGAAATCGATGTAGAGGTGTATACTAGAGAAGAACTAGAAGATTTAATATATTCTGGTAAAATTCAAGACTCTAAAACAGTTTCTGGCTTATTAGCTTATTTCAATTTATGCAATAAAAGAAATTTGGTAAAATAATATCCTAAAATAAAAAGGAGTGAATAAATCAGTATGAACGATGTAAAAAAAGCCTTGATGGATAAAATACTAAAGGGAAATCATGAGGTGCCAATAATATGTGTACCGATTGTTGAAAGGGGAAAAGCAGATATTATTTCCACTATAAAGGAATGTATGAATAACAATACAGAAGCTGTAGAGTGGAGAGTTGATTTCTTTGAGGAATATAATAGCCTTGCTGAAATTAAAGACGTTCTAGAGGCTGTTAAAGATTATACAGAGAATATGTTATTTATTTATACCGTTAGAACAAAGCCTCAAGGAGGAGAAATTGAATTAGATGAAACAAATTTAATGAAATTATATAACGTGGCGGTTGAATCAGAAACAGTTGACTTTATTGATATGGAATGTTTTTCTATGAAATTGGCGAACGCTGAAGTGCAACGAATTCAAAAAAGTGGAAAAAAAGTAATTATTTCTCATCATGAATTCAATGAAACACCAAATGAACAAGTATTGAAGAATATTTTTGAAGAATTAAATAATACAAAAGCTGATGTGGTAAAAATTGCTGTTATGCCACAGAATTCCAATGATGTTGTTAAATTACTTAAATTTACATGCGATATCAAAGATGAATATCCAGATAGACCAGTTATTACAATTTCTATGGGAAAATTAGGTGTTGTATCGCGCTTAATGGGGGAAGTGTTTGGCTCAGTTTTAACTTTTGCTACAATGGAAAAACAGAGTGCTCCTGGTCAACTGACACAAAATCAAGTTAAGGAAATATTAGAAGTTATACATAAAGCATAATACTTATTAGAAAAAGCCCTGTTATTGAGAAAACTTGATATGTACCCTCTTTACTGGACAATGTAAAGTTCAGTAAGGAGGGTTATTTTTATGCGTTATAGTTATGAATTCAAAAGAAAATGTGTGGAAATGTATCGGAAAGGAATTCTGCCAGATATTCCCGATGGTATCACCAAAGAAGAATTTCAACACCAAATTAGAAGATGGACAAGAATTGAGGATGCTAATGGACCTACTGTCTTAAGGCACAAAAGTCAAAATAAATATTGGACACCAGAGGAAAAGTTAAAACTTGTATCTCAAGTCATTACTGGTAAATCCTGTAAATCTGTTGCATTTAATGCAGGGATCAATGATGGTCAGT
>NZ_FOGW01000001.1 GCF_900111325.1 Lachnobacterium bovis
GCATCGAAAGAGGACGCATATCAAAAGAGATATGAAGGTCAAGCAAAAAAGAGCGCAGGGTGGATGCCTTGGCACTAAGAGCCGACGAAAGACGTGATAAGCTGCGAAAAGCTGCGGGGAAGTGCAAATAACTAAAGATCCGCAGATGTCTGAATGGGGGAACCCATCTAACAAAAGTTAGATATCCATATGTGAATAAAATAGTGTATGGAAGGGAACCCGGTGAACTGAAACATCTAAGTAGCCGGAGGAAGAGAAAGAAACATCGATTTTGTGAGTAGCGGCGAGCGAAAGCGAAAGAGGCCAAACCAGTGTGCGTGCATGCTGGGGTTCGGACCGTATAATTGATTCGACAGAGTGAGCAGAATTGTATTGGGAAATCAAGCCAAAGAGGGTGAAAGCCCCGTAAGCGAAGCGAAGGAGACAAGACGGGATCCAGAGTACATCGAGACACGAGAAACCTTGATGGAAAGAGCGGGGACCACCCCGTAAGCCTAAATACTACTTAGTGACCGATAGCGCATAGTACTGTGAAGGAAAGGTGAAAAGAACCCCGGGAGGGGAGTGAAAGAGAACCTGAAACCCTGTGTTTACAAGCTGTGGAACAACGAAAGTTGAACTGCGTACTTTTTGTAGAACGGTCCGGCGAGTTATTGTTGTTGGCAAGGTTAAGAACTTAAGGTTTGGAGCCGAAGGGAAACCAAGT
>NZ_FOGW01000051.1 GCF_900111325.1 Lachnobacterium bovis
ACTAATTCACTCATTTCTTTTGCTATTTCAATGTTTGAAACTTTGTCTTTTAATTTTATTTTTTTATCATTAATAAAGTTTCCTACTTTTTTAATCTTAGTGTTTTCCTCTTGGACATCATTTTGACTAATTTCTAAAACATCTGCCATCGTCTTCTCCTTTCTAGATCTCATCTGCTAACATTATTTTTCTTATTCCTGTCGGTTGCATTTGATATCCAAAATGAACATCTTTGTTATGCTCTCTCATTCTTCCAACTTCAAAAATCATCTGTGCTGTGGCATCTCCTAAGATGATTCCATTTTTTAGTACTTGAAGCTTATCTACTAGCTTGCCTGTTCTTATACCAAACCTTGTATCTGCTGCAACTATTGGAACTATTCCCCAATCAATTGCATCTGAAAGAATATCTAATTCATCTATTTTCATTTCATCTTTATATAGCTGCGTTATATCTTGAATAACATCTATCACTATATAACTTCTTTGTAACTTATTTGCATTTTCACACTCATTTGCAACCTTGGCTAATTCTCGTGGGTTCTCTACGGTTCTAAATTTCCCATGTACATCATATGTATACTTAAAAGATTGTCCATCTGGTCTTGTAACTTCTGTTAAATATCCTTCTGTATATTTATATGTAGAACTTCTTCCCAATTCATCAGTTACACTCTTTAGTTTACCATCTTGATAATAATCAAATGTAAACTTCTGACCATAGTCTCCAACGACTTCTACTAAAAGTTCTTTGGGCTCTAATGCAGTCGGATTATCAGATCCTTCAACAAAATGTTCCTTGTCTTTATTCAAATGTT
The DNA here is from genome assembly GCF_900111325.1 of Lachnobacterium bovis. Lineage (GTDB taxonomy): Bacteria > Bacillota > Clostridia > Lachnospirales > Lachnospiraceae > Roseburia > Roseburia bovis_A. The sequence goes on from NZ_FOGW01000051.1 coordinate 819, forward strand.
TTAAATTAAATCGAACACAATCCATTATAGCATAATTAAATGAGATTCCAACCCCAAATTCCAAGCACTAAAAAAGCGACTAAGATTTATTCTTAATCGCCATCTCTATAATGTAATTATAGTTTTAGTTTCCTTGTTCTTGTATTTCTATAAACACACATAAATGATCTGAGTTTGGATAATTTTTAATCTCTAATCTTTTCACTTTATATTTGTTAGTCGGTATTAAAATGTGGTCTATTCTTGTTCGGAAAATTGAGGGAATATTGATGTTCCATGTTCCTGAATTGAATTTTGGAGCATATTCCAAAGCATCTATATGTCTTTTAATTTCATTAAGACTACCATGCTTCATCGTCGCATTAAAATCGCCTATTATAATTGAATCTGGATTATTTTTAGAAATATCTGCAATCAAATCCAAATCTCTTTTCCACATACTCATTAATCCTGGAAGTGGTGGTGCTGTGTGCAATCCTATGATAGGTGGATTATTTTTTGATGTTGATGATAAATGCACCGTTCCAAATCTTGTCATAGGAGTTTCCTTATATATGTTATAATTTCCAAAAGTTTTCTTTATCACAACGGTAACAGGAGCAATACTTCCCTCTGTTGGCTCTGATATATATGCCCCATACTTTTTAAAATCAACATTAGCTTTTTCAAATAAATCTACCAATCTTCTATTAGATTTATCTCCTTTTTCATATCCCTCAAGTTCTGGAAATACTGCTATATCAGCATCAAATTTACCAAAAATATCTTGAATATTTTTCTCATTTATATTATCCGCTACATTCCATTCAACCAATTTTATTGTTCTCTTGTCTATATGTTTTTCTTCGATTTTTTTATTGTCCATTCCAAAAAGAACAAAAGATAAAGAAAGAACTACAGTGAACATTAAAATTAAATTTGCTACATCAATTTTTAATTTAAAGCTATTTCTAAATATTGAGATTAATATCATCAATATCGAAAAAACAATTACAATAAATCCTATCAATGTAGAAAAAGAATACAATTGAGCAAATCCAAATTTTGTTGATAGTATTTTGTTTAATTTTCCGTCCGAAAAATAAATATAACTACATCCTAATACCGCGTATATTGAGAACAATATACTTATGACAATTTTCTTCTTTTTCATTCTTGAAAATTCATTCCTCTCTGCCTTGTAAACTAAGAGACAGCGACCTGAATAAATCGCCATCTCTATTGTTATGCAAATCCATAGTTTTGTCAATCCCACTAGAATTATATTCATGAGCTGTAGCCCACTGTTCTGCTGCCGATGATCCTATTGATTGTTTCATTAATGCGTTCCACAAACAATGTCTAAATACTTCTTTAACTTCTATCCAAGCTAAATTAGGATGGAACATTACAAATGCAGACTGTGATGTAGACGTGTCAGCTTTCCTTCTCTCTTGTTACAATTCCATTAGGAAAATGTGCTCTGATAGGTGCCGGCGCAGTTGTGACATGTGATGTTCCAGATTATTCTCTAATGCTTGGAGTTCCAGCCCAACAAAAAGGATGGGTCTGCGCATGCGGAGAATTGTTGCATGAAAACTTAGAGTGTAAAAAATGTGTAAGAAAGTATGAAGCTCGTAAAAATGGGATAGTTTCATTTTAAGAAACTATCCCATTTTTTCATTATCCCAATGCAGAATTGTTATTCGGTCTTCTTCCTATTGCTCCCAATAATTATTTTCTTCAATTAGCTTATAATAATCTGCGGCAAGAATTCCTCCTACTGTAAGATCTCTATAACCTCCTTTTTTGTAAACATACTCCCTTCTAACTCATTCTTCGGACCATCCACATTTTTTATATAACCTTTTTGATGGCTCATTGCTAGTAAACATATTGACATCTAATCTATTTAACCCCAATTCATCAAAAGCATAACGCATAATTGCCATAACCGCATCCGTTCCAATACCCTTGGTACGTTTTTCTTTTGAAGATAGTTTTAT
>NZ_FOGW01000018.1 GCF_900111325.1 Lachnobacterium bovis
GTATTAATGCTGTTTTAGAACCACAGGGTGCTCTTTGCGATTGTAACCTCGTTCTAAATAAACCGTCATGCGGTATCTAACTGATTAACAAATGAACAAAGAGACTGTGGTTGGAGCCTTTCTTAAACCATCAAGTGGTAGGAAATAATAACCAATCCACAGCATCCTAAACATCATAGTCGAACCTATAGAAAAGGTAAAGAAAAGACTATGACTGAATAGTTATAAAGACCTTGGAGAGGGTCTCTAAAAACTACTACTATATAATACGAGGGAATAATATGTTTACGAAAAGGATAATTCCATGTTTAGATGTAAAAGATGGAAGAGTAGTAAAAGGAGTTAATTTTGTTAATTTAAAAGATGCTGGGGATCCAGTTGAAATTGCAAAAGTTTATGATAAGGCTGGAGCCGATGAATTAGTTTTTTTGGATATTACAGCGTCATCAGATAATAGGAATACTGTAATTGATATGGTATCTAAGGTGGCTTCAAATGTGTTTATACCATTTACAGTCGGCGGCGGAATAAGAACTGTTGAGGATTTTAACGCTTTACTTCGAGAGGGAGCAGATAAAATTTCAATAAATTCAGCAGCAATAAATAATCCAGATTTAATTTCACAAGCAGCTGAACGCTTTGGAAGTCAGTGTGTAGTAGTGGCGATAGATGCAAGAAGACGAGAAGACAAAAGAGGTTGGAATGTCTATAAAAATGGTGGAAGAGTTGATACAGGATTAGATGCTGTTGAATGGGCCAAAAGAGTAGATGAATTAGGTGCTGGAGAAATCCTTCTTACAAGTATGGATTGTGATGGAACTAAAAATGGTTATGATATCGAGTTAACAAGAACCATAGCTGAAAATGTTTCAATTCCAGTTATTGCATCAGGCGGTGCAGGTACAAACGAACATTTTTATGATGCATTTGAGGATGGAAAAGCAGATGCTGTGCTTGCAGCTTCACTTTTTCACTATAAGGAGTTAGAAATAAAGGATTTGAAAGAATATTTAGCAAAAAAGGGAATATCTGTTAGATTATAGGAAGGAGATATAACATTTTAGGTTATAAATTTTAAATGAAAGTTACAAATGATTGGCAAAATGTTTTAGAAACAGAATACAAAAAGGATTACTATAAGGAATTATATAAATTTGTTTTAGAAGAATATAAAACTCAAACAATTTATCCACCTGCAGAAGATATTTTTAATGCGTTACATTTAACACCATTAAAAGATGTAAAGGTACTAATATTAGGACAAGATCCTTATCATAACGAAATGCAAGCACATGGTCTTAGCTTTTCAGTTTTACCAGAACAAAGGGATATTCCACCATCACTGCAAAATATTTATAAAGAATTAAATACAGATTTAGGTTGCTATATTCCTAATAATGGTTTTCTTGAAAAATGGGCAAAACAAGGAGTTTTAATGTTGAATACTGTTTTGACTGTAAGAGCTCATCAAGCAAATTCACATAAAGGCCATGGCTGGGAAGAATTTACGGATGCAATAATTAGAGCTGTAAATGAAAAAGATGACCCAGTTGTATTTTTATTGTGGGGACGACCAGCACAAATGAAAGAAAAAATGGTAACAAATCCTAAACATTTGGTATTAAAGGCTCCACATCCAAGTCCATTATCTGCATATAGAGGTTTTTTTGGATGTAAACATTTTAGTCAAACAAATGAATTTTTAGAAAAAAATGGAATTAAACCAATTGATTGGCAAATAGAAAACATTGATTATGAGGTTTAAAAAACATATGAGCAAGTCGATATAGAGTTTTGTAATAGGATAGTGCGCTATTATATGCCAAAGGGGGTGAATTTATGGCAATAGTAACTGGGTTTAATAGTCAATCAATAGGTATGTTATTTTCTAGTAATCAAACAAATAATTTTATGTCTAACATTTATAAATTATCAAGTGATTACAGTACAGTTAAATCAGGTAATTATAGACAATTAATTAATTCATACATAAAAGAAATTGGTGGCAATAAAAATACTAGAAAACTTAACTTAGAGGATACGGACACTTTAGCAAGGATTAAAGAGTCTCTCAATCCTAGTAAAGAAAGTAAAACTAGTACTTCAACTTCAAAAGAATCTAATAAGACTATCGCTGAAGTTGAAAAGAAGGCAAATGATCTTATTAATTCTGCAAAAGAGTTAAATATTGACAAAAAATTATATGATGATACGGATAAAACATTTGATAAAGTAAAAGATTTTGTAAATAAGTATAATGATTTAGTAAAAGAAAAATCCGATATTAAATCATCAACTGTAGAAAAATCTTTTGAAAACATGATTACTACGACTAAATCAAATGAAAAATTATTAAGTAAAGTTGGTATAACTGTAAATGAAGATAAAACTTTAAAGATTGATGAGGATGTTTTAAAAAAAGCAGATAAGGATACTCTAAAATTATTATTTGCAGATAATGCTTCTTATGGTTACAGTACAAGATTAAATGCATCAATGATAGAGATGAATGCAAAAAATGAAGCCAATAAATCAAACACTTATAATATAAATGGCGCATATAATAACAATTATAACACTGGCTCGTTATTTAATTTTGTAATTTAATTATGAAAAATAATTATGAAAAGTAATTATGAAAAGTAATTATGAAACGTAATTATGATATAGTGATTTGTTTTTTAATATAAATTTAATATGAAAAAGGAGAGATTTTATCGTATATACAATACAATAAGATCCCTCCTTATTTTTTAATATAATATTTATAAATAAAATTTATAACGAAATTTTATAAATTAATCTTCAGATTCTTCAACTGAGAATACCTGACGTTTTCTAGCCATTTCATCACTTTCAAGATATTCATCGTAAGTTGTAACTTTATCAATCATGCTACCGTTAGGTAAGAATTCAATAATACGGTTAGCTGTTGTCTGAACAACTTGGTGATCTCGGCTTGAGAATAAGATAACACCAGGGAATTTAATCATACCATTATTTAATGCAGTGATTGATTCCATGTCTAAGTGGTCAGTAGGTTCATCAAACATTAAAACGTTGCTTCCTTCAATCATCATACGAGAAAGAAGTACACGAACTTTTTCACCACCGGATAATACACGCATCTTTTTAACACCATCTTCACCAGCAAAAAGCATACGTCCTAAGAAGCCACGTACATAAGTTGCTTCTTTAACTTCAGAGAATTGTGTTAACCAATCAACGATTACAGAATCTGTATCGAAGATTTCTGTATTGTCTTTAGGGAAGTAAGACTGGCTTGTTGTCACACCCCATTTATAAGAACCTTCATCTGGTTCAAGTTCACCTGCAAGGATTTTAAATAAAGTTGTTTTTGCTAATTCGTTACCGCCAACAAAAGCAATTTTATCATCATGTCCAACGATAAATGAAATGTTATCTAAAACTTTAACACCATCAATTGTTTTTGAAATTCCGTCAACTGTAAGAACTTCATTACCGATTTCTCTATTTGGTCTAAAATCAATGTAAGGATATTTACGGCTAGAAGGTCTAATTTCATCAAGCTGAATTTTCTCAAGAGCTTTCTTTCTAGAAGTAGCTTGCTTAGATTTTGAAGCATTAGCAGAGAATCTAGAAATAAATTCTTGTAATTCTTTGATTTTTTCTTCTTTTTTCTTATTAGCTTCTTTCATTTGACGAATCATAAGCTGACTTGATTCATACCAGAAATCATAGTTACCAGCATAAATTTGAATTTTACCATAATCAAGATCCGCAATATTTGTACAAACTTTATTAAGGAAGTAACGGTCATGTGATACAATAATTACAGTATTTTCAAAGTTAATAAGGAATTCTTCTAACCATGAAATTGCATCTAAGTCTAAGTGGTTAGTAGGCTCATCAAGTAAAAGAATATCTGGGTTACCAAATAATGCTTGAGCAAGTAAAACTTTAACTTTAGAAGCACCAGGCAAATCTTTCATTAATGTGTAGTGTTCTTCTGAAGGAATACCAAGACCATTTAATAGTGTAGCGGCATCACTTTCTGCATTCCAACCATCCATTTCAGCAAATTCAGCTTCTAATTCACTAGCGCGAATTCCGTCTTCATCACTAAAATCTTCTTTGGCATAAATAGCCTCTTTTTCTTTCATAATATCATAGAGACGAGTATTTCCCATGATTACTGTATCAAGAACCATTTTGTCGTCATATTTAAAGTGATCTTGTTGTAAGAAAGAAAGACGTTGACCTGGAGTGATAATTACTTCACCGCTAGTAGGTTCAATTTGTCCAGATAATATTTTTAGAAAAGTAGATTTACCAGCACCGTTAGCACCGATTAATCCATAACAATTGCCTTCAGTAAATTTGATGTTAACTTCTTCAAAAAGAGCCTTTTTACCAAGACGTAGAGTTACGTTACTTGTTTGAATCATAATTTTAAATTCTCCTATATAATAATAAAAATATAAAGTATAATCTCAATTTGTGCAAAAAAAATAGAGTCCTAGATGTATAAAAAACATGAAGCCTTCTATATTTCGCACAAATATACCATATCATTTAATGTTCAAATGATATAATACTAAAAAAAATGCCAAAAAGCAACTATAAAAAAATTATAAAAAAACACACTTTATATGCAATTACACTATTAACTTTTGCAAAAAAATAATACATATATATAAAATAACTAAAAAGTATCTCAAAAAATACAATCCATTATAGTGGTTTTGCTTGATTTTTTTTAAAAAAATGTCTATATTTATATGTAGGGGATCGATTGAAAGGTCGATGCAAAAATTTTGGACATTTGTTTAATAAAGAGTAGGAGGATTTACATGAAACGTTCAATGAAAACAATGGATGGTAATCATGCTGCAGCTCACGTATCATACGCTTATACAGATGTAGCAGCTATCTATCCAATCACACCATCATCTGTAATGGCTGAAGCAACAGATGAATGGGCAACAGCAGGAAGAAAAAATATTTTTGGCCAGACAGTACAAGTTACTGAAATGCAATCTGAAGCAGGTGCAGCAGGTACTGTTCATGGATCATTAGCAGCAGGTGCTTTAACAACAACTTATACAGCATCTCAGGGATTATTACTTATGATTCCTAACTTATATAAGGTAGCAGGAGAAAGACTTCCAGGTGTATTTAATGTATCTGCACGTTGCGTAGCTTCTCATGCATTAAATATTTTCGGTGATCACTCAGATGTTTATGCTTGCCGTCAGACAGGTGTTGCAATGCTTTGTGAATCATCAGTACAGGAAGTTATGGATTTAACACCAGTAGCTCATTGTGCAGCAATTAAAGGAAGAATTCCATTTATTAACTTCTTTGATGGATTCCGTACATCTCATGAAATTCAGAAAATTGAAACATGGGATTATGAAGATCTTAAAGATATGGTAGATTTAGATGCGGTTGATGCATTCCGTAAAGGTGCATTAAATCCAAACCATCCATGTCAGATGGGTTCAGCTCAAAACCCAGATATCTTCTTCCAGACAAGAGAATCATGTAACACAGCATACGATGAATTACCAGCAATCGTACAAGAGTACATGGATAAAGTTAATGAAAAAATTGGAACAGATTATAAATTATTTAACTACTATGGTGCAGCTGATGCTGAAAAAGTTATCATTGCAATGGGTTCTGTTTGCGAAACAATTGATGAAACAATTGATTACTTAATGGCAAGAGGCGAAAAAGTCGGTGTTGTTAAAGTTCGTTTATACAGACCATTCGTAAAAGAAGCTTTAATTGAAGCTATTCCAGATACAGTTAAGAGAATTTCAGTATTAGATAGAACTAAAGAGCCAGGTTCATTAGGTGAGCCATTATACTTAGATGTTGTAGCAGCATTAAAAGGATCTAAATTTGATCAGGTTCCAGTATTTAGTGGACGTTATGGTTTAGGTTCAAAAGATACAACACCAGGACAGATCGTTGCAGTATACAATAATGACTCAAAAGAAAGATTTACAATTGGTATCATTGATGATGTTACAAATCTTTCACTTGAAGTTAAAGAAAATCCAGTTACAACACCAGAAGGAACAACAAACTGTAAATTCTGGGGACTTGGAGCAGACGGTACTGTAGGTGCTAATAAGAACTCAATCAAGATTATTGGTGATAATACAGATATGTATGCTCAGGCATATTTCGATTATGACTCTAAAAAATCAGGTGGTGTAACAATTTCACACTTAAGATTTGGTCATACACCAATTAGATCAACATATTTAATTTCACAAGCTAACTTCGTTGCTTGTCACTGTACAGCTTATATTTACAAATATAACATGGTACAAGACTTAGTTCCAGGTGGTACATTCTTATTCAATACACAGTGGTCTGTAGATGAATTAGATGAAAAATTACCAGGACAGGTTAAGAGATACATCGCAGAAAATAACATTAACTTCTATATTATCGATGGTGTTAAAATTGGTAAAGAAATTGGACTTGGAAAACGTATCAATACAGTTTTACAGTCAGCATTCTTCTCATTAACAAAATTAATTCCAGAAGAAGAAGTTATTAAATTAATGAAAGACGCAGCTACAAGATCATATGCTAAAAAAGGTGATAACGTTGTACGTATGAACCATGAAGCAATTGATGCAGGTGCAACAGCATATGTTAAAGTAGATGTTCCAGAAAGCTGGAAGAACTGCACAGATGATGATTATTCTAAAGAAGTTAAAGGTGACCGCAAAGATGCCGTTGATTTCGTTAAAGAAATTCAGTCAAAAGTTAACGCACAGCAGGGTAATACAATTCCAGTATCTGTTGTTAAAAAATATGAAACAGGTTACACACCATCAGGTACAGCTGCATTTGAAAAACGTGGTGTAGCTACTGATGTTCCAGTATGGGATTCAACAAAATGTATCGAATGTAACCAATGTGCATATGTATGTCCACATGCGGCAATCCGTCCAGTTGCATTAACAGAAGAAGAGGCTGCTAATGCTCCAGAAGGAATGCAAATTAAAGATTTAAATACAATGCCAGGATACAAATTTGCTATTACTGTTTCAGCATATGACTGTACAGGTTGTGGATCTTGTGTAAATGTTTGTCCTGATAAAGTTCAGGCTATTACAATGGCATCATTTGAAGAAAATGAAGCTGAACAAGAATTCTTCGATTATGGTGTTTCATTACCAGAAAAAGAAGAAGTTATTGAAAAATTCAAGATTACAACTGTTAAAGGTTCACAGTTCAAAAAACCATTACTTGAGTTCTCAGGCGCTTGTGGTGGATGTGGAGAAACTCCATACGCTAGATTAATTACACAGTTATTTGGTGATAGAATGTATATTGCAAATGCAACAGGTTGTTCTTCAATTTGGGGTAACTCATCACCATCTACACCATATACAGTAAACGCTAAAGGACAAGGTCCTGCTTGGTCTAACTCATTATTTGAAGATGCTGCTGAGTTTGGTTACGGTATGTTACTTGCTCAAAGAGCTATTCGTGATAGATTAAAAGATGAAGTTGAAAAATTAGCTTCAGAGAGCACAGCAGTTAAAGATGCAGCAGACAAATGGGTAGAAACATTTGCAAGTGGTATCACAAACAAAGATGCAACAGATAAATTAGTTGATGCATTAGAAAAAGATGGCTCAGAAGCTGCTAAATCTATCTTAAAAGAAAAAGATTACCTTGCTAAGAAATCTCAGTGGGTATTCGGTGGTGACGGATGGGCTTACGACATCGGATTCGGTGGAGTTGACCACATCTTAGCTTCAGGAAAAGATATCAACGTAATGGTATTTGATACTGAAGTATATTCAAATACAGGTGGACAGTCTTCAAAAGCTACACCAACAGGTGCTATTGCACAATTCGCAGCAGGCGGAAAAGAAACTAAGAAGAAAGACTTAGCTGGTATCGCTATGAGTTATGGTTATGTTTACGTAGCACACATCGCTATGGGTGCAAACATGGCTCAGACAGTTAAAGCACTTGCTGAAGCTGAAGCATATCCAGGACCATCATTAATTATTGCTTATGCTCCATGTATCAACCACGGTATCAAGAAAGGTATGAGCAAAGCAATGACAGAAGAAAAACTTGCTGTTGAATCAGGATATTGGTTCAACTTCAGATATAATCCTGAACTTGCTGCAGAAGGAAAAGATGCATTCATCTTAGACAGCAAAGAGCCAACTGGAGATTATCAAGAATTCTTAAAAGGTGAGAACCGTTATGCTTCATTAGTTAAGTTCCATCCAGAGAAAGCTTCTGAATTATTTGCTAAAGCAGAGCAGACATCTAAAGAACGCTATGAGCACTTAAAGAAACTTGTAGATTTATATGCAGGTAAATAATAAAGGTTTTCATGACTAAACTTTATGTTTAGTGTTTTATGTAATCTTAAATGGGGATGCTATTCTTAATAGGGATAGTATCCCTTTTGTTTTTTCTTGAAAAACAACTTAAGTATGTTAAAATATTTATAAATAATAAGAGCTTTCGTGAAGATTCATGCAATTTTATGCTTTTCGGATAAATTATTTGACATTAAAAAAATCAAATGATAAAATTTAATTGTGTATAACAGGGTTTAAATTTAAGAAAAGGTAGAGGAGAGGTAATAATGAAAAAAGAGGGTATTAGATTTCAAAAAGATACTGAAAATAGAGATTTGATTTTAGATTATGATGATATTGATTCGGCAAAAAATGCCAGTGAAGATATAATGGAAATAACTATCGAGCCAAAAGCTAAATTTCCCAAAGAGTTTAATGAAAATTTAACAGAAGTCTTTAACGAATCCTTGACAGAAGAAAGCAAGCCAAGACAACAAAGATTTGTTACAAGAACGAGAAATACTCGAACACAAAGGGTAAGTAAGATTAAAAAAGATGATTCTTTACAAAAAGAATTACTTAAAACGTTTAATAAAGAGAAAGAAGAAGTTGATCATAAACAGATATCAAAAGAGGATATTAATAAAGAACAATATAAAGTAACAATAATGGATGAACAACAAAAAAATAAAATTGAGAATGTAGATGAGGGAATAAGAATGGACAATACAATTGAAAACTCACAAGAAAAATTAAGTGAAAGAAAAAATGTTGATTTTTTAGATAAAATAATTGCAGCACAGCCAGTAGAACAAGTATCACCACAACAGGAAGCACCACAACATGTGTCACCACAAATAATGCATCGAGAAGAAGTAAAACCAGTGCAGCAAGTATCACCACAACAGGAAGCACCACAACATGTGTCACCACAAATAATGCATCGAGAAGAAGTAAAGTCAGTACAGCAAATATCTCCACAACAAGTAACATCACAACCAATTTATCAGCAAGTAGAGCCTCAGAAAGTTTCAAAAAGTAACGTTATGATTGTAGATATGAGTGATACACATAAAGAGGGGGAAAAGAATATGGATGTAGATAGTGTACAACCTAAAAGTGATGGCTTATTAAAACAAATAGATGAATTTAGGGAGAAAGCTAAAATGTTACAGACTTTAATTCAGTCGAAGAAAGATGAGGCTAAAAAATTAGAGGATATTGTTGCAGAAAAAGAAAACAAGGCAGAAAAATTACAACGACTAGTCAATGAGCGACAAGAAAAAGCAGATGGCATTACAGGTGAAGTTAGTAAAAGAATAAAAGAAATGGAAAAAGAGTTAGTAGAGAGAATAAATACTATTGAAAATAATATAGATTTTCGTTTACAAGAAAGCTCAAATCATACAAGTGCGATGAATAACCAGTTAAAAGAGACTGTTACAGATTCAAATTCACTTGCACTTAAAAAAATTGATGAAAGATTAGAAAATGTTGTAACTTCAAAAGAAATAGAAGGAATTGTAGAAGAACAATTAGAAGAAACAAAAATTGTTTTATCAGAAAAGATACACAGTGAAGATGTAAAACTTTACAGAAATACGAAAGATGCACTAAAGGATATTGAACAGCAATTATATAATATTGAAAACGTAAAAGATAATACTAATTCAGTAAAAGGTTTATTAAAAGGCGTAATGGCATTGTCACTTATAAATCTTGCTGGAATAGTAGTAATGGCACTTTATATGTTTGGTTTTATACATCTTTCTTAATATAAAATATAAAAAAATGACAACCATGGTAGAAATAAAGAGCTATCATGGTTGTTTTTAAGTGTGTTTTTTTAAAAAAGATAAAAAATAGATAATTAAAAAGGTAAATATAAGTAAAACATACATATGCAAAAAGTGTTGTGTGTGTTATAATATAAACACTTATGTTCAGGAGGTAGGAAATGCAGATTAAAGATTTAACTACTTATAGAATCTTAGAAGATATAGAATTAAAAGATATAAATTCAAGGGGTTATATTTTAGAACACGTAAAAAGTGGTGCAAGAATTAGTATAATCTCTAACGATGATATAAATAAAGTTTTTTATATTGGTTTTAAAACACCACCTAAAGATGAGACAGGTGTACCACATATTATAGAGCATACAGTATTATGTGGCTCTAAAAAGTTCCCAGTGAAAGATCCTTTTGTAGAATTAGTGAAAGGTTCACTTAATACTTTTTTAAATGCTATGACATATCCAGAGAAGACTGTATATCCAATAGCAAGTTGTAATGATAAAGATTTTCAAAATTTGATGGATGTTTATCTGGATGCAGTTTTTAATCCAAATATATATAAATACAAAGAAATTTTTAAGCAAGAAGGATGGCATTACGAGTTAGAAGATAAGGATTCACCTCTTAAGATTAATGGTGTCGTTTATAATGAGATGAAAGGTGCATACTCTTCAGCAGAAGAAATACTACAAGAAGAGATTAGTAAGGCACTTTTCCCAGATAATGCATATGGTAAAGACTCAGGCGGTAACCCAGAACATATACCTGAATTAACATATGATGCTTATTTAGATTTTCATAGAAAATATTATCATCCAGTTAACTCATATATTTATTTATATGGAAATATGGATATTGTTGAAAAGCTAGAATGGCTTGATAAAGAATATTTAAATAAATATGATAAAATTGAAGTTGATTCAGAAATTAAAAAACAACCTGAATTTAATACAATTAAAGATGTCGTTAAAGAATATTCGATTGCGTCAGATGAAGATACTAAAGATAAGGCATATTTATCATATAGTAAGATAATAGAAGATGTATTAGACACTAAGTTATATCATGCATTTGATGTTTTAGATTATTGTTTGATTTCAGCACCTGGTGCACCAGTAAAAAAGGCGTTAATTGATGCAAAGATTGGTAAAGATATTTCAAGTTCATATGATGATGGCATTTTACAACCTACATTTACTATTTGTGCTAAGAATGCAAATGTAGAAGATAAAGATAGATTCATTCAAGTTATTGATGATACACTTAGACGAGTTGTTAAAGAAGGAATTAATAAAGAATCTATTTTAGCATCCATTAATTCTTCAGAATTTCGTTTTAGAGAAGCTGATTTTGGACAGTATCCAAAGGGATTACTATATGGTTTACAAATTCTAGATTCTTGGTTATATGATGATACTAAGCCATTTTTACATTTAGAATGTTTAGATACATACAAGTTTTTGAAAGAACAAATTGGAACAGGATATTTTGAAAATTTAATAGAAAAATATTTATTATCTAAGAAAAATGGTGCAGTAGTCACTCTTAAACCAGTTGCAGGTTTAAATTCAAAACTTGAAAAAGAACAAGAAGAGAAACTTGCTAAAATTAAGAGCCAAATGACAGAACAAGAAATAGAAGATTTGGTTAAAGAGACTAAGCATTTAAAAGAATATCAAGAAGAGCCTTCTCCAAAAGAAGAATTGGAGAAGATACCTATGCTTAAAAGATCAGATATTTCACCAGATGCATTACCTTTTAAAAATGAAAAGGTTATGTTAGACGATGTTCCTGTTATATATCATGATTATGAGACAAATGGAATAGATTATATTGATTTTATGTTTGAAACAACAGATTATACTTCAGAAGAACTTCAAAGTTTAGCTCTTTTAAAAACTTTGTTGAGTTATGTTGATACAGACAAATATAAATATTCAGATTTATCTAATCAGATTAGTATCTACACAGGTGGAATTAATTTTTCGGTTTCATCAATTACTAAATTAAAAGATAATGAACCATTAATATATTTAAATGTAAGAATTAGAGCATTACATGAAAATATAGATAAAGGTTTAGATTTATTATGGAATGTGCTTTTAAACACAGACTTTTCAGATAAGTCAAGAATTAAAGAGTTAATTGCTCAAACAGCTTCGAGATTAAAAAATAGCTTGAGTAGCAGTGGTAATGTCGCAGCAGCTTTAAGAGGTTTATCTTATATATCTAAGCATGGATATTATTCAGACTTATTAGTCGGTATTGAATTTTATAGATTTGTTTCTGATATTGATAAGAATTTTGATGAAAAAATAGATAGTGTTATTGCAAATATTAAAAAGGTTCTTGAAAAGGCAATTGCAGTAAACAGATTAACTATAAGCTATACTGGAAATAAAGAATTATTTGCAGAAACAAAAGATATCATTTCATCTTATGTAAAAAAATGTCCTAAAGGTACTAAGCCAGGTAAGGTATTACCAATTGACTTGAAGCAAAAGAACGAAGCATTTATGGATGCTTCACAGATTCATTATGTTGCTAGAGTTGGTAATTTTAAGAAACATGGATTTGAGTATACGGGTCTTCTTAGAATATTAAAAGTTATTTTAAGCTATGATTATTTGTGGATTAACGTTCGAGTAAAAGGTGGAGCATATGGTTGTTCAAGTTCTTTCCAAAAAACAGGAGAGGTAATGTTTACATCATATAGAGATCCTAATTTATCTGCAACTAATGATATTTATGAGAAGATACCAGAGTATGTTAGAAACTTTGACGTTAATGATAGAGATATGACTAAATATGTCATTGGAACATTTAATGCCTTAGATGCTCCTTTATATCCAGAAGCATCAGGAATTAGATCATTTATCGCATATTTAGTTGGGGAAACATACGAAAGAATTCAAAAAGAAAGAGATGTTATTTTGAATGCAACTCAAGAAGATATCAGAAATTTAGCAGATATGTTTGAGGCAGTGTTAAAAGAAAATAATATCTGTGTAATCGGTAATGAGGTTACAATTAAAAAAGAAAAAGAATTATTTAAGAATATAGATACTTTATAAAACAAAATGTAATTAATAATTTTTTGAAAAGTTAACAGTTATATTAATAGTTATATGTAAAAGAAAGGAGAGTATAGGTACGAATTTAGTACCTATACAATAAAGAATGAACGAAAGTTTTAAATCAGGATTTGTTACTATTATAGGAAGACCAAATGTTGGAAAATCAACATTAATGAATAAAATAATTGGTCAAAAAATTGCTATAACATCAAATAAACCACAGACTACAAGAAATAGAATACAGACAGTATATACAGATATGGATAGAGGACAGCTAGTTTTCCTTGATACACCAGGTATTCATAAAGCTAAAAATAAACTTGGTAAATTTATGGTTAATGTTGCTGAAAAAACATTAAAAGAAGTAGATGTTATTTTATGGTTAGTTGAGCCTTCGGCTTACGTGGGTGCTGGTGAGCAACATATAATTGAACAATTAAAGAAAGTAACAACACCTGTAATTTTAATTATCAATAAGGTTGATACAGTAGAAAAAGATAAGGTCCTTGAATACATTGATACATACAGAAAATTGTATGATTTTGCAGAAATTATTCCAACATCAGCACTTAGAGGTAATAATATAGATGATGTTATAGATAGTATTTTTAAATATATGCCATATGGACCACAGTTTTACGATGAAGATACTATCACAGATCAGCCTGAAAGAGCAATTTGCGCAGAGATCATTCGTGAGAAAGCTTTACATGCATTAGATGAAGAAGTTCCACATGGTATTGCAGTTGGTATTGATTCAATGAAAACAAGAAAAAATAAATCAGGATTAATTTATGATATCGATGCTACAATTGTATGTGAGAAGAATTCACATAAAGGTATTATTATTGGTAAACAGGGTGCGATGCTTAAAAAAATTGGTACAAATGCACGTTACGAAATAGAAAGATTATTAGATGCTAAAGTTAACCTTAAGTTATGGGTTAAAGTTAAAAAAGATTGGAGAGATAGTGATTTCCTAATCAAGAACTTCGGATTTAAGGACGAAAATTAATAGCTATGATGAATAATAATAATTTGGTATTGAAAGGCATAGTTTTATCGGCTATGCCGGTTGGTGATTATGATAAAAGATTATGTATTTTGACACAGGAAAGAGGAAAAATAGTAGCTTTTGCTAAGGGCGCTAGACGTCCAAATAATCAATTAGTTGCAGCTGCTAATCCGTTTTGTTTTGGGGAATTCGAATTATATCAAGGGAAAAATGCATATACATTATCTAAAGCTAATATACAAAATTATTTTAGAGATTTGACAAATGATATATCTACAGCGTATTACGGATTTTATTTTTTGGAATTCGCAAATTATTTTTGTCAAGAAAATGTAGAAAATTTGGAATTTCTAAAGCTTATTTATCAATCACTTAGAGCCTTAGAAAGTCATAAATTTGACAATAAATTAGTACGTGTCATTTTCGAACTTAAAGTGCTTACGATTGAAGGTATTGCGCCAATGGTATTTCGTTGTATAGGATGTCATACATCAGAAGAATTGAATTATTTTTCGATAGAGCATTCAGGAATTCTTTGTCCTAAATGTAAGAAGAATGCGAAAGTTTATAAGATATCTGATGCGACTAGATATACAATGCAGTTTATAATTAGTCAAAAAATAGAAAAATTGTATACTTTTAAGTTGTCAGATGAAATTTTAAGTGAGATACGTTATGTTGTAAAAAAATTTATTGATTATCATATTCAGCATAAGTTCAAGTCCCTTGAAATAATAGAACAAGACGTGTATAATTACAAGAGTTAGTGCTCAAATAATGGACATAAGAATGGAGAAAGATATGAGAAAAAAAATAATAGCAATATCAATACTTGTATTGATGCTAGGATTATGTACAGGGTGTGGCAAAAAATATGAGGCAAAAAAAAGTACGTTATTTATAGAAAGTGATGGAGGGGTAGTATCAAAGGATATTGAAGCTTTTGATACACATGAATATAGTAAAAGTAAATTCGAAAAATATGTCAACAGTAGAATCGATTCTTATAATGATCAAGTTGATTCAAAGGCTATCAAACTTAAAGAATTAGAATTTAAAAATGATATGGTTAGTTTGACTTTATCATATAAATCTTACAAGGATTATTCTAAATTTAATAATATAGAATTATTTGTAGGTAGTATTTCTGATGCTATTGCGGAAGGGTATTCAATGGATACTAATTTTGTGAAAGTTGAAGATAATAAGCCTGTAAGTAAGGTTTCATGTAATAAAATATTAGAAAACAATTCTGATAAAATAGTCATAATTAAGGCTAATACTCGCATTAAGATTGATGGTTCTATTAAGTATACGTCTGCTAAAGATGTGAATTTAATTAGTGATGACACCGTTGACATGAAAGAGAATACTAATTTACTAGATGAATTATCTAATAGAAAGTCAGCGGCTAAGAAAGCACAGTTAAAGAAAACAAAAAAAGTAAAAGCTATAAAGAAAAAGAATAGTGTAAATGCTGATGGAAGCGTAGATGAAAAAGACTTAGAAGTTGGAAAAGTAAAAAAGAAAGAGACTAATTTTGTTTTTAAAGAAGACAAATTAAGTACATCATCTCAAATTTCTGATGTTTTTTCATACGTAATATTTGATTAATAATTTTGCTAAAAGTCATTAGGATTATTCCTAATATTTTTATAAAATCACAGAGAATGAGAGGAAAATCTGTTATGGAGAAAACCATGGACAAAATTGTACAAGTAGCTAAGGCAAGAGGATTTGTATATCCAGGCTCTGAAATTTATGGAGGACTTGCTAATACTTGGGATTACGGTAATTTAGGTGTAGAATTAAAAAACAACGTAAAAAAAGCTTGGTGGAAGAAATTCATCCAAGAAAATAAGTATAATGTAGGTGTAGATTGCGCTATTTTAATGAATCCACAGACATGGGTTGCATCAGGTCACTTAGGTGGATTCTCTGATCCACTTATGGATTGTAAAGAATGTCACGAAAGATTTAGAGCAGATAAAATTATTGAAGATTTTGCAGAAAAAAATGACATTGCATTAGAAACATCTGTTGATGGATGGACAAATGAAGCAATGCAGGACTTTATTAAAGATCATGAAATTAAATGTCCATCATGTGGAGCTCATAACTTTACAGAGATTAGACAGTTTAACTTAATGTTTAAAACATTCCAAGGTGTTACAGAAGATGCTAAAAACACAGTATATCTTCGCCCTGAAACAGCACAGGGTATTTTCGTTAACTTTAAAAATGTTCAAAGAACATCTAGAAAGAAAATTCCATTTGGAATTGGACAAGTTGGTAAATCTTTTAGAAATGAGATTACACCAGGTAATTTCACATTCCGTACAAGAGAATTTGAACAGATGGAATTAGAATTCTTCTGCGAGCCAGGAACAGATATGGAATGGTTCCACTATTGGAGAAGCTTCTGTAAAGAATGGTTACTTTCATTAGGTATTAAAGAAGACGAAATTAGATTAAGAGATCATGATCAAGATGAATTATCATTCTACTCAAAGGGAACAACAGATATCGAATTTAAATTCCCATTTGGATGGGGAGAATTATGGGGAATCGCTGATAGAACAGATTATGATTTAAAATGTCATCAAGATGTATCAGGTCAGGATTTAACATACTTTGATGATCAAAAAGGTGAGAAATACTTACCATACGTTATTGAACCATCATTAGGTGCAGATCGTGTTGTATTAGCTTTCTTATGTGCTGCATATGATGAAGAAAATATTGGAACAGAAGAAAAACCAGATGTTAGAACTGTATTCCATTTCCATCCAGCATTAGCACCAGTTAAAATTGGTGTGTTACCACTTTCTAAAAAATTAAACGAGAGTGCAGAAAAAGTATTTGAACAATTATCTAGACAGTATAATTGTGAATATGATGATAGAGGAACAATTGGAAAACGTTACCGTCGTCAAGATGAAATTGGTACACCATTCTGTGTTACATATGATTTTGATTCAGAAGAAGATCATGCAGTAACAGTAAGAGATCGTGATACAATGCAACAAGAAAGAATTA
Organism: Lachnobacterium bovis; assembly: GCF_900111325.1. GTDB lineage: Bacteria > Bacillota > Clostridia > Lachnospirales > Lachnospiraceae > Roseburia > Roseburia bovis_A. The sequence goes on from NZ_FOGW01000018.1 coordinate 17,270, forward strand.
AAATTGAAGATTTAGATGCATATTTTGCAGATAAGTTTAAATTCTAATAATATTTAGTAATTAAGGTAGATCAAGTTACTAAGTGATCTACCTTTTTTATGGGTAATGAGGAAATATATGTTACAGGAAAAAGCGATTTATAGATTTACAGCTGTAATTATTCTTTATGTGTTTTGTACCATTTTTTTCTACATGTGTATGACAGAAAAAATCACACAAGAATATTGCGAGTTAGGATTTATCGGTATTTTAATTCCCTCATTGTTTTTAATGAATATAATGGGAATAAAAAAAGGATTAATAGTTTTTATACCACTTGAATTGGTAACAATCATCTTGATGTGGACTCCCTTCAAAGAGAGAATTAATTTTGGAACGTATGGATTATTAAAGTATTATCCAATTATTTATCCTTCGGTAATATGTATTGCAGGTCTTTTAAATTATGAGCTAATCGAATTTCAAAAAAATAGAAAAGATTTATTAGAACAGCATAATGTACGTAAAAAAGAATATACCTTAAGATATGATGAGCAAGTAATGCTCTATAGAGAAAAAAATAGTATTATTCAAAATTATTATTCAAAAATAAATAGACATATAACTATTTTGATGAATTGCATTGAACAAGGTCAATATGATGAAGCAATGGAATACCTTGAAAGAGTTAAAGGACAAATTGATTATTCAGAAAAAACATATAGTAATTGTGCTAACCAGGTTATTAAAGGTGTACTGACATTATTAGATGAAAAAGCAAGAAGAAATAAATGTAAATTGTTTATAAGAACTTTAGTACCGGTGCAGATTGGTATAGAACCTAAAGAAATTGTTTATATCATGGCTGCTTTGTTAGAAAATGCAATAGAAGCATCTAAAAGGATGTATGAATACCAAGAAGTAGAAAAGGATACTCAGCCGGTTATTCGTTTATATTTAGATTATGATACAGAATCAAGTACAATTGATATAAAGATGGAAAATTACTGCGGAAGAAAGGTGTTTTTTAATGATAAGGGCTTGCCTTTAACTACAAAAGTAAATGGTGGAAGCGGTGTCAAAACAGTTTGTCATATAGTTGATAAATATAATGGAAAAATTAAATTTATTCAGCATGGAAAAACATTTATAACAAGAATTCAAATTAAGTGTTAATTAACAATTAATTGAATTCTTTTTTTTATACTTAAAATGTCAGAAAACTATAAAAAGAAATGAAAAGATATATGATAATACAAACGCAATAATGTTGTATACAAAAAATAAATAAAAAAATAAATAAAATTCAAAAAAAGACTTGTAAAACAATCTAAGTGTGATAAAATTAAATGTGTACGATATTACTAAAAAATCGCACGAAAAATAGTATTGGTTATACATTTTACTGAAAAATGTTAAAAGAGGGTAAAAAGAAGTATTAGGAGGATGTGTAAAATGGCAAAAAAATGGGTTTATTTATTCACAGAAGGTAACGCTGACATGAGAGAGTTACTTGGAGGAAAAGGAGCTAACTTAGCAGAGATGACTAACATCGGTCTACCAGTTCCTCAGGGATTCACAATTACTACTGAGGCATGTACACAGTACTATGAGGATGGTAGAGAAATTAACGATGAAATTCGTGGACAGATTAACGAGTATATTGAAAAAATGGAAAAAATTACAGGTAAAAAATTTGGAGACAAAGAAAATCCTTTACTTGTTTCAGTACGTTCAGGAGCTAGAGCTTCAATGCCTGGTATGATGGATACAATTTTAAACTTAGGTTTAAATGAAGATGTAGTCGATGTAATTTCTAAAAAATCTAATAATCCAAGATGGGCATGGGATTGCTACAGACGTTTTATTCAAATGTATTCAGACGTTGTAATGGAAGTTGGTAAAAAATATTTTGAAGAATTAATCGACAAAATGAAAGATAATCGTGGAGTTAAACAAGATGTTGAACTTACAGCTGATGATTTGAAAGAATTAGCATATCAGTTTAAAGATGAATATAAAGAAAAAGTAGGAGAACCATTCCCAGATGATCCAAAAGAACAGTTAATGGGAGCTATTAAAGCTGTATTCCGTTCATGGGATAACCCAAGAGCTAACGTATATAGAAGAGATAATGATATTCCTTATTCATGGGGAACAGCTGTAAACGTTCAGTCAATGGCATTTGGTAACATGGGAGATGATTGTGGAACAGGTGTAGCATTCACAAGAGATCCTGCAACAGGTGAAAGAGGCTTATTTGGTGAATTCTTAACAAATGCCCAAGGTGAAGACGTAGTAGCCGGTGTAAGAACACCAATGAGAATCAGTGAAATGGAACAGAAGTTCCCAGAAGCATTTGCACAGTTTAAAGATGTTTGTCAGATCCTTGAAAAACATTATAGAGATATGCAGGATATGGAATTTACTGTAGAAAATGGTAAATTATATATGTTACAGACAAGAAACGGAAAGAGAACTGCTCAGGCTGCATTAAAGATTGCTTGTGATTTAGTTGATGAAGGAATGAGAACAGAAGAAGAAGCTGTATCAATGATTGATCCTCGTAACTTAGATACATTATTACATCCACAGTTTGATGTAAAAGCATTAAAAGCAGCAACTCCAATGGGTAAAGGCCTAGGAGCTTCTCCTGGTGCAGCATGTGGTAAAGTAGTATTTACAGCTGACGATGCTGTAGAATGGGCTAACAGGGGTGAAGATGTTATTCTTGTTCGTTTAGAGACATCACCAGAAGATATCACAGGTATGAAGTCTGCTCAAGGTATCTTAACAGTTCGTGGTGGTATGACATCACACGCAGCAGTAGTCGCAAGAGGTATGGGCGAATGTTGTGTAGCTGGTTGTGGAGATATCACAATGGATGAAGAAAATAAACGCTTTAAATTAGGTGGAAAAGAATATCATGAAGGAGACATTATCTCAATTGATGGTTCAACAGGTAACATTTATGATGGTGTAATTCCAACAGTTGATGCTCAAATTGCAGGTGAATTTGGAAGAATCATGGCTTGGGCAGATAAATTTAGAAGATTAAAAGTTAGAACAAATGCAGATACTCCTCGTGATGCTAAGAAAGCAAGAGAATTAGGAGCAGAAGGTATTGGTTTATGTAGAACAGAGCATATGTTCTTTGAGGCTGATAGGATTGCAGCATTTAGAGAAATGATTTGTTCAGATACAGTAGAAGAAAGAGTTGAAGCACTCGATAAGATTTTACCTTACCAGCAAGGTGACTTTAAAGCACTTTATGAAGCACTTGAAGGAAATCCTGTTACAATTAGATTCCTTGATCCACCACTTCATGAGTTTGTTCCAACAGAAGAAGCTGATATCAAAAAATTAGCAGAAGCAAAAGGAAAATCTGTTGATGAAATTAAAGACATTATTGAAGGATTACATGAATTTAACCCAATGATGGGACACAGAGGATGTAGATTAACAGTTGCTTATCCTGAAATTGCAAGAATGCAGACAAAAGCTGTAATTCGTGCAGCAATCGAAGTTCATAATGAACATAAAGATTGGGATTTACGTCCAGAAATCATGATTCCACTTGTATGTGATGTAAAAGAATTAAAATTCGTTAAGAAAATTGTTGTAGAAACAGCAGATGAGGAAATTAGAAAAGCAAATAGCGATATCAAATATGAAGTAGGTACAATGATTGAAATTCCAAGAGCTGCACTTACAGCTAATGAAATTGCAAGCGAAGCTGATTTCTTCTGCTTTGGTACAAACGATTTAACACAGATGACATATGGATTCTCAAGAGATGATGCTGGAAAATTCTTAGATGCATACTATGATAATAAGATTTTTGAAAACGATCCATTCTCTAAATTAGATCAGACAGGTGTTGGTAAATTGTTAGAAATGACAATTAAACTTGGTAGACCAGTTAATCCATCATTACATATTGGTATTTGTGGAGAACATGGAGGAGATCCATCATCAGTTGAGTTCTGTCATAAGATTGGCTTAGATTATGTAAGCTGTAGCCCATTCCGCGTACCTATCGCAAGACTCGCCGCAGCACAGGCTGCTATTAAAGAAAGAGAAGAAAGAAAATCAATGGAGATTTTATTATCTTCAAAAAGCAAAAAAGAAAAAGTTTTAGTTTAAAAAAGTAGTACATAAAATTATATATAAACATAAAATTATGAAAGCAATAATATAATAAAATCCAAGAAAACCAAGGCAGAGTAGGACTTGAAAAAGTTCAAAATGTCTTGGTTTTTTATAGTGCAATAGCTTTAGAAAATTGAAAAATAAAGATCAAAAGGAGTGAAAAATTTATATAAAATGTTATTGCATAATCTTTTGTGTTGGGTTACGATTATATATGTGAAAAATGATAGTTGTATAAACACAGAATCTGTATATATTGGGAGAAGATAATGAGAAAAAAATACGAGAAAGTAGGGCTTAGAACAATTGTAGGAGTTGTTGTATTTACAATTGTAGTGCTAGGCGGAATACTTTTTATACAGCGTCGTTTGACTGGCGAGGAGACAAAACTTACAAAATGTAAATATGAAAAGATTGAATTTTCGGAGTTAGCAGATATAATCGAAAACGACAAGTCTAATTTACGACAGAATATCGAATCAAAAACATATAAAATACTCGGTAAATATCGAGGTGGTAAAGTTTACAATTATAAATATAAGTTAAATCAATGGTTTCAAACAAAGAAAGTTAACGTTGCTTTGTGTTCTTTTTGTGTAAAAAAGAATGATGAATCAAAATGGACGAACGATGATTACAATAAATTTAAAGCATTATATTCAAAAGGGAAAATAACAGTGGATTTTTTGATAAATGGAAGTGTTATCGAACCTAGATTTATTCTTTCCGCTAATAAAAAAGAATTGATAGTCAAAGGCGGAATATATTATAATTCTTTGGGTTTGAAATTAAATAAAACAGGCAGCTCTAGATTTATCGAAGAAGTAGATATAGATGAAAATAGGGGGAGCGAGGATAACAAAATACGTTTTGCATGTCCTGATAAGTGTGCTACTGACAAAACATTAGAATATAAGGGAAACAACAAAGAATATGTCAATAAAATAGAAATCAACTCATACGGTATTAATATTGAATTAAATATTTCAAAACAAATTAGTGAGTATAAGAAAAAATTAGAAAAATTAAAACCAAATGAGAATGAAGAAAGTGTAGGATATGACATATGTGATTCTGTAGTAATAAAATATAAGGATGGCAATACAAAACAATACTACACAAAGGATTTAATAGCTTCGAACTCAAGAGTGTCATTTCAAGATGCTGATATGACGGATGAATTTGTTAGCGAAAAACAAAAAAAAGCTGCAATAACGGTCATACGAGACATAGATATAGATAATGTTGTTTCAGTGTTTATTAATAATAAAGAGTATAAAATGAGGTAAGTGAAGTGAAACAGTATACATGGAAAAATGAGCAGAGGAAAAAAATTACAATATTTCTTTTGTCATTAATTGTAATAATTTTTATAGTAGCTGCAATATTTGGAGAATACACAAAACGAAGTTTTAGAAATGATATTAAAAATAACCATTTTTTCAAAGATAAAAAAATTATTCTATCAACATATAGTCAAGAACTTGGTTGTAACAACGATGGGTATGCGTATGATGGAGACATTTCATCCGTTGAGGATTTGATAAATATAAGCGATTGCGTGGTAAAAATTAAATTGATAGATGCTGATAAAAGACAAAAATGTACTACATCATTACTTTCTAAGGTTAAAGTCCTTGAAGTATATAAGGGTAAGCTTTTAAAAAAACAAAATATAATGTTGCTTGAATTTATTGAGCCAACAAAAAATCAGATTATGTCTGTAAATGGTTATAATGCACTTAAAGAAGGTAAAGAATATATAGTTTTCTTGAAAAAATTTAAAAATCGTAATTATTCAATTGAACATAATTCTGGAGAAAAAATGGATACAGATAGCATATATGCTCCTGTGTCACCAATTCTAGGAAAATATCCTACAAATAATTCCTATAAAAAAGTAAAAACACTTGAAAAAAAGAGATTAAACCAAGAAAGTAAGCCATATAAATATAATACAGTGAAAAATTATGAAATTTTTACAGATAGTTCTAAAGTCTTAAACAAATATATTTATATAGGTAATCAGGTTTATAAAAGGTATGGAGGAAAATAGATGGGAATGTTCAAAGAAGAATTACTAAAAATCTTTAGAAGAAAGCAATATATAATTAGTTTTTTTGTAATGTGTATTGCAGCAATTGGTTATTATGTATGTATTTGTCAAAGAGTATATGGGTGGGATCTTTCAATGGTTAGACCAGCTTATATTAATAATGTTATTTATGCAGAACAGTTAGCATTTCCACAGCAATTTTTTGTTATGTTATTGCCAATTGTTGTATGTATTGCAACTGCAGATATATATTTCGAAGAATATAAAAAAGGCATAAGCAATTATATTTTTTTAAGAACATCTTCTATAAAAAATCTTTTGAGTAAGCTAGCTGCAATTGTTATTGCAACTGTTATATTAGTCGCAATTCCATTGGCACTTAACATGATTCTTACATTAATAACATTTCCAATACAAGGAGCATATACTAATACTGAGACTTATTTGTCATTTGTGGTAAAAAACGAATTGCAGTTTGAGGAATTATTAGTTAAAGAACCATATATTAATTTTTTGGTGTATTCGTTAATAAGAATAATGACTGCTGTATGTTATGCAGTTTTTGCTTTTGGATTTTCAACATTATATACAGAAAACAGATATATAATTCTCTTATCAGGAGTGCTGTATTATTATGCATTTCAGATTTTAGGTTTACTTTTTCCAAATGATATTTTTAGAATAAACATATATAATACTAATGGAACAAATCAAAGTATTTTAGGTACATTAATTTTTATATGTACAGGAATTGTTTTAGGTATAGTAATGACAATAATTGGAAGTAAGAGGGAACTTTAATATGATTAAAGCAGAATTAAAAAGAATATTACAAGCAGTAGTGCTAATTAGCATCTTATTATATGGAATCATGTATTATATTGTTAGTGACGTTGATGTAAATCAATATAATTTTGTAAAATGCATGGAATGCGTTTTCAATTATAGGTTATTCATAGGCGTATATAGTTTAATATTCCTTTTCGTGATTTGTATGTATTTAAAAAGAGCTGTAGTAGTAGAAAAAATTATTAAATTGTCAGATATAGATGATTATATTTGGTTTTTAGAGAAAAAAATAATGATGATTTCAGCAGGATATTCAGCAATAATTACGATATTGTGGGGAGAAATATCCATAAATTTATTTGGTTTGGAAAAAATTGATAGTTTACTGCTTTTTAAAATGTTTATTACACAATTTGTAGGGTGGTTATTGCTATCAAGTCTAAGCTTGCTAGTCATGTTTATCTTTGTAAAACCAGTTATTACTTTTGCAATATTAGAGGCATTGACAATACTTTTGAATTTTAGATTCGATTTATCTAAGTCTGGAAAATTGGATTATTTTCAAGTTAGAGAGTATATGTATGGGTTTATGAATCAAGGATTATATATTAATTTAGCAAAAACATTCTTTTATTTTGGGTGTATCGTAGTAATATATGTAGTTACAGTGAAAATCGCACAAAAAAGAGATTTTTTGGCAGGAAAGGCGAGAGTAAACAATGAATAAAAGAATTATAGTGTTATTAGGAGTACTAATAGTTATAGGTGGATTTATTCCATCTGACACAAAAAATATATATGCATTAGTTTTGGATATTTTTAACATTAGGAAAGGAATTGCGGATGCATATGTATTTGAATCAATGATGAGATTTTTGTTACCCCAAATAATATTTTTTGCTTGTTTTGGAGATTATTTTAATACTAATATAATTAACAATGCATGTATGCTTTTTATAAGAAACAAAAAAAATAATTACGTAGTAAATAAGTACGCTAAGATGCTGTTAATTAAAGTAGTGGTTTCAGTGTTGAGCGTTTATGCAATTATTATTTTTCTAAGAATATTACAAAGCAGAAACTTAGAATTAAATTGTGTTGTTTTATTATTGTTTTGGGTTGTTAACTATGCAGTTTATATGGCATTTTCAATAATGGTTGCTAATGTTTTAGCTATTTTTGTGGGAGCAGCAGAGGCAACGGCAATAGTTTTTTTCGTAAAAATTGTTGAAGTAATGATACTAGCAAAAGCAGTTGATAATAACATATATGATAAAATTTCAAAAGTTATTCCAATAAGTATTATTGCTGGCAGAACTAATTATTTAGAAAAAAATGTAACTAAAACAGTATTTTTTCAGTATTTTTTAATTCCGTTTATTGTAGGGGCAATATTATGTTTGGTAACAATTAGAATATGCGGTCGCCTATTAAATCATAAAGAGTGGTTTTGATAGAGTTAAGTAGGTAAAAAGAGTAAATTTGATAAAGTTAAGTATGCAACAGGTAAGGAGAACAGTATGCAAAAAATTATTTTAAATAATGTTTCTAAGATAATTAAAGGACGAACAGTCCTTTCTGATATTAACATAAAATTAGAAGGTGGAACAATTTATGGACTTTCCGGAATAAATGGATCAGGAAAAACGATGCTTCTTCGTATGATAGCGGGCCTTATTAAGCCTACAACAGGTGCAGTTTTTATAAATGAAAAGGAATTACACAAAGATATGGATTTTCCAGAAGATGTTGGTGCCTTAATAGAAAACCCAGATTTTTGGCCAAGTTATACAGGAGAAGAAGCGCTTTATTCGATTGCAAAAATAAAAAAGCAAATAGGAATACCTGAAATCCAAAAAACGTTAGAATATGTTGGCTTAAAGCCAAATGATTCACGTACCATAAAAAAATATTCTCTTGGTATGAAAAAACGTTTAGGCATAGCTCAAGCCATAATGGAGAATCCCAAGATTTTGCTCTTAGATGAACCATGCAATGCACTAGATTCCGAAGGTGAAAAGATGGTGAGTCAACTCCTTCAAAAGAAAAAGGAAGAAGGTGCAATTGTTGTTATCGCAAGCCATGCACAAAATGATTTGGCATTGTGTGATTATATTTTTGAAGTGAGGGATGGGAAGATAGAATCTTGAGAAGAACTTTTATTGGATATAAGTCCTTTAAAATGTGCATCATATGATATAATTGACATAACGATGTTGACTATATCAGACAAGGCAGAGTGTCTGACTAATATAAAAGGGGGACTTTAATATGTCGAGAGGCACAAATCAAAAGTTTAAGTTCACTTATCTGATGAAAATGATGCAGGAAAAGACTGATGATGATCACGCTCTTACAATGCCGCAGATTAGGAAAGAACTTGAAAAATATGGTGTGACTGCAGAACGAAAAAGTATCTATGCAGACTTTGCGGATATGGAAAAGTTCGGTGTAGAGATTATTAAGGAGCAGATTGGACGTGAAACGTATTATCACGTTGGAACAAGAGCGTTTGAACTTGCAGAGGTGAAGCTTTTAGTTGATGCAATTCAATCATCAAAGTTTATTACGCAGACTAAGTCGAGAAAGCTTATCACCAAGATGAAGTCATTTGTTAGCCAGTATCAAGGAAGCACATTACAGCGTCAGGTCATTATTAATGATCGTGTAAAATCTATGAATGAAAGTGTTTTCTATAATGTGGATGAGGTCTATACAGCAATTAATGAAAATAAGAAAATCCGATTTAAGTATTACAAGTGGGATATCAATAAAAAGCTGATTGCGCGTAAAGGCGGCGATTGGTTTGAACTCAGTCCATGGGGACTAACCTGGGCAGATGAGAATTACTATATGATTGCTTATGATGAGTGGGATGGTAATGTTAAAACTTATCGAGTAGACAAGATGATGAGAATCTCGATTTTAGATGAAAAGCGTGAAGGACAGAAAGAGTTTAAGGCATTTGATATGTCTAAGCTTTCAAAAACAACTTTTGGGATGTATGGCGGTCATAAGAAAAGAGTGAAGATTCAATTTGAAAATAGTATGTGTGGAGTTTTTCTAGACCGCTTTGGAAAAGAAGATATTAATTTTAAACCTATCGGGGAAAATTGGAGCGAGTTTAGTGTTGAAGTCAGTGTAAGCCAACATTTCTTTGGATGGCTGTTTGGCATGGGACCTAAAGTTAGACTTGTTGGACCGGATGATGTGGTTGAAGAATTAAAAGAATATGGAAAAGCATATTTTGAAGGCATGGAGGGAAAGTAAAAATGGCAAAGTTAGAAATATTACCTAAGAGGTTAGATGTATTATAAAAAATTGTTACGGAGATGGGGGTATGCTTCCATCACTTTTAGGAGGCATTTTTGTCGCTGTTTTATACAAAAAAGAGAATATTAAAGATTTCTTCAAAAGATGTCTTGTACCGGATAAAAGAAGTATTTTAGCTATATTTATCAGCTTGCTTCTCATATTTATTGAGTGCTTTGTAACACAGACAATATCCAAGATGAATGGAGGAGAAAATCTCGGATTTGAGGGGCTAAAACTTATTGCGGGAAATCCATTAATGTTTTTCTATTTCCTGTTTTGGGGGCTGATATCAGGACCATTCTCTGAAGAGTTTGGCTGGAGAGGCTTTCTCTCAGATATGGTAATCAATAAAAAGAATGTTGTAAAAGGTTCGATAATTATTGGATTAATCTGGGGAATATGGCATTTACCACTGTTCTTTTATCCTGCTCAGATTCAGTATGAATGGGCTCATTCGAACATGCTTTTAGCGGTATGCTTTGTATTTATGTGTGTAACAAATTCCCTTGTATATAGTTCGATATATGTTATTTCACACAGAAAAGTCTTTCCAATATTCTTTTTACATATGTTTGAAAATATTGTTCTTACAGGAGCAATAATCTATCCATTCAGTGATGTTTACAAAACACTGGTTAATCCGGTTTCAATTGTACTTGATATAGTATTTTTTGTAATCATTACCAGAACAAGATTATATAAAGATAGTCTTGAAGCCATGAATTAAATTTCAATAAATGCGCCCTCGCAGTAATGCGGGGGCGTACCTGTCAACATTTTTAAAACTGTCTAAATCAATCATCATAAGGGCGCCGGCATTATTTTTTGCGAGTAAATCAATTTCTTCTTGTGAAGAAGCTTTGCTTAGAAGTCCTGTCATGGGGGCTGCTACAGCAGCTTTTTTTTGCGCTTTTTGAGCTGGTATTTTTAACGTACAGGTCAGAGAGTAAAGTGATAACATCAAAAGAATTGTTATGAACGAATGAAAGCAGGAGGTGTTGAAATGTTTGGATTTGATTGGACAGGTGATGGGAAAGAAAGTTTAATCGATGATCTGATTACTTTGAAACTTTTGGGACGTTTGGATGATGAAGATGAGTCAGACGAAGAGAATGAAGATGATGAATAGAATTATATATTGGCTTCAACGGAAAAAACGTTTCTAGTGCAGAGACATTTAAGAAGTTTATTAATAATGAAAAGGCAACAAAATTCTATATTGATAGCAAGTGCGCATGCAAGATGCAGCCGGATCGTGACACGGTTTAACTTTGGCTTGATAGTGGGTTTACGGATTATTATGGCAACCCAATTATGATTTCTTTGCTTAATTCATATGGAGGGTATCGTGGGCATTACTTTGGATCATTTCAGACTCTTTCAAATGTTTTATGCAGTCTACAAGAAAAACAAAATCCGAATGAACGATGACACGATAAGGAAACGTTTACGTGTATATGTACCAATAGCCAGAGAAAAGTGCTCGTCAGTCCCTGAACACATACATCCACATCTTTTTAGACATTCAAGGGCAATGCATCTTTATCAGCACGGAATGGATCTGTCACTAGTATCTCAGTGGCTTGGACATGAACAACTTCGGACAACTCTTACTTATGCTTATGCTGACACAAATCATAAGAGAACCGCTATTGAGAAAACGATGGGTGCTACATTTGACAAAGATGGCACAATCAAACCTTATATCGTAGAAGATGAGGAGACCTTAAAACATCTTTATGGTCTTTAAAGTTATCTCGAAAACTTTTGAACTGATGTTGTATGAAATGCAGTGTTTATGGCTTTGTTCGAGATAACAATTCTTTCTAGACAACGATTTTGCGTAGCCGCACCCTAACACCATCAAAGATGTTGCCGCGCGAAGCGGTATGAAGACCGTGATAAGATAATCACAAATAATGTTAAAAAATAAAACTAATTAGATATTAGTTCGAAATTGACTTTCGAAAAGTCGAAAATTGTATTTGATATTGTGCGAATGTGGGCGTATAATGTACATTAGTACTATTTATGAGGACTTTCGGGTCCTTTACCAAGATGGGTAATCCCCATAAGAGAGGAATTATATGGCTGTATCTTATAACGGATTATGGAAATTATTGATCGACAAGAACATGAAAAAGATGGATCTTGTTAAGAACGAAAACATCGGAATCAGTAGCAGTACACTTGTCAAGATGAGCAGGGGTGCGACTGTGTCTATGAGTATCTTGGAGAAGATATGTTTGGAATTGGATTGCGATTTCGGCGACATAATAAGTATTGATAAGAGCAATAAATTTGATAAATGAAGTTGAATGTCCGTTTTTTAGGACAGAAAGAGATGTAATATTTTATTTGTAAAAAATTCTTGGAGGAAACATAATAATGGCAAATAAGACAAATGCAAATATTGGTTTTGAAAAACAACTGTGGGATGCCGCATGTGTGTTATGGGGACATATTCCTGCGGCGGAGTATAGAAAAGTAATCATTGGATTGATTTTTCTTAGATATATTTCTGCGGCTTTTGAAAAGAGATACCAGGAGCTTGTAGAAGAAGGTGACGGATTTGAAGATGACATTGATGCATACACAATGGAGAATGTCTTCTTTGTTCCAGAAGAAGCAAGATGGAGTACAATCGCAGCTGCAGCTCATACACCTGAAATTGGAACAGTGATTGATAATGCTATGCGAGCAATCGAAAAAGATAATAAAGTTCTTAAAAATGTATTACCTAAGAACTATGCGAGTCCAGATCTTGATAAGAGAGTTCTTGGTGAGGTTGTAGATATCTTTACAAACAATATTGATATGAGTGACACTGAGGCAAGTGAAGATCTTCTTGGACGTACTTACGAATATTGTATTGCACAGTTTGCAGAAAAAGAAGGTGTAGGTGGTGGAGAATTCTACACACCTTCAAGCGTAGTTAAGACATTGGTTTCTATTCTCAGACCTTTTGAAAACTGTCGTGTATATGATTGCTGCTGTGGATCAGGTGGTATGTTTGTTCAGAGTGCAAAGTTTATTGAAGCTCATTCTGGCAATAGAGGATCTATCTCTGTATATGGTCAGGAAGCAAATGCAGATACATGGAAGATGGCAAAAATTAATATGGCTATTCGTGGTATTGATGCAGACTTTGGACCATATCAGGCTGATACATTTACTAACGATTTACATCCTACCCTTAAGGCGGATTTCATTCTTGCCAATCCACCATTTAATTATCATCCTTGGAATCAGGAAAAATTGTTAGATGATGTTAGATGGAAGTATGGATTACCACCTGCAGGAAATGCAAACTATGCATGGATTCAGCACATGATTCATCACTTGGCACCAAACGGAAAGATTGGTTTGGTACTTGCAAATGGAGCTTTATCTACGCAGACAAGTGGTGAAGGAGAGATTAGAAAAAATATTATAGAGGATGATTTAGTTGAAGGTATTATTGCAATGCCTACTCAGTTATTCTATAGCGTTACTATTCCGGTAACACTTTGGTTTATTTCTAAAAATAAACAGCAGAAGGGAAAGACACTGTTTATTGATGCTAGAAATATGGGCCACATGGTGGATCGTAAGCATCGTGATTTTGCTGATAAAGATATTCAGGAGCTTGCTGATACATTTGAAGCTTTTCAGAATGGCGAACTTAAAGATAAAAGAGGATTCTGTGCAGTAGCATCTTTGGAAGATATTGCTAAGCAGGATTATATTCTTACTCCGGGCAGATATGTAGGTATTAAAGAACAAGAAGATGACGGTGAACCATTTGAAGAAAAAATGGGTAGATTAACATCAGAACTTTCTGATATGTTTGCAAAATCTCATGAGCTGGAAGATGAGATTAGAAGAAAGTTGGGGGCTATCGGATATGAGTTATAAACTTGAAGATATATGTGATTATGTTAAAGAAAAAATAGATATTTCTCTGATAGATGAGAATACATATATTTCAACAGAGAATATGCTTCCTGATAAAGGGGGAATTACAGAGGCTTCATCTTTACCTTCAGCCGATAAGACGCAGGCATTTAAATCTGGTGATGTTTTGGTATCAAATATTAGGCCGTACTTTAAGAAAATATGGTATTCAACCTTTGATGGTGGATGCTCCAATGATGTGTTGGTATTTAGAGCAAAAGAAGGAGTGTCAAAACGCTTTCTTTATTACGTTTTAGCAGACGATACATTTTTCTCTTATTCAATGTCAACAGCAAAAGGAACAAAGATGCCTAGAGGCGATAAGAAGGCATTGATGAAATATGATGTTCCTAATATTTCATATGAGGAACAAGTTAAGATAGCGAGTGTATTAGATGTTATTGATAAAAAAATATTTGTAAATGAAGAGATAAACGATAATTTAGCGGCTTAAAGGTCAATACCTGATACATCAATCTCACCAGACATTAAACGCGGCAAAAGTGTATCTCTAGTAGAACAAAGCAATGAATTCTCACAAATATTGTGATATTGCATATCCGCATAGTAAGAGAGTTGTTTAATCAGATTATGAATCGAATCATATTCTGGATATGGAACTTGTACATCCTTTATATTGTCAATCGTTATTTGTGGTTGAGCCGAACCTGTTGCATATGAATATAAAGGATTTTCCAACAAGTATTGTTTAATAAAGTGAAAATACCTGTAATCATTTAATTCAAGCACTAAAGAATTGTTTGTCACAAAGCTTTTAGGATAAGACACCAATATGTTACCAGATGCAGCTCCTCGACAAGAAACAAGTATTTGCGGGGTTTCGTAAAGATAGCTATTATAGCTACCAATTATTCCGTTTCCACCAAAAACAGGAAATCCGGTTGGTAACAACTCTTTTGTTGGAAGTCCCTTACCATATTTTATAGTTGCAATATCAGATAAAGCTTTCATAGGGTAGCTATCACCTGAAGAATAATATGAATTAAATAAAACGATTGATTGCTGACGTAAATTATCGTTTACATTAATAAAAGTTAAAGGAGACAAGTTATGAATGAACTAATTGAATACAATATGTCAGATGACTTACAAAAGGATTTATATGGCATTATTGAAAATGCACAGCAAACTGCAATTGTATCCGTAAATAGTGTACTTGTGATTCGTAACTGGCTCATTGGAATGCGAATCTCAAGAGAAAAAATGAGTGGAACAAGATCTGAACGCTACGGAGAAGGTATTATATCTGAATTGGCTGATGAGTTAACTAAAAAGTATGGCAAGGGTTTTGATAAACGCTCTCTTTATAGATATGTACAGTTCTATCAGAGTTATCCTGAGATTGTGGGGATAATGACCCCACAATCTCAGGATATAGAGAATACCGGGATTGTGGGGATGACGACCCCACAATCTGGTGAACATGCGATGATAGTGAAAGGCAGAAGAATACTTACATGGTCTCATTACGAACGCCTACTCCAAGTTTCAGATACTACAGCAAGAGCATGGTATGAAAAAGAGGCCATAGAACAGTCTTGGTCTGTTAAAACTCTACGAAGAAATATTAGTACACAGTACTATGATCGAATGCTTTTATCAACTGACAAAGACTCAGTTAAACTAGAAATGCAAGAAAAGACAAATCCATATCAGAACAAATATGAGTTTTTAAGAAATCCTATTATTGCTGATTTTCTCGGAATGGAAGAAAACAGAGAGTATCTTGAATCTGAACTAGAAAAGAATATTATTGCAAATCTTGAAAAGTTCATGATGGAATTGGGAAAAGGATTTGCCTTTGTTGAACGGCAACAGAGAATTCATACAGAGAAAGAAGACTATTACATAGACCTTGTCTTTTATAATTTCATCTTGAAATGCTTTGTGCTAATAGATTTGAAAATTGGAAAAATAACACATCAAGATGTTGGGCAGATGGACATGTATGTTCGGATGTATGATGAGTTAAGAAAACAACCGGAAGACAATCCAACGTTGGGAATAGTTCTGTGTTCTGAGACAGATGAGGATATTGCACGATATTCTGTCCTACAGGGAAATGAGCAACTTTTTGCTAGTAAATATCGACTTTGTTTGCCTACTGAAGAACAGTTACGTGCGGAAATAGATGCACAAAAGGAAATATTTTACATGCAGCATCCTGAATTGGATAAGAAGGAAAAAAAGTAGTAATAAAATCCTAAAGGCGGCAGGATTAACACAGGCGGAACTGCCGCTCATATCGTTCTCACATATATTAAGGAGTAACGATATGAGAGATGAATTAATTTCTGAAGTAGTTCAGAGAATGTTGCCATACCTTGATAACAAGCAATTGGTAGATTTGCAAAATAATTTAAATCAAGTTCTTCAAAGATATGATGTGGAACTTATTAATGGTGGAAACTCAGAAAATGACAACCAAGAATTAGTTGGAAAATTTATTTCAGCTAAAAGAGTAGAAGGCTGCTCTGAAAAGACGTTGAAATATTATTTGGCAACGATTGAATCTATGACTTGCAGTTTGGAAAAAGATGTACGAATTATTCAAACCGAAGATTTGAGAAAATATCTTACAGACTATCAGATGCAAAATGGCTCAAGTAAGGTAACTATTGATAATATACGAAGAATTTTATCAAGTTTTTTTGCATGGTTGGAGGATGAAGATTACATCATTAAAAGCCCTGTTAGGCGTATTCATAAAGTTAAGACTGTAAGTAATATAAAAGAAACTTATACAGATGAAGAGCTTGAATTGATGCGTGACAATTGTGAAGAATTAAGAGATTTAGCAATTGTAGATATGCTTGTATCGACAGGCATGCGTATAGGGGAAATGGTTTTATTGAACCGTGATGATTTGAATTTTAATGAGCGCGAATGCATTGTCCTTGGTAAAGGCAGCAAAGAGAGAATAGTATACTTTGATGCCAGGACAAAATTGCATTTGCAAGAATATTTAAAAAACAGAGTAGATGATGACCCCGCATTGTTTGTGACTTTAAGAGCACCATATAAACGGATTCAAATTGGCGGAATTGAGAGTAGATTACGTGAACTTGGAAAAAGTTTAAAGATAAGTAGGGTTCATCCACATAAATTTAGAAGAACTTTAGCGACAATGGCTATAGATAAAGGAATGCCTATAGAACAATTGCAAAGATTGTTAGGGCATCAGAGGATAGATACGACTTTGCAGTATGCAATGGTCAAACAGAGCAATGTGAAAATTGCTCATAAAAAATATATAGGTTAGGAAGGTGATTGACATAATGGAAGAATGGAGAAAAGTTAGATTAGGTGATGTATGTAAGACTAATACAGATTCTTATTCTCCAAAAGAGAAATGGGATTATGTAAATTATTTAGATACAGGTAATATTACCAATAACAGGATTGATTCCATTCAATATATAGATATAAAGAATGACAAACTACCAAGTAGGGCGAGGAGAAAAGTGAAAACTAATAGTATTGTATATTCTACAGTACGCCCTAATCAGCGTCATTTTGGCATAATAAAAGATTATCCCGAAAACTTCATCGTGTCTACAGGATTCACAGTTATTGATACGGATGAAGCTGTTTTAAATGCAAATTATCTTTATTATTTATTATCGCAACCTACTTTGGTGGAATCACTTCACGCTATTGCAGAACAAAGTACATCTGCGTATCCATCAATAAAAGCATCTGATATTGAGGATTTAGAGCTAGAAATACCAGATATTACAATTCAAGAAAAGATTGTAGATATTCTAGGGTGCTTGGATGCAAAAATAACAAATAATATAGAAATAAACGATAATTTAGCGGCTTAAACGTCAATGGTTGAGACATCTAGCTTGCCAGACATCAGTTGTGGCAATAAAGCGTCACGAACCTGAGCTAATCTTACTATCTCCTGTTCGTTAGATTTGGTCATAGCAATAAGTGGGGTAATAAGCCCAAGGTATTCAAACATTGCCTGATCACTAAGTACAGGTATTGGTAATGATTTTATGGTTCCAAGGCTTAAGTTGGCCTGTACAGCTTGTTGGATTCGTTTTGTATAGTAGTCATTATGCCAGTTGCCTAAGAAAAAACTATATAGGTATTCAGGAGTTACTTTGCTCGTGTCAGCTCGTATAATGGCAACAGCCTGATTGGTATTAGCAGGCAAAACACTGTCATCAACGAAGGCAAAACGCCCAAGCGACCCAGCAATGGTAAAAACAATATCCCCTGCTGAAATAATTGACCGTTTTAAAAGATTATTTGTTTCATCATCGATATAGGCGAATTTGTTTTTATCAATTGAATGATTATCTTGTATGGACTCAGCTTTTATAAAGTTGATACCCTTAGATACAAATGGTTTACCAAGGGTTGTAGGTGTTGTACCTTTGGTAACAACAGCGCAAAGATCGGCAAGAGGAACTTGAGTCATGGAATCCACTTCTGGATTATCCGTGAACCAATGCTTAAAAATTGCACTTATTTGCTGACGTAAATTATCGTTTAGTATTCTTTTGAAAGGAGAGACTTTGACAACATGGAAGAAAAAATATTGGATTACTTGATAAGCGCCGAGGAGCCTAAAAGTATAAGTGATATATGTATGGAACTGGAGATATCAAGGGCTTCTGCGTTAAGGAAAATTAATAATTTAGTCAACAATGGCAAGATAATAGCGGTTGGGGCTGCAAAAAGAAAATATTTTATTGCAAATAACCAAGGCGTTACAGCGGCTGATTATGACAAGTTAAAAACAAAATCATTAGAAATATTGGTACCAGCAAAGGCTGCTAGTGATGATGCAAAAGAAGAAATAGATGCATTGAGAAAAGAAATAAAAAATATGTATGCAAATATGATTACTATCATGGCAGTATTTGTAGCTATATTCTCTATTGTTTTTGCGGGAGGAAATTTTTTGTTTCAAAGTGTAAATGAAACTTGGAGTATTCATACTTTGATAGCGTTTGGTGCCGCAGAGGGTGGCATAATTATTGCTATTTTAATAATGCTTTGGGCAATAAAGAAATTTTTGAATAAATAAAATTGAGGGGGTTATTATGACAGCATTTTACACTGAAGCTGATTATGAAAACTCAATAATAGAGCTTTTTAGAGACATGGGTTACCAGCATATTTATGGACCAGATATTGAAAGAGACTTTACAAACCCATTGTATGAACAAGAGTTATTATCTGCACTTTCTAGGATAAATCCTAAAATGCCAGATGATGCTATTTCTGATGCACTTTTTAAATTAAAGAATTTTGAAAATGCAGAGTTAGTACAGAAGAATGCTATATTCATGGAGTATTTGCAGCATGGTATCGAAGTACGCTACTTGGTAAAGGGAGAAGAACGTTCAGGATTAGTATATCTTGTTGATTATAACAATCCATCAAAAAATTTTTTTGTAGTTGCAAATCAATGGACTTTTGTTGAAAACAGTAACAAGCGTCCTGATGTTTTATTGTTTATAAATGGACTCCCTTTAGTTTTGATTGAATTAAAATCTCCATCAAGAGAAGAAACAGATGCATCAGAAGCTTATACACAAATACGAAATTACATGCATGAGATTCCTTCAATGTTTATCTATAACTGTATCTGTGTAATGAGCGATCATCTCACATCTAAGGCAGGTACCATAACATCTGGTGAAGACAGATTTATGGAATGGAAGACTAAAGATGGTAATTATGAGAACACACAGTATGCACAGTTTGATACTTTTTTTGAGGGTATTTTTGAGAAGGAAAGATTCTTAGATATTATAAAGAATTTCATATGTTTTTCGAGTGATGGAATCAAGAGAGCTAAGATTTTAGCTGGTTATCATCAGTATTTCGCTGTAAATAAAGCTGTGCTTTCTACTAAGCATGCAACAGAGACAGATGGTAAGGGTGGTGTTTTCTGGCATACACAAGGTAGTGGTAAATCCTTATCTATGGTTTTTTATGCTCATTTACTTCAGGATGCATTAGAGAGCCCTACAATTGTTGTTATTACCGACAGAAATGATTTGGATGATCAGCTTTTCGGACAGTTTGCAAAGTGCAAGGATTTTTTACGCCAGGAACCGGTACACGCTGAGAGTAGAGAACATCTTAAGTCTTGGTTAGAGGGTAGAAAGGCCAATGGTATTATCTTTACTACCATGCAGAAGTTTGAAGAATCTGATGAGCCATTATCAGAGAGACGTAACATAGTTGTTATGGCTGATGAAGCGCATCGTGGTCAGTATGGTTTGAAAGAAAAGGTAGATGCTGAGACTGGTAAGATTAAGATTGGTACCGCAAGAGTCATCAGGAATAGTTTGCCAAATGCTACTTACATTGGCTTTACAGGTACACCTATTTCTATGAAAGATAGAAGTACTAGAGAAGTTTTTGGTGATTACATTGATATTTATGATATGACACAGGCTGTAGAGGATGGAGCAACACGTCCTGTTTATTATGAGAGCCGTGTAATTAAACTTAAACTTGATCCAGACACTTTGAAATTAATTGATACAGAATATGACATCATGGCTAATAACGCAGATCCAGAGGTCATTGAAAAGAGCAAAAAAGAACTTGGCCAGATGGAGGCAATCCTTGGAAATGACGAGACCATTGCTTCGTTAGTTGATGAT
This sequence comes from Lachnobacterium bovis, assembly GCF_900111325.1. GTDB lineage: Bacteria > Bacillota > Clostridia > Lachnospirales > Lachnospiraceae > Roseburia > Roseburia bovis_A. The sequence goes on from NZ_FOGW01000018.1 coordinate 38,159, forward strand.
ATTTTGGATCATTATGAGAATCATCGAGAAAATCTATTAACAGGAAAAGCTATGATTGTAGCTTATTCTCGTGCGATTGCTTTAAAGATTTATAGACGTATTTTAGAGATTCGTCCTAGCTGGGAAGAAAAAGTTGCAGTTGTTATGACAGAGAGCAACAAAGATCCAGAAGATTGGCGTGAAATAATTGGAAATAAGCGTCACAGAGATGAATTAGCAAAGCAGTTCAAAGATAATGAGAGCCCATTGAAAATCGCAATTGTTGTAGATATGTGGCTTACTGGATTTGATGTTCCATCTCTTGCTACCATGTATGTATATAAGCCTATGCAGGGATACAATTTGATGCAGGCTATTGCTCGTGTTAACAGAGTATTTGGTGATAAAGAAGGTGGACTTGTTGTAGACTATGTTGGTATTGCATCAGCTCTTAAGCAGGCAATGAACGACTATACAACAAGAGATAAAAAGAACTATGGTGATACAGATGTTGCTACGGTAGCTTATCCAAAATTCCTGGAGAAGCTATCTGTTTGTCGTGATTTATTCCATGGATATGATTATTCAAAATTTACTAATGGCACAGATTTAGAAAGATCCAAAGCGATTAGCGGTGCAGTGAACTTTATCGTTGATGTAAACAGAGAAAGAGAACGTGAAGATTTTCTTAAGGAAGCTTTGTTGCTTCGTCAGGCTTTATCACTGTGTTCATCACTTGCACCTGAAGAACTAAGAATTGAAGCAGCTTTCTTTGAATCGGTTCGTGTTCTTGTAATGCGTTTAATGAATAATGGTGAAGGAAAGAAGATTTCTTTACCAGAAATGAATGCAAGAGTTAATGCTCTATTGGAACAGAGTATTAAGAGTAGCGGAGTTATTAATCTGTTTTCAGATGTTGATGGCGAATTTTCACTATTTGATCCTAAATTCCTTGAAGAAATAGGTAAGATGAAGGAGAAGAATCTAGCTGTTGAGTTACTGAAAAAATTAATTTCAGAACAGGTTATTATTTACAAACGTACAAATGTTGTTAAGTCTGCAAAGTTCAGTGAAATTATTCAGCAGGCAATGAATAGATATCTCAATGGTATGCTTACAAATGAGCAGGTTATTGAAGAACTTTTAAATCTTGCAAAGCAAATCCAAGCTGCGCAGCAAGAAGGTCAAAAGCTGGGATTAACAGCAGATGAATTGGCATTCTATGATGCTCTGACAAAACCTCAGGCTATAAAAGATTTTTATGAGAACGAGGAATTAATTGCTATTACAAAGGAACTAGCAGAGGCATTACGAAAGAGTAAAACTATTGATTGGCAGAAGCGTGATTCAGCCAGAGCTAGAATGCGTATGATGATTAAGAAACTTTTAAAACATCATAAATATCCACCAGAGGGCATGGATGATGCGGTTCAGACAGTCATGCTTCAGTGTGAACTCTGGGCTGATAACAACGATATGATGGGAGAAAGAGTATCAAGTTATGCTTTCAGATTGGGGGAGTACGTTTCAGAAATCAATAAACAATAGAGATAAAAGAGGAAATTTGAATGACATTAGAAGAATTGATTGAGCAGGGTCCTAAAGTAAAAGAAAAATGCATTAGTAGGGGTGGAATGGAAACCATATCTGGTGAAGAGTACAGTACATGGTTAATGAAATGTAGTCAAAAATTGTTAAGTGATTTCCCGGGTAAGCCACTAACAAATGATTTTATAGAGAGAGCCAAAAATGCTAATGGCAATTTTTCATCAGAATATGACGAACTAATGGGAATACTGAAATCGTTTGAAGGAATAGAGACTAATAAGACGGATTTATCTATTGATTGTATCCTTTCTATGGTTTTGAACAGATTTCATAAAATGGCAAGAAGTATTAAAAATCGTCATGCCAATAGATCAACCTTACTTATAAAGGATGAATATGATGTTCAGGACTTATTACAGGGGATACTGCGTTTGTTTGTTGATGATGTTAGACCGGAAGATAATACACCATCAAATGCGGGCGGGAACTCCAGAATAGACTTTCATTTACCTGAATATGACATGTACATTGAAACTAAAATGACAAGAGAAGGATTAACGGATAGAAAAATAGGGGAAGAACTATTAATTGATATTGGACGATATAAAAACTCATGCTCTACACTAGTTTGTTTTATATATGATCCAAAAGAAATGCTGGATAATCCATATGGATTGATAAAGGATTTGGAAAAATTGAGCACAGAAGATTTGACCGTTAAAGTGTTTGTTAATCCATAATATAGTGCGCATATTATAAGTATGGGAGGGTGAATAAGTTGTATATATCACATGTGACCATTGAGAATTACAGAAATCTACAAAGTATTGATGTGGATTTACAACGGGAGACGGTTGTTGTTGGAGAAAATAATGGTGGTAAGAGCAATTTTTTGAGAGCGATTACATTACCGCTTGTTTCTGATGAAATTGCTTATACATCTAAAAACTTATCATGGCAAGATATCAATAACACTGCAAAAGAAAACTATTATGATTTTTTATTAAAAAACAAGAAAAATATCATTGATAATAAGTTGGAGTTAGAAACATTTAAAGAGTCGGTTCCAACAATTGTAGTTGAATTAACATTGATGCCAGATAAGACGGAATTGTACGATGTAAAAGATTTTATTTGCAGTGTTGATAAGGATAAAACTGAATATAAAATTCGTTATGAATTTGCGCCAAAGATTGATGAATTATGGGATAGAGTTCAATCTATTATGCTGCACAATGCTATAAGTGAATCATCTATAAAACAATACCAGATGAATTTGTTGCCAACAGATTTATACTCATATACTATTTCGGTCCCAGAAAAAAATGAAAAAATACCATATGATACTTTGAGAAGATTTAAGTACACTTCATTGGAAGCGGAACGAGATAATTTTTCTCTTTCAACAGATAAGCTTGGATCAAAATCTTTAATTCATTTACTGCAGATGAAATTAGATGATGAGGCAAAACTTAAGGTTGAGCAGGAATATCGACATTTTTTTGAAACAATTAAAACTGTTAGTAAGATGGAAGAGATTATTAACTGGCAGGATAATTCAGAAATCAAAAGAGCAAAGGACTTTTTCGACAAGATTTCTGTTTTGCCTAACATGCCATCTATGACATCTATATTGAATAGTGTTCAGCTTGGATATGATGGGCAATCTCTTTCAACTCAAGGGTTGGGGTATAGAAATCTTTTATTAATGTTGGTGCTCATAAATTCATTGGCTGAAATAGAAGATCTTTCTTTAGATGTATTAACTGTTGAGGAGCCGGAAGCCCATTTGTGTATAAGCAATATACGACTGATGAAAGGTTTTTTAAATGCTTTTACGGAACAAAATGATTTTGTACAGCTAATATACTCAACTCATAGTCCTGAATTGATTGGTAAAGTTGATCTTTCTAACGTAGTGGTATTACATCAAGGAAAGGCTTTTTCTTTATCAGCAGAGCTTAAGGAGAAGTCTATAAAATATCTCAGTAAAAATCCGAATGTGGATATTTATAATTTGTTATTTACAAAGAAGTGTATTTTAGTAGAAGGATTAACAGAAGAATTGTTGATCAAGGCCTATTTACGTTCAAAGAGCGAATTGAATGAAATTGAAGTTATTTCATTTCATAAGGGCTATATAGACATTATTGATATATGGTTGCACTTAAATGAGAACAGTACCAATAAGCTTGGTGTTGTTAGAGACTATGATAATCAAGATAATGCGAAAAAAGAGCACGAAAAATATAATAAATACAAGAATATAATTGTTGCCACGACGACGGAATACACGCTTGAACCAGAAATAGTTAAAGCTGGAAATAATTTAGAGGCATTAAAGAAAAAATATGGTTCCAGATTCGGTTGGGAAAATATGACAGCTGATGAAGTGCAAAACGATTGGAGAAATTCAAAATCGTTTATCATGCTTGATATTTGTCAGGATTTGATAAATGGAGATTTGCCTGACTTTGTAATGCCTCCGCATATTCAAAAAGTATTGGATTTTATGATTGAGGGGGGAAAGTCTTGAGAATAATAATTGCGGGTGCTGGTTCAGGAAAGACAACGAGCATGGCAAGTATAATAGCGGAATCAGCTAATAATAGATTGCAGGGTAAGTATTATTTTTGTATTGCTTTTACTAATAATGCGGTAGAACACATTTCTAGTAAACTTAGAGAATTATATCATGGGGAGATTCCTAAGTATATAAAAGTCATGACGATTCATTCCTTTTTATATCAGGAAGTCATTAAGCCGTATTATTATTTGCTCTACGGAATAAGCTACGAAAGAGTATCTCTAAAACCCTTAGGGAATAATGCAAAGTACCATGCGAAAGAAGTATCTGATCTTGAGAAAAGGGGTGCACTTCATGTTTCTGCAATTACGCAAAGAGCAATGTGGGTTTTGAAGGGGAAATCTACTGATAAAAAGGCACATAAGGATAAGCGGAAACAGATTATAGATGTATTTTCAAATTATTGCGACCATATATTTGTTGATGAAGCGCAGGATATCGATGATTCTACTAAACAAATTTTAGAGACGCTAGATGATAAAGGAATAGATATCACTGCTGTGGGAGATCCCAAACAAGACTTGCATGGCTTTGGAAACTTGCGAATGCTATCAGAAAATAAGAATGTCAACGTTGAATATATAAACCGTTGTTATAGGTGCCCAATGAAGCATCTAAGGATTAGCAATACTATCGTAAATGATAATGAAATTCAAAATTCAGATATAGATGGGGGACTTGTACGGATACGATTTGAAACAGATATACCTGATATAGGTGAGTTTATAAAGGCTGAAGGATTTGATTTGGCATATATTGTCAAAAAGAATAATCGTTTTGATACACATGCTGTTAAGCAGGACGGATTATTTGATGGACTATATCATTTGATGCTTGAGCTTATTCCAAAATATTCTGATGATACTGATTTAATGATTCATAGATATTCATATTGGGCTGCTCAACGCTTTATAAATGATGCAACTAAAGGAAAAGAATTATCTAAAACAGTAAGAAGAGTTTTTGATTGTAAAATTGAGTCAAAAGAATATGCACAGATAGCTTCACTGATAAATAATGTTCAAAACAATGAGGCTAATGTTCTAGTTAGCTCTATAGAGAGTATAAAGGGGCAAGAAGGTAACAACTGTTTGTTTATATTGTCAAAAGATTTAGCGTCGTATTTGTTTTTAGATAAGAAAGACGATAATAAAATGAAAGCTGCATTATATGTGGCTCTTACCAGGTCTAGAAAAGATTTGACGATTTTGCTGACAACTGAAGCCGAGAAAAAATACTCTAAAAAATTTGTAGAAGAATATTTTAGCCAATTTACTTAAATGATTTTTTTGAGCATAAGGAAAGTGTTTTTGATTTATCAACTGCAGGAGAATACTTAAGTAACAGTGTTTTTAAAGAAGCGTTGCTATCATTTAACTTTAATGATTTGTATTATTTCTTGGCAGGATTTAAAGATATATACGAATACTGTGGATTGTTTTATGGGATTTATAAAGCATTTGTTGATCGGATGATTAATGAAGGTAAAAGACCTATCCGTGATAAAGAAGATTTGAACAATTATATGCAGTTGGCTGAGAACTTTTGGAGAATACAAGCTGAAATACTACAGCATAGCGAACGTAAGAAGTAAAGAAAAAGGAGGACATTATGAGCGAAATTACAGGACATGAGTATCCATTATTAAAAATATTCAGCTCAGATTTTGAGTATCATATTCCTGCATATCAGCGACCTTATGCATGGACTGTTGAAGAAACAAGTACTCTATTTGATGACTTGTATAGTTTTTATACATCTGAGCCTGAAGATGAGAATTACTTTTTGGGAAGTATTGTTCTTATAAAAGAGAATACAGATAGAAGAGCAGATGTTATTGATGGTCAACAAAGATTGACTACATTAACAATTCTTTTCGCAGTTTTGGCTGCTTGTTTGAATGATTCAGATAATAAATCATCCTGTATGGAAATTTTACAGGAAAAAGGAAATAAGCTTGCTGGAATTGCAAGTCAGCCACGAGTGTTTTTAAGAGAGTGGGATCAGGAGTTTTTCAATAAATATATTCAGAATGTGAAGATTGAAGAGTTATTGAAAATTGATTCTGCGAAACTGGATACTGAATCAAAAAAGCATATACAAGAAAATTGTAATGTTTTGAAAGAAAGATTTAGTGAAACATTTGGAGATGAAGAAGATGAATTGCTACGATTTAGTAGCTTCTTACTTAATAGATGCTATCTTGTTACTGTATCTACGCCAAGCCAAGCCTCTGCGTTCAGAGTTTTCTCAGTAATGAACAGTAGAGGATTAAACTTGCTTCCAACAGATATCATTAAGTCTGAGACGATTGGTAAGTTACCAACTGAGTTGCAGAAGCAATATACAGATAAGTGGGAAGAATTAGAAAATCAGGTTGGTAGAGATGGATTTAATGAAGTGTTTACACATACGAGAACCATTTTTACTATGGAAAAAGCAAAGAAGAATTTACTTGATGAGTTCAGAGCTTATGTTATATCGGAAATATCTAGTCCCAAATCACTTATTGATGATTATTTGGAACCATATACGATAGCGTATATGAAACTGAAGAATTGTGAGTATACATCCTCAAAAAATGCAGAGGAAATAAATGGATATTTGTATTGGCTTAACAAGAACAATAATTATGACTGGATGCCATTAGCAATTCTATTTATGACAATGTATCCAGATGATCATGATTATTTATTATGGTTTGTTAAGAAGCTGGAACGTATTGCTTCATATTTGCAGGTGACAGCTCAGGATGTAAACCGTAGAATGGCGAGATATAAGTTTATTCTTGCTGAAATGAAGGAACATCCTGATAGTACACTTGATAATCCGCTTAAGAATATTGAATTAACAGAGTGGGAAAAAGAAGAGTTCTTAAAAACTCTTAATGGTGAAATATATACGATGCCATCAGCTCGTCGCAATTATATTATTCAAAGATTGGATTCCTTTGTGTCTGATGGAGGAGCAACATACAACACGAAACTATTTACGATTGAGCATGTTCTTCCGCAGAATCCTAGTGCCAGAAGTGAATGGTATGATATTTGGCCAGACTCAAAAGATCGTCAATACTGGCTGAATAGGATTGCAAATTTAGTTCCTCTTACAAGACAGAGAAACAGTGCAGCACAGAATTACGACTTTGAAACCAAAAAGACAAAATACTTCACCACCAAAAATGGAACTGCATCATATAATCTTACAACTCAAGTAATTAGCATAGATGAGTGGACTCCTGAGATTGTAAAGCAAAGACAAAAAGATTTATTGGATGTTTTTACTAAGAATTGGGATCTTGATAAAGATACAGAGAATAAAGTACATGATAAGTTTATTCTATCGGGTAGAGGAGGAAATGCTTCGGGGTATCCGCTTGATGATGATAACTTCGTAGTTGTTGCCGGAAGTAAAATTTCCAAGGACGTAACCGAAGGATTTCAGCATGGATACTTGGAATTAAGAGAATCCTTAATAGAAGATGGCACTATTTCTAATGGTGTTTTCGTAAAAGATCATAAATTCTCAAGTTCATCAGCTGCAGCAGCTGTTGTACTTGGTAGAGCAGCAAATGGTCGAAAAGAATGGACGCTGCTTGACGGAAGAACATACGGTAAGTATGGACAGGTTGAGGCATGATTTCAAGTAAAGCGTAATAGAAAATATAATTTACGGTCTTCAGGATTACTTTGGAAGTAGTTCAGAAGGCCGTTATTGATGATTCAGAAGTATGTTATATTCGGTATAGCGAATTAAGAGGGGGGATGAATTTGCCAGTAACAAAAAATCAGCATTATGTGCCACGTTTCTATATGAAACCATTTTCTAATATAAAAAACGCTGGTGCAAAGAACGAAAAAGTTCTTATTTCATTTTATCAATTTGATAACAATATATTAAGGGATAATGTTCCTACTTCTTCAATTTGTTCGGAAGATTTTTTTTATGATAATGATGGTAGCGTTGAAAAGATGTTGGCACAAAAAGAATCAAAATGGTCAGAAACTATAAAAAAAGTGTTGGATAGCTCTAAAGTTGATGAAAAAGATTATTATTACATAAAAGAGTTTGTGCTGTATCAGATAACAAGGTCAAAAGCAATGAAAAATCATACTCAAGACATGGCGGAGAATATACTGACAGATTCATTGTTTAATATGACGAGGAATCTATCAAAAAATTGCATTAGACCGTTAGTAAAAGAAAGAGTAGAGAAGGAATTAACACCCGATTTCAATATTAGTATGGTTAATGAATTAATATCAGTTCTTGATGATTATGAAATTGATATATTAATTAATAAAACAGATTTGAATTTTATTACTTCAGATGTTCCGGTAATTATTACAAATCCTTTTGATGTTCATAGAGCCGGACTAGCTGATATAGGGACTGTGATTTTTTTCCCCATCTCTTTAGATAAAATGATTTTACTTTATGATAAGAAATTTTATAAAAAAATAGATAAAACTATATGTCAATCTGAGGTTGTAAAATCAATAAATAAATATCAATATATTAGTGCAGATGAAAGGATAATGTCTCAAAACTTAGCAGATTTTCAAGATTATATAAATGATAGGCAATTAAATTTTGAACGGGAAAAATTAAAGAATCAAACGAAAGTAAAAACTGCTAAGAAGATGAACGGAACTTTTATAGCAGCAATGGGAATAGGAATTACATATACTATTAACATTCCATTGTTTGCATTACCTAAAGCCCTACGGAAGATTCCGGTAGAATTTCGAGAGACTTTTCCACGACAATATAGTATTGAAACTAGAAGGGCAGTTTTATGCAGAATATATAGAGATCCTGACGATTTTATTGTTGATCATACACTTAGGGAACAGTGGAAGAATGGGCAACAATACTATAAGAAGATTCTTAAATTTTTGGATTATTATTGGGAGACTCCTAAAGAAGATTTGAATATAACACCATTGCTAATGCATCAGTTGAAGACTGTGCCAGTAAATCAATTTTTATAAAAAGGATAAATTACTTAAAGATGAGTGGCTTGGTATAGATGTTTTGGTGGATTGCATTATATACCTCAACATAATTAAACAAATATCTACTTGAAATTCTACGGCAGTGTATAGTACGGCATTACTTTGTGGGAGTCCATTTTTAAGGACAGGCTTTTTTGCTACAATTAGAATCATAAAAGGGGGAGTGCACGATTTTCGAGGCTTATCGGCTATTTAAAAAATTTTTGTAGATTGTTGTTGCTTTAGTAGCAAATGAGAACACGCTGAAGCGCTATTTTGTAGACAAAGAGAATCAGAAGATCAGACTTTATCCTGAGAATAAGACCATGAAAGATATCATTGTTTCAGAATGTGAGATTCAGGGTGTAGCGGTCAAGGTCATTAAGAACCTTGAATAATTAATGCTAAACAGTTAAAAAGATCAGAACAGTCGCAATATCGGGCAAAGATTCTGTGTACTACTCCGGAATATATAATGACAGGTACATCACCGGCTGGAGAAGATCCTTATATTTTTGCTGTGGTGGCACTTATGGAGACTATGAAGATATATAAGGAAAAGGAGATAGCACTTGAACATGTGAAGTTGGTTATAAAAATGAATGAATAAGCTGAATCAGGCTGCCGAGATATTCCCAGTGGCCTTTTTTATATGTGTGAGTGTGCAAAACGCACACCTGATGATAGCGGAGTGCAGACGACTCGGCATGGACAAAGCATTATGTACTGGTATACTAAATTGGTAACACCTTGGACAGATAATATGTTATAAATAATATTATCTAGGAGGACCAATTATGTCAGCAAAGTACAATGAAGATTTCAAAAAGGAAGTAATAGATGCATATATTAAAAGTGCAAAATCTTATGCAGAGATTGCCGCAGAGTTTAATATATCCAAAAAATCAGTCCGTGATTGGACTAAAAAATATAGCGAAGAATGCTAGTACACAACTAATAATAAAAAACAATATGGTCTAAGATGGCTTTGTATTCACTTTAAGATAAGTCTTAATAGTTATTATAATTATCTTAAAGGTAATAAAAATGAGTATTATGCTCAAAGAGAAGTTATATTTGATAGAATCAAATATATTTTATATAACTTATTAAAGCAAGATTTTACAATTAGCAAGAAAAATAAAGTTTGGTGCACTGATTTTACTTACATGAGACAAGCAAATGGCAGGTTTAGATATAACTGTACAATTATAGATTTATATGATAGGTCAGCAATTGCTTCAGTTAATGCAGATTATATGAATACAGAATTGGCAATTAAAACACTAAACGAAGCTTTAATAAAAGAAAAGAAACCTAAAAAACTTAATTCTACATTCTGATCAAGGAACACAATTTACTTCATGGGAATTTGTAAAATTTTGTAAAGATAACAGTATCATTCAAAGTATGAGTAGAGCGGGTTGTCCATATGACAACGCTCCAATGGAAAGATTTTATAATACATTTAAAAATTGTTTTTATTATAGGTTTACATTTGATAGCGTTGAAATGTTAGACAAAATGACTAAGCAATATATTAACTGGTATAACTACGTCAGACCTCATACTCATAATAATAATTTAACACCAATGGAATTAAGGTTTAGCTAATTTATCCGTCCGACTTGTTACCAAAAATGTTGACCAGTACAGTGTCTGCAGAGAAAGTGTACAAGAATGCCCCAGGTCGAAAAATTCCACCTATGCAAGAATTACGAGAGGAGTATGGTCGGATTTTAGCCGAGAAAAAAGCAGAGTTTCTAGAGTATGCCCAGATTAAAAAAGACATGAATGAGTACCTGATAGCCAAGAAAAATTTGGAACTCCTATACCAACAAGAAGAGGAGAAAAAAGGAAAGAGAGGGTCGCGATAAGCAAACCCGAAACTCACATCAGAAGGATGTGTTGTAAAAGTCGCCTACGTATTTGTCGGACAAATGCATTGCTTGCCACAACGACACTTTCGCGTTAACGGAACACTAGAAATAATACCCTAAGGAGGATCAAAAAGATGAAAGTAAACGTTAAAGCAAATCAATTTAAGAAAAGGGTTGGTAAGGAAAGCTATGGGTCTAATGAAAGGATAGTGTTAGAGTGAGAGTGGATTAGAAAAATGGAAACTTATAAATATAAATAGATGTTTTTAGGCCAAGCCATTATACTAAATATGATGGCTTGGTAATCATTAAGAGTATCGTAGATTATGTTGGGAGGATATAACGTGGATATAATTACAGCGAAAATGATAAAAGAATATAGTGAATCACATAAGAAAGAAATAGAATCATTGTTGCCAGAACTTGTGAAAAAGCTTGTTATTGCTTCAAATACAGAGGTTCGTAACCATAGATTTCCAGCAGGTGATGATATTTGGTCACCTGGATATGATGGTATAGTATATTCTGAGAAGGAGACGACGTATGTAAGCAGTGGTTGTAGTGTTTGGGAATTCGGTACCAATAATAGCACATTAGATAAAATTGAGGCTGATTATAAAAAACGTACAGAAAATTCACTTGGTGTAGAAAAAAAACAAACAGTTTTTTATTTAGTTACGTCAAAAATATGGGCTTATAATACTACTATTACGCAGTGGGAAAAATATCATAAGGACTGGAAACAGGTAAAAGTTTATGACGCAGTTATTTTAGCAGATTGGATAAATAGCGAGCCAACAGTTTGCGCATGGTTTCTAGCTCAAATTAATAAAACCGAGTTGTATAGTTTTTTTACTGTTGAAAAAGCATGGGATAAATTCTCAAAAAGGACTTCTCCATTAATGGTAACTGAGCTTTTTCTAGCTACAAGAGAAGAAAAAATTGCTGACTTTATGAAACGCTTAGAAGAAGATACTCATCATATTATAGTGAAATCGTATACTAGAGTAGATGCATTAGGATTTGTTCTGTCTTTGTTAAAAGATAAAGATAATTATTCTGAAAATGTGATTGTAGTTGAAAATGAGGTTACTTTAAAAAAGTTAATGGAGATTTCAAAAAATCAAGTTTTTATTCTGATGTTTAATTATGAAGGAGAGCTGATTAATGATAATAATAGAATAATTATTTGCACAAATAATGAGGCTGTAAGTTTGAAAGATGCAATTCAACTAGATATTTTGCCTAAACATGCTTATGAGACGGCGTTAAAAAACATGGGATTATCAGACGGGGATGTCTATGATATATATTGCTTTACACATGGTAATTTAAGGGCTTTAATTCGTAAAATACCAGGGAATTATATAGAAAACAAGCCAGACTGGGCTGATAAAGATTCTATAGACGCATTGGCTCCACTTGTTTTTATGCGTACAATAAATGTTGATATGGATAAATATATCGTTGAAAAATTATCAGAAAAATCTTTTGAGGAAATACTGAATATATATAATAAACTTTCAAGAATTGAGGATGCTCCATTAAAAAAAGTATGTAATCGATTTGTAATTGTAAATTATGAAGAAGCTTGGGATGTTTTAGGACTTGCTTCAAATCAATTGTATTATAATAACTTAATCAACTTAATAAAGAGCTTTTCAAATATAATACGAACAAACCAAACGCAATATATAAGGTCATTTAAAGATTTCGATAGGATTTTAAGGAATCTATTTCTGAATCTAGTGTATTATTCATATGAAATTAGCTACGATATAAAACTGATATGTACCCAGAATCCTGGACACATATTTATGAACTAGGCGGAACACATGGATGCTATCCTGTATTGTACAGGTGGCATCCATTTTGTTTTTGCCTGAATTCTTTTGTTATTGTAGTAATCTATATATTCTTCAATCGCTTTTGAAAAGTCTTCAAAAGAAGCATAGTCTTTCTCATAGCCATAATACATCTCATTTTTTAATCTTCCAAAGAATGTCTCCATAATACAATTATCATAGCAGTTACCTTTTCGAGACATAGATTGAATAATTCCATG
>NZ_FOGW01000008.1 GCF_900111325.1 Lachnobacterium bovis
CTTGAAGCAACAAACACTTACAAGTTTATCACAAGTCCGGCAAAACTTAGAAAAGATAAAAAATCATTATCAAAAGGAAGCGGAATAATATCAAATATCACAAGAGACACCGTAAATGATAAAAATTCTTACATTAACATGAAAAATATTTTATATATCATTCTAGTACTGTTATGTATTGGCTTTGTAACATATGTTGTAAAAATAGCAATGCATAAAGAGCAGGAAGAAGAGATATTCTAAAAAAGTAACTCAGCGTGGAAGTGACCATGCTGGGTTATATTAGCCTAAAATCCCTAATTTTATAGATAAATTAGTTCCTATTCGAATAGAAAAAATAGTGCTATTCACATAGTAAGGTATAGTTTTATTTATACTGAAAAATATACAAATAAACATAGAAAGCATGAGGAGAAGCAGTTGGAAGAAACAGACGTAAATTCAAAATCAGGTTTAGATTTAGAAGTTACTAATCCGAACAGTCATAATGTAAAGGAATATTCTTCTCTTACTGATATGAACAATCTGCCATTATTTTCTGAGCAGTTTGAAAAAACAAAGAGACAAAAAAATAATGGCGATAGAAAGGCAATTAAAGAATTGAACCAAAAAATTTTTTGTGCCAAAATGCATGGAAATAAGGAAGATGTTAAAGTGGGACAATTATTTCTTTCAGAAAATCAATTATATTCAAAACAAGAAGAAAGTAATACATCAATAAAAACTTCTTATTTTATACCAATAAGTGGAATATGTATAATTGTTTTTTTATATTTGATGATTGTTTATTGCCAAAAGAGAAGAAGAAAATTGAAAGAAAAATTATATAAGATGGGACAAGAAAAATGGAACGAAAAATAGAAACAGAACAAATTAAAAAATCTAAAATGAACGCAAATTCCATCTACGATTATGCACGAATTACAGTAAAAAATTGTAATTTTGTAGATGTAACTATCCAAGAAGATGATGAGGATTTAATTCAAAAGTTTGATTTGACTCGTTTGACTTCTTTAAAAAAGATTCGTTCAGAAAAATATGATATTATTATAAATATTTTAATAAAAGTGGGTAACTTATTAGATGATTATAAAAAACTTTTATTTTATTTAGAGCCTGCTAATTTGTTTTTTAACAATGATGGAACTTTAAAAGTAAAAAATCGTGATGTCAGAGAAACTACAGATATCAAAGAAGAAGTGATTGAAGAAAATTTCTTAAGAGAATATAAGGCGGTAGTTTGTTGTGCCCTTATAGGAAAATATAGTTTCAAAGATTATATCGAAGGTGGAGAAGATTTATTTTCTAAGAATACAATATCTGAAAAAATCTATTCTTTAAAAACTCCTGAAGAAATTCAAGAATATTTAGATCATTTAAAAACAGAATATCTTAATAATGAAAGTAAAACAAAGATTACAGTTAATAAAACAAAGAATACTGTTATGAGAGTTATGACTTGTGTTCTTGCAATTTGTACGCTTGGTTTAGGAATTTATGGAGGAAGAGTTCATTTTGTAGAACAACCATATAAAGATGCAATTATTAAGGCTGATAATGCATATATTCAAAATGATGATGTTAAATTAATTGAGTCTCTTAAGAAAGTGTCAGTTAATAAACTTGATAAAAATCATAAATACGTTCTTGCCTTAGCGTATTTACAAAGTGAAAATTTATCTTCTAAACAAAAGAAAAATATTAAAAAGAATATAACTTTAAATAGCAATAATAAATATTTAGAATATTGGATTCAGATTGGCCGTTTGCAAATAAATGATGCAAAGGACCTTGCAATGCAAATGTCAGATGAGGAATTGCTTTTATATGCTTATTTAAAAGAAAAGGCCAAGGTTGAGGATGATACCAAACTAAGTGGAGATGAAAAGAGCAGTAAACTAAAAGATCTTGATGGAAAAATAAAAGAGATATCTGAAAAATATAAAGCAAATGATAAGAAGGAATTAAATGATTCGGACAAAAAGTCATCTTCAAATCAGAATAATACGGCAAATGATAATAATGCTACAAATCAAAATGGTGGGGAGGTTGTAGAAGATGCTTCGCCTAACAATTAAAATTTTAGAAAAAAAATTCGACATCATGGTTAAAAAAAATCAGAGAATCATCGAGGTCTTAAAAGTTTTAAAAGAAAATCAATTGTTTTTTTATGATATAAATCAGATGATGGTTTATTCTGTTCGTAATCAAGAATATGTAAATAAAAAACTTACATTTAAGCAAGGGGACATTTTCTCGGGAGATATTTTAGAACTAAAATAGACTAGGAATGAATTAACTAAATAAAACTAAAAACATATTAATTTTGGAGAGGATTATTTTTTATGAAATATATATACGTTGACAAGAATAATAGATATGAAGAGTATCCTGTCAATGATGATGAAAAGATAGAAGAAGGTCAACTTTTTTTTACAGAAGAATATAAAGCATATACAAGAAAAGAGAAGGTTTTTATAAGTGGAAACCTTAACTCGGATATTTATATTCCTGAATGTGGATATAAGATTTTGCTTGACGAAGGTAAGTTTTTTGTTGAGCATTGTGACAGTGAGCAGTGTAACAGTGAGCAGTGTAACAGTGAGCAGTGTGACAGTGAGCAAAAAATTTACTTGGATCAGGTTAGAATTAAGCCAGGTGAGTATAAGTTAGAGAATGGAAGTATTATTCTTTTGCCAGAGTCTAAAATAAAGCTCGTAATTGGAAAGGATTATATTAAAGTTTTTGGGCAAAATTATAAATCAGCTTTATTAGAGACTGACATCAATTCGAATAGAACAGCCCAGTTTCCGATTTATAAGAGATCGCCAAGAATTGTAAAAAGGATAAAAGAGGAAACGATTCGTGTTACCACACCGCTTCCTAACAACTATAAAAACAGAAATAGTTTATTACAGATTATTCTTCCACCTTTAGGAATGCTTGCAGTAACAATTGCAATGGGAATAATGATTAATCGTGGTATCTATATGATTGTTTCAGGAATGGCAACGGTTATGACATCTATTTTCTCGGTCGTCAGATTTTTTCAAGATAAGAAGGATAATAAGGAAACTGAAAAGACAAGACAAAAGATTTTCGCAGAGTATCTCCTAAAGAAGAGAAAAGAAATTTATGCTCAGTGGCAAAAGGAAAAAGATGCATACGAGTATAATTATCCAACTTTAGATAAAATCGAGGAAATGGTTAATGATTATAGTAACAGAATTTATGAAAGAACATCTATCGATGATGATTTTTTAACTATTTCTATTGGACATTATTACGGAGATACTACGTTTAAAATCGAAAACAATATTGATGAATTAGCGCTGAATTCTGATGAGTTTGTTGAAGATGGGAAGAAGTTGAAATTTAAATTTTCTAAGATGGATAAGCCACAGATTATAAATATAAGAAATGCGCATCTTGGACTTGTTGGAGAAAAAAGTGTAATTCATGAGCAACTCAAGAATTATGTGACTCAGCTTACTTTTGAACAAAGTTATCATGACGTTGAGTTTATTGCAATTTATGATGAACGCTATGACAAGGATTTTAGTTGGATGCGTTGGTTTAAGCATTTTACTATTCACAGCATAAATAGTACAGGGCTGATTAAGGGTGAAAGACAGCGAGATCAGGTTATGACTAGCATGCAACAAATCCTTAAAGAGCGAAAACAAAAGCTAGAAGAAAGTAAGAAAGAATCTAAATTTTTACCTCATTATATTTTTATAATAGATGAGCCAAGTTTAATTATGGATCATTCTATTATGGAATATTTGGGTGGAGATTTGGGAAAAGAATTAGGATTTACTTTAATTTATACTAGCAATCAGCAGGCAAATTTACCAGAAAATATAGGAACAGTTGTCTTGCTTGAAAATTCAAATGATGCAACTCTTCTTATTGAAGAGAAGGAGTATAAAAATCGTGAGATTCAATTATATGAAACAACAGATATAAATTACGAAATGCTTGCAAGAAATCTTGGCGTGTTAGTTCATGAACAAGGAATTACAAATAATATTCCTGAAAGTATAACTTTTCTTGATATGTATGGAGTAAAAACGCCGGAAGAACTAGGAATTGCAAATCGTTGGGAAAAGAATAATTCCTCAAAAACTTTATCAGTTCCTCTCGGTGTTCGTGGAGAAGATGATATTGTAGAGCTAAATCTTCATGAAAAAGCGCATGGTCCACATGGCCTTGTTGCAGGTACTACAGGTTCAGGTAAGTCTGAAATTGTTCAATCATATATTTTATCATTAGCTATTAATTTTCATCCTTATGAGGTTGGATTCTTATTGATTGACTATAAGGGAGGCGGAATGGCAAATTTATTTAAGAATCTTCCACATCTTATGGGAACAATTACGAATCTTGATGGTAGTGAAAGTATGAGAGCTCTCTATTCTATTAAAAGCGAGTTAAAACGAAGAGAGAGTATTTTTAGAGAACATGAAGTAAATCATATTAATGCTTATAATGATTTATTTAAACAGGGCAAGGCAAAAGAGCCAATTCCACATTTATTTATTATAAGTGATGAGTTTGCGGAGTTAAAAAAAGAACAGCCGGAGTTTATGAAAGAGCTTGTTTCAACGGCGCGTGTAGGCCGAAGCCTTGGAGTTCATCTTATTCTTGCTACCCAAAAACCTAGTGGCGTAGTTGATGAGCAAATTTGGAGTAACAGTAAATTTAAACTTTGCCTTAAAGTACAAAATGAATCAGACAGTAATGAGGTGCTTCATACAGCTGATGCAGCAAACATAACACAAACAGGTCGAGCTATTTTGCAAGTTGGTAATAATGAAATTTATGAGATGTTTCAATCGGCATGGTCTGGAGCAAAATATATGCCAACTGTTGACCAAGAAGTCTCTTTAGATAATAGAGTTTACCTTATTAATGAATTTGGACAAGGACAACTTTTAAATCAAGATCTTAGAGGAAGTATAGAAGAACAAAAAGCAAACAAAACACAGCTAGAAGTAATTGTGGATTGTATTCATGATACTTATGAAAAACAGTTGAATTATATGAGAGAAAAAATTGATATGGCTGCAATAGATGATTTGACTAAGGAAACATTAAAATCAAATCTTATTGTTCGACGTCCATGGTTGCCATCACTAACTGATAAGATTGTAAATCCATTGATATGTGAGTTTGAAGCAGAAGCAGCAGGTATTTCCAAGGAAGCGGAAGAAGCAACAAAAGATCTGTCAGAATTGACAGAGCGAGATGTCGCAAATTTAGAAATATCTTACGGTGTGGTCGATATTCCAGAAAAACAAACACAAGAAGAATACAAACTCGATCTATCCAAAGAGGGCAACGTAGTCAATGTAACATCTAGTGGCTACGGAAAATCAGTGATGCTTACTAATGTTGCTTTACAGCTTGCTATACAAAACAGCGTGGAAAACCTAAATATGTATATTCTTGATTTTGGTAACAACTCACTTATAGCATTAAAAAGATTACCACATGTCGCAGAACACATAATGATTGACGAAACTGAAAAATTCAATAAGTTTAGGGAACTTATGCTTGAAGAAATGAAAATTCGTAAAAAAGCATTGGCCAAGGCTGTAGTTCAAAATTTTGTTGTTTACAATGAAAATGCAAGAGAAAAGGGACAAAAGCAGTTAAAAGCAATTGTTATTTTAATTGATAATTATGATGTTATAAAAGAAATGGGTTTCGAGATGGAGGATTATTTCACGAAACTTACAAGGGACGGTATAGGCCTTGGAATTTATACAATTATTGCTGCAAATAGGGAAAATGCTATCAGATATGCAACTTTAAATAATTTTAAAAATAAGATAGCAGGTTTTAATTTTGATATAAATGAGGCAAAAGCTTTTATAGGCAGAAGCAAATATGTTTTACCAGAAATAAAGGGTAGAGCTATGGTTAAAATCGGCGAGAAAGTAGAAGTAATGCAGATGTATACTCCTGTTGATTTTACAGATGATGTTGATTACGGTAAAAAACTCGTTGCTAAAATTAATGAGATTCGAAAAGCAAATCCAAACATCGAAGCACCTCATATTCCAATTTTACCAGAAGAATTAATGTATGATGAATTTATTTCAGAGTATATTAATCCAATTCTTAAACAAAAAGAAGAGATGCCAAAAGTAACAAAAACAGAAGCAACATCAATACCAGAAGAATCAGAAGGAACACGCAGCCTTAATATGAACAACCGTCTCTTCATCGGTTTAAGAGAAGAAGATGTTCAACCAATTGAAATAACGCACAAAGATAATCCATTTATGGTTATGGGTGATGGTGCATGTGGTAAAACTAATGCCTTGAAAGTTTTGATTAAGCAGCTAATTGGAAAAGTAAATACTGAAAATTTATATATTTTTGACTCAAGGAAAAAAGACTTATATCAATTTGTTAAAGAGACAAATTATATAAAAAATACTGAAGAGTTTGAAGATTTTGCAGATAGAATCAAGCGTATCACAAACGATAGAAGTAAGATAATACAGGAAAAAGTAGATAAAGGAGATTCTTTCGAAGAGGCAATAGATGAATTTGATCCAATTTACGTAATCATTGATGACCTTGATGATTTTGCTGAATTCGTAGGAAGTGATTTAGATATAGTTGCAGGAAGAATGGAAAAATCTATTTCAGTTGGTGTAAAATATATCGTTTCTGTTAATTCTACTAAATTAAAAACTACGGATATCTTTTCACGAGCTGTCAAAGGATCTGGAGCAGGAGTGCTTGTAGGTAGTCAAGGTTACCTCACAATATTCCCAGTTAAAGTATCTGAAAAAATAGATATTTCAGATGGCTTCGTTATGTGCAATTGCACACAAGGACGAGTCAGAATTCCTCAAGTAGATTAATATTTTTTAGTTTTTATAAAATTTTGCTATTCAAATGATATTAGAATGTGTTAATATGAAATTGTATGATTTTGTATTTTAAAATAGAGAGGACAAGAGAGTGGAAATATTATCTACAATATTAACACTACTTAGTGGTGTTGCCTTATTCCTTTTTGGAATGGGTTTGATGGGCGATGGTCTTAAGCAGGTCGCCGGAAATAAACTAGAGATGGTTTTATATAAATTAACCAGCTCACCTATCAAAGGAATTCTTCTTGGTACAGTTGTAACAGCAGTCATTCAGTCTTCATCAGCAACGACTGTAATGATAATTGGTTTTGTTAACTCAGGCATGATGCAGGTGTCTCAGGCGATAGGTACTATCATGGGAGCAAATATTGGTACATCAATTACAGGATGGATTTTATGTCTCTCATATATTGATGGAGGAAGCGGAGTTGCTACGTTAGTATCTTCGGCTACGATATCCGCAGTTGTTGCTGTTTGTGGTATTATTTTTAAGACTTTTGTAAAGAATGAATCATTAAAAAAAGTCGGTGCTATTATGATGGGATTTGCAATCCTTATGACAGGTATGCAGACAATGAGTGGTTCAGTGGCAGGACTTAGATCTAATCCTACGTTCTTGAATATTATTGAGAGTGTAAAAAGTCCATTTCTTGCAATTCTAATAGGTATTATATTTACTGCAATTTTGCAAAGCGCATCAGCTTCAATCGGTATTATGCAGGCACTTTCAACAACAGGTGCTATTTCTTTTGCAGTTGCATTTCCAATAACACTTGGAATTGGCGTTGGTGCGGCATGTCCAGTTCTTCTTTCCGCAGTTGGTGCCAACAAAAATGGAAAAAGAACAGCCCTTGTGTACTTATTAAATGATTTGTTTGGAATGATTATCTGGGGAACAGTATTTTATACTGTAAATGCATTTGTTAATTTTAGTTTTTTAGATTCAGCGATGACACCTGTTAGCATTGCATTATTAAATACAGTATTCCGTATGGCAACAGTGTTGGTTTTATCACCATTTATCAAATTTATTGAAAAGTTTGTATTTTTTATAGTTAAGGAAGATCCTGAAGATCGCGAAGATTATGAAGACTTTGATCTTTTAGAGGATCGTTTACTTATGTATCCATCAATTGCTCTAGAACAGAGTCACAAAGCAATGAATGGAATGGCTCGAAAAGCGAAAAAGAATATTTTGCGAGCAATGACATTGCTTGTTAATTTTGACGATAACCGTTATCAGGTTATACAGGAAAAAGAAAAAGTTATTGATAAATATGAAGATAAAGTGGGCAGCTATTTAATTAAGGTAACAAGCCACAATTTAACTGCAGTGCAGTCTCATAAGGCTTCCGAATTGCTTCACGTAATTAGTGATTATGAGCGTTTGGGAGATCATGCTGTTAATATTTCGAAAGTGGCAAAGGAATTGGCTGATAAAAAAATCAATTTTTCAGGGCAAGCCCTAAAAGAACTTTCATTTCTTGAAGCAGCGGTGCAAGATATCGTAGAAATGACTTGTAAAACTTTCATGGATGATAATCGTGAAGCAGCTAAGAAGGTAGAGCCTCTTCGTGAATGTATAGAGATGCTTTGTGATGAGTTGAAATTTAATCATGTTCAGCGTTTAAGTAATGGCGAATGTGACATGATTAAAGGGCTTCCATTTAACGATTTACTCACTAATTATGAACGTATTTCAGCACATTGCTCTAACATAGCGGTCGCAATTATAGAAATGCAACACGTTGAATTAGATGCACATAGCTACGTAAAGAATATGCGTCAATTAAAAAATGATAATTATCGAGAAACATTAGAAGCTTATCTTTTCCATTATATGACACCAATGAATCAGATGGTCGAAAAAGAGCAACTTCTTGCAATGCAAATTAAAAAAGAAGAAGCCCTAAGACTAGCTGAAGATGAGAAGAAGGACAAAGATAAGAAGAAGGACAAAGATAAGAAGAAAGACAAAGATAAAAAGAAAGACAAGAAGAAGGACAAAGACAAAAAGAAAGACAAGAAGAAGGACAAAGATAAAGACAAGAAGAAGGACAAAGGCAAAAAGAAAGATAAAAAGAAAGATAAAAGCTAAAGCAAATCCGATAAAGGGCAGAGCAAAAAGGCGAAGCCAGGCTAAAGCGGATAAAAACACTAAGTTAATGTTAACAAAAGCACCTTAGAAATATGCAAAAACCAGAAAGCATATTATTCTAAGGTGCTTTTTATTTATATATTTAAAGAGTATTAAAGTGTACTATTCAATTCTTATGCAATATACTGGTACATTAAAATTGCATGACACATACTACCAGCCATTACGAAGAGATGGAAAATTTCGTGCGATCCAAAATATTTATGCTTTTTGTTAAAAAGAGGCAATTTAAGAGCATAAATGACACCACCTATTGTATAAATAATTCCACCGAGAAGTAACCATAAGAAACCGGCAAGTGGTAAGTTTCGAATTATATCTTTCATGTAAGCTATACAAACCCATCCCATCGAAATATACAAACATGATGATAGCCATTTTGGACATGTAACCCAAAATAGTTTAAATATCATTCCAATAAGTGCGATTGACCAAATAAGTGTTAATAACCTAAGACCTCCGGAATGTCTCAACGTTGTTAGACAGATAGGAGTGTAAGAGCCAGCAATCAGTACAAAAATCATTGTATGATCAAGTCGTTTGAATATTTTCAATACTTTTCCCTTTACGTTAACAGAATGATAAAGTGTACTTGCTGAATAAAGCAAAAGCATACTAGCAATAAATACGCACATAGAGAGTAAAACGATACTACTTTTGTGAAGAGCTGCCTTTATAAGTAATGGTGTAGAAAAAAAAGCAGTCAATATTACTGCGATAAAATGTGTAATTGCACTTCCAGGTTCTCTAATTTTAATTGTCATAAAAAACTCCTTTCAAAATATAAAAGTACATATATATAATCAGCAATTATTATAAAATAAATAATTCATAAAACAAATAACTCTGATAAGTAGTTTTTGAAACTACGTCACACAAGATACATTACCACTTGAGAGGGACGTTGTCAATAAGAAAAAATAAAATAATTTAGTAAAGAATATGTTTGCGTGTTAATTTATAAAGACAATTTTCTGATAATAACAAAATAATTATAAATTTATACTAAATAGTGTGAAAAATGTTTTAAAAAAATCATCAATATGGTATAATATTTGTGGAGAAGAAAAGAATACACGACATGTGTATGTAAAAAATCACCAAAAATGTAAAGTTTTGAAAGAGTATGGGGAGGAAATGAAGATGGTAGAAAAAACATTATCATTAGTTAAACCAGATGGAGTAGCGGGGAATCATATAGGCGAGATTTTAAACTTGTATGAAAAAGAGGGGCTTAAGATAGTTGCTCTTAAAATGATTAAAATTAACAAGGAATTTGCTAGACAGCATTATATTGATTTAAAAGATAAGCCTTTTTATCAAGAATTAGTTGATTTTATTTCAAGCGGTCCACTTGTAGCTATGATTCTTGAAGGTGAAGATGCAGTTAATACTGTAAGAAGAGTTAACGGTGCTACAGATCCTAAGGAAGCAGCAGAGGGAACAATTAGAAATAAATATGCAAAAGGTAAAACTGACAATACAGTTCATGGATCAGATTCAGTAGAACATGCTAAGAGAGAAATTTCGATGTGGTTCCCAGAATATCTTGATTCATATTTATCATAAGAACTTTGAAAAAATATAAGAGATAATTTATTTATCGTGAAAATGGGTGTCATTCTCTGAATAGTATTTCACTGTAACATAGTTAAGTTGTTAGGTGTAATATTTGAGGAAATGTCATCCATTTTTTTTAGCAGTTATCTAAATTGGTTATGGAGAATTTAAATAATGTGGTGTTTGGTGAATTCAGTTGGTGTACATCCTACTTGTTTTTTAAATATTTCAGTAAAATAACTTTGGCTTGAAAAAGCAAGTAAAGATGAAATTTCAGATGGTTTATATGATGAATAAATTAGCATATTTTTTGCAGTTTCTATTTTTTTATTTCTAATATATTCATTAATAGAACAATTTATTTCTTTTTTAAAAAGTCGAGATAAGTAACTGCGATTTAAACCAACGTGTTCAGCAATTTCTGCTACTGTGATTCGAGAATGAAGGTTTTCGTAAATATAATCGATGCTCTGAGCAACCTGAATAGAGCAAACATTTTTTTTGCGTAAATTTTGCATTCTTTTTGTGTAATCGAGGCACATTATAGGGTGCAAATCGGATATTTCTTTGGTTGAGTGGCAAGAGTCCATTTTTTGAATATAAAAATCGCTAAGGCCATAGGCAGTTGATAGCTCCATTCCGCCTTGTATGCAGTATCGAGCTGTTAAAGCAGTTGTTATTACGAAGTGATACTTCATGTTTGTTAGGGGATTAGATGACAAAGTTCCAAGGCCTTTTTTGTTTATAAAAGCGTCGGAGCATAATTCTTTGATTTTTTTGATGTCACCAGACTTTATTGTGTTATAAAATTCAATTTCAGGATTAAAAGGTGCCCTGAAAAAATGCTCTTCTCTTTGTATAAATTCTTTATAAAATTGTTCTTTTTTTAAGTTATTCATATTTTCCTCCATAAAAATGTTCCATTTTTGAGTTGTGCATATCTTTCTTCACCTCTCAATGCTTATCTTCCCAACACTTATTCCAATATTTCATATCTATTATGTCACAAAAACGATAAAAATGAAACAAAATTAATATATTTTTTCTAGCCAAATTTTTATAATTTTTATATAAAAAAACAGTTGATACCGTAAGCGGTCACTGGTAGTAGGAAAGGGTAAAGATATGGAGTTAAGAAGTGGTATTAATTTGGGAGGCTTTTTGTCTCAGTGTGAGCACACGAAGGAGCATTATGAAGAGTTTATCACCCAAAAAGATTTGGAAAAAATTGCTAAATGGGGATTTGATCATGTCAGATTACCTATTGATTACGAGGTTTTTGAAACAGAAGATGCGCATGAAAAACCAAGTGGTTATGAACGAGTGAGAAGGGTAGTTAAATGGGCAAAAGAAAATAATCTAGACATTATCTTAGATCTTCATAAGGCATATGGATACGATTTTAACAATGCGGGAGAGGAGGCAAATAGTTTATTTAAAAACACCAAATTGCAAGACAGATTTGTTTCTTTATGGGATAAAATATCGAAGGATTTTTGTGTATATGATAATGTTGCATTTGAATTGTTAAATGAAGTTGTAGAAGAAGAAAATGCAGCAGCTTGGAATGAATTAATTGTGAGAACTGTAAAAACTATTAGAAGAAACGCACCAGATACATATATTATTTATGGTGGAATTCAATGGAATAGTGCGAAAACCTTAAAATATTTAGAAAAACCGGTTGACGATAAAATATTGTTTACATTCCATTTTTATGAACCACTTTTATTTACACATCAGAAGGCATATTGGGTAAAAACAATGAATCGCGAATGGGTTGTATCCTACCCAGGAACTATGGAGGAGTATTATCAAAAATCTAAGATTTTGGGAGATCAAGGAAAAACAGTATATGAATCTGGACTTGATTATATTGGAATCAATTTAATAGAAGATTTAGTTCAAGATGCAATTGATGCGGCGAATAATGCAGGAGTAAGACTGTACTGTGGAGAGTTTGGCGTTATAGATCAAGCGCCTATTGAAGATACATTACGTTGGTTTAGGGATGTAAATGAAGTTTTTGAAAAACATGATATAGGTTTTGCAATTTGGAATTATAAAGAAAAAGATTTTGGAATTAGCGGAACACATTATGAGCCTATAAGGGATGATTTATTACAATTTTGGACAAAAAAATCAAAGGAGTGTAGAGTATGAATAAATTTGGAGTGATAGTTTTATCTACGGTTCTAGCAACAAGTAATGTGATTATGCCAGTGTCAACTTTTGCGGCATCTTCAAAAGAAAATACGCATGAAGCTCGTCAACTCGAAAAACAAAAGAAACAAGAGGAAAAAGTTCAAAGACAGATAAAAGAGCAAAAAGCAAAACAAAAGAAACAAGAGGAAAAAGTTCAAAGACAGATAAAAGAGCAAGAAGCAAAACAAAAGAAACAAGAGGAAAAAGTTCAAAGACAGCAAAAGGAGCAGAAGGCTAAACTTGAAAAACAACTCGAGAAACAGCAGAAACTATCTGAAAAAATGCTTAAACAACAAGGCTATAAAGAGGTTTGGAGAGATGAATTTAATGGAAACAAATTAAATTTATCTGATTGGAATATCGAAACTCATGAACCAGGCTGGGTCAACGAGGAATTACAGTCTTACGTTACTTCTGAAGAAAATATTTATGTTAAAAATGGAAAATTATATTTAAATCCTGTGAAAAAAGGCAATTCAATTACTTCAGGAAGAGTTAACACACAAGGAAAACATGATTTTAAATATGGATACTTTGAAGTTACAGCAAAGGTGCCAAAGGGTAAGGGATATTTACCAGCATTTTGGATGATGCCAACTAATGAAAACTTATATGGTCAATGGCCTAAATGTGGTGAAATCGACATAATGGAGGTGATGGGACATAATCCATCTAAATTATATGGAACTATTCATTATGGCGCACCACATGCACAACAACAAGGAACGTTTTTAACAAATCCATTGATTGATTTTTCTAATTCTTTCCACAAATTTGGCGTTGAGTGGGAAGCTGATCATATTTCTTGGTATGTTGATGGTGTAAAATATTACGAAACTAGAAATTGGTTTTCGGCTGTAGAAGGTGGTGGAGAAGTGACTTATCCCGCACCATTTGACCAGAAATTCTACATGATTTTAAACCTTGCTGTAGGTGGAAGCTGGGTAGGTTATCCTGACGAAAGCACAAGTTTTGATAATAATCCTTTTGTTATTGATTCTGTAAAAGTTTATCAAAAGGATAAGAAATATTATGATGAAGTTGAAAAAAACGCAACAAAACCAGAAAAAGAAATAAAGATAAAAGAAGCTGATAACACAGGAAACTATATTACAAATGGAAACTTTAAAAATGCACTTAATCCTAAAGAAGATTGGGAAATGCATTTAGAAGATGATGCAAATAATACAACATACGAAATTAAAGACGAAGCAATTAAAATTTTACAAAAAAATATAGGAAACCAAAATCATAGCGTACAGTTAAAACAACAAAACATTCCATTATATCGTGGATTAGAATATACATTGACTTTTGACGCTAAAGCAGATGATTCAAGAAGTATTATTGTTGATGTTGAAGGCCCAGAAAAAAACTGGACAAGATACCTTCAGGATACTAAGCTTGAATTATCTAAAGATATGAAAACATATTCATTGACTTTTAAAATGGATCGTTCATCTGATTTAAATAGTAGTGTTGAATTTAATTTAGGTAACCAGGGTTCAACATCACCAGTTACAATAAAAAATGTTAGTTTAAAGGTTACAGGTGGTCAAAAAGTTGATGAAAGTGCAATTAAAGAAGTAAGACCTGATGGTAACTATGTTTATAATGGTTCTTTTCAAGAAGGAAAAAACAGATTAGGATATTGGACAATTGATCCTAAGGACGCTCAACAGATTAGCGTTACAAATAGCGAAAATGATAGACGTTTGAAAGTTGTTGTTGGTAAAGAAAATATTTCAAATCCAATAATAATTAAACAAACTAATTTACCTCTCACAAAAGGCGATTACTATATTTCTTACAAAGCTTATAAAGAAAATGTAGGAAGTCAAGATGTACAAAAGAATGAAGCCGATTTTACAGTTAAGCTAGGGAATACAACTTTTGCTGAAAAACTAGATAGTAATGCAGAAGCTAAATATTCACATGATTTTAAATTTGAGGCAGATCAAAACAATGAGATTGAGTTAATTTTTGATCACCCAGGAGTTTATTATGTTGACGATATAATGGTTGCAGAAAATTCTAAAATAAAAAATGGTTCCTTTAATGCAGGAAAGAGCGGATTTACAGAAGGATTTTATTCAAGTGCAGAAGCTGCAAGTGTTATTGATTCGCAAAAAGAAGACAATGCGTATGATTTAACAATTAAAAATACAGGTGATGCTGATTGGAATATCCAACTTATGCAAGATGGAATTAAGCTTGAAAAAGGAAAAAAATATCGTTTGAAATTAAAAGCAAAAGCAAGTATTGATAGAGATATTTTGGTTACTTTACAGCATAATGGATCTTCAGATAATGATTGGACACCTTATAGTGGTGGCGATGAAGCTAGACTTATGAAACTTTATAAAGCTAAATACGATCAAAATGAATATCAAGAATACGAATGTGTTTTTACAATGAATAGTGAAACAGATAACAATGCAAGACTTAGTGTAACACTTGGAGCAGTTTCAAATAGACAAATTACACAACAGCATAGAATTTGCATTGATGATATTGTTTTAGAAGAAATTCAAGATTAAAAATAGCAAATAAATGACAATAAAAAAAAGAAAAAATAAATAGAAATAATAAATAATATACCCCACAATCTAAAAACTCACAGGTGTTAAAAAAAA
This sequence comes from Lachnobacterium bovis, assembly GCF_900111325.1. Taxonomy (GTDB): domain Bacteria; phylum Bacillota; class Clostridia; order Lachnospirales; family Lachnospiraceae; genus Roseburia; species Roseburia bovis_A. The sequence goes on from NZ_FOGW01000008.1 coordinate 15,456, forward strand.
CATTCATCTGTGAGTTTTTGATATAGTATAGTATTCTTGAATTTATCAGATTAATATGAGATAATGAAGATAAAATATACACGGAATGGAGTGATTTTTAATGGTAAAGAATGAAGTTGAGATTGCAGGCATTCCAGAGGCAATACATATTAAACCTTATGAACGTCGTGCAAAATATTATGAGACTGACCAAATGGGTATAATTCATCATTCTAATTATATAAAATGGATGGAAGAAGCTAGAATGGATATGATGGATCAAATAGGCCTTAATTATAAACAGGTTGAAGATCTTGAAATTATTAGCCCAGTGTTAGATATCGAAGTTAAATATGTAAGCATGGTTCATTTTGATGATGTTGTCGTTATAGAAACTAAAATAACATATTATAACGGAATAAAACTAGAACTTGAATATACAATTACAGATAAGGAGACAGGAGAACTTCGAACAACTGCGAAGAGTTCCCATTGTTTTTTAAATAGAGCAGGTAAGCCAATCTCTTTAAAGAGAAGCTATCCAGAGCTTGATACTAGATTTTTTGAGACGAAAGAAGGACAAGATTAATGATTAAAGAAAGATTAAAACTTTTAAGAGAACAAATGAAACAAAGAGATATTTCTATCTATGTTGTTCCAACTGCTGATTTTCATGAATCAGAATACGTAGGTGAATATTTCAAAGCAAGAAAATTTATCACAGGTTTTACAGGTTCAGCAGGTGTAGCAGTTATTACTAGTGATGAGGCTGGATTATGGACAGATGGAAGATATTTCGTTCAGGCAGAAAAACAATTAAAAGGAACAACCGTTGATTTATATAAAATGGGGGAAGAAAATGTTCCAACAGTTAATGAATTTATTGAACAGAAATTACAAGAAGGACAAACTATCGGTTTTGATGGAAGAGTAGTAAATGGTACTTGGGGTAAAGAATTAGAGTGCATTGCAAATAGAAAAAATGGTAAAATTTATTCAAGTGAAGATTTAATTGATATTATTTGGGAAGATAGACCACAATTATCAAAAGAAAAAGCTTGGATTTTAAAAGAAGAATATTCAGGTGAAAGTACACAAAGCAAATTAGCTCGTTTAAGAGAAAAAATGAGTGAAAAAAAAGCAACAGTTCACTTACTTTCATCATTATATGATATTGCATGGTTATTAAATGTCAGAGGTAATGATATAAGTTATGTTCCTGTAGTTTTATCATATGTAGCAGTTACAGAAGAAGAATGTATTTGGTTTTTACAGGAAGAAATTATCGATGATGAATTAAGAGCATATCTTGATGCAAATAATATTACTACTAAACCATATGAATCATTTTATGAGTACGTAGCTAATATCAAAAAGAAAGAAACAGTTTTAGTTAATTTATCATCTGTTAACTATAGAGTAGCAACAGCGCTAGATAAAGAAATAAAAATTGTTGATGAGATTGAACCAACAACATTATTTAAGGCTGTTAAAAATAAAACAGAAATAGATAATACTAGAAAAGCTCATGTAAAAGATGCGGTAGCAATGTGTAAATTTATGTATTGGTTAAAGACTAATGTTGGTAAAATTCCAATGACAGAGATTTCTGCATCTGATCATCTTGAAAAATTAAGAAGAGAGCAAGAAGGTCTTTTGGATTTGAGTTTTAACACAATTTGTGGATACGATGTACATGGTGCTATAGTTCATTATGCTGCAACTGAAGAAACTGATATTCCTCTAGAACCAAGAAGCTTGTTATTAGTTGATTCAGGCGGACACTACATCGAAGGTACAACAGATATTACCAGAACATTTGCACTTGGTGAAGTTACTCAAGAAATGAAAGAGTGTTTTACAATGATTTGTAGATCAAATATGAATCTTGCAAATATGAAATTCTTATATGGATGTACTGGTCTTAACTTAGATTTGGCCGCAAGAGAACCACTTTGGGAAAAGAATATGGACTTTAAACATGGTACAGGTCACGGCGTAGGATATGTGTTGAATGTACATGAAGGACCAAATGGTTTTAGATGGAGACAAGTAGCAGAAAGAAATGATAGTGGAGTACTTGAAGAAGGTATGATTACAACAGATGAACCAGGTGTTTATCTTGAAGGTAAATTTGGTATTCGTACAGAAAATGAGCTTGTTTGTCGCAAAGGTGTTAAAAATGAATACGGTCAATTTATGTATTTTGAAAATATCACATATGTGCCAATTGATTTAGATGCAATTGACCCAGATTTGATGACAAGTGTTGAAAAGAATAGATTGAATGAATATCATAAGAGAGTTTATGAAGTTGTTTCTCCATATTTAGAGGGAGAAGAGCTTGAGTTCTTAAAGAAATATACAAGAGCTATCTAATTAAAAACGTTATATAAAGAAAGGTTAAACATTTTATGAGTAAGAAATTAGTGTTGATAGATGGACATAGTATTTTGAATAGGGCATATTATGGATTGCCAGATTTAACAAATGCACAGGGATTGCATACTAATGCTGTGTATGGATTTATTAATATTATGTTTAAAATTTTAGAAGAAGAAAAGCCAGATTATATTACAGTAGCTTTTGATGTTCACGCACCAACATTTAGACATAAAATGTTTGAAGAATATAAAGGCAATAGAAAGTCTATGGATGAGGAACTTCGTCAGCAAGTTCCTCTTATGAAAAAAATGCTTACGGCAATGGGTGTTAAAATCATTGAGCTTGCAGGGTATGAGGCGGATGATCTTTTAGGAACAATAGCAAATAGAGCTGAAAAAGAAGGAATGAATGTTTCAATTATTTCAGGAGATAGAGATTTGCTTCAACTTGCGACAGATAAGGTTTTAATTAGAATTCCAAAGACTAAAAGAACAGGAACAGAAATTGAAAATTATTTTGCATCTGATGTTAAAGAAGCATATGGCGTAACACCTAAAGAATTTATTGACGTAAAAGCACTTCAGGGAGATTCGTCTGATAATTTTTCAGGAGTGCCAGGCATAGGTGAAAAAACAGCAAAAACTCTTGTGGCCGAATATGGTAGTATTGAAAAAATTCATGAAAATGCTGCGATTATTAAACCGCCAAGAGCGTCAAAGAATATCGTTGAATATTGGGAAGATGCAGTATTGTGCAAAAAATTGGCTACAATTTTAACAGATGCTCCAATAGAATATAATTTTGAAGATGCAAAAATAGATAGTATTTCTGATTTATATACACAAGATGCATATTTATTGTGTAAGGAATTAGAATTTAAAAATTTATTAAATAGATTTGATGCAAAGGAAGAATCATTTAATATATCTGAATTAATAGAAGTTGTAGAAACAATTGAAAAAGCAGATAAGATTTTTGAAGAAATTAAAGATAAAAATATTGCATTTTACCTTGTAAAGCGAGAAAATAATAGTGTGGGACAATTTAATCAAGATAGTAATGGACAATTAGGTCTTTTTGATTTTTCAACAGATTCAAAAGAAGATTTATTTGGACTTAGTCTTACATATTCAAAAGATAAAGTTTATTTTATTGAAGTTTGTAATGGAATAACTAGCGATTATCTTAGAAACAAAATAAAGGAAACTACAGCAAACAAATTAATAACGAGAGATGTTAAATCACAAGTTAAATTGTTAGAACAGACGGGTGTTTTAAATCCTGCAGAAGATTTTGAAAAATATGTTGCATACAGAAGTAAGTTTGTAGATGCATCGATTGCGTCATATCTTATTAATCCAACAATTGGAGAGTATCCACTTGATGATATTGCTAAATCGTTTGCTGGTATTATGATTCCAACGCAAAAAGAGTTTTTTGGTAAAGAGACAATAGATGATATGTTTTCTAGCAATAAAAATAAAGCAATTGAGTATGTAGCATATGAAAGTTATATACCTTTTATGGCAAATGATAATCTTATTGCTAGATTACAAAATGATAATATGCTTGAGCTTTTTGAAAAAGTAGAAATGCCATTAGCGTTTGTTTTAGCATCTATGGAAAAAGAGGGAATAATTCTTGACGCGCAGGCGTTAAAAGAATATTCTTCTAATCTAGATGAGGGCATTTTAAAACTTCAAAAAAGCATCTATGAGAAAGCAGGGGAAGAATTTAATATAAATTCACCAAAACAGTTAGGTGTTATACTTTTTGAAAAATTAGCTTTACCAAATGCTAAGAAAACTAAAACAGGATATTCAACATCTGCTGACATTTTAGATGGATTAAAAGCGCAATATCCTATAGTAAGTGAAATATTAGAGTATAGACAGTTAACTAAACTTAAATCTACGTATGCTGACGGATTAAGAAATTACATTGAAGAGGATAATAGAGTTCGTACTACTTTCAACCAAACAGTAACAGCTACAGGACGATTAAGTTCGACAGAACCAAATTTACAGAATATACCAATTAGAATAGAACTTGGTAAACAAATTAGAAAAGTTTTCCATGCAAAAGAAGGTTATGTTTTCGTTGATTCAGATTATTCACAGATAGAGCTAAGAGTGTTAGCGCATTTATCTGAAGATGAAAAATTAATAGATGCATACAAACATGGGAAAGATATTCATAGAAGTACAGCTTCGTTAGTTTTTGGAGTCCCATTTGATGAAGTTACATCGCTTCAAAGACGAAATGCTAAGGCAGTAAACTTTGGTATTGTGTACGGTATTAGTTCATTTGGATTGAGTAAAGATTTAGGCATTTCTAGAAAAGATGCATCAGAATACATTAAAAATTATTTTGAACAATATCCAAAGATTAAGAAATATCTTGATAGCTGTATAGAAAGAGCAAAAGAAAAAAAATATGCATTGACTATGTTTAATAGAAGAAGACCAATGGTTGAACTTGAATCTAGTAATTTTATGACAAGACAATTTGGTGAACGTGTTGCGATGAATTCTCCTATTCAGGGAACAGCAGCAGATATTATTAAGATCGCAATGATAAGAGTACATGATCGAATTTTTAAAGAAAAATTAGAATCACGTTTACTTCTTCAAGTACACGATGAATTGTTAATTGAAGCAAAGGAAAGTGAACTAGAAGAGGTTAAAAAAATATTAAAAGAAGAAATGCAAGGAGCAGCTCAATTATCAGTTGACTTAGAAATTGACACACAAGTTGGCAAAAATTGGTATGATGCTCATTAGAAGGAGATAAAATGAAGTTTATAGGTATTACAGGTGGAGTCGGCGCAGGAAAATCAGCAATATTAAATTATTTAAATAATAAACCAAAGTATAGGGTTATGTTAGCAGATGAGATTGCACACGAATTAATGAAATCAGGAACTGAGGTCTTTAAAACCATTTGTAATACCTTTAAAAATATAAATGATTCAGAAATAGGAAATCTTGTTGATGAATCGGGAGAATTTAATAGAAAGAATTTGGCAAAGTTAATTTTTTCTTCAGAGGAAAATAGAAAAAAAATAAATGACATTGTGCATCCAGCGGTAAAAGAGTATGTTAAGGAACAATTTGCACTTGAAAAAGAAAGAGGACAGATAGAAGTTCTAGTACTAGAAGCCGCTTTGCTTATAGAAGAAAATTATGATGCAATTTGTGATGAACTTTGGTATATTTATACTAGTGAGGACAATCGTAGAAAACGTTTAAAGGAATCAAGGGGATATTCAGATGAAAAAATAGATAATATTTTTTCAAGTCAATTACCTGAAGAGGAGTTTATCCAAAAATGCAAGGTCGTAATTGACAATAATAATTCACTTGAGAAAACTTTTCTACAAATTGAAAAAGTTTTGAGGGGTGAACTTAATGATGAATGTTTTAGACGGTAAGAAGGAGAATTTAGTGTTAGGTATCGATATCGGAACAAGAAATGTTGTCGGAACGGTTGGATATCGAACGGATGAAGGAAAGTTTATTGTTGTAGCACAGACGGTTAAAGAACATGTTACAAGAGCTATGTTAGATGGCCAAATTCATGACATTGGTCGTGTGGCACAGGTCGTTTCGTGGGTGAAAGAGGAACTTGAAGTTCAAATTAATCAGCCACTGACAGAAGTGTGTATAGCTGCGGCTGGTCGTGTTTTAAAGACGGTAACGTGTCGTGCAGAATATAATTATCCAGAGGAAACAGTTGTAACAGGAGAAGATATTCATACTTTGGATTTAATTGGTGTTGAAAAGGCACAAGATTTATTAAATGAAAAAAATGATACGAATTATAAATTTTATTGTGTAGGTTATTCAGTAGTCAAATCTTATTTAAATGATGATCTTTTTACTAGTCTAGAGGGGCATAAAGCTAATAAAATAGCAGAAGATATAATAGTTACTTTTTTACCAGAAGATGTTGTAGATGGATTATATTCAGCGGTCGGCCAAGCTGGATTATCTGTTGCTAATTTAACATTAGAGCCTATAGCTGCAATTAATGTTGCAATTCCAGAGAATTTTAGAATGTTAAATATTGCACTTGTAGATGTTGGTGCAGGAACTTCCGATATTTGTATAACTAAGGAAGGCTCAATAACAGCGTATGGCATGATTCCACATGCAGGTGATGAACTTACAGAAGAAATTGTTCAACAGTATTTAGTTGATTTTCAAATGGCAGAGCATATTAAATTATCTTCAACAATTGATGATGAAGTGACATATGAAGATATTATGTCAATTAAACATTCGATTCCTTCAGAAGAAGTTTGGGAATTAACAGATAAAGTTGTAGATAGAATCACGTCAGAAGTAGCAGAAAAAATTATTGAATTAAACGGTGGACAAACAGTAAGTGCAACATTCGTAGTAGGTGGAGGTGGAAAAGTACATAATTTTACCAAAAAACTTGCAGAATACTTAAATCTTCCAGAAGAGCGAGTTGCATTACGAGGAGAAGAGGTTTTAAAGGAAGTTACATTTCTTCAAGAAGATATCAAAAAAGACCCATTATTAGTTACTCCAATAGGAATTTGCTTGAATTATTATGATAAAAAGAATAATTTTATTATGATTCGTTTTAATGGCGAAAGAATGAAATTATACGACAATAATCGTTTGACAATCGTTGATGCTGCATTACAAGCCGGTTTTTCAAATGATAAGCTATTTCCAAGAAGTGGTAAGGCTCTTAATTTCACAGTTAATGGAAATAAGAGGATTGTTAGAGGTGAGGTTGGAGAACCAGCAGTTATCACGTTAAATGGTAAACCGGCGAATATTAATACTCCACTTGAGCCAAATTGTAATGTAGAAATTATTCCATCTACACAAGGTGAGAGAGCTAGGTATACTATAAGTGAACTTGAAGAGTATACTTCTTCAATTATGACATTTATAGTAAATGGTAGATTGATTAATTGTCCTAAATTTTTAGAAGTAAATGGTGTCCTTGAACCAAGTTCATACGCAATTCAAGATGGGGATATTATTGAAAATAGAGGTTTTTATACGGTAGAACAAGTTGCAGAATTTATGGATGTCGATATTGATTTAGATGAAGATATTTATGTAAATAATAGATTAGCTGATATGAATTCATTAGTTTATGAGAATTTTTCAATTGAGTGGACAGTAAAAGAGTGCCATATTGAAAATGCTAGCTATTATGCATCTGACGAACAGATAAAAGAAAGAAAATATCAAGAATCCTTAAGAGGCGCAAGTATTGGTTTAGGAAATTATGAACAAAGTAGTGAGAATGATTTTGATGAAGAAGTTGAAAAAAAAGTTGAGTTAGAATCAAAAGAAATCTCAGAAGTAAACGAAGAAGCAGAAGCAAAAGAAGCAGAAGCAAAAGAAGCAAAAGAAGCAAAAGAAGCAAAAGAAGCAAAAGAAACATCAGACGACGAACTTGAATATTCAGATACTCCAATAGAGGTGGAAGATGAATTAAGTGAAACGGAATTGTATTTTGATGTTGAATACCAAGATTGCGATACGCTAGAAGAAACATTTGACGAAGAATATGAAAAAATGGATGAGTATAACAGTATTTTTGAGAAGAATGATTCTCGAAAAAATGATATTGATTTAGAAATTTCATATGATTTGAAAAAAAATCTAGACGAAGTTAAGGATAGTAGTTATAATGTTAATCATGGTGAGAATGAAGAGTCAGAAGAGGAAAAAGAAATTATTGTAACAGTTAATAATAGTCCAGTTACCTTAACTGATAAGAATTCTTACGTATTTGTTGATATTTTTGATAAAATAAATTTTGATTTAAGCAACAGTCAAGGTCGTGGTATTATCACAACAATAAATGGACGAGATGCTAGATTCACCGAAGAAATTCATACAGGTGATAAGATTGAAGTTTATTGGAAAGAGATGTAAATGTTAGAATTATGTAGTATAGCAAGCGGTAGCAGCGGTAACTGCATATACGTTGGAACCGATAATAATCACATTTTAGTTGATGCTGGAATTAGTGGTAAGAAAATTGAAAATGGTTTAAATGGTTTAGATTTAAAAACAAGTGAAATTAAAGGTGTATTGATTACACATGAACACCTTGATCATATTGGAGGCCTAGGCGTCATATCAAGACGATATGGCCTTCCAATTTATGCTACACAGGGTACTGTTAAGGGTATATTAAATAGCAAGAGTGTAGGAAAGATAGACGAAAGTTTATTTAGAATTATTAAACCGGATACAGATTTTGAGATTGGTGATATTAAGGTTCACGCATTACCGATTTCGCACGATGCAGCTGAACCAGTGGCGTATAGATTTAGTCACGGAGATAAAAAGGTTGCAGTTGTAACTGATCTTGGTACTTATGATGAAAAGCTTGTAGAAGCCTTACAAAATCTTGATGCTTTATTATTAGAAGCCAATCATGATATTAATATGCTTCAGGTTGGTAAATATCCATATGTTTTGAAGCAACGAATCCTTGGAGACAAGGGACATCTATCGAATGAACGAAGTGGTCAATTTCTTGGTCATCTTCTTCATGATAAATTTCAAACAGTTATGCTAGGACATCTTAGTAAAGATAATAATCTAGAGGAGCTAGCATACGAAACAGTTCGTCTTGAGGTTACATTAGGAGATCATAAATATAAAGCTGATGATTTTCCAATTAAAGTGGCAAAAAGAGATGAATTATCAGAAAGAATTTGTGTTTAGTAAAAGGAGAGAAAAAATGGATAAGAGCATTATTACAGTTGTAGGACAAGATACAGTAGGTATCATCGCAAAGGTCTGTACATATTTAGCAGAAAGTGAAATAAATGTATTAGATATTTCACAGACAATAGTATCAGGATATTTTAATATGATGATGATTGTTGATATGCAAAATGCTAAAAAAGAGTTCGCAGTAATTAACGAAGAAATGGAAAAATTAGGCGAAGAAATTGGAGTCTCTGTTAAGTGCCAAAGAGAAGAAATTTTTAATATGATGCACAGAATTTAATTTTCAAAGAAATAAGGCAATTTTTAGATGGAGGACTCTAAATTATGATAAATAGTTTTGAAGTAAAAGAAACAAATGAAATGATTGAAAAAGAAAACCTAGACGTAAGAACAATTACAATGGGTATAAGTCTTTTAGATTGTATAGATTCAGATTTAACTAAGTTAAATGAGAATATTTATAATAAGATTACAACATTAGCAAAAGATCTTGTAAAAGTAGGAAATGACATCGAAAGAAGTTATGGTATTCCAATTGTTAATAAAAGAATTTCAGTTACACCAATTGCTTTAATTGGTGGATCTGCATGTAAAACAATAGAAGATTTTGCATCTATTGCAAAAACATTAGATAGGGCAGCAAAGGACGTTGGTGTAAATTTAATTGGTGGATATTCTGCTATTGTGTCAAAGGGTATGACTGCAGCAGAGGAATTATTGATTAAGTCAATTCCATTAGCATTACACACAACAGAAAGAGTTTGTAGTTCTGTTAATGTTGGTTCTACTAAAGTTGGAATTAACATGGATGCTGTTAAAATGTTAGGTAATATTATACTTGAAGTTGCTAATAATTCTAAAGATAATGATTCAGCAGAATGTATGAAGCTTGTAGTATTTTGTAATGCACCAGATGATAATCCATTCATGGCGGGAGCTTTTCATGGTGTAACAGAAGCAGATGCTATAATTAATGTTGGTGTTAGTGGTCCAGGTGTAGTTAAAAAAGCATTAGAGAGCGTTCGTGGAGAGAGCTTTGAAGTTCTTTGCGAAACTATCAAGAAAACTGCTTTTAAAGTAACTAGAGTTGGTCAGTTAGTTGCTAAAGAAGCTTCAAAAGCATTAGATATTCCATTTGGTATTGTAGACTTATCACTTGCTCCAACTCCAGCTGTTGGTGATAGTGTAGCCGATATATTATGTGAGATTGGTTTAGAGTATGCTGGTGCGCCAGGAACAACAGCAGCACTTGCACTTTTAAATGATCAGGTTAAAAAAGGTGGAATTATGGCTTCATCATATGTTGGTGGATTAAGTGGTGCATTTATTCCTGTTAGTGAAGATCAAGGTATGATTAATGCAGTAGAAGCAGGAGCAATTACAATTGAGAAACTTGAAGCAATGACATGTGTATGTTCGGTTGGTTTAGATATGATTGCCATACCAGGTGATACAAAGGCTTCAACAATTTCTGGAATTATTGCTGATGAAATGGCTATTGGTATGATTAATCAAAAGACAACAGCAGCACGTTTGATTCCAGCAATAGGTAAAAAAGTAGGAGATAAAGTTGAATTTGGTGGCTTATTTGGATATGCTCCAGTAATGCCAGTTAATAATTATTCATGTGAGAATTTTATTAATCGTGGAGGAAGAATTCCTGCTCCAGTTCATAGCTTTAAGAACTAATTTATTGAATGGTAAAGGACTTCTAATTTATTTAGGAGTCCTTTTTTTTATAAGGGGGACAATAAATGAAAAAAATAAAAAAGGCTGTTTTGCTAAAAGGCGATAAGTCAAATTGGGGACATGCATCGGAAGAGATTGCACTTGAATTGGAGAAAAGAAAAATAGATACGTATTTTATTGATTATACAAATATTATTGAAACAATTTCGGGTTTAGATGAGTTTATAGATGATGAGAATGCGATGTTTATAACGTTCAATTTTAGAGGATTAAATGATGAGATTTTTTTTCAAGATGAAGATGGCAGTTCTATTTGGAGTAAATATAGTTTTAAATATATTAATATTTTGACAGATCACCCTAGTTTTTTTCATGATAGATTGATAATTGAAAATAAAAAAATGGTTTTGTATTGCATAGATTATGATTATGTAGAATATATAAAGAATTATTATCCAAAAAGCAAAGTATTTTTCCTAGAAATGGCAGGAAATCTTAGAGTAGATTATAACATGGGCTTTATAGGCGATGATATAAAATATACGGATGTTTCGTATGGAGTCAAGTACAGAGATTATGAGAAAATATTAGATTATGGAGAATTTCTTTTACCAATAAAAGATAGAGAAATGGATGTTACGTTTATTGGAAATTATATACCTGTACAGAATTTGCTCAGTAAAATGGAATGTTTTGAAGAGTTTAAAGTTAATCAAGTAAAACAGATTTTGATTTTGTTAAGCAAGAATAAAAAGGCAACGTTTGAAGAAATTTTAAAACAGTTTTTTGATGATGAAAAAGTTAAATATTCTGATGAAGAGTTTCCACAAAAAGTAGAAGAGTTAAGTACAGTAAATTTGTGCTTAAGAACAATTTATAGAGAAAAATTAATTAGAACGCTTACAAATGAAGATATTAAGATACATGTTTTTGGTGATGATTGGGATTCATTTAAGTGCGATAAACCATGGAATATTATTAGAAGTGCCGAAAGAGTTGATACAAATGAAGCGGTAAAAATCATCCAAAATTCAAAGATTTCGCTTAATTCCATGCCACTTTTAAAGAATGGAGTACACGAAAGAGTATTGACTGCGATGCTTCAAAAAGCGGTTGCCGTAACTGATTCAAATGAATATATAGAGGATAATTTTGAAAAAGGAAAGGATATTGTAACTTATGATTTGAATAGAATTTCAAAGTTACCAAAGAAGATCAAGGGATTATTAGAGAATGAAGAATTGATGCAAAATATAGCGGATAGAGGTTATATAAGGGCACATTCTAACTATATGTGGAAGGATAGAGTCGACGAGCTATTAAAACATATATAAGATTCACTAATAAAACGATTAAAATTAATTATTTTTAATAATCAAAACATCATGGTAAAATAAGTGGCGTAAAAGGATAAATGAATGTGAGGTAAATTATATGAAAATAAACTCTCTAAAAGAAGAATTATCATCAACAACATACCCAGGTAGAGGTATAGTGATTGGTAAAACAAAAGACGGAAAGCATGCAGTTACTGCTTATTTTATTATGGGTAGAAGCGAAAACAGTAGAAATAGAGTTTTCGTTGAAGATGGAGAAGGAATTAGAACTCAGGCGTTTGATCCTTCTAAGTTAACAGATCCAAGCTTAATTATATATGCTCCAGTTCGTGTATTAGGAAATAAAACAATCGTAACTAATGGTGATCAGACTGATACAATTTATGAACTAATGGATAAACAGCTAACATTTGAGCAAGCGCTTCGAACAAGAGAGTTTGAACCAGATGCCCCAAATTATACACCACGTATTTCAGGAATTATGCATATTGAAGGTAATGAATTTAATTATGCAATGTCTATTTTAAAGAGTAATAATGGAAATCCAGAATCTTGTAATAGATACACATTTGCATACAGCAATCCTGTAGCAGGTGAAGGTAGATTTATTCATACTTATATGGGCGATGGTAATCCATTACCAAGTTTTGAAGGTGAACCAACATTAGTAGAAATTGATGGAGATATTGATTCATTTACAAATATGGTATGGGAAAGTCTTAATGATGACAATAAGGTTTCATTGTTTACTAGATTTATAGATATTGAAACAGGAAAATATGAAAGTAGAATAATCAATAAGAATAAATAGGAGATTGGAAGTTATGAAAGAATATGAATTAAAATATGGATGTAATCCAAATCAAAAACCAGCAAAAATTTATATGGAAAACGGCGAACTTCCAATAGAAGTTTTAAGTGGTAGAGCAGGTTATATTAATTTCTTAGATGCATTCAATGGATGGCAGTTAGTAAAAGAAATTAAAAAAGCTACAGGTCTTCCAGCAGCTACATCTTTTAAACATGTTTCACCAGCAGGTGCAGCAGTAGGACTTCCACTTTCAGAAGTTGAAAAAAAGATTTATTGGGTTGATGATATGGATGTTGAATTTACTCCACTTGCAAACGCTTATATCAGAGCAAGAGGTGCAGATAGAATGTCTTCATTTGGTGATTTTATCGCATTGTCTGATGTTTGTGATAAAGAAACAGCATTAGTTATTAAAAGGGAAGTTTCTGACGGAGTAATAGCTCCAGGATATTCAGATGAAGCATTAGAAATTTTAAAATCTAAGAAAAAGGGAAATTATTGTGTGATCAAAATTGATCCAGAATATGAACCAGAAAAACTTGAAAGAAAACAGGTATTTGGCATTACTTTTGAGCAGGGAAGAAATGAATTAGATATTAATGATGAATTTTTCAACAATATAGTTACTGAAAATAAAGAGTTAACTAAACAAGCTAAGATTGATTTAGCTATTGCAATGATTACATTAAAATATACTCAGTCAAATTCTGTATGCTATGTAAAAGGCGGACAGGCAATTGGAATTGGAGCAGGACAGCAATCAAGAATTCATTGTACACGTTTAGCTGGTCAAAAGGCTGATAATTGGTGGTTACGCCAATCACCACAGGTTTTAGGCTTGCAATTTGTAGACAACATAAGAAGAGCGGACAGAGATAATGCAATCGATTTATATATTGGTGAGGATTATATGGATGTTCTTGCTGACGGTGAATGGGAAAAAATCTTTAAGGTTAAACCAGAAGTATTTACTGCTGAACAAAAGAGAATGTGGTTAGATAAAAATACAGGAGTAGCACTCGGTTCAGATGCATTTTTCCCATTTGGTGATAACATTGAAAGAGCACACAAGAGTGGAGTTACATATGTAGCTGAACCAGGTGGCTCAATTAGAGATGATCATGTTATCGATACATGTAATAAATATAATATGGTTATGAGTTTTACGGGAATACGTTTATTCCATCATTAATTTGCTAACATCAGTTATTTGTTATTCTAATATTTTAAGAGGATCTCTTTTATAGAGGTCCTTTTTAAATGCTTTTTAAAAAAATTTTAAATATACATTTTAATAATTTTGAGCTTTTATATTTATAAGTAAAGTGTTCTTTGTGACTTGCAATTTTAGTTATTTATACGTACAATTTATAGTGTTAAAAATAAAAAATGGAGAGAATAAATATGTCTTTACAATTAGTTTTAGGGAATTCAGGTAGTGGCAAGACAACTTTTATGTATAAAAAAATTATCAAAGAAGCCAATGAAAATATAAATAAAAATTATCTTATTATTGTTCCAGAACAATTTACTATGGCTACCCAAAAAGAGATTGTGGAAGCTACTAATAATAAAGCAATTATGAATATAGATGTATTAAGTTTTGATAGATTAGCATATAGAATTTTTGATGAACTTGGTATAAACAATATTAGAATATTAGAAGACACAGGGAAAAGCTTAGTTCTTCGAAAGGTAGCTCAAGAAGAAAAGAAAAACTTAACAGTATTTGCACCAAATATTAATAAAATTGGTTACATAGAAAAAATCAAATCAATTTTATCTGAGTTTATGCAGTATCAAGTTACACCTGATACATTAGAAAATTTAATATCTAGAATGGAAAATGAATCAGTTTTAAAATCAAAGTTATCTGATATATTGGTTTTATATAATGGATTTTATAGATACTTAGAGGGAAAGTATATAACTACAGAAGATGTTTTATCAAAGCTTATGTATAATGCGGATAAATCTGAAATATTAAAAAATTCAGAAATCTTTTTAGATTGCTATACTGGATTTACACCAAGTCAGAATAAATTAATTGGAAAGTTATTAAAAATTGTAGATAAAATTACAGTTTCTTTTACGATTGATTCTAAAGAAGATTATTTGCACACTTCTGGAATTCAAGATTTATTTAATATGCCTAAAAAATCTATTAGTAAGTTACTAAACATGGCACGCGAAAATAATATAAACGTTGAAGAAACTATTCTTTTAGGCATTGAAGATAACAATAAAAATAGATTTATAAATTCGAATGAGCTTAGATTTTTAGAACAAAATTTATTTAGACATCATTCGCATAAATTTTCATCTAGTGACGGTAATTTAGAGCCTAAGCAGGAACAAAATATTGTTATACAAGAAAATGAAGATATATCGCAAGAACAAAAAGAATTAAATTCACAAATTAAAATGTTTGTATGTCAGTCACCACGTTCTGAACTTGCAAATGCTTGCTGCATAATAAATAAATTAGTTAGAAATGAAGGATATAGATATAAAGATTTTGCAATAGTTACAGGTGATGTAGAGGTATATTCTAACTATGTGGAAGAAGTCCTAGGTAAATATGAAATACCATATTTTATTGATCAAACTAAAAAAATCTTATTCCAGCCATTTATTGAGTTGATAAGAGCGGCAATTGAGGTTGTTAAAACAAATTATTCCTATGAAGCGGTATTTAGATTTTTAAGATGCGGATTTAGTGATTTATCTACAAAAGATATAGATGTGTTAGATAATTATGCATTAGCTACTGGGGTTAATAATGCTTCTAAATGGAAAAAAAGATGGGCATATATGCCTAAAAATTCAATAACAGTTGATGAAAATGATGAAAAATTATATTTCAACTATAAATTATCGGAATTAAATGATATTAGAAAGTATATTTATAATCTTTTTCTTCCACTTAAGGAATGCTTTTTGAAAAAAAATAAAAACAACATCAAGGAACAGTTAACAGAATTGTTTAAGTTATGTGATACTCTTAGTGTTGAGGAAAAATTAAAAAATAAGGCTAAAGAGTATGAGGATGCTGGAGATTTAGTCAGAGCCAAAGAATATGGACAAATATATAATATAGTTATTGATTTATTTGAAAAAATAGCAGATTTGTTAGGTGATGAAATCGTTACAACTAAGGAATTTGAAGAGATATTAGATGCAGGTTTTGAATCAGCTAATGTTGCAACTATTCCGGCAAAAGCAGATGGGGTTATTATAGGTGATATTGAAAGAACTAGGTTAAATAACGTAAAATGTTTGATTTTTATCGGTGTAAATGATGGAATTATTCCAGTTTCTGCTTCTTCAGGCGGAATTATTTCTCAATTTGAACGAAGTGTGCTTGAAGATGAATTTGAAATGGAACTTGCACCTAGTACAAGGGATCAGTTTTTTATTCAAAAGTATTATCTATATTTAAATATTACAAAACCAACAGATAAATTATATATTTCTTATCATACAAATGATGCTGAATCAAATCCAGTAAGACCATCTTATTTTGTTGCGACAATTAAAAAGATGTTTCCTGAATTAGAAGAAATAGCAATGTCTGATGAAAAGATTAATAAAGAGTTTTCTACAATGAAAACAGCCATTGAGTTTTTAGTGCATAATCAGGATTATGAAGATACTACATGGTTAACATTATGTAAATCTTTAATGGATGAAAACGATATAATGGATAGCTTTTTCAGAGCTAAATTTTATAGATATTTTAATGAACCAATTAGTAAACTTGTTGCAGAGGCGTTATATGGCAAAAAAATAAGCATGTCAGTGACAAGATTAGAAAAATTTGTGGCATGTGCATATAGCCATTTCTTAAAATATGGTTTGCTTTTAAAGGAGCGTGAAAAAGCAGAATTCCGTTCGCTCGATATAGGAAATATATATCATGATGCGTTAAAACGTTATGGTGATAAGATAGAAGAATCGGATTTTTCGTGGCGATCTATTTCGGATGAAATGCGTAATAAGTGGTCAGATTTATCATTAGAAGAGGCAGTTTTAAACTATGAAGACATTGGAATATTTGATTCGGCTGAAAATAGACATGTTGTAGATAGAATGAAAAGAGTATTGCGTCAAACAATTTGGGCTTTAACTTATCAAATCAAGAGTGGTAAATTTGAACCAAAGGATTTAGAGATTTCTTTTAGTCAAACTGATGATATTGATGCAATCAATTTTGCACTTAGCGAAGAAAAGAGAATTAGATTAAATGGTAAAATTGATAGAATCGATGTAGCTCAAAATGATGACAAGATTTATGTAAAGGTAATAGATTATAAATCTGGTAAACAAAAATTTGATTTGGTTAAGATATATGAAGGTTTACAGTTACAATTGGTTGTATATCTTAGTTCCGCAATGGAAATTAATGCAAAAAAATATGATAATTTCCAAGTTATTCCAGGTGGAATTCTTTACTACAATATAGATGATCCAAGAATAGAAATTAATGAAAGTGAGATTGATCTAAGCAACAAAGAAGAAGCCTCAAAGGCACTTGAAGATGATATTTTAAAAGCTTTAAAACCAAATGGACTTTTAAACGATGATAAAGATGTAATAGAGTCATTTGATCTTAATTGTGAATCAGGTTCAAAAGTCGCGCCATTTTCTTATAAAAAGGATGGTAATCTATCAAGTACTAGTTCTGCAACATCACAAGAAAACCTTGAAGTGTTGTGTGAGTATGTAAAGAATTTTATAAATGTTAATAGTCAAGACATTTTAAATGGTAAGATAGAAGTTAATCCAATAGATGCGGATAGTAAGACCTCTCCTAGTTGTTCATATTGTCCATTTAGTTCTATTTGTGGATATGATAAATCAATTATAGGTTTTAAATCAAGAAATCTTACAAAAATGAAAAATGATGAAATTTATGAGAAAATGAAAGTTGATATTGAGCAGATGAAATATGATTCTAAGAAATTCTTAGAACAGGAAAAAGGTCTTATGTTAGCGGAAGAAAGTAAAGTGTTAGAAAATAAAACATCAGAAAACAAAGAACCAGAAAACAAAGAACCAGAAAACAAAGAACCAGAAAATAAAGAGAAAGAAGGTGACAACTAATGGGCGAGGTAAAATGGACCAAAGATCAGCAAAAAGTTATTGATTATAGGGATAGAGATATTTTAGTTTCTGCAGCAGCTGGTTCAGGAAAAACCGCTGTTTTGGTAGAAAGAATTATTAAAATCATTACGGATAAAGAAAATCCTGTTGATATAGATAAATTATTAGTTGTTACTTTTACAAAAGCAGCAGCAGCTGAAATGCGAGAAAGAATAACAAAAGCTATTGATAAGCAATATGAAAAAGATCCTGAGAATTTGAATTTGGAGAAGCAATTGACATTAGTTCATAATGCAAATATCACAACAATCGATAGTTTTTGTAATAGTATTGTAAGAAATCATTTTGGAGAAATCAATCTTGAACCTAATTTTAGAATTGCAGATCAAGGTGAACTTAAATTAATTCAACAAGATGTAGTTGATAAACTTTTTGAAGAGTATTATGAAGAAAAAAATGAAGATTTTTTAAATCTGATTGATACCTATACAAATGGAAACAAAGATAAAGCGATAAGGGATATTATTTTGCAAATTGCTAATGAAGCAGAGAGTAATCCATGGCCTAAAGAGTGGATTGTTTCCTTAAAAGATGATTATTCACAAGAAAAAATAAAAGAAATCATGACATCTAATTTATTTGATAGTATTTTAAAAAATACAAAAAATACTCTAAGAGACTTTTTAAATAAAACTAAATTATGTGTAGAAGAGTCTAAAGAATATGATGCCTTACAAAAAGTTACAGATGTTTTAGAGCACGATGCGGCGTTTTATGAAAAGGCTATAGAAATAGATGATTTTGAAAAAATGAGAGAAATCATAAAAAGTAACTCTTTTTGCAGGTGGCCAGGTGGAAAAGCATCTGATGAAGTGAAATTCAAAAAAGATGCATTAAATAAAATTAGAAAAAGTATGAAGGACGAGATTGAAGCAATTAAAAAAAACTACTTTGCTTTATCGATAGATGCTGTTGTTACACAAATGCAAACAATAGCACCTTTTGTAAGTACCATTGTTGATATTACTCTTAAATTTGTGGAGGAATATGAAAAAGCAAAACAGGATAAGCATGTTGCGAGTTTTAGTGATGTAGAGCATTTTGCTTTAAAGATTCTTGTAAACGAGGAAACAAAAGAAATTACGGATGTTGCTAGACAGTATCAAGCTAATATTCATGAAATAATGATTGATGAGTACCAAGATAGTAATGACCTTCAAGAAGCTATTTTGACTGCAATTTCTAAAAATGCGGTAGGTGGGCACAACTTATTTATGGTAGGAGATATTAAACAAAGTATCTACAGATTCAGACAGGCTAAGCCTGAATTATTTATGGATAAATATAATCGTTTCAAAGTGGGCGAAGAGGCAAAAGAGCAGAGAATCGATTTGGCAATGAACTTTAGAAGTAGAATAGAAGTTGTTACATTTGTTAATGATATTTTCAAAAAAATTATGAATGCTGATTTAGGAAATGTAACATATGACAAGGCTGCTTCATTGAATTGTGGAGCTAATTATATCGAAAATACAGGAAATGAACCAGAAATATTGCTTTTTGAAGGTGCCAAAGAATCAGAGGATTCTAAAATTGTTGTTGAAGCGAAAATGGTAGCAAATAGGATTAAAAAATTAGTTAAAGAGCACAAAGTAGTTGATAAAGAAACAAATCAGTTAAGAGAAGTAAAATATTCTGATATTGTTATTTTGCTTAGAAGTACAACAGCTGGACAGGATTTTCTTAAAGTACTTTTGGATAATGGAATTCCAACAACAATGCAGACTCGAACTGGTTATTTTTCAGCAAAAGAAGTTCAAACGGTTCTTGCATTTTTGATGATTTTGGATAATCCATATCAGGATATTCCAATGGTAACTGTATTAAAGTCAGAATTTGCAGGTATTTATGATGATGAACTTGCAGAACTTAGAATATCAATGAAAAAACCACAATTTTCTTATGTTGTTGTAGAATATTGTAATGATTTGTTAGAAAAAGCAAAACAAGGCGAAGAATTTGAGCGTGAATCACTTGAGTATAAATTGTATAATTTTTGGAAAAAATATATAAAAATACGAAACCATGTTGTTGATACTTCTACACATGAATTAATTCAGTTGATTTTTGATGAATTTAATTATTTAAATTATGTAGTAGCTATGCCAGCAGGAGATAGAAGAGAAGCAAACCTAAAGATGCTTTTAGAAAAGGCTATTGCCTACGAAAACACAAGTTATAAGGGTGTATTTCATTTCGTGAGATTTATCCAGCAAATGAAAAAATATGAAATAGATTTTGGTGAGGCAGATGTATCAAGCGAGGACTCTAATGAAGTGAAAATTATGACAATTCATAAAAGTAAAGGATTAGAGTTCCCAATTGTATTTGTTTCTAATTTAGATAAACAATTTAATGATCAAGATTCGAAACAGATAGTTGTTTTGGATCAAAAATTAGGTCTTGGAATACAAGAAATGGGAGCTACTCCTCGATATAAGAGAGAGTCATTTAGGAGAAAAATGATTAACGAGAAAATAAAAAAAGATAATCTTGGAGAGGAACTTAGAATTCTTTATGTAGCACTTACAAGAGCTAAAGAAAAGCTGATTTTAACAGGATGTTTATCAAAGTCGTATGAGGATTTTATCAAGGAAGTTAAGGGACAAGCCAAAGAAGGAATGTTTTTAGATTATAATACTCGTTATAAGGCTAAAAATTATTTAAATTGGATTGTACCAGCAGTATTATCGTATAATGGATTGAGTGATCATAATTATAATATCGATATTATTACTCAAGAAGATCTTGTTACAGAGACAATTGAAGAAATTGCAGAAAATAAAATGGACGAGATGACTTTAAAGAATACAATAAACGATTTTGAACCAGATGATATGGCATGTGTTGCTGATAAAATAGAGTATGAATATCCTTTTAAAGAGGATATTGATAAAAAAATAAAATATTCTGTTTCAGAAATAAAAAAACAAGCAATGGTCGAAGCCTTTGAAAATGAAATAGGTGAAGAAACTCCAATTTTAGATATTATAAAAAAAGATGTGGAGGAGAATAAACGAATTCCTAATTTTATTGAACAAAATGAAGCTAGTGAGAATCTTGGAGCCAAACGAGGAACAGCTGTGCATAGATTATTACAATGCATTAATTTTAAGGAATTATTAGTTTTAGAGGATTATTCTTATGGAACGATTAAAAGCTTTTTAGAGGCTCAAATAAAGAGAATTTTAGCTCACAAATTAATGTCTAAAGAGGATATTGATATAATTTATATGCAAGGTATTTGCAAGTTTTTAAGCAGCAAATGTGCATTAAAAATGGCAAAAGCAGATAAAGAGGGTAAATTATATTGTGAAAAACCATTTGTTATGTTGTATAATGATGCTTTAGTGCAAGGTATTATCGATGTTTTCTGGATAGAAGATGGAAAAATTATGCTTCTTGATTATAAAACAGATAAAGTTGCAAATGAACAAGAGCTGATTAAACGATATGCTAAACAGTTAGAACTATACGAAATAGCACTAAATAGAGTATTTAATGTGCAACAAGATACATTGAAAAAGACAGAAAGGTTAATCTATTCATTTTGTTTAGATAAGGTTATAAAAGTATGAGTCAAATTATTTTAGCATCTAATTCACCAAGAAGAAGACAATTATTAGAGCAAATAGGAGTTGAATTTGAAGTTTGCCCTGCTAAAGGAGAAGAAACTATTACTAAAAAAGAGCCAAGTGAGGTTGTTGTCGAATTAGCACAGCAAAAAGCATTAGAAGTGGCTTCAATGCTAAATGAATATAATTTATCTCATTTAGAGTTGACAACTCCACAAGATATTTTAGTCATTGGTGCAGATACAGTTGTGGCATTTGATGGAAAGATTTTAGGGAAACCAAAAGATGAACAAGATGCCAAAAATACCCTTGCAATGCTTCAAGGAAATACCAATGAAGTTTACACGGGAGTGAGTCTTGTTTTTATAGATAAAAAAGGCAGAGCCGGAGTTCATAATTTCTTTGAAAAAACAGATGTTACAATGTGTAAAATGTCCGAAAAAGAAATAGAGAGATATGTTGCAAGCGGAGAACCAATGGATAAGGCTGGAAGTTATGGGATTCAAGGAAAATGCGCTATTTATATTGAAAAAATACATGGAGATTATAACAATGTTGTGGGACTCCCAATAAGTAAATTATATCAAGAATTAAAAAGTGTTGGAATTGATCTTTATTTGTGGTAGAATATCATGGTGCTTCTATGCAACAAATAAAAGCTTACGGAGGAATCTTTAACATGAACGAGTATGATGAAGTAGTATTAGAAACATTTTTAGAAAATCAAGAACAATTATTTTCAGAGAGTGTCGCAGAAACGCCTGAAGAGGCTGAGGCATTTTTAGAAGATTGTATGGCAATCGTTTGTGCTAATTTTAAGGAGGTAAAGCAGTACTTTAATGAGGCTGGAACTGATATTTCAGGCATGACAGATGAAGACATCAGAGAAGCAAGTGAAGTGTTTGAACTCCCAGATGGAAGATTTTTAATAGTAGAAGGGTAGCTTTTGAATAGGTGGTGAATGCAAGACAGTGAATTGGGAGTTTGATATATTATATTTCTTACAAGGTATACATAATACTGTACTAAACAAAATTATGGTTATTGTTTCGACAATGGGTAACGCAGGATTATTTTGGATAATTCTTGCATGTATTTTGTTAATAAGTAAGCAAACGAGAAAGTGCGGAATTCAAATGATAGTTGCTATGTTAATAGCGTTAATAATCGGAAATGGAATAATTAAAAACAGTGTACAAAGAATGAGACCATGTTGGATAGATGAATCTGTTAAATTACTTATTAAGAATCCAAAAGATTTTTCATTTCCTTCAGGACACAGTTTGAATGGTATAGTTGCTGCAGTTACTATTTATTGCAATAATAAGAAATATGGAATTATAGCCATAATATTTGCGCTTATTATAGCTTTTTCGCGACTATACAATTTTGTTCATTTTCCAACAGATGTATTATGTGGATTATTATTAGGAACAATAATTGCTATAATGACTAATGAGTATTTTGAGACAAGTAAGAAAAATCCATTTAAGAAATTATATTAAAAATGTGTAATTTTTAAGAATATTTTTAAAAACATTTTTAAGAAACATTCAAAATAAAAAATTAAAAAGTCATAATGACAAAAATATAAAAAAGCCGTAGGGTAAATGCTTATTATAAATTTAAGCAAGATCCAACGGCTTTTTTTATGTAGCTTTTAATATAGTTTCAAAGTATATTTCAAAGTATATTTCAAAGAATTATATTTATATATTTTAAAACAATTTTATATATTTTAAAGAATTATTTTTGCAAATTTTTAAGCATGATATCATTACTACGTTTGATAAATTTAGTCATATCATCAACACTAAGTGGAGCGTTTGTGATGCGTGCTAAATCATAAAGTTGCTCAACATATAATGAAACATCATCTGCGTCGTTATTCTCAAAAATGTATTTAACAAGAGCATTATTAGCATTAAGTGTTAATGTCTCATCTGCGGCAAACATATTTGGATCCATCGCACCCATACCGTTTGCAGCATACATTTTAAACATATCCTGCATTCTTCGACCTTGCTCAGAAAGAGTAAGGATAGAAGCAATTTCTTCATTTTTTAAGCTTTCAACTTTAACAGTTAATTTATCTTTATTTAATACTTTTTTGAATAATTCGCTTAAAGTTGTTGCTTCATTTGATAAATCTTCATTGTCATTTTTTAATGTATCAGTTAAATCAGCATCGATTCTCATAAATTTGTAATCAGAGTTACGTTGCTCAAGTTGTGTGATAAAAGATGTATCAATTGTGCTATTTAAAATAACAGCATTCATGTTTTGCTCTTTAAACAAGTTGATGTATTGACCTTGTTGATTCAAATCTGTTACATAGTAGATAGTAGTGCGTTTGTCTTCTTCTTTAGTACTATCATTATTATCAGAGTTAGAATCTTTAGTGTCGTCATTTTTTTCTATAGGTTTAAGTAATTCTGGCAATGTCTGATATTTATCATAAATATCTTTGAATAGGATATAATCATTCATTTTATCGCAGAATTTTGTATCTTTTAAGCAACCATATTTAATGAATGGGCTGATGTCATCCCAGTATTTTTCATAATTTTCTTTATCAGTTTTGCATAAACCAGATAATTTGTCAGCAACCTTTTTAGTGATGTAATCAGAAATTTTCTTAACGAATCCATCATTTTGTAGAGCAGAACGTGAAACGTTAAGTGGTAAATCAGGACAATCAATTACACCTTTTAGTAACATTAAGAATTCAGGAATAACTTCTTTAATGTTATCAGCGATGAAAACTTGGTTGTTATATAATTTGATAGTTCCTTCAATTGATTCATATTCTGTATTGATTTTTGGGAAATATAAAATACCTTTTAAGTTAAAAGGATAATCCATATTTAAATGAATCCAAAATAGTGGTTCTTTGTAGTCGTTAAATACTTTACGGTAAAAATCAATATATTCTTCGTCAGTACAATCTTTTGGAGTTTTAGCCCAAAGTGGGTGTATGTCGTTGATTGGTACAGGACGTTTTTTGATTTTTAATTTATCAGTTGCAGGAGATACTTCAACTACTTCTTTTTCTCCATTTTCGTTTGTTTTTTCTTCTGTTTTAGCTTCTTCATGAATTTCTTCAATTACAGTATCTGTATCAAGTTTATCTTCTTTATTGATTACTTCAAATTCATCAGCTGCTGTTACATTTTTAATGTAAATTTCAGTTGGCATAAATGAACAATATTTAGAGATTACTTCACGAGCCTTATATTCGTTAACGAATTCAAGACAGTCTTCGTTCATATATAATGTGATTTCTGTACCAACAGTGTCTTTAGTACCATCAGTCATATCAAATTCAGTACCACCATCACAGCTCCAGTGAACAGGAGTAGCACCTTCAGTGAATGAAAGAGTATCGATTGTTACTTCATCAGCTACCATAAATGCTGAATAAAATCCTAAACCAAAGTGTCCGATAATTTGATCATCACTTGATTTATCTTTATATTTTTCAATAAAGTCTGTAGCACCAGAAAAAGCTACTTTATTAATATATTCCTCAACTTCTTCACCTGTCATACCAAGACCGTTATCGATGAATTTTAAAGTTTTTTCTTCAGGATTAAGTAAAACTTGAATTTGAGGTTTATAATCTGCTGGCAAAGAATACTCGCCCATCATATCTAATTTTTTTAATTTAGTAATAGCGTCACAGCCATTTGAAATTAATTCACGATAGAAAATATCGTGATCAGAATATAACCATTTTTTGATTATAGGGAAAAGATTATCGCTATCAATAGATAAGTTTCCATGTTTGTTGTTACTCATAATTATCGACTCCTTTATCAAAAATATATTAATATGTTTATTATCTTTTTTTATACAATATGATGATAAAACTAAAAAAACAAAAAGTCAATAGAAAATTAGCACTCTTTTGAAATGAGTGCTAACAGAAAAAATATCAGATGAATATAAAATGAATAAATATTAATATTTTTATGCAAAATATGAATATTATACTTGATTTTTGAATATATTATGATATAATATTCATTGTAAACAAATAAATATGCATAATATTCATTTGAATATTCAAAATAATTATTTGTTTATAAATATTAGTTTACAATACAAGCAGAATTAATTAATATGAAAGTAGAGGCCACTCTTTCATATTAATATAGTTTTAGGAAGATGAATTGGAAAAAGAATATGGAAGAGATTTTTTGTTTATATTAGGAGGAGTTATTATGTTAAATATAGAATTAATAGGCGAATCAGAAGTAGTTGTAACAAAAGATAATACAGCTAAAGCACTTAAAAGTGGTGAATTAGAAGTTTTTGCTACACCTGCTATGATTGCTCTTATGGAAGAAGCTGCTTGTAATTGTATTGCTGGACATCTAGAGAATGGACAAAGTAGTGTTGGAACTAAACTCGACATAGTTCATATCTCTCCAAGTCCGGTTGGAATGAAAGTGACTTGCACGGCAAGGCTAGTTGCCATCGATAATCGTTCGCTTGAATTTGAAATCGAAGCGCGTGATGAAAAAGGAGTTATCGGTAAAGGAAGTCATTCACGTTTTATTGTCGATAAAGTTAAATTTCAAAACAAAGCCGACAGTAAAAAATAATTTTTATGATAAAAGGAGAAAACATGAAAAAGAAAACTACGATAAAATCAATTATCATAGCAGTAATTTTAGTAGCTGTTGCTTGTACAGGATTTTTTATGTATAAAAAGAGTCAAGTAAAAGAAACAGTTAAAATTAATTCTGTAAAAGATATTAAAGGAAAGAAAATTGGTGTTCAATTAGGAACAACCGGCGATATTTATGCGTCAGATTATGAAAAAGACAAGTCAGGTACTAAAGTAGAGAGATATAACAAGGGTACAGATGCGACACAGGCTCTTATTCAAAAGAAAATTGATTGCGTAATTATAGATGAGCAGCCAGCAAAAGCATTTGTGGCTGGAAATAGATCACTTTCTATTTTAAAGGAAGAATTTGTAAAAGAAAATTATGCTTTTTGCGTTGGAAAAAATAATAAAGAGTTGACAAAAAAAATTAATGCAGCTCTAAAGAAGTTAAAAGAAAATAAAACAATTGAAAAAATTAATAAAAACTACATTGGTAAAGCCGATGAAATAGGCAAAACACCTTACAAAAAGAAAAATTTACCACGTAAAAATGGAAAATTAATTGTTGCTACTAATGCAGCATTTCCACCATATGAATCATATAAAAATGGTAAGATAGTAGGAATTGATGTAGATATTGTTCAGGCAGTTTGTGATGAATTAGACATGGAATTAGAAATTGAAGATATGGAATTCGACTCAATTATTACTGCTGTACAATCAGGTAAAGCAGATATTGGTGCTTCTGGTATGACAGTAACAGAAGAACGTAAAATGAACATTGATTTTACAAATTCATACACAACATCAAAACAGGTTGTAATCGTTAATAACGGTAAATCTGTAGGAAATGCTACTTCAATTGTTGAAAAATTTAAATCAGATTTTATAACAGATAATAGATATGAATATATTTTAAGCGGTTTAAAGAGTACTTTAATCATTACAATCTTAGCATTGGTAATTGGTATAGTGTTTGGTTCATTACTTGCAATAGTAAGAACAACACATGACAAAAATGGTGGATTGATAATTCTTAACTTTTTTGCTAAAATTTATTTGACAATTATTCGTGGAACACCAACTATGGTACAATTACTTATTATTTATTACGTAGTATTTGCTTCTGCGAATGTTAATAAAATATTTGTAGCAGTTATAGCATTCGGTCTTAACTCATCTGCATATGTTGCAGAAGTTGTTCGTTCTGGTATTATGTCTGTTGATAATGGACAATTTGAAGCAGGTAGAAGTTTAGGTTTATCATATTCAACAACAATGATTAATGTAGTTTTACCACAGGCCTTCAAAAATATTTTACCAGCATTAGGTAATGAGCTTATTACATTACTTAAAGAGACTTCAATCAGTGGATATATCGGATTAATCGATTTGACTAAAGGTAGCGATATTATTCGAAGTGTAACATATGATGCAATTATGCCACTTGGAGTTGTTGCATTAATTTACTTATTTATTGTAATGCTTCTTACAGCAGGTGTTAATAAATTAGAGAGGAGCTTAAGAAAGAATGAAAAACGATAATGTTTTATTAGATATACAAAATTTAAAAAAGAGCTACGGAAAACATGAAGTTTTGAAAGGAATTTCAACTACAATTTCTAAAGGCGAGGTAATTGCGATTATAGGTCCTTCAGGATGTGGTAAATCTACTTTCTTACGCTCTTTAAATTTATTAGAAAAACCTACCGAAGGTATTATTAAGTTCGAAGGACAAAATATTACCGATAAAGATATTGATGTTGATAAAATGAGAGAAAGAATTGGAATGGTTTTTCAACAATTTAATCTTTTTCCAAATATGACAATCAAAAAAAATATTATGCTAGCACCGGTGAAATTAAAGAAAATGACACCAGAACAAGCAGAAGAGAAAGCTATGAAGCTTTTAGATAGAATTGGTCTAAAAGAGAAAGCGGATGCATATCCAGATATGTTATCAGGTGGTCAAAAGCAAAGGGTTGCTATTGCTCGTTCGCTTGCTATGGATCCAGATGTAATGCTATTTGATGAACCTACTTCTGCACTTGATCCTGAAATGGTTGGCGAAGTATTAAATTTGATGCGTGATTTGGCAAAAGATG
This sequence comes from Lachnobacterium bovis, assembly GCF_900111325.1. Lineage (GTDB taxonomy): Bacteria > Bacillota > Clostridia > Lachnospirales > Lachnospiraceae > Roseburia > Roseburia bovis_A. Next base: position 43,864 of record NZ_FOGW01000008.1, read on the forward strand.
GAATGACAATGGTTGTTGTTACTCATGAAATGGGATTTGCCAAGGAAGTAGCAAGCAGAGTTTTATTTATAAATGAAGGCGTTATTGGAGAAGATAATGTCCCAGAAGAAGTATTCAACAATCCTAAGTCGTCAAGATTAAAAGACTTTTTAGGAAAGGTGTTATAAAAAATGATACAATTAGTGTATAAATCTTTAGTTTTTATAGGAGTTGCAATTTTAACTTTTATTTGTACTGGAATGGCATGCGTACTTTACATGTATAGTACTAATTATAGATCTTTTAAATATGATCCATATGTCGCTACAGCCAGATATAATGACTATAAAGATCTGAACAGACGAGAGGTTGAGTTTTATTCAGGAAAGAATAAGTTAAGAGGCTATGTGTATGGAGAAGAAAATAAAGATATGATTGTTTTCTCACATGGAATTTGGTCTGGACATGAAGACTATATGGCCTTCTTAAAATGGTTTATTGATAGGGGATATGCTGTTTTTGCTTATGATTATACCGGATATAATAATAGTCAAGGAGATAATGCCAAAGGGTTAACGCAATCTATGATAGACTTAGATAATGCACTAACTTTTATCGAAAAAGATAATACTTTAAAACAACATAATATATATCTAATGGGCCATAGTTGGGGCGGTTACGCAACAGCTAGTGTCCTTAGATATAAGCATAATGTAAAAGCAGCTGTTCCTTTATCTGGTTTTAATGATCCAGAAACAATATCATTAGATGTTACAGATAAATTAATTGGTAAACCAGCATATTTATTGACTCCATTTTTAAGACTTAATCAATATAGATTATTTAAAGATAAGGGAAGTATTAAAGCGGTAGATAGTATAAATTCTACTAATATACCTGTTTTGATAGTTCATGCGAATAAAGATGCGTTTATTAAATTTGATAAGACATCTATTATTGCTCAAAAGGATAAAATCACTAATAAAAATGTACAGTATTACGTTATAACTAAAAAACATATAAATGATCATAGTTCATACGTTAATGATGTTCCATCCGCTATAGAAGTAAAGAGAATAGAAAAAGAACGCAAGAAGATGGAGAGTAAATGTCCAAATGGTAAGGCTACAGATCAACAGTTAAGAAAGTTTTATGCAAAACTAGATAAGTCAAAAGCAAACCAACCAAACGTTGAATTATGTGAAAGAATCGATAAGTTTTTTAAGAGTGTAAAATAAGGCAGAGTAACAATATAAACACAAAAATAAAATACCGCCTCCTAAGGATTATGTTAAAATATAACTTTAGAGGGCGGATTTTTTATTGTGAGTTAAGTTTAGCTATATTTAATGTATGGTGATAATAAATGTATTGCTACAACTATCGTTTTACATTAAATGCATTAATACCTGGATATACAGCACTGTCACCGAGTTCTTCTTCGATTCTTAGAAGTTGATTGTATTTTGCAACACGTTCAGAGCGGCTTGGTGCACCAGTTTTAATTTGGCATGTATTTAAAGCAACAGCAAGATCAGCTATTGTTGTATCAGCAGTTTCTCCAGAACGATGAGAAGATATAGCAGTATAGCCAGCTTTGTGTGCCATCTTTATAGCTTCTAGTGTTTCTGAAACTGATCCGATTTGGTTAAGCTTAATTAAAATAGAGTTACCGCATTTATTGTCGATACCCTTTTTAAGTCGCTGGGTATTTGTAACAAATAAATCATCACCAACTAATTGTACTTTATTACCAAGTCTTTCTGTAAGTTTTTGCCAACCTTCCCAATCTTCTTCATCAAGTGCATCCTCAATAGAAATGATAGGATATGTATCTACTAATTTTTCCCAATGATCAATTAATTCGTCAGTAGTAAATTTTGTCTTTGCTTTAGGGAATAAATATTCACCTTTTTTATCTGTTTTCCATTCAGAAGATGCTGCATCCATAGCAATCATAAAATCGTCTTTTGGTGTATAACCAGCAGCTTTAATCGCATCAAGAATTGTTTCAATTGTTTCTTCGTCAGATGAGAGATTTGGAGCAAAACCACCTTCATCACCAACGGAAGTAGCAAGTCCTCTATCTTTTAAGATTTTAGCTAATGAATGGAATACCTCAGCACACCAACGTAGTGCTTCTTTAAAACTAGGAGCACCAACTGGCATAATCATAAATTCTTGTACATCAACAGTGTTTGCTGCATGAGCACCACCATTTATGATATTCATCATTGGAACAGGAAGTCTGTTACCATTTATTCCACCTAAAAATCTATATAGAGGAATATTAAGTGATATAGATGCAGCTCTTGCTGATGCAATTGAAACAGCTAAGATAGCATTAGCACCTAATTTTGATTTGTCTTTTGTTCCGTCAGCTTCTATCATTGCTTTATCAACTGCATAAATATCAGATGCATCTAAACCAATGATGGCTTTTGATATAATAGTATTAATATTATCTACGGCATTTGTTACACCTTTGCCTAAATATCTTTTTTTATCATTGTCTCTTAATTCAAGTGCTTCGAAAACACCAGTAGAAGCACCACTAGGAGCAGTTCCTCTTCCGACAGTTCCGTCAGCTAAGTAAACTTCTGCCTCAACAGTAGGATTTCCTCTAGAATCAAGAATTTCACGCCCAATTACTTTTTCGATTTGTAAATTATTCATAGATTACCTCCAATATATTTAATAAAACGGTTAGAAGTATCTAACCAAGGTTATATTAACATTACGTGAAAGAAAAATCAATATAAAAATAAAAAAAGCTGTAAAAAAATTTTACAGCTTTTTTCGAGTTATAAGTTATATATATTGTTGTCATATAATTATGCTAAGTCTTTTTTATCAGATGATTTATGATTATCAAATGATGTAATGTTTGCATTATCGCCATTAGATTTAGCGTTAAATGCTTTTGTAACTGAAGAAGTAGCATTTAATTCACGTTTTAGATTCTTTTGTGCTGTTGATAACATTAATTTAATACGGTTAAGTTGGTTAACTTCGGAAGCACCAGGATCATAATCGATTGCAACAATATTTGCAGTAGGGTTATTTGCACGCAATTTTTTGATTACACCTTTACCAACAATATGGTTTGGTAAACAACCAAAAGGTTGTGCACAAATAATATTTTTAGTGCCGGAATCAATTAATTCGAGCATTTCTCCAGTTAAAAACCATCCTTCACCTGTCTGATTACCAATTGAAACAATTTTGCTTGATTTTTCTGCTAATTCTTCGATATGTGATGGTGGAACAAAGCGTGTACTTTTTTCAAATTCTTCGCGCGCAGCTTTTCTTAGCCATTCAAAGAATTTGATTAGGTTATTATTGTTACGTTTTGCTTTTTTTGATTCACCTAACACATCAGTTTTGAAGTTCTGATTGTAGCAGCTATAAAGCAAGAAATCTGTTAAATCAGGAACAACAGCTTCTGCGCCTTCTTTTTCTAATAATTCAACGACATTGTTATTAGCGGCAGGAGAGAATTTAACTAAAATTTCACCTACAACACCAACTCTAGGTTTTTTAATATCTTTTAAAGGCAATGTGTCGAAATCTTTGATAATTGATCGACAAATTTGTTTGTATTTACGGTGCGATAGAATCTTTGTATTACCTATAAAATCAATAACTTTATTTTTCCATTTTTCATGTAAAGCATTAGCAGAACCTTCAACTAATTCGTAAGGACGTGTTCTGTATAAACAACGCATGAAAATATCTCCAAATATTAATGCATATAAACCATGTTGTATTAATTTTGGTGATAATTTAAAGCCTGGATTTTTTTCAAGGCCCACCATATTAAGTGAAATAACAGGAATATCTGGATGTCCAGCTTTAATTAATGCTCGTCTGATAAATCCAATATAGTTTGAAGCACGACATCCACCGCCGGTTTGAGTTACAAGGATTGCAGTTTTAGATAAATCATATTTGTTAGATAAAACTGCTGACATTATTTGCCCTACAACTAATAATGATGGATAACAAGCATCATTATTAACGTATCTAAGTCCCATATTTACACATTCTCTTGATGAAATATCAGGAATTTCAAGTTTGTATCCTGCAGCTCTAAAAGCAGGTAACAATAACTCAAAATGAATAGGTGACATTTGAGGACAGATAATAGTGTAATCTTTTTTCATTTCTTTAGTGAATACGTTTCTATGGTAGGCAGAAGAGTGTATTTCACGTTCTTCATGTTTCTTTGCCTTAACACGTAATGCTGAAAGAAGTGAACGAATTCGTATTCTTGCTGCTCCTAGGTTGTTTACTTCATCAATTTTTAGACAAGTATATATTTTACCAGAGCCAGATAAGATATCATTTACCTGATCTGTTGTAACGGCATCAAGACCGCATCCAAAGGAATTAAGCTGAATTAAATCAAGATCTTCTCTAGTTTTAACATAATTAGCTGCTGCATATAAACGAGAGTGATACATCCATTGATCCATTACAATTAATGGACGATCAACATTAGCTAAATGAGATACACTGTCTTCTGTTAAAACACATACACCATAGGAATTAATTAAGTCAGGTATTCCATGGTTTATTTCAGGGTCAATATGATATGGTCGACCAGCTAAAACAATACCTTTTTTGCCTGTTTCTTCCATATATTTGAGTACTTCTTCACCTTTCTTTTGCATGTCGTGACGTGCATTTGCCAATTCGTTCCATGCTGTAAAGACAGCACTTGCTATTTCTTTTTGCGAAATATCAAATTCCTTAGAAAAGCAATCTACTAAGGCTGAAGTTACAGTATCTAAATTAGTAAAAGCAATAAAAGGATTAATAAAACGCATTTTACCACTTGTGATTTCTTCAACATTATTTTTTATGTTTTCAGAATATGAAGTTACAATTGGACAGTTGTAATGATTGTTTGCATCAGGAAATTCATTACGTTCATAAGGAATAGCTGGTTGGAAAATAAAATCAATTTTTTGTTGTAACAACCATGCAATATGTCCATGTGTTAATTTCGCAGGATAACATTCTGATTCACTTGGAATTGAATCAATACCCATTTCATATAATTTTCTTGTTGAAGTAGGTGATAAAACAGTTTTAAATTTAAGTTCTTTAAAGAATGTCGCCCAAAATGGGTATGTTTCATACATATTTAAAGCTCTTGGAATACCAACTGATCCTCGAATAGCCTCTTCATCAGATAAAGGTTCATAGTCAAAAATTCTATGTAATTTATAATCAAATAGATTTGGTACATTATCTTTATTTTTTTGCTTTCCAAGTCCACGTTCGCATCTATTACCTGTGATATATCTACGATTATCGTTAAAACGATTTATAGTAAGCAAGCAGTGGTTAGTACAGCCTTGACATCTTGCTAATTTAGTATCATAAGTTAAATTAGAAATCTGTTCAATTGAAAGCATTGAAGATGTTTGAGACTCTGCATATCTTTCACGAGCTATTAAAGCAGCACCGAAAGCACCCATAATACCAGAAATATCAGGTCGTGTTACATGAACACCTGCAATTTTTTCAAGGCTTCGAAGAACTGCATCATTATAAAAAGTTCCACCTTGAACAACGATATTTTTTCCTAAATCTTTAGCATCAGTTAATTTTATAACTTTGAATAAAGCGTTTTTCATTACAGAATAAGCTAATCCAGCAGAAATATCGGCTACACTTGCCCCTTCTTTTTGAGCCTGTTTAACTTTAGAATTCATAAAAACAGTACATCTGGTTCCAAGATCTATTGGGTGTTTAGCAAATAAGGCCTCTTTGGCAAAATCTTCAACAGAATAATTAAGAGATTTAGCAAAAGTTTCAATAAATGATCCACAGCCTGAAGAACATGCTTCATTAAGTTGAACGGAATCAACATTTTGATTCTTGATTTTGATGCACTTCATATCTTGGCCACCAATATCTAAGATACAATCAACTTGAGGATCAAAAAAGGCAGCAGCATAATAATGTGCAACGGTTTCAACCTCACCTTCATCAAGCATTAGTGCGGCTTTAAGAAGAGCTTCACCGTAACCAGTTGAACAAGAATGAACAATATTTGCCTCTTCTGGTAAAAGTGAATATATTTCTTTAATTGATTTTATGGCGGTTGCTAAAGGACTACCATTATTGTTGCTATAGAATGAATATAATAGGGAACCATCTTCGCCAACTAAAGCAATTTTAGTTGTTGTAGAACCTGCATCAATTCCTAAATAACAATTTCCCTTATATGATGCAAGGTCACGAGTTTGGACGTGATTACCACTATGTTCAAGCAAGAATTGATCGTATTCTTCTTTGGAATTAAATAAAGGCTCTAGCCTTGCAACTTCAAATTCCATTTTAATATCAGAATTTAATAAATCTAGTAAATCATTAATTGTTGTTGTATTTTCTTCTTTATAGTTTAAAGCTGATCCAATAGCAGCAAATAAATGTGAATTATCAAGCAAAATTGCATGTTCATCATCTAATTTTAAAGTTCTAATAAAGGCGGCTCTAAGTTCAGATAAAAAGTGCAGAGGTCCACCTAAGAAAGCAACATGCCCCTTTATTGGTTTACCACATGCGAGACCACTAATAGTTTGGTTTACTACAGCTTGAAAAATAGAAGCAGATAAATCTTCCTTTGTTGCACCTTCATTTATTAAAGGTTGTATATCTGTTTTGGCAAAAACACCACAACGTGCAGCAATTGGATAAATTGCTTTGTAATTTTTGGCGTAATTATTTAAACCAGTTGCATCTGTTTGAATAAGAGATGCCATTTGATCGATGAATGAACCTGTACCACCAGCACAAATTCCATTCATTCTTTGCTCAACATTTCCACCTTCAAAATAAATTATTTTTGCATCTTCTCCACCAAGTTCTATGGCCACATCAGTTTGTGGAGCAACGTGTTCTAGCGCAGTTGATACTGCAATAACCTCTTGTACAAAAGGAATATTAAGATGTTTAGCTAAAGTTAAGCCGCCAGATCCAGTTATGATAGGAGCAATAACTTTGTTGCCTATTGTTTCTTGAGCCTTTTTAACAAGAGAAGCTAAGGTTTCCTTTATATTAGCAAAATGTCTCTCATAATCAGAAAAAATAATATTATCTTTTTCATCTAAAAGAGCAATCTTTACAGTTGTTGATCCAATGTCAACACCTAATTTGTTTATATATTTTTTTTCCATAGAATCCTCCATACCCTCTTATATTAGTCAAAGAAAGTGTCTTTTAATAAGTATAAAATATTTACGCAATACTAATTATTATACGACATCATTTTTTAAAAAACAACAAAACAGTGAATATTTTGTGTTCAAAAGTTGAAAATAAAGGCTGTTTCTTTACATATAATTTAAATAATGTTAGTATAATAATTGTAAAAATTTGAATAGGAGAAGAAAGAATATGAATTGGTTTGATAAAATATCTCAAAAAATCGAAAAGATTGCAATTTCCAATATTACAGCATATCTTGTTGGAATATGTATTATTTCAAGTCTCTTTTTTAAGGGTAGTATGATAGGTTTTTTAAACTTCAATATTACACTTATTTTAAAAGGTGAAGTATGGAGAATTTTTACATGGTTATTGATGCCAAGTGGAAGCGATTTTTTGACATTATTATTCCTGGTATTTTTGATACCATTTGGCAGAGGTGTTGAAAATATCATTGGAAAAGCCAGAATGAATACTTTTTATTTATGTGGGTTCGTTACCAGTGTATTGTGCGGTTTTATACAATATTTTATTACATATGCAGTAACAGGAGGGGCCCAAATAAGTCCAAATTTAGCATTGTATAATATTTTGACATCGACATTAGTATTAATGGGAATGTTTATGCCTGATACAGTTGTACAACTATATTTTGTAATTCCAATTAAAATGAAGTACATGATTGTATTTTATATTTTTATTAGTTTTATACAAATGTATGAGTATTATAAGATTGGTAATATCGGAGTGTTACTTTTCCAGGGAACACCTATATTTTATGCATTGCTAAATGTATTTATTGTATTTTTTGCAATTAAAAGGAAAAATAGACCTAGAAAAACATATGGAGCATTCTACGGTCAATCTGATTTTTCTCAAAAAAGAAAAGAAGGTTTTTCAGTTGTAAAAAATACTAAGGAGCAGACCCCAAGACATAAATGTGCGGTTTGTGGTAAAACAGATATTGATTCACCAGATATGGTATTTAGATATTGTTCACGTTGTAATGGTAACTATGAATACTGCATGGATCATTTATACACACATCAGCATATTGTGAAATAGTTTAGAAACGGAGATTTTTGATGAAAAAGTTAATAAGTTTAATAGCACTAGTTTTAGTAATAGTATGCTCAGTTGCTTTATTTATTACTATTAAAGACAAGAAAAAGAGTGACGATTCTTTACAGACAATAAAAAAAGTTTCTTTAAAAAAAGGTGAGATTAGATTAGGTGTTATGTTACCTGGAGATGAAACAGATTCATTTTCAAAGAATCAAATTGCAAGTGTTAAAGATGCAGCAAAACAATGTAATATTCCAGAAAATGATATTATTTGGAAGACACAAGTTAAAAATAGTAGCGAATGCAAGGAGGCAATGAGTGTTTTTGCTGAAGCAAATTGTACACATGTATTTGTTACAAACGAAAGAGTAGCAGCATCAGTATATGAAAATGCAGAGGATTATCCTGATATTAAATTTTTTGTATATGGAGGAACAGCTGCTAAGATTTCAAAGGTGAAGAATGTATATGATTATTCATTAAAAGATAGTGAATATCGTTATATTTCAGGCGTTATCAGTGGAATGAAAATTAAGGAATTGCAAGAAAAAAATGCGCTTGTTTCAGAGAATTACGATGATGATAATAAGATAAGACTTGGTTTTATTGGTTCGTATAATAATTCTAAAACAATTTCTGCATATACTGCATTTTTCTTAGGAGTTAAGTCAGTTGTACCCGATGTAACAATGGATGTTGAATATACTGACGGTAAAAATAACGTAAATAATGAAGGTACAGCAGTACAAAGATTAATGAGTAGAGGTGCAGTTGTCATAGGATATGACACTAATTCACTTAGTATTCCATCTGTGGTACAAGCTCAAAAAGATGGCGGAAAGAATGTTTATCTAGTAAGTGCAAATGCTAATATGTTAGACATTGCTCCAACAGCTCAGCTTGCTGCGGAAACAAATAAATTTAATAATGTTTACAAAGATATAATTACAAAGTGTAAAAATAATGAAAAAATTTCACAAGATTTAGCATATGGTTATAAAGAAGATGCATTAGAAATTACATCTTTTGGACCAGAAGCACCTGCTAATGTTAGTGAAACAGTAAATGCTTTACAAGAACAATTTAAACAAAATCAGATTAAAGTTTTTGATACGTCTAAATTTAAAGTAAATGGTTCGATATTAACAAAAGCAACAATTGATTTATCTTTCTATGAAGATAATGAAAAAGAAGCAATATACAAAGGTAAAGAGAAAAACGCAATTGTAAAAGAAGGAGACATTAATTATTTTAGCGAGTCTTCATTAAGAAGTGCGGCATATTTCAATTATATAATCGATGGTATTAAAGAAATGAAAGTTGGAGAATTAGAACCAAAAGAATAGTTTAAGAATCTTAAACGTATTATAATTGACAAAGTTGCATACAGAATTTATAATTTAATCATGGATTTTTATGGGGTTGCTACTTCGTAGCAGCCTCGTTTATGTATATCACCTTTTACTAAGTTATTATTAAATCATTATAAAGTATAAAAAGATATATTCTTTTATTCGATATACTACCTAGAGATATTTATATATAGCTTAATAAAGGTTTAATTTGTATGACTAGGAGGACAGGGACGAATGGAAAATGAAACAGTCTCTAAAAATTTTATTGAGCAAATCATAGAAAAGGATCTAAGTGAAGGACATTGTGAAACAGTACACACACGTTTCCCACCTGAACCTAATGGATATTTGCATATTGGACATGCTAAATCTATTCTTTTGAACTATGGTTTAGCAAAAAAATATGGCGGAAAATTCAACTTACGTTTTGATGATACTAATCCAACAAAAGAAAGAAATGAATTTGTTGAGTCTATCAAAGAAGATGTTAAATGGTTAGGCGTAGATTGGGAAGACCGTTTGTTTTTTGCTTCTAATTATTTTGATCAAATGTATGAAGCAGCAGTTAAGTTAATCAAAAAAGGAAAAGCATATGTTTCTGATTTGAATGCAGAAGAAATTAGACAGTATCGTGGTACGTTAACAGAACCTGGCAAGGAAGATCCTTATAGTAAACGAACAATTGAAGAAAATCTAGAATTATTTGAAGGTATGAAAAATGGTGAGTTTGAAGATGGATCAAAGGTATTAAGAGCTCGTATCGACATGAAATCTTCAAACATTAATATGAGAGATCCTATTATTTATCGTGTAGCTAGAATGAATCATCATAATACAGGAGATAAATGGTGTATTTATCCTATGTATGATTTTGCACATCCAATTGAAGATGCAATCGAAGGAATAACACATTCAATTTGTACACTAGAATTTGAGGATCACAGACCATTATATGACTGGGTTGTAACTGAACTTGGTTATAAAAATGGAGAAAATGATACACCAAAACAGATTGAGTTCGCAAAATTATATTTAACAAATGTTGTAACAGGTAAGAGATACATCAAAAAATTAGTTGAAGACGGTATCGTAGATGGCTGGGATGATCCAAGATTAGTATCAATTGCAGCATTAAGAAGAAGAGGATTTACACCAGAATCAATTCAGAAGTTTGTCGAATTATGTGGTATATCTAAAGCGAATAGTTCTGCTGATTATGCAATGCTTGAGTATTGCATCAGAGAAGATTTAAAAATGAAAAAACCACGTATGATGGCAGTTTTAAATCCTATTAAAGTTGTAATTGATAACTACGAAGAAGGTAAAGTTGAGTATTTACCAGTAGTAAACAATATGGAAAATGAAGAACTTGGTTCTCGTGAAGTTCCATTTACAAGAGAACTTTATATCGATAGAGATGATTTTATGGAAAATCCACCAAAGAAATATTTCCGTATGTATCCTGGAAACGAAGTACGTTTGATGAATGCATATTTTGTTAAATGTGAAAGCATTGAAAAGGATGAAAACGGAGAAATTAAAGTAATTCATTGTACATATGATCCTGAATCAAAAGGTGGAAACAGCCCAGATGGACGTAAAGTAAAAGGTACAATTCAATGGGTTTCAGCAGAATATGGTAAAAAAGTTCAAGTTAGACTTTATGAAAATATTGTAAATGAAGAATTAGGTGTTTATAACGAAGATGGAAGTTTAAATGTTAACCCAAATTCGCTTACTGTATTAGAAAGTATTGTTGAACCTGCACTTATGGAAGCTAAGCCATATGATAGTTTCCAATTTGTAAGACAAGGATATTTCTGCGTAGATTCAAAAGATTCAAAAGAAGGACAGCCTGTATTTAATAGAATAGTTTCATTAAAGAGTTCGTTTAAGTTGCCAAAGTAATTGCAAATTGAGTGAAAGAGGGTTGAAGAATGAATTTATTATCTGGATTAGAAAAATTTGGTTTAAATTCTGAGAATATGAAAGATATTTTCAGTGATGAAAATAAGGAAAAGAAAGAAGAAAAAGTAAAAAAAGAAGAACCAAAGGAGCCTCCAAAACCAAAAAAAGAGGAGCCTAAGGAGACTGATTTTTTACTTCAAAAAGCGATTCGATGTCCTGTTTGTGATAAAGTATTTAAGACTTTATTAGTTAAGAATGGACGAATTAAAAGAAAAGAATCCGACAGAGATTTAAGACCTAGATTTATGTATATTGACACTTTAAAATATGATATTGCATCATGCCCTTATTGTGGATATACAGCGATGAACAGATACTTTGAACATATGTCGACAACCCAAGTTAAACTCATAAAAGAGGGTGTATGTATGAAATTTACACCTGTTAATGAAATAGATGATCAAATTAAAGAAATTGATTATGATACAGCGATTGAACGCTATAAATTAGCGCTTTATAATGCAATGGTAAAAAAAGGAAAGATAAGCGAAAAGGCTTATACCTGTTTGAAAATATCTTGGTTATATAGAGCACAAATTGAAAATCTTGAGGCAGATTTAGAAAAAGAAGATTGCACACCAGAAAAGAAAGCATCTATTGAGCAGCAGTTAGATATTGCAAGAACAGAAGAAATGGCTTTTTATAATCAAGCGTATGAAGGATTTGAAAAAGCTATATCATCTGAAATGTATCCAATTGCGGGAATGGATCAAAATACGCTAGATTTTCTTATTGCTGTTATGGCATTTAATTTAAGAAAATACGAGGTTGCATCAAGAGGTGTATCACGATTGCTTACTTCTACGTCAGCAACATCAAGAATTAAAGATAAAGCATATGATTTGAAAGAAGAAATCATTAGTGCTATAAGAAGTGGAAAATAATATAATTAAACAATAAACCTCTCTACGGTCAATTATGATTTATATAAATCAGTGATTCGTAGAGAGGTTTTTATTTATAGTTTTTAAATTTTATGTATCAGTTTAAACTTTTTTAGTTTAAACAGCTGTTTATTGTTTAAAAGCTGTTTATTGTTTAAAAGCTGTTTATTGTTTAACAGCTTCTTTATAATAGTTACATATTATAATTTTAAATAATTATTTGTCATTATTTTCCTCTAATGCTTGCATTTTCATTGCACGAACTTTTAGAGGAAGACCAAATAATGTAATAAAACCTTCAGCATCGTGATGATCATATAAATCACCAGTTGTAAAACTTGCTAAAGACTCACTGTATAATGAATATTTAGATGTTGTACCAGCTTTAATAATGTTACCTTTGTATAATTTGAATTTGACTTCACCTGTAACATATTGTTGAGTTACGTCAATAAAAGCACATACAGCTTCACGAAGAGGAGTAAACCATTTTCCTTCGTAAACGATTTGAGCAAGTTTATTAGCCATTTCTTTTTTGACTTCCATTGTTGCACGATCTAGTATTAATTCTTCAAGTTGATCATGGGCTTCCATTAAGATAGTTCCACCTGGAGTCTCATATACTCCACGAGATTTCATTCCAACAACGCGGTTTTCAACGATATCAATTATACCGATTCCGTGTTTGCCACCAAGAGCATTTAGTTCACGAATGATATCTGACACTTTCATATTTTTACCATTTAAAGAAACAGGAACGCCAGCTTCAAATGTCATTGTAACATATTCGCCTTCGTCTGGGGCTTTTTCAGGACTGTTACCAAGCATTAAAACGTGATCATAGTTTGGCTCAACTGAAGGATCTTCTAGTTCAAGACCTTCATGGCTAATATGCCATAGATTTCGGTCACGACTATAGCTTGAATCAGCAGAAAATGGTAAATCAATTCCGTGCGCTTTACAGTAATCAATTTCGTCTTGACGAGATTGGAGAGTCCATTTGTCATCACGCCATGGAGCAATGATTTTGATATCTGGAGCAAGGGCCTTTATTCCAAGCTCGAAACGAATTTGGTCATTTCCTTTTCCAGTTGCGCCGTGGCAAATAGCAACAGCTCCTTCTTTACGTGCAATCTCAACTAATTTTTTAGCAATTCCTGGACGTGCCATTGATGTTCCGAGTAAATATTTGTTTTCATATACAGCGCCAGCCTTAACGCAAGGGACTATATAGTTATCACAAAAATCATCAACAATATCTTCAATGTATAATTTAGATGCACCAGATAACTTAGCTCTTTCTTCTAGACCATCTAACTCCTCTTCTTGTCCGCAATCTACGCAACAACAGATAACTTCATAATCATAGTTTTCTTTAAGCCAAGGGATAATGGCTGTGGTATCTAAACCACCAGAGTATGCAAGTACAACTTTTTCTTTCATAATTTTATTCCTCGTTTATTAAATAGTAGTAGTTTTTGATTTCCCTCTCCAAGGAAGTAAATAACTTATGAGAATAATATACAACAACTGAAAATGAATTACAACTGTAAATTTATACAAAATAATTTTATAAAAATACAAATTAACGGTGCAAAACATAAAAAGATAAAGTGTTTACCTTTATTAAAAATAAGTATAGTAATTAGAAATAAAATGTGTTATAACAGAGATTGTAAGAAATTATATAATTAAGAGTTATATTGACAGAAAAAAAGACGAAATTAATATTGCATAATTCGTAAAAAGAATGTATAATTATGCAAAGCAAAATAATAGTAAAATATTACGTTGAGATGTAAAGTAAAAAGGAGATATTATTATGATAAATGTTGGAATAATAGGAGCAACAGGATATGCAGGAGGTGAATTGGTTAGAATACTAGTTAATCATCCTGAAGCAAAAATAAAGTGGTTTGGCTCTAGAAGTTACGTAGAACAAAAATATGCAGACGTTTATAGAAATATGTTTGAAATAGTTGAAGACAAATGCTTTGATGATAATATAGAAAAATTAGTCCAAGAGGTTGATGTTGTTTTTACGGCTACTCCACAGGGCTATTTGGCAGGCATCTTAAATGAAGAATTGCTAAAAAAAGCAAAATTTATTGATTTAAGTGCAGATTATAGACTAAAAGATGTAAGCGTATATGAACAATGGTACCAAATCAAACATAAATCACCTCAACTTATAGATAAGGCAGTGTATGGGTTATGTGAAATTAATAGAGAGCAGATAAAAGGGAAAAATTTAGTCGCTAATCCTGGATGTTATACCACATGTTCAATTTTAACTGCGTATCCTTTAGTTAAGGAAAACATAATTAATCCTAATACACTTATTATAGATGCTAAAAGTGGTACAAGTGGAGCGGGTAGAGGCGCTAAAATACCAAATTTGTACTGTGAAGTTAATGAAAGTATAAAGGCCTATAAAGTGGCAAGTCATAGACATACACCTGAGATTGAAGAACAATTAGGCTATGCTGCGGGAGAAAAAATATGTATAAATTTTACTCCACACTTAGTTCCTATGAATAGAGGTATTTTGGTTACAGAATACGCTAATCTTCGTAAAAAAGAAAATGGAGAATACCCTTCTAACGAGGAAGTTAGAGAAATATATAATAAATATTACAAACAAGAAAAATTTATTAGGGTTTTAAAAGAAAACGAAGTCCCAGAAACAAGATGGGTTGAAGGTAGTAACTATGTTGATGTAAACTTTGTTATAGACGAAAGAACACATAGAATTATTATGATGGGTGCACTCGATAATTTAGTAAAAGGTGCTGCAGGACAAGCTGTTCAAAATATGAATTTGATTTTTGGATTAAAAGAGGATTTAGGATTGAATTTTGTGCCTGTTTTTCCATAAAGTAAAGAGGAGAAAATTGTATGATTGCAAAAAGTGATTTTAAAATTATTCATATAAATTTAAATAATGAGAATATTTTAATAAGACCAATGGAATATGCGGATTATGACAATGTTTATCAATTGTGGAGCACTATTCATGGTTTTAGAATTAGAAGCATAGATGATTCAAGGGATGGAATTTATCGCTTTTTAAACAGAAATCCGAGCACAAGTATTGTAGCTGTAAATAAAAATAAACAAATTATTGGAGCTATTTTGTGTGGTCATGATGGACGTACTGGTTGTCTATACCATGTTTGCGTTAGGAAAGATTACAGAAAAAAAGGAATCGGAGATGCAATGACAAATAGTTGTATAGAGGCCCTAAAACGAGAGCATATTAATAAAATATCGTTGATTGCTTTTAAAGAAAATGAAGTGGGAAATAAGTTTTGGAAAGACGAAAAATGGAGCAAACGTGAGGAAATAAATTATTATGATTTATCGCTAAATGATGAGAATATTTCAAAATATATAGAATAAATAATCTATATGTAAGTAAAGAGATTAAGTGAGGTAGGAAAATGTCAGAAATGAATGTAAATGTTTTATTAGAAAAAGCGGAAGTATTAATTGAGGCACTGCCATATATTCAACGATTCAATGGAAAAATTATTGTTGTAAAATATGGTGGATCAGCTATGCTAGATGAATCCTTAAAAAGACAGGTTATACAAGATGTTGCGTTGTTAAAATTAGTAGGCCTTAAACCTGTTATTGTTCATGGTGGCGGTAAAGAAATTAGTCGTTGGGTTGAAAAAACAGGAATGACCCCTGAATTTATAAAAGGTTTTAGAAAGACTGATACAGAAACTATGGAAATAGTTGAAATGGTTCTTAATAAAGTTAATAAATCTTTAGTTCAATTAGCTCTAGAAATAGGAGTAAATGCGGTTGGTATTAGTGGAAAAGATGCTGGCCTTTTGAATGTTACGAAGAAAACTGCAGATGGTGAAGACATAGGCTTTGTTGGTGATGTAAAAAAGACAAATCCACAAATTATTTATGATTTATTAGAAAAAGATTTCCTTCCAATTATTTGTCCGGTGGGAATGGATGATAATTTTAATAGCTATAATATTAATGCAGATGATGCAGCGTGTGCGATTGCAGAAGCATTAGCGGCAGAAAAATTAGCATTTCTTACAGATATTGAAGGCGTATATAAGGATCCGAGCAATCCGAAGACACTTATCTCTGAATTGAAAATAAATGATGCTAAAAAACTTATTTCTGAAGGATATATAGGTGGCGGAATGTTGCCTAAATTGAATAATTGTATAGAGGCAATTGAGCAAGGTGTATCGAGAGTACATATTTTAGACGGAAGAATTCCACATTGTTTATTACTTGAATTCTTTACTAATAGGGGAATTGGAACAGCAATTTTAGGTGAAAATGAGGAATATTTTAATTAAGCAAAAATGTATTTATATTTTTATGCAAAACTAAAAAAAGAAGAGGATTTAGAATTAAATAGGAGAAATAATATGGATAAATTAAATTATATCAATGAAACAGAAAAAAATTTAGTTCACACTTATAATAGATATGATGTTGTATTAGAAAAGGGAGAGGGAGTTTATTTATATGACACAGAAGGAAAAAAATATTTAGATTTTGCGGCAGGAATTGCTGTAATGGCGTTAGGATATAATAACAGAGAATATAATGATGCATTAAAAAATCAAATTGAAAAATTATTACATACCTCAAATTTGTATTATAATACTCAAATTTGTGAAGCATCAAAGAAACTTTTAAAGGTATCACAAATGGATAGAGTTTTTTTGACCAATAGCGGAACTGAAGCTATAGAAGGAGCAATAAAAGCAGCAAGAAAATATGCCTATAAGAAGCAAAAAAAAGGCTGTTATGAAATTATTGCAATGGAACATTCCTTTCACGGAAGAAGTTTAGGCGCACTTTCGGTTACAGGAAATAATCATTATAGAGAACCATTTGAGCCATTACTTCCAGGTGTTAAGTTTGCTAAATTTAATGATATAGAAAGCGTAAAAGAATTAGTTTCTCCAAAAACTTGCGCTATTATAATGGAAACAGTACAAGGTGAAGGCGGAATTTATCCTGCTGATGAAATGTTTTTAAAAGAAGTAAAACAAATTTGTAAAGAGAATGATATTTTGTTGATTTTAGATGAAATTCAGTGTGGAATGGGCAGAACAGGAGAAATGTTTGCTTGGCAAGGTTATGGAATTAAGCCAGATATTATGACTTGCGCAAAGGCGATAGGATGTGGTGTTCCTGTTGGTGCGTTTTTCGTGACTGAAAAAGTTGCACAAAATTCTTTAGAACCAGGCGACCATGGAACAACATATGGTGGAAATCCTTTTGTATCAGCTGCAATCGTAGAGGTCTTAAGGCAGTTTGAAAAAAAGAATATTTTAGCACATGTACAAGACATTTCCGAATATCTTGAAGATCAGCTAGATTTATTAGTATGCGAGTATGATTTTCTTGTGGAAAGACGAGGAAAAGGTCTAATGCAGGGCGTAGAGAGTAAAGTAAATGTTAGTGAAATATCTAAAAAGGCTTTAGAAAATGGTTTAATTTTAATCACGGCAGGAAAAAATGTTTTAAGATTTGTACCTCCACTAATTATTACAGAGGAAAATGTTGATGAAATGATTAGTAAATTGAAACAGACATTAGATACTTTTGTATAAAATTTAAAAATAACAAAAATTGCTCTTGTAAAGCTTGCCTTTTTTCGTTAAAATAGTTATCAGGTATTGAGCTCCTTTTTATAAGGAGAGAACAATGAGTAAGAAAATATATACTATGATGAAAAAAGGTAGAGCTATTGCAATTACCTGTTTTTTGATTTTTATAACCTTATCTTTAACAGCTTGTCAAAAGGAAGAAGTTTTAATATCTAATAAAAGCTCTGAAGCAAATAATTCAATAGAAAGAAAATATAATTCCAAAAGTGACGAGCACAAACAAAAAAGTGAGAGTATGAATAATAAATATGCACATGGCAATGCTACAAGTAATGTAGTAGTGTATGTTTGTGGACAGGTTAATAAACCAGGCGTTTATCAATTATCAGCAAATAAAAGAATAAATGATGCAGTTGAGCTAGCTGGGGGATTTAAACCTGAGGCTGCTGTAGAGTATCATAATTTGGCTGATAAATTGTTGGATGGACAAAAGATTTATGTTCCATCACGTCTAGAAGTACAAAATCAAGCTATTCCAAATGAGAATACATCAGTAAACGATCAGTCTAAAAATGTACAAGATGACGGAAAGGTAAACTTGAATTCAGCAACAAAGGAACAATTGATGACGATTAAAGGCGTTGGCGAAAAAAAAGCAGATAGCATTATAGATTACAGAACCAAACATGGTAATTTTTCCAAAATTGAAGATTTGAAAAATATAGCCGGAATAAAAGACGGTTTACTAAACAAAATCAAAGATTATATTACGGTGAACTGAGGAGTGTAATATGGCAAAGAAAGTATTGGTAGTCGATGACGAAAAACTAATTGTTAAAGGAATTCGATTTAGCTTAGAGCAAGATGACATGGAAGTTGATTGTGCCTATGATGGCGAGGAAGCATTAGAAAAAATTAAAAATAATAAATATGATATTATTTTATTAGATGTAATGTTACCTAAAATGGAAGGTTTTGAAGTGTGTCAAGCAGTTAGAGAATTCTCAGATGTGCCAATCGTTATGCTTACAGCAAAGGGCGATGACATGGATAAGATTTTAGGACTTGAGTATGGCGCTGATGATTACATTACCAAACCATTTAATATTTTAGAAGTAAAAGCAAGAATTAAAGCAATTATGCGAAGAACATCCGGATTCAATCAACAAAAAGTTGATGAAACATTAATCACAAAGGGTGATTTGAAATTAGATTGTGACAGCAGAAGATTATATATTTTTGATAAAGAAGTTAATCTTACAGCCAAAGAATTTGATTTATTAGAAATTCTTGTTAAAAACGAAAATAAAGTTTACAGTAGGGAAAATCTACTCCATATGGTATGGGGAAACGATTATCCAGGTGACGTAAGAACAGTAGATGTACATGTTCGTCGTCTTAGAGAAAAAATCGAAAAAAGCCCAAGTGAACCTAAGTATGTACACACTAAATGGGGCGTAGGATACTATTATAACCAAAGATAGTAGGAGTACTGTAAATGTTAAAGAACAAAAAATTTTTGGGATTTATAAAAAGTATGAAATTTAGATTGATGCTTATTTTTGTGGTTATGGCCATCGTGCCATGCCACATTTTAAGAATAGGGATAATTTCATCTTATGAGGCTAGAGCAGTTTCTATTAGAGAAAGTGAAATTTTAAGTCAATCTAAAATATTAGCAAACAAAATTGCAAAATCTGATTTTTTGGCAGGAAAAGGAGACAGCGATGTTGATTCGCAGGTAAACACATTGGCCAATTTGTATGATGGACGAGTGATTTTGGTAGATAAAAGTTATAAAATTGTTCGTGATACTTATAATATTGACGAACGTAAGACAATTATTTCAGGTCAAGTAGTTAAAACTTTTGCTGGAAAAGAGTTAATCAATTATGATAAGAAAAATCATTATGTTGAGTTAACTATTCCAGTTTCTAATATCGAGGATGATAATAGAAATATTTTAGGAGTAATGCTTGTTAGTGTTTCAACTAATAATATTGTTTTGAATAAAGTTTATTTGTCTCAGGTTGGATTAATCATAGAGATGACAATTGGAATACTTTTTACATTTTTAGGTGTTCTTGTTGCACTTAGATTAGTTAGACCAATGAAAAAATTAGAGACAGGCATTGATGCTGTAAGTAGTGGATATACTGATACAGTTGAAGCGGTAAAAACATATACGGAAATAGATTTAATAAGCGAAAAACTTGATTTAGTTTTAAATAAATACAAGGTAATAGATGATTCGCGTCAAGAGTTTGTTTCAAATGTGTCGCATGAACTTAAAACTCCGCTTACATCAATGAAGGTTTTGGCAGATTCTTTAATTGCAATGCCAGATGCACCAGTAGGAATGTATAAAGAGTTTATGAATGACATTGCAAGTGAGATTGAAAGAGAAAATAAAATAATAAATGATTTATTATCATTAGTTAAAATGGATAAATCCGAGGGTAGTTTAAATATTACGACTCTTAATATAAATGAACTATTAGAACAAATTTTGAAACGTCTTCAACCGATTGCAGATAAACAAAATGTTGAAGTCGTTCTAGAAAGTTTTAGACCAGTTACGGCAGAGGTAGATGAGGTTAAGATTACGTTAGCAATTACAAATCTTGTTGAAAATGCTATAAAATATAATGTTAGAGATGATGAAAATGAAGAAGGTGCTGAAGAACAAAGATGGGTTCATGTGTCTTTAAATGCGGATCATCAGTACTTCTTTATTAAAGTTGAGGACAATGGAATTGGTATTCCTGAGGAATCATTAGAGCATATTTATGAAAGATTTTATCGTGTTGATAAATCGCATTCTAGAGAAATTGGTGGAACAGGTTTAGGATTAGCAATAACAAGAAATTCTATTTTAATGCATAGAGGTGCAATAAAAGTACACAGTGTATTAAATGAAGGAACTACATTTGATGTGAGAATTCCACTGAATTACATAAAGGCTTAGGAGAAAATATGAATAAAAAAATTATTTTATTAGTTATTTTGATGTTAATAAGTACCTTTAGTGTTGGATGTGATAAAAAAGAGGCATCAGATTATAAGCTTTATTATATAGATATTGATGTGACTAAGCTTATGCCACAAGATTATAAGGCAACATCAACTACTAATAAAGAAGAAATTGTTAAAAAACTTTTGACTTGTTTAAGAGAAAAGCCAAATATTAAAGAGGCAAGACGTACAATTCCGAATGAAGTAAAAATAAATAAGATTTCACTTTCAAGCGGATTGTTAGTTATTGATTTTAATAAAAAATACAGAAAGTTGAGTACAACAGAAGAAGTTCTTTGTAGAGCTGGAATTGTAAGAACGCTATTGCAGGTTAATGGCATTAATAAAGTTAAATTTACGATTAATGGTGATGAATTATTAGACTTGTCAGGAGAAGTTATTGGCTACATGGATGAAGAATCCTTTGTTGATAATCCTGGAGAACAAATTAATTCCATTATGACGGAACAAATTACTCTTTATTTTGCCAACAAGAATGGTAATAGGCTAGAAAAAGAAACTAGAGTTGTACATTATAGTTCGAATATTTCAAAAGAAAAACTTATTATGGAACAGTTGTTAAAGGGGCCAGATAAAAAGGGAGCACTTTCAACGATTCCTAAGGGTACACAATTAATAAATATTTCTATTTCTGACGGAGTATGTTACGTTAATTTAGATGAAACTTTTAAAAATCAAAATTATGAGATAACAGAACCAGTAGTTATTTACTCAATAGTTAACTCGTTGTCACAAATAGATGAAGTAAGTAAAGTTCAGATTTCAATTAATGGTGATACAAGTGGAAATTATAGATATAGCTATGCTTTGTCTAAAATGTATGCGCCAGATTATTCATTAATTGCATCTAAGAAGGAGGATTAATTGAAGAAACATCCATTTTTTAGTATGGCAATTATGTTTTTAATAGGAATTGTGTTGTATGACAATATAGCACTGTTCCTTGGTACTATTCAGATATTAATTTTTAGTATTGTTTTTATTGTAGCAGTATTATTCCTTATTATATCGCATAAGAGAAGAGGCAATATTTTACCATTTGTGGTTATTGTATTGTTTATACCGTTTATTCTTGGAATGTTTAAGATACATGTAGATACAGGATTCAGAAATAGCTATATAAATAAGATTAATAATGAAGATGATGTATTGCTTCAAGGCAAAATATACAAAAAAGAAAAGAAAAATATGGGTTACTGTTATTATTTAAAAGATGTATATCTAAATAATGTTAATTTAAATAATGCAAATCTAAAAAATGATAATAACAGTAACTCTACTGTTAAAAGAGGCAGTAATAATTGGCATAGTAACAATAGGTTTACTCCAAAAGATAGTAGTGATAATTTAAAACATAATTGTTTACAAAAACATGTAAATAATTCTAATGATACAAATATAACGAAAACAAATAATATAGATACAAATGTAATAAAAACCAATAATGTAATCGCATATTTTCAAACAGATGAATGTTTTATGGGAGAAAAAATTTTAATTTCAGGAAAGATTAAACTGTTTGAAGATGCAAGAAATGAAGGAAATTTCGACAGTAAACAATTCTATTTTAGTCAAAAAATTGATTATTCAATTATCAATTCATTTATCCAAAAAAGAACAATAAAATCCAATCAATATTTAGAAAAATTATATAACACGAAAAATAAGATATCGAATATATATTTTTTAAAATTAGATGAAATAAATGCGGGAACGCTTTCTAATATGATTCTAGGGGAAAAATCGAATTTAGATAAAGGAATAAAAGAAAATTACAAAAAATTAGGACTTTCGCATATTTTATCCATTTCCGGAATGCATGTTTCTTTTTTTGGATTAGGGCTGTATTATTGGCTGAGAAAATTAGGGATAACAAATAAAAGCAGTGCTTGTTTATCAATTTTTTCTGTTATATCCTATGGTTATTTGACAGGAATGAGTATTTCATCGATTAGAGCAATAGGAATGATAATTTTGATGATTATAGCAAATCTGATAGGAAGAACTTATGATACAATCAATTCAATAGGTATAATGTTGATTTTTTTAATGTGGAATAATCCATTTCTATATGCAAACAGTGGATTTCAAATGTCATTTATGGCTGTATTTTCAATTGCAACATTAGGAAAAAGTTTGACTTACAAACTTGATAAAAATAAATCAAAAATCATAGAAAAAGCACATTCAAATTCTCAAAAACCAAATGCAAAAAAAATATTTATAATTAATTTAAAGAAAAAGATCTTAGTAAGTTTTTCAATTCAAATAATGATTCTTCCCATAATGTTAAATTCGTATTTTGAAATATCTCCATATAGTTTTTTAGTAAATCTAATATTGTTACCATTAGTTGAGTATATTTTTGTTAGTGGAGTAGCAGGTGGAATTATAGGGTTAGTACTGCTCTCATTTTCAAAAGCATTTCTTATGCCAGCTGATATTATACTTAGTTTATACACATTAGTATGCAACTGCTTTGTTGCGTTTCCATACTCTACGATTATTACAGGTGAAATGAGCAAGATGAAAATAATTGTTTATTATGTCGTTTTACTGATTTTATATATAATTATCAAAAATTATAGCAAAATAGAAGAAGATGTAGAGTTTATCAATCCTAAAATAAAAAGGCTGTATTTAAGAAAAATTGTGATTTTATCAATTATTTTGTTTTCAGTGGCTTTAATTAGGTTGCCATTGGGGTTTGAAGTTGATGTATTAGATGTAGGACAAGGTGATGGTATTTTTATATCAACATCCGATAATTATAAAATATTTGTAGATGGGGGCAGTACGGATGAAAAAGAAGTTGGAAATTATAAAATGCTCCCTTTTCTGAAATCAAAGGGGATAAATAAAATTGATTATTGGTTTATATCGCATGGTGATGCTGATCATATATCTGGATTTTTAGAAATCTTAGAAGAAGGGTATAGAGTGAAAAATCTAATCTTGTCGAAAACTATGCCGAAGGATGAAGCATACAAGAAAATAATAAAATTAGCCAAGGAAAAAAATGTGAATATAATTTATGTTGAGGCTAAAGATGAGCTTCGATTAAAAGAAGCAAAAATTAAATTTTTGTACCCATATTCTAAAAATGAGTATTCAAAAGAAGAACAAGAAGATCGTAATTTATTATCGTTATGTTTTGTTTTAAAGGATAAAGAATTTATAGGCCTTTTCGCCGGTGATTTAAACGGTGAAAAGGAAGGAGATTTAGATGTGCCGAATGATATATTTTTTTATAAGGCTATTCATCATGGTTCTAAATTTTCTAATACATCTGAATTATTAAAGAAAATTAAACCTAGTATTACGTGTGTGTCATGTGGAAGAAATAATCGTTACGGACATCCTAATAAAGAAGCAATTTCAAGGATTAAGGAAGAATGCTCAAATATATTTTATACAACCAAAGGCGGCCAAATTAAGATTAAAAAAAATAAAAGTTCCTTTGTTGTAAAAAGAAAGCTTTCTGTGATAAAATAAAGCTATGAGAAGAATTGATGAAGATATAAAAAATAATAAATTTAAAAAAGTCTATCTATTATATGGAGAAGAGGCGTATTTAAAAAAACAGTATAAAGAAAAGTTAATAAAGGCGTTGGTGCCTGAGGGTGATTCTATGAATTATACCGTATTTAATTCGGATAATTTTGATTACCATGAAATGATACAATTATCTGAAACAATGCCGTTTTTGGCAGAACATAGAGTGATTCTTATTGAAGATAGTGGACTTTTCAAGAAAAGCGAAGATGATGTTGCTGAGTATATAGAACAGATTCCAGATACATCTATTTTGATTTGGGTTGAAAATGAGGTAGATAAAAGAAACCGTTTATATAAAGCTGTAGACAAAAATGGTTTAGCGGTTGAATTTGCTGAACAAAACGATAAAGTTTTAGAAAAATGGATTTCTATTAGATTAAAAAAAGATAATAAACGAATAACAAGAGAAGCGTTTTTACTTTTTATTCAAAGGGTAGGAACGGACATGGAAAATATAGATAAAGAGCTTGAAAAACTCGTTTGTTATACATATGATAAAGATATAATAGAAAAAGCTGATGTTGAGGAAATTACAACTGAACAGGTTTCGAATAAGGTTTTTGAAATGGTTGATGCAATTGCATTAAAAAAACCACAAAAAGCAATAGAGTTATATAATGATTTATTGTTTTTAAAAGAACCATCAATGAGAATTTTGTTTTTAATATCACGACAATTTCATATACTAGAAATAGTAAAAGCAATGACAAATCAAGGCTTTGGAGCAGCTGATATTTCTAAATATGCATCGTGTCCTAGTTGGGCGGTTAAAAAGAATCAAAATCAAGCTAAAAGTTTTACGCTAGATCAGTTAAAAGATGCAGTTAGATACGGAGTTGAACTTGAAGAATTGGTTAAAACAGGCCAGCTTAATGCTCAAATCGCGGTAGAATTATTTATTGTAAAATATAGTAATATAAAAAATAATTAATTTTTACAAAAATACATTGACATTAATGGATTTATAGACTAATATAATGTAGTATGTTTACATTAAAACGTCCGTGTCCGGGTTGATGTAACAATCATGAACAATAACAATTCAATACATTGGAGGTGTACAGATTGGCTAACATTAAATCTGCAAAAAAAAGAATTCTAGTTACAGAAGCAAGAACTGCAAGAAATAAATCTATCAGATCAGCAGTTAAAACATCAATTAAGAAGGTAGAGGCTACTGTAGCTGCTAACGATAAAGCTGCTGCAACAGTTGCTTTACAAGAAGCTATCGCAACAATTGAGAAAGCTGGTTCAAAGGGAATTTACCACAAGAACAACGTAGCTAGAAAAGTATCACGTTTAACTAAAATGGTTAACGGCGTAGCTTAATAGGTTTCGTATAGTGAATATACAAAGGCATCAGTACCGTCATACTGGTGCCTTTTTTTCAATAAAGAATGCTTTATCATTCGTAATAAATGAAAAGAGAGGGTTATTATGTCCATAGATCAAAGTAAAATAAGAAATTTTTGTATTATAGCACATATCGATCATGGTAAATCCACTTTAGCTGATAGAATAATTGAAAGTACAGGAACACTAACAAGTCGTGAGATGCAAGCTCAGGTTCTTGATAACATGGAACTTGAAAGAGAACGTGGAATAACAATTAAATCTCAAGCTGTTCGTATTATTTATACAGCTAAAAACGGTGAAGAATATATTTTTAATTTAATAGATACTCCAGGACATGTTGATTTTAACTATGAGGTTTCAAGAAGTTTAGCCGCATGTGATGGTGCAATTTTAGTTGTAGATGCTGCACAAGGCGTAGAAGCACAGACATTAGCTAATGTTTATTTGGCTATAGATCATGACTTAGACGTCTTGCCAGTAATTAATAAGGTTGATCTTCCATCGGCACGTCCAGATGAAGTCGCTCAAGAAATTGAGGATGTAATTGGAATTGAGGCTATGGATGCACCAAAAATTTCTGCTAAAACAGGTTTAAATATAGATCAAGTATTAGAGCAAATTGTAGAAAAAATACCAGCTCCACAAGGAGATCCTAAGGCACCATTTAAAGCGTTGATTTTTGATGCGTTATATGATTCGTATAAGGGTGTAATTGTATTTTGTCGTGTAATGGAAGGTACAGTTAAAGTAGGAGATACAATAAAGATGATGGCAACAGGCGCATCTGATGTTGTAACAGAAGTTGGATACTTTGGAGCAGGTCAATTTATACCATGCGATGAATTATCTGCAGGTATGGTTGGATATATTGCTGCTAGTATTAAAAATGTTAGAGATACACAAGTTGGTGATACAATTACAACAGTTGATAATCCATGTAAAGAGGCACTTCCAGGATATAAGAAAGTAAATCCAATGGTATATTGCGGATTGTACCCTGCAGATAGCTCAAAATATCCTGATTTAAGAGATGCATTAGAAAAATTACAAGTAAATGACGCGGCTTTACAATTTGAAGCAGAAACTTCTCAAGCGTTAGGTTTTGGATTTAGATGTGGATTTTTAGGATTATTACATTTAGAGATTGTACAAGAACGTTTAGAGAGAGAGTTTAATTTAGATCTTGTAACAACAGCTCCTGGCGTTATTTATAGAGTTCATAAAACAAACGGTGAAATGGTAGAAGTTACAAATCCATCTAATCTTCCAGATCCATCAGAAATTGACTATATGGAAGAGCCATACGTATCTGCAGAAATTATGGTTACAAGCGATTATGTTGGTGCAATAATGAAATTATGTCAAGAGCGAAGAGGTATTTATTTGAGTATGGAATACATTGAAGAAACTCGTGCTCTTATTAAATATGATTTGCCATTAAATGAAATTATTTATGATTTCTTTGATGCATTAAAATCTCGTTCAAGAGGATATGCATCATTTGATTATGAATTTAAAGGCTATGAAAAATCAATATTAGTTAAGCTTGATATGTTAATCAATAAAGAAGTTGTTGATGCGTTATCATTTATTGTATTCAAAGAGAGTGCATATGAACGTGGTAGAAAAATGTGTGAGAAACTTAAAAAGGAGATTCCAAGACATTTATTTGAGATACCAATTCAGGCGGCAGTCGGTGGAAAAGTTATCGCAAGAGAAACTGTTAAAGCTATGAGAAAAGACGTTTTAGCAAAATGTTACGGTGGTGATATTTCTCGTAAGAAGAAACTTCTTGAAAAGCAAAAAGAAGGTAAGAAGAGAATGCGTCAAGTAGGTAACGTTGAAATTCCACAGGAAGCATTTATGAGTGTTCTTAAGCTTGATGAGGAATAAAGCATGAAAGAGTTAGAGTTATATATACATATTCCTTTTTGTATAAGAAAATGTGAATATTGTGATTTCTTGTCGTTTCCTGCAAATGCAAAAACACAAAAAGAATACGTTGATGCATTAATTAAAGAAATATTATATTATGCTCCAAAATTTAAAAATAGAAAGGTAGTTACTATTTTTTTTGGTGGAGGTACTCCTTCATGGCTAGATTATAAATTACTTGTTTCTATTTTGGATACAATTAAGGCAAATTATGATGTTGCAGATGATGCTGAGATTACGTTAGAAGCTAATCCGGGTACTGTAGTAAAAAGCGCGATGGAAAGCTATAAAAAAGCTGGAATTAATAGATTGAGTATTGGTTTGCAGTCAACTAAAGATAATGAATTGAAAATACTTGGACGAGTACACAATTATGAACAGTTTTTGAAAATATATCACTTAGCAAGAAAAGTTGGATTTGACAATATAAATATTGATTTGATGAGTGGATTACCATATCAAAATATTGATGATTTTATGAAATCACTAAATGAGGTGATACGTCTCAAACCAGAACATTTATCGGTGTATACATTAATTATAGAAAAAGGGACACCTTTTTACGATAAATATAAATTTGACGATGTAAAGCAGCATGCAGGAATGGTGACAGAAGCATTGCCAAGTGAAGATGACGTATATACAATGTATAAATTAACACAGCAAACGTTAAAAAATGCAGGTTATATGCAGTACGAAACATCTAATTTTGCAAAAAAAGGATTAGAATGTCGACATAACATAGGTTATTGGCAAAGAAAAGATTATCTTGGGTTAGGCCTAGGTGCAGCTTCTCTTGTGGATAATGTTCGTTATTCTAATAAAAGAGATATATACGATTATGTAACTTCAGCAAATAAAATACAAAAAGTAGAGTTATCAAGCGAAAGTGATAGACAGTTGACGGATAATGAATTGGATTTATACAATAATTTGCACGATACAGTTCAGATTTTATCTAAGCAGGAACAAATGGAAGAGTTTATGTTTTTAGGCTTAAGAATGAATCAAGGTATATCTAGATCTGACTTTGAAGAAAATTTTAATTTACCAATTGAAGGCGTTTATAAAAAGCAGATTGATAAATTAAAGCAAGAAGGCCTACTAGAAGTAAAACATGGACAAGTCTATTTGACAGACAAAGGCTCTGATTTGGCTAATTATTGTATGGCGCAATTTGTATAATTATGGAATAAAGATTTGATTATATCTATAATATCTATCATGTTAGTATAGATACGTTTTCAGATTTAAAAGTAAAAAATTAAGAAGTAATGCTCTAGGGAGATAATCTCTAGAGTATTTTTTTATTTAATAGAATTTTTATAATTTAATTTAATGTTAAAAAGTCTTGAAATTCAAGACTTCCTTAATGAATAAAGATTTTTTGTGCATTAAGATTATAAGAATTTTAAAATAAGTGTTGACAAAAAAAAGTGATGGTATTATATTAAATACATAAGATATTAGCACTCAAAAAGAATGAGTGCTAATAAAAAGGATATAACAGGAGCAAATATATGAAGAAGGACGATGCAGAACTATTAGATGAAAGAAAAATAAAAATCTTAGATGCAATAATCCGTAACTATTTAGCGACTGGAGAGCCTGTAGGATCAAGAACAATATCTAAATATACAGACTTAAATTTGAGTTCGGCGACAATTCGTAATGAAATGTCTGATTTAGAAGATTTAGGTTATATTTTGCAGCCACATACATCTGCAGGAAGGATTCCATCTGATAAAGGTTACAGATTTTACGTAGATCATCTTATCCAGGAGAAGGATAAAGAAGTTACAGATATGAAAGAATTTGTAATAGAGAAGACACAGAAGATGGAACAAGTATTAAAGCAGGTTGCTAAATTACTTGCTAATAATACTAATTATGCTACGATGATTACAGCGGCACCTAAACATAGCAATAAAGTTAAGTTTGTTCAGTTGTCTTGTGTAGAAGAAAAGCAGATTTTAGCAGTAATTGTTATGAATTCTAATGTTGTTAGAAATAGAATAATAGATGTAGATGAACCGGTTGATAATGAATCATTACTAAAGCTTAATATATTGTTGAATACAGCATTGAATGGATTATCAATTGAAGAAATTAATCTAGGAGTTATTTCTAAAATTAAAGAAAAGGCCGGTATTCATGGCACAATTGTAAATGAAGTTTTAGATACATTGTCTAAGGCTTTTGCAGAAGAAGATAATTTAGATATATATACAAGTGGTGCGACTAATATTTTGAAGTACCCAGAGTTATCAGATGCAGAAAAGGTTACACATTTATTAGAAACTTTTGAAGAT
This sequence comes from Lachnobacterium bovis, assembly GCF_900111325.1. GTDB lineage: Bacteria > Bacillota > Clostridia > Lachnospirales > Lachnospiraceae > Roseburia > Roseburia bovis_A. The sequence goes on from NZ_FOGW01000008.1 coordinate 74,139, forward strand.
AAAGAAGAGCTAGTAAATTTTGTGACAGATGTATCGTCAAACGAAGAAGAAACAGGTATTCAGGTTTATATTGGTAATGAATCACCAATACAGACAATGAAGGATTGTAGTGTTGTAACTGCGACATATGATTTAGGTGAAGGAGTAAAAGGTACTGTTGGAATTATAGGTCCAAAGCGAATGGATTACGAAAATGTAATGCATAATTTAAAAAGCCTAAAAAAACAGCTAGAAGGTATGTTCAATAAGAATGCTATCACGGATAAGAAGATGTCACAGTCAATTGATGATATATCAAAAGATGATACAGTATAATACGAATTTAATACATATAGAAAAGGGTAGACCACCTAATAAAAGAAAGGCGGAATAAAAGTGGTAGATCAGATGAATAAGGATATTGATTTAGAAAAAGAAAACGTTGATGTTGAAGTTAACGAAGAAGTTAATGAAAACATTAATGAAGAAGTTAATGAAGAAGTAAATGAAACAGCATCTGAAGAAGTAAATGAAGAAGCTGTAGAAGAAAAAGAAGAGTCTAAAAAAGACAAAAAAGCTAAAAAGAAAAGCAAAAAAGATGAACAAATCGAAGATTTAACAGATAGACTTAAACGTCAAATGGCTGAGTTTGATAATTTCAGAAAAAGAACAGAAAAAGAAAAGTCTCAGATGTTTGATATGGGAGCTAAAACAATATTAGAAAAGGTTCTTCCAATTGTTGATAACTTTGAAAGAGGTTTAAGTGCTATTTCTGAAGAGGAAAAAGAAGGCGCTTTTGCTGATGGAATGGAAAAAGTATATAAACAATTAGTTACTGAATTAGATAAAGTTGGTGTTAAACCGATTGAGTGTGTTGGAGAAGAATTTGATCCAGCAAAACACAATGCTGTAATGCAAGTCGAAAGCGATGAAGTAGAAACTGGATGTGTGGCACAGGAATTATTAAAAGGCTACACATACAAAGACGAAGTTTTAAGACATAGCATGGTTGCAGTAGCACAGTAATTTAACAAGTTAAAATCCACATTAAGTGGTTGATTATATTAGCATCATTTTTATAGATATGAAAATGATAAATAGTAAATTTACAAATAGCAATTTTAGATTGATTAGGATATTAATTAGGAGGTCAAAGATATGGGTAAAATCATAGGTATTGATTTAGGAACAACAAACAGTTGCGTTGCTGTTATGGAAGGTGGACAACCAACAGTTATCGCAAACCAGGAAGGTGCAAGAACTACTCCTTCAATTGTAGCTTTTACAAAAACTGGAGAAAGATTAGTAGGTGAACCAGCTAAACGTCAGGCTGTTACTAACGCTGAAAAAACAATCTCATCTATTAAAAGACATATGGGATCTGATTATAAAGTTTCTATTGATGATAAACAGTATTCACCACAACAGATTTCTGCTATGGTATTACAGAAATTAAAAGCAGATGCTGAAGGATATTTAGGAGAAAAAGTAACAGAGGCAGTTATTACAGTTCCAGCTTACTTCAATGATGCTCAGCGTCAGGCTACAAAAGATGCAGGTAAAATCGCTGGTCTTGATGTTAAGAGAATTATCAACGAGCCAACAGCTGCAGCTTTAGCTTATGGTCTTGATAATGGTACAGAACAAAAAATCATGGTATACGATTTAGGTGGTGGTACATTTGATGTATCTATTATCGAAATTGGTGATGGTGTAATCGAAGTATTATCAACAAACGGTGATACAAGACTTGGTGGAGATGACTTTGATAACGCTATTACAAATTGGATGATCGATGAATTCAAGAAAGCTGAAGGCATTGATTTATCACAAGATAAAATGGCTTTACAGAGATTAAAAGAAGCAGCTGAAAAAGCTAAAAAAGAATTATCATCTGCTACAACAACAAACATTAACTTACCATTTATCTCAGCTTCAGCTGAAGGTCCAAAACACTTTGATATGAACTTAACAAGAGCTAAATTCAATGAGTTAACACATGACCTTGTTGAAAGAACAGCTATCCCAGTTCAAAACGCTATGAAAGATGCTGGACTTACAAACGCTGAATTAAGTCAGGTATTATTAGTTGGTGGTTCAACACGTATCCCAGCTGTTCAAGATAAAGTAAAACAATTAACAGGTAAAGAGCCAAGCAAGAGCTTAAATCCTGATGAGTGTGTAGCACTTGGTGCATCAGTTCAAGGTGGTAAACTTGCTGGAGATGCAGGTGCTGGCGACATCTTATTACTTGATGTAACTCCACTTTCACTTTCAATTGAAACAATGGGTGGTATTGCTACAAAATTAATCGAAAGAAATACTACAATTCCTACAAAGAAGAGCCAAATCTTCTCAACAGCAGCAGATAATCAGACAGCAGTAGATATTAACGTAGTACAAGGTGAGAGACAGTTCGCACGCGATAATAAATCACTTGGACAATTTAGATTAGATGGTATTCCACCAGCACGTCGTGGAGTTCCTCAGATTGAAGTTACATTTGATATCGATGCAAATGGTATCGTTAATGTTTCAGCTAAAGATTTAGGAACAGGAAAAGAACAGCATATCACAATTACATCTGGTTCAAACATGTCAGATGAAGAAATTGATAAGGCTGTAAAAGAAGCTGCTGAATTTGAAGCACAAGATAAGAAGAGAAAAGAAGCTATCGATGCAAGAAATGAAGCTGATTCATTTGTATTCCAGACAGAAGATGCTTTAAAACAGGTTGGAGATAAGATTGATGCAGCAGATAAGAGTGCTGTTGAAGCTGATATCAAAGCTGTAAAAGATATCTTAGATGCTCATCCAGAAGCTGAAAAGATGACAGATTCTGAAATCGCTGACTTAAAAGCAGCTCAAGAAAAATTAACACAAAGCTCACAGAAAGTATTTGCTAAAATGTATGAGCAAGCACAGGCACAAGCAGGACAAGCTTCTCAAGCAGGCCCAGATATGAATGGTGCTAATGCAACAGGTTCTGCTAACGCAGGTTCTGATGATGATGTTATCGATGCTGATTTTAAAGAAGTTTAATTAAAAGCAAACGATATTTTAACTCTATAAACTAAATGTTAATACCCGGTAAGTTTTTACTTATCGGGTATTGATGTAAAATTAGGTGAAAAGGTAAAAATATGGCAGATAAAAGAGATTTTTATGAAGTATTAGGTGTGTCAAAGGACGCATCTCAAGCAGAGATTAAGAAGGCGTTTCGTGCTCAAGCAAAGAAATATCATCCAGATATGCATCCAGGTGATAAGGAATGTGAAGAAAAATTTAAAGAAATTCAAGAAGCATATGCCGTCTTAAGTGATGAAGAAAATAGAAGAAAATATGATCAATTTGGTCATGCTGCATTTGATGGTGGCGCAGGTGCAGGAGCAGGTGGATTCGATTTTTCTGGGATGGATATGGGAGATATTTTTGGAGATATTTTCGGAGACTTTTTTGGTGGAGGATCTCGTCGTGCCAACAATAATGGGCCAAGACAGGGTGCTCACGTAAGAATGCAAGTTAGAATTTCATTCCACGAAGCGATTTTCGGATGCACAAAGGACTTAGATTTCACATATAAAGAAGAATGTAGCGAGTGTCATGGTTCAGGAGCTAAAAAAGGAACAGATAAAGTTACATGTTCTCGATGCGGTGGAAAAGGTAAAATTGTATATTCACAGCAATCACTTTTTGGAATGGTTCAAAATGTTCAAACTTGTCCAGATTGTAATGGAACAGGTAAAATCGTTAAAGAAAAATGTCCAAATTGTAGAGGAACTGGATACAATTCAAAGAGAATTCATAAGCAAGTAGATATTCCAGCTGGTATTAACAATGGACAATCAGTAAGAGTTCGTGGATATGGTGAACCAGGTGTAAATGGTGGGCCAAGAGGAGATCTTCTTGTTGAAGTTATTGTTGCAAGAAGTAACGAATTTGAAAGACATGAAATGGATATTTACTCAACAGTAAGTATTTCATATCCAATTGCTGTACTTGGTGGCGATATCAGAATTAAAACTGTTGATGGAGACATTATTTATACAGTTAGTGCTGGAACACAAACAGGTACAAGAATTCGTTTGAGAGGAAAAGGTGTACCTTCACTCAGAAACAAGGATGTACGTGGTGATCATTACGTAACATTAGTAATTAAGACACCAACTAAGATTTCTAAAGAAGCAGAAGCTGCTTTAAGAGAATTTGATAAAGCAACAGGCGATTCACTTAATAAAGAAAACGACACAATTGATATTCCAAAAGAAAAGAAAAAAGGACCATTTGAAAAATTCTTTGGATAATTATACAAACAATGCGATATATACATGATTTATATGTTATGTCGCATTGTTTTTTAATGCATTTATGTTTTTGTCCGATTAAATAATTATAGTTTGTTGGCAAAAAGAGAGAGGAAATAGATATGAAAAATAGATTTGGACTAAGATTTGAAAAGTATCATGAACCACAAGAGATAAAGTTGTCAGATAATAATAATAAAGATAATAATAAAGTCATTGTTTCTGATAATGAAGTTAATTCAAGAGAAGCAACAAGAGAAAAATTATTAAAGGCTCAATACATAGAGTATCAAAAAAAAGTAGAGTTATTCAGAGAACAGGTACAAATATTGCGTGATGAAAAAGCAAAATTTATAAGCGAAAAAGAAAAATTTGAAGATGAAAAAAGAAGTTTTGAATTATTTAAAAATAAAATTGATAATATAAAAAAACAGGTTGAAACTGAAATTAATTCACTTGAAAAACAAAGAAAAGATATGGTGGAAGTTTTTAAAGAAATTGAAAAAGAAAAAAGAAACTTAAAATTTCAAGTTGAAAAATTAGAAAAAGAAAAGGAAGTATTAAAAAAACAAAAAGAGGATTTTGAAAGAGAAAAAAGAGAACAAAAGACAAATAATAACTTTTTAGAAAAAAAATTAAAGAGTCAGGAATCTCTATTTGAAAATAAATTTAGAATTTTAGAAACAGAATTACAAAATCTAGCAGTTCAAAAAGAAAAATTAGAAAAACAAAAAGCTTTTTATAAGCAAGTGTCTATGTTTGACGAACGCAAGGAACCTGCTAGAATAGAAGAGAATATTATTAATGCTGAAATGTTTTTTATTGGTGTAGGAACCAAGGATTCGGCAAAAAAAAGATATAAAGATTTGATTAAAATATATCATCCGGATAACATAGCAGGAAGTAAAGAAATGTTACAAGAAATTAATAAAGAGTATGAAAATTTAATAAGAAGATTTGGTGAATGATAAAAAAACTCATTTTTCTATGAAAAATTAATACATAGGAAGATGAGTTTCTTTATGCTATAGATAAAAATACTGTTACTTGTTATGCAGAGTTATTTGTGTTATAATTCTATGGATTATGTAAAAATTGAAGTGAAAAGATAATAAATTGGTTTCGTGTGAGAATATCAAATCATATGAGCCTATTAAATATATAGAGAGGTTGATAAAAATGAAATGGAAAAAATATACAATTGATACAACCACACAGGCAGAAGATTTTATAAGTATGATGTTATCTGATCTAGGTATTGAAGGAATTGAAATCGAAGATAAGATTCCTTTAAGCAAAGCTGATCAGACAGAAATGTTTATAGATTTTTTACCAGAACTTCCACCTGATGATGGTAGTAGTGCGGTTAGTTTTTATATCGAAGATGATGGAAGCGATCAATCTGAAATTCTTAAAAAAGTTAAAGTGGCTTTAGAAGATTTAAGAAATACAGTTGATGTGGGAAGTGGTGTAATTACTTCAAGTGAGACAGAAGATTTAGACTGGATTAATAATTGGAAGAAGTTTTTCTCTTCATTTTATATTGATGATATTTTAATCAAACCTACATGGGAAGAATTAAAAGAAGAAGACAAGGATAAATTTTTAATTGAAATTGATCCTGGTATTTCATTTGGAACAGGTAAACATGAGACTACTCAATTATGTATTAGTCAATTGTTGAAATACATAAGAGGCAATAAAGAATATACACCAGAAGTGAAAGAACCAAAGGTATTAGATGTGGGTTGCGGAAGTGGTATTTTATCTATTATTGCATTAAAAATAGGTGCTAAATCAGTAGTCGGAACAGATTTAGATCCAGATTGTATGATTTCTACAAAAGAAAATATGGAAGTAAATAATTTGGATTTAGATTTAGGTAAGTTTTACGTTGGAAATTTAATTGATGATGTAGAACTTCAAAAAACAGTTGGAACTGAGGAATATGATATTGTTGTTGCAAACATTTTAGCAGACGTAATTATTCCTATGGCAAAGGTTATTCCAGATAGACTTAAAAAAGGCGGATACTTTATTACATCAGGTATCATTGATTTTAAAGAAAACGATGTTAAAAAAGCTATTGAAGACGCTGGTTTAGAAGTGGTTGAAATTAACCATAAAGGAGAATGGGTTAATATTACAGCTAGAAAAAATTAATTTATGAGGTACAATTATGCAGCAATTTTTTGTGGAACAATCATCAATAAACGGTAATAAAATTATACTTGACGAAAATGATATTAATCACGTTGTAAATGTTCTTAGAATGAAAGTGGGCGAAAAGATTCGTGTAAGTGATAATAAAAATGTAAGCTATTATTGTCATTTGGTTGAAATTTCAAAAGAAATGGTGGCTGCCGAAATTGATGAAGTAGATGAAGTCGGAACAGAATTGTATAATGAGATTTATTTGTTTCAAGGATTGCCAAAAGGCGACAAAATGGAATTAGTTATTCAAAAAGCTGTAGAGCTTGGAGCTACAAAAGTTATTCCTACTTCCATGAAAAATTGTGTAGTTAAATTAGATGATAAGAAAGCAAAAAATAAGCAAAAAAGATGGCAAACCATTGCAGAAAGTGCTGCTAAACAGGCAAAGAGAACGATTATCCCAGAGGTGACTATGCCTATGAAGTATAAAGATGCAATGAAGTTTGCTAGTACTTTAGATGTAGTGTTATTACCATATGAGAATCAACGTGGTATGGAAGCTACACGAGAGATAATAGGTAAAATAAAACGTGGTGCAAAAATAGGAATTTTTGTTGGTCCAGAGGGCGGATTTGCAGGTGATGAAATTACAAATTTGCCAGGCAATGTATCTTTAATTTCTTTAGGACGAAGAATTCTTAGAACAGAAACTGCGGGACTCGCAACATTATCGATGCTGGTTTTTTGCTTAGATGACTAGAAAACGAAAAGAAAGATAGATGATAAAAATGGAAGCATATTTAGATAATTCGGCAACTACTAAATGTTTAGATAGCGTTGCTGAAAAAATGGTAGATTTACTAACAGTTAATTATGGAAACCCTTCGGCAATGCATTTAAAAGGAGTTGCAGCTGAGTTTCAAATTAGAGAAGCAAAAAAGAAGATTGCTAAAACGTTAAAAGCAAAAGATAAAGAGATTCTTTTTACATCTGGTGGAACGGAGTCTAACAATTTAGCAATAATTGGAACTGCATTAGCTAATGAGAGAAAAGGTAAGCATATTATCACAACATCAATAGAACATCCATCAATTAATAATCCTATGTTATTTTTAAAGGAAAAAGGATTTGAAATTGATCATTTAGAGGTTGATGAGAATGGACAAATTTCTTTAGAAGATTTAAAAAATAAAGTAAGAAAAGATACAATATTAGTTTCAATTATGCACGTTAATAATGAAATTGGTGCATTAGAGCCAATTTATGAGGCTGCTAAAATTGTTAAAGAAATTAATCAACAGTGTGTAATGCATGTTGATGCAATACAGTCATACGGTAAATTTAAGATTGTTCCTGGTAAAAATAATATAGATTTGTTATCGGTTAGTGGCCATAAAATTCATGGTCCTAAGGGTAGTGGATTTTTATATATAAAGGATAAAACTAAAATTAATCCAATAATTTTAGGTGGCGGCCAACAAGATGGAATGAGATCTGGAACAGAGAATGTCCCTGCTTATGTTGGATTAAGTATTGCTGCAGAAGAAGCTTATAATAATTTTCAAGAGAAAATTGAAAAATTATATCAATTGAAAAAATACTTTATTGAAAAAGTAACAGAGATTGAAGATGTAACAGTGAACGGTAAAAAAGATAGAGATTGTGCACCACATATTATAAGTGTGAGTGTAAAGGATGTAAGAGCTGAAGTTTTATTACATTCATTAGAAGAAAGCGGAATATATGTTTCTGCAGGAAGTGCATGCTCATCTAATCATCCGGGCATTAGCTCAACTTTGAAGGAAATTGGGCTAAAGAAAGAATTGCTTGATTCAACAGTAAGATTTAGTATGTCAAGTTTTACAAAGAAAGAAGAGCTTGATTATGCGGTTGATAAAATGAAGGAAATTATTCCACAATTAAGAAAATATACAAGAAGATAAGGAGAAATTATGTATTCAGCATTTTTAATTAAGTATGCAGAAATTGCAATTAAAGGTAAGAATAGATACCTTTTTGAGGATGCACTAGTTAGTAACATTAAGTATAAATTACGTAATGTTGATGGTGAATTTTTAGTTAGAAAAGAACAAGGTCGTGTGTACGTAGAAACAACTGGAGAATATGATTACGAAGATACAGTTGATGCTTTAAAGAAAGTTTTTGGTATTACAGGTATTTGTCCTGTTATTTTAACTGAAGATGAAGGTTTTGATAAATTATGTGAAACAGTTATTAAACATGTTGATAGCACATATAAAGATAAAAATATTACTTTTAAAGTTAATGCAAGAAGAGCAAGAAAAAATTATCCATTAAACTCAATGGAAATTAATGCTCTTGTAGGTGAAAAGGTATTAGAAGCTTTTCCAGAGATGAAAGTAGATGTGCATAAACCAGACATTGTAATTAATATTGAAGTTAGAAAACAAATCAATATTTATTCAGTTGAGATTCCTGGTGCTAAGGGTATGCCTTTAGGAACAGCTGGAAAAGCAATGCTTTTATTATCAGGTGGAATTGATAGCCCTGTTGCCGGTTATATGGTAAGTAAAAGAGGTGTAACAATTGAAGCAACATATTTCCATGCACCACCATATACAAGTGAAAGAGCAAAACAAAAAGTTGTTGACTTAGCAAAAAAAATGGCACGATATACAGGAAAGATTAATTTAAATGTTGTTAATTTTACAGATATACAATTATACATTTATGAAAAATGTCCTCATGAACAGTTAACAATTATCATGAGAAGATATATGATGAAAATCGCTGAACATTTTGCAAAGGAAAGTGGATGTCTAGGACTTGTAACAGGAGAAAGTATTGGTCAAGTTGCAAGCCAGACAATGCAGTCATTAGTTGCTACAAATGAAGTATGTGAATTACCAGTGTATAGACCACTTATTGCATTTGATAAGCAAGATATTATTGAAGTCGCTGATAAAATTGATACATATGAGACATCAATTTTACCATTTGAAGATTGTTGTACAATTTTCGTTGCAAAACACCCTGTTACAAAGCCTAATTTAAGTTATATCAAAAAATCTGAATTGAAGTTAACAGAAAAAATTGATGAACTTGTTAAAGAAGCAATTGATACAGTAGAAGTGATTAAAGTAGAGCCAGAAGAAATTTAAAGACATATAAAGCCTTGTTTTAAGCATAGGTCGATAGAAAAGGCATAAAAGAATTTGAAAGGCTATATGCCATGTATAACACCATATATGGCATATGGTCAAATGATGACTTGGGGTTGTATGTTGAGAAATAGATTTTAATTTAAAATAAAAGTTGTTTTTTATAGGTTACAGTTTAAATATACAGGAAATGAATATAGAATAAGCTAATAAGAATTAGATTTAGGTATAAAAAAAGACTCACAGAGTGAGCCTTTATAAAAATCATTCTTACAACTATGCTATTACAAATTATTTAACGATATATTGGTCAAGTGCCTCTAAAATCTCATCAAGGTTTGTATCTGCATGAATTGCTAAGTCAATTGGTTTTGATAAATCTAATGAAAAAATACCCATGATAGATTTAGCATCGATTACATATCTTCCTGAAATTAAATCAAAATCAAAATCAAATTGAGTAATTGTATTAACAAATGATTTTACTTTTCCAATTGAATTTAATGAAATTTGAACTGTTTTCATATTGAAAACCTCCTTAGTTTGAATCTTTTTCTAATTAAGATAGTAATAGTTTTTGGCAAAAAAGTCAATCAGAAATGGAGAGAAAATGAAAAAAGCAGCATTACATAATTTAGGATGTAAAGTTAATTCATATGAAACAGAAGCAATGCAGCAGATGTTAGAGAATGCTGGTTATGAAATAGTGGCATTTTCTGATAAGGCAGATGTATATATAATAAATACATGTTCAGTTACAAATATGGCAGATAGAAAGTCTCGTCAAATGTTGCACAAAGCAAAACATAAAAATCCTGATTCAGTTGTTGTTGCAACGGGATGTTATGCTCAAACAAAAGAAGATGAGGCATTGCTAGATCCAGCAATTGATATCGTTATTGGTAACAATCAAAAACATGAATTGATTAATAGATTAGATATGTTTTTTGGAGATAGTTCTAATAATGCAGCTGTAGCCGATATAAATAATGAACCACAAGAGTATGAAGAGTTATTCTTATCTAAGACAGCGGAACATGCTAGAGCATTTATTAAAGTTCAAGATGGTTGCAATCAATTTTGTAGTTATTGCATCATTCCATACGCAAGAGGACGAGTTAGAAGTAGAAAATTAAAAAATGTACTTGCAGAAGTTGTCAGATTGGTTGATAATGGATTTAAGGAGATTGTTTTAACAGGAATTCATCTTAGTTCTTATGGCGTTGATTTAGAGAATGGTGAGAATCTTTTAAAACTTATTCAGGAAGTTCACAAAATAGAAGGACTTGAGAGAATTAGATTAGGTTCGCTTGAACCAAAGATTGTAACAGAAGAATTTGTTGAAAATATAGCAAAATTACCAAAGATGTGTCCACATTTTCATTTGTCATTACAAAGTGGTTGTGATGCAACACTTAAGAGAATGAATAGAAAATACACAACAGAAGAGTATATTAAAGGCTGTGAATTATTAAGAAAATATTTCAAGCATCCTGCTATAACAACAGATGTAATTGTCGGTTTTCCAGGAGAAGACGAAAACGAGTTTAGTGTTACAAAACAGTTTTTGAAAGATGTTCATTTTTATAAGATGCACGTTTTTAAATATTCACCTAGAAGAGGAACTAGAGCTGAGTCCATGCCAAATCAAGTAGATGAACAAGTTAAAACAAGAAGAAGTGCAGAGCTTATTGAATTAGATCATCAAATGTCAAAAGAGTATCGTGATTTTTATATAGGTACACAAAAACAGGCATTGATTGAAGAAAAAGTAACTATTGATGGAAAAGATTATTATACGGGTTATACCATGGAGTATGTTAAAATTGCGGTTGAGTCAGAAGAAGATTTGATTAATCAGATTGTTACTGGCAAGATTATTAAAGAAATCGCAGATGATATTTATTTGCTAAAAAGATAGCATTGTTTTTTTTCTGTCAGTAGTATACAATATAAATGATAAGCTATTGTGGTAAAAATACATAAGCAAGGGCGTGAAAAATATGCAAGATATCAATAACACACAATTTTTTAATGTAGGTAAGGAACCTGAAAATCAAGTGAAAGAAGTTCTTAAGGTTGTATATGAAGCTTTAAAAGAAAAAGGATATAATCCGGTTAACCAAATAGTTGGTTATATTATGTCAGGAGATCCAACATATATAACAAGCCATAAGAATGCTAGGGGACTAATTATGAAAGTCGAAAGAGATGAGCTTGTAGAGGAAGTCCTAAAGGATTACATTAAAAATAATCAATGGAATTAATTCGAGAAGTGGAGAATTATGCGAATTTTAGGATTAGATTTTGGATCAAAAACGGTAGGTGTAGCGGTTAGTGATGGTTTGTTATTAACTGCACAGGGCGTAGAGATTGTGAGAAGAAAATCACAATCTAAACTACGTCAAACTTTGGCTAGAATCAAAGAATTAGCTGATGAATACGAAGTTGAGACAATTGTTTTAGGGTATCCAAAGAATATGAATGGTACTGAAGGTGAACGTTGTGAAAAAACAAAAGAATTCAAAAGCATGTTAGAAAATAGAACAGGTTTGCCAGTAGTATTGTGGGACGAGCGTCTTACGACTGTTGCTGCAGACCGTTCTATGATGGAATCTGGTATTAGAAGAGAAAATCGTAAAAATTATGTAGATGAGATTGCTGCAATTTTTATTTTGCAAGGATATTTAGATTATTTACATAATCAAAAAGAATAATAAAAGTTTATTGGAGATGCGATGGAAAAAGTAATATTTACACTAGAAGAAACAAATGAAACAATTGAATTTTTTATTTTAGAAGAAACTCAATTGAACGGTGTTAAGTATCTCTTGGTTTCAGAAAATGAAACAGGAGATAGTGAAGCATATATTTTAAAAGAAATTCAAGAGCAGGACGGAGAGGTCACATACGAAATGGTCGATGATGACAACGAAGTGCAAGCCCTTGGTAAGATTTTTGCTGAGCTATTAGATGAGGATACTAATGTAGAATTTTAGATGACGGGGCATAGAAGCGGAATAGGCTTCTTAATTAGATATTGTTAAAATAAAAAAAGAATATTTACCTAAGGAGCTGTTTTTCTGTTTTACTATTCCTCGTTTATTATGGAGGAATGATTTTGAAGAACGTAAAAGATGAACAGAATAAGAGCAAGCTAAGAATAATACCATTAGGTGGATTAGGACTAATTGGAATGAATATAACTGCATTTGAGTATGATGATAGTATCATTGTTATTGATTGCGGATTATCTTTTCCAGATGATGATATGTACGGAGTCGATTTAGTTATTCCAGATATTACATATCTTAAAGACAACATTGATAGAGTAAAGGGATTTTTCATTACACATGGTCATGAGGATCATATAGGAGCAATTCCATATGTTTTAAGAGAAATTAATGTTCCAATCTACGCAACTAAATTGACAATGGGAATTATTGATCATAAACTTGAAGAACATGAAATGGTTAAGAGAGTTAAACGTAAAGTTTGTCATTATGGACAACACATTAATTTGGGATGTTTTAGAGTTGAATTTATAAAAACAAATCACAGTATTCAAGATGCTGCAGCGCTTGCTATTTATTCACCAGCTGGTATTGTAGTTCATACAGGAGATTTTAAGGTTGACTACACACCAGTTTTTGGAGATGCTATCGATTTACAACGTTTCGGAGAAATAGGAAAGAAGGGTGTTTTAGCGTTATTATGTGATAGTACTAATGCTGAGAGACCTGGTTTTACTATGTCGGAACGTTCAGTTGGAAAAACTTTAGATAATATTTTTGCTGAACATAGACAAAATAGAATAATAATTGCGACTTTTGCATCAAATGTTGATCGTGTACAGCAAATTATCAATTCGGCATATAAATATGGTCGAAAAGTTGCAATTGAGGGAAGAAGTATGGTGACGATTATTTCAATCGCTTCTGAACTCGGATATTTAAAGTTACCAGATAATATTTTGATTGATGCAGAACAGCTTAGAAATTATCCAGATGAGAAGACTGTTATTATTACAACAGGAAGCCAAGGAGAATCAATGGCGGCACTTTCAAGAATGGCTACAGGAATGCATAGAAAGGTTGTTATTAAACCAAAAGATACAATCGTATTTTCTTCTAGTCCTATTCCAGGAAATGAAAAGTCTATTTCAGGTATAATCAATGAGCTAATGTTAAAAGGTGCGGAAGTAATTTTCCAAGATGTACATGTCTCAGGTCATGCGTGTCAAGAGGATATTAAATTGATTTATTCTTTAGTAAATCCTAAATTTGCAATTCCAGTGCACGGTGAATATAGACATTTATATGCACAAGCAAATATTGCGTCTGAACTAGGTTATGATTCAGATCACATCAAAATCTTACAAGCGGGTGATGTTCTAGAAATTGATGATGAGAGAGCAGAAGTAGTTGATAGGGTTCAAACAGGTAATGTTATGGTTGATGGCCTTGGAGTAGGAGATGTAGGTAATATCGTATTAAGAGATAGACAGCATCTTGCAGAAGACGGTATTATTATTGTTGTTATGACTCTTGAAAGTGGATCAGGACAAGTTTTAGCAGGACCAGATATTGTAACAAGAGGTTTTGTATATGTTAGAAATTCAGAGAGCTTAATTGATGAAGCAAAAGCACTCTTAGATAGAACTATGGATTATTGTATGGATAATCATATTCAAGATTGGGGTAAAATTAAAACAGAAGTAAAAGAGGTACTTGGTGATTTTGTTTGGAAGGAAACAAAACGTAGACCAATGATTATGCCAATTATTATGGAAGTGTAGGGGAAGTTTATGAATATCAATAAGGTACTGTTTAATTTTATTAAAATTGCATTTAGTATTATGATAATTCTTTTATTAGTGTATGTTCTTTCTCATTTTGCAGGAAAAGCATACGGATTTGGATACAGTCTTTTTAACGATGAATCAGTTACCAAAGGAGAGGGAAAAGAAGTTAAAATTGTAATTAAATCTGGTATGTCGAATAAAGAAATAGGAGAGTTATTAAAGAAAAAAGGTTTAATAAAAGACAGTAACCTTTTTTGGATTCAAAGTGAAATGGTATCCTTATCGTCTAAAGTAAGACCGGGTACATATGTGCTTAATACTTCTATGAGTGTTGATGAAATTATCAATAAGATGATTAAGCAAAATGAAACTTCAGAGAAACAAATCCAGACACAGTAGGAGAATGTGAAATGATAGTAGATGAACGTTTGACGACCTACATCAATTCTCTTGGATCTAGTAACACAAAAATATTAGACACTATAGAAAAAGAAGCTCTGCAGTCCTTTGTTCCAATTATACGTAAGGAAATGCAGAGTTTTTTAAAGTTATTGTTACAGATAAAAAAGCCTAAGAGAATTTTAGAGGTTGGCACAGCAGTTGGGTTTTCGACTATTTTGATGGCGGAGTATAATCCAGTAGAATGTGAAATTGTCACAATAGAAAACTATGAAAAAAGGATACCAATTGCCAAAAAGAATTTTGAAAGAGCAAAAAAAGAAGAGCAGATTACTTTGCTTGAAGGTGATGCAACCGAGATACTAAAAGAGTTAGATGGTGAATTTGATTTGATTTTTATGGATGCTGCAAAGGGTCAATATATTAATTTTATGCCTGATGTATTACGTTTGTTAAGCAAAGATGGTGTATTAGTGTCTGATAATGTGCTTCAAGATGGAGATATAATCGAATCGCATTATATGATTGATCGTAGAAATCGTACAATTTATAAACGTATGAGAGAATACTTATACGAGCTAACACATAATGAGAAGCTTGTAACTTCGATAATGCCAATAGGCGATGGTATTACTGTTACAACATTTAAGGATTAAAACTATAAGATAGTTAAAATAGATTTTTTAAACATATGAGAGGAAATTTTAAAATGAGAGATATTGAATTATTATGCCCAGCAAGCAGTTTAGAAGTTTTAAAAGTTGCTGTTATATATGGTGCAAATGCAGTATATATTGGTGGTGAAGCATTTGGTTTAAGAGCAAAGGCAAAAAATTTCTCTATGGAAGACATGGCGGAAGGAATTAAATTTGCACATGAGCGTGGTGTAAAAGTATATGTCACAATTAATATTTTAGCGCATAATTATGACTTAGAAGGAGTAAGAAGATATTTAAAAGAAATCAAAGATTTAGCTCCTTATCAACCAGATGCATTGTTAATTGCTGATCCAGGTATCTTTATGATGGCTAAAGAAATATGCCCAGAGATTGAAAGACATATTAGTACACAAGCAAATAATACAAATGTTGAAACATATAAGTTCTGGCATGATTTAGGTGCAACTCGTGTTGTGGCTGCTAGAGAGTTATCTTTAAATGAAATTAAACAGATTAGAGAAGGCATCCCAAGTGAACTTGAAATCGAAGCATTCGTACATGGTGCAATGTGTATTTCATATTCAGGACGTTGTTTATTATCAAATTATTTTACAGGTCGTGATGCTAATCATGGAGCGTGTACACATCCTTGTAGATGGAAATATGCAATTGTTGAAGAAAAACGTCCAGGTGAATATTTACCAGTATATGAAAATGAAAGAGGTACATACATTTTTAATTCAAAAGATTTATGTATGGTAGAACATCTTCCAGATTTGATTAATGCGGGTGTAGATAGCTTAAAGATTGAAGGAAGAATGAAAACAGCTTTATATGTTGCTACAGTTGCTAGAACATATAGAAAAGCTATCGATGATTATTTAGAATCACCTGAAAAATATCAGGAAAATATGCCATGGTATTTAGATCAGATTTCAAATTGTACATATAGACAATTTACAACTGGTTTCTTCTATGGTAAACCAAGTGAAGAAGCTCAAATTTATGATAATAATACATATATTAAGGGTTATACATACCTTGGTTTAATCGAAGGTAAGAACGAACAAGGTTTATATAGAATTGAACAAAAAAATAAATTCTCTGTTGGTGAAACAATTGAAATTATGAAACCAAATGGTGATAACATACCTGTTCAAGTTAGAAGAATCGTTAATGAACAAGGCGTAGATGTTGAATCTGCTCCACATCCAAAAGAAATTCTTTATATTGATTTAGGCGTAGAATTAGAACCATACGATATTATCCGTAGACAAGAAGAAGATGCAAAAATTAATTTAGAGTAATATAAGATTGCAAAATTATAAGATTGCAAAATTACAAAATTACAAGATTATAAAATCACAAAATTATAAAATTGCAAAATTACAAAATTATAAAATTATAAAATTACAAGATTATAATAAAAAATATTAAGATTTTAGAATAAATAACTCTATCTAAGTTACGTAAAATTCAAACGTATTTAGATAGAGTTTTATTTTGTATATGTAATGTGGTAGAATGTAAGAGGCGCATTACGATTATGTACAATTATTCTCAAAAAGGGAGGACATACATGGCAGACATAATGGAAACAGACAAGCAATTTGGAGAAAATAAAAAAGTTATAGATAGAGTTTATGCAGATCCAAGAACGGGTTTGTCAGCTAGTCTTGTTGATAAAAGAATAGTAGCAGGTAAGGTTAACAAGACAGTTGAGCCATATACTAAATCGTTGAATGATATAATAAAATCAAATGTTTATACATACTTTAATTTTATTTTTTTCGTAATGACAATTCTACTTATTTTGGTAAGAGGTTGGTCTGATTTAATCTTTTTACCTATCATTATAGCAAATACATCGATTGGAGTTGCTCAAGAATTATATTCGAAGAAACAATTATCTAAATTAAAGTTTACCAATAAATCAAAATATATAGTCATTCGTGATGCTAAAAAAAATAATATAGAATCAAAGGATTTAGTTTTAGATGATATAGTGTTGTTTAAAAAAGGAGATCTTATTCCAGCTGATGCTATTGTTGTGGAGGGCAAACTTAAAGTTAATGAATCAATTTTAACAGGTGAGTCGTGTCATGTGGACAAAGTTGAAGGTAAGATGTTATTGTCTGGAAGTTGGGTTATAGATGGACAAGCTTTTGCAAAAATAGATAAGGTCGGTAAGGATTCTAATATTTCTAAATTAATAATGGAAGCGTCTAAAGAAAAAAGTTCTAAAAAGTCAGAAATGACAGTAGCATTGGATAAATTGATTCAAACAATAGGTATAATTATAATTCCGGTTGCGATTGCGTTATTTATTCAATCATTCATTTATAATAAAGCACCATTTGACATGGCTATAAAAAGCATGATTGCTGCTTTGATTGGTATGATTCCAGAAGGATTATATTTGCTAGCAAGTGTTACTATGGCGATTGGAAGTTTACGATTAGCTAAAGATAAAGTAATTATTCATGATATGAAAAGTATAGAAGAATTAGCAAGAGCAGATTTTTTATGTGTTGATAAAACGGGTACTATAACAGATAACAAAATTAAAGTTAAAGGTTATACTACATTAGATGACAAAATTAGTAGAGCAACTTTGAGTCATATGTTGGGGCAATTTGTCTACAATAGCGATGAAATTACTGAAATGACATACGCACTAAAGAGCTTTTTTACAGAAAGAGATTATGTAGAGGTTGGTAAAAAAGTTAATTTTACATCTAAAATGAAATATTCTGGCATGAATTTGGGTGGAAAAAATTATGTACTAGGTTCAGCTGAAAATGTGTTAAGAGATAATTATGAAAAATACAGAGAAGAGATTGAAAGATATTCACAAAAAGGACTAATTGTACTAGTTTTTGCAGAATATTTAGGAGAGTTAGTTGAAAATGAGGATTTGACAGAAGAAGCAATTCCGCTAGGAGTAGTATTTTTATCAAATCCTATTAGAAAAAATGCAAAAGAGACATTTGCCTTTTTTAGAGAAAACGGAACAAAAATTAAAGTGATTTCAGGAGATAATCCAATCACAGTTTCAAAAATTGCAAATAAAGTTGGAATTGAAGGAGCAGATAAATTTATTGATGCGAGAAAACTTGTGAACCAAGAAGACTATAAAAAGGCTGTAAAAGAGTATACTGTTTTTGGAAGAACCTCAGAATATCAAAAGAAGGAACTTATAAAAGCCTTAAAAGGAAATAAACATTCAGTTGCAATGGTTGGAGATGGTATTAATGATGTGCTTGCTTTAAGAGAGGCAGATTGTAGTATTGCAATGGTTACAGAAGGGAAAAGTCCTATTGCACAAATTTCTCAACTAGTAATTACAGATGGAGATTTTTCAAAAATTCCTTTAGTCGTAAAAGAAGGAAGACGTGTTGTACACAATATTGAACAAACTGCAATATTGTATGTTGCAAAGAATATTTTCTCGTTATTGTTAGCAATTTTTTCGTTGATATTTGTATATAATTATCCGTTGTTGCCATCACAAGTTACAATAATTAGTTTATTTACAATAGGAATACCTACATTCTTGCTTACTTTAGAAAAAAATAATAAAAAAATACAAAAAAAATTCCTTTCAAAAGTATTTATGAAAGCTGTACCAGCAGCGTTGACGAATTTTTTTGTTGTGAGTGGTTTAGCTGTATTTTGTAGAGAATTTAATGTTGAATATAGAATTTTGTCTACATCTGCGACTATTCTTGTTGCTATAATTGGATTTATAGTGCTTTATAAAGTGATTAATCCATTTAAAAAGAAACATTTGTTGATGATAATTCTGTTAGCAATAGGATTATTATTAATGATGATTTTAATGAATGAAGTTTTTGCGATAAATAAAATTGATAAAAAGGGAGTATTAATAATAGTTTTATTTACTTTTGTTGCAGCTGAGTTATATAGTTGCCTAGAATTATTATTTGATAAAGTGCATAAATTTGTGCGCAATAATACATTTTTAACTAAAATTAGAGATAATATAAAGAGTTTTTTGTAAAAAAAGGACTAATTAGTTGAATAGAGTTTATAAATAGTTTATAATTTTATTTATCGAGGAGAAGTGGGTGATATGATGCAAAAAATGATAAGAAAAATAGCTAGGGGAGAGATTTATAATCCTAATACAAGTATTTCATTTTCTGCGGAAAATATAGCAATAGAAGTTTTCGAAGATGAAGTATACGAGGGAGAATTCTTTATAGAATTTAAAGGTTATAAAACTGAAGAAATAGGTGGAAAGGTATTTTCGACTAATTGCAGAATGAAGTGTATTAATTCGGAAGTTATAGGAAATAAACAGTGTATTAGATACTGTTTTGATGCAAAAGGGCTACGTATAGGAAATAATTCTACGGGAGAATTTTATTTTATAGTTAATCATGTAGAAACAAGCTTGCATTTTCATGTTACAGTTGTTGAAAAATATGTGAATTCTGCAATCGGTAAGTTATATAATTTAGATGAATTTGTGCAACTATCTAAAGCAAATTGGAATGAAGCTTTGCGTATATTTTATTCACCTTTTTTTACAAAGAATATTTTAGAGAAAACCAAGGTGCAATATAAAAATAAATTAATTATGATTTATGATGGCTTAAATATAAAAGAACATAATAGTCATAATATGGAAGAATTTTTAATTGCTTCTGGGAAAAAAGAGAAAATTGATTTTGATGTCGCAAAAAATAAGTATAATTTTTTTGGCGTTACAGATAAAATAAAAGAATATATTGAAATACATAAAACTACCTGGGGATATTTAGAATTTACAATTTCTACAGATAGTGAATTTATTGAATTGTGTAAAACTAAAATTACTACAGATGATTTTATGGGAACAACGTTGCAGTATGCATTTTATTTAAGTGAAGAAAAAATGCATGAGGGAAAAAATTTCGGAAAAATCATACTGCAAAATGTAAATAAGAAAATAGAAGTCGAAGTAATCGCACAAAAAAATGATGACTTTAAAGAAATCGTAGAATCGGTTAAGCATCAAATTAAGGATTACAAAGTTGGTTTGATGGAATTATATGTACAGTATCGATTAAAACGAATCGGTACTGGTGCATGGGCAAATGAAACATTGAATATTTTACATCATTTAATGATGATTGAAAAAAATAATAAATTATTTTACAAGTTAATGATGGCGCAAATTTATATTTATAATCATGAAATTGAGAAAGCCAATGCAATATTAGATCAATTTGACAGAGAAGTTGATAACAAAAATATTCCAGAATATGGTTATTATTTATTTTTGCATACATTATTTGAGAGAGAGCCAGCAAATGTTGATGAATGTGAAGAAAAAATAGAAAAATTATATAAGCAATATCCAGGAAATGTAATTCTTTTCTGGGCATTGTCTTTTTTGAATGCAAAATATATAGAAAATCCAAGCGAAAAATTCAAAGCATTGAAATATTGGGATGGTGTTGGGAAAAATTCTCCTTATATTTTTAGTGAAGCATATTATATTATTTGGCAAGACCCTTTTTTATTAGATAAGATAGATGATTTTGAAACTAAAGTCTTAATTTGGGCACTTAGGAATAAAGCTTTTACAGAAGAGGTAATGGATCAATTCTTTTTAGTTGCAAATACTGTAAAGAAATTTGATTTTAAGATTTTTTCAATAATGGAGGAAGGTTATAAAAATTATCCTAAAGAAAATTATTTGTCAGTAATTTGTAGCTATTTAATTAAAGCACAAAAATATGGAGAAAAATATCATAAATGGTATGAATTAGGTGTAAATTATAATTTGAGAATTACAAAGTTGTATGAGGCATTTTTACTTTCGGCAACAGACAAAGATATGACAGAATTACCAGATATGGTTAAAAGATATTTTCAATATGAGAATAATATTCCAAAGAAAAAGTTAGCTATGTTATATAAAAATATTATTCTTGAAAAGGACAGTGATCCTGCTACATTTGAAAAATATAAAGATATAATTCGTAATTTTGCGTTTGAAGAATTAAAGAAAAAGCATATTAATGAAAATTATGCGATAATATACCAAGAAATTTTTAGACCAGAAATAATCAATTTACAAATTACAAATTTCTTATCTAATTTACTTTTTACAAACAAGATAATAGTAAATAGTAAAGAAATAGTACGAATTTACGTATATGAAAATTGGAAAGATGCCCCTTTAGAGATTGGATTAAATGAAGGCGAGGGCTATTTCTACCATATTTCTGACGAATACGAGATTATTTTTGAAGATAGACAAGGAAAGAGATATGGTAAAAATATTGAGTGTGAAATAAAACCGCTATTTAATCTAGAAAAATATAAAAAGGTGATTATGGATAGTGTTTTCCAAAATCAAAATTATTTCATGTATGTAGCTGAAAAAGGGGAACTTGCGCCTAAAAATGAGTATGAAGAATTAGATTTTTTAGAAAATGGAGACATTTCTGAAAAAGTTTTGAATCAATTGTATTATAAACAAGTTGTTTATTATGATAAGATTGAGGATACAATAAAATGTAGTAGTTATTTGAAAAAAATAAATAATAATTACATAAGTAGAGAAAAAGTTAAACGCTTAGCTGAGTTTTATGTGAAATACAAAGAATATGGTGAGGCTGTCGAACTTTTGAAAAGAAGAGGAATCGATCTTTTAAAACCTAGCGATGAAGTAGGGATTACAAGATACTTAATAAACAATGGTGGAACAGACAATAAGATGATAATTGATTTATCATTAAGAGTCTTCAAATCTGGACACTATAATGAAGAAATAATTGAATTTTTATGCTTGAATTATAATGGACCAACTACAATTATGGCAAATTTATGGAGTATTGCACATGATATTACATCTAAAACAAATAAACTTGAAGAAAATATTTTAAGTAATATCATTTATACGTCTATTGATTTACCGATGAAAAATAAGATTTTTAAGAACTATTGTGAGCATGATGGCAGAAAAATTATAATCGAAGCATATTTAACGAAAATGATGTATGATTTTTTTGCTGATAATAATAAAATTACAGAATATATTGTGAGAATGGTAGAAAATATCATAAAAAAAGGTTTAGTAATAAATGATATTTGTAAGCTAGGCTTGATTAAATACTATTCAATTTATACTAGTTTAGAAGAAAATGAGGAGTTTATTGATAAGATTATAGAAGAATTACTTATAAAGGATTTGAAATTTGAATTCTATAAATCATTACCAAATAAAATTGTAGAAAAATACCATATTAAAGATAAGGTTTATATTGAATTTAAAGGCGAAGAACATGAAAACATTATGATAGAGTACAAAATATCTAATGGATTTGAAACATCAGAATCTCAACATAAACCAAATATCAAGGCAATGCGTGAAATCTATAATGGTATTTACTGTGTGGGAGTGACAGCTTTTTTTGGTGAAACAATAAGTTACAAAATTTTCACAGAAAATAATGAAGGTTATAAGTTATTAAAAAATAATACTATAAATAATTACGACCTTAGAAATACAAACGGTAATAATCGTTATAATCGCTTAAATGATATAGTTATTACATCTAGATTAAAAGAAAAGCAAATTGAGAAGGAACTTAGTGATTATCAGAATTTAGATGAATTGACTACAAAAATTTTTACTGTGATTTAACAGGTATAAATAATTTGAATTCACTTTGAATATATTCGAAGGAGGGAATGTTAAAATATGGAAATATTTAATACAAGAAAAATTGAAGATAATAATATTTTGACTGTAGAAAATGAATATTATATTGGAATAGACCTAAATTCAGAATATGCGATGGTTAGTTATTATTGCAGTGATTTAGATACGCCTGAGACAGTTAGTACGACTTATGGAAGTGATGTGTATCAAATACCACTAATTCTTGCAAAAAACCGAAACGACACAAATTGGTTATATGGAGAAGAGGCAATAAAGTATATTGAACGAGAAGAGGAGATTTTTGCTGTAAAAGATTTTTTTAGAATAGAAAACATGGATAAAACTTATGAATGTTTTGATGAAATATATGAGGGCAAAGATCTTCTTCAGATATTTTTATGCAAAATAATCAATTTGCCAAGTAAAATTTTTGGCTTAAATCAAAAACCTAAAGTTGTAATTTCTATGAAAAAAATAGATAGATATATATATGAAATTTTTGAGAATATTGGTTTTAAATTGGGCTATGATAATAATACTTTTAAAATAATAGACTATAAGGAAAGTTTTTATTATTACATGATTAACCAATCAATTCAACTATTTCAAAACAATGTGATGCTTTTTTTCGCATCAAGGGATACATTAGAAGTATATAAATTATCAAAAAGTAACAAAACCAAACCAATCATTGTGGATATAGATTATAAAAAAGTTGAACAATTTACACCGGGAGAAGATAAAGAATTTTGCGAATTTTTAAAGGAGCAAATGTCGGGACAAAATGTTACCTCGGTATATCTTGTGGGTAATGGATTTGATGGAAATTGGCTTCTAGAATCAATTCAATTTTTGTGTAAAGGAAGACGTGTTTTTATTGGAAAAAATTTATTTTCTAAGGGTGCATGTTATACTGCAATGTTGAAATGTAAAAATTCAGATATCAATTACGTTTATTTTGGTGAAAATGATTTTAAATTCAATTTAAGTATTAAGGTTCAAAATCGTAATCAAATGGAATTTTTGACTCTTATAAGTGCAGGAGAAAATTATTATGAGGCTAAATCTACGTGCGAAGTGATTTTGAGTAAAGGAAATACTGTTGATTTTTGGAAGCAGTTACCAGAATGCAGAGAGGCAAAGATAGAAGCTATTACGTTGAAGGATTTGCCAATTAGAGAAGATAAGGCTACAAGAATCAAAATTGTAGCAACACCTATTTCTAATGATTCCGTAGATGTTTATGTAGAAGATATGGGATTTGGTGATATCTATAAATCATCAAATAAGTCTTGGCATTATATTATGAAAATGCCAGCTTAAAAATATTTATATAAAACCAGCGTAAAGGCAAAAGTAAAAAGCCAATGTAAATTTTAACAAAAAAAGCATAATAGTTAAGAAAAGGAAGTAACCATGGGAGAATTAATTTTATGTACTAGCTTGCTAGCTAAAGTTCCTTATTTTTGGGAAAATGTTTCAGAAAATGTATATAGTTTAGAAGAATTGGTATATTTAATCAAAAAAAATGTTTTTTTGGTTGACAAAACAATGATTTCGGAAGAATTGTGTACGTGGATTGAAATGGAAATAGGGGATAAATTATTAGCAGATGAATTAAGACAAGATTTAAAGAAAAATAATAGAGTATCAAGCTTTGTTAATATTTTATTAGATAGAGTTGGATATTTATCAGCCTCTGAAAATGATAATATAGTAAAGTTATTAATTGAGTTAGAAACAAAATCTGAACTTGAAGTTGAAAAATTAAAAGCAGATCAGCTATTAAAATCGGATAAAATCTTAAGGAGCATAAAAAATTATTATAAATTGCTTTCCTATACCGGAAAGAGACAAATGGATGATCGATTTATTGGGAATATTTGGCATAATTTAGGAAGCGCATATGCAAGATTATTTCAATTTAATGAAGCTATTGATTGTTTTTTAAAGGCATATTCTTTGACTGCAAATTTAAATTCACTAAAAATGAGTTTGTATGCAGCTTTTTGTGAAAAAAATGAAAAGAAATTCTATGAAATAGCCGAAGAATATGATGTAGACACAGTCATTTTGTCTGAAATTAAAAAAAATGTTGAAGATTTTTATTTAAATGATAGTTCAGATTTGGTTTTTACTGAAAAAAATAGTAAGAAAAAGGAAGAAAATGTTAAGAATTTAATTTTGGAGTTAAAAAAGGAATATAAAAAATTATGTAGCTGACAAGGGGTTGAAGAAAATGTTGTTTAAAAAAAGCAAAAGGAACAAAGCGAACATTCAAGTTGATGATAGCACTAGAAGTTCATCTAAAGATGTCAAACAATATGTAGTAGATCAATGTGAGCATATGATAGAAATTGCAAAAGATATAATTGATACAAGAGATGAATTAAAAGTTGTATCGTCATATTTAAAAGACGTAGAGGAGTTTGAAAAATTACCAAAAGAAAAAAAAGAGCCAATAGAAGAAGCAGCTAAATCTATTGTAAAGTTGTATAATACAAAAGATGAAATTTTAAAGAAGAAACATGATTTACCAGAAGAAAGATTTCAGGAATTTAAATCTAACGAAGAAGAGATCCCAAAAGCAATAAAACGTTTGCAGAATAATGAAGCATTTCAAGATTCGGCAAAAAAAGATATGAATTATTTAGAAGGCGAAAAAATAAGATGGCGTGATATAGAAGAATGTAGTATCAAAGAGCAAAGAACACTAAGATATTTATCAGTTTTTTTGACTGTGATATTTGGAGTAATACTTATTGTTCTTGCGGTGTCTTATTTTTCATTGTATATGGATGTGCAAAAATATATGATACTTTCAGGCTTTATTGCAGTTTTATCGGTGGGATATATTATAATTCGTTTTCAAGATACAACTACTAATATTAGAAAATCGAAGGTAAATACGAAGCAAGCCATTATTCTTGAAAATAGAGCTAAATTAAAATATGTTAATGCGACAAATGCTGTTAGATTTTCTAGAGAAAAATATAAAGTTAAAAATTCGTATGAATTTTTATATCTGTGGGAACAATACAATGCAATTTGCAAAGAAAGAAAGCAAATTAAAGAAATAAAAGATGATTTAATATACTATACAGAAAAATTACATGATTTAATAGAAGATTTAGATTTAACAGATCCAGAATTTTGGAATAAATACTTTGAATCTTTTGCAGAAAAAAAAGAGATGATAGAAATTAAGCATAGTTTGGTCAACAGACGTTCTAAATTAAAACAATCTATTGAATACAATAAAAATGCAGTTGATATTATAAAAAAGGACGTTGATTCAAAGGTCGCTCAGATGGGACAAAATTCAATTTTTATTGGTGATATAATTGATCAAATTAATAATATGCTTAATGAAGATAACACTGATGGTGCAATAAAAGTAAGTAAATTAAAACAAGAAAAAAGCAAGTTAATCAGTAAAACTTCTACAAAAGAACAAGAGAATGCTCCTGAAAAAACAGCTGAAAAAGGTGCCCCAAAAGAAGAGTTTAAAGATTTGATAGGTGTTGATTCAGAAGAGTTTATTGATAATTTTAAAAATACGAGAGAACAGGCAAAAGAAAAAACGGCTGAAAGTATAAAAATGGCAAAGAATTCTGCATATAGCCGATATGAAAACAGTGATTTTATGGAGCTAGCAGATGAAATTGACAGAATCAATGAGTTTGATAAAGATCAGTTTGTTTCGAAAACTGCTAGTGAAGGAATTTATGATGCTGTAAATCGAGCAACAAGTGAATTACGTGAAATAAAAGAAATAAAGCAAAAAGAGAAGGATAAGATAAAGGAAGAAAAAAGACAAAAAGAACTTCAAAGAATTGAAAAAGAAAGAAAAGAACGTGAAGCTCGAATTGCTGAAGAGAAGCGTCGTGAAAAAGAAGAAAAACAACGAGAAATCGAAAAAAGATTAAGAGAACAAGAAGAAGCAAGGAAAATAGAAGAGTTACAAAAAGATGCAAAAGAATTACGTGATCATGCTGTTGAAAAATTTTCAAACGATAAAAATAATAAAACAGTAAAATCAGAAACAAATATCATAGAGACTTTTAAAAATGAAAAGAATAAAATGACAAAAAATAAAGATGAACAACAAGAAAATAATAATGATCATGCTAAGAAAGAACAACCAAAGGTTATGACACAAGCTGATATTTTGGCAGCTCGAGTTAGGGCAAATAAAGAAATTGACATGAGAAAGAAATTAAAAGCTCAGGAACAGGCCAAAAAGCATCTTCAGGAAGAACAAGAAAGACAGCGTGAACAAGAAGAACAAGAAAAAATAGAAGAAGCTAAAAATCCAAGGAGACGTGCAGCAATAGAGGAATTAGTTGTGGATGTGCCATGGAATCCTAATATTTCTGGACTTGAGCAAGCAAGAAGAAGAGATAAGCCAAAAACGGTTGTTTAAAAATTTTCATAAATGTAAGATAAATAAATATCGTATTAAATAATATTAAAATACTGTTGCTTCCCTATGAAGACACTTGTAAATATGTTATACTGTTTTTTGCTAAAAAAGTGTTTTTGTTGAGGTGTAAAATGGAAGTTAATAAAAAAAATGATATTACCACAGGAGTTATTTGGAAACAAATTTTAATTTTTTTCTTTCCAATATTAATAGGAGCCTTTTTTCAAACACTATACAATACAGTAGATGCTTCGATAGTTGGTCGATCTGCTGGAGCAAGAGCTCTTGCTAGTGTAGGTGGTTCCTCAGGACAAATATTAAATTTTGTTTTTACTTTTTTCATGGGGTTAGCAACAGGTGCAACAGTAATTATTGCACAATATTTTGGCGCAAAAGAATATGATAGAGTAGATGATGCATTACATACTGCATATACTTTTGCTGTCGTTGGAGGATTAGCCCTTGGAGCAATCGGTTTCTTTGCAGTAAAACCATTTTTGGTTCTGTTAAGAACACCAGATAATCTAATGGCTAATTCTGTTTTATATGTAAGAACGTTATTTGTTGGATTAGTGTTTACATTGATATACAATATTGGTTCTGGTATTTTGCGCGCAATTGGAGATTCTAAACGTCCTTTGTATATTTTAATTGCATGTTGTGGTTTAAATATTGCATTAGATGTACTTTTTGTTGTAAAATTAAAACTAGGTGTTTTTGGTGCAGGACTTGCGACAGATATTTCACAGGCATTTAGTGCATTTCTAATAACATACCTATTAATGAAAAAGACGCCTAATATGAAATTGTCTATGAAAAGAATGCATATTAATTTTAATACTTTAGGTTTGATTTTAAAAATAGGATTACCTACAGCAATAGCCGGAAGTATGTTTTCGGTTTCGAATATGATAGTACAGACATCTCTTAATCAGATGGGAGTAAGCGTAGTTGCAGCTTGGACAGCGTATGGACGAGTAGATGCATTGTGGTGGATGGTCAATCAAGCATTTTCAGTATCAATAACAACATTTGTTGGACAAAATTACGGTGCTGGATTGCCAGATAGAATAAAAAAAGCAACTCGCCAGGTTATTTTTATGGAAGTATGTACAGGCATAGTATTATCCATTGGTTTTATAACTTTAGCTCCGGTATTGTTAAGGATGTTTGCTGATGGTGGAAAAGTTATTGAAGTTGGAGTTTCGATTTCAAAAATTTTAGCACCATTTTATAGCGTGTTTGCTATTGCAGAAATTTTATCTGCAACACTTAGAGCAGAAAATTATGTAATGGTTTCTACGATTGCTAATTTATTAGGAATATGTGCATTTAGAGCAGTTTGGGTAAAATTTATTGTACCAGGTGGTTCATTGCAGGAAATATTAAGTTGTTATCCTATAAGTTGGACTCTTGTTTCAATACTTGTATTGATTTACTTTTTAATTATGCAACCAAGAATTCTTAAAAAAATATACCATAATGATAATAGGTAAAAATACATCTGTTATTTACCATGTTATTATTATCTAAAATGGCATGAATATATATAAATAAAGGAGACTTAAAATGAAATATAAGAATATTGTATTTGATATGGGAAATGTTTTAGTAAAATATGATTCAGATGCAGCAGCAAGACAATTTACTGATGATGAAAAAATTATCAGAGAGGTTAGATTAATCATATTTAACTCAATTGAATGGGAAATGCTTGATGGTGGTCTAATCACAGAGGAGAAAGCTCTTCAAAGAATGTTAGATCGTTTTGAAACTGATGAAGCTAGAGAAGTCGGCAGAAAAAGTTTTGAAACATGGAATAAAGTATGTATGCAACCAAACAATGAAATGGGTGAAGTGGTTAGAGCATTAAAAGATAAGGGACATAATGTATATATCTTGTCAAATGCAAGTGCACGTTTACCTAAAATGTATAAGGAAGTTATACCTAATGCAGATTTATTTGATGGTGTATTCTATTCTGCACCAGAAAAATTATTAAAACCACAAAGAGAAATTTACGTTAGATTTTTTGAAAAATTTAATCTAGATCCATCAACATGTTTATTTATTGACGATTTAGAAGATAATATCACAGCATCAAAAGCAGCTGGAATGGACGGTTATTGCTATGCTGATGGTGATATCAATAAGTTAAAAAAATTCTTAGAATTAAATTAAAAATATAAAACTACAAATCCTGTTTTTACAAGACAAGATATCGCGCTAAAATGCCTCAGTTTTAGCCTTGATATTAAGTAAACTGTAAGAACAGGATTTTTTTCTTGAAAAAATATATAAAATAAATAAAATTGCAAGAAATATAAAATAAACTTGCAAAACACATTTTTTTAATATGAATTACTTATAAAAGATAGACAATATATTAGGACGAAATGTTGATAATTAGGTAAAAACATAAAAAAATAATATGTATAAAAAAGCATCAATGAATATTTGAAAAGATAAAAATTCAAAAACCAATTGACGATAATGTCCTTTTATAGTAAACTAATATAAGAAAAATCACGTAGTCAGAGACTAGGAAGGAAACAAAATAATGAATACTAATACAAGTGTTAATTCATCTAAGAAAAAAGGAAAAAAACTATCGCTTGCAATGCAAATATTTATAGCTTTAGTTTTAGCTATTGTATGTGGTTTAGCATGTGGTAAGAATGCAGGTTTTGCAGAGACATACATTCAACCATTTGGTACTATTTTCTTGAATTTAGTTAAGTTTATTGTAGGACCTATCGTTCTATTTTCTATAATGGCAGGCGTTGTTTCAATGAGAGATATTAAAAAAGTAGGTGCCGTTGGCGGACTAACTCTTTTATATTATTTTTGTACAACAGCTTTTGCAACAGCAATTGGTTTGGGAGTAGCTAATATCTTTTCAGGGGCATTTCCATTAATATCACCCAAAGGTGTTACATATGCAGCTCAAAAAGGTCAGTCTGTAATGGATACAATTGTTAATATTTTTCCATCAAACTTTTTAGCTCCTATTACTGAAGCTAATATGTTACAAGTAATTGTTATGGCATTGATTCTCGGTTTTGCAGTTATTCTTTCAGGAGAAAAAGCACAACCAGCTATAAAAGCAATAGAGATTGCAAATGACATTTTCATGAAAGCTATGGAAATGATTCTAAAATTATCTCCAATTGGTGTATTTTGTTTATTAATGCCTGTAGTTGCTAAAAACGGTCCAACAATTATCGGTTCTTTAGCAATGGTATTATTAGCAGCATATGTTGCTTATATTCTTCATGCAATTATTGTTTATTCAGTAGCAGTTGGTACATTAGGTGGAACAAGCCCAATTAAATTTTTCAAAGGTATGATGCCTGCAATTTTATTCGCATTTTCAAGTGCATCATCAGTAGGTACATTACCACTTAACTTAGAATGTACAAAAGAAATTGGTGTAAAAGAAGAAGTTTCATCATTCGTATTACCACTTGGTGCAACTATTAACATGGACGGAACAGCAATTTATCAAGGTGTTTGTGTAATATTTATTGCTTCATGTTTTGGAATTCACATGACACCAATGCAACTGCTTACAATTGTAGTAACAGCAACACTTGCTTCAATTGGTACAGCTGGAGTTCCAGGAGCAGGTATGATAATGTTAGCTATGGTATTACAGTCAGTTGGTTTACCAATTGCAGGAATTGCTCTTGTGGCAGGTGTGGATCGTATTTTTGATATGGGTAGAACAACAGTTAACATAACAGGTGATGCTTCATGCGCAGTTGTTGTATCAAATATCTTAAAAAATAAATTAGAATCATGGAATTCTACAGAGACACAGATGACAATGCATGAGTGTAATGAAGAAGCATAAGATAATAAGCGTAATGAATTTTAATTAAATTATTATATTATAAGAAACGAAAAAGACCGTACTTCGTAAAAATGTACCGACCTTCAAAAGTTAGACCAAAAATCTAACGATTGGAGGTCGGTATTTTTTGTGGTTTTATTGAGATTTGTATGATGTTTTATAGTACAGTATAATATTTTTTATCTCATATAAAATTCTTCAATAGAATCTAGTCGAGCATGCATATTTTCGAGAAGTAAATCTAAAACAGTAATTGCAGCCATTGATTCAACTACGACAACGGCTCTAGGAACAATAATAGGATCATGACGTCCCGTAATTGAAATTTCTATTTCATCGCCATCACATGTAATTGTCTGTTGCTTTGAGGCGATAGAAGGTGTTGGTTTAATAGCTGTTCTAAATATGATAGGACTTGAATCAGACATTCCACCTAAAATTCCGCCTGCATGATTTGTTTTTTTAGAAATTTCATTATTAATTATACAAAAAGCATCATTATTATACGAACCAGTTGATTGTGCAACTTCAAATCCATCTCCGATTTCAAATCCTTTTACAGCACCAATAGAAAAAATTGCTTTAGCAAGTTGAGCATCTAATTTGTCAAAAACAGGTTCGCCGATACCAGCTGGCATTCCCTCGATTACACATTCAATTATTCCACCAGCAGAATCCTTGTTTTCGATACATTTTGCTAAATAGGTATCTGCCTCTTCGTAAGCATTTCGATCAGGCATATATAATTTATTTTTGTTAATAAAATCTTTATCAAAATTAGCATAATCAATATTTATTCCGCCAATTGATTTGGTATAACAGAGTAGGTTAATACCTAGTTGATTTAAAATTTTGCTCGCAATTGCACCAGCAGCAACTCGACCGATAGTTTCGCGACCAGAAGAACGGCCACCACCTCTGTAATCACGAAAACCGTATTTCATGTCAAAGCCAAAATCAGCATGACCAGGACGATAATAGTTTGCAATTTGTGAATAATCTTTCGATTTTTGATTAGTATTTTCTACAATTAAAGAAATAGGTGTTCCGGTTGTTTGTCCCTTAAAAACACCAGATAAAATAGTTACTTTATCATCTTCTTTTCTTTGTGTTGTGATGTTTGATTGACCAGGTTTGCGTCTATCTAAAAATACCTGAATGTCATCGCTAGAAAGCTCTAAGCCAGCTGGACATCCATCAATAACAACACCTAGACCTTTACCATGAGATTCGCCCCATGTTGTAATAGTGAAATTTTTCCCAAAAATTGACCCTGCCATATTAAAATCTCCTTTTATTAAAACTAACTATAATTATAACAAAAATAGAAATAAAAATGAATAAAAATAAAAAATTATATTATGGTGTGGTAAAAATGGCGCAAAGGGTATATAATTAAACTTCAGTGGTTTCATTTTGGAAGAATATAATTTTATTTTTCTAAAGGTTCGTCTAACTGTGTTTTAGAAATTGAACTTAAGTTATCACAAGTAGAGAAAAAAGGAGATCAATAATGGCAAAATACGAATTATTGAAGCAAGAAGGAAGAGCAAAACGAGGCGTATTTCATACAACTCATGGAGATATTCAGACTCCAGTTTTTATGAATGTTGGTACTGTTGCTGCTATTAAGGGAGCAGTTTCAACAAATGATTTAAAAAATATTAAATGTCAAGTGGAACTTTCTAATACTTATCATTTACATGTTAGAACAGGCGACAAACTTATAAAAGAAGTTGGTGGCTTACATAAATTTATGAATTGGGATAGACCAATTTTAACAGATTCAGGCGGATTCCAGGTGTTTTCATTAGCACAACTTAGAAAAATCAAAGAAGAAGGTGTGTATTTTAATTCACATATAGATGGCCGTAAAATTTTTATGGGACCAGAAGAAAGTATGCAAATTCAGTCTAACCTTGGCTCAACAATTGCCATGGCATTTGATGAATGCCCACCGGCATTAGCTGAAAGAAAGTACGTAATTGATTCAGTAGCAAGAACTACAAGATGGCTTGAAAGATGTAAAAAAGAGATGGCAAGACTTAACTCACTTGAGGATACAGTTAATAAGGAACAATTATTATTTGGTATAAATCAAGGTGCTGTTTATGATGATATTCGTATTGATCACGCTAAAAGAATTTCAGAAATGGATTTAGATGGATATGCGGTTGGTGGACTTGCAGTAGGAGAATCACATGAGCAAATGTATAGTGTGCTAGATGCGGTAGTGCCTCATTTACCAGTTAATAAACCAACATATCTTATGGGAGTTGGTACTCCGGCCAACATTTTAGAAGGTGTAGAACGTGGAATTGATTTCTTTGATTGTGTATATCCAAGTAGAAATGGTCGTCACGGTCATGTTTATACAAATCAAGGCAAAATCAATTTGTTTAATAAGAAATATGAAAAGGATATGAGACCTATCGAAGAGGGATGTTCTTGTCCTGCTTGTCAGTCATATTCAAGAGCATATATTCGTCATTTATTGAAAGCAAAAGAGATGCTTGGAATGAGACTTTGCGTATTACATAATTTATATTTTTATAACACTATGATGGAAGAAATTCGTACATCACTTGAAGAAGGTAGATTTAAAAGTTATAAAGAAGAAAAATTATACAATATGGGACAAATTAATCGTGAAAAAGAGCAAGAAAATAACTAAAAAAACTTGTATCCTTTTTAAAATTTGTGTAAAATGAATATGTATTTGTGTCTAGTCATATTTTATTATGAATAGAATTTAAAGGAAGCTTAGGAGGATAGATATATGAATACAATTTTATTAGCTGCATCTCAAGCAGGGGCTAATTTCCTTTCAATTGGTCTTTTAGTTATTATGTTTGTTATCATGTATTTCTTTATGATCAAACCACAAAAGAAAGAACAACAGCAAAAAGAAATTATGTTAAAAGAACTTGAAGTTGGAGATACAGTTCTTATTACTGCTGGTTTTTATGGAACAGTTATTGACATTCAGGAAGATTTAGTAATTGTAGAATTTGGTAATAATAGAAATTGCCGTATTCCAATGCAGAAACAGGCTATTTCTCAAGTAGAAAAAGCAAAAGATTCTAAAAAATAATTAGAAAATAATTAGAAAATAAATCTATTAGATGCTATTTTTGTGGTTATTGTTAAATTGTGACCATAAGGATAGCATCTTTTTTTATTTTTAAAAGATGTCGTTATAAGGATCTTTTTTATTTTTACAAGATATTACTATAAGGAATAAAAAAGCTAAAATATTATGAAAATAATTTATAAAAAACATAAAAAAATACCATAGTTAGAACTGTTGTAAAAAGCTTTGTTTTGTTATATTATCAGAAGTAGTCTATAAATTTTAGGAATAGTATGAAAATTTGAATAAATATACGATATATACTATAAGTCCTTATAAAAAGGACAGTATCACATGTGTTTCATACATATATATAAAATTTTAATGAAAAACAATAAACAAATAATGATAAACAGCAACAATATGTAAATAATATATAAAAAAATAATTATAAATTATGATGGAGGAATAAGAAGATGGAATATAAAATTGGTTTAATTGAAGGAGATGGAATCGGACCAGAAGTAGTAGGAGAAGCAAAAAAAGTTTTAGATGCTATAGCTAAAAAATATAATCATGTATTTAATTATACTAAAATTCTAATGGGTGGTTGTTCAATAGATGCAACAGGTGTTCCGCTAACAGATGAAGCAATTGAAACAGCAAAAAAACAGGATGCAATTTTGATGGGCTCAATAGGTGGAAATACTTCAACTTCACCATGGTATAAATTAGCACCAGAATTACGACCAGAAGCAGGACTTTTAAAAATTAGAAAAGCACTAAATCTTTTTGCAAATTTACGTCCTGCATATTTATATAAAGAATTAAAAAAAGCATGTCCACTAAGAGAAGATATTGTAGAGAGTGGTTTTGATTTGATGATAATGAGAGAACTTACAGGTGGACTTTATTTTGGAAAAAGATATACAAAAGAAGTTGATGGTGTAAAAACTGCGACAGATACATTGACATATAATGAAAATGAAATCAGAAGAATAGCTATAAGAGCTTTTGATATTGCAATGAAAAGAAACAAAAAGGTAACGTCAGTTGATAAAGCAAATGTATTAGATTCATCTAGATTATGGAGATGTGTTGTTAATGATGTTGCAAAAGATTATCCAGAAGTAGAATATGAGCATATGTTAGTGGATAATGCAGCTATGCAATTAGTAAAGGATCCGAAACAATTTGATGTAATTTTAACTGAAAATATGTTTGGAGATATTTTATCAGATGAAGCAAGTATGATAACAGGATCAATTGGTATGCTTTCATCTGCAAGTTTAAATGACACGAAATTCGGATTATATGAGCCTAGCGGTGGTTCGGCTCCAGATATTGCAGGAAAGGGGATTGCAAATCCAATTGCAACAATTTTAAGTGCAGCGATGATGCTTAGATATTCATTTGATTTAGATAACGAGGCAAAAGAGATTGAGAATGCAGTACAAAAGGTTTTAGAAAAGGGATATAGAACGATTGATATTATGCCTCAGGATGCAGAAAATAATAGTAAGAATAATGTGAAAATTACCCAAGTTGGTACGAAAGAAATTGGAGATTTAATAGTAAAAGAAATTTACTGTCATACATTACAGTAAAAAAGCTTGAAATTTTTCCATTTTTGTTTTACCATAAAATATGATTTGGCGAATAAATCAGGAAGGAAGTTTATATTATGAAAAGTGATAATATGAAAGCTGGAATGCAGCAGGCTCCAGCAAGAAGTTTATTAAATGCATTGGGATTTACTCCAGAAGAAATTAAAAAACCTCTAGTAGGTATTGTGAGTTCATATAATGAGATTGTTCCAGGTCATATGAATATTGATAAAATTGTTAACGCAGTTAAGCTTGGCGTAGCAGAAGCAGGTGGAATGCCAGTTGTATTTCCAGCAATCGCAGTATGTGATGGTATTGCCATGGGTCACGTTGGAATGAAATATTCCTTAGTAACAAGGGATTTAATAGCTGATTCTACAGAATGTATGGCACTTGCACATCAATTTGATGCATTGGTAATGGTTCCAAACTGTGACAAAAATGTACCAGGATTGTTGATGGCGGCAGCTAGAATTAATGTTCCAACTGTTTTTGTTTCAGGTGGACCAATGTTAGCAGGAAGAATTGGTGGAAAAAAACGAAGTTTATCTTCAATGTTTGAAGCAGTTGGTGCTTATGCATCAGGAACAATGACAGAAGATGACGTTAAAGAATATGAAGAAAAAGTTTGTCCTACATGTGGTTCATGTTCAGGAATGTATACCGCAAATTCGATGAATTGTTTGACAGAAGCATTAGGAATGGGATTAAGAGGAAACGGAACTATTCCTGCAGTTTATTCAGAGAGAATTAAACTTGCTAAACGCGCAGGAATGGCTGTTATGGAAATGTATAGAAAAAATATTTGTCCAAGAGATATTATGACTAAAGATGCTATATTAAATGCATTAACAGTAGATATGGCATTAGGTTGTTCAACAAATTCAATGTTACATTTACCAGCTATTGCACATGAGGTTGGTTTCGATTTTGATATTTCATTTGCAAATCCAATTAGCGAAAAAACTCCAAATTTATGTCATCTTGCACCAGCAGGTCCAACTTATATGGAAGACCTAAATGAAGCAGGTGGAGTGTATGCTGTCATGAAAGAATTAGCTGATATTGGTTTAATAAATACAGAATGTATGACAGTTACAGGAAAAACAATAGGTGAAAATATAAAAAATGCCGTTAATTTAAATACAGAAGTAATTAGGACAACACAAAATCCTTATTCAAAAACAGGTGGTCTTGCAGTATTAAAAGGAAACTTAGCTCCAGATGGTTCAGTAGTAAAAAGATCTGCAGTTGTTGAAGAGATGATGGTACATGAAGGACCAGCTAGAGTTTTTGATTGCGAAGAGGATGCAATTTCAGCTATTAAAGGCGGAAAAATTGTGCCAGGAGACGTTGTAGTAATTAGATACGAAGGCCCAAAAGGTGGACCAGGTATGAGAGAAATGCTTAATCCAACATCCGCTATTGCAGGAATGGGATTAGGCAGTTCTGTTGCACTTATTACAGATGGTCGTTTTTCAGGTGCATCAAGAGGAGCATCTATCGGACATGTATCACCAGAAGCTGCACTCGGAGGCCCAATTGCGTTAGTTGAAGAAGGCGATATTATTAAAATTGATATTCCAAATATGAAATTGGACTTAGATGTAGATGATGCAGTTCTTGAAGAAAGACGTAAAAAATGGCAGCCAAGAGAACCAAAGGTTAAAACAGGCTATTTAGCAAGATATGCACAGATGGTTACATCAGGTAACAGAGGAGCTATTTTAGAAAATAATTTTAAAGCTTAATAAAGATTAAGGGGACATGAGAATGAAAATAACAGGAGCAGAAGTAGTATTAGAAAGCTTGAGAGAACAGGGTGTAGACACAGTATTTGGATATCCAGGTGGAGCAATCTTAAATGTTTATGATGCGTTATATAAACAAAATAAAATACATCATGTTTTAACATCTCATGAACAAGGAGCTGCACATGCAGCAGACGGATATGCAAGGGCAACAGGAAAAGTTGGTGTTTGTTTTGCAACATCGGGCCCAGGTGCTACAAATTTAGTAACAGGAATAGCAACTGCATATATGGATTCAGTTCCAGTTGTTGCAATTACATGTAATGTAACAGTTCCTTTATTAGGAAAAGATTCATTTCAAGAAATTGATATAGCTGGAATTACTATGCCTATCACAAAGCATAATTTTATTGTTAAAGATGTAAAAGACTTAGCACCTACTATGAGAAGGGCGTTTTCAATAGCTAAAAGTGGTAGACCAGGTCCGGTTTTAGTAGATATAGCTAAAGATGTTACTGGTGCAACAGTAGAGTATGAATTTGTACCACAGAAAAAAGCAACTAAAAAAGATACAGATTTATTATCAAGAGTTCATAAAGTACTTCAAAATGGTAAAAAAATAGAAATAAAGTTAAATTCAACAGAAATTGATTTAGACGAAATAGATAATGCAGTAAAATTGATTGAAGAAGCAAAAAAACCATTTATTTTTGTTGGAGGAGGAGCTGTAATATCAGAAGCATCAGAAGAATTAGCTCAATTTGTTGATTTAGTTGATGCGCCTGTATGTGATTCTTTAATGGGAAAAGGTGCTTATGATGGTACAAAAGCAAATTATACGGGAATGTTAGGTATGCATGGTACTAAGACTTCGAATATAGGTGTTAGTAAGTGCGATCTATTGATTGCAATAGGTGTTAGATTTTCAGATAGAGTTATTGGTAATCCAAATGAATTTGCTAAAAATGCTAAAATATTACAGTTTGAGATTGATGCAGCTGAAATAAATAAAAATATTAGAGTAGATGCTTCTGTAATTGGAGATGTAAAGGGAATATTAAAATTATTAAATCCAAAATTAACAAAAGCTAACCATAAAGAATGGTTAGATGAAATATATTCTTACAAAGAAAAATATCCTTTAACATATCCTAAAGAAGGTCTAAGTGGTCCATTCCTAGTTGAAAAATTATATGAAAAAACAAAAGGTGATGCAGTAATTGTGACAGAAGTTGGTCAACATCAAATGTGGGCGGCTCAGTTTTATAAATATAAAAAACCACATACATTACTTACATCGGGTGGTTTAGGAACAATGGGATACGGACTTGGAGCTGCTATAGGAGCTCAGGTTGCATTAAAAAATAAACAAGTAGTAAATATTGCAGGTGATGGATGCTTTAGAATGAACTTAAATGAAATTGCAACGGCAGCAAGAGAGCATCTTCCACTTATTCAGATAATAGTAAATAATCATGTTTTAGGAATGGTTCGTCAGTGGCAAAATCTTTTCTATGGCAAACGTTATTCAGCGACAGTATTAGATGATGGTGTTGATTTTGTTAAAGTTGCAACAGGTTTAGGTGCAATAGCAAAAAGAGTAACTACTAGAGAAGAATTTGAGAGTGCACTAGATGAAGCTCTAAAATGCGATGGCCCATATGTTATTGATTGTATAATTGACTCGGATGATAAGGTATGGCCAATGGTGGCACCAGGTGCACCAATTAGTGAATCGTTTGATGAAAATGATTTATAAAAATAATTTTTGTATAGAATTAGGAGGAAGTTTAAAATGAGTAGAGTATATAATTTTTCAGCAGGACCGGCCGTTTTACCAGAGGAAGTTTTAAAAGAAGCAGCAGAGGAAATGCTTGATTATAAAGGATGCGGAATGTCTGTGATGGAGATGAGCCATCGTTCAAAAGTGTATGATAACATTATTAAAGAAGCAGAGGCTGATTTAAGAGAATTAATGAATATACCAGACAATTATTATGTTTTATTTTTACAGGGAGGAGCTTCACAGCAGTTTTCTGCAATCCCAATGAATTTGATGAGAAATAAAAAAGCTGGTTATATTATTACTGGTCAGTGGGCTAAAAAGGCAGCAGCCGAAGCAAAAAAATATGGGGAAGTAATTGAACTTGCTTCATCCGCAGATAAAAATTTTTCTTATATTCCTGATTGTTCAGATTTACCAATTACTGATGATATGGACTACGTTTATATTTGTGAAAATAATACAATTTATGGAACAAAGTATAAAGAATTACCTAATACAAAAGGCGTTGATTTAGTAGCAGATGTTTCATCTTGTTTCTTGTCTGAACCTGTTGATGTAAGTAAGTATGCTCTTATTTATGGTGGGGTCCAAAAAAATGTTGGACCAGCAGGTGTTGTAGTGGTAATTATTAGAAAAGATTTAGTAAAAGATGATGTAATGCCTTTTACACCAACGATGTTAAAATATAAGACACAGGCTGATAATGATTCACTTTATAATACACCACCTTGTTACAATATTTATATTTGTGGCAAAGTATTTAAATGGCTTAAAAAATTAGGTGGACTTGAAAAAATGAAGGAGCTTAATGAAGAAAAGGCTAAAATTTTATACGATTTCCTTGATGAAAGTGAAATGTTTAAGGGAACAGTTGAAAAGGAAGATCGTTCATTGATGAATGTTCCTTTTGTAACTGGTGATAAAGACTTAGATGCAAAATTTGTAAAAGAGGCAGCCGAAGCTGGTTTTGTTAACTTAAAAGGACATAGAACAGTTGGTGGTATGAGAGCTTCTATTTACAATGCAATGCCAAAAGAAGGTGTTGTAAAATTAGTTGAATTTATGAGAGAGTTTGAAAAAAACAATAAATAAAGTATAATACAGCAATAAAAAAGATAAGAACAAACACAAAAAAAGCAATAGAAACAAAAAAATAGTAACATCAAAACAAAAAACACAATAAAAAGTAAGGAGTAGAAAATGTTTAATTATACATGCTTAAATCCTATCGCAGATGTAGGATTAAAATTATTTTCTAAAGAATATAATAAAGTTGATAATTTAAATGAAGCTCAGGCTGCTTTAGTAAGAAGTTGTGCAATGCATGACTTAGAATTGCCTGATTCTTTGTTAGCAATTGCAAGAGCTGGAGCAGGAGTTAATAATATTCCATTAGATAAATGTGCTGAAAAGGGTATTGTTGTATTTAACACACCTGGAGCAAATGCAAATGGAGTAAAAGAATTAGTTTTAGCAGGTATGTTATATGCTTCAAGAGATATTTTCGGTGGAGTAGAGTGGATTATAGATAATCAGGATGATGACTTAATTGCTAAAAGTGCTGAAAAACAAAAAAAGAAATTTGCCGGACATGAAATTTTAGGCAAAAAATTAGGTGTAATCGGTTTAGGCGCAATCGGTGTTTTAGTTGCAAATGCAGCACAACATCTTGGAATGGAAGTATATGGTTATGATCCTTATATATCCGTTAATGCAGCTTGGAATTTGTCACATAACATAAAACACATTAGCAACGTTGAGGATATCTATAAAAATTGTGATTTTATTACAATTCATGTGCCACTCGTTGAATCTACTAAAAAAATGATTGATAAAGATGCAATATCAATGATGAAATCAAATGCTGTATTACTTAATTTTGCAAGAGATTTATTAGTTGATGAAGAGGCGGTAGTAGAGGCGTTAGCTAATGATGAGTTAGGAAAGTATGTATCAGATTTTCCTAATGAAACAACGGCAGGCGTAAAAAATTGTATAGTAACTCCACATTTAGGGGCGTCAACAGCAGAATCAGAAGATAACTGTGCAATGATGGCAGTCAGAGAAGTACGCGATTTTATTGAAAATGGAAATATCGTTCATTCTGTAAACTTCCCAGATTGTAGTATGGGTGCTTGTAATAGCGAGGGAAGAATAAGCATTCTTCATAGAAATAATAAAGGTATGATTGCTCAGTATACGACAATTTTAAAAGATGCTGATGTTAACGTATCAGATTTAACTAATAAAGGTAAAGGCGATTACGCATATTCTCTTATTGATGTTGACTCTAAGATCGATGAAGATGTATTAGAAAAATTACGAGCAATTGATGGTGTATTAAGAGTTAGAAAAGTTAAATAGATGAAAGCGTTTTGACTTTGATTATAGATCATTCTATGGTATACTATCTGTGAAATATTTATATGGAAGGAAGTATTAAGGATGAATTTGCTTGAATTTTTTGGAACTACTGGGAAAATACCTAATATACTTTACGGTTTCATAGCAAAAGAAACAACAGAAGATAAGATTAATAAAATGTCAGATAATGCAGCAGATGCAGTACAAAATGTTGTTGAAAAACCTTCAATCATAAAAAAATGGTTAGAAGATTTAATCCCACAAGGATTAGACTTTATTCTTAACATTTTATTAGTTATTCTTGTTATATTTATTGCTAGAAAAATAGTAAAAGCGGTAATTAAGATAATGAACAAATCACTAAATAAATTTGGTGTAGAAAAAGGTGTAAATACTTTTTTATGTTCATTAGTTAAATATTCAATTTATATTTTAATAGGTATGGGAGTGCTTGCAAAATTTGGACTTGCAAGTTCTGTTGTAGCACTTGTTGGTTCGGCAGGTTTAACAATGGGTCTTGCTTTACAAGGCAGCTTATCAAATTTCGCAGGTGGCGTTTTAATTTTATTATTAAAACCTTTCGTAGTTGGAGATTATATTATTAATAACAGTTCAAAAGAAGAAGGAACTGTTCATGAAATAACTATTTTTTATACTAAATTATTAACTGTTGATAATAGAATGATTCTTATACCAAATGGTACATTATCAAATACTAGTTTGACAAATGTATCTAAAATGGATGAAAGAATGGTTGATTTAACAGTTGGTGTAGGTTATGAATCAGATTTGTCCATTGTAAAAACGATTTTAAGAAATATTGCAGTAGGCGATGAGAGAATTCTTAGAGATAAAGAAATTAAAGTTTTTGTTTCTGATCTTGGAGAAAGCGCTGTTGACATGCGACTTAGAGTATGGGTTAAAAGTGAGGATTATTGGAACGTTAAATGGGATTTGACAGAAGAGATAAAAAATCAGTTAGATTTACATCATATTAACATTCCTTATCCACAAATGGATGTATCACTAAAAAAAGAATAACAAAACAATAGTATAAGAGAAAATTTTCTGAAAATTATTGACATTACCTAGTGGTTGTGTTACTCTTTAATTGTTGTAAATAGTTTAATTAATAGGTAGGAGGAATTTAGTTATGCAGGGTACAGTAAAATGGTTTAATGCAAAAAAAGGGTATGGTTTTTTATAAGATGAAGCAGGAAAAGATGTGTTTGTACATTTTTCAGCTATCAACATGGAAGGATTCAAGGAACTCAAAGATGGGGAAAAAGTTGAATTTGAAGTAGTTGATGGAGAAAAAGGCCCACAGGCAACAAACGTATCACCTATACAATAAAACTAGTATCTTAAAGATGTATATCAATTAACGCAGACCTAGTGATTAGGTCTGTGTTTTTTTGTGCAAAAGGTTGACAGGTATGGGATTTTCTAGTATAACAGATATTGTGTGTTATTTTTAAAAATTAATATTTTGCACATATTTTTACACGTAATTAATAATAATTTAATTAATATTATTTTAAATATAAATTATACAATAG
The DNA here is from genome assembly GCF_900111325.1 of Lachnobacterium bovis. Classification (GTDB taxonomy): domain Bacteria; phylum Bacillota; class Clostridia; order Lachnospirales; family Lachnospiraceae; genus Roseburia; species Roseburia bovis_A. The sequence goes on from NZ_FOGW01000008.1 coordinate 117,687, forward strand.
GAGATTTTTATATGGAAAAAAAGAAAGTTTGGGTAGTAGGACATAAACATCCGGATTCAGATTCAATTTGTTCTGCTATTTCTTATGCACATTTAAAAAATGCAATCAACAAAAATGAAGAAGTTGAATTTGAAGCTAGAAGAGCTGGTGATGTTAATCCAGAAACAGCATATGTTTTAGAAAGATTTGGCATTGAAGCTCCTGAATTAGTGTTAGATGCAGGCTCACAGGTTAAGGATATTAAAATCCGTAAAACAGAAGGTGTAAGTAGCCATATTTCAATCAGAAAAGCTTGGGATATGATGAAAGATCAAAATGTTGCTACATTACCAGTTGTTAATACAAGAAATAAACTTGAAGGCTTAATTGTTACTGGCGATATCGCAGAGTCATACATGGATGTATACGATAATGAAACATTAGCTATCGCTAGAACACAATACAAAAATATTATTGAAACATTAGCTGGTAAATTATTAATTGGTAACGAACATGGATACTTTGTTAAAGGTAAAGTTGTTATCGGAACAGCTACAGCAGAAGTATTAAAAGATAAGATTGAATCTGATGATTTAGTTATTTTAAGTGATAGAGAAGATTCTCAACTTCTTGCAATCGAAGAAAATTGTAGCTGTATCGTTGTAAGTAATGGTTTTGGCGCAAGCGAGAAGGTTTTAGAAGCTGCAAAAGAAAAAGAAGTTGTTATCATTAGCACACCTTATGATACATTTACAGCTGCTCGTTTAATTAACCAGAGTATGCCTATTAAATTTTTCATGGCAAGAGAGAATTTTACAACATTTACATTAGATGATTTATTATCTGACGTTAAAAAGACAATGTCAGAGGTTAGACATAGAGATTTCCCTGTTGTAGATGATGACATGAACTATATTGGTATGATTTCAAGACGTAATTTATTAAGCTTCGATAAAAAACAGATTATCTTAGTTGACCATAATGAAAAATCTCAGGCATTAGATAATATTGATGATGCAGAAGTTGTTGAAATTATCGATCATCATAAAATTGGTGATTTACAGACACTTGCACCAGTTTATTTTAGAAACCAACCATTAGGATGTACAGGTACTATTGTATATCAGATGTACAAAGAAAATGGTGTTGAAATTGAACCAAAAATTGCTGGCTTGTTATGTTCTGCAATTATTTCAGATACTCTTATGTTCCGCTCACCTACATGTACACCAGTTGATAAAATGGCAGGAGAAGAATTAGCCAAGATAGCAGGAGTAGAAGTAGAAGAATTAGCTATTAAGATGTTTGAAGCAGGAAGTAATTTCGCTGAGAAAACAGTTGAAGAAATTTTAAATCAAGATTTCAAAATCTTCCATGCTGGCGATATTGCATTTGGTGTAGATCAAGTAAGTGCTATGGGTAAAAAACAATTAGATGAAGTTAAAGCTCGTTTAATTCCAGCTCTTGATGACATGATTGCCGAAAAGAAAATCGATATGATATTTGTTATGTTAACAGATATTTTAACAGAATCTACAGATTTAATCTGTGGTGGAGAAGGTGCAAGAGAAATTGCTAGTAAAGCATATCCAAATGCTACAGGCGATGATAGTTTATGGTTAGAGGGTGTTGTATCTAGAAAGAAACAACTTATTCCTTCATTCATGGCATCTATTGACGCATAAGAAAAAAACGTGTAGAATATAATGGTATTTCGTTGAAATTTAAGGTGATTTTCTAAAGCGTTACCTTATATGAAGACTTAATATAAAGACCACAATTATTATAAAAGGAGCTACATATGTAGCTCCTTTAAATTTTTTGTAATTAAATATGTTAAGACTCTTTAAAAGCATTTGTTGGTGTGGTTCCGAATGTCTTTTTATAAGCTCGTGAGAACGTAGAGTAATTTTTAAAACCACTTTCATAGCAGGCGGCAGTTATGGGCATTCCATGAAGTATAAAATCTTTTGCAAGAAGAAGTCTTTTATTTGTAATGTAGTTTCCAATAGTGTACCCGGTTTCTTCTTTGAAAATATGCATTAAATAATAGCGACTTAAGAAAAAAGTTTTTGCAAGAGAATCAATGGAAATCTCATCTGTCAAATTATTATTTACATAATTAATTATTTCAACAATTTTTTGATTAGGAGATGAATTCTTAATATATTCAATTCCATCGTTAATTGATAATCTATTAAGCTGTATCATAAATTCTAGAAATAAAATGTTATGATACAAATCATTAGCATATGCATCTGTATTAAAAGAGGCCTCAAGTTCTTTAGTAATACTGCCAAGTTTACTGTTTGAAAAAGAATGTACACGTAGGACGTGAGATTTGTTACTAGAGGCTTTTTTAAAACAAAGACTTAAGTCATTATTTTTTTCACTATAACTATCTAAATAGTCCTTTGAAATATATATAATTATGCGCTCATAAGTTGAATTGTCATTAATAATTGGTTTATGAACTTCGCCAGAATTTACAAAAACAATATCATTAGGTTGAAGCTCATAGGAACGTCCCTCAATTGAGTAGGTGACATTACCGCTTAAGAAAATTAATATTTTATGAAAATCATGATAGTGATATTCAATATCATGTTTTTTTTGGTCTTTTAAGTGAAATATTTTAAAGTTTGATTTTAAATAACCTGTTCGATTATATGAATTCATGATTATAAACCTCCCTGTAGCTATATGTTACACTTAAAAAGCACAATTTGCAATATATAAAGCACATTATTTGTTTTTAATAAAAATTGTGTTATATATCATATACTATGGAATGTAGATAGAGTTTATTAAGCTGAGAAGGAAGGAATAGGTGATTTTAAAATGAAATTTACAAAAATGCATGGTTGTGGAAATGATTATGTGTATGTTAACTTATTCGAAGAAAAAATAGATGATTTCGCAAAAATGTCAATTAAAGTTAGTGACAGACATTTTGGGATTGGTTCAGACGGATTAATTACAATTGGACCATCAGATTGTGCTGATTTTAGAATGCGTATTTTTAATGCAGATGGATCAGAGGCCGAAATGTGTGGAAATGGTGTCAGATGCGTTGGAAAATACGTGTACGATCATAAATTGACAGATAAAGAAGAAGTTGATGTTGAGACAGGAGCAGGAATCAAACATTTAGTACTTAATGTTAAAGATGGTAAAGTTGAAACAGTTCGTGTTGATATGGGAGAACCTATTTTCTCAGCTAAAGATATACCAGTTGCATTAGATTTGGATAAAGTAGTTGATTATCCAGTGACAATTGGTGATAGAGAATGGAAAATGACTTGTGTTTCAATGGGAAATCCACACGCAGTTGTATTTGTTGATGATGTAAAGAATTTTGAAATTGAAAAATATGGACCAATTTTCGAAAATAATGCTCTTTTTCCTAAGAGAACAAATACAGAGTTTGTAGAAATTATAAGCGATAGCGAAGTTTCTATGAGAGTATGGGAAAGAGGTTCAGCTGAAACATTTGCATGTGGAACAGGAACTTGCGCGTGTGTAATGGCTTGTATTTTGAATAATTACACAAAGGATAAAGTGTTAGTCCATTTATTAGGCGGTGATTTAGTGATTGAATATGATAGAGAATCGAATCACGTATTTATGACTGGCCCAGCGACAGAAGTTTTTAACGGAAATATATAGTTTGACTTAAAGATTAATTAAAAAAGAGGTTTGAAGATGACAATTAAACAATTAGTAGAAAAATTAGATTATACTTTAGTACAAGGTGATGTAGATAAAGAAATCACAACACTTGTATATGATTCAAGAAAAGTTGAAGAAGGTTCAGTGTTTGTATGTATTTCTGGAACTGTAAGAGATGCACATGAATTTATTCCAGACGTCGTACAAAAAGGCGCAGCATGTGTTGTTGTTGAAAAAGACGTAGAAGTAGATGAAAATGTTACAGTAATTAAAGTTGAGAATTCAAGAAAAGCATTAGCTTATATGTCTGCGGCATACTTTGGTTATCCTTCAAAAGAAATTAAAACTATTGGTATTACAGGAACTAAAGGCAAGACAACGACTACATACATGGTAAAATCAATTCTTGAATCTGCAGGTATTAAAACAGGTTTAATTGGTACAATAGAGACTATCATTGGAGATAAAAAAATTCCATCAGCTAATACTACTCCAGAATCATTTGTTGTTCAGAAATATTTTAGAGAAATGGTTGATGCTGGTTTAGATGCAGTTGTTATGGAAGTATCTTCACAGGCTTTAAAATTAAGTCGTGTAGAAGGATTTGTGTTTGATATAGGTGTATTTACTAACTTAGAACCAGATCATATTGGAACAAATGAACACAAAGATTTCGATGAATATACATATTGTAAGAGTTTATTATTTAGACAGTGTAAAAAAGGAATCTTTAACGGAGACAGTGAACATGTAGAAGAAATTTTAAAAGGTCACACATGTGATGTTTTAAAATTTGGTTACAATGATACAAATGATTTAGTTGCTAAAAATGTTGAATTAAAAAAAGCACATGGTGAATTAGGTGTTAAATATCATGTTTCAGGTGAATGTGATTTTGATGTAGAAGTAAATGTTCCAGGATCATTTAGTGTTTACAATTCATTAACTGCAATTGCAATTTGCAATTACTTTGAAATTAAACCAGAAATCATTCAAAAAGCTTTAAAAGATGTTACTGTTAAAGGAAGAATTGAAATCGTACCTGTAACAAAAAGATATACATTAATGATTGATTATGCACATAATGCAATGTCATTAGAAAGTCTTCTTAAAGCACTTAAAAAATATGAACCACAAAGATTAGTATGTTTGTTTGGTTGCGGTGGAAATCGTGCTAAAGCAAGACGTTTTGAAATGGGTGAGGTTTCATCTAAGCTTGCTGATTTAACAGTAATTACTTCGGATAATCCAAGAGATGAAGAACCAATGGACATTATTTCTGATATTTTAACAGGTGTTAAAAAAGCTGATGGCGAATATGTTACAATTCCAGATAGAAAAGAAGCTATTAAATATTGTATGGAAAATGCACAAGATGGCGATATCGTGGTTTTAGCAGGAAAAGGTCATGAGGATTACCAAGAGATTAAAGGTGTTAAACACCATATGGATGAGAGAGAACTTATTGCAGAAATTATTAAAGAAACCCCAAATTTGAATTTATAAGATGGCAAGGAGAAATATTATGTCAATTTTTAAAGGTGCAGGAGTTGCATTATTAACTCCATTTAATGATGATAAAACAATTAATTTTGAAGAGTTAGGAAAAATTATAGAAGATCAAATCGCTGGAGGCACAGATGCACTCATTGTTTGTGGAACAACTGGTGAACCAGCAACAATGTCTTATGAAGAAAGACAGCAGGTTATTGAGTTTGCAGTAAAAAAAGTAAATAAGAGAATTCCTGTAATTGCAGGTACAGGTGCTAATTCAACTAATACAGCTATTAAATTATCTAAACAGGCTAAAGAAGTTGGAGCTGATGCAATATTAGTTGTTACACCATTTTATAATAAATGTACTCAATCAGGTTTATATGAACATTATAAAGCTATTGCAACAGCTGTTGATTTACCAATCATTATGTATAATGTTCCATCAAGAACAGGATGTAATATTTTACCAGATACAGCAATTGCCTTAGCTAAAGAATTTGAAAATATAGTTGCAATAAAAGAAGCAAGTGGAGACATTTCTCAAATTGCTGATTTGGCTGCTAAAAATGATGGTGTGCTTGATATTTATTCAGGAAACGATGATCAGGTTATTCCAATCCTTTCGCTAGGTGGAATTGGAGTTATTTCTGTATTATCAAATGTTGCGCCAAAAGATACACATGATATGGTTATGAGCTATCTAGAAGGTAATACAAAGAAGGCATTATCATTACAGCTTAAATATTTAAATGTAATCCACGCTTTATTTAGTGAAGTTAATCCAATTCCAGTAAAATGGGCTGCAAACATAATGGGATACAATGCAGGAGGATTGAGATTACCACTTACAGAATTAGAAGAATCACATAAAAAAGAATTAGAGCTTGCAATGAAGAATGCATGTATTATATAATTCTTTAAGACATTATACTCCGGCTTTTATTAGTCGGGGTATTTTGTAGTTTATAAAGAAAGGATTAAAATCAATAAGTTTATGGGAAAAGAAGTATGGAAAGCTGGTAATATGTTAAATCCAGTACCAGCTGTAATGGTTAGTGTGGCTGATAAAGAAGGAAATGCCAATATTTTAACAGTTGCTTGGGCAGGTACAATTTGCACTAATCCACCAATGTTATCTATTTCAGTACGTCCAGAACGTTACTCATATCACATGATAAAAGAGACAAATGAATTTGTAGTTAACCTTACAACAAAAGATTTAGTAAAAGAAACTGATTTTTGTGGTGTAAAAAGTGGTAAAGATGTCGATAAATTTAAAGAACTAGGTTTGACTAAGAGTAAAATGGAACATGTATCGGCTCCAGGTATTGCAGAAAGTCCAGTAAACATAGAGTGTAAAGTAAGAAAAGTTGAAGAGCTAGGAAGTCATCATATGTTTATAGCGGACGTTGTTGGTGTAGTGGTTGACGATAAATATTTTGATGAAACAAACAGATTCCATATCAATGACACAAATTTAATCATGTATTCACATGGTGAGTATTTTGCATTAGGTGAGAAATTAGGAAAGTTTGGATACAGTATTAAAAAAAATAAAAAAGCTGTGAGTAAAAAAAATAAGAAAAGTAAAAATAATAAAATTAATAAGACCAAAAAGTAAAATAAAAATCTTATATTGTATTAAAGAACTCTCGAAAGAGAGGACTTTAACAATATAAGATAAATAAAAATTATAATTTTCTAATAGTTATTGAATCAAATTATCCATTAAATATTCGTAAATATCAGTATTTTTGTTTTTCCAATTTGTACAAACAGCATTAGCTTGTGCTTGAGAAGGAACAACTAAGGTAATATCTACTACCGCTTGATTATTAGAGTATACTTGTAAGTGTGCAGCATATTTTTGATTGTCGGTTTTATAATAATTAGCTCTAATAGAATTATCTTTCTTTAAATCGAATTTATTTTTTTCGAAATATTTTAGAATATCTTGCTCAACAGCTTCAGATATTTTATCTTTAAAATATCCTAAAGTTTCTCTACCAAAATCATTGATAGAGTATAAAGTATTAGAATGTGTTCGGGTGCCAAAAATTAATCCAGCTTTTTCAAGGTCTTGAATTATTTCCTGAACGTTAAAATAATTAGTATAATCAGCATCCAAGAAGAAATTAGTTATCTGCGAGTTAGATAGGGGAAAGTCTATTTTTTCTAACATATCTAGGATGATGAGCTTGTATAATGTATTTGGTTCAGCCATAATACCTCCAAAATAATATATGTATATATTAATAATTACTTTTTAAATGTAATAATTATTTTTAAAATAGTATTGAAAAGTAATAAAAAATCTGTTACACTACTTCTAGAAATATAGTAACACGATTGAAAATGTAAATCAAGTGATATGGTTTCAATTTTAAAGATGTTAACTCTTTTCAGAGTCAAGTCAGTTCAGACAAATTCCCAAACATTTTTTTTAGATAATACAACTAGAACGTTTGGAATAACAAGTATTTAGGCTATAGGAATGCTAGTTTATTGATGGTTGCTAGTAATTATAAATAATTAGTACTGTAACGTAAATCGTTAATATAAAAAAGTAAAAAAAACAATGTTCAATGAAAAATAGGAGAAGATAATGCGCGAGAAGTATGAAACTTTGTCTCTTTCTAGCTTGAAAGAGATTGCAAAAGCAAGAAAAATTAGAGGTTTTTCAACATTAAAGAAGGGAGAATTGATTGAAAGATTAGTAGAAGAAGATGCAAAGAGTAGCACTTCTAATCAGAATAATAAAGAAACGAGAAATATGTCTTCATATTCTTCATATTCTAATCAAACTAATGATATTCGATCAAGTTATTCTGCTTCAAACAATTACAATAAGGAGTATAAGACAGACAACTATCGAAATGATAATTACAGAGAATTAAATTCAAGAAATGATTATCGCAAAAATGATAGAACAGTAGAAATCAATTATTCGGATAATGGATCAAATGGTTATTCACGCGATAATAATGGTGGATATCAAAATAGATATGCATCATATAAGAACAATATTGATGAGAGAAGATTCTCAGATGATAATCAGTATGAGGTTAAAAAGAATAATGATAGAATGACACAATATAGAAATTCAAGAAATAATGATTATTCAGATAATCGTAAATATGCTAAGAATTCGCATCCAGATGACATTGCATCCATTAGAGAGGAAAATGCAGATTTAGATAGCGGATATACTGCAAATGGTATTCTTGAGGTTATGCCAGATGGATTTGGTTTTATCAGATCAGCTAACTACTTACCAGGTGATGAAGATGTTTATGTTGCACCATCACAGATTAGAAGATTTAATCTAAAAACAGGTGATATTGTTTGTGGTAATACGAGAATTAAAACACAAGGAGAAAAATTCTCTGCATTATTATATGTTACATCTGTTAATGGATATCCACCATCAGCTGCTATTGGTAGACCAAATTTTGAAGATTTGATACCAGTTTTCCCTGATGAAAGAATTCATCTAGAAAAACCAGGATGTTCACTTGCAATGAGAGTTGTAGATTTGATTTCACCAATCGGTAAAGGACAAAGAGGTATGATTGTGTCTCCACCAAAGGCTGGTAAAACAACTTTATTAAAAGATATTGCAAAATCAGTTACAGCTAATAATCCTGACATGCATTTGATTATTTTATTAATTGATGAAAGACCAGAAGAAGTAACAGATATTAAAGAATCAATTGTAGGAGAAAACGTAGAAGTTATCTATTCTACCTTTGATGAGTTACCAGAACATCATAAACGTGTTTCAGAAATGGTATTAGAAAGAGCTAAACGTTTAGTTGAACACAATCGTGATGTCATGATTTTATTAGATAGTATTACAAGATTAACAAGAGCATATAACTTAACAGTTTCACCTAGTGGTAGAACATTATCAGGTGGTTTAGATCCAGCTGCACTTCATATGCCAAAGAAATTCTTCGGAGCTGCTAGAAATATTAGAGAAGGCGGAAGTTTAACAGTATTAGCAACAGCATTAGTTGATACAGGAAGCCGTATGGATGATGTTGTATTTGAAGAATTTAAAGGAACTGGTAACATGGAAGTTGTTCTTGATAGAAAACTTTCAGAAAAGAGAATTTTCCCAGCTATTGATATTTCTAAATCTAGTACAAGACGTGAAGATTTGTTATTAGATAGTGATGAATATAAAGCTGTGGAAGAAATGAGAAAAGGATTAAGAGGAATGAAAGCAGATGATGCGGCTGAAATGATTCTTAATTTATTTAGTCGTACAGATGATAACGCAGAAGTTGTAGCTAAGGCTAAAACAATCAAGTTTTAGGGAAATATAGGAAACTATAATAAACTATAACAATAGAACATTTTTGTTGACTTATGAAAAATATCATGTTATAATAAGTCTGCTGTTTATCGGGATGTAAGCGGACGAAAGTGTCGTTCTTCGTTATAAGTATCATATACGGATCGGGTATACGGGTGCAGAAGAATGAAGCATAAATTAAACGATAAGAATATAAAAGAGGTGAAAAGCATGAGAAAAGGAATCCATCCAGATTACCATCAAGCAACTGTTACATGTAACTGTGGTAACACATTCGTAACAGGTTCTACAAAGCCAGAGATTCACGTTGAAATTTGTTCAAAATGTCATCCTTTCTACACAGGCCAGCAGAAAGCTAATAAGGCTCGTGGACGTATCGAACAGTTCAACAAGAAATACGGTATGAAATAGAATTAAGCAGTTATTTTATTACAAGGTTGAGGTTGTTGAATCTCAACCTTTTTGATTGTAACTGTGTTTATTTATAAATAATTAAAAATACGTTTAGTTATTTTTGATTTATATAGCCATTAATTTATTTTTTTAAAATTATGCAGCTATTAATTTATATATTATTAATTATATAGCCATTAATTTATATATTTTTTTCATTTACATAATTCCACGTTGTGATATAATACAATAGGTTAATATTGTTATACAAACGGAGGAGATTATGAAATATTCAGGTGTCGGAGGACAGGCTGTAATGGAGGGCGTGATGATGCGTAATAAGGATCATTATGCGGTTGCTGTACGAAAGCCTGACAATGAAATAGAAATAAAAGTATCAGAATATGAAGGAATAATTAAAAACAAGAAAATTAGAAAAATACCTATAATACGTGGAATAATTAGTTTTGTTGAGTCTTTATATTTAGGAATGTCAACGTTGATGTATTCTGCATCTTTTTTTGAGGAAGATGATAATAAAAAGAATAAAGATGTCAAAGAAGCTAAATGTGAAGAATCAAAACAAGAGACAATTATGATAGCGCTTACTGTGGCAACTTCGATTTTACTTGCTGTAGGATTATTTTTTGTTTTACCATACTTTGTGTCTATGCTTTTTGAAAAATACATTAAATCTAAAGTTTTAGTCGCTTTCCTAGAAGGGATGGTAAGACTTGTTATATTTTTATTATATATAAGTCTGATTTCTTTTACACCAGATATAAAGAGAGTATATATGTATCATGGTGCAGAACATAAGTGTATTAATTGTATAGAGCATGGTTATGAGCTTACAGTTGAGAATGTTAGAAAGAGTTCAAAACATCATAAGAGATGTGGAACTAGTTTTTTGATACTTGTGTTGATGATAAGTATAATATTTTTTATGTTTATACAATTTGATTCTCATATAGTTAAGCTTTTGATTCGTCTAGTTTGTATTCCACTTATCGCAGGTGTATCTTTTGAGGTTATTCAATTAGCTGGAAAGAAAGATAATAAATTTATTAATATAATAAGTGCACCAGGACTTTGGATGCAAAGAATTACAACAAAAGAACCAGATGATGATATGATAGAAGTTGGGATTGCTTCAGTTGAAGCAGTTTTTGATTGGAGTAAATGGCAAAAGGAACAGAGATTATATGACCTATAGAGAAGTTTTAGAGAGCGGAACTAAGCTTTTAGCAGAGGCAGGAATAACAGATGCTAAAAATGATGCTTGGCTTTTGCTTGAGATGGTATGTAAAATAGATAGAAATTATTATTATCTGCACATGTTAGATGATGTCCTGCCTGAGTACGCAAGAGAATACGATTTTGTTATTAGTAAAAGGGCTGAAAGAGTACCACTACAATATATAACAGGTGAGCAAGAATTTTATGGTTTAAATTTTAAAGTCAATAGTTCTGTGCTTATACCAAGACAAGATACAGAAACACTTGTGGAAGAAGCACTTAAGATTATTAAGCCTAATATGTCCGTGCTAGATATGTGTACAGGTAGTGGTTGTATTTTGATAAGTATTTTAAAGAATACTAAGGATGTAAGAGGTTTAGGTGTAGACATTTCTAAAAATGCGATTAATCTTGCAAAAGAAAATGCTAAACTAAATAACGTTGTTGCTGAGTTTGAGACAAGTGATTTGTTTGAAAATATTAAAGATAAGTTTGACGTTATTGTTTCTAATCCACCATATATTAGAACAGAAGAAATACAAAATCTTATGCCGGAGGTCGCAATGTTTGAGCCAATAGGGGCATTAGATGGAAAAGAAGATGGTTTGTATTTCTATCAAAAAATAGTCAGACATAGCAAAGATTTTTTGAATCATAAAGGTTATTTGATTTTTGAAATTGGATATGACCAAGGAAAGAGTCTTGATTTGCTTATGAATCAAGCAGATTTTAAAAACGTCCAAGTTATAAAAGATCTTGCGGGAAACGATAGAGTAGTTATTGGACAGTTAGAGTAGATTGATATTTTATTTTTTATAAATAAAGATTGCAATGTGAAAGAAAGGAATACAGTGTAATTATGTTATTTGATAAGTTAGATGATACAGTTAGACATTATGAAGAATTAATGAATACATTAAGTGAGCCTGATGTCGCAAGTGATACTAATCGTTTTAGAAAGCTTATGAAAGAACAAAGCGATTTAATGCCAATCGTTGAGACTTATAAGCAGTATAAAGAGTGTCAGCAAAATATTGATGATTCATTAGAAATTTTAAGTGAAGAATCAGATGAGGAAATGAAAGAATTAGCTAAAATGGAGTTAAATGAATCTAAAGAAAATTTAGAAACATTAGCTCAGAAATTAAAGATTTTACTTCTTCCAAAAGATCCTAACGATGATAAGAACGTTATTGTTGAAATTAGAGCAGGTGCAGGTGGAGATGAAGCTGCTTTATTTGCTGCAGAAATTTATAGAATGTACCTTCACTATGCTGAAACACAGAATTGGAAAGTTGAAACTTTAGAAGTTGAAGAAATCGGTATAGGTGGAATGAAAAAGGTTAACTTCATGTTAAGTGGACCTAGTGTATATTCAAAAATGAAATATGAATCAGGTGTTCATCGTGTTCAACGTGTGCCAGCTACAGAGTCAGCAGGTAGAATTCATACATCAACAATTACTGTTGCAGTTATGCCAGAAGCAGAAGATGTTGATATTCAAATCGATGAAAAAGATATTCGTATTGACGTAATGAGAGCTTCAGGTAACGGTGGTCAGTGTGTAAATACAACAGATTCGGCTGTTCGTTTAACTCACTATCCAACAGGTATTGTAATTTATAGCCAGACTGAAAAATCTCAGATTCAAAACAAAGCTAAGGCGTTTGCATTATTAAAAACAAAATTATATGATTTAGAGTTACAAAAGAAACAAGATGCAGAGTCTGCAGAAAGATTAAGCCAAATTGGTACAGGTGACCGTTCTGAAAAGATTCGTACATACAATTTCCCACAGGGACGTGTAACAGATCATAGAATTAATTTAACATTATATAAATTAGATAAGATTTTAAATGGAGATATTGCTGAAATTTTAGATGCATGTATAGCTGCTGATCAGGCAAAGAAATTAAGCAAGATGGGTGAAGATTAAAAAAAAGATTGTAGTGTTTTGCTACAATCTTTTTTTAAAATAAGATAATTATTAGGAGATAAATATGGCAAAGAAATTTTATGCTGTTCGTAAAGGATATAAAACAGGAATTTTTAATACTTGGGGAGAATGTGAAAAAGCCGTTAAAGGTTTTAAAGGTGCTATGTATAAGAGCTTTTTGACATTAGAAGAAGCAAAAAATTATTTAGGTGATAGTTCATCTGGCAAAATAGATGAAAGTTTACCATTTGCTTTTGTTGATGGATCATTTAATATTGCTACAGGTGTATATGGATATGGCGGTTTTTTACAATACAATGATAAACGCTATATATTGCAGGGAAACGGAAAAGATGAAGAAATGGCAAGTATGAGAAATGTTTCGGGAGAAATATTAGGAAGTATGGCAGCCATGGAAAAAGCTGTTAAGCTTGGAATTAAAGAAATTAATATTTATTATGATTATATGGGTATTGAAATGTGGGCTAAAGGTGAATGGAAAAGAAATAAGAAAGGTACCATAGCGTATTATGATTTCTACAATTCAATTAAAGCTGACCTTAAAGTTAATTTTGTAAAAGTAAAAGGTCATTCTGGAATTGAAGGAAATGAAGAAGCTGATAGACTTGCAAAAGAAAGTGTAGGAATATAATATATACTTAAAGCTCAATAAAAATGTACAAATAAAAATAAGAGAGGAATAGTTATGGGTAAGTTTAAAGTAGAATTAAAAAAGGTTGTAGATGATAGTTATGATATCTTAATTGGTCATAATTTAAAAAGGACATTAGTTGAAGATATTAGTAATGGACTTTTGGGAAAAATCAAGAAATTTGCAATTATAACAGACACCAATGTTTTAGATATATATGCACAACCAATTTATGATTTATTAGTTGAAAAAAATTATAAAGCGGATATATTTATTGTTCAGGCTGGTGAAAAAAGTAAAACTAGAGAAACAAAAAGCAAAATTGAGGATGCAATGCTCGAAAAAGGTTATAGAAGAGATTGTGCAGTGATTGCAATAGGAGGCGGAGTTGTATCTGATTTAGCAGGTTTTTTAGCAGGTACTTATGGTAGAGGAGTGCCTTTTATTACCTATGCTACAACTCTTTTAGCAGCTGCAGATGCTTCAATTGGCGGGAAAACTGCTGTAGATACTCCTCTTGCAACCAATTTAATTGGTCTTTTTAATCAACCTAAGAAAGTGTATATTGATTTAGAAGCATGGAAGACATTACCAGATCGACAGATGTATAGTGGAATGGCAGAAACAATTAAACATGCATGCATGGCAAGTAAGGAATTATTTGATTTTTTACAGAAAAACATGGAAAAAATATATTCTAACGATATCACAGCCTGTGAATACATAGCTAATTACAATTGTGAAATTAAATATAAAGTTGTAATGAAAGATGAGAGGGAAAGCGGATTAAGAGAAGTTTTAAACCTAGGACATACTTTCGGAAGAGCAATTGAGACAGTAAGTGATTATAGATTATTACATGGAGAAGCAGTTGCTATTGGTTTAGTTGCACAAGCGTATTTAGCTAAAGAAAAAGGTTATATGACTGAAAGTGATGTCAAAAAGGTTATAGCTCTCTTGAAAAAGGCTAATCTACCAACAGAAATTCCAGAATACATAGATAGAGAAAAATTAATTGAAAAATTATATACAGATAAAAAAGTCAGAGATGGCAAGTTAAGATTTGTGTTAGAAAAAGGAATTGGTGATGTCGTTTGTTTTGGCGAAAATCTTTATGCAACGCCTATTAGTGAGGAAGAAATAAGAAATATTATTAACAATTATTTTGAATAAATAAAGCTGTTTGCATGAAACACAAAAAGTATTATAATGATAATATGTAATATTTTTTAGGTATTGGAGGAGTAAAGTGAATAAACAAGAGAGAAGTTATTTGGAACTATTGTCGTGCACGTTTCCAACAATTGAGGCTGCATCGACAGAAATTATTAACTTACAATCAATTTTAAATTTACCTAAAGGAACAGAACATTTTATGTCTGATATCCATGGTGAATTTGAGGCTTTTTCACATGTGCTAAAAAATGGGTCAGGCGCAATAAGGAAAAAGATAGAAGATGTTTTTGGACATTCGTTAACTACAACGGATAAATCTGCGTTAGCTACGCTTATTTATTATCCAAAAGAAAAAATGGAACTTGTAAAAAAGAAAGAAACAGATATGGATAATTGGTATAAAATCACGTTATATCGATTAATTGAAGTGTGTAAAACTGTTTCGTCAAAATATACAAGATCAAAAGTTAGAAAAGCGTTGCCACCAGATTACGCGTATGTTATTGAAGAATTAATAGCCGAAAAGCCAGAAGTTTTAAATAAAGAGGCATATTATGAAGCTATTGTTAATACGATCGTTGAATTAGGCAATGCAGAAAACTTTATTGTTGCATTAGCTGAATTGATTCAAAGATTAGTTATAGATAGACTTCATGTTATTGGAGATATTTATGATAGGGGTTCTGGATCTCATTTAATAATGGATAGATTATGCAAATATCATTCTTTAGATATTCAATGGGGTAATCATGATGTATTATGGATGGGCGCAGCAATTGGTAACAAGGCATGCATCGCTAGCGCAATTAGAAATAGTATTCGCTATGGTAATCTTGACATGTTAGAAGAAGGATATGGAATAAACATGTTACCACTTGCAACATTTGCTATGGATGTTTATAAAAAAGATCCATGTACAAGGTTTGTTTTAAAAGGTGAAGTGGCAGCAACAGAAGTTGAAACAGAGCTAGTTAAAAAAATGCATAAAGCAATTGCAATTATTAAGTTCAAACTTGATGGACAGTTAGCTAAGAAATATCCCCAGTTTGGTATGACAGAAAGAAGTATGCTTGATCAGATTGATTATGAGCATGGTTGTGTAATTATAGATGGAAAAAAATATCAAATGAGAGATATGCATTTTCCTACTGTTGATCCCAATGATCCAACGAAGCTTACACCAGAAGAGGAAGATGTTATGAATCATTTGCAGTCGTCTTTCATTCATTGTGAGAAACTTCAAAAACATATGAAACTTTTAATGAAAAAAGGAAATATGTATAAAACTTTTAACGGAAATCTTCTTTATCATGGTTGTATGCCAATGAACGAAGATGGAACATTTGCTAAAGTTTGGGTGTTTGGAAAAGAATACAAGGGTAAAGAATTATATGATGTAATTGAATCATATGTTAGAAAAGCTGTTTTTTCTGTTGACAGAAAAGAAAAAGAACAAGCTGAAGATATCTTTTGGTTCTTATGGACGGGACCTAGGTCACCATTGTATGGCAGAGATAAAATGGCAACGTTTGAAAGATATTTTTTAGATGATCCAGAAGTTAAAAAAGAATATAAAAACGAATATTATCAGCGCCTAGATAAGGCAGAGACTGCGTCAACAATATTAAAAGAATTTGGGTTATCACCAAAGAATGGCCATATAATAAATGGTCATGTCCCAGTTCATAGGATTGATGGGGAAAAACCTGTTAAATGTGAGGGAAAATTAATTATCATTGATGGTGGTTTTTCAAAAACGTATAGAAAAGAAACTGGAATTGCGGGATATACGCTTATTTATAATTCATATGGTTTAACTCTTGCAGCACATGATCCATTTGTTTCTAGAGAAGAGGCTGTATCAAATGAAATTGACATTGCATCACGTCAAGAAGCTGTTCAATATACAGATCGAAGAATTTTAGTTGGAGATACTGATAATGGAAAGCAGATGAAATGCCGAATTAAAGAATTGAAGGCTCTTATAGAAGCATATAGATTAGGTGAAATTAAGGAGAAAACAAAATAATGCCAATTGTAGATGATTTTAATTTTGAAGATGACCAAGAAGCTTTAAAAGCAAAAAAAGAAGTTGAAGGAATTAAATATGTTAAAACAAAGGGAAATTTAGAAAATGTTAATCATATAATTAAAATATATTCTATGCTAATTGAAAAAGAATATTTTTCAACATTAGTCGGAATTAATTTTATGGTTTCTCTTAGAAAAAAAGCTATTGAGTTAGGTGCTAAAGAAGAGCAGCTTCCAACAATTTTTGTCCCTAAAAAAAAGGAGATAGAAGTTGATGATGGAAAAGCCGCTAGACGAGAATTGGCTCAATTCAAAAAACATATGGTTTCTAAAGAAGAATTTAATTCTGTAAAAAAGAAAAAGAGATTCTTCACTTTTTTGACTGTTATTTTTGGACTTTCAATAATTGGAATGTTTGCAATAATGTTTTATACTAGATCAACAACGACTATTGTTAATTATGAAACTAAGATTATTAACAAGTATGAGGCATGGAATAAAAAGTTAAACAAAAAGGAAAAAGAGTTAAACAAAAAAGCACAATATCTTAACTCTTTAGAAAAAAAGATTAAAAAGATTCAAAACGAATCAGATAATAAAAAAGATAGTGTAGTGGATGATAATAAGACAACTATCGATAATAAAACAGAAAGTAATGGCACAAATTAAAAAAGTATATACGTAAGGATTGGGTCCATCTTAGAGTACTTACATTCATGGAGGTGCATAAGATGGACTTTTTGTTCACATTTTTTTCATAGGAGTAGAATATACTAGTGAGGAATAAAGATAGCGAGGTACGATTATGGATAAATTAAAAATATTAGTAGTAGATGATGAAGCAAGAATGAGAAAATTGGTAAAAGATTTTTTGGTTAGACAAGATTACGAAGTGTTAGAAGCAGGGGACGGAGAGGAAGCATTAAAAGTTTTCTATGAAAATAAAGATATTGCTGTTATAATTTTGGATATTATGATGCCAAAAATGAATGGTTGGGAGGTTTGTAAAGAAATTAGAGAATCTTCAAAAGTTCCAATTATAATGTTGACAGCAAAAGGCGATGAATCAGATGAGTTAATGGGATTTAATCTTGAAGTAGATGAATATATAACAAAGCCATTTTCACCAAAGATTTTAGTCGCTAGGGTTGGAGCTATAATCCGCAGAACAACTCAAAAAGATTCGGAAGATATTTATGAGATGAGTGGAATTAAATTAGATAAAAGCGCACATTCTTTAGAAATAGATGGAGAACCAGTATATTTAAGTTTTAAAGAATTTGAACTTTTATTGTATTTTATGGAAAATGCTGGCATTGCATTATCTAGAGATAAAATTTTAGATAATGTATGGAATTATGATTATTATGGTGATGCTAGAACGATAGATACTCATGTTAAAAAACTCAGAAATAAAATGGGAAAAAAAGGTGAGCTTATCAAAACTATTTGGGGTATGGGTTATAAGTTTGATGTAAAAAAACAATAATCTATTTTTAGGGAGATATATAAATAAGTTTAAAGTTATATGGAGAGACACATGGAAGATATTTTAAAGAAGAAAAGAGCCCCTCTTACAATTCAATTAATAGTAACAATGGTTGGGCTAGTTGCTGGTACTGTTTTGTTGTGTGCGTTTATAAACAGTACTTGTCTAGAACATTTTTATATTTATAAAAAAGAAAGTTCAATCATTGAAGGATTTAAAGTTATTAATAAGGCGGCAAATGATAATTATTTATCCTCAAGTAAGTTTGATATTCAATTTGAGTCCTTGTGTGCGAATAAAAATCTTACAATTGCGATAGTAGGAAGCGATAAAACGACAATCAGATCGTCATCAACAAATGAATCATACATATTTATGCAAATTAATGACATGATTTATGGAGATGATGACAACGCAATTGTATTAAAAAAAGAAAAAAATTATGTACTACAAAGAAGATTTGATGATAGAATGAATGCTTATTTTTTGACTCTATACGGGAAATTAAATGATGGTTCAACAATCTTTATGAGAACACCATTAGAAAGTATTAGGGAAAGTGCACAATTGACTAATTTTTTCTTTGAGTGCGTAGGCGGAATGTGTGTAGTAGGAAGTACTATTATAATCATTTTTATTTCGAAGAGAATATCTAGACCAATACTTCAATTATCAAAAATTTCAAAAGAAATAACCAATTTAAATTTTGATGCAAAATACAATAGTTGCATGTTAAGTAGTAGAGAAACTGATGAATTAGGTAATAATATGAATATTTTATCAGATACATTACAAAGAGTTATTTCAGAATTAAAAGAAGCAAATAATGAATTAATGCGGGATCTTGAAAAAAAAGAAAAGATTGATGAAATGAGAAAAGAATTTTTGTCAAATGTTTCGCATGAATTAAAGACACCTCTTGCTTTGATTCAAGGATATGCTGAGGGATTAAAGGAATGTATTAATGATGATCCAGAAAGCAAGGAGTATTATAGTGAGGTTATTATAGATGAAGCTGCCAAAATGAATAAAATGGTCCAAAAATTACTTACATTAAATCAGTTAGAATTCGGAAATGATATGGTTGAAATGAAAAGGTTTGATTTAAAAGAATTAGTTGACGGAATTGTAAGCACATCAAGTTTAATGGCATCACAAAATGGTATAACAATAACATTTGATGAAGACAAACCAGTTTATGTTTGGGGAGATGAATTTAAAGTAGAAGAAGTAATTTCTAATTTTTTAAGTAATGCAATTCATTATGCTAAATATGATAAAAAAATAGAAATTAATATTGAAGCGAAGGAGGATGTGATAAGAACAACTGTATTTAATACAGGAGATTTAATCCCAGAAGAGGAGATAGAAAAAGTGTGGATTAAATTTTATAAAGTTGATAAGGCAAGAACTCGGGAGTACGGTGGATCGGGTATAGGTTTATCAATTGTAAAGGCTATAATGGATTCGTTTAGACAAAAATGTGGAGTAGAAAACAGAGAAAATGGAGTTGCATTTTGGATGGAACTTCAACGAGCATAGGACAAAAAGTTTTTAAAATGTTTATAAATTAAGAATATTCGGAAGGTTAAAAAACTAGTGGATTATTACGATAACTAAAGTAGAATTATTATCGTTGTCGAAGCCTTTTTAAGAAAGGTTTGAGGTGACATGTTTAGAAGTGATTTTTCATAAAAGTAAAAGCGGAGGAATACTATGAATAACAAAAAAGGTATACTCTTAGCATTACTACTTTCAAATTCGTTACTTTTAAGTGGTTGCGTAGTAACTCCACTAATTGAATTAACCGATGAAGAAAATGATTTGATTACTAATTACTCGGCTAAAGTAGTAGCTAAATATAATACTTATCAAAAAGATGGTTTGAATTGTACTTTGCCAGATCCTGAACAAGAACGTGCTACGGAAGAAAAGAAAACTGATACGAAAAATGAGAAAGAGGAAACAGAGAAAAATGAACAGAAAAGCACTGAGACGTCTGATAAGAAAGAGATTGAAGAAGGTAATCAATCGACACAAGAAAATCAGGGAACGACTTCGTCGGTAAGTTTAGCAAAAGTTATTGGGCATGAGAATGAGTTGACTATAACACGTACTAATACGACGACAGCAAATAGTTTGAGTGAAAAAGGTGTATATTCTATTTCGGCAAAACAGGGTATGACCTATGCTGTAATTCACTTGAAAGTTACAAACAATACAGGTTCGAATATAACGCTTAATAATCTTATGACAAAGATTGATGTTACAGCAAAAATCAATGGAAATGCTTGTCAGCCGATGAAGAGCTTACTTTCGAATGATTTCTTTACTTATACAGGTACAGTAACAGCTAATAGTTCTATAGATATGGTAATGCTTTATGAAATACCTAGTGATGCGGCAGCAGGTGTAGGTGGAATTTTGTTAGAGGCGACTGTAGATGGAACAAAAAGTGCTGTCAAATTATAAAAATAACGAGTGTTTGACGATATATACGGTATAAAAGATGTATAGATGGGGTCAGAGCTCGGGGAGGAGACTAAATGGATACAAATATTCTATTAGAATCAGGAACCAATGAATTAGAATTATTAGAGTTCACTTTAGGTGATAATCATTATGGAATTAACGTAGCCAAAATTAGAGAAATTTTACAATATCAGCAAATTACGCCAGTTCCAAATTCGCATCCATGTGTAGAAGGTATTTTTATGCCTAGAGATACTATGATTACTGTTATAAGTTTGAAAAAATGTTTAGGTTTGCCAGAAACAAAGGGTGAGGGCCTTTTCATAATTACTAATTTTAATAAATTAAATGTAGCGTTTCATGTTGATCAAGTATTGGGAATACATCGTGTATCTTGGGATGCAATTATTAAACCAGATGCAACAATAAATGCTCAGGATACTAGTACATCGACAGGTGTTATCAAGTTAGGAGCTAAGTTGGTTGTTATTTTGGATTTCGAGTCTATCGTTTCAGGTATCAGTCCAGAGACTGGTTTGCGTGTATCTGATGTTGACATGATGAAAGAAGAAAGAAGTCGTAGTGATTCAACAATTCTCATTGCTGAAGATTCTCCATTATTAAGTAAACTTATTACAGATTGTTTAAAGAAAGCTGGATATACGAGTCTTATTATAAATGGAAATGGTCAAGAAGCTTGGGATCGTTTAAGAGCAATGAAGAAAGAAGGAAATGTTGCCAAGAAAGTTGATTGTATTGTTACGGATATTGAGATGCCTATGATGGATGGACATAGATTGACTAAGTTAGTTAAGAGTGATGATGAAATGAAAGAAATACCATTAATTATATTCTCTTCACTCGTAAATGATGAGATGAGAAGAAAGGGAGAGTCTTTAGGTGCTGATGCACAATTGACAAAACCAGAGATTGGTCAGCTTGTATCAGCGATTGATGGCTTGATAGAAAAAGCACGTGGGTAATGGTTAGTCTAGTTTAATGTAGAAAATAATGAAGGATGTGATACAAGTGTCACATCCTTTTTCACTAAAAAGGATAGAAAATGTGTTATGTTTAATGGGAAAAATATGAAAATATCAAAGAATTGGAGGTAGAGTAGAAAATGTCAAAACATCCTGAAGAGGATTATCTTGATGATTTATTGAAATCAATGGATGAAACAGATAGTAATTCTGCTATTAATAGAGCTGAATCGTCTGCTCTATCTGCAAGCATTGATAGGGAGTTAGATCCTTCTAGAACATTTAGTAGAAAATCAGCTGATGATTTTTTAAAAGAATTTAATGATGAACTTGAGCAAGCTACTAGCAGTTCATTTTCAGATAAACTAGAAAAAGAAATAGATGAATTTGAAAAAATTATAGATACTACGTCTAAACGCTCAAATGTAAAGAAAAATGATGATATTTTTCAGACAGATGATGGTAAAGAAATTGCAGAATTGTTAAATAGGACAGATGGAACTAAAGTAATTGAAGACGTAGATGATATTAAAGAACAAAATGTAGACGATGACGAAAATAATAGGTTAGAAGATTTTGTTTCGTCACTTGATGAAAGTGATGAAATAGGACTAGAAGCTGATTTGAACTTAAATGATATCCAAAATACTGACGAGTTCTCTGAATTAGATGATCTTTCTCTTGATGAATCAGATGAAAATATAAATACTTTAGAAGATTTAGAATTAAAGGAAGGCGAAGAAGAGTTAAAAGCAGAGGATATACAGTTAAATGAGATTGAAGAGCCAGAAAATGAGGTTGATACATTAAATTTAGATTTAGACGCTGGTGAAGATGAATCATTAGAGGCAGATATACAAGAATCGTTTGACGATTTAGTCAGTCAACTTGGAAATGAAGAAATAGATGAAGATGAATCACAAGAACCTCAAGAGCCAGATTCCGAGCCAGAGCCAGAGCCAGAACTCGAGCCAGAGCCAGAACTCGAGCCAGAGCCAGAACTCGAGCCAGAACTCGAGTCAGAGCCAGACCCCGAGTCAGAGCCAGAATTAGAATCAGAGCTAGAGTCAGAACCAACGGATTCATCGGATAGTAAAGAAGGTGAAATTGATTTGGCAGATAAAGAAAATGAATCAATCGAAGAATTGTTAGACGATTCGAATTTAGATTTAGAATTAGATGATTTAGATAATTTGTTCAAAGATGACGAACAAGGAGCATCAGATGAATTAAATTTAGAAGCAGAGTCATTAGATGATGCATCAGAACCAAGTTTAGATGAATTAGCAGAAGGTTTATCAAATCTTGAAACAGAAGATCCATCTGCTGATGATGAACAAGAAGATTCAGATGATGAAGAAAATAAAAAAGGTAAAAAGAAAAAAGGCAAAAAGAAAAAAGATAAAGGCGAAGATGGAGAAAAAAAAGGTGGATTTTTCTCTCGTCTAGTAGGAATGTTATTTGGACCTGATGAAGAGGAAGAAGACAAACCAAATGCTACAGGAGCAGCAAATGTAGGAGAATTATCAGAGGAAAATGCTGCAATTTTAGCAGAACTTGGTATGAGTGGCGATGAAGGAGGAGATTCCTCAAAAGGCAAGAAGAAAAAAGAGAAAAAGAAAAAAGAAAAGAAAGAAAAGCCAAAGAAGGAAAAGAAAGAAAAACCAAAGAAAGAAAAGAAAGAAAAACCAAAGAAAGAAAAGAAGCCAAAAGAAGTAGATAACACTCCACCATTACCAAAAGGTCCAGTTATAACAATTTGGATTATGGCATTGTCTATATTAGCCTTCATTTATCTTGGAACAAACTTGATTAGGAAAGATATGCTTTTAAAGACAGCTAGGCAATCATTTGAACAAAAGAAGTATTCACAAGCATATCGCGAGTTATCAGGCTTAACGTTGAAACAAGATGATGAAAAGATGTATGCAAAAGCTGAAATGTTTGCAAGTATTGAAGGTAGATATAAAGCATTTTCAACTTTCTATGGAGCACATAAATATGATATGGCACTAGATGCACTTGTATGTGGTAAAGGCAGATGCGAAAATTATAAGGAGTTAGCTCATAAACTAAAATGTGAAAAAGAATTAGAAGAGTTAGAAAATCAAATTGATGCCGCTTTACAAGATTCATTTGGGGTATCGCCAGAACAGGCTAAGCAGTGGTATAATATAGGAGATTGGGATCAATATTCCATTGAAATATATAAGAAAGTAAGAGAATTAGGCTTACTTGAAAGTTAGGAGACCACTACTATGATAGCAATTATTGACTACAATGCTGGCAATTTAAAAAGTGTAGAAAAAGCATTTGTTTCGCTGAAAGAAGAATGTGTTGTTACAAGAGATTTAAACACTATTCTTTCAGCAGACAAAGTTGTATTGCCAGGTGTCGGCGCTTTTGGAAAAGCAATGGCACAATTAAAAAAATATGAACTTGACAAGGCTATAAAAGATGTAGTTCAAGAAGGTAAACCTTTCTTGGGTATATGTCTTGGACTACAACTTTTATTTGAAGGAAGTGAAGAAAGTAGCGGCGTTGAGGGATTAGATATTTTAGATGGACAAATTATACGTATTCCATCAAAAGAAGGAATTAAGATTCCTCATATTGGATGGAACAGTTTAGATATCGCAAAAGATGCGCGATTATTTAAAGGACTAGGAGTAAATCCATACGTATATTTTGTTCATTCTTATTATTTAAAAGCAAAAGATGAAAGCATAGTTAAGGCAACAACAGACTATGGGGTGAATATTCATGCATCGGTAGAAAAAGATAATGTATTTGCGTGTCAATTTCATCCAGAAAAAAGTAGCAGTGTAGGTTTGAAAATTTTGGAGAATTTTTGTAATATACAATAATGACCTAAAGAGTGTAATATTGAAAATTAAATGGTACGTTAGAGAAAGAAAGACTAACTATTAAAAGTCAAGTTAAAAAATGATATTTTTTGATTAAAGTGCAGAAATGCATTTTAGATATATTTTGAACTCAGTTGGAGTTCTATGAACCTTGAAAACTGCATGACAAAAAGAGCATCTATGTAGGTGCTCAAAAAAGGAGTATTGAATTAGAAAAAGTTAAGATGCTTTAATGTATTGCTGATTTGTTTTTTCGAGATGATAAATGACTCGTACTAGCTTTTTTACAGCGTGAGATAGAGCAACATTATAATGTTTACCTTCGGCTCGCTTCTTGGCTAGATATTCAGCAAAAGTTGGATCCCAATGACAGACATATTTGGCCGCATTAT
>NZ_FOGW01000061.1 GCF_900111325.1 Lachnobacterium bovis
GAACTCTGTAGATTTTATAAATTTTTTTGCCACGTTGATCTTCAGGAATTGTAATTGTATATGTAATTACGTTTTTTCCTAAATCAGTTAATGTATCTATTGTAGGGTTGTCATTACCGTCATCAGTATAATCATAAGTTCTCGTTATTGTAATTTTAAATGCATAACCTAATTTTAATTGATCATCTTGTATTTTAGTTTTAATCCTATCAATAGCATCATTATCTCCAGGCTCAGGAGCTGTGATTTCAGCTTTTACATGTAATGCTTTTTCTTCAGTTGTTGTTGCTAAATCTTCTAACTCTGTAGACACAAAACCAGCTGCTTTTACAGCTTCATATACATCACCAGCTTTTGCAGAAACTTTAGCAGTGCTAGTTACTTCTTTTGAAATAACAGTTGGTTTGCCTTTAGAATTTGTATTTTCTTCAGTGGAACGATCAGTATATGTTGCTGTACCAGTAATTTTAATTTTTACATCATCTTTTGTAAAACTGCCAGCAGGAAATGTTGCTACATATTTATCGCCATCTTTTGCAAATTTAATTGTAGCCGCACTGATTTCAGAACTCTCCCACTTCACTGGTGGATTATCTGGATTGCTTTCATCGAATTTACATTTTGCCTGTGGTGATACAGTAATAGTTACTTGATCATCTTTTGTAATTCCAGATGTTTTCGAAACCGATACAGTAGCACCACTTA
The DNA here is from genome assembly GCF_900111325.1 of Lachnobacterium bovis. Classification (GTDB taxonomy): domain Bacteria; phylum Bacillota; class Clostridia; order Lachnospirales; family Lachnospiraceae; genus Roseburia; species Roseburia bovis_A. The sequence goes on from NZ_FOGW01000061.1 coordinate 706, forward strand.
ATCCTGAATCATCTACTTTAATATTAGAAAGAAGCTCATATGAACCGCCACTGATAGTTACGTTAGTGTTTTTATCTGTATCTTCTGTACCTGTCAAAGTTGTTGTTATTTCATATTTGTAAGTAGAATCATCTATTTTAGTTCCACCTATATCGCTAGCACCAACCGTAACTTTAGGAATACCTTGTTCACTATTCACAAATTTACGTCCTTCTTTTGCTTTTACAATAAGAGTTGCTTTTGTATTATCTACTTTATCTAATTCAGTTTTATCTATTGTATATGTTATTCCATCCGGAACATTAGCAGCTTTAACAACAGTTAATTTTTCTTTAAGAAGTTCAACTGTCGCCCCTGAATCAAATGTGGCTGGATCTAATTTACCTTCACCATTAAGTGATACTTCATACTCTCTAGCATGATTAACTAATCTATAACCCGGATCAGCAGTAACTGTAATTTCTAATTTACCGTCAGTATCATTATAAACTGCACTTGCAGTTGAATGTGCTGGTATAGTAATTGTTACTTCACCCACTGTTTCACCTGCACTACTTCCTTTTGTAACCACTACCTTCTGAGATGTTGTTTCATCAGCCTTAACCTCCTGAGCGAAACTACCAACAAGTGGAACATTTGGAGCTAAACTAGTGCCAACAACAG
>NZ_FOGW01000012.1 GCF_900111325.1 Lachnobacterium bovis
TTATTATATCACGGGAGGTTTTTACTGTAAGCTAAAGCGTCTGTTGTCCCCCTGCATAGCAGGGGGTTTATTAAAACCTTGCTACACAATAAAAATAACTTCTGGTCCAATGGACCAGAAGTTATTAATCTTCTAATTTATCTTCAATATCTTCTAATAAATGCATAGAAATATCTAAAACTGTTCGTAATTGCTTAACCACAGATTTGTACTTATCTTTGTTTTTCTTATCTATCTTTGCTAAGTTCAATGATTTACTAACCGCTACTCGTGTTGCTTCAACTAAAGCTTCTTCTACTGCTCCTTTTGATTTATTCTTCCCATTTAGTACATCTTCTAAAAAATCATTTTCGGGTTCTACTCTGTCAATCCATGGTAACTTTCTAGAATTAGTCCGTTTTCCTAAATACCTCCTACAAGCAACTACATATCCATATATTGCTTCATGTATTGCATTAGGAGTCACTTCATACTTTTTAGCCAACTGACTTTCATTTACCCCTTTCATATACGTTTTTACAACACTATTTTGAAAACTAGTAACTCCAGCCTTTGACGCATATTTTGTTAAATTTTCTTCCTCAATTATTTTCCTTAGATAATGTGGCTCATGTCTTTCCATTCCTACCTCTCCTCATACAACGATGCTTTTTATTAGTTTACTTTCTAGATATAATCATAAATTAATTCTTCCCCCTTCATATAAATAATACCACTCATATGTTGACAGTAGGAACCCACGGTTGCGCAAAAAGGCATAAAGAAAGGCTCCCATACCCAAGTAATCAAAACTCGAATAAAGAGCCTTTTCGCAAGTGATAGCTTAGCACAACCGTCACCTACTATAAACATATTCTATCTTTCCCAGTCTTTATATCCTAATGCACTCATATAATTTTTCAAACATGCTGGAATATTCTTATATATTCCGTCATTAATTTCGTCTGTCATAGATAATTCTTTTAGAGGTAAAAAATTAAAAACATAATGCTTTTTTCCCGCTACTTTTGTTGATGTAATAGCCCCTATTTCTCTCTCTAATATCAATAAGCACGTCCCAATATAGTTTGATTTTTTCGCCATATCATCTGTAAGATTTTTTAAAGGCTTTCCATTATACATTCTCAAGATTTCATCTTTTATTTCTTTCTGCGTTACTGTTATATTCTTCCAATCACTACCTTTAGAACTAGCTATATTTAACATAGCAGTAACTACGTTAACTATAGTGTCATTGTAATAATTAAAAATAAATGTCTTTACAAAATCAACATATTTTGATTTTAACATTTCCAATCCATATGCTGTTGGAACATTATAATCATCAATTAACGCTAGATCTCTAAGTAATATTCCTACGTTTCTTGCATTTCCTGGATGTGTAGCACCATATGTTGTTAATACACTTGTCAGCAGCTTATTAATGTTAGATGTACCTCCATTAAAAACCTGATTTTTATTATCTTCATATAACGCCATTAATGCCATATATACTTCATTTATTTCAATATCTCTAGCAAATGGAATTCCAGTAAGTTTTAAACTATTACTCTTTACTGAAATTATTCTACTTATATCTTTTTTTGAATATAACGCATATTCATCAGTTGGCAATTTAGTTCCACCTAATGCTGTACTATCTATTACAACTAGATTATCTGCCTTTTCAAAATGCATTAAATCCCAATGTGGTATTTTATCTATAACTTTTTTATCAGCTACATACAACGTTTTCGCATTAGGGGTAAAACTAGCTTTATTTCTTTGAATGGCATAATAATACTGTTCTATTTGCCCTAGCCCTCTAACAAATTCAGTTAAATCTGGTTCACCTTTACATTCAATTAATCCTAGTATTTTTCCAGTTATTTTATCAAAAACAGCCCAATCTGCCGCTCCTCCATAGTCTAATTTATATTGTGGAACCAAATAAAAATTACCACTTGGCGATAAATGCTTCGCAACAAAACTATTCTGATATGTATTTATAAATTTACTAACATCTTTTTCGTTCATAATTTCCCCCTGATTTATTCAAATGATTTCAATATCAAATCTGATAATTGATTAATCTCTTCTCTATTATTTCTTACACAGCTATACATAAGATGATTTATGTCTACTAATATTCCTTCTACATGTTCATAATTATTATTAAATTTTTCCCATTCTGCATCTGCATAACCAATATATTTGTAATTTTTCGTCGTCGGAAAATATTTCCCATTTTTGGAATACGGCATCAAAAAAGCATTATATGTTTTTAAGATATTTCCATCCTTATCCTTCATATTGTTTTTTTCAATATATTGGGCATATATAATCTGTTTTGCTATAGAAGACGTAGATGGTAGATGCGCCGGTATGGCTGTCACTCCGTATTTATAATATTTTGCATCTAACACAAATGCTATTCCATCTTTCATCATTATTGTATCTGGTTCTAAAACACTATTCTTTTTACTATTTCCACTTAAATGCCAATTACTACTTGGGAAATAGTATTCTTTATTATCTATACCAAACACATAATCAATCATATTTTCCCATACATATTCAAATCTATTTGTTCCAAAAGAAAATGATTCCATATCATCTTCCTCGGATGCATCAGCAATTACATTTAACATATGATTAAACAACATACGTTTTTTATCATCAAAGGTTTGATTTAAAGACTGTTTTACTACAATTTCAAATAACTTTTGATCAAATTTCAATTTAGGTCTTTGAGGAATGTAGGATGTATACAGCCACCCCAGTTTTTTAAAACATTTATACACACAAGCTTGGTGCACAAGTGTAATAAGTTCATTTTGATTGATTGAAAGATCCTTTACAACAAAATCTAAATACACAAAACTATTATTTACAGGATACGGTTTCTGTGTTCTTATAGTTTTATTCCAGTTTATTTTTCCCCTCTTAGCCTGTTTATATTTTATTTCCTTTTCTACATAATAGCCATTAAGTAGATAATCTTTAATAATATAGAGATATGAAAATAGTGGAAATCCCTTTTTTTTCTTTTCATCTGGAGTTTTTAAAACCGAATTACTCGACTGCGAAAACTTTCCAAGTGTTTGTAATAAGCATAAAATGTTACTTCTTACCTCATTATTGTTTTCCCCTATATTGAATCCTATTGGAAATATAACATTAATAGTATTATTCTCGCATTTTACTCCTATAAAAGTATCTTCCGAATATAAATCTACATTTTTACATATATCTATTAAATTAAACTTATCCATTATAAATCACCTTTTATCGGTTCATCTATTTCAGTGGTATAATCTGTATCTTCTCTAATATTAAATAAACCTTCAGCAAATACCTTTAATCTTTCATTTCTAGCAGATTTTTCAAACTTATCTATGACTAGTTCTAATGTTGAATAATCTTTTTCATTAAAAATGATATCTCTTGAAAACTTTACTGCATCATCCCACAAATACTTAATCACCTTTTCTGGGAAATTATTTCCTGTTTTTAGATCTTCTTCCTTTATAAAATATGTTCCTAATCTTTTATCCTCTGTTGATGCCATAGGATTATTAGAAACAATTCTATTATTAACTGTTTCATTAAACTCTTTCCACGTAATTGTAGTATCTAGGATTGTCGTATTCGCAAATTCATGATCCGGACTAAAAATATTAGGTATTTGTCTCATTTCCCATCTTCTTTGAAATGCAGTATCTAATGTAAAAACATTTTGATCTGAAGTATTCATAGTCGCTAAAATAGTAACATTATTAGGAATAACAACATCTTCTAATGCTTTATCCTCACCATATACAGATTTAGCAATATCAATATTCTTAATGCCATACTTACTTTCTCCTAAATCATTTCTATCTAACAATTGGAAAATATCTCCAAATATAGCAGGCGCATTTCCTCTATTTATTTCTTCTATAATTAAATAGAACATCTTGTTTTTTTCTTTTTTTGCCTTTTTTATTATACGTGTAAATGGACCTTCTACAAACTTATATTCTATCGTTTTACCATCTTCTGCTATCTGCGGTAATATTTGTCCTACAAAATCAGAATATGTATATTCCGGATGAAAAACTATTCGCTCCATCACAGAGTTGTCATTACAAATTTTATCTACAGCATGACTCTTACCACTGCCAGGCACACCATAAAATAATATATTTTTCCCACGTAAATCTTTATTCAAATCTTCATCATCTTCACTGTATTGTTCATCATTATCATCTACACAAACTATAGTAGCTTGTTTATTTTTCATCATCGCTGCTAATGTCTCAAACTCTGAATCCTGTGGCTCCACAATTTCTAACAAAAAGTATTCTCGCATTTTCGTCATCTTTATAATATTACCTGCAGCAAAAGATTTGTCTGAATACAACACAAGCTTTGATAAAGTTAAAGTTCCTCTTTCTGAAGAAAATCTATATGAATTAGCATTTCCTGCGGCTTTAGAAACTATAACATCCGCTACTTGGCCACTATATGCTTCCTTAATCTTAACCTTAATTCCAGATGCCTCATTAGGATCTCCACCAAAGAAATTTTGATATGCCTCAGCAGTTGTTTCAATCTGTTTTTTTGTATCATTATTCGTAACATTTTTTAAATAGACTAGCATTTTACCCTCCAAAAAAACCGCAATTAAATACTGGAAATATCTTTCCAATTTTAATTGCGGTCAACTTTTATTTTTTATTACTTCTACTATAGTACTTATCTAATAATTCTTTTGCTTTAGATGCCACTGCCGTAGACAATGGTGGTGGAACAGCATTTCCAACCTCTTCACATCTTTTGGTATGACTCCCAATAAACTTATAATTTACCGGAAATCCAGTAATTGTCGCCGCCTCTCTAACTGTAATACTCCTATCCTCCCACGGATGTACTGGAAAATTACTATGACCTGGAACTAAAGTAGGACTAGCTTCATATCTACTTAGTCTCATAGTATTTCCTCTAGAATAGAACTTACTTATTTTTAAATCATCTGGTACAGAATCCATATGATTTGCAATATTATCACCTTCTGGGATTAGCTTAAATCTAGCAACTGTTTTTGCTGCGTGATTCATTGGCTTATTATCATAATCATCTTTATTCGAATAATCTATTTCAGAAAGTGCATCTCCTACAGTTTTAACCGGCTTATATTTATGGCCTTCTACATACAAATATGGATATTTTTTTCTTAGAGAAGCATCTTCACAAACAGCTTCCGGAAACTCATATTCAATATTGATATCATCTCTGACAGCAACAATTATAATTCTCTCCCTTTTTGTAGCTGCACCATAACAAGCAGAGTTAACTGGATGAGCGTACACAACATAGCCTAGTTTACTATATAAATCAAGTATATCATCATATACAGATTTCATATAGCCACAATTTTTAATTTCTCTAAGCAATTGTTCTTTTTCTCTTCTTAATTGCTTGCCTTTTTCCTCAAACTCTTGTGTTAAACTATTAGTTTTTCTAAGATTCGCCTTCTCGCCTTTATAGTTTTCTAAGTCCTGCCATACCTTATCAACTCTCTCTTTAATATCTTCTGGCGTCTCAGGAGAGAGTACTTCAGCTGTTTGTATCCCTGGCACATTTTCTATAATACTAATCTTTGGCTTAACTGCTTCAACTATCTCTAATTGCTTATGGTAAAAATAATTTCTTTCATCATTTGGTGAACGTTCTCCAGCTAAACTAAAGCCTTTACACACGATTCCTCCAAATAATACATCTAATTCGCCCACTTTAAGATTTGATTTTTTTAATATATCTCTTGGGTTGATATCGACAATACTCGTCTCATCCACTATCGCTGTATCTTTTATTTCAGGATTATTAATCAACAATGTTTCCATCGCTTCATGGCAAAAATCATTTACATACCTTGATTGAAAGCCATTATTTTTAAACCCTAAATGGGAACCTCCCGCTCCCACAAATGTTTCAAATATTGTATACATGTATTATTCTCCTTATATATTTCTATTATCTTTCAATAAAAAATACCAATTTCCCATTTTATTAGTTCCTTGATACACTTACCGCAGGATAATATGAAACTTATTTATTATACCTCAAAACCACTTCATTTTCAAGTAATTCTCATTTTTCTTGATCATCTATTCTTCTAACTCTAGGTGTCAGTGCCGTCTTTCTCTCCAACCATGGTAAAGTTGCATTTATCAGCACACAAGCCTCAATAAGAACCATAATTACAAGAATTACTCCTTTTACAATGATTCTCACCACGTTATTACCTATATGATCCGCCGGAACCCAGAATAATCCAGTCAACATAATCACACTCGCTATACTCGGAGCTAATGCTATGATTGGAACATATGATAATAAAATGTACGCCGCAAAGAATGCAGCCACCACTCCATATGTTCCTGCTGTTCCAACAATAGGCGATAATTTCTGATGAACTGGAATGCACCAAACGATTGCAGGTAGCAAATTTATCATGGGAAATTTAAAATTCTTTTCATATTTACTTGTTTTTGTTTCTTCAACAATATACTTAGCCATAATCATTCCTCCAATTACATTGTACCATACATATCATGATTTACCTCCGCGGTATAGTAATGATTTATCGTATTGGGCGCGTTATAGAGTGCTGTTGTTAGGTATGCTTTGATATTTGACACCTTGGTTGTATTATTCTTCATACAGCCGATGACATATTCCAAGTGGGTAGAGTTAAGCTTCAAGAACTTACTCTTAACCAAGCTATAAGGATAGTCCTCTCCTGCAATGCGGATAGTTTTGCGAGGAACACAAACAACATCGCAAATTAGCTGATAAAGTTCATCATACATGTCCCTGTCAAGCCACTTGGGATCACTCATCATAATATCGTAGTCGATGTTCTCACGAATAAGTTCCATGTATGCTGTAGTCTCATCCATCTGATCCATCCTCGTAACACGGATAGGGTTATCAATATGCTCACCTGATAGACTGATATGATTAGTCTCACTATAATCTGTATTGTTAAAATCATTATTATTCAGGTCTGAATTCTGTACTACCCCTGGTAAAGAATCCTGACCGGTACCAGTACTACTATCTGACTGGTCTTCCTCATATACCGGTTCATCTTTTATACTGGTCTGATTATTAGACTGGTCTTCTTTCACCGGTTCTTTTTTCTTACCTGTACAATTTTCTGACCGGTCTAATGCTTCTTCTCCCCCAGATACAAAGTTTTTAACGTAAATGATGTTAGCAAGCCCATTTTTCTGCTCTACATCTATAAGTCCAATTGCTTGCAACTCTTTCAACATATTTACAGCCGTCATCTTGCTACAATTTAAATCGGCCATAATACTTTTAAGCGAATATTTGATATAAACTCTATTCTCTTCATCAAACCATCCGCTTCTAACTGATAATGACATACGATCTAACATCAAACCATACAGAAGCTTAGAATTATTAGATATATCTTTAAATCTGTCATCTGTTATCAAAGCCTTTGGCAGACGGTAGAACGTAAACTGCTCTGCCTCCTGCCCATAATAAAACTCCAGCTTAAGCCTCTCCATTAACGCGGTTCCCCTTTCTCCTTCCATTCATCTAGGAGCTTTACAATTAGCTCCTCAATATCTTCATTGCTCATATCCGGAGTAAAGTAGTTATCTAACTTCTTCTGATTAAACACTACTTTACGCGGTTTCGGTTTCTTCTCAGACAGATAATCTCTTAGAAAATCTGCGTTAAGATACCCTTTTCTTGATGCTTCCTTAATTCTCGCACTCTGCTCTAAACTAAGAGACACATTCATTTCATTTATAACGTCATAGACTATCAACTGTTGCTCCTGCGGTATAAAAGAAAGATCCACTCCTTGACGCAAGCTCAATTTCTTTTCATCCACCATATCAAGAAGCTTGTTATCAAGACTCGCAAGACAAATAAGGCGCTGTATGGTCTTCATACTTTCACCAGCCTGATCACTCATTTCCTGCAGAGACAAGCCTCCTCCAACGCCTTGATGCTTCATAGCCTCATATTTCATCTGATAAGCCTTAGCTCGTTCACTAATAAGAATGTCCTCACGCTGAATATTGGCATCCACCATAATCACAACAGCTTCATCATTATCACAATCACGAATAATAACCGGCATTGTATCTTTACCTGCAAGTTCAGATGCATGCTTACGTCTATGACCGGATATCAGTTCATATCCGCCCTCAGCCCTTGGTCTTGCAATTGCCGGTACCAAAACGCCATACTCTTTTACGCTTTCTACCATCTCTTCCATATTTTCATCATCTACAACTCGAAAAGGATGGTTCTTAAAGGTATGAAGTTCTGATAATGGAATTTCCACAATCTGACCATCAACAGGCTTCACACCCAAATCGGCCACTTCATTGTTCTCTTCTGTGTCAAACATATCATCAAAACTCTGAAGCTTAATTCTCTGCGAAATACCCTTACTGCTCATAGTTTAAAACCTCCTCTACAATCTTTTCATAAGCTGCCGCTACCTTTCCTTTTCCGTCGTACTTATAAATACTGACCCCCTCCGCAGATGCTTCTGCAGCTCTTACAGATAGAGGAATCACATCATCAAAGATATGGATACTGCTTCCGTAATGTTCGTAAAGAACTTCCGTGATTTCCTTTGCATAGACAGTTCTATAATCCACCATAGTAATCAGAATTCCCATAATATGAAGCTTCGGATTCATCTTACGTTTAACACGACTTATGGTCTTTAACAGCTGTTCTAATCCCTTAATGGGCAGGTATGCAGCCTGCACTGGAATAATCACTTCATCCGCCGCCACAAGAGCATTTAAAGTCAACTGACCAAGGTTTGGAGAACAATCTACAAGGATATAATCGTAATCATCTCTAACAGATTCGATATACTCACGTAAAGTTGTCTCTGAACTCATAATCCCTACAAGAGATGTCTCTACTCCGGACAACTCGATATTTGCAGGCATAAGGTCGATGCCTTCCTCATGATGAAGAATACCTGCCTTCAAATCATAATCATCTTCGTTCAGCACCCATTCCATGACATTCGCCAGGGTAATCTCAAGCTTATCCGGCTGAGGATATCCCAAAGCCTCAGTAAGTGATCCCTGCGGATCATTATCAATGACAAGTACTCTCTTTCCCTTATTTGCCAGTCCGATGCCAAGATTCACTACCGAAGTACTCTTGGCTACTCCCCCTTTTTGATTTGCACAAATAATAACTTTACTCATCGCGATAAACTCTCCTTTCCAAAAACTTGTCTCTTCTGCTCTTTTTTCTCGATTTATCCTCGTTATCCTTAAATGCCTGAAGGATTTCCAACATGGTATTGACTGGAGTAAACAGCTCCTCGTCAATTTCCGATGCCTCATTTATTCTTTCTAACTCCGAAATGATGATATAAAGCTCTTTTCGAAAGTTCACAAGCATCTGAGGATTTCCTTTTGCAGTCACCTTATTGTGAAGAACCGCATCTAATACATAGTCCTGCTTGGTTAGATATCCCATAAGCTTCCAACGTTTATCGAGTTCTTTTCTTTCTTCCGGGGAACATCTGTAAGCAATCGTCTCACTACGATACCTGCCTTTTGAATCAAGATTCTTCGCTGACATCGAATCCCTCCTTCCACTCTTCATCAAGAGCCTCTGCCATATCATCCTGAATAGATGGCATCATATGGGCATAACGATATGTAATCTCTGCACTTTCATGACCCACTCTATTTCCGATAGCCACAGCCGAAAATCCCATATCTATAAGAAGTGATACATGGCTATGTCTGAGATCATGGATACGAATCCTCTTTACTCCACTTGCCTTAACGCCTCTGTCCATTTCATGATGCAAATATGATTTTGAAAGTACAAAGATTCTGTCTGAAGGCTCAATACCATAAATGCTATTGATGAAATCCTGCATCTCCATGGCAACCATTTCAGGCATCTTAATAACCCTGACACTCTTCTTAGTCTTTGGCTTCGTTATTACATCCTCGCCCTTAATTCTCTGATATGACTTTGTAATAGAAACGTTATTTCTATCAAAGTCAAAATCAGCCGGAGTAAGTGCTAAGAGTTCTCCCATACGGAGACCACACCAATAAAGCATTTCAAATGCCATATATGAGTATGTCTTGTTTGCCATAGTGGGAATAAATCTCATGTACTCCTCTTTGGTCCAAAACAACATTTCATCTGCATTATGCTGTCCTAGTGGTCCTGCGATCACTGCTGGATTCTTTGGTAGCTCATAATACTTAACAGCATGGTTGAAAATAGCTGATAGCTCTGCCTGCATCTTTCTAAGATAGGTCCCCTTAAAGCTATTTCCATCTTTCGATTCCATCTTCCGCATCTCGTTCTGCCAAGCAAGAACGTCTCGCGGAGTGATATCTCTCATCACAAGATCTTTAAAATATGGAAGAATCTTTTTTTCAATCACCCAGACTTTTGACTGCCAAGTATTTTCCCTTACCTTAGGCTTTACATCCGCTTCATAACGTCTGTAAAAATCTCCGAAGGTCATGTCTAAGCTACTGGCTTTTTCCAATTTGAAGTGTCGCTCCCAATCTTGAGCTTCCTTTTTGGTCTCAAAGCCACGCTTCATCTTCTTGACTTTTTTTCCTGTCCAATCGGTGTAATAGAACTGGCAGTTCCACTTGCCTGTCTTTTTATCCCTATTCGCCGGCATGTTGTACCTCCTTTACTTTTGTTTCATTTTCTACTCCATAGAAACGCTCTTCGAAATATTTTCTGCTGACTCTTCCCGGGATAACCATGTATCCTTTATCAGCAAGCTCCTTATTCAAATCGCGAACTATTCCATAAGACTTAGATTCAGAAACACCGAGTACTTCGCCGATTTCTTTTACTGTGATAAATGTTCTGCATTCAAACATATCTTCCACCTCCGATTACGAATTTTTTCTTTCGTATTACATTTGGGGTGGCTTTTTGCTCATTACTAAATCTCAGCAAAAATTTTTTATTTTTTTGAAATCTGTGGAAAATAAAAGATAAGAAACAGAATTGGACTCTTTAATTGGAGTTATTTCGCTTCTGCTTCTTTCAGAAAAAATAGAAGCATATTAGAAGCGATGACCAAAAAAAGACCTGAAACCGTGTTATTTCACACGGCCTCAGGCCTTGAAAATACTGGATTTGTGAAGTTAACCTCTAAACCACTTACAGGTCACTCCATCTCTATTGTTCCTGGTGGCTTACTTGTTAAATCGTAGAATACACGATTTATACCTTTTACTTCGTTTATAATTCTGCTCATTACTGTCTGTAATACCTCAAATGGGATTTCAGCAGCTTCAGCTGTCATAAAGTCAATTGTTTTTACTGCACGAAGTGCAACTGCATAATCGTATGTTCTTTCATCCCCCATAACACCTACTGAACGCATATTTGTAAGTGCTGCGAAGTATTGATCTGGTTTCCATGAAGGATTTTCATTGTTGTGCTGTGCTTTCCATTCTTTAGCAGCTTTATCAACTTCTTCACGATATATTGCATCTGCATCTTGTACAATTTGAACTTTTTTAGCATTTACTTCACCGATGATTCTAATTCCTAATCCAGGACCTGGGAATGGCTGACGATATACTAAATCTTCAGGAATTCCAAGCTCTAAACCAGCTTTTCTAACCTCATCTTTAAATAAATCTCTAAGTGGTTCAATAATCTCTTTGAAATCTACGAAATCAGGAAGTCCGCCTACATTATGGTGTGATTTAATTACGGCTGATTCTCCACCTAAACCTGATTCAACAACATCTGGGTAAATTGTTCCTTGCGCTAGGAAATCAACTGCACCGATTTTTTTAGCTTCTTCTTCAAATATTCTAATGAACTCTTCACCGATAATCTTTCTCTTCTTCTCTGGTTCTTCTACACCTTTTAACTTAGCATAATAACGATCAGCTGCATTTACTCTAATAAAGTTCAAATCGAAGTTACCATTTTCTCCAAAAACAGACTCAACCTGATCCCCTTCATCTTTTCTAAGTAAACCATGATCAACGAATACACATGTTAACTGTTTACCAATAGCTCTTGAAAGTAAACCTGCTGCTACTGATGAATCAACACCACCTGATAACGCTAAAAGAACTTTTCCGTCTCCAACTTTTTCTTTAATCTCTTCAATAGTTCTTTCTACGAAAGAATCCATTTTCCATGTTCCTTCGCAACCACAAATTCCCTTAACGAAGTTTTCAAGCATCTTAGTTCCTTCTACTGTATGTAAAACCTCTGGATGGAATTGGATAGCATATAAATTTTTATCTGCATTTTCTGCTGCTGCAACAGGGCAATCTGCAGTATGTGCGATAATCTTAAACTCTGGTGCTACATTAGAAATATAGTCAAAATGACTCATCCAACAAATTGTTTTCTCTGATACATTTGCAAATAATTTGGAAGTATTATCAACAAATACTTCTGTTTTTCCATATTCACGTACTGGTGCTTTTTCTACTTTTCCGCCTAAAACGTGCTGCATAAGCTGTGCACCATAGCATAATCCAAGTACTGGTATACCTAATTCAAATAATTCTTTTGAACAAGTTGCAGAATTTTCTAAATAGCAACTATCTGGTCCACCTGTCAAAATAATACCTTTGGGATTCATTTCTTTAATCTTTTGAATATCTGTCTTATAAGAATATATTTCACAATAGACATTACACTCTCTAACACGGCGTGCCACTAATTGATTGTATTGGCCACCAAAATCAATAACGATAACTTTTTCCTGATTCATTATTAGATTTCCTTCCTTCTATGTCTTTATCATTGAAACCATTATACTTGTCAAAAGCGTGTCTGACAAGTTAATTTCTGACTTTTTTCTTGTTTTTTCATAATTCAATAAAAAACCTTCCTAAAACGAATTTCAAATTAGTCACTTCTCCAATATAATTTATTTTTTTTTATTTTTCTATTTACATATATTTTTTCCTAGATTACAATTATTCTTAGACGGTTTTATATATAAATATAACTGAATATATATATGTATTTCATTTAATTTAATATAATAAAAAGGATAGAGGAATAAACTATGAACACTACAATTAACTTATCTAACACATCTTATGAAAAGACTTTAACTTATACAAATCACGTTTCTTTTCATATTAAAGAGGTTACTATTACTAACACATATAATAATGAAAAAATTTATGCTAAAATTTATATCCCAGACATCGATGGTAAGAAACTACCAGCTATAGTACTTAGTCATGGCTATAATGGTTGCGGCGATGATTTTGAAACAGAATGTACTTATTTTGCACAACATGGATATGTTGCCGTAGCATATGATTTTTGTGGCGGTTCAACCAAAAGCCGTAGTAGCATGCCAACCACTAAGATGACTATTTTTACAGAGAAATCTGATTTAATCTCTGTATTTAATTTCGTCAAAAATTTAGATTATACTGATAATTCAAAAATATTTTTATTAGGCGGTAGCCAAGGCGGTTTTGTTACTGCTCTTGCAGCTGAAGAATTAAGTAACCAAGTTTCTGGTATGATTTTATATTATCCTGCTTTTTGTATTCCAGATGATTGGAGACAAAACTTAAAGGAATTTAAGCAACTACCACACGAACTTGATTTTTGGAATATGAAATTGGGACAAGATTATTTTGAAAGTGTTCTTAAGATTAATACCTTTGATGAAATTGGTTCTTTCCCAAACAATGTACTTATACTTCACGGAAATCGAGATGCTATTGTTCCTTTAAAGTATTCAAATAAGGCTATAAATTTATATTCTAAAGCACATTTATACGTTATAGAAGATGAAGAACATGGTTTTTCGCCTAAAGGAGTCGATTTTGCCAAAAAAACGGTTATAAATTTTACAAATAAAATATAAAAAGAAAAGGATTTTATATGAAAAAAAGAAGACGATATTTTACTCTCTTTAATTTTATAATATTTTGTTTTATTATTTTTTCTTTAAAAATTGGAATCATGATTAAGCAAAAGAAATTGAATAATTATTTTTTATCTAATAATTATATTAAAGGTGTTGATTTATCACATTACCAAGGCGATGTGGATATGAGCATCTTAAAAAAGCAAGGTGTTGAATTTGTCTACGCTAAAGCAACTGAAGGTAGTTCAAGTGTAGACTCTAAATACTTTGTTAATTATGCAAATTCCAAAAAAAATAAAATCTATACCGGTGCTTATCATTTTTTTTCTTTTGAAAGCGATGGTGAAACTCAAGCCAAACATTATATAGAAGTGGTCGGTAATCTAAAGGGAGACTTAATCCCAGTTGTCGATGTTGAGTATTATCGTAACAAAACAGTTGATAAAAAGAAATTACATGAGGAATTAAATAAATTTTTAAATACCATTGAAAAACATTATGGTGTAAAAGCAATGATATATACTACTCCGCGATTTTATTATTCTTATATTAAAGGTTATTTTTCTTCAAATCCACTATGGATTAGAAGTGTAAATATTCCTGCTCACATAATCACTATTAACAAGTGGACAATGTGGCAATATTCCGACAACGAAATTTTGTCTGGTTACAATGGAAACGAAAAATACATCGATAAAAACATTTTTAAAGGAAATAAAGAACAATTGGAACACTATATCATACATTAATCTTTATATTTTTATGCCCAATAAGTTATATTTTTTTATAATTTATTGGGTTTTTTTTATTTAATTTTTGGCCGATAGTAAGAACATGATAAGTTATTTTTTCCTAAGGAGGATTTTTATGATAAATTGGTTAAGCAATTATAATTATGATTATGCAATAGCCGCTATACCTGTACACGCGCTATTTTTAGCATTTTATTTTTCTCACAAAAATTTACCAATCCGTAAGAATAAATCTTTTTTACTTGTACTATGGACAACTTTAATTATGAATATTTCAGATATAATGAGTTGTGAAATGGTAGCTATTCACAGTCGTTTACCTATAGCTTCATTATATATTATTAATATAATATACTTTTCTACCTTTTTCATTCGAAATTGGTCTTTATATGATTACACTATTGAAGATGCAAAAGTATATAAATTTATTCCTTATCCTATTTTGTATGCCATGGCTATTCCTATGCTTATTGCAATCATAATTACAGTAACATCTCCAATTACACACTGGCTATTTTACATTGACTCTACTGGATACCATAATTCTATCATGTATCCTCTTTTGTATATATCATCTAGTTTTTATCGCATAATTTCACTCATTTGTGTTTTTATTTCCATAAAACATATATCACCTAGAACTTCTATATCTCTAATAGCTATGAACTTTATTTTGCTAATTGGATTATTTATAAGACGCGCTTACCCTAATGTGTTAGTTATGAGTTTCTTTAGCGTAATAGCTATAATGATAATATATTTATCTTCATTGAACCCGGATTTATATCGTGTTCGAAGAGTAGATTTGTTTTCTGATGAGGCTTTTGAAAAAATAATACCAGATTTAATACGCCGCAAAATTCCTTTTGAGTGTCTTTGTATTTGTATCCAAAACTTTGCTACTTTAAACACTCTTTATAATCCACAAAATTTAAAATATATTTTAAGTATCGTTGGAAAGTGGCTAATAAAAAAATATCCTCATTGCACAATTTTTTATTTTGGAAATGGACAGTTAGTTTTACTTAACACACGACAAACATTATCTTTAGAAGAAGAAATTTCTACTATTTCCGAAAAATTCACTAACACTTGGAAATACAAAAATTATGAAGTTTCATTTCCTATAACTTATGCCTTTTTACCAAAAACTTTAAAAGTTGATTCTTTCTATTCAACTTATGAATGTTTACAGCTTGGTATGACAGAATGTTCACTATCTTTTAAACGTGTAAATACTGTTTTATATATTGATGAATCATACTTAGAACGTGTACATCGTACCGAAGAAGTCGCTAGAGCAATTGGTAAAGCCATCAAAAATCGTACTTTAATGATTTATCTTCAACCACTTTATTCAGCTACTCAACGACGCATTACAGCCGCTGAGGCTCTTGCACGATTGTATGATGAAGAGTTAGGATTTATACCACCAAATGAATTTATTTCCATTGCAGAAAATAATGGACAGATTATTGAACTTGGACGACAGATTTTTGATGAGACTTGTAAATTTATAAACGAACATGATTTAGATTCTTTGGGAATTGATTTTATAAATGTTAACCTTTCTCCTACTCAGTGTATGAATGAAAATTTAGCAGATGAATTACTAGAAACCATATATAAATACAATATTCCAACTAATAGAATTAACCTTGAAATTACAGAATCTTCCATTGAAGATCTTAGTATCATACGTTATCAAATGGATCGACTTTCTAATGTTGGTCTCCGTTTTTCAATGGATGATTTTGGTTCAGGTACTTCAAATGTTGCAAGATTGGTTGAATTACCATTCACTATCGTGAAATTAGATATGTCACTTGTTTGGTCATATTTTAGAGGAACAAGTAAAATTTTGAAATCACAAATCGAAATGTTTTTGAATGAACAAATGAAA
Organism: Lachnobacterium bovis; assembly: GCF_900111325.1. Classification (GTDB taxonomy): domain Bacteria; phylum Bacillota; class Clostridia; order Lachnospirales; family Lachnospiraceae; genus Roseburia; species Roseburia bovis_A. Next base: position 16,568 of record NZ_FOGW01000012.1, read on the forward strand.
ATAGTTGCAGAGGGAGTTGAAGATGAGCACATGGCTAATGAACTAGCAGCTCTTGGTTGTGAGTATGAACAAGGTTTTTATTATTCAAAACCTTTACCTATTGATGAATTTATAAAATTAATTGAAGATAATTCTTATGCACAGCCATCCTTATAATAGACCTCTTAATTTAATAAATAAATCTTGTTTTTGCAGAAAAAATGACAGTAGACACACTTACATTTTTACTAACTAGGCGTTTGCGAAACGCCACAGGCCTCATAAATACGACATTTATAATTAACTAAAAAGAATAACCCCTCTCTGGATATATGAGGTGACCCCAAAAAGTTAAACTTTTTGGGGTCGGTTCAATACGGTATGATAAAGATGTCAAATCATCATACTCATTCCTGAAAGGGGTTATTCTCTTACCCAAACCTCCATTTCATTTTCGCCTCGATTTGCCCATGCATAATATGGTATAAATGTAAGCTTTACATCCTTCTTTTCTGGCTTCTTATTTGTATATAACAAATTATCCACATTTTGTTGTAGTTTTTTTCCATAAGCAGTGATTACGCCAACACCATTTAAAACGTCTGCTTTGAAACTATATGACAATTTAGCGTCCTCAGGAAGGCTTAGCCCACATAAATTATCGCCATTATCCACTTCTTCTAGACAATATACCAGTGGTCCTCGTGAAATAGCGATTTTTCCTATATCCTCAGATACCATAGGGTTACAATAATTTCTCAAAATAGGCATACTAAACATAAGCTGTATTTCTATCGTCTTACCGTGTTCGATCTCTTCATAATGGTAGCCCCATTCAGGTTTTACCATAGTCTCTTTCCCATTTAATTTGAGAGTCACTTTATCCGCCCACATAGGGATTCGAATTCCTACACGTATTGTGGAAGTAGAATTGTTTGTTACTACCATTATATCTTTGTCATCCCATGGAAAATCTGTGGTTTGTTGTATTAATGCACAGCCATCTTTTACTGCAAGTGATGCCTTCGACGAAATATATTGGTTAATCAGTATACAATCATCTGATACCGTATATATGTAATCATCTAATGATGTAATCATTCTCGCTAGATTTGGTGGACAACATGCACACCCCAACCAACTTGGTCTTACAGGCTTTACATGGCTTTTGCCAGGATCCTTCAATGATTTGCTTGGTTTTACCTCTAGAGGATTTACATAAAAAAAGTGCTTTCCATCTAAAGCCATACCGGCTAATGTGCAATTGTACAATGCTCGCTCCATTACTTCTGCATATTCAGATTTTGCTTCATTTCTCAACATCTGTCTGGAAAAAAATATCAAACCTATAGCTGCACAAGTTTCACAGTACATAGTATCATTTGGTAAATCATAATCTAGTGTAAAAGCCTCTCCGTGAACAGTTGAACCGATTCCACCCGTGATAAACATTCGTTTAGTTGTTATATTGTCCCAAAGTTTTTTGCAGGCTTCATAGATTACCCTGTCACCAGTGGTGGCAGCTAAATCAGCCAATGCAGTACACATATATACAACTCTAACGGCGTGTCCTTCTGCCGTATTCTGCTCTAGTATCGGCTTATGATTTTGAAAATAAGAAGCAGTCGCTTTTTCTATCCCTCCAAGGGCATTAGGTCCTTTATATACCTTGGCTTGTTCTTTGAAAAAATCAGGATGTTTTCCGCGCTCCATAAGAAAATATTTAGCTAAGCTTAAATACCGTTTCTCATTAGTAATATGATAAAGTCGAAGTAATCCTATTTCTATTTCTTCATGCCCATCATATCCATGTATCTTTCCTTCTTCTGCACCAAAGTTAGCATCTATGTTATCTGCAGCCTTTTTAGCAACTTTCAGAACTTTCTCATTACCTGTTGCTTCATAATATGCCACAGCCGCTTCAATAAAATGTCCCATGCAATATAACTCGTGACTACCTGCCAAGCTTTGATATCTATACTCTATACCTAAAATAGAATAAAATGTGTCAAGATACCCATCTTCCTCCTGAGCATCTGCGATAAGATCAATAGTTTCCAATGCTTTCTTCTCAAGTTCAGGATCCATTTTCTCTCTAAGAGAATAGGCTACGGCTTCAAGCCACTTATACACATCACTATCTTGAAACGTCCATCCATAATGAGTTCCCTTTGTTCTCCCAGCAGCAACCTTAAAATTTTCAATTGCATTACTTTTTTCGCTAGGAATTCCCTCATCATTTAATCTTTCTTTTTCAATTTTGATACCAGCAGTGTCATTTAACACATTCCATTGAAAAGGAATCATTTCCGTTCTTACTAAATTTCTGTATCGTGACCAGAAAGCAGATGTAATATTAATTGTATTAGACATCATATCCCCCTTTTTTATTGATTATTACTAGGCGTTTGCAAAACGCCACAAGACGCATAAATACATCATTTTCATTAATAAAAAAGAATACCCCCACATTGGAAATGTTATAATATAGTTAACGCATGTCCTACTTCAAAGAATCACAAGACTCCAACTGCTGCACGTTCAATTTCAAGTCCCTTAGTGTATCTATCTATATACATATTAAAACCATCAACGTCTTTTTTCTCTGGCAACACTTCTATGCCTATATTGTTTTTATAAACTTCATCTTTAAGATAATCAGCAAGTGATTGATGTTCTTTTTTGTCTATTAAATAACTTGCAAGTAGTGCCATTCCCCATGCACCACCTTCACCTGCTGTTTCCATAACAGAAACTGGTGTATTTAATGCTGCTGCAAGTATATTTTGTCCTACACCTTTTGTTTTAAACAAACCTCCATGTCCATATATTTTGTCGATTTGTACACCTTCTTGTTTGAATAAAATATCAAATCCTGTTTTTAAAACGCTAAGTGACGCATACAAATTAGTTCTCATGAAATTAGCCAATGTGAATTTACTTTCTGGAGTTCTAACAAACAAAGGACGTCCTTCTTCAAATCCTGTTATATGCTCTCCCGAAAAATAATTATATGCCACTAAATCTCCACAATCTGCATCACCATTCATAGCATTTTTATATAATTTTTTATATAACTCATCTGTCGATATATCCATTTTAAACAGTTTTGTGAACTCTTTAAAAATATTAATCCATGCATTCAAATCAGAAGTGCAGTTATTACAATGTACCATAGCAACTAAATCTCCAGAAGGTGTTGTAACTAAATCAATAGCATCATATACTTTTGATAATTCTTTTTCTAAAACTACCATTCCAAAAACTGAAGTTCCTGCTGAAACATTTCCTGTTCTTGGACGAACACTATTAGTTGCCACCATTCCTGTTCCTGCATCACCTTCTGCTGGTGCAACTGGTATTCCAGCTTCTAGCTCTCCTGTAACATCTAACTTTGCAGCACCTTCCTTAGTCAATTGTCCTGCCATTTCACCTGCGCATGCAACTTTAGGTAACAATGATCGCAAGCTAACTTCATAACCCTTTTCTTGTGCTTTTTTTTCAAATTTTGTTATCATTTCTTCATTATAATCACAAGTTTTTATATCTATTGGAAACATACCGCTAGCTTCGCCTACACCAACTACTTTTTTTCCTGTCATTTTCCAGTTTATATAACCAGCAAGTGTAAGTAATGATTTTATTTTTCCAACATGTTCTTCCTTATTTAACATTGCTTGATATAAGTGCGCAATACTCCATCTTTGTGGAATATGAAAATCGAATAACTCTGTTAATCGTTCTGATGCCTCCTGGGTTATTGTATTTCTCCATGTTCTAAATGGAACCAATAAATTTCCATCTTCATCAAATGCCATGTATCCATGCATCATAGCAGAAAATCCAATCGCACCTAATTTTTTTATTTTACAATCATATTTTTTCTTAACATCGTCTAATAAATCTAAATAACATTTTTGTAAACCATTCCAAATAGAATCAAGACTATATGTCCAAATATGATCAACGAGCTGATTTTCCCAAGTATAAGAGCCACTTGCAATTGGTTCTTTATTTTGTCCTATTAAAACAGCTTTTATACGTGTTGAACCAAATTCAATTCCAAGTACAGCTTTACCACTTTCAATGTAAGTTTTTAAATCCACGTTCATTATTTGCCCCCTTTGTACGTAGCCCACTTTTCTTTTTCCTTCTACCTTGTAAATTTCCATTAATAACTTTTTTAATTTTTAGCGATAAACTACATCACCAAGTAATAAATCTCTCTTGAAATCTCTAATTTTTGTATCTTTATCAATTACAACAGCTTCAATTCCCATCATATTAGCCCAATCTTCCATCTGCTCTGTTGTAAGATCATATGTAAATGCTGTATGATGTGCACCACCAGCTAAAATCCATGCTTCTGCACCAACTTTTAGATTTGGCTGAGGTGTCCAGAAATTAGTTGCTGTTGGAAGCTTTGGCATTGGTTTTTCTGTTTTATGAGCATCAACTTCGTTTATAATTAATCTAAATCTATTTCCTAAATCAATAAGTGATGTTGCGATACCTTTTCCTTCTTTAGATGTAAATACAAGTCTTGCAGGATCCTCTCTATCTCCCATTGATAATGGCTGACATTTGATAGAAATAGGACCATCTGCGATTGAAGCGCAAACTTCAAGCATATGAGATTGTAAAATTCCTTCTTTTCCTTTAACTAAATTATAGGTATAATCTTCTAACATTGATGTACCTTTTGCATCTTTTTTTCCTGCAGTCATAACTTTCATTAAACGAACCATTGCTGCTACTTTCCAATCACCTTCGGCTCCAAATCCATATCCTTTTTCCATTAATCTTTGAATTGCTAATCCTGGTAATTGTTTTAATGAACCTAAATCACCAAAATGAGTTACGATAGCTTGATAATTTTTTTCATCTAAAAATCTTTCAAAACCTAATTCTATCTGAGCTTGAACAGCGACATGTTTTCTAAATTCTTCAGGATCTCTCCCCTCTAATAAAATATTGTATTTATCATAATATTCATCTACTAAAGCATTTGTATCTGATACTGAAACTGCAGAAACTGCTTCAGCGATTTCATTTACTGGATACGCATCAACTTCCCAACCAAATTTTTCAAGTGCTTCAACTTTGTCACCTTCTGTAACTGCAACATTTCTCATATTATCAGCCACACGCATAACTCTAATATGACTACTTTCAACTACGCCTACAGCCGTTCTCATCCAAGCGCCAATTTTTTCTTGTACCTCAACATCAGACCAATGTCCAACAACTACTTTTCTTTCAATTCCCATTCTAGTAACTATATGTCCAAATTCTCTGTCTCCATGAGCTGACTGATTTTCGTTCATAAAATCCATATCTATTGTGTCATAAGGAAGTTCTTCATTAAATTGTGTATGTAAATGTAGCATTGGTTTTTTATATTCTCTTAAACCCTGAATCCATGATTTTGCTGGTGAAAAAGTATGCATCCATGTAATTACACCTGCACAATGCTCATCGATATTTGCTTCATTAAATGTTCTTCTAATTAATTCACTTGTAATTAAAGTTGGTTTCCAAACAACTTCAAATGGTAATTTTCCTGATTTATTTAATTCTTCTACAATTCTTTTTGAATGTTGTGCAACGTTAGCTAAACATTCATCTCCGTATAAATCTTGTGATCCTGTACAAAACCAAAACTTGTAATCTTTCTTTTGTAATTTCATTTCGCTCTCTCCTTTTTACCTTTTTATATCACCTTATATAACGAGAATTTCCCCATTTCTCGTTTTAAATGTCTATTAGAAATACAATTCTGCACCTCTTTTTTATATTTTTAGTATATTACTTGTATATAGCTATATACAAGTTGTTTTTTATTATTAGTTTTTCGGTAAAAAGTATGCTAAATCACGGCATAATTTAAAACAGAACTTGTATTTTTTACTTTTTTATTATGTACAAGTTTTGATTTTATTTTTGGATTATTTATTATCACCCTTTTTCAAAATATACAACGTACATACAACAGCGATAAAAAATAATATCTTAAGTACTACTCTTATTGTCATTTTACATTTACCCTTCTTTCTCTATTTTTATGATACGTGTTGCCAATCGCTTAAATTCTTTTATATGTGTAACCATAACAACTGCTTTATCCTTTGATTGTATATAACTTTGTGTTATATTAACCAATTTTTTTTGAGTTTTTAAATCTAGTGCTGTATATGGCTCATCTAAAATCAACAGTTTATGCTTCTTAGACAACATAATTGCCAAATACACTTTACTTCTGGTTCCTTGTGATAGATTTTTAATTAATGTATCTTTATACTTTTCTACATCAAAATCCGCTAAATAACGATTCACCTTACAAATAAACTCCTCATCTTCTTTAAATATTTTTTGAAAAAAGAGAATATTTTCATCTGTAGTCATATAGTCATACAAAAAATCTTCACTCATCACGAAGGAATTTTGTTTCAACAAATATCGATTTTTATACACTTCCTTACCATTGACAAAAATGGATTTTCCATTGTTTACAATTCCACTCATGCACTTTAAAAGTGTTGTTTTACCTGCACCATTTTCTCCCTCTATCAATAATATCTCGCCAGGTTTTACTTCAAGCGAGATTCCATTCAAAACTCTGTCTTCTTCATATCCAAAAACTAGATTTTTTACTTCAATTATATTTGACATCTATTTTACCTCTTTTAAATAATCTATCTAAAATGCTTATATGTTTTATTTTTCAAAAATCTTTGCAAAATCTGCAGACAAATCACCTCTTTCAATAAAAGAACTAATATTTTTTCCTATTCGCATCATTATATAATTACATACACCTAATCCAACAATTGCATAACATACTGTTATCGCATAGAACACTCCCACAGGTATAACAAACATCGGAAGTGAATTACACACACAGACTACTATAATCTCAATTATTGAAATCAAATAGAATCCTGAATAATACATAGATAAGGGAATAAACTCCTTAACTCCAACATCAATGATTCCACTTTCTTCCATATATTGTTCATATAACTTATAATTCATTCTTGTATAAATCAAATTATTATAAAAACAACACTTTGGTAACAAAGCAAACATCATCACACACAATGAATTACTAACCAAAAAAACATACCATTCACATTTTAATGTATACATGCAAATATTTGCGCTAACTAAATAACAGCAAAATCCAAAACTTTTTATCCCATAGAAAAATCTTATCTTTCCCTTAATAACATCTCTAAAATCAAGACCATTTGCTAAATAAGTTTGCAATGTCTGATACTCTGCTACAAATGAAAAATTAGTTAGTAATTTCATAGTTGTTGCTGAAAAAATATCTGCGATTGCAAATGTAATTACTATTGGAACAATAAATATCTGCTGATTTTTTACTGAATGATATAGCAAATAAAAAAATACAGCAATCAAAAAAGTAGTTGAACGATCTGGTCCAATCACGAAAAAATAATCTCTATATTTATAACGAAAACTATCAGCAAATAAACGCACTTCCTTCAAAATAATCACTAATAATTCTTCATTTTCTTTATATATATTTTTTATTATTTTTTCATAAAGAACAAGCGAAAACAAATATCTTAATGAATAATACTTCTTTTCTTTATCAATGTAATCACTCTTTTGTATTCTTCTTATTGTTACAAAAAAGCCTCCAACTATTATCAATGCATAAATACTCAATGCTATTAATATCATTTCTTTATTGGCACCAATAAAGAAATACATAGTTTTTCCATTCTGTATTAACTTTTTTTCAATGCTACTATATGTAATTTTTCTATTTATTACATTCTGTGCTAAATATACCAAAGAACTAATAAGTGAAAAAAAGAATATTGTTGAGATCACCAGAGAACCAACGTAACTTATTAAACTATATATTTTTTTAATCAAAAAAGTACTATACCTTATTATAAATGCAAACATTTCACACAAAACAAAAATAAAACTAAATATTATACACACACAAAGGATTACACCTGGAGAAATGCGAAGAAAAATGCCTGTTAGTAACGCATACAAAAAAATATTTGTTTTTATACCTAACCTGTATATAATAATTCCATTCAAAATTTTTAATGCCCTTTTAAAAGCCGATGGCTCCGACATTTGAAAATCTGCCCTGTCAAATAACTTCCAATCATTTCCATCTATTCCAATAATCAATGCCATCATCAATCCTATTGGCAATATCATGAATAATTTGGGATTTTTAAAATAATAACACAATACCCCCATACCTAATAAACACAAAATATACTCATTAATTATAAAACCAATCAAATATAGTATTTTATTGTTTTTATTCCCCATATTTAAAAATTTAAATCTTTCAAAAAACAAGTTTCTATTAAGTGCCCAATTCAAATTGATATACGGATTATTTATCATTTCATGCCCTCATTTCTAGTTATTTTCTTTAATCTTAGTTTACTATATTGTTGAACTTCTCACAACAATCTGCGGTTCCATCACTATGTGACTATCGTCATAATCTAATTTTTCTCCTTGAAGCATTTGAAGCATTAATTCTGCCGCCTTTTGTCCAAGTAACTCCTGCGGATGTGATACTGTTGTGATTGGTACTATATTGTTTTTTGCCAAAAATGAATTATCAAAACCTGTAACTGATACATCTTCTGGCACTTTTAATCCATGTACTTGAAAGGTTCGTATCACCTCGACCGCAATCTGATCATTATAACAAACAACTGAATCCATTTTCACATTTCGTTTAATCAATGAACTAATTGCTTCTCTTGGTTTTATTCCACGATCTTCTGTATGAAACCAAATTACCTTATCTGGATCATAGGTAATATTTGCTTCCTGTAAAGCCTTTACATAACCCTTATGTCTGTTTTTTCCTTGAATATCATCTACTTTAAATATTCCATATATATTTTGACATCCCCTAGAAATCAAATACTTAGTTATTAAATATCCACCTTTTTCATCATCAACAAATACCCCCGGTATATCACTTAATTCCTCAAAATATCCTTGTATAAAAAGATAAGGTATCGAATATTCATCCATTTGTTCAAACAAGCTTAAATGCTTACAATAAATTTGACTTCTACTTGGTTCAATAATGAGTCCATCTATATCTTTAGACAATAATTCTTCTATACATCTTGCTTCTACAGTTTGGGAATTCCCTGTAGTTTTTAAAATAATACTATATCCATTTTCAGAAAACACTTTATCAATCCCTTGTATTACTCGTGGAAAAATATAATCCGATAAATACGTCGTTATAACCGCTATATTTTTGGACTGCTTCGTATGTCTTACCCTTTCAGACACAAAAGTTCCCTTCCCATGAACTGCAAAAATATATCCTTCATCTTCTAATACTTTTAATGCCTTTCTAATTGTTTGACGACTTATTTCGTATTCTTTTGCAAAAGCATTCTCTGAAGGAAGCCTATCGCCTGGTTGATATTTTTTTTGCTTTATTTGAATTTTTATATCATCTATCAATTTATTGTATTTAATTTTATTCATCACTACTTCCTCTATATTGTTCCATTCCATTGCAACATACAGCTTCTATTTCCTCTTTTAAAAGCCTTGCAGATAAACGTAATGCTCCAAATTTCATAGTTGTAAGCTGAACTAGTCCATCTGATGAAGCAACCGTTATATTATACTTATCCTTTAATTCATTTACCTTTCTTTCAATATAGGTATCTGCCTTTTCATCTTCTTTTGTATATACCACATTTATATTGTGGTACATATTATGTTTGCCTGGATTATTTTTATTTTTGTATGCATCAAAAACAACTATAATTTCACAATGCTTAAACCCTTGATAATTAGCTAATTCATCTAATAACTTATCTCTCGCCGAGTCCATATTTGTGTTTGCTAATTCATATAAATCAGGCCATCCAAAAATAATATTATAACCATCAACAATAAGTATCTGTTCCTTATTTTTTTTATATATTGGATTACCATGTCTATCTTTTTTTACCTTAACTGTAGACACCTTATTGTCATCTGATTTATTTTTTTTCATCCATTTTTTACGTTCGTAGTCAAGCATATCATCTTTGTTCATTCCAAACTCTCTTTGATATATTGACTGAAGCTGTGCATCAACTTCGTAACTATTCATTTTTTCAAATTTTCTTTTTTCTTCTTCTTTTCGTTTGCTAAGAGCTGTAAAAGCTTGTAAATCAAAATTTTCAAGTTCATCTCCATAGCCTGAATAATTAAGTTCTCCTCCTTGGTATACATAATCTAAATGCATATAATTTTCTACCTCAGCCCAAGGAACTACAAATCCAGCTCCATGCGCACAAAACACTGAATCTGCTGTATTTCTAAGATCCATTTCCGGATTATATGCTCGCTCTGCTATAACTTCTTGAGGATTATGGCAAATATCATACCCTTCTAAATTAAGGGATATTCTTCCTCTTCCACTGGTGTACTCATTTAAAACTGATTTATAATTAGTTACTGTTGATACTGGTACCTTTCCTGTTAATCGTGTCCATTCTTCGCCATTTATTTGTATAAATTCTGGAGAATTATATTTTGCAAAATTTTGCTCCATATCAGAAAGCGCACGACCAATATTTTCTTTAGGAACTTCAATTTCAAAACTAAAGTAAGGCTCTAATAATAGATTTTTTGCTTTCATAAGACCATTTCTTATCGCACGATATGTTGCTTGTCTAAAATCTCCACCTTCTGTATGTTTCTGATGCGCACGTCCTGTTAAAATTGTAATTTTTACATCTGTCAAACCACTTCCAGTTAAAACACCTTTATGCTCTTTTTCTTCAATATGAGTAGTTATTAAACGTTGCCAATTTAAGTCTAAAATATCTGTACTGCAGCTACTTGCAACAGTAACTCCACTACCTCTTTCTCCTGGCTCAATAAGTAAATGCACTTCTGCATAATGCCTTAATGGTTCAAAATGCCCTACTCCTTCTATTGGTTTTGCAACTGTCTCTTTATATACTATGCTTCCCTCTCCAAATGATACACTTATATCAAATCGTTCTTTTATCAAATGAGTTAATACTTCTATCTGAACCGGTCCCATGAGTTGTACATGAATCTCTTTAAGTTCCTCATTCCACACAACATTTAACTTAGGATCTTCTTCTTCTAAGACTCTAAGATTTTGTAGCATTTGATTTTTAGTTATATTATCTGGGAAAAAAATCTGATAATTTAATACTGGTTCTAAAATTGTTTCTCGCTCATTATTTTCAAAACCAAGTCCCATTCCAGCTTGTGTCTTTGTCAAACCAACTACTGCACACACTGTACCTGCACAAACCTCATCAACAGCCTCAAACTTTTCTCCTGAATATATTCTAATTTGATCAATCTTTTCAGCAATTGTATTTTCAGTATCATCACTTTCATTTTCACTTCTGCGATTATCAGTATACTCTATCAAGTCTTTAACTTTAATAGTTCCTCCTGTAACCTTTAAAAATGTAAGACGCTTTCCTGAAACATCATGCCCGATTTTATATATTCTTGCTCCAAATTCATCCCCATATTTAGGACAACTTGTATATTTTTCTATTATCGAAAAAAGTTCTTCTACTCCCTCTAAGTTAAGTGCTGAACCAAATATGCATGGGAAAACTTTTCTCTGACTTACAACCTTAGAAATATCTTTTTCTTCTAAGGCGCCTGTTTCCATATACTTTTCTAATAAACTCTCATCGCTTACTGCAATTTCTTCTTCCCATTCGTTTTTTTTGTCACTTTTTACACCATCATTATCAAAAAGGACTGAAAAATCCACACATTCATTGGATAATCCACCTTTTAATTCTGATAAAACTTCTTCTTTATTTGCCCCAACTAAATCCATCTTATTAACAAAGATAAAAGTTGGCACATTGTAATGCTTTAGAAGTTTCCAGACAGTTCTAGTATGACTTTGAATTTTATCCGTTCCAGATATTACTAAAATTGCATAATCTAAGACTTCTAATGTTCTTTCCATTTCTGCCGAAAAGTCCACATGTCCTGGTGTATCTAATAACGTAATATCCATTTCTTTAGTTTTTATTTTTGCTTGCTTTGAAAAGATCGTAATTCCACGATCTTTTTCCATCGAATCTGTATCTAAAAACGCATCTTTATGATCTACGCGTCCTAATTTTCTAATTTGCCCTGTTTTATATAATAATGCTTCTGATAATGTTGTTTTACCAGCATCAACATGAGCTAATATTCCTATATTTATTCTTTTCATCTGCAATCACCTTTTTTATTTTCTCATTTTATTTTACAATCGATGTACAAATTTAGCAAACATAAAAGGAATATTTATACCGCAATGCGATTTAAATATTCCTCAATTTTATTTTTGAAATAAGTTCTATATAAAGCTATTCTTGCGTTTATACGATTTAAAAATCTTTTTTTCTTAATAGTACATATGCAATTCCTAAAAAAATCAAATTGTACGACAATGATACTAATGCAATTCTTATATATTCTGAATTTTTAAGTACCCCTTCCATCAAAGCTGGATTAAAAGAACCATACCAAAATTTACTCATTATTTCTTTTTTAGTAACTACATCAAGAGCAAGTAAACCAATTTCAATAACAGATGGACAAAATATAGTTGCAGCAATTGCAATTCCTTTTATTTTCGCTAAAACAGAGAATAAAATTCCAAGATTAACTATAATCATGAATACTAGCATCTCCAAAATAACATTTAAGATATATTTTGAAGTTATTCCATTAAAATTAGTTTTACTAAATGCAGCGTATACTAATCCTGTAATAAGCGAAACACTAGCTAACAGAATCATATATAAATTTGAAACAATTACTTTTGAGAAAAATATTTTGTTTCTTGAATATCCCTTTCCAATCATTGTTTTTATACAACCAGATTCCATTTCTTCGCAAACAATAATTGGGACTAAAATAGCAAGTAGAGTTGATAATAAACTACCTGGAAGAAGACCAATTAAATAACTTTTTCCTGCCACGTGTCCTTTTGTACATGATAAAAAGCCATTAAGTATAGCAACTAGCACACCAATTCCACCACATACATAAATTGCTTTTGAAGTAAATGTTTTCTTTAATTCATATTTTATTAATTTATTCATTTTCAATTAACCTACTTTCTTTATGAAATAATCTTCTAAGCTTTGTTCTTTGTAATAAATTGAATCAACACCAATTCCATTTTCAACTAATATTTTATTAATTTTTCTTGTCTTTAGTTCACTATCATTTACCACAACATATGATTCTATTTCCTTAATTTTCTCACCGTCTACATACTCACTTAACATATCAATTGTTTTTTTATTATCATCTGTTTCAATAACAATTTTATAAGTACATTTAGCTTTGAGTTCTTCTGCTGTAACTTCTTCAATTAAGACTCCATTGTCAATAAATCCAAATTTAGTTGCAACTTTTCCTAATTCATCTAATAAATGACTTGATATAATAAATGTTACATTTTTTTCTCGATTTAAATGTAAAATCAAATCTCTAATTTCTCTAATACCTGTTGGATCTAAACCATTAATCGGTTCATCTAAAATCAACAATTTGGGATTATTAAGTAAAGCAATTGCAATACCTAATCTCTGTTTCATACCTAATGAAAATTTTTTTGCTTTTTTCTTACCGGTATCAGCAAGCCCAACTATATTAAGAATTTCATCAATATTTTCCTTTCCACCATAAATCTCAGAAAATAACTCCAAATTAGCTCTTGCACTTTTGTTTCCGATAAAAGAAGGATATTCAATCAATGTTCCTATATTATTTTTATTGCTACAATTTTGTGCTCCCCAAAAAAATGTTTCTCCACTTGTAGGCTTAATCATTCCCAAACATGCTTTCATAAAAGTTGTTTTACCTGCACCATTTTTACCAATTAATCCATATATGTCGCCCTCATCAACTGTAATCGAAACATTGTCTAAACATTTTCTTGTTCCAAAATATTTTGTCAAATTTCTTGTCTGTAATACAGGAGTCACTATTTTTGTAATTTTTTCTTTTGTTTCCATTATATCTCCTTTTTATGTTTTTATTTAATTATATAACAAAATAAATTTATGTAAAGCTTTTTTGTCTTTTTTTATTTTTGTTGTATGGAGTTTTCAACCCAAATATAATATAATATTTAATGCAAATGTAATATTAGAAGTGCTTTTTTTAATATTGCATTTTTACTTGATAATTCAGGGGTTTTTTATTAATCATTAAAAAAGAGAGGTATAAATTTTGAACAAAAAAGAAGTTTTAGAACTTAAAAGACGTTTCAAACAAGATAAAGTTACATTCACACGACTATGCGGTTGTTATGTAGATGCTAACCGAGAAAAAGTTTGTAAATTTGGTAGTAAATTTTTAAATTTAGAGGATGAAGAATTTCATAAATATCTAGAAATCGCTAATAAGTGTCTTTCTGGTAAAGTTGCAAATAATCTTTTAAATCTCGAATTTCCTCTTATTGAAGAAGAGGTTGGTGGCCGTCAACAAATACTTATGGCCCTTAGAGACAGTAATCTTGAAAACGAAGAATTACTTGATAGCTTTTATGATCATGTAATCGATTCTTATGATTATGCCGGTAATTATTTAATTTTACTTTTCAATGACGCTTATGATGTAATGACTAAAACAAAAGATAATATTGATTTAGATGAATCTGAAGAAGTTTATCGCTATATTTTAGTTGCTATTTGTCCAGTTAACTTATCTAAGGCAGCTTTAGGATATAAAGAAAATGAAAACCGTATTGCTTCTAGAGATCGTGATTGGGTTGTAGCAATGCCTGATAGTGCATTTTTATTTCCTGCTTTTAACGATAGAAGTACTGATATTCATTCAACATTATTCTATACTAAAAACACAAAAGAACCACATACTGAATTTATTCAAAATGGTCTTGGCTGTAATCCAAAAAGAACAGCGACCGAACAAAAAATTGCTTTCCATTCTATAGTTAGAAATGTTTTAGGACCAGAGGACGAGCACACAGATGAAGCTCTTCTTAATATACAACAAACTATCAACGATATGATTGAAGATTATGATCTTATCCACGAAGACGAAGAGGATAAGTTGATTTTAAACAAAGAAAATGTGGAAAAAGCACTTATTGATAGCAATGTAGCGTTAGAAAAAACTGATAGAATTATAAAATCTATTGAAGAAACTTTCGGTGATGATATTCCAGTAGCTGAGCATCTCATTGAAAAGAATGCTCTTGAAAAAAATGCCATCAAACTAGAAAAACTTGGTCTAGAAGATCAAGTAGGCTCTCTAACATTACAACTTGAAGAACGCGACAATAAGATTCAAGAACAAGAAGAAGAACTCTCAGAGAAAAATATAGAATTAACTGAAAAAATTGTTGAGCTTTCTAAGAAAACACAAGAACTTGAAACCTACGAAGAAGAACAAAAATCTTACGACGTTGTTCTTCATGTAAAACCTCAGAAAGCATCACAAATAACATCACAGAAAATAAATGGTAAAAAATGCATTGTTATCCCAATGGAAGAAAATGAAAATGCCACCATTAACGGTGTAAACATCAATGAATAACTAAATTTTTCAGATCAAAATATATTTAAACATAAAATTTTTCAGATCAAAATATATTTAAACATAAATTTTTTTAAAACAAAAACGGAAGCCTTACTAAACTAATGACTAAATTAGTATAAGTGCTTCCGTTTTATATTATATTTTTATTTTCGAAGCTTCATCCTTTACTGGATAATTGTTACCTAGCTTCGATTTTTTTATTTCCGACATAAGTTTATTAAACAATTCAAGAAATTCTTTTTCGACCTTCTCAAACGGCTCAAATTCATAGCTCATCTCACTTAATATCATAGGCTCATTAGGCCTTTTCTCAATTCCCATAAAATGCTTGTATTCAAAATAATAACATGCATCATTTATTCCTTTTATGAGAACCGAAGCTTCTCCCATCGGAACTTCTCCGAGAAATTTTTTATATATAGCGCCTTGTAACTGATTCTCTATTTGCAAATACATTGTCATATTTTGTTTTGAAGAACCTATTACATCCGATAAATACGCCTCGCTTGCATCGTGAAGAAGACATCCTAGAGATACTTCTGGCACATAATGTCTACTCATTGCCTCTTTACAACATTGAATACTATGTTGTCCAACCGAGAAAAAAGTATCATAATGTCCATTAAGCCTCACCATCATTGACAGTGCATGTGCTATATCTTCAATTCTAATATCCTCAGATTTAGGATTCATAGTGTTAAAATTAACCTTTGAGTATGTAACAAAACTTTCTTCCATAACATGTACCTCGTTCATAGTAAAGTTATTCACTATATACCATATCGTCATAGCTAATTTTATTTTTACAAAATAAATATCTTAATTTTTTTCTTTAAATGTTCCTAAATATAAGTCTAAAACCATTTCTTGCTGTTCATTTGCTGAAATAGTTGCTTTACCATCTGATTTTTGTTTACCATAGTTTCCGTACTGTGCATGGTTAGCGCCATTTAAAGTGCATGACACCGTATCCTTAGGTAGATTTGACTTATTCTTTTTTAAACTACTTCGATTAATTACTTTATCTTTGTCTCCGCAAATACTCAAAACCTTTACCTTCGACTTAGATAAATCTTTAGTTCCATAAGCCGCAAGCAACACTAACCTATCAACTTTCTTTTGATTGCCCGCAGTGTAATTAGCTGCCATTGCTCCGCCCATAGAATGCCCCATAAGAGTCCAATTTTTGATATTATTATTCTTCTTATCCGAAATAATATCATCAGCCGCATTCTGTTTTAAAATTGCTAAACGCATTGGCATCTTAACAATAAAAAACTCATAGCCACTTTCTGCAAACTTCGATGCTAATTGTGAATACGCTGTTTCCTCAACTTTAGCACCTGGGTAAAAAATAATCGCTTCTTTGACATTTTTTTTGTTAGGCTTAAATATGTAATAATCTTGTTTCTCCTCTACTGTAACCTTTTCGTTACTAATAAGAGCTCTCTTTGCTACACTTTTCGCCTTATAATAGTCATTAATATACAATAATGCCGCAAAAATAGTACCCTCAATTAATATTGCAACAAGCATAATTATTATAAGTTTTCTTGTTTTTTTAGTAGCTTGAATTTTATTTTTGTTCTCTATCATAATTATACCACGTTCTACCTTTTATTTCGAAATTATTATTCTTTTTTTATTTAATTTATATAGTTTTATGCTACCAAGAAATTACTTCTGTTCCTGTTTCTGTTACAAGAACTTGAATTTCCCACTGTGCTGATGGAAGTCCATCTTCAGTATAAACTTCCCAATCACCATCTTGATATATTTCTACGCCACCCATGTTAACCATTGGTTCAATAGTAAACATCATTCCTGGTACTAATAACATTCCTGTACCTGCTTTTGTGTTATATCCAACCCATGGTTCTTCATGAAATTCATTTCCAACACCGTGACCGCCGATTTCTCTAACGACTGTATAACCATTAGCGTAAGCATGATCATGTACTGCTTGCCCCATATCACCTAAGAATCCCCAAGGTTTAGTTGCTTCTAATCCCTTTTGTACGCATTCTTTAGTAACTTCAACAAGACGTTTTTTCTCAGGACTTACCTCTCCAATACAAAACATTCTAGATGAATCTGAGTAATATCCATGATATATTGTTGAACAATCAACGTTAACGATATCGCCCTCTTTTAAAACTACATCTTCTGATGGATAACCATGACACACTTGGTCATTAACTGATGTACAAACACTATAAGGATATCCTTCGTAGTTTAAATCTGCAGGGATTCCACCCATAGATGTTGTTATATCATATACCCATTTATCAATTTGAGCTGTTGTTATTCCTGGCTTAATATTTTCCTCAATATAATCTAATACTGCCACATTTATTTTGGCACTTTCTTTAATTTTTTCAATTTGCTCTGGTGTTTTAATTAACTCTCTTGGTGGCACCTGAGCGCCTTGACGTCTAAATCTTTCAATTTTAGCATCAAACATTTCGTGACATGTCTTATATTTTTTGCCACTTCCACACCAACATGCATCGTTTCTTCCTAACTTCATATCTAACTTCTTTCCGATTGTTTCTCCCTAATGTTTAAACGTTATATTTCCAAAATCAATACGTGTCCAAACACTCTTAACAATCTTATAATCTTTTTTTTCTAGTAATTCTTTATAAGCATCTTGATTAAAATCATAATCGCCTTCTTCCATTCCATCAAGTTGCTCACAAATGTATTGCTCCTTTTGAGCTATCGCCATCTTCTCCATTGTATCATAAATATCTTGCTTTTTGATACCCAATAATTTATCAGCACCACGATCTTTTAAATCTTCCCAAAAATCTAACTGATTATTCTTTAAAATTTTCTTTTCTTCGTTTGTTAATTTTACTTTATCCTTTAAGGCCTTCTTGTAAAAATAATAATCATGCACGCCCATATCAATAGCTGCATTCCTTGCTGCATACTTGATAAATTGGCCATTCGTATGCATTTTCCAATAATTTTCAGGATGCTTACTATCATAAACTTTTGCTTTTTCTTCTACTTCTGCTTCTTCATATGCTACATAAAACGCAAAATTGCGCAAAGTCAGGTCATCACCATCAACTACTGCGCAAATTTCATCTAGATTTTTTGAATATACCAAAAGTCTTTTATTATTAAAATTTATTTTTGAATATAACAACAATAATCCTAAGACAAACGCTAGGATTATTGTTATTAAAAAACGATTATTTTTATATGAAAACTTCTTAATTCTATTACCAAATGTAATTTTCATGTGAGCCTCCATTAAAAATTATCATAGATTATTCAAATATTATATCGTACTACACTCTACGTACGGCTTTGATTGGTTTGTAGTTAACTGAACAGTATGTAATACCTTTTTTACTGTTAAGAGCACTTAATAACTGTCCGCCACCTGCATAAATTCCTACATGACCATCATAACATACGATATCACCTGGCTGCATATCTGCAACGCTGACACCTTGTCCTACGCCTCTCATAGCACCTGAACTATGTGGTAAACTCTTACCATACTGTGCATATACACCCATAACGAAACCAGAACAGTCACATCCATTTGAAAGACTTGTTCCGCCCCATACATAAGGATGGCCCACAAACTGACTAGCATATGATAATGCCGAACCGTTTGCTGGTGGATTTGAGTGTGATGTTGGAGCACTTGCTGCCATACCTGCACCACCTGTACGTCTATTTCTACGTGATGAACTTGCTGCCTGTCTAGCAGAACCGTTATTTGCTGCACTTACTGCTCTTTGAGCTGCAACCTGCTGATTAATTAAATCCTGTTGCTGTTTGATAGTTGAATTATATGAAGCTGCTAACTGTTTAGCCTGTGCAACTTGTTGATCATATGAACTAGACTGAGCTTTTAAAGCTGATAATTTATTAGATAATTCAGCTTGCTGAGCATCATATTCTCTCTTAGATTCTTGTAATTCAGACATATCATCCTGTAATTTTTCTGTTAAGTCTTCTACTTTCTTAACTGCCGCTTTATATCTTTCTAATAAAGTCTTATCTGTTTTATATACTGAAGATACGTATTCAATATTACTTAACATATCAGCAAAGCTCTTTGAGTCTACAACAGCTTCCCAAAGAGAATCTGATGAACTATTCTCGTACATATATTTAATACGTTCTTTCATTTCATTGTATTCTTTCTCTTCTTCAGCTTTAGCTTTCTCTAAATCTTTCTTTGCTTTATCAATTTCTTTATTCTTGTTAGCAATATCATTCTTGATTCCTTCTTGTGAGCTTATAATCTGAGCCAACTCTCTTGTAGACTGATCTACCTGAGAATCTAAAGCTTGCTGCTGCTTGAATATATTATCAAGTTTTGCATTAACTTCTTTTAAGTTCTTCTCAGCTTCCGCCTTTTTTTGTTTTGCATTAGTAGCGTGAATGTTTTGAACAAGTGTACCTTCGAAGAATCCTGTTGTTGGCGCACCAAATGCTAAACATCCAGCCATTACTACCGATATTATACCTTTTCTGTTATTCTTTACTACCTCTGTAAAATTACGCGATTTCATTTTTTCCTCCAATATTTTTTCCTTATACCTATGAGATTTTGTCTCTTAAAATTTCTTTCTTATTTTTCTCTAATACTATTGTTACACAAATGTTAAATAAAATCTACCCCTTTTTTCATTTTTTTGTAATATTTTTTGTTTTTTTTTACGATTTTCATAGAATGAACACACTTTTTTCACAGAATATTCACTAAATTTCGACCATACTTTCTCTTTTAAGACAGATATACCTTTTTACTATATTTTACAGACTGAATTCTTCTTTAATTTTTAATGAATTATTATCTTAATATTTAATGAATTATTATCTTAATATTTAACCGAAATATTAATAAGAAAAAATAAAAGACAAAATTACTTTTCTTTATATAAATACCCTTAAGTTGAAAAAAGGGACAGATTATACTTAACGAGACTCTTCTACATTACTGATGCCTTGGAGTGTAGCATCACTATTTTATATATCGATGCAGACTTTATATTTCTTAATACTTTTTTTATAAAAAAAATCGCAGAATTGTAATAATATACAACCTGCGATTATTTATGTAACTTTACATCTAATTTACTTGCACTAATTATTAATATTTTACAAGACTATAAACAATTGTAAAAGATAACACTTATTAATTAGCACAATTTCATTCGGATGTCTTTTGTAATGATATCTGTATAACTAAAGGATAATAGCTGTGGCGGATTTGTCGCCTTGCTATCTTCTACTAAAACTGTAAAAACACTTGGATATGCTTTTTGAATTACCCCTTCTTGAATATCCACTTTGTTACGCCCACGATCAAGTACAATCATAACTCTACTGCCACATTGTTGATTCACCGATGCGCGAACTTTGTTGATATCTGCTTTCTCCATTTTTTATCCTCCTCTGCTTGAGCATATTAAATACATATAACACAACATCAAGTTAATTTTAGTATAGCAAAGTGTTAAACTTTTTGCAATAGTTTGAAAGTAATAATTTTTGTTTTACTTTTGCATACATTTTTCCTCATAATTATAATAGCACAAAAAATGTCTCTTTTTGTGTTTTTTGTGTGATTATTTTAAGCTATAAACTTTTTACTTTTTTAAACTAGATTTTTATGCATTTCTACTTATTGCATTTACGTATACAACTACGATATAATGAATGTATAAATATTAAAATTTAATAAGAGAGGTCAATTTAATGAGAACAATATTATGTATTCTCTTTATCACCATATTTTTGATTTTTAGTTTACCAGTTATGCTAATTGAATTTATTATTGGTAAATTCAGCAAGCATCATTCGGACATGGTCATGCTAGGTTACGTTCAATTTGGATTTAAAGTTGTACTTTTACTCTCTGGTGTCAAATTAATTGTTGAAGACGAAGACAATGTTCCTCGAGATCAAGCGGTCCTTTACATAGGTAACCACAGAGGTTTCTTTGATATTGTCGCAACATATTCTCGTTGTCCTAATTTAACTGGATATATTTCAAAGAAAAGTATTGAGAAGGTTCCTCTAATTTCATTTTTAATGAAACGTGTGTATTGCCTCCTAATGGATCGTACCGACATTCGTCAAAGTATGGGAGTTATTTTAAAAGCAATCGAATATGTCAAATCTGGCATTTCTATTTGTATTTTTCCTGAAGGAACACGCATAAAAACATCTAGTAGAACACAAACTCTTCCTTTTAAAGAGGGTAGTTTTAAGATTGCTCAAAAATCAAAATGTCCAATTGTTCCAATGGCAATCACTGGAACCGAAGATGTTCTAGAAAATCATTTTCCTTGGATTAAACGTGCTAAAGTTGTTGTTCGATATGGTAAACCGTTTTATATTTCTGACTTAGAAAAAGAACAACAAAAAAAAGTTGGCGTATATACTCGCGCTATAATCGAAGATATGCTTATTGATATTGAGAAGAAACATTATTAATTATTATAATAAAAGCTTTTATTTGCAAGGTATTCAATGTACGAACCCTCGTAAATAAAAGCTTTTTTTTAATGTTTAACGCTATCCTTTAACCGCACCTGACATTCCATCAACATAAAATCTTTGCATTATCAAGAATAATATAGCAATAGGAATTGAAACAAGTACAGCACCTGCTGCCCATGATGTATACCATTTTTGTATAAACTCTCTTTCTAGCATATTGTACAATCCAACTGAAACTGTCCAATACTCATCCTTTGCACCAACGATAACTTTTACAAAAATAAAATCAAGCCATGGTCCTAAAAATGAAGTTAATATTGTATAAACAATAATTGGTTTTGATAAAGGACAAATTATTTTATAAAACACCTGGAATTGAGTACATCCATCTAATATTGCAGCTTCTGTAAGCGATTTTGGTACTGTATCAAAAAAACCTTTTGCAATATAAAATCCTGCTCCTGCTCCTGCTGAATATACAAGCACTAAAGCTACTCTTATTAGCCCACCTTCAGTCAATCCTGCAAGTTTTAATATAAAGTAAACCGCAACCATTGACATGAAAGCAGGAAATAATCCAAGTATCATTGCCAAATTCATAAAAGGTTTTCTCATTTTAAATCTTAAACGAGACATACAATAGGAAGTACATAATACAAATGTAGTCGCAATGATACATGAAAAAATCGAAATTATTAATGTATTAACAAACATTCTTGGGAAATTAATTACCTGTGTATCAGTAAATAATCTCGTATAATTATCAAATGTTAATTCCTTTGGGAAGAAATAATTAATATTAACACCTGACTCTTTTCTAAAACTTGTCATAACAACCCAAAAAATTGGGAATAACCATATAACTGCTAATATTGCTAAAATAACATGAATAATAATGTTTTTTACTTTTCTTTTCATTATTGGAATCCCTCCTCATCCTTATACGATGCAGTATTTCTATAAGTCACAAGTGCAACTATTGATAAGATAATGAAAGTTAAGATACCAATTACAGCACCTAAATTATAGTACTTATAATCAATTGTCAATTTATACAACCATGTTACTAGCAAGTCAGTTTTACCTGCAGTTTTACCAACTTCAACAGGTGCTCCACCACTTAAAAGATAAATAACATTAAAATTATTTATATTACCTGTAAACTGAGTTATTAGATAAGGTCCCATAATAAACATTATATAAGGTAAAGTTATCTTAAAATAAATTTGAATTGGATTTGCTCCATCAATTTTTGCAGCTTCATATAATTCTGCTGGAACATTTTGTAAAATACCCGTAACCTGTAACATAGTATATGGAATACCAACCCAACAGTTTACTAAGATTACTGTAACTCTTGCCCATGTTGCATTTGTCCAAAATGGTAAAGCTGTTTTTATTAAACCAGCATTTAATAAAAGAGTATTAATTGCTCCATCTCTCTGTAATAAAGTTCTCATAACTAGTAATGATACAAATTGTGGTATTGCGATAGATATTACAAAACAAAATCTCCAAAATGCTTTACCTTTTGTTTCTTTTCTATTAATTACAATTGCTAAAATCATTCCTAAGAAAAAATTTAGAAATGTAGCAAAGAATGCCCAAATTAATGTCCATCCTAAAACTGGCCAGAATGTTTGTCCAATTTTTCCGCCAAGTCCTAGTACTGTTTTAAAATTTTTTAAACCAACCCAATCAAATAAAATTAGATGGTCTCCAATATCCGAATAATTTGTAAACGCCATTGCAATCATGAATAACAATGGTAAGATAGTAAAAATTAATATACCAGAAAATGGTAAAAACATTAATAACTTATGTAAGTTACTATCAAATAAATCTTCTACATCTTCTTTAAAACTTTTAATTTTCCAGTTCTTTTCCTTATAATACTGTACTTTATACGCACTTTTTAAACTATCACATAAAAAATAAATAAAAACTAGTGTTACTGCAATTGTTACCACACCATAAAGCAATAGCAAAACAGAGTTATCGCCCTGTACATATTCATATACTTGCTTTTGTTCATTCCATACTTCAGCTGCTTTCCTTGTTCCAAGTGTTGGAAGCATCTTTAAGTAATAAAATCCGTTTTTGATCATAAACATTATGTAACCTATTTCTATTGCAAAATAAATCAAGCTCTTTTCAAACTGTCCATTTTTGAAGTTACCTAGTCCCATGATTATTCCAGACAATTTAGTGAAAAGGTCTCCTTTAGTTATTGCATTTTTCACAGTAAAAGGTGTGGCAAAATCTGATTTCTGTTTAGCTACTTTCATCCTGAATCCTCCTGATTAAGAATCCCTCTTAATCCATAATTATATTAACTTTTTTTGTGACAGGAGCAAAACCATTATTTACTCCCGCCACAAAATATTGTTAGTATTTATTTAATGTTAGTATCCGTTCTATTTCATTGTAAAATTGTATTACTAATTATTATTTAACAACTGAACCATTAATTTGTTTATTAAATTCTGCTGTTTTTTCTTTGTAGTTACCATCTGTAATTTCTTTGTTAAGAATAGCTTTACCAAATGGTGTTGCTGCATCCCAATATCCCTGTAAACCAAATAATGGTTGAACTACTGTAGATTTTTCACCTACTTGAACTAAAGCTGAAACTGCAGAATTGCCCAAAATCTCTTTATCTGTTGTTAAATTTTTATTAACTGGTGCTTGTTTTCTTGTTTCAAAGTGTGCTTTCTGTGATTTTTCGCTTCCTAAATATTTAGCAAGTGCTACAGCAACTTCCTGATTTTTACATTTAGGGTTTACACCAATTGCTTTAGAACCAAGGAAGCCTTTCATCTGTTTTTCCTGTCCATCAATATTAATTGTTGGTAGAACTGCTGTGCCTACATTTTCTTCTCCACCTAAAGCTTCAGCTACTTTATCATAGTTCCAGTTACCATCAAAAATAGCACTAACTCCGTTCTTTAATCCTGTTACAGAATCACCATCATCACCTACTACTACAAAATTAGGATTTTTCACTAATTCAACTAATTTCTTTGTAACCGGTGCTGCTTTTTCTTCTGAAAAATCAATTTTATCTTTCTTTGTTGCTCCATCTTTTCCGTAGAATGTACATCCGTTTGCTGTGTACATTGCTGAAATATACCATCCATTTGTAAGTGGGAATGATACCTTACCTTTTTCTAGCATTTTATCTAAACTCTTAACATCTTCTTCAGAGAATTTTCTCTTATCATAATACATAAAGAATGCATTTGGTGTATATGGAATACCATAATAATGTCCTTCATATTTTACTGAGTTTGCAATATTTTCATCATTAGATTCTTTTACATATTTTTCTGTTTCTCCACCAAGTTTAGCAAGACCACCTGCTTTAACAAGATCAACTAATTGGTCATTTGCAAACATATAAACATCTGCTGCAGATGATACATCTTTTGTTACAACCTGTTTTGCATCACCTTCTGATGTTTTTTGATATTTGAATTTAATGTTCCACTCTTTGTGTTCTTTTGCAAAATTCTTACACTGTGTCTGTAACCATTCTCCATTATCTTTTGACTGATCCTCAGCAGGTCCCATAACTGTTAATGTTATAGTGTCTTTTCCATCTGCCTTTTTTTCTTCAGTTGTTCCACATCCTGCAAACATTGTTGTTGCCATTGTTCCTGCAAGTACTAATGGTAATACTTTTCTTTTCATAGTTTTCCTCTCCTTTTTTAACCTTAATATTAATTACTATATATATAAAATGCGTTTAGCATTCTACATACTCTTTCAAAATTACCTTCTATATGTTGCTGCAAGATTTCGAATCCATGAGCGTCTGTCCTCACTTAACCGATCACTATTTAAACGCCATCTCCAGTTATAACCAACGGTTGATGGAGAATTCATTCTTGCTTCATTTCCAAGTCCTAAAATGTCTTGCATTTGAATTATTGCTACTACGCCTATACTTTGGTATGCAGCTCTAATTATTCCTTCTGGAATCTGCTTCCTATCAGAAATATTTAAATATTCATATAAATACGCTAATTCAAATTCTGTTTTTTCTCTAAAAAAACCAACTAATGTGTCATTATCATGCGTTCCCGCATAAACAACTATGTCTGTATTATCGTAGTTATGTGGTAAATATTCGTTAGATGTATCACCATCAAATGCAAACATCAACACTTTAGTACCTAACCAACCTGATTTTTTCAATAATTTGTTAACACCTGGTATTAAGGTCTTCCCGCAATATGTATCAGCTATAATTGGTGTTTTCCCCCTCACTTCATTGATAGCATTTACAAATTTTCTTCCCGGTCCCTTAAACCATTTTGTTTTTTTAAAATCAATTGTTCCTTCTAATACAGCATAATCTTTTATAATTCCTGAAAAATGATTAAACTTAATTATATCAACTTTCTCAGTCGCCCATTTAACTCTTGCTTTCCACCAGTTGAATTCTTCCTCTTCATGTACATCCCAATTATAAAGAGGCATTCCCCAAATTTGGCCCTTACTTGAGTATTTATCAGGCAACGCGGCCGATACATATTTAACTTTTCCATCATCATCGATTCTAAATCTATTAGGATTACACCATACATCACAACTATCTAACGCCACATAATATGGTATATCACATATAATTTTGATTCCCCTACTATTAGCATATTCTTTTAAGTTTTTCCACTGTTTCCAAAATTCATACTGACAAAACTTTGCAAAATTTATTTGTGAAAAATACTTTTTCTTTTGTTCCTCAAGCACCGCTTCATCAAAGTATTTTATATCTTCATTCCACTTTGTCCACGGTTTATAATCATTAACTTGCTTTAACGTTACAAAAACTGAATATGTTTCTAACCACCAACTATTACTATTATCAAATTCCCTATAATCGTCATCATTGATATCAAATCGTTCAAAAGCTTTATATAGTATCTTATTTCTATTTTCAAAAATAGCTTCATAATCTACTCTTGAATACTCTGTTCCCCAGTTATATTCTCTTATTTCTTCACTTTCTAACAATTTATCTTCAACCAATAAATCGAGATCTATAAGATAATGATTACCAGCAAATGCAGAAATGGTTTGATATGGACTGTCTCCATATATCGTTGGTCCAATAGGAAGTATTTGCCAATACTTTTGCTTTATATCTACTAATAAATCTACAAAAGCATATGCTTCCCTGCCTAACGTTCCAATTCCATATGATGATGGTAAGCTAGATATTGGGAGCAAAATCCCTGCTCCACGAATCATCTTCTTTCAACTCCTTCGCTTTTTGATATAGTATTTATACTCTTGTGTATTTTTTTATGTATTCTTGTATATATTTTTTATGTATTCTTGTATATACCTTTTAAATACATAATTTTTATGTTAAATATCTTTCGTTTTTTTTCGTTTCTAAGTATATTTTAGTTTTTCTACCCTTATTTTGTCAACTTTTCCAATACAATTATTTTAATTTTGTGTAAATTTATCCTTTTTTGTATATTTTTTTAGTAAAAATCACAACGTAATTGACTGTTTTTTTCGAAAAAAAAGAATCTTTTTCAATTGATAAGTTATACATAATCACCTATAATATAAGTATGGATATTAAAAACTTTTTAGGAGAATACAAATGGTTACAATCAAAGAAATAGCTGAGAAACTAGGTGTTTCAATCAGTACAGTTTCAAAAGGCTTAAACGGTGCGAGTGATATTAGCGATGAGTTAAAACAAATCGTCCTTGATACCGCCGTTGAAATGGGATATTCAACAAAACGTTCTCGAAATGAAAAATACAGAAAACTTGCGATTTTCGTTGAAAACATGGAATACTCTAACATGGATGATTTCGGTTATGATATTGTCCTTGGTTTCAAACAAAACGCATTTCGACACAAATTTGAAGTTGAAATTATACCCGTGACTCCAAGCTTACAAGAACAAGAAAGATATGATACTTATCTTTTAAAACATCAATATTGTGGTGCTTTTCTCGTTGGTTTTGCCCTTCATGATGAATGGATGAAACAACTTGAAACCACAACAATGCCTACTATATTATTAGACAACTTCATTCCTGAAAATCCTACTGTAGGATACGTTGGTACAGACAACGCAGAAGGAATTGACATGGCAGTTAAATATTTACATAATTTAGGCCATAAAAAAATTGCATTTTTAAATGGATCTCTTCATTCAAAAGTATCCGAAGACAGACAAAAAGCATTCGAAAGCAGCATGCAAAAGTGTGGTCTTGTTCCGGAAAAAAATTTAATGGCTTATGGTTTTTACGTCGCTGATAGTGCTAAGTATCATGTACCTGGATTTTTATCTAATGGTGCCACCGCAATAATTTGCGGTAATGACTTAATCGCGAGTGGTGTTATTAACGAATGTAAAATTCGTGGGTTTAAAGTTCCAGACGATATAAGTGTTATTGGTTTTGATGACATTCCTATTGCATCAACTACAGAGCCACCACTTTCTACTGTTCGTCAGGAACGTAATGAATTAGGTCGCTGTGCTTTCGTTGCACTTAATTCTTTAATTAATCACATTCCAATTAGTATCACATTACTAAGACCGCAATTAATTATTCGCGAGTCATCTGGATGTGTACCTGTCAAAAATTAAATATTTTAACTAAGGAGGTATATTATTATTTCAAAAAATAAATTTATACAACTAATTTCTCCTATAGTTTTAACAATATGCATCTTACTAAATATTACAGGTTGCTCTAAAATCAATGAAATTTTTTCTTCGCAGGGCAAAACTTCTTATGATTCACCTGAATTTTGGGAAGAAACATCTGCTGATCCAAAACAAGATAATTTATTTACCTTAAAAAGTGATCTTTTCGACAATAAGCCCTATAACAATTTAGCGAATTTTGGGGACAATATACTTTTAATTGGGGAAGCTCGTTATGATACTATCAAATCTAATTCCCCTTTGTATTCATTTGATGTATATAATCCTTGGAAAAATGATATTGATTATTCTCTTGATGCTCAAAACCTATTGTGCACAAAATATGAATTATCAGACAATCACCTATTATGTTTTAGCCAAAAAAAGAAAACATTATCTATTTACGATGATAAGTTATCTTTGTTATACCGTCTAAAATTAAAAGAAGTAATAGGTTCAGAGGATTATGACAGTTTTACTTATTCACTTAATCTTGCCAAAGATACTTTATACGCACTTAACAAAGACGGAACTCTGTATACTATTAAACTATCAAACAAGATTAAGCACCATACATTTTTAAGTTTTTTAGAGCAAAAAGAAAGCTTTAGCAAAGCTACCTTCAAAAAAAGCAATTTTACATTCAAGGATTGTTACATAATTGGTGAAAACAATAATGACGACACATTTTATGTTCGTGGTGTTAACCTCCAAAACTACTGTTACTCTTATGGCGTTTTTGATAAGAAAAAAGAAGCTATTAAAAACTCATTTTTAGGTACAGCATACTATAAAGGTGATGCAACTGAAGAACATATTGTTACACAAATTGATTATAATCGCGGTTATTGGAAACTTATCAACGCCAAAAAGAATAAAACTAGTTTTTTTAGAGCACAAGATTGTGTAAATGCAACTCCTTATGATAACAATCTTATGTTACGAAAAGATATTGGATATGATAAGTCTGTTAAGCGTCAAAATATAACTTCTGTTTTTACCGCTTATTCTTCTACCGGCAAAGTCCTTTCTTCTATACAAATAGATTTTGGCAATGCACAAAAAGGAGAGGAAAATTATTTATCCAAGGACCAAATATACTTAAAACATTGCAGTTGCTTTTTTATTCTAAAATACGATTTAAAAGGAAATCCATTTTTATATATTTGGAAATTAAATGGATCTACTAATAAAACTAAACCTGAGAAGCCACATGATAATGATGATTCTCAGCAAGATGGTACTAAAAATAACAATGTTCAAAATAATTACACCACAAGTGATATTAGCATTTTTGATAATTTATTAGCTTTACAAAATTCAGCCTCAAATGAGACTGGAATTATCATCGACAATATGAAAAATGATAATTCTCAAAAAATGGATTCTTATAAATCTGTTCGAGAATATGCTGATTCTTTAGAAAAAACTTATGGTGTCAAAATATATCTAGGACCTCAGGTTCCTAAGAAAATTGATGTTTTCAATGTGAAACAAAATTTAGATACCGATGAGATAAAGGAAAGCCTTGATACGCTTAATAAAATTCTTTCCGCTTATCCAACGGATTTCTTCAAACAACTTCGTTTTTCAGATATCTATGGAATACGAATATATATAGCTAGTACGATTTCTTCAAGAAATAATGGAATGATCTCTGATCCAAGTGGTTTTGTCAATACTATCGACTCATACCTCGTTATGGTTCTAGATTCTTCCTACAGTTGGGATTGGCCTTACACAGTTAATCATGAGTTTTCTCATATGATTGATCGTAAGCTTGAATTTGAAACATCATACAATCACAAACTATCTTACAGTGAAGATAATTGGAATAAGAACAATCCGGCTGGTTTTGAATATCTACAGACTTATGATAATTACAGCAATAGTAAAGGATATTCAAAATTTCCAAAATATTTCATAGACAGTTACGGAACCACTTTTGCAACTGAAGATCGAGCAGAGATATTCGGAAATGCAATGTCTTATTATTTAAATGGTGATAACAAGCGTTTCTTTCTTCCAGATAGCCCTATAAGAAATAAGCATGCATATTATTGCAAATGCATTAGAGAAGGCTTTAATTCATCGAAATGGGACAGTATAATGCCTTGGGAACGCTGTATAAACGAATAATTACAACTAAGGATATATACCAAAAAACTCAAGCCCTATTAGAAATTATTTTTTCTTAGGACTTGAGTTTTTTCTTTACTATTTAAGAATAAAAAAAATCCATAATCTTACGATTATGGATTAATTCATGCCGGCGACCGGAATCGAACCGGTACTGTGTCGCCACAACAGGATTTTAAGTCCTGCGCGTCTGCCAGTTCCGCCACGCCGGCACGGTATTTATATTTAACAAGAGAAGTTTGATAAAACAATGGGCAGTGGTGGATTCGAACCACCGAAGCAATTTGCAGCAGATTTACAGTCTGTCCCCTTTGGCCACTCGGGAAACTGCCCATTTGGTCATCAAGATTTCTCCTGACAAGATAGAAGTATATCACCTTTAGATATAAAATGCAAGTACTTTTTTTATTTTTTTTATATTTTTTTTAATTTTTTTATTTTTCAAAGTCTGTAGGCCTGTTTTCGACTATTATCAATCTTATAACTAATGGGATTTGCTCATAATATCCAGATTAACTATTACAATCCTCTTTTATTTTATTATAAAAAAAAGACAGCTTACGCTGCCTTTTAGGAGAAGGTATTTTTACTATGGGGTATAGCAAAAACTATATATAATGTATTGGGGGGTTTTTACAGTAATTATAATACCATCTTTAATGACAAAAGTGTCAACAAATTTCCACTTATTTTTCGTCTTTTTTTGTGCATAATCACTTTTTTTTCATCATTCTTTTACAAATATAAAAAAACATACTATTTTATTCTTCTTTTTATACAATTTACATAAATAAAGCCCAACTGACAAACAACACTTTGCCAATTGGGCTCTATATCTCATATTAATATATGTTAAGATCTTAGTAAATCATCAAATCCAGATACATCATAATCAGTATTATCTTTTGAAATATCATCTTTATCTGATTTATCTTTATCTGATTTATCTTTATCTACTTCTTCTTTCTTTAAATCAATCTTAAACATATCATCTGAATCTTTAAATTTCGCATCAACTACGTCATTATCAAATAATGCTTCAAATTCTTTTCTAGAAATCTTTTCTTTTTTCAAAAGAAGTTGAGCACACTTTTCGAGAACATCCATATTCTCATTTATAATCTGAACTGCACGTTCATGAGCTTTATCAATAATAACTTTTACTTCTCTGTCAATTTCCTCTGCAACACCCTCACTATAGCCTCTAGAACGTCCAAATTCATTGCCTATGAACACTTCTTCGTCATCATTGTCATAACAAACTAGTCCTAATTTATCAGACATACCAAAGCGTTTAATCATAGCTTTAGCCATTCGTGTGGCTTGTTTAATATCCTGAGAAGCGCCAGTAGTAATATCATCAAAAATAATTTCTTCTGCAACACGTCCACCTAAATCAACGATTATCTCTTGGAACATTTTGCCTTTTGTATTAAACATCTCATCTTTTTCAGGAAGTGGCATTGTATAGCCTGCTGCACCCTGTCCTGTTGGAATTATTGAAACCGAATAAACTGGTCCCACATCAGGAAGTAAATGAAATAAAATAGCATGTCCTGCTTCATGATAAGCTGTAATACGTTTTTCTTTTTCTGAAATAATTTTACTACGTTTTTCTTTTCCTAAGCCTACTTTAATAAAGGCTTTTTTGATATCTTCTTGCATGATAAAGGCTCTATCATATTTAGCTGCAAGAATTGCTGCCTCATTAAGCAAATTCTCTAAATCTGCTCCTGTAAAACCTGCTGTTGTCTGCGCGATTTGTTTTAAATCTACATCATCGCTCAATGGTTTATTCTTAGCGTGTACTTCAAGAATTTCTTCTCTTCCACCAACATCTGGACTTCCTACATAAACTTTTCTATCGAAACGACCTGGTCTCATAATAGCAGGATCTAAGATATCTACACGGTTAGTTGCTGCCATAACAATTATACCTTCATTAACACCAAAACCATCCATCTCAACGAGCATCTGGTTAAGTGTCTGTTCTCTTTCGTCATGACCACCACCCATTCCGGCTCCACGCTTACGTGCAACCGCATCAATTTCATCAATAAAAACAATACATGGTGCATTCTTTTTAGCATCTTCAAATAAATCTCTTACTCGAGAAGCACCTACACCGACAAACATTTCAACGAAATCTGAACCTGAAATGCTAAAAAATGGTACTCCAGCTTCTCCAGCAATGGCTTTTCCTAGTAATGTTTTACCTGTTCCAGGAGGTCCTACTAATAGGATTCCTTTTGGAATTCTAGCACCAAGTCTTGTATATTTCTTTGGTGCCCTCAAGAAATCTACTATTTCTTCAACTTCTTCTTTTTCCTCTTTTAAACCGGCAACATCGTTAAAAGTGATATGATTATTTTCTTTTGTCGAAAGTCTTGCACGGCTTTTTCCAAAATTCATCATTCGTCCACCACTATTATTATTTGCTGAATTACTATTTGACAACAAAACACCTACACAAATTATCAAGATGCCTACCAAAATTATTGGTAAATACTTAAATAGCATGTCTTCTTTTTTCACATCCGAAATATGATAGTTCTTAAAACCATACTCACTTATTATTTGCTGCTCAACATTGACATTAGAAGTATAAAGAACTCTATGCTCTCCGTTTTCAAAAGCGACTTCCACTTTTCCTGTAGGAACTTCTTCGTTTTGAACAATAGTAACCTCTTTTATAGTATTGTTTCTTGTAGCTTTGCCTTCTGTTGTATCTTTAATCTCTTTTACAAATTCTTCTCGTGTGTAAGTGTTAGTTACAGTACTATTTGACCACCAATACCAAATTCCAAACAATACAAACAACACTAGGAAATACACTCCAAGCCCTTGTAACCTACTCATTTTCTTATTCAACTTACCCCTCCTCCTTTACATTTATGGTTAAAATTAGTCTATATCTTCAATAAAACCAATATATGGTAAATTACGATATCTCTGATCAAAATCAAGACCATATCCTACCACAAACTTATCTGGAATAACAAATCCTGTATAATCTACATTTACATCATCAACAACACGTCTTTCTGGTTTGTCTAATAATGTGCAAAGTGTTAATGACTTTGGATTTCTACTCTCAAATAATTTTAATAAACGACTTAATGTATTACCTGAATCTATAATATCCTCAACAATAATTACATTTTCACCTTCAACTGATTCTTCTAAATCTTTCTTTACATTTATAACACCTGAAGATTTTGTTGCAGCTCCATAACTAGAAACTGTCATAAAATCAATAGTCATTGGTAATTCAATTCTTTTTGCCAATTCTGTTGTAAAGAAAATAGAACCCTTCAAAATGCATACTAAATATACTGATTCACCTTTAAATTTCTCTGTGATTTCTGCTCCTATTTCAGCAATTCTTTTGTTTAATTGCTCTTCTGTTAAATAAACTGAAATATTGTGTTTAGTTGTATCCATTTTTTACTTTCCTCCGTTATATTGAATTTCAATAATACTTTCTGTCTTATCAGAAATTCTATATGAATATCCAATTCTCATTCCTACAATCCATATTATTTCTGAATCTTGTGTCAACAATGGAATGTGGTCTCTTTCACTAGCTAATACTTTTTCGTCAATAAAATATGATTTTAATTTCTTATGATGTCCATCTGAATCGCTAACAAAAAAATCGCCACTTTGTCTATTGCGAATTTGAAAGCCTTTTTTTATCTTATCATAATCTAAGTATTTAGTATACTTTTTTTTATTAAGATCACTGGAATTAACAGATGTATGAATTAAACGAAGCTTAAAATGACTTTTAGTACCATCATTCATAGAAATAATAAGTTCTTCTCCATCTTCTAACTCCTCAAGCTTTTTCAAAAAATCAGATTCTACATTTACATATTTCCTTATGCTTTTATAATCGACATTTTCACTGATTTCTTTCACATCATTTTTCAAAAAAACCTGTATCGTATCATAGTTTCTCATTGCTTGCAAATTATATGGCAACAAAATCTTGCGTCCCGACTGCTTATTAATCAAGTCATACACCGCTAAAACATGCTTATTTGTTATATCTTTTTTCTTTTTAGCACAAGAAATTATTACATTTCTAATTACTTCTTTTGCAATAGCAATATCACACTTTGACAACTTATTAATTTCAATGTTATAAACTTCTATTCCTTGATTAAGTTGATTTACAGAAACAATTTCCTTGTAATATTTGTCTACTTCATTTCTAAAATAATTACGAATTTCACGTAACTTATTAGCTGTTTCATTTATATGTAAAACTGCCTGTGAATTAATTTGGTTCAACTGGGGCAATATATTTTTTCTAATTCTATTTCTATCGTACTGAATATCACTATTCGTACAATCTATGCAAAAATCTTGATCATTTTTTTGCAAAAAATCCTCTATTTCGCCCCTACTTACGTTGAGCAATGGTCTAATATAATATATTTTATCTCCTATGTTTCGTATTGGTTCTATTCCACACACACCATCTATTCCAGTTCCTCTAGCCAACTGAAATAAAATAGTCTCCGCATTATCTTCTAAATGATGTGCAATCGCAATTTTAATTGTGGGACTTTTCTCTTTAGAATTATCGTGTAAAGAATCATGTTCTTTTGAAGCCGCTTTAGCAACTTTATGAAATTGTTCATATCTTAAAATTCTTGCTGCTTCTTCCTCTCCTAAGCCATGACTCTTTGCATAATTAATAACATCAACACGAAAAACATGACAGGGAACTTCTAGATTTTCACATAAGTTTTCCACAAATTTTGCATCCGCTAGACTTTGTTCTCCACGAATACCATGTTCGACGTGGACAACTTCTAATGAAAATCTGAATACTTCTTTTAATTCTCTTAACGTTAACAACAACGCCACTGAATCGGCACCGCCAGAAACAGCCGCAATTACTCTGTCATTTTTTTGTATTAATTTATTTTTGATGATAAAATCTTTTATTTTATTAATCATAAAAATTATTTGCTTTCTTCCTTAAAAATAATTTCATTATCGTTAGCTAATCCAAGTTTAGATTTTGCTGTGTTTTCTATGTACTCATTAGACTTAGTATATTCATCATACTTTTTAATTTGCTTTGTTCTTTGTTTTTCTTCTTTTATTTTCTTTTTTAAATTTTCTTGTTCTTGAACGTACTCTTTATTTTGTTTTTTTGCAGAGTAAATATTATATGACATAGCTCCTACAAAAAAAACTGCAATAATACCTGCAATAAAAAATATTTTAATATTTCTCACTCTTCGTCTAATTTTCATATTTTACCCCTTATACGTATTCAAACAAATCCTTTGCCTGTTCTTTTTTGGTTGTATCTTGAATATCTAGTACCCTTACCTTAACTGTTTTTTGTCCAAATGCAATTTCAATGATGTCACCAACTTTAACCTTAACTGACGCTTTCGCTGCTTTTCCATTAACCATAACTCTACCAGCATCGCATGCTTCGTTTGCTACCGTACGTCTTTTGATTAAACGTGACACTTTTAAAAATTTATCTAATCTCATTTATCTTCTCCTTAAGTATAACACTTTTTATAATTTATTCTCAAACAATTTCGTATATAGAAAAAAGTGGAACGCATTCTTTGCGTTCCACGATATTTCTATAATTTTAACACTCAAACAATTAGTTGTTAACTTGCTCTTTTAAACTTTTACCTGGTTTAAATTTAGGTGCTTTTGATGCTGGAATTTGCATCTCTTCTTTAGTCTGTGGGTTTCTACCGATTCTTGCAGCTCTTTCAACTACTTCAAATGTTCCAAAACCAACTAATTGAATTTTCTCACCTTTCTGTAATTCTTCAACTACAACTTCCTGAAATGCTCTTAAAGCGTTTTCAGCGTCTTTTTTAGACATCATAGCTTTATCAGCCATAGCTGCAACTAACTCTGTTCTGTTCATTGTTTTTTCCTCCTCTGAGTATTATATTTTATAGAGTCCCGCTCCTAAAATCTTTTACAAGAATATATATACTTGTTTTTATTACTTTTGTCAAGACTTATTTAACATTTAAGATATCCCCTTATTTCTAAGTAATTCACTTAATGTCTGCATGTATTCTTTCAATTGATCGGCCGTCATACTTTCATTACTTGAACTATTTTGATTTTTATTATTGTTTCCATTTTGGCCAATACTTCCAGTAGCATTATTTGAATTTGTCGAATTACTTCCTGGTGTATTAGTGTCTTGCCGTGAATTTTGTCGGTTTTCCCTTTGCGATTCTACTTCTTGGTGATTTTTAGGCAAGTTTGCTTGATTGTTTTGTTTTGCCGTTTGATCAATCGTTTCCATTGTTATCGCAACTGTTCCTTCTGGTGAATTGACATACAAAATCTTATTCATTGTCGTATATCCTGCTGCCATAACCTTTAATATATGTTTTCCATATCTTAACGAAATAGGATTAGCATAATCTACTTGCCGTCCATCTATAAAAATCATTGCATTTATAACATTTGGAGCAAATAATATTTTTCCATATGATGGACCAGGTCCCTTAATTTCATCTAAATCAACCTCTGTAGTTTTACCCCTGTTTATAACTATTTCCTTGCTTCCTCCCCAGCCATCATTAGCAACAGCAAGTAAATATTTTCCTTCTTGAACATCCATTGTTAAATCTTTTGTAATGTTAACAAAAGCTCTATTATCTAATTGTAAAAAACTACCTTCAAACAAACCTGTATTTTTTAACTTCAACGTACCATGCCCTGTTGTCACAACAATAGAATATATAGATTTTCCTTTACCCTCTAATGCTATCTCATCTTTTGAACTTATTTTATTTAGTTCTATCATTTCGTTTCCAGAAAAAACAATTAACCTATCATCATAGGTATATGTATCCTTTCCTACTGTTATCTGTCTTTTTTCTTCATTAAGACTAAATTTTTTAATCTTCGTATAATTCCATGTATTAGGTGATACGCTGATTTTTCCTACTTTTCCAACCTTACTAATAGAATCTAGGTTTATTATTTTTCCAGGTGTAATTTGGCCTAAAGATATATCGTTTCCATATTTATTAGTTATTTTAGTATCTGAACCAACATAATATTGATATTCGAGGTCATGTTTTCTGCTATAAACCTTGATTCCATTGCCTTCTGGATCCACTTCAACTACTATAAAATCCTCTTTATTGTTAGTCTTTTTATTATTTTTTTGTTTATTTTTTTGTTTATTGGAGTTATTTTCGTCTAAAAGATCTTCACTTTTTTCCTCTTCTTCTACTTCATCTGCTGAATAATATTCGACTCCTAATGATATTTCACGATCTTTTGATGGCCCACAACCACTCAAAAGACCTGAAATCATTAGAAAAAAGACACTTAATACCAAAACTTTAACTTTAATACGAGATTTTTCACTCATTATTATCCCCCTTTATTTAAGTTTTGTATCCTACTTCTGCAATTTTTTTACCATTTCAACTAATTTTTCTTTTTCATTTAACTCTGGTTCATCTAAAACTTTATTAAATAAGTTTCTTAACATTTCTCCAAGTTCTTTTCCTGGCCTAATTCCTAATTGAATTAAATCATTTCCATTAATTTTCATTTCTTTTAAAGAAACACACTGTTCTTTATCAATTATACTCTTATATGTATCGACATATTTTTCTAAATATACAATTTTTTTATCACGATTATACTCACTTTGTGCCAAACAATCTGCTTTTTGAACATCAAACAAATCAGGATAACACTCTAAACCATTATCATTCATTGCATGGCGAATACTTTTTTCATCTAAATTTGGTCTATCATCATGTGCTTTTATCAATTTTACAACTTGATTTATTGTTGCATTATCAAATTTTAAGCGCTTTAAGATTACTTTAGCCATCTTTGCACCTTCTTCTTGATGTCCTTTAAAATGATCTGCTCCATTAGCATCTGTTACTTTACATTTAGGTTTTGCCACATCATGAAGAAGCATTGTAATTCTCAATACTTTATCATTTTTTATATTTTGAAGTGCCTTTACTGAATGCTCGCCAACTGTGTACATATGATGTTTGCTATTTTGTTTTGTTTGCATCATTTCATCAAATTCTGGTAAAAATATTTTTGTAAGGCCCAATTCATATGCTGTTAATATTTCTTCAGGATGATCTGACACCAAAAGCTTAACCATTTCAACTTGTATTCTCTCTGCACTTACTTTTTGTATCGTTGGTGCTAATTCTTTTATTGCTTTTTTAGTTTCTTCATCTATAGAAAAACCTAATTGTGCTGCAAATCTTACCGCTCTTAACATTCTAAGTGCATCTTCGCTAAATCTTTCCATCGGATTTCCTACACAACGAATAATTTTTCTCTCTAAATCTAATTTTCCTTCAAATAAGTCAACTAAACCATCTTTTTCATTATATGCCATTGCATTAATTGTAAAATCTCTTCTTTTTAAATCTTCTTCTAATTTTGGAGTAAAAAATACATTCTTAGGATGTCTTGCGTCTTCATATTCGCCATCTATTCTATAAGTTGTAACTTCATAACCGATATGCTGATCCATAACTGTTACTGTTCCGTGCTCTATCCCTGTATCTATTGTATGAGGAAAAAGTGATTTTACTTCCTCTGGTTTAGCTGATGTTGTGATATCCCAATCTTGTGGACTTCTACTAAGAATAGTATCTCTCACACATCCACCTACAGCATATCCTTCATAGCCATTTTCTTCTAATACATTTATTATTTTTTTGACTGATTCTGGTAAATTTATTTTCACTTTTTCCTCCTAAAAATTTATATTTTTTCTTTAAAAAAGCCACCCTATAATCAAAATAGGATGGCTGTAGTTTTGTAATTAAATATTAGTATGCTTTGCCCCAATATACAAGTTTGTGAGCTGGTTTACCACAGCAAGCACATACTTCTGAAATTCTTTCTTGGTCTTTAAATGGCATACAACGGCTTGTTACTGATAACTCTTCTTTAATCTTATTCTCACAAGCTATATCTCCACACCACATTGCTCTAATAAATCCTGGTTTATTTTCAGCAACTTCTTTAAACTCTTCATAATTATGAGCATCCCAAATATGCGAATCTCTATGAGCTTTTGCTCTTTCAAACATATCTTTTTGAATTGCTTCAAGAATTTCTGGTACTCTTGTTTCAATTTCATCAAGTGAAACTTCGATTTTTTCTCTTGTGTCACGTCTTACAACTACACACTTATTATTTTCGATATCTTTTGGTCCAAGTTCGATTCTTACTGGAATACCGCGCATTTCTTGCTCAGAGAACTTCCAACCTGGTGTTTTATCTGAATCATCAATCTTGATTCTACAAACATTACTTAATCTTGAAACAACTTCGTTTGCTTTATCTAATACACCAGCTTTCTTCTGTTGAATTGGAATAACCATTGCCTGTACTGGTGCAATTCTTGGTGGCAACACAAGTCCTGAATCATCTCCGTGTACCATGATTAACGCACCGATAATACGTGTTGTCATTCCCCATGATGTCTGATATGCGTGATGTAATTTATTATCTTTATCTGTGTACTGAATTCCAAATGCTTTAGCAAAGCCATTTCCAAAGTTATGGCTTGTTCCTGATTGAAGTGCTTTACCATCATGCATTAATGCTTCTATAGTATATGTAGCTTCTGCACCTGCAAATTTTTCTTTTTCTGTTTTCTGTCCACGAACAACTGGAATTGCAAGAACTTCTTCACAGAAATTAGCATATAAATTAAGCATCTGTACTGTTCTTTCTTCTGCTTCTTCAGCTGTTGCATGTACTGTATGTCCTTCTTGCCATAAGAATTCTCTTGTACGAAGGAAAGGTCTTGTTTCTTTTTCCCATCTTACAACACTACACCATTGGTTATATACCTTTGGTAAATCTCTATATGATTGAATTAAATTCTTGTAAAAATCACAGAATAATGTCTCTGAAGTAGGTCTTACACATAATCTCTCTTGTAACTGATTTAATCCACCATGTGTTACCCACGCTACTTCTGGAGCAAATCCTTCTACGTGATCTTTTTCTTGCTCTAATAAACTTTCTGGAATAAAAATAGGCATATATACATTCTCTACGCCTGTTTCTTTAAATCTTCTATCTAATTCTTTTTGAATATTTTCCCAAATAGCATAGCCTGCGGGCTTGATGATCATACATCCTTTAACACTAGAATAATCAACTAACTCAGCCTTTTTTACAACGTCTGTATACCATTGTGCAAAATCTTCCTCCATGGAAGTTATGGCTTCTACTAATTTTTTCTCTTTAGCCATGACAATCTCCTTTATATTTTATTTTCACCCGCATTATTGGGTAAACATATTATTTATAATGTACCTATTTATAGATAACATCTTTTATTTTATTTTATACATTTTAATATGTCAAGTGATTCAAACCTATTGTCTAAAATATACCTTGCTTTAAGACCTACTGTTAATTATCTAAAAAAACATCAAATTTAAACAACACTATATATTTTTTTTGCAATTAATCGATTGATTACACACAAAATTATAGATATTAAAACAGAGACTAATATATTTCTTAACATATCACTTTCTATTTTTACCTGTCTAAAAATGAAATCTTTTCCCATAAGTGCAACGTAACCTAGTATAAATGCTAGTAACTGACTTTTAGTTATTATTAAAACCATACTTGTAAATAGTACTACCATAGCTATTATACAAAAATAACTCAATAACTCACCTAAAGATTCTTTTGAACCAAGTTTTTGTTCTTGTGAAAAATGAAATATAATATCAAATATAAAATTTAACACATATAACGCAACAAAAAAGATTAATGTAATTCCAGTATTAACTAATACAAT
Source organism: Lachnobacterium bovis (assembly GCF_900111325.1). Classification (GTDB taxonomy): domain Bacteria; phylum Bacillota; class Clostridia; order Lachnospirales; family Lachnospiraceae; genus Roseburia; species Roseburia bovis_A. The sequence continues at coordinate 58,315 of NZ_FOGW01000012.1, forward strand.
ACGTTCTTTCTTTTCATATAACCATCTTATATTTTTTATAAAATTATTCTTTAGATATTTTCCCATTGAAATTATTAGGAAAATAATGGCACATATTTCTGCATTTCCAATTCTAAAAAAGATTAGATTGCGTTCAAATAATGACATTTTTACGTTTTCTTGATCCATAATATTTGAAATTTGTACCCATAAAAATATCAACATTATTATCCATGTCGACCAATTTTTTAATGTATTATATATTTGTGCTTTAACTACTCTCATCTTTTTTCTCCTACCCTATCATCTTAAAGAAATACTCTTCACAGGTAATTCTATTTTTATATGCTTCTGATACTTTGTAATTATTTTTAACCAAACATTCTATGACATCGCTTGTATCTATTTCATCACCAAAAATTTTGACAATGTTATTTTCGAGATTATATTTTTGAATTTTCAAATCTGTTAAAACGGGTAACACTCCATCTGTACGATCTAATTTTATAATCGTACAATTGACCAAGTCTTCGTGTAATTCTTCTTTTGTCTTAAAGCTTACAACTTTTCCTTCGTTCATAAAAATAAAATCATCACACACTTTTTCTAATTCTTCTAATATATGACTTGAAATAATAATACACATATTATATTTTTCTTTTAAATTCAAAAACAGATTTCTCATGTCCTTGATTCCTTCTGGATCTAAACCATTTATTGGTTCATCTAGTATGAGAACTTTAGGTTTACCAATTATAGCCATTGCTATTCCTAATCTTTGTCTCATTCCTAATGAATATGATTTTACTTTTCTTTTTGCAGCATGTTTTAATCCTACTGCATCAAGTAGATTATTTATTTCGCTATAATCAGCTCCTTCCATAATCGCCTTGATTTTAAGATTGTCAAAACCGCTTCTATCCTTAAATAGTCCAGGCTCTTCGATTAGAGCACCTATTGTGTCTTCTTTTTCAATAGTTCCTGATTTAGTATCAATAAGGCCTAGAATAGCTTTCATAAGAGTCGTTTTACCTGTTCCATTTTTTCCGATTATCCCATATATTTTTCCAGGCTCAAAATTAAGATTAATATTTTTTACTATTATTTTTTGTCCATATCCTACGGACACATCAGTCAATTTCATAGTTGCCTATACTCCTTTTCTAAAATAAATGTAATACACGTTTAAGTGTAAAATAAACAGCACCTACTGCTAAAAATCTTAAAAATCCTAACAATCTTTGTTTCATTTTATTATTTTTCATAAATAATTTCCTTCCATTTTTTGAATTTTTCTTGATTATTATTATAATATATAAATATCTTATGCTCTAATTTTGCTATTAATATTGCATTTAATTTACAAAACAAGAACGATATTGCATACAAAATAAGCACTTCCTTAGTGTTTAAATTTTGAGTAATCATTAAAGTGGTATCTAGGCACATCGTTGCTAACATACAAACTTTGAAAAAGAATTTTTTCTTTTCTTGCAAATACTTTTTTTCATCAAACTTTGCTAACACATATATCATATAATACTTGCTCTCTAGTTTGAAATTGCTTAATCCTAAAACTGTTATTATATTTATAATAAAAATGATTACTACAACTATTAAATTAAAAAAACATGGATTTTTTTTACTTAAAATAATTGGAATCATATAAAGCAAAACTGATGCTACAATGTATTTTACTGAATCAAAATCTCTTTTTATCAATAAAAAATCTTTTTTATAATGTGACACTTGATTGGTTTTTCGTATATCTATAACTATTTTCACAAAATATACTATTTCTAAACTTATAATCAAAAAATCTATTTTCGAACTAGTCATTTGCATACGAAACAATTTATAATCTACAGCATTTAGATAACTATAGAATAAAACAGAAGAAATAACCTCTTCTATAGAAACTAATATTGCTATTTCTTTATAAATATTCCTTTTCAAAATTTTTTTTAAAAACATTTCTAATAAAAACATTTCTACAAATCCTACGCTCGAAATTATGCACAATATCAGAGTATTATATGTATCCCATTCAATAATTATTGTCTCTAAAAATAGTCTACTTATTATAAAAATTACTATATTCGTAATTATTATATTCTTCAAAAAGTAATACGAATATATGCTTTTCTTTTCTATTCCTGCCATATAAAGCATTATTTCATCTTTTCTAAATAATACCTTTTTAAAAATTTGCATCGGGAAAAGTACTACCTCTGACAAAAAAACAATCATATAAATAAGATACATATTACTCATATTTATATTGATATATCTTCTTAAAAGATTCCTTAAAATTTCTGCTATTAGTATAAGAAACACCAACAATACGCCTACTGTTTCAATTGCGTACTTTTGCCTTCTTATTTCACTTGTATTTAATAACCAATTAGCTTTTAAAATTCTTCTCACTACTTTACCTCTACTAATTCTCCATCAAATAGTCTTTAAACATTTCTGTAAATGTCCTTTTTTCATTATTTTCTTCTATTGCAACTATTTTGCCTTTTTTTAAGAAAATAGCATCCGTACAAATATCATTAACGACATCTAAATCATGTGATGAAAATATTATCATTTTATTTTCTTTTTTAACAAATTTTCTCATCCATTCTTTCATATTAATTATGCTAACTGGATCTAAACCTGTAAAAGGTTCATCTAAAATTAAAATATCTGGATTATGTATCATAGATGACATTATAGAAATCTTTTGTTTCATTCCTTTAGAATATTCCTCTATTCTTTTATCCATCCTATCTTCAAGTTCAAACATTTTTATATATTCTGATGTCTTGTTATTTCCGTCGCATCCCGCACTTATATCATTATCATCGATATCGTATATGTAACTGACATACTGCAATTGTTCTCTACCAGTTAGTTTTTCTATTAGCATAGGTTCATCTGGAACATAGCCAATTTTATTTCTGTTCTCAAATAAATCTTCTTCTCCCATTTTTATTGATCCACTATCTTTTTTTTCAATTCCTAACATCACTTTTATAGTTGTTGATTTTCCTGCTCCATTTTTACCCAATAGTGCATAAATGCGATTCGATTCTAACTCTAATTTGGGGATTATTAATTCGAAATTATTTTTATATTTTTTTGTTACATTTTTTATAACTAACATGTTTACCTCTTTTTATATAGAGATGCCTAGGTTCATCTCTAATTATTTTTTTACGACATTATTTTACCCCAAAATAATAGAGTGCAATTTTTTGAATTACACCCTATTTAAAGTAACTCTATATTTGTTCTACAAATTCCTTAAAGATCTTATTTTGAGGTTTTATTTCAAAATGCATCTTTTCTTTTGTTCTTGGATGTTCAAAAGTCACCCTATATGAACAAAGCCCTGGTGTTCTAATTCCCTGAACTTTTCCATTTCCGTATTTTTGATCACCTAATAGTGGACACCCCATATGTGCCATCTGAACTCTTATTTGATGCTGTCTTCCGGTTTTTAACGAAACATCTATCATTGCGTGATTCCCTCTTGTATAAATCACGTTGTAAGCCAAAACTGCTTTTTTGGCATTTTTTCTTTCTTTACCAACAACAGTAGTCGTATTAGTTCTTTTATCTGTAAGCAGATAATCTGTTAATGTTCCCATTACACTCTCTGGAATCCCATCAGTTACTGCATAATAATGCTTGCCTATTCCGTGAGTTTTCATCTGTTCAGACAAATTCGCTGCTGCTGCTTTATTTTTTGCAAAAAGCATTAATCCTTCCACTGGTTGATCTAATCTATTAATTATCCCAATGTAGGTATCTTCATTTTTACTTGCTAAATAATTCCTCAGAAGGCTGTCCATGTCCTGTTGTCCTAATTTTGCAGTTTGTGTAGCTACTCCTGCTGGTTTATAACAAACAATTATGTCTTCATCTTCATGTATTATATTTAATTCCATGTTAAGCCTCCTATTCTTTTCTAGCATTACTTTTTATTACTTTATATCATAATTTTTATTATACTAATTATAACTATACATCTTACTATTATTATAATACAAATTACATTCTAAATCGATAGCCAACTCCCCAAATTGTTTCTATATACTGTGGTTTTGCTGTATTTAATTCTACTTTTTCTCTAATTTTTTTAATATGTACTGTTACTGTTGCAATATCACCTACTGACTCCATGTCCCAAATTTCTTTAAACAACTCCTCTTTGGTAAAAACATGATTAGGATTGCTTGCCAAAAAAGCTAACAAATCAAACTCTTTGGTCGTAAATTGTCTTTCTTCGTTATTTACCCATACTCTTCTAGCTGTTTTATCAATCCTAATTCCACGAATTTCAATAGTATCATTTCCAAATTGTGGTGTACTTCCTATTAATCTTTGATATCTTGCTAGATGAGCTTTAACTCTTGCAACTAACTCACTTGGTGAAAATGGTTTAGTTATATAATCATCAGCACCTAACCCTAAACCTCTTATTTTATCAATATCATCTTTTTTTGCCGAAACCATAATGATTGGTGTATTCTTTTGATTTCTTATCTCCTTGCACATTTCAAACCCATCGATTCCTGGCAACATAAGATCTAATATAAATAAATCATAGTCTTCTGCTAATGCTCTTGCAAGACCGTTAGTTCCATCATTTTCAATTTCTACATCAAAGCCACTTAATTCTAAATAATCTCTTTCTAAATCAGCAATCGTTGCTTCATCTTCCACGATTAAAATCTTATTCATCTTGCACCTCCTGATATTTTCGAATTATAAAGTACATGGTGGTACCATAGCCTTCTTTACTAATAACCCATATTCGACCACCATGATCTTCTACTATTTTTTTTACAATCGAAAGTCCTATTCCACTTCCTCCTGTAGCTGAATTTCTTGAAGCATCTGCCCTATAAAATCTATCAAAAACGTATGGCAAATCTTTTTGCGCAATTCCTTTACCGTTGTCTTCTATTTCTGTTTGTATAAAGTCGCCAACATCTTTTACTCTAATATTCAAAAAACCACTTGCTTTATCCATATATTTAACCGAATTTCCCACAATATTGTTAATTACTCTATTCAATTGTTCTGGATCAGCCACAATTACAGCATCATCATCTGCATAGTTGTAATATGCTAATCCCATCCCTCTATTTTCAAGGTCTAAACTTATTTCTTCAATGCAATCATTGTAATATTCCTTTACATTTAATTTAGCAAAATTATATGGAATTCTATTATTATCTATCTTCGAATATAATGTAAGTTCATTTATCAAAGCGTCCATGTCATTTGCTTTGTTATAAATGGTTTTTATATATTTTTCCACTTTTTCAGGTGAATTAGCGACTCCATCTATAATACCTTCTGCATAGCCTTTTACCGCAGTAATTGGAGTCTTTAAATCATGTGCAATGTTACTAATAAGTGCCCTATTCTCTTTTTCATCATTTACTTTATCTTGTGCATTTGCTTTTAATTTTTTTCTAATCTGATCTAATGCATCATTTAATTTAGCTATTTCATCATCTTTCTCTTTAAAATATTTTGCTTCATAATCTAAATTACCATCTTTTATACTCTCCGCAACTTCACGTGTTTTTTCTATTGGATATACAAAACTAACATATATCCATGAAGTCACAAGAATTGCTGTCACTATAAAAATAAACAACATACTTATAAACGTTGTCATCATCATATCTGCTCTTTGCGGCACCGATGCATTAAGTTCTGTAACAACATATACTGAAATTATTCCTTCATCAAATTTCTCTTTTATTATCTGCCTAATTAGATACTTTTTTTCTCCTCTTATCAAGGTGGCAAGATACACTGCACTATTATCCACATCATTTTTCGAAACTATATCTAAAACATTATCTACATCTTTTTTTCCAACATATACTATCTTACTTCTTTTTTTTATCACTAGGAAGGAATTGTCTTTTCTTAATTTAGCATTTACTTGATTCAAATATTCCTTTTTTCCTATTTTATCAACATTCTCATTGATATTTTTTTTTGCAAACTCATAATCTTTTGTCATGTATTTTTCAAAATACGTAATCGTATCGTATACATCAGGAGCTTTATCCATTTCAAATTTTTCGCTTAAATCTTTAATCTGCACATACGTATATATGCTCGTAACAACAAACACTAACGTAATTGGCACAATAACCATTAGTAAAAATGCTACGGTAAGTTTCTTCCTCACTTTCATATCTTTCCTTCCTCTCATAATAAGGAATTTCTTATAGTATATTTATCGTATTTTTTACGTAACGCTTTAACATTATAAAATAAAAATTAATTTTTTATTAAATTTATTTATTCAATTATAAAATCATCTTTTCATAGATCTACCATGCTTCTTTGCATAAGAGCTAACATTTGTTTTTATATTAAAAAAGACCATCAACGAGTGATGATCTTAGTTCCAACTAACACAAACATCATAATAAACACATACTTTAAATCATACATGCACGATTTAAATGCTTCTATTATTTGATATTGGTTATCTAATTTACTTATTAATTCAAAATGTTTCCAGGTTACTATTTCTTGCCACGCTAATTCTTTAAAAAACACAAAATCAGACCATTGCGTTGGCAAAAAATCTCTTGGAATAATGATGCTTCTAAACGTAATCAAGCATACTATAACTATTAAAACTGTAACTATTTTTATATACCACCCATTAAAATCAGGAGTTTTATCAAATACATCCCATTCTCTAATAGGTGTCTTTTGAATTAGTTTATATCCCTTATGATTCAACCACTTACACAATCTGATAATCTGAATCTTTTTATATTTACATATGAAAAGTATTAATAATAACATCTGTAATAATACAACCATTTTTATTAAACTATCTGCATAAAAATACAATCTTTCATACATATATCTTTCTTTTTCCATAGAAAATGAAATCATATCTGCCTGAGTTCCTTCTTCTACGGATATAGCATATGGTTTATATGCCGTACCATATTTTAAAACCTGCTCTTTTGCTTCCTTTGATTTCTCATTTACTTCTGCAAAAATTCCCTCATCAACATCTTTTGCTACATCAGAAACAATATACTCTACTCCATTGATTTGGAGTTTTATTCCTTTTGCATTAAAAGTTCCTAAAAGATCAAAAGCTGTCTTTTTTCCTAAAATGCAACAATTATTATCATCTTTATACAATTCCACATCAGAATTAACTATATTTTTACTATTACCACAAAAGTAAATAACTTTTTGATTATTAGTTGTCTCTATTCCTTCTACTTTAACTGATTTATAACCCGAATCTCCCCAAAAAGTATATTTGGGTAATTCAGTTTTTTTCAATGACTTTAAATTATTACTGACCTGTTCCGGAGATAAAGGCATATCCTCATATGAGTAATCAATTCTATTCTTGACATTTCCTATATTGTTTCTTTGATTTATTGCAGATGCTTCCATAAAAAGCATTACAGCAATTATAAACGCTATCAAAATATGAATACTTCTAATGTATTTCATTTTACTTTTTATCAACTTTATCTCCCTCACTTATGGCCTTAGTTGCTGTTGTAACTATTGGTGTAACGTAGTCTAAATCGCCTGAAACAGCTACTTTATTCGCATTCTTGTCTAATACTTTAACATTTACCTTCTTTACAATATAAGATGATCCTAGAATAGTATCCTTCTCTTCTAAAACATAAACACAAAACTCTCCATTATCTTGTCGTAAAGCTGATCTGTCTAATACGTACTGATAACTTTTTGATGCCGCTTCAATTTTTGCTCTAACAGTATCTGAAATCTTTACGTCATCGCTTGTAGTCTCTAAAATTGCCACATAACTTGTTACACCACTTCCTTCTGGTATTCCTGCATCTGATGGCATATCACTTAGCTGACCACTAGCTCCAGAACTATCTGCACTACCAACATTATCACTACTATTAGTTGTCTTTGGTCCAACTGAAATCAATTCTGCCTTGATTCTTTTTTCTTTCGAATTATAAATTTTTATTTTGCCTTTTAAATTTAAAAGATTGTACTCTTGTTCATTTAAAGTGACCTCTATTTGCTTTGCCTCATTTTTACTAGCCATATGGATAAAAGCTTCAGCTGTTGTCATATTACCATTTTTTATGGAAACTTCTGTAATAATTCCATCTTCAGGAGCCTTTATCATTCCTCCATTTGAAACAACTTCATTTATTTTATTAAGCGCATCTTGTTTTTCTTCCAAATCACTTTTTTGTGTTCCTTCATCTTGCTGTGGAAGTGCAGCTTCATCTACTGCTTTTTTTGCATTATCAATTTCGATTTTTGCGTTATTGATTACATCATTATACTCTTGTTGCTTTTGTTTAATATCATCCTGCAAACTTTTCTTTGTTTCTGCAATTGATTTTGCATCATCATCTGTAGATGGTTTGTAATTATTTAATTGATTTTGAGAATCCATTAAATTTTGTTTTGCCTGAGCAATTTTCTGATTATTAGAATTCACAGCATTATCATAATCTGTCTTTGCCTGAGATGACTTCATACTATTGGTTGCCTTACTCACATCTAGGCTTGCTTTTGCTGCATTGTACTCATTTTGAGCTTTCTTTTGGAGTTCACTTATTGTTTTTTGATCAAATTCAATTAATGACTCCCCTTTACAAACTGTCTGCCCAACCTTACACTTCACTTTAGAAACTCTTAAATTTTCTATACTATATAAAGCAATATCTGACTCCGATTTTACATTACCTTGTTCTTCAAAATCATTATCTAAAGAGCCTTCATTAGCTGTAATTGTTTCTACTAAAGGTGTGCACAATGAACTTATCTGTCTTGATGCATAGGTACATAATGCTATTACTACTAATACTGTCAAAAAAAGTTTCTTTCTTTTTTTAGTAATCTTTTCTCCTATCATAATTTCTTCCTCTGTCTTGCTAACTTATGTTAATTACTCTGTTTTACTTATTTACTTTCTCCTAGCGAAGCAACTCCATTTTCCAATTCTTCCGAGAACTCTCTAAAGAGTGCTATACACGGAATGATCATTATTACTGATGCTCCAAATGCGTATCTTGCATTTGACAAATCTATCTTTGGCAAAAATAATGATAACGTCCATAAACTTTTTGTTTTTAAAAAAATCATTGGTTGTTCAACTATATTCCAATATTCAAGAAAATTTAAAATCATTGATGAAATAATTCCAGGTGTTGCAAGTGGAACAGCTATTTTAGTAAATATTGTAAAATCATTTGCACCATCAATTTCAGCCGCTTCAACTAAACTGTCTGGAATATTCTTGAATGAGCCTAGCATCAAAAAAACTGGAAACGATTGAAAAATACCAATCACTATAATACCGATTAAAGTATCTAGTAATCCTAATTTTTCCAACATTATATACTGTGGCAACATTACTGTCTGAAATGGTAAAAACATTATTATCAAATATAAAAATTCAACTATTTTCTTACCTTTAAATTTATATTTAGCCAATGCCCAAGCTGCCGGCATACCAACCACAACTTGTCCAACTGTAACACTTATTGCTACTTTCATTGAATTCCAAAAAGCCACAAAATACTCCGGGCTATCAAAAAGTACTTTTATATATGCTTTAAATGAAATTTCTATTGGAAAAATAATCCAACTTGTATAAGAGTTTTTTTCTTCTCCTAATGGTCCTAAACAATGTAGTAACGTTGTATCTGTCATACATGCGCCTACAAAAAGTAATATTATTGGCATCATGCAAAACAACATTAGAATTAACATTATACAGTTAACCATTATATTCAATTTTTTATTTTTCATAATTAACTGCTCCTAATTTCTTTACAAATAATGCAAGAAGTGTAATAACTATTAAATTAATAGTTGCCGCTGTTGCCATCTTATTTATCTCCAATTCTCTGAACCAATTGTTAAATAAATGTTGCAACATATATATTCCATCTGCAGGATAATCGCCTGCAATTAAATATGCTTCCCTATAAATTTTAAATGTATTAATCACTCCTAGGATTATTTGAAGTACAATTGTTGGGATAATATTTGGCAAAGTTATATACCAAAATTTAGCATAACGTCCTGCTCCATCAATATCTGCTGCTTCATATATTTCCTCCGGAACTGCCAAAAGTCCAACCAACCATATAATTGTACAGTAACCTAAATTTTTCCATATAAAGCTTAAAATTAATACATAAAATGAAGCGTCCGTAGTTAACCATTGTACTCCTGAAATGCCAAAAATATGTAAGAAACCATTAACAAATCCCTTACTATCAAAAAGGAACCTCCAAACAATAATTAATGATACTACAGGTATTGTCATTGGTAGTAACAATACCTGTTTTAATTGTTTTTCTAGCCATACGTTATCTACTATTTTTACCGCAATCCATAAAGAAAGCATCAAAATAATTGGCACACCTAAAAAAATAAATCTTATTGTATTTACAGCTGCAAGTTTAAATGCTTCATTATTAAATACTTCTATATAATTATTTATACCCACAAATTCAGAGCCTTCACAATTAACAAATGATCTTCTTACAACATCAAGCAATGGATATATGTAAAAAATACACACTCCTATAAAACTTGGTATTAAGAAAAACCATGCTTTTGAAATTTTGCTTTTCTTATTTTTCATTTCTTACTCCATCTAGCTTAATTATACTGTCACACATATTTGAAAGTTCTTTGTTATGTAAAATAAAAATTGTTGTTTTATTTTTACGATATTCTTTTATGAATTTAATAATACTTTTGCTACTTACCTCATCTATATTACTAGTTCCCTCATCAATTATCAAAATATCAGGATTTTTTAACAATCCTCTTGCTAAAATTATTTTTTGTCTTTGTCCTCCTGATAATTGTGCGCCGTTTTCCCCTAGCATTGTATTATCTCCATCATCTAAAGACTCAACAATTTCATCAATCTGGCACATACTACACACATTATTATATATTTTTTTATCTATATCATTTTCAAGAGTTATGTTATCCTTTATAGTTCCATACAACAATCTTGAATTTTGTGATATATAATATATATGATTACGAATTTCTCTTAAATTCATTTCATATATCGATGTCCCACATACCTTAATATCACCTTGATTACATTTATAAAAACCCACCAATAATTTTGCTAGTGTTGTCTTCCCACAACCACTCTTTCCAACTATTGCGGTAGTAATTCCTTGCTTAATAAAAAAGGTTTTATTCTCAAAAACTATTTTATTGTTATATTCAAAACAAAGGTTTTTAAACTCTATATCTCCATCTTTAAATCTAATTTCTTTTGTATGATTCCACTCTTCTTCTTCATTTTCAATATTTAATATATCATCTAATCTTGCAAATGAAACGACTGAATCCTGTAAACTTAGTTGAATTCTAACAAAAGAAACCACTGGTTCAACAAAATAACCTTCTACAGAAATAAATAATAAAAGTGTTCCAACAGTTAATTCTCCGTTAATAATACTGTTCATACCAATTGCCAACATAGCAATTGCAATCACATTATCTAGAATATCAACAACAAATGAATAAGAATTAAACAAAGTAAAGTTATACTAATCTTATATAGTATAAAAATACTTATAATCATCACAACAAATTCTATTATAATGTTAAAGATTTCGTAAAAAATCAAATTTGAAATACTTTCTATTTCTTCAAATCTAGACAATATTTCTCCTGTTCTATAATTATCCAACATTTTAATTGGCGCACTCATAATTTTTGTTATAAATTTATTCTGAAGATTAACACCAATTTTTTTTGCCATATTCGCCGAAACTCTGTCTCTGAGCATTTTACACAAACTCATAATAACATACATAATTCCAAGCCCGATTAATGTTATAAAAAACATATCAGTTTTTCTATCATAAATGTATGAATCCATTATATCTTGGTATGCAAATGCTACTACATATTGCAAAACCATAATAATTATAGCTAGTACCGTAGAAATTACAAACACCTTTTTTCTTGTTATTTTCCTCACTACAATAAAATGGCAAAAATTGTTTTCTGAAATTCCATGTGCAATAAAAGGGCCACATATTTCTTCCTCTAACAATTCTTCGAAACTACCTTCTAATGGTTCAGTTTCAAATCCATATTTTTTAGCGACTCTACAAATATCATAAATACTTACGCCACTTGTTGTCACCTGAAAACTTTTTCTAAAATTGGAAAGTCTATCTCTTATGCCCCAATATTTACATATTGAGGCAAAAGCTGCGACTCCACAATCCTTTTCATCATGTTGTCTCACTCCAAAAAACATAACTTAGTTTTCCTTCTGATATAACTTAACCTTCTGTATTACATTCTTAGTTGCATCATCTATAGTTACTTTGCCCTTATTTAATAAGTTTACCTGTTCGTATACAATATCTTCGCACGAAGAATCAACAATTATCGGTTTTCTTAAACCCTTCATAAATTCAGTATACTTCATTTGTTGTTCAGCATTTAAACATGGTAACTGGTCAGTTCCTTCGAAGATATATGTAGATGATGAATAAAAACTATCTAAAGCATCTAAATTTACTGGAATGCCTTCCAATTTGTCGCTTTCTTGATTTGATTTATTAATGGACTCTATTATAAAATCCTCTGCAATTTTCTTTTTTTTACTTTTTTTATTAATTGCCATACGATACAATGGCGTATACTTATTCTCTTTAATAACCTTATAAGTTAGATTTGAGTTTTGATCTAATTTTGCTAATTCTACAAGTCCACCATTTGCAACTATCGCTTCAATGCTTGCCTGTGCTTTTCCTTTATTTACACTATAACAGCCCGATTCTTGATAAATCATACCCTTCATAGAAAGCATATCAAAAGACAACTCTTCATCTTCAGCACCTGTTTTCTTTTTTATATTTATAAGTTTATTTGCCAATTTGAAATAATCACGTATTTCGCTTTCATTTAACTTCCCGTTTTCTATATTAGTTGAAAGATAATTTTTATATATCTGCTTCATTATTTCACAATATGTCTCTGTAATATATGCTGGTTTTGATTTCTTACCCATTTCATCAAAATCGTTATATATTTTTCTTATAGAATCTGCATTTGTGAATTTCTTAGTTCCAGCTTGAACTGAAAAACTAAAATGAGTCGGAATTTCATAAGCTGTCTTTGAATCCTCTTCCAATATATTATTAAAAACATTATACTTAGATTCAATCTTATTTCTTAATTCAGTTATATCTTCTAATACTCCACTTTTTTTCATTTTTTTAGTTGATAATCCATCCACTATAATAATATCTGGTCCATTACCAGATAAGAGCTCTGTATTTACTTTTTTTATAGCATCTGATGATGTTGTATTTTCATCATTTTCAGGAATCCCCACTTCTAATTCCACATTTGTTTCTGGATGTTTAGATGCATATTCCCTTACAATATTGTTTATATAAATATTCTGATATAACGAATATATTTTTATATTATTTTTTCTCTTTATTTTTTTATCAGAAATATACACAAGCTTATTTGTTATATCATTCGATGTTTGAACTAATATCCCATTTTCAAAATATTGACTATCCATTAAAATTGTTGTTCTAGAATTAATTGTTGCATTAACAAGTTTCTTTTTGCTTTTAAGTTTTCCATTTGTAAATGTATAAACATTATTCTGTGTTAACATTTTTATTCTATCTTTATCATCAGAAGACATTGTTACATTCATGGTTCCATCTTCTGATACTTTATTTAATTTCTTTATTAATTTATCATTTTTCACTTCTTTATAAGTTTTCTGTTCAAAAGCTTTGACGCTTCCTTCTTGTTCAAGATAATACAGGCCGTTTGCCTTAGTTAATGAATCAATTTTTCCTGAAAACTGACCATGTGTACTAAACATTTTTTCACCGTTTTCAGAATAAACAGTTCCTTTTTTCACAAAAAAGACATCATCTCCAACTATTTCTAATTGATCTATACCTTCGTTATTAACTGACTGCTCTTTTCCATCCACAATTTTATTTAAAACATAATTATCTGGCTCTTTAGAATTTTCTTCTGTGTTGTTTTGTGACTCATTATCTGTCAAAATATAACTATCACCATTTGTTTTTAATACCGCTTGATCAATTCTAGAATTCACCTCTGGACTATTCTTATCAAGTTTTTCCCATTTCTTTCCAAAATCAGATGTTTTATATGTTCCAACATATTTTTTATCTGTATCTGTTCCCAAAATATAAATACTATTTTTATCTGTTGTAAATGCGGCTACACTTGAAACTTCATTTGGAAGCGCAACTTGATTTTCATATACTTTAGCTATATCATCTTCTTTTTTTGATTTTCCACATCCAGTAATTCCGGTAGTACATAGCATCATAATCAAACTAAGACCGATACATATTTTTCTGTTTCTTTTTAACATTTTATCTCCTTATATATAACATAAATTTGACCAGAAAATACTTTCCTGGTCTATCATATTATTGCTCTTTTAATTATTATTTAACACAAAAAACTGATGTCTTATGTTTTCCTCGGTATCTTCCATAATGTACTCCTCCCCAATAACTTGCGTCTGCTTCGCTTCCAAACGCCTTACTAGAGTATCTATTAACACCACAAAACCAATGCCAACCTTTTCCTATGCTTTTTCCACCAACTATATTCTTTGTGTTTTTTTCTGATATTTTCTTCATATTCAAGTCTCCTTTCTTTGACTTTTAGTATTATATCACCTTTTTTTTTAATTTCAAGCCATTTTGTCATTATAGTTAAATTTTATGTGGGATTTTGGTTTCCATTTTTTTACATTTTATCTTCTTTTAATAAAAAAACAACCGTGGAAATTCCACGGCTGTCTTTAGTTACTATTATCTATTTTTTATAAATATTTTTTTAATTCGTCAACTTTATCTGTTGCTTCCCATGGTAAATCTAAATCAGTTCTACCAAAATGTCCATATGCTGCAGTACCTTTATATATTGGTCTACGTAAATCTAACATTTTGATAATTCCAGCTGGACGTAAATCAAAGAGTTCTCTAACAATCTCAACTAATCTTTCACTTGATAATTTACCTGTTCCAAATGTATCTATATTTATAGATGTTGGTTCTGCAACACCAATAGCATATGATAATTGAATTTCACATTTATCTGCAAGACCTGCTGCTACGATATTCTTAGCAACATAACGTGCTGCATAAGCAGCTGATCTATCTACTTTTGTACAGTCTTTTCCTGAGAATGCTCCACCACCATGACGAGCCATTCCACCATATGTATCAACGATAATCTTACGTCCTGTAAGACCTGCATCACCATGTGGTCCACCAATTACGAAACGTCCTGTTGGATTAATATAGAATTTTGTTTTATCATCAATTAATTCTTTTGGTAGAACTTCATCAAATACATATTTCTTAATATCTGCATGGATCTGTTCTTGTGTAACTTCCTCGTCATGCTGTGTAGATAATACAACTGTTTCAAGTCTCTTTGGCTTACCGTCTTCATCATATTCTACTGAGACTTGAGTTTTACCATCTGGTCTTAAGTATTTTAATGTACCATTCTTTCTAACTTCTGTAAGTCTACGTGATAATTTATGTGCTAATGAAATTGGATAAGGCATTAACTCTGGTGTTTCATTTGTAGCATATCCAAACATCATTCCCTGATCACCAGCACCTGTATCTAAATCATCTTTATGTGTTCCTTCTCTTGCCTCTAATGATTTATCTACACCCATTGCAATATCTGGTGATTGTTGATCTAACGCAACCATAACCGCACATGTATTTCCGTCAAATCCTGTCTTAGCATCATTATATCCAATCTCGTTAACAGTTTCTCTAACGATTGCAGGAACATCTAATTGTGCTTTTGTAGAAATCTCACCTGTTACTAAAACAAATCCTGTACAACTTACTGCTTCACAAGCCACACGACTCATTGGATCTTGTCTCATACATTCATCTAAAATTGCATCTGAAATTGCATCACAAACTTTATCTGGGTGTCCTTCTGTTACTGATTCTGATGTAAATAATAATTTTTCCATCTTTTGTTCCTTTCTATAAATCCATAAAAAAAATCCGCTTGACAATCAAGCGGACTAATTAACTACTAACCAATCCTCTTATTGTTCGAATTATTTCGCTCAGGTTGGCACCTTCCTGTCTTATATATACTTGCCGTATGTCAAGAACGGGGTTGCCGTGACTTCACAGATCCTTTGTATCTCCATCACTCTGAATAAGAGAAATTCTCATATTAAATTTACATGATTATACCACAACTCATTATTACTGTCAATAACAAAAATAAAGCAATAGATTATCACAATTTGTTTATTAAGATACTTTTAAAATAAACTTTTGTAAATCTTTTTCAGAAGAAACTTTATCTACTACAGCACCTAATCCACGTAATTTTTCTTCTAACGCTTCATATCCACGTTCTACAAAATGAATATCGTCAACTACAGTAATTCCTTCACCTGCTAAACCTGCAATAACAAGTGCTGCACCTGCTCTTAAATCCGGAGCATTAACTCTTGCACCTGTATATTTATCAATACCATTGATTATTGCTACATTACCTTCAACTTTAATGTCAGCCCCCATTCTTGTTAACTCGTCAACATATTTAAAACGATTTTCAAAAATGCTTTCTGTAACAGTACTAATACCAGAAGCCATTCCTAAAACTACTGCCATCTGTGGCTGCATGTCTGTAGGGAAGCCTGGATATGGTAAAGTTGTTACTTGTGTATGCGATAACTTTTTAGGAGCAATAACACGTACTGCTTCATCAAATTCTTCAATTATACATCCTGCTTCGATTAATTTTGCACTTGTTGCCTCTAAATGTTTTGGGATTACATTTTTAACCACAACATCTCCACCTGTAGCTGCTGCAGCACACATAAATGTTCCTGCTTCAATCTGATCTGGAATAACCGCATACTCTGTCGCATGTAATTTTGGTACACCAACTATACGAATAACATCTGTACCAGCGCCTCTAATATTAGCTCCCATGCTATTTAAGAAGTTTGCAACATCTACAACATGTGGCTCTTTTGCTGCATTCTCGATTACGGTCTTTCCTTCTGCCATTGAAGCTGCCATCATAATATTGATTGTCGCACCAACAGATACTTTATCTAAATAGATATGTGTTCCGTTAAGCTTCTCTGTTTGAGCAACGACAAGTCCATGTGCAATCTCAACATTTACGCCCATTGCTCTAAATCCTTTAATATGTAAATCAATTGGACGACTTCCGATGTCACATCCACCTGGAAGAGCAACTTCTGCATGCTTATACTTACCAAGTAAAGCTCCAATTAAATAATATGATGCTCTAATTTTTCTAATAAATTCATTATCAACACAATAGCTTCTAATTGATGAACTATTAATAGCAACCTTATGTGGACCCTTTCTTTCCACTTTAGCGCCTAATTCTTCAATTGCCTGTAATAAAACATTGATATCTCTAACATTTGGTAAATTTTCAATTACTACTGTTTCATCTGTCATTGTGGCTGCTGCTAAAATAGCAAGCGCAGCATTCTTTGCCCCACCTATCTCTACTTCGCCATGTAAAGTATGGCCGCCCTTTATCACGTATTGTTCCATCTCACACCTCAGTATTTAATACTCATCAGCTTGAGTTTATTTTCTATTTCCTAACAATCTATTATAGTTTGTAAACTCATTTTTTGTCAACTTTAAATATTGCTAATATTTATATATTTTTTATATTTTTTTTAGCAATATTTATCTTTGTTTTAAAACATTAAGTATACACTTAACTGTTTCTTCAACATTGCAGTCTTCTTCATCAACAGTAATATCAGCATATTTTTCAAACAATGGCACTCTTTCATTGTATAAATCTGTTAATGTCTGACCGTCTTTTAATACCACACCTCTTCTTTCAAGATCTCCAAGTCTCTTTTTTAACACCTTGAGCGAAATTTTCAGATACACAATAGTTCCAATTTCTTTAAAATGCTCCATTGCTTTTGGTCCATAAATAACACTACCACCTGGTGCAATAACTGTTTTATCGCAAACTATAGAAGCATTTACCTCTTCTTCTATTTTAATGAAACCATCTGTACCCTCAGATGCAATTATATCATGTAAAAGTCTTCCTTCTTTTTCTTGAATTACTAAATCTGTATCAACAAAATTATATCCCTTTACCTTTGCTAATATAACACCAATTGTGCTTTTCCCAGCGCCAGGCATCCCTATTAAAATTATATTGTTTCCTTTTTTCATAATTTCTCCTAAAAAAGCATCTAGACAATAGCCTAGATGCTTAACATTTTATAATATCTTAATCATTTTACAACTTATTAATTTACAATGCAACTAAAATTTAATTTTTTTTAGTTTGTTTTTTTGAAAGATCATTTTTAAATGATATCTTCTTCATAGCAGATTTTTTTACTTTCCAATTATCTTTTTTCTGCCATTTTTTTAGGATTTTAGAATATAATTGTTGTTTTCTTGTCTGTATAATTTGAGTTCTATGTGTTGCTGTTGCTTTTTCATCAACTTTTTTATCTAACCTGACAATATAAGAAGCCGCTTGAGTTTTAATAAGTTTTGATACCTGGCCCTCGTTTAAAGAATTCAATTCCTTTTTTACAGCAGCATCTAAATTTTCATCATCTTTAGCATATGAACTTTCTGTTGTAGTATAACCATATTTTTCTGCAGTAGTCTTCATATCAGCTCCATTTGAAATTTCATCAGAAATTTTTTGAGCTGTTTCATTTATTTTATTACGTTCAGCATCTGTGTATATTGACTTCTGTCCTGTTTGTGGGTCATACTTTTGAA
Source organism: Lachnobacterium bovis (assembly GCF_900111325.1). Taxonomy (GTDB): domain Bacteria; phylum Bacillota; class Clostridia; order Lachnospirales; family Lachnospiraceae; genus Roseburia; species Roseburia bovis_A. Next base: position 77,181 of record NZ_FOGW01000012.1, read on the forward strand.
GAGTATCAATCTTTATTGCTGTATATGAACTCATATTTGCATCTGCATCAGAAACTTTATCATCTGCATCTTTAACTATTTCGTTATACATTTTTTCTTTGATTGTACAAAGTGTTAAATACTCATTCACAACACTTTCAGTCGCTGTCATTTCTTCTAAGGCATCTTTTTTATTATCCTTAATAAATTTCTTTGATGCTTCTGCTATTTTAGCTTTTTCATCTTTAGTTAATTCTACGCCTTTTTCCTTTTGGTGAGCTTGCATTGTCAACATCTCATGATATTCTTCTAAGCTTCTTTCAATTTCACTATCCGCCATAGTAGTTCCATTGCCTGTTAAATCCATGTTCCAAATGTCACCTGCTGCCTGCTGCTTATATAAACTACCTTTTGTTAATTGATTGTATCTTGCTATAAAATTGGCCTCACCTAATTTAGCTTTACCACCTTTATATGTGGCTACAACCTCATCTTTATTAATTCCACATCCTGTTAGCGCAGACATTCCAATAACTCCCGCCATTAAAAATGTATAAACTTTCTTTGTCTTCATTTTTCCTCCTAGTAAACTTATCCCTTCTTGGATTTTTATGTCTCTTATTCTTTAATTATAGTGCTTTTTGATTATTCTATCAATATTTTCACCATATCGTTTAGAAGCTTTTCTAATGTACTTATAGTGTCATTCGATTGTTTTTTGGGTAAATTTTTCGCTATTGCATTAGGTCTTCTTCTCATCATAGCGATTGTATTTTGGGGTTTAGGTAAAACATACTCAAAGTAGACTGCCTTAGGATCTTTCACAAAACGCATTTTGTTTTGGTACATCTGTATAACCTGTGGTATATTTGCAGGATTTATTTTAGCTTTTTCATGCATTTTTAGTTTAATTATATTTGCACGTTGAACTATTTCTACTATATACAATTTATGCGCTAAAATTTTCAATCTTGCAATTTTCAATAAATTCTGAACTACTACAGGTGGTTCACCAAATCTATCGATTAATTCTTCTAGAATTTCGTCAGCTTCCTCCTCAGAAATAGTACTAGCAATTCTTTTATATATTTCTAATTTTTGAAATTCATTAGCAATATATGTATCTGGTATAAATGCGTTTTCTTCAATATCAATTGAAGTTTCAAAGCTTTCTTCTACTTTTTCACCTTTAGCCTCTTTTACAGCTTCATTTAACAATTTGCAATATAAATCGTATCCTATTGCTTCCATATGGCCACTTTGCTGTTCTCCTAAAAGATTTCCTGCACCTCTAATTTCTAAGTCTCGCATTGCAATTTTAAATCCGCTACCCAAATCAGAATATTCTTTCATCGCAGCTAATCTTTTTTCTGCTACTTCTTTAAGCATTTTATTTTTTTTGTACATTAAAAATGCGTACGATGTTCTATTGCTTCTACCGACTCTACCTCTGAGCTGATATAGCTGAGATAATCCAAGATTTTCTGCAGCCTCTATTATCATGGTATTAACATTTGCAATGTCTAAACCTGTTTCAATTATTGTCGTTGAAACAAGGACATCTATGTCTCCATTTATGAAATCATACATTATATTTTCAAGTTCTGTTACTTTCATTTTTCCATGTGCAAAAGCAACATTCGCATCTGGTAAAAGCTGCTGCAATCTATCTGCGACCTCATCGATATCTTTAACTTGATTGTAAACATAGTAAACTTGTCCACCTCTAGCCAATTCTCGATTTATGGCTTCTCTTACCATTTCTTCGTCATATTCTGTAACATAAGTTTGAATAGGAATTCTATCCACAGGTGGTTCTTCTAAAACACTCATATCACGTATTCCTATTAAACTCATATGTAACGTTCTTGGAATTGGAGTAGCTGTTAATGTCAAAACATCAACATTTTCTTTCATCTGTTTTATTTTTTCTTTATGAGCCACTCCAAATCGCTGTTCTTCGTCAATTATAAGCAAACCTAAATCCTTAAACTGAACATCTTTAGAGAGTATTCTATGAGTTCCAATCACTATATCAACTAATCCTGATTTAAGTCCTTCTATTGTTTTATCTTGTTCTTTTTTAGATCTAAAACGGCTTAATGAGGCTATATTTATTGGAAATTCCTTCATTCTTTGTACAAAATTATTATAATGCTGCTGTGCAAGTATTGTTGTTGGCACTAAATAAGCAACCTGCTTACCCTCTTGAACCGCTTTAAAAGCCGCCCTAATTGCTATTTCTGTTTTTCCATATCCAACATCACCACAAATCAAACGGTCCATTATTTTAGTACTTTCCATATCTTTTTTAGTTTCTTCTATCGCAAGCTCTTGGTCCGTTGTTTCTTCATATAGAAATAGTTCCTCAAACTCCTTTTGCCAAATAGTGTCTTCTCCATAGGCATATCCGGATTCTTTACTTCTTTTAGCATATAATCTTACTAAATCTTCTGCAATTATTTTTACTGATTTTTTTACTCTCGATTTAGTTTTATTCCATTCCTGACTACCTAATTTATTTAGCTTAGGCTTTCTTGCATCTTTGCCTGCATATTTTTGGATTATTTCTAATTGAGTTGCTAAAATGTATAAATTAGAATTTCCTGCATATTCAATTTTGATATAATCCTTTACCTTTTGATCTACTTCTATTTTTTCAATTCCACGATATATACCTAATCCATGATTTTCATGAACAACATAATCACCTATATGTAAGTCAGAAAAACTTTGTATATTTTCACCTTCATAGTTGCTTTTCTTCTTCTTTTTCTTAGTTTTTTTGCCAAAAATATCTGTCTCTGTGATAATTACAAATTTGAAATCACTATACTCAAATCCACTATGAAGCGAACCATTTGTAACCATCAACTCGCCATTTTGAAGTTCTTTGTTTTTATCTTCTGAATAAAAACAATCAATATCATTATCTCTTAAATCATTAGCTAACCTTTTAGCTCTCGTCCTTGATGGTGATAATAGAACAATTTTATATTTTTTTTCTTTGAATTTGATTAATTCTTTCATTAAAAGTTCAAAACTATTATTATATGAACTTATACTTTTAATGTTCACATTGTACTCATCTACAAAATCAAACCCATAAGTCTTATTGTCTAGCATTGCTAATGCAATAATTTTATACTTATTCAATTTCGCATTAACCTGCTTATATGGAAATAATTCTTCAATTTGTTTTGGCAAAATATAACCCTTTGCCAATCGATTTTCCATACTTAGGCTAAATTCTTGCTCTGTTAATTTTCCTCTTTCGATACATCTATGTAATTCATCAAAAAATATGACTGTATCTTCTTTTTCAAAATAATCTAATAACGATGTTTTTTCTTCGCAAAAATATGACAAATATGTTTCTATCCCATTTAGATTAATTTGATTCTCCCATTCTTCGATTGCTTCATCTATATGAGATTTTAACCTAAATGCCTCTTCTGTTTTCATTTGTTTTCTCAATTTTTCTATTTGAAGAGAAGCATCTTTTTTAATTTTTTTAATTCCACGTTCTAATTCTTCTTTATTTAAAACAATCTCAGTTGCTGGAAAAATCTCCGCTTCTTCTAAGACTTCTATCGAACGTTGTGATTGAATATCAAATGATCGAATTGTATCTATTTCATCTCCCCACATTTCGATTCTTATAGGATTTGATTCTGTTAATGGGTAAATGTCTAAGATTCCGCCTCTAAGTGCAAACTGTCCCTTTGCATCAACTTGATAATTTTTTTCATAGCCAAGCTGGACTAATTCCTTTACCAACTCATCTATCGAGATTTCATCTTCTGGATGTAATTTTATTACAGTATCAATCATCATTTTTTTAGATGCAACTGTATTCATTAATGCATCATATGTTGTTACAAGTGTACATTTTTCGCAATTGCGAATGGTTTTCAATGCATTTATTCGTTCTTCTGTAAGCAAATTACCTCTAATATCTGACTGATAAAATAGTATATCTTTTGCCGGATAATACACTACATCTTCATCAAAAAACTTATAGTTTTCATAGAACTCTTTTGCCTTTTGTTCTTCACTTAATACAATGATTTTATATTTTTTATCATTATCAAGTGCATATGCTAAATGTGGTTTTCCAGCATCTAAACACCCCGTTATAGTTATAACACCTGATTTATTCTTATATATATCAGATATTTCCTTATTTGCGTCAAATTGTTTTATACCTTCTAAAAATGTTTTCACTTTTTACCTCTGTTTTTTCTGATTGAAATCATTCATCGCTTTATCGATATCATCCATTACAATAAGACTTGTAGCTTCACACACATCTTCTAATGCTTCCTCTACTAATTTTCTATCTGCATTATCAAAATGTCCTAATACGTGATCTGCTAAATCCCAACCTGCTGGTTTTTCACCAACACCTATTTTTACTCTTTTAAAATTACTTGTTCCTGTTTGAGCAATAATATCTTTAATTCCATTATGCCCACCTGCACTACCTTTTTTTCTTATTCTAATATTTCCTGGAGCTAAACTTATATCATCAAATAAAACTACCATTTCATCTTCTGGATCAATTTTATAAAAATTAACTATTTCTCTTACACTTTCTCCACTTAAATTCATAAATGTCTGTGGTTTAGCTAATATTACTTTTTGTCCATTAATTACACCTTTACCACAAATTGCTTTATGTTTATTATCTGAAACACTGATGTGATATTTTTCTGCAATATAATCTACCGCATCAAATCCAATATTATGTCTAGTCTTTTCGTATTTTTTTCCTGGGTTACCTAAACCTACTATTAAAAACATATTTATTTCCTCTTTTTCTAAGATATTATCTAACTTTAGTTGTCTTTAGAATAACAAAATAATTTTTATTTGTCAAAAGTATGTTTGTTTTTACTATGCAAAAAGGATGCCATACAATTGTATGACACCCTCACTTAATTACAAAATTACTATTCGTTTGCTTCAATTAATTCTTGATATTTTGTAAGTATCATGTTTTGTAATCCTTCTCTTGTACGAGAGTTAATAGGATGTGCAATATCTCTATACTCACCATCTGCTGCTTTACGGCTAGGCATAGCAATAAATAATCCCTTTTCCCCTTCGATTACTTTAATATCATGTACTACAAACTCGTCTTCGATTGTAATTGATACAACCGCTTTCATCTTTCCTTCTTTTTCGACCTTACGGATACGAATATCTGTAATTTCCATGGCTCTTGCCTCCTCGTCATTTGCCTTTTTATGGCTCTTTTGTCATTGTTGTTTAGAGCATATAACGCTCATTTTGTTCAGAAACAACTTTAATCTCATTTTCACCGCAATAATATGTATTTGGTTTCAATGTTCCCCTGCTTTCCACAATACAATTTTCTACATGAGTGTTGTCTCCTATATATGCATCGTTTAAAATGATAGAATTCTTTATAACACAATTCTTTCCGATGAAAACTTTTTTAAATAAAATTGAATTTTCAACTTTACTGTTAACGATACATCCACTTGCGATAAGGCTATTGCTTACCTCTGATCCAGTGTTGTACTTAGCTGGTGGTAAATCGTCAACTTTAGAATAAATCTTAGGTTCATCACGGAAGAAGTACTGACGTACATCCCTCTTTAAGAAGTCCATATTTGTTCTATAGTAATCATCTACCGATGCAATATTACTCCAGTAATCTGTGAACTTATAACCATAAATCTTTTTAACATTTTTATAACGGATTAAAATATCTGTTACAAAATCATAACGATTCTCTTCTTGTGCTCTTTCAAGCATCTCGATTAATTGTCTTCTTCTTACTACGTAAATACCAGTAGATACTGTCTTTGACTGAGTTACTAGCGGTTTTTCTTCAAAATCAACGATTCTTGATTCTTCGTTCATTTTTACTACACCAAATCTTCTTACATCATAATCCATTGGCATATCTTTACATACCACTGTAATATCAGCCTTTTTCTCAATATGATAATCTAGTAATTTATTGTAATCCATCTTATAGACACAATCACCATTAGCAATAATTACATATGGTTCATGTCTCTTTTTTAAGAAATCGATATTTTGGTACATAGCGTCTGCTGTTCCTCTATACCAATCTCTATTTTCTGTAGTGATAGTAGGTGTAAATAAATACATTCCACCTTGTTTTCTACCAAAATCCCACCATTTTGATGAGCTTAAATGTTCATTTAATGAACGTGCATTGTACTGTGTTAATACAGCAACTGTTTGAATGTGAGAATTGCTCATGTTACTTAAAGCGAAATCGATACTTCTGTAGTTACCACCTACTGGCATTGCAGAAGTTGCTCTATTTACTGTAAGTTCTCCCATTCTTTTGTTGTTTCCACCTGCCAAAATAATACCTATTGTCTTCATTTACTGTCACCTGCCTTAATAATTGCTTCTCCGCCTGCTAAAACTCCATCTTGGTAATCATCTGCTGTAGTTTCACCTACAATTGCTGTATTCTTTCCAATTCGTACTCCCTCTGGAATAACAGATGCTTCACCAATTGTAACCAAACCAAATGCATAAATCTTAGCATTATACTTGCTTGGTACTTCATCTCCAAATCCTAGCACTGCATTGTCTCCAATATCACAGGCTTCAGCTATGATAGATTTTTCTACGGTGACGTTATCGCCTATTTTGGTATCTTTCATTATAATAGAATCTCTAACAACAGTTCCCTTTCCAATGTATACCCCGGCACCTATTACTGAGTTGACTACTTCACCATAAATTTCTGACCCCTCGCCGATAATACTCTTTTCGACATGCGCTTCTGGTGAAATATACTGTGGTTCGATGTTATCGCTGTTTGTATAGATCTTCCAATATTCTTCATAAAGGTTAAACTCTGGAATCAAATCAATAAGTTCCATGTTAGCTTCCCAATATGAACCTAGAGTTCCAACGTCTTTCCAATATCCGTTGTACTCATAAGCAAACAAATTCTTTCCATGTTCGAAACAATATGGAATAATATGTTTACCAAAATCACAATTGCTTTGATCTTTCATTGTATATAAAGCATCTCTTAACACTGGCCATGAGAAAATATAAATACCCATAGATGCTAAGTTACTTCTTGGATGCTCTGGCTTTTCTTCGAATTCCATAATCTTTTTGTCTTCATCTGCGATTACGATTCCGAATCTGCTAGCCTCCTCAAGTGGAACTGGCATTGTAGCGATTGTTACATCTGCGTTGTTCTCTTTGTGGAAATCGAGCATTACTTCATAATCCATCTTATAAATATGATCTCCTGATAAGATCAAAACATAATCAGGATTATAACTTTCCATATACTTCATATTCTGAAAAATTGCATTTGCTGTACCAGAATACCACTCACTATTATCACTCTTCTCATAAGGTGGTAATACGCTTACACCGCCATTATTACGATCTAAGTCCCATGGAATTCCAATTCCAATATGAGAATTTAATCTAAGTGGTTGATACTGTGTTAAAACACCTACTGTGTCAATTCCTGAATTGATACAGTTACTCAATGGAAAATCGATTATTCGATATTTTCCTCCAAATGCCACCGCTGGTTTAGCGACATCTGCTGTAAGTACTCCTAGTCTGCTTCCCTGTCCCCCAGCTAGAAGCATTGCTATCATTTCCTTCTTAATCACGTCTTTCACTCCTCGTCTGTCAGTACTACTGCTATATTTATTACTCTCCTGTCCATTATAGCATAACTATCTTTTATAAAACAACAGTTTTCGCACTTTTTTATACAATTTATTCTTTTTTTTTATTCTATCGTTCTAAATCACAGTTTCAACGTTATTTTTTGTTTACTCTCTAAAAAAAATATATTATTTATCATAATATTATTTGCAATTTATTTGATAGTGTTTATAATATAGAAGTGATTCTATTTAATTTTAATATTTAGGAAGGTAATTGATTATGTATGAAATAAATTTTAAAACACCAATACATGTACATTTCATTGGTATCGGTGGCGTTAGTATGAGTGCACTCGCAGAGATTTTATTCGATCAGAAATTTACTGTAACAGGTTCTGATATGAAAGAATCTGACTACACTCGTTCATTAGAACAAAAAGGAATAAAAATTTTTTATCCACAATCTGCAGACAATATTTCAAGCAATATTGACTTAGTTGTATATACTGCTGCAATAAATGAAAAAAATCCAGAATTTGTTGCTGTTAAGGAAGCAAACATCCCAATGCTTACTCGTGCGCAATTACTTGGACAAATTATGTCCCATTATGCTAAATCTATTGCAGTTGCAGGAACACATGGAAAAACTACAACAACTTCTATGATTAGTCAGATTTTATTAGAAGCACAAGCTGATCCTACTATTTCAGTTGGTGGTGTTTTCCCTGCTATCGGAAGCAACTTACGTTTAGGTAAATCTGATGTATTTATCGCTGAAGCTTGCGAATATACTAACAGCTTTTTAAACTTCTTCCCAAAATATAGCATTATTTTAAATGTAGAAGCTGAACATCTTGATTTCTTTAAAGATTTAAATGATATTAGAAATTCTTTCCATAAATTTGCTTCTAATACACTACCTGACGGAGCAACTATTATTAACGGAGAGATTCCTAATTATAAAGAATTAGTTGCAGATCTACCTCATAAAGTTGTTTCATATGGCTTAAATGACACATGTGAATATTATGCAACAAATATCACATTCAATCACAAAGCATGCGCTTCTTTTACAGCTATGCACGGTGACGAAAAATTATTTGACGTAACATTAAATGTTCCTGGTAACCACAATGTTTCAAATGCAATGGCAGCTATCGCTTTGTGTGAGAACCTTAAACTCGATAGAAACGCTGTTGTTAGAGGACTTTTAAAATTTGGTGGTGCCGGAAGACGTTTTGATTATAAAGGCGAAAAAAATGGTGTTACAATAATCGATGATTATGCACACCATCCAACAGAAATTCGTGCAACTTTAACTGCTGCACACAACTATCCACATAAGAGACTTGTTCTTGTATTCCAACCACATACTTTCTCACGTACAAAAGCATTTTTAGATGATTTTGGCGAAGTATTATCACTTGCTGATGTTGTTGTACTTGCTGACATTTACGCAGCTAGAGAAAAAAATACTATTGGAATTTCTTCAAAAGATGTATTAGAAAAGGTAAAATCTCATGGAACAGAATGTTATTATTTCCCTTCTTTCGAAGAGATTGAGAACTTTTTACATAAAAACTGCGCTGAAGGTGATTTGTTGATAACTATGGGTGCTGGAAATGTAGTAGAAATCGGAGAACATTTATTAAACAAATAGTTATCCACGTTATCCACATAAGATTGTGAATATTTTTCACATCCTTATGTGGATTTTTTTTTATAACTATGTGGATAACGCAACAAAAAAACACACCAATACCCTATTGATTCTTAAGGTATTCGCACGCTTTTTTAATTTCATCCACAGAGTTATCCACGTTATCCACAATGTTTTTGATGATAAATCATAATTTTTTCCCCAAAGTTATGCCATCTTTATTTTTTTAATACATTGTGCTATAATTCGGACAGAAAAATTAGGAAGGTAATATTTATGTCACTTATTCAATTACATAACAACAACACAAATTCTTTCACTTGTGTTTCAAACTACTTTATCGACCATTTTATGCCAGAAGCTAATGGTGAATATGTAAAAATTTATTTATATATTTTAAAATGCATCAGTATGGCCGAGCCAGCATGCTCTATCGCAATAATTGCTGATTATTTTGAAACAACAGAAAAAGATGTAATTCGTGCATTAAAGTATTGGGAAAAAGTTAATCTTATTAAATTAGACTATTCAAAAAATGAAATAACAGGTATTCGTTTACTTCCTGTTACTTCTCATAAAAAGAAATCTACAAATAATATTGAAGCTAAACAAAATTCACATAACAGCATTGAAACATCATCTATGAATATAAATCATAGTGTTGATAACAATATTAGTGATGTTGCAACTAATAATAGTAATAATTCAAATAATGTTGCTAGTAATAATGTTAATACTATTACAAATAACGTTGATACTAATAATGTTAACAATATAAATGCTAATAACGTTCAAAACACAAATAGTAATGATATAAACAATAATAACAACACTACTACTGTAAAATCGAATGCTCCAGCCAAAAAGGACTATTCTGCAAATGAAAGATCTGCTTTTGAAAATGATCCTGAAATTTCTGAATTATTCTTTGTAATAGGAACATATTTTAACAAAATGCTAACACCAACTGAGGTTGATACTATTTTATATTGGATTGATCAACTTAAATTTTCTCCAGAATTAGTAACACATTTAGTTGAATATTGTATTTCAAAAGATCATGCAAGCCTTAGATATATGGATAAAGTTGCAATTGCTTGGCATGATAATAACATTACCACAATTGATCAAGCAAAGGAATATTCAAAAAAATATAGCAAAACTTACTATGGCATAATGAATGCTCTTGGTATTTCAGGACGTAATTTAATTCCTGCAGAGCTTGAATTCGTAAAAAAATGGACAAAAAACTATGCTTTTTCAATGCAAGTAATAGAAGAGGCATGTCGTCGTACAATTTCAGCTATACATCAACCTAGTTTTGCGTATACTGATCAGATTTTAAGTAGTTGGTTTAAGAAAAAAGTACAAACATTAGACGATATAAAACTGCTTGATATCGCTTATGAAAGAAGCAAAAAATACAACACAAAAGCTCTTGATAATAACTCAAATAATTATCAACGACCAAAAAATGATTCAGCTAAACTTAATAATCGTTTTAATAATTTCAATCAAAGAAATTATGACCCAAATAAACTTGAGCAGTTTCTTATTAACTCAAATTTCAAAAAAGACGATAATATCGAAAAATAGATTTTTAAATAATCAGCTTATATAAAACAATAAAACATGTATTAAAGGGGTAAATTATGCCAATTTCAAACACACAATATGATGAAATTATGCGCTTTTATGACGCTCAGCAATTAAAGAATCAGCATCAACACGAAAATCGCCAAAAGGAAGTTTACTTAAAAATTCCTGAATTGCAAGAAATCGATAACGCAGTAAGTACTGCGTCTATTGACGCTGCCAAAAAAAGATTAAATGGTGATACAACCGCAGTTGCAAAACTCAAAGAACAAATTCAAACATATAAAAATAAACGTGCTGAATTATTGCGTAATCATTCATATCCACACGATTACCTTGAAATCAAGTATAACTGTGATGATTGTAAAGATACAGGTTTTATAAATGGTAAACAATGTCATTGTTTTAAGCAAAAAGTTATTGATCTTGTTTACTCACAATCAAACATTAAAGAATCCATAGCAAATGACAATTTTTCTAATTTTTCTATGGATTTTTATTCTGATGAACACATTGACCGTTCAACAAATATGAGTTCTTTGACATTAGCTAAAATTGCTTACCAAAGATCTCTTCAATTTGTTTCTGAATTTAACAACATACATCCTAATATTTTATTCTATGGAAATACCGGAGTTGGTAAAACTTTTTTATCTAATTGTATAGCAGAAAAGCTCTTGCAAACTGGCCACTCTGTTTTATATTTTACCTCATTTCAACTTTTTGAGATCTTATCAGCGGGTGTTTTTTCGAAAAATTCAGATGCGATTTCAACTAATAAGAGTATTTTTGACTGTGACTTATTAATAATTGATGATTTAGGTACAGAGCTTACCAATTCATTCACTAACTCACAATTATTTCTTTGTGTAAATGAAAGACTTTTACGTCAAAAATCTACAATTATTTCAACTAATCTTTCGCCCAAACAATTACTAGATACTTATTCTGAACGAACATTTTCTAGATTAATAAATAATTATTCAGTATTAAAGCTTATTGGCGAAGATATACGTATGAAAAAACGTAACATCACATAATCTATATTTATGTATATGTTAATTTTGACTAATGTCACTGCTAATTTCACCTTATTTATTTAATTATTATCTAAAAATTATTTTTTTTACATTTTTATTTGATTTTGGTCTTTGTTTTCTTTTAATTTTGTGATAAATTATGTATTGGTGATTATTTATAGATTGCATATTGATGCATTCTTTTTTCAGCAAATATTGTATTAATCTTTTTAGATTATACTTATTTATATAAAAATATAATACAAACTCAATTTATTTATGGAGGAACCCCTAAATGCCAAACGATGAAAGAATTTTAGAAACAATGCCACAAGGAATCCTTGGACTTGTTCCAACAGAAAGCTGTAGTGAATTAGCTGAAAAAGTTGATTCATACCTTAAATCATGGAGAGAAAATCGTGAACACAAACATCACAATGAGAGCGCTTTCCAAAATTATTACAAAGATAGCTACATTATCAAACCTTATACTCCAAGATTTGGTTCTGGCGAAGCTAAATGTGTAATTAAACAATCTGTACGTGGTTATGATTTATATATCATGGTTGATGTTACTAACTATAGCTTAACATATAGCTTATGTGGTCACACCAATCATATGTCACCTGATGATCACTACCAAGATCTAAAACGTATCATTGCAGCTGCAGGTGGAAAAGCCCGTAGAATTACAGTAATACTTCCATTCCTTTATGAGAGCCGTCAACATAGACGTTCTGGCCGTGAATCATTAGATTGTGCTCTTGCACTTCAAGAGCTTCAACAATTAGGCGTTGATAACATCATCACATTTGATGCTCACGATCCTCGTGTACAAAACGCTATTCCTCTTGGTGGTTTCGAATCGGTTATGCCTACATATCAATTTGTTAAAGGAATTTTCAAAAATGTACCTGATATTCAAATTGATAAAGATCATCTTATGATTATCAGCCCTGATGAAGGTGCTACAAAACGTGCTATTTACTTAGCAAACGTTTTAGGCGTTGATATGGGTATGTTCTATAAGAGAAGAGATTATAGTGTAATCATTGACGGAAGAAACCCTATTGTAGCTCATGAATTCCTTGGCGATTCTGTTGAAGGTAAAGATGTAATGATTATCGATGATATGATTTCTTCTGGTGAAAGTATGATTGATACAGCTAGAGAATTAAAGAAACGTAAAGCAAGAAGAATTTTCGTTATTGCAACATTTGGTTTATTTACAAATGGTCTTGAGTCATTTGATAGAGCTGTAGAAGAAGGTTTAATTTACAAAGTTGTAACTACTAACCTTTGCTACCAGACTCCAGAATTATTATCTCGTTCATACTACATCAGCTGTGATATGAGTAAATATATTGCATATATCGTTGATACTCTTAACCACGATACTTCTATTAGCGATTTATTAAATCCTTATGAAAGAATCAAACGTTACGTACAGCGTTATAAAAACATGCAGATTGAAAATAAAATTTTTGAATAATTTTTTCATTGGTATATAAAAGAGGCCTCTTATCTGGCCCCACATAACATATAATTTTATATAATACTATGTAATAAAAGCGTAGATATTATGGTCGAACAACATTCTAATTGTTATGAACCATAATCATTCTACGCTTTTATTTTTATAAGTTTAAAACTCTTAAATTTTGTTCCCTATACTACTAATTTCTTCTATAAGGATTATTTATTTCTTGTTGATTTGACACATTCTGATTCATTCCGTTTGAATTCATCATTCCTGGATTCATTCCATTCGGATTCATCATTCCTCGATTCATTCCGTTTGGATTCATCATTCCTCGGTTCATTCCATTTGGATTCATCATTCCTGGATTCATTCCATTTGGATTCATCATTCCTGGATTCATTCCGTTTGGATTCATCATTCCTCGATTCATTCCGTTTGGATTCATCATTCCTGGATTTATTCCATTCGGATTCATCATTCCTGGATTCATTCCATTCGGATTCATCATTCCTCGATTCATTCCATTCGGATTCATCATTCCTCGATTCATTCCATTTGGCATTGGTGGTGGAACTGGACCATTATATCTTCCATTATTTCCACTATTGTCAATAAATTCATCTACAACTTTATCTTTTTCATATATATCAATATATTTTTTTTCAAAATAATTATAAATGTAACTTATCAATACACAAAGCAAACCACTTACTAGGAAGCCTATTGCATATCCAATTAATGCTCCTGATCTTAAATCATATATTAACATCTTGAATATACACACTAAAACCATTCCTAAACCAGTTTTTCTAAGTGCTTTTGATCTGAATTTTTCTGTAAAACCAACAAATACATATAATACAGATACTACAAATACCACTATTGATACAATATAACCTCTCGTATCATATAATAACAATATTCCAATACAACCAGTATAAACCTTGATAATATTCATTCCTATCATAAATGATGTTAATTTTTTTCTGATAAAAATTTCTATAAAATCTACCAATAGCAACACTATAAGTACCACAGTAAAATATGATTTTAACCCATAATTGCTCTTGAACGTAGTTATAACTAACGACAAGTACAATATGTAATCTATTACTCTAATAACTCCACATATACTCTTAGATTTTTCTTTTTTCGTCATATAATAATTAAACGAAGAAAGCAAATTATTCAAAACATATAAAACGCCTAAAACTATCATTACAGATAAATAATATTTCTTATTTGAATCACGGCTAATAACTCTAAAAATAGAGGGTTCATAGAAAAAATTACAAGTATTAATATATGCAGATATTGCTGAAAGCACAAATAAACCGTATCTACAACCACGATATATTAATATATCCTCTTTATATCTTATTTTTTCAATAATCATTGTCACAAACAGAAGCAATGGTACATAACAAATCGCTCCTATTGCTAAATAGTAGAATTCCTTATCATTTGACAATACCCTTACTAAATTATATGTGACACCCACTGATGCAAACAGCATCAATATCAAATATTTAAGCCTTTTAAATTTATCTGTAGTAAATACTATTTCAACAGATAAAATAGTTACTACCACATAGTATACTATCATCATTATGTTAGATTTCGTATCATGTGATAAATCAATTGTAACTGCTAATAAAAAGAGTAAAAAAATAACAATGTCTGATACTATTTTACATATGTAATATGCATCATCATTTTTACAGTTATCCTTGTTAACAATACTTTTCACTTTATAAAAAATATCATCAACAAAAATAATACTTACTAATCCTAAAAAACTTCCAAGGCTTCTTCCATCATTAATTGAAAATACATAACAGAATAGCGGAATTGCAAATGCTATTTTTGTTATGCATGATGCAACATATGAAATAGAAGATGTCTCTTTTTTACTACATTCAACTAAACTTAATATATACATCACTCCAAAAATACCATATACAGTAAACACATATGAATTTTTTGCCCTTGCAAATGAAGCAAATATTAGGAAGATTGAAGTACAAAAATATGTATATATAAGTAATAGCGAATCTAGTATCATACATAAACTATGATTTTTATTTTTATAATTCAAAATTATATTGAAAATAGAATAACCTGCTACAAACAACATTATAGCAATAGCCTTTCCCGTCGAAGCCTTTGCAAGTATCACATTGTTTACAAACAAAAAAGTCCCTATCGTCGTAATTATCAACGAAATTATTACATGTTTGTACAACAAAATCATTGCAAATACAGCCCACACCGCAAACACTACCAGCGATTGTGTAAAATTAAAATCAAATGTCCTACAAGTATTTATTACCGTAATACAAAGCGAAATAATTCCTGCAGACATCACTGTCAAGTACAATGCTTTATCTGGATTTTTTTTGCATTCATAAAATCCACCTAATGACATAAATGAAAAGCACACGTATAAAGCACTATAATACGCTATTTTTTCATATCCTTGAAGCATTATTTTTCCAAAAAGAATAACTGATATAACAATCAATACCGTTGCCGCCATTATCATACCATGCGTTCCAAGCCAAGATTCAAACGGTTTACTCTTTTTTTGCTGCTCATTTGGAAAATTCATATTTGGCATTCCATTGTACATTGGGCCACTATTCATTTGTCCATTATTGGGCATTCTATTGTACATTGGGCCACTATTCATTTGACCGTTATTGGGCATTCCATTGTACATTGGACCATTATTCATTTGTCCGTTATTTGGCATTCCATTTAACTGCTGCTGATTTAATTGTCCATTCTTATATGAAACACCTGGGTTTTGAGAATTTTCAATACTGCCATTTGTATTTGAGTTGTCAAAATTATTGCTCATAGCTAACTCCTCTCCACGATTTTTTTACAAAAAATTTTGCCACAACTAAATTGTATCACATTTAAATCTATTTAACAATTATTCCTCCACCTATAATGCAGTTATCGTCATCGTATATTACTGCTGACTGTCCTGGTGCTGCTGCTCTGATATTCTCATAAAAATCAATTGTTAGTTCGTCTTCATTCGTTCTGCGAATTATCGCTTTTTGAGGATTATGGTGATATCTAACTTTAACATTAGCTTCTAATTCTTCACCTTCTTTAAGATCTTCAATACTCATAAAATTAATTTGATTACATTTAATCTGCTTTGAAAAAAGCGCATCATTTCCCGACAAAACTACTTCGTTTGTCTCTTTTCTAATTTCTTTTACATATGTTCTTTCACCCAAAGAAATTCCTAATCCTTTTCTCTGACCTATCGTATAATGAATAATTCCTCTATGCTTTCCTAATTTGTTTCCCTTTTCGTCAACAAAATATCCTTCTTCTGGAAGTGGAAAATCATAATTATTTTCTATATATTCTCCATATTTTCCTTCCGTAACAAAACAAATTTCTTGCGAATCTGGCTTATTTGCCACCTCTAAATTTATGCTTTCTGCAATTTTTCTTACTTCTTTTTTATTAATTTTTCCAAGAGGCATCATAGTTTTTTTCAATTGTTCTTGAGTTAATTTATATAACATATATGTTTGATCTTTTTCAATGCAATCAGCTTGCTGTAATGTAACACGACCATTTTCTAATTCCTTTATATTAGCATAATGTCCAGTTGCAATATAATCCGCACCGAAAACATCAAGTGATTCAATCATTTTGCTCCACTTAATTTCTTTATTACACCATACACATGGATTAGGAGTTAAACCTTCTATATTTTCCATTGCAAATGGGTCTACTACTTTTTCTTTAAAATCATTAATACAATTAATAACATAATATGGTATATCTAACTGCCAAGATATTCTTCTAGCATCGTCAATTTCACAGCATCTACTTTCTTTGCCATCTGCAGATAACCATGTTCTTAAAGTCACACCAACAACTTCGTGTCCCGCTAATTTCAATAAATATGCTGTAACAGCACTATCAACTCCACCTGACATTCCTACTATAACTTTTGCCATACTCTCACTCTTTCTATCAAAATATTATTTTTTTTAACATAAATAGTTCGAATGTAATAATATCATTTTTATTCCTAGCGTGTCAATAGGAATTAAAATGCTTACAAACAGTATTTGTAGCCTTTAATTTTTTTGTTATAATAGAATTGAATTATATTTTAGCAAGGGAGGTATCCTATGGATAAAATTAATTTACCGCACCACCATAATTCTAGTGAAGAAGAAGAGAAAATAATTTCAAATCTTCCAAATAATGATACTATTGAGTCAGTTTCTGAAGCACTGAAGCACTTAGGCGATCCAACTAGATTGAAAATTTTTTGGATTCTATGTCACACAGAAGAATGTGTTTTAAATATCGCAACAATGATGTCTATGACATCCCCTGCTGTTTCACATCATTTAAGAATATTAAAGGCTGCTGGCTTACTAATCACACATAGAAATGGAAAAGAAATGTACTATACTGTAGCCAATACACCATTGGCACAAAAACTTCACCATACTGTTGAAGATTTAGCAGAAATACAGTGCATCAAATAAAAATTCTCCGATCTATTAGGTTTATAAAATTTACATTTTAAACTTACTTTTGTAAATCTTATATTCTGATAGTCGGAGAAATTTTTTGTTTTACAACTCTTTTTCGTAACAAAGCATAGGTTGATCGTACAATTCACATTCACCTACTTTATTAAAGCCAAAAGCCTCATAACATTTTAGTGCTTTAAGATTAGTTTTATTTACAAGGAAATGAAGACTTTTAAATCCTCGATTTTTGATTTCGTTCATTCCATGTATAATCATTTTTTTAGCAATTCCCTGACTTTGAAAATCTAAATCAACTGCCAATCGCGAAAGTTCCGCTCCTGGCTGAAGCTTCGGTGTCCAATATGGTAAATTTGTAACATTATCATCATCATCAATTGAGATTGCTGCAATAATTTTATTCTTATGTTTCATAACAAATAAAGAATTTCTTGATAAATCAAATTCAATTTCATTAACTGCGGGATAATATTCATTCCATGGACAATATTTTTTCCCTAATTGAGATTTATATAATTTTAAAATTTCTTCTTTATCTGATGGTTGTGCAAGCTGTATCGTCATCTTATTTTGCCCTTTCTATAAAAAATCTAAATTATTTTTCTAGTTCTATAACCTCTATCTCTTCATATGGTTTTGGTTTAGACAAACTAAATCGAACTATTTTTGCATGGATTGGATTAAATAAATCCTGTAAAATTTCAAATCCTTTTCTCATCTGCTCTTTATCTAACTGTTTTCCAATTGTAATATGAGGAATCCATTGTAAAGGCATATAAAATCTATTGCATTTAGCTTGTGAGCTTTGCAAAATATATTCATTTGCTTTCTTACTTAATTCATATAAATACTTATTTTGTACAGCCTCAATATAAACAACCGATGGCAAAAACGCACCAATAGACGCAATATAAATTGAGCTACTTTCTATATTTTCTGAAAACAATTTAAAAATTTCAATTGCTTTATTTTTATCTTTTTGCTCAAATGCAGCAATTGTAATATGTGGCGGAACCTTATTTTTTATCATAAAATCATTTCCCGTACTTTCATACATTTGATCTATCAAATATTGTATTTTTTTATTTGTTTCAGAATCAAAATATGCACTTATTAAATACATCTCTATTCAATCCTCAATACTTTCAATAATGAATTCATTTCTTTATTTCTACAATAAATCTAATTCTTTACCAATTTCTATAACGAATTCATTTCTTCATTTATTTTATCTTCACAATCTTTCATAGCCTGTAAAGTCATTGTTAACAAATCATTTAATTCCCAATCAAGTTGTTTTGCCCCTCGTTCAATAACATCTCTTGAACATCCTGCTGCAAAATTCTTACTTTTATATTTCTTTTTAAGTGATTTTAATTCCATATCCTTAGTGCTTTTTGATGGTCTCATTAATGCAGTCGCCCATATAAGACCAGTTAATTCATCTGCAGCAAATAGAACCTTTTCCATCTCGTGAGTAGGTTCAACATCTATAGTCACACCACAAGGAACCGTTATTTTATAACCATGTGAACAAACTGAATGAATAATATCTTCTCCTACGCCACCTTCTCGTAGTAATTCAGGCGCTTTAAGGCAGTGTTCTTCAGGATATAATTCAAAATCAATATCATGCAACAAACCTACTATTCCCCAATACTCATCATCATCTAGATATCCAAGTTTCCTTGCATACCATCTCATAACCAATTCCATCGTTAAAGCATGTTGAATATGAAATGGATCCTTATTATATTTTCTAAAAAGTTCAAACGCAGCATCTCTTGTAATCATAACAAAAACTCCCCTTTCTTTTTACATATCATGGGCCAACTCAATCCTATGTCCGATCTTTTCTGCTATTTTCGACAATTTTTCATAATCATACTTTTTGCTGACTGCCATAACATAACTGTCACTATCTATATCAATTCCAATAAGAACATACTTTCTCATTCAAAACTGTATCATTTTTAACCTTTATTTTGTTATTCTTAATTATATCCAATACACAAACGTAAAACAAGGGCATTTTTACGCCCTTGTCTAACATTAATAAACTATTTTGGGTTAACCATAAATTATAATCCCTCTTAGAACAATTGTACTCCATTAATTAGATAAGAATATATCCTCTGAATCCTCGTGAAGAATAATATGAATCTGCTCCATTGTGAAAAACAAACACAGTGTCATAGCGCCTTTCACAGAATAACGCACCGCCCTTGTTTCGTATATCATCTGGCGTAATAATCCAGCTTGACGTTTTTAAATCAAATGATCCTAGACTTTGCAATCTACGATAAATTTCCTCCGTCATAATTGAAATTCCAATTTCTTTCGCGTTCCACTCGGCGCTGCCTAATGGAGGATTTTTTTTACGCCCATGCAATGCTTTTTCATCATAACACAGGCTTCTGCGTCCAGCAGGGGATTCCTTTACACAGTCACAAAAAATAAGCTTCCCCGTATTTATATCATAACCAATGGTGTCCGGCTCACCTCCGCTTTCCTCCATCTTCTGCAAAACTAAGATGGCATCAGGAGCCTCACGCAACCTACGTTCTACCTCATCCCATTTTAAATCCTTATGAAGCTCCATGTGTTCCTGAAAACGCTCCTTCAATAATTCCACCATCATACTATACAAACCTCTTTCTTTATCTTAGCTTCATTTTCAGCTGCCAATAGTAATTCACTTCCAATTCCTTCTTTTCGCAAATGTTCTTCAACAAAAAGATAACGGATACATAGCCAATTTCCAAATGTTTCACCTGTTAGCCCTGCCAGCTTTTTGCCTTTAATATCTTCATAAAAAATACCGAGTGGAACATTCTTAGACTCTTCACGATTACTTAAATTATATGCTTTTAGCATTTCATATATTTCGTTAATCTCTCTCTCATTCCCATCTTCTGTAATTCGTATTATTATATCTTTATTCATCTTAATTTAAAATCCTCTATAACTTTCTCGCTCTTTTTTTCTCTCTAACACATAAATTTACACCCATTCTAGTTATCGGACCATATACAATTTTCTTTATAAATCTCTGAGTAGTTGAAAATTTCTCTTAAAAAATCATTCACAGCCGTCCGTCGTTGTTATTGATTCTGACAGAATCAATTCTGTATTTTTCGAGTTTCACCTTACCATCGGTAACCTCAACGCCCTCACTTTCTAGTATCTGTGCCTGCTTCAACGCCCCACCAAAAGCATACTCACTAGCAAGTTCACCCTTGGAATTAACAACACGATGGCACGGGATGGTACTTGGATTGGGATTCTTATGAAGTGCGTTTCCAACAGCTCTTGCCATCTTCCTATCACCTGCCATTTCTGCAACATCTGCATACGTAGCAACTTGCCCTTTAGGAATTTTCTTTACCGCTTCATATATTCTTTTTGTTGGAGAGTCTGTAATAATATCGTAACTCTCTGCGATCATCCTTTTTATAACATCATCAGGAATCGAACCATCTAGAATAATCGTGTTCCAATGTTCTTTATTCTGATGATACGCAGGAACTACCGCGTTATATGTTTTTCTCCAAAAATCTCTCCACTCCGCATCAACCTTCAAATTTATATTTATGTAGCCATCTTTTTCATATGTCCATAAAAAAGCTTTTTTCGACCTTTTTACCCGAACAAGCTGCCAATTAGCATCACGAAATGGTGCATCCTGATAAGTGTCCGGAAATGATAATCCATAACTAAGTGCTTCTTCTCTTGTTTTCATAAATCGTCCCCCTCTCTAATTATTTATGTCGACATTTTAAAATATAAATGCCTTGTATACGGCGAATAAGGACGTTCTCACACCCCTGTCCTGCTGTTTACGGTAGAAAGCTCAGGGCTACTGTATGCGGCTGGTAGCAACTTTAATGACCGCAATCAAAAATAATTCTCTGATTTTACTTTCTACTCATTAAATCTTTGTCTGTCTTTTGTAAGATTATCTTCCGATAAAACTCATTATCGACATATACTGACAAACCCGAAATTATTTTATTATCCTGAAATTCACTTTTTCGCCTTAATCAAAAGAAAATCCGGCTTATGAAAAAGATCTTCCTGGTCAGGAAACCTCTCTAATATCTCTTCAGTAGGGATAGGCTCTATCATCTTTTCTATAATGAACCCATTTTCAGTTAGGGTATTAATGATGGTTGAGAACATGCGATGGTATTTCTTTATTCCTTCAACAAACCACTCAAACTCACGCTCTCCTTCCCTAGCATAGTTGGCTAGATTAACATAGATTTTCTTTCCATTTTCATCTTTGGTCCAACGAGGAATTCCACCACAATAGGTTGTATTAATGGGATTTTCCTGTGAAAAGATAAAACACCCATCTGTATTTAGCTTGTCATAGATTTTTCTAACCACTCCTTCAAAATCCTCAACATAATGAAATGCGAGCGAGCTTATTACCACATCAAACTTACCTTCCACCTCTTCAATGTCTTCTATTGGAAGAAGCATATAAGTAATCGCTGGATTGGAGTGCTCCTTCTTAGCAACCTCTAGCATCTTCTCAGATATATCGATTCCAACAACCTTAGAGGCACCTTTGTTTACAAACTCCACGCAATGCTTACCAAAGCCACATCCAAGGTCTAATACGCTCGTCCCCTTGAGATTAGGAAGTAATGAAAAAAGAGCTGGTATCTCAAAGAGATCATTTGCGTTGCCTTCCCTGTCCCTTATAGCCTTATACCCCTCAAAGAAGGTCTCATTATCAAAAATATTTTGTTTTGCCATTTTTCATATCCTCCATTTATGCCTAATAAACAGTTATCCTGGAAGTTAATCTATTCAGAAATACTTAAATTTTTACTTTGTAGCAACTGTTTATAATTATACCTATATCTACCATCCTGTTCAATATTATGTGCATAAAACAAGGGCGTTTTCACGCCCCTGCCTACTGCTATCAGTTATTCATCTCTCAGGTCTTATATTATTCCTATTAAGATTTGGACTTTGCTGCTCCTTCCTCTGATCAACTATCGCCTGGCTTTCTCTTAGCTTTTGCAAAATGCTTGTTTTAGCCTTTTCAGCTATCTCAGGCTTCTTGGTCTTGTCCCACCACTCCTTGAATGTTTTGAAGGCTTTCCGCACACAAAAAAGACCCGGTACATTGTACCGAGCCTTTGAAATCTGCCATTGCAGATAATTATCTCTTTAAGAACTATTAATGAAGTGAAAATACCGTATTTTAGGCATTTCTCCTTCAAGTTGCTGTTTACCTGCTGCGTACGGTAGAAAGTTCAGGGCTACTGTATGCTGCTGGTGGCAACTCTATAATCGCTATTGAACAATTACAAATCTGATGATATAATTAAGAAGCGATTTGGTATGTTTAACATATCATCTAGAGAACACCGTTTGATTGCGCCAACAATCTATTCGGTGTTTTCTTTTTTAAATAATTATCAATAGCATATTCCAATCGCGATACCTGCTGTTGATCTATGCAATTAATAGCCTCAACGTTATAGTATTCTACGATTTGAAGCAGTCTTTTCAGAAAAAAATCCCATACTATCGCAGACTCATTCACTGGCATATAATCCAATAATAAAACAACACTTTCCCCTACGACGCAACTTTGTTCTATTGGCTGCTCATTGCTTAACACCTCTGATAGTGACAAACAGCTTTCTGAGTTTGCGTGTTCTCCAGAGATGTTTATCATGAGTTTTTTACTCGAAACATCTTTGTTATCCCAAAAGGTACCAAACAATTTATATGATGTTTTCATATCTGTACCTCCTACATTTCAATAGCAATGCCTGTGTTATACTCAAGTGCACGAGTCGCGAAATCTTTCAACACTGAAACCACTTTAATATACTTTTGAGGCACAAATTGATCCGGAAGATCATCGAGTAATGAAATAAGCTTCTCACATTTTTCTGCAGGTATATAGTCAACATCACCATCATCAAGTAATGTGTCACAAGTAGCATTGATTCTACCAACTAAATTATCCATCAGCCAGTCATGCTCATCAAATTCCATTACATAGTCTTCCACTTTATCTGGCACACCGCTACCAAGATCATATATTGGTCCGTACATACTAAGCCCTTCTAATGATTTAGCTAGATATAATCTCATCTTGGCATCTCCTTTCTTTTCATTATTTTGAAATGTGTTAATCCAAAGTCTGTACTTGGGGTTCCGTCAATTTTTGTATACATCTTAGCACCTTTGTCGTATATCCTTAGATATCCAGACGGCATGTCCACTTTTATAATGTACTTGTTGTTTTCAAACTGGTATTTAACGCCCTTCGGTTTTCCTTTTACTCCTGGAGTATACTGATTAACCACATCATTGAGATTAACCATATGCTTTTTCCAATTATCGTTGAATTTTGATTCACGTACTTTGCTCCTATAGTACCTTATAGCATCAAGCATTGAACTATGAATCAGTATTCGAGCATAATGTTTTGCAGCCTGTGAATATCTCGCTTTACTATCAGCCATGGTGCACCTCCTTACACAATCTATGAAAGTCAGTGTAGACCCTGTAATCAATGCCCATGGTATCCAGCTGTTTTTCAGCCTTTTCGTCATGTTTGCCATATATTATTAGCTTTTCCGGCAAAAGCATTAAGATTTTTTCCAGATATGAAAAATCATCCTCAGAATTTAATGGATCGCATCCCAGAAAACCTGACGCAGCCATCACTCCTTGCGGAATATTTTGCCACACACAAGCAGCATCTAATCCTGCAGTCCTCGTGTTCAAAACAATACTAATTCCATTAACAGCTAAAACTGCTAGAAAGAGTTGGTTTAATAAAGCCATTGCGCTCTGCCACTCTTCGTCCATATCATCCGTAAAAGTAACATCCAGCCCTATGACACCCATATACATTTTGTATTCGTCAATCTCTTTCAGTAGCTTGCTCAGCCTTGGATATAAATGATGATCCTTGTCAAAAAAGCATAATACAGTCTTTTTCTATTAACGACTCTTTTGTTTTTTCTCTGAGAAAAAGGGATTACTAAGTCTGGCCAGTCTCTAAGAAACATCTCATTAGTGAATATTGGAAAGCCATCTTTGTCAAGAGATATCTCTTTTCCTTCGAGATACGAATATAGCTCATCAATTATTACGAATATGTCTTTTAAACTTTTGATATGCATTTTCATACCCTCCGTTTAACATTGTTTGGGATGTGATATGCATAACATATACGATTTGGTATGTTTAACACATCATCACTTCCAGTTCCATATTCAGTTTTAAATAGTATTTGAAATGTATTGGAACTGCGCCAACAGTATACAGTACATTTCAAAATCAATTAAATCATAGGCATCATCCCTCCTTAATATCGTTGTCTTTTCTTAGCAAAGCCTTTTGATACGTTATATTTTTTCATTATTTCAGGAACAGACATTTCTTTTGTTTCTTCATAAGGCATAGCAATTTCACCAGTCAGCGCCTTAACTTGCCACTCCACACTACAATAAAGTGGCATTTTTTCAAATGATCTCTGTAATATTGGAGTGTAACCTATCTCATACATAAATATGTGTGCCATCTCATGCAATATAAATCCACAATATGCACCTATTCTTTCTAATGCACCATCGTAGACATATTGCTTAATCTAGATAGTGAATCCTTTTCCTTCATTCTTTACGCATTGAGCTACAACATTCTTAGGCAGTTCATCATCTTGGACAACTACATATGTGCTCCCCTCAAATACATCAGGCAACATTTCCAGTGCATCTAACACCGGAAATGGGCCTTCTTGCGAAACATCAAACAATTCTCTAAATAATACTGCATACTGTCTCAGTTGTTTTCTGCTAACAGGTTTTGTAATATAATCCAAAGCTATTTCTCCTTCTGTTTCAACAATGCAATTATCTTTTCTGCTGTCTCATCATCAATATCATCAAATGATCTTGCAAACTGAAGCGCTACCCTTCTTTGCATAATGGATGAATCCTTCATATCAATCTTTGTCTGTAATTTAGACTCATCTATTGCCTTTTTTAATAAGGTCTTATCCTCTGATGATAAATTGTAATGGGTTGATATTTTCCCCATCCAGTCCTTTGGTACATTTTTTCGTCCGTTTTCAACAGCTGATAAAAATGGTGTCGTAGTTCCAAGCATTTTAGCCATATCACCCATTACCTCATGATTCTTAATTCTAAGAATTCTGACAAATTCACCAAATTTCGTATACATGCTGTTTCTCCTTTCATCCTCATAACTTAATAGTATTCATATTATACCTTTATGTCAATAAGTTTTTTAACCTTTTTTTGGTAGAGCGAGTATCAAAAAATCACCTCAGGACAATTGTCCTGAGGTGTAATAAGTCGTATATGATTGTCCAAAGACGTAATCCGTTGTGAAACGATTATCTCTTTGAGAACTGTGGAGCTCTACGAGCTGCTTTAAGACCGTATTTCTTACGTTCTTTCATTCTTGGATCACGAGTTAAGAATCCAGCTTTCTTAAGAACTGGTCTGTACTCAGAATCTACTTCTAATAAAGCACGAGCAATACCGTGTCTAATAGCACCAGCTTGTCCAGTGTATCCACCACCACGAACGTTAACTAAAACATCGAATTTTTCAACTGTTTCAGTTGCAACTAATGGCTGACGAACGATAACCTTTAATGTTTCTAATCCTAAATATTCATCAATATCTCTTTTATTAATTGTAATTTTACCTGTACCTGGTACTAAATATACTCTGGCAACAGATGATTTTCTTCTTCCTGTTCCGTAATATCTTGTATTAGCCAATGTAATTTACCTCCTTAGTGAATTAAAATGTTAATGTCTCAGGTTTCTGAGCAGCATGTTTGTGATCAGGTCCTGCATATACAAATAATTTTTTATACATCTGACGTCCTAATGGTCCGTTTGGAAGCATTCCTTTAACAGCATACTCAATAACACGTTCAGGGTGTTTTGCTAACATTTCTTTTAATGTAGTTTCTTTTAATCCACCTACATATCCTGAATGATGGTAGTAAATTTTCTGGTTCAATTTTTTACCTGTAACGCTAATTTTTTCAGCGTTAACAACTACAACATAATCACCTGTATCAATGTGTGGTGTGTATGTTGGTTTATTTTTTCCTCTTAATACTTTAGCGATTTCTGATGCTAAACGTCCTAATGTCTTACCTTCAGCGTCTACTACATACCATTTTCTTTCGATTGTAGCTGGACTTGCCATAAATGTCTTCATAGGTTTTCCTCCTTAGTAAAATAAAAAATACTCATGAATCTTTAAAATCGCGTATGTCCGGACGCCATCTCTCTGATTCTATATATATAGTCTAAATGCTCGTCGGGGCTTTGACTCGCATCTACATACTATCACAGACTTAATAAGTATATTACAAGTGTCAAAATGTGTCAAGAGAAATACTTCTTAAAAAATATAAAATTTGCGCATTTCTACATATTTTTTAAGACTTCTACAATCTTCTCAAATTTCATAAAATGTGAAGCTTTAACAAGAATAGTATCCGTTTCTTTGACATATTTTTTGATATCAACTGCTAACTCATCAGTTGTTTTATAATAATATGTTTTAATATTTTTTCCCGATTTTTCAATTTCAGAAATATAATTTTTGGCCAATTCACCAACCGCAAAAACAACATCAATATTATTATCAGCTGCACTTTTTCCCACTATTTTATGTAAATTAACCTCATCTGATCCAAGTTCTCCCATATCGCCTATTACAGCAACACTTCTGTTAGTTGCGTGTGATAAAACCTCCAATGAGGTTTTCATTGATGCCGGATTTGCATTGTAACAATCATCTATAACTATCATTCCTGTATTAGTCTTGATAAAATTAGTTCTTCCAGCTATTGTTTCTGCTTTTGAAATACCTGATTTAATTTCATCTAAAGACAAACCTACTTCTAAACCTACAGCTGTTGCCGCTAAAGCGTTATAAATGTTGTGTTCACCCGGAATATTAATTTGTACATCAAATGAACCTTTTTCAGTATTTATTGTTGTATACATTCCTTCAAATCCTTTATTAACTGAATTTGTTGCATACACAGCATATTTGTTGCCACTCTCATCAGTTTTAGGTAATTTTCCTTTACCATAAAAAACAACTTTTTTTCCAGCTACTTCAGATTTAGTCGATAATTTATCGTCATCTCCATTTAAAATAATAACACCATTATCTTGCATGTTTTCAAAACATTCTGTTTTAGCCTGTAAAATTCCATCTCTTGTTTTTAAATTTTCTAAATGACATACTCCAATGTTAGTAATTAACTGAATGTCTGGTTGCGACATCTTCGATAATCTTGTCATTTCTCCAAAATCTGAAATTCCCATCTCTAATACTGCAATCTCATGCCAACTATGGATGTTAAATATAGTAAGTGGAAGTCCAATTTCATTATTGAAATTTCCTGCAGTTTTTAAAACATTAAATTTTTCACTCAATACAGAACTTACCATTTCTTTTGTACTTGTTTTTCCAACACTACCTGTTATTCCAATAATCTTAATATTTAATTGCTCTCTGTAAAATTTTGCAATATCTTTCAATGCCTGTTGTGTGTCCTTAACCAAAATATATGGATATTTTGCATCATGTAATTTTTTTTCAGACAAAGTAGCCATTGCACCTTTTTCAATAACCTGTGGAATAAAATCATGACCATTCACTCTCGCACCTTTTATTGGAACAAAAAGGAAATCTTTTTTAACAAGACGACTATCTATCGCTACACCTGTAATTTCTCTTGTTTCAACATCATTATAGCCAAATAATGTTCCATTACATGCCACCGCAATATTTTTTAAAGTCATATGTTTCATTCTACATTCTTCTATTTTGTGTCCATCTATTAATAATTCCATATCACTCATTATTTTTTCCTTATTATATCTTCTTTACTGATATTTTTTAATGAAATTTCTAGCAGTCTCTTTACTGATATTTTTTAATGAAACTTCTAGCAGTCTCTTTACTGATATTTTTTTAATGAAATTTCAATTAGCTTCTCACATAACTGATTAAAGTTGATACCAATAGCATTTGCTTCCTGAGGTAATAAACTTGTTGGTGTCATTCCTGGTAAAGTATTAACTTCAAGACAGAAAATATTACCATTTTTATCTAGTAAGAAATCTGATCTAGAATATGTATCTAAACCAATAGCTTCCGCTACCATTTCTGCATATTTTTGCATTTCCTTAGTTTTTTCTTCAGATAACTCTGCAGGACATGTTTCAATTGTACTTCCTGCTTTATATTTATTTTTATAATCGTAGAAGCCTTCTACAGGTGCAATTTCGATAATTGGCAATGCTTTACCAGACATAACACCTACTGAAAATTCTCTTCCTTCTACAAATTCTTCTATAACTAATTCATTTTCCCATTTAAATGCATCATCAAGTGCTCTTGCAAATTCATCATCATTTTTTACAATAGTAACTCCAATACTAGATCCGCCACAGCATGGTTTAACAACACATGGTAAATTTAAATTTAATTTTTTGTGATCATTACATCTACTATCTCTTGTCATTGAAACACCATTTGGAGTTGGTACATTTGCATTAATAAAAAATTTCTTTGACATATTTTTATCCATTGCAATTGCACTGCTTAAATAATCGCTACCTGTATATTTAATTCCAAATAAATCAAAAGCAGCTTGAATCTTACCGTTTTCACCATTTTCACCATGTAACGCCATAAAAACAATATCTGATTTCTGACATATTCTAATTACGTTTGGTCCAAAGAAACAATCTGATTGATCTTTTCTTGATGCTTTAACAGCCTCTAAATCAGGAGCAGTTTCAGGAATTGCACTAACTTTGACACTTACATCATCTGCTCTGTCAAAAATATCGTCTACATTAACTTCTTTTTCATCGTATCCCATAAAAACATCAAGTAAAATAACTTTATGTCCGTTCTCTTTTAACGCTTCTGCTACATTACTTCCCGTAATAAAAGATACATCTCTTTCTGTACTTAATCCACCTGCTAAAACAACAATGTTCATAATAATTGCCTCTCTTTATAATTATATAATTTATTTTTAGATGTTAGATTAAAATGTATAAAATACATTCTCTCTTTATGTCTTGTTACCAAAATTTAAATTCAAAAAATCATAATCTAACTTATTTTACACACTATAATATTTCTATCTCTGGTAACTTTATCACTAAGTTATTATACTAGACCATTTATTAAATTTAAACAATATTTCTTTAAATTAAAACACTTTTAGTAATTAAATAAGCACTTTTTGCAATAAATATAGTTAATAGTAAACAAAAAATGAGAGAGCAGATTAAATTCCACTCTCTCACGCCTTTTGAAACTATCCTTTTAACAATTTTTCTTATCTTTTAATCTTTAATTTTTATATCTTTTAATCTTTAATTATCATATCTTTTAATCTTTAATTATCATATCTTTTAATCTTTAATTATCATATCTTTTAATCTTTAATCTCTAAATATCTATTGATTTTTATAATAATATGATATTTTTATTATTTTATTTTTTCACTCTACTATTTTATTACTCATTAATCTAACGACTAAACTCTTTATAGTACAGTAAATACTTATACAAAACGTAAACGTACTAAAACTCTGGCTCAATTAATCCAAATGTATTACCTTTTCTTCTATACACAACATTAACTTCGTCAGTTTCAGCATTTCTAAAAACAAAGAAATCATGACCTGTTAATTCCATTTGAACACATGCATCTTCAGGATACATTGGCTTTATTCCAAATTTCTTGGCCCTAACAATTTTTATTTCATCTGAATCATCATAATCATCTGAATCTATGAAAGATCTATTAAAAGATTCAATAGCAGATTGTTTACGCGCCAATAATTTCTTTCTGTATTTCTTTAACTGTTTTTCAATAACTTCTTCAGCTAAATCAATTGAAACATATAAATCATCACTAACTTGTTCAGATCTTATAACTGAACCCTTCACCGGGATCGTGACCTCTATAATCTGTCTTTCTTTTTCAACGCTTAATGTAACTTCAACTTCTGTATCTGGAGTAAAATATTTTTCTAATTTGTTTAACTTATCCTCAACAGCTTGTTTTAATCCATCAGTAAGCTCAATATTCTTTCCTGTAATTATAATATTCATGATGGTCACTCCTTTGCAAATAAATTTA
This sequence comes from Lachnobacterium bovis, assembly GCF_900111325.1. GTDB lineage: Bacteria > Bacillota > Clostridia > Lachnospirales > Lachnospiraceae > Roseburia > Roseburia bovis_A. The sequence goes on from NZ_FOGW01000012.1 coordinate 108,347, forward strand.
GAACTAAATCTAGAAGAAAACACACTCACAATATATTTTTATTTTCACTTTGTTGCTAAAATTTCTTTTGTTGTCATCGTTTTATTTCTATATTTAATTCTAAATACATTATATCATATTATCTGACTATTTCAACCCTTTTCATTTATTATCTGTATTCGCTTTTTGTTTGCTGCTATTTTCTCTGTTTTTCTGGTTCGAACAATAAAAACGCTTACCTCAAATTTAAATATCTGAGACAAAAAACATTCTCATTTAATTTAATCCGTAGTAAACGTTTTTATAATATTTCATATACTTTTTAATTATAATACTTTATAGTTTTTACTTTTTAAACTTTTTTCTTTTAATTGATTTTTAATAATTTTTCATAGTTTTATTTGATAGATTTATTTGATAGATTTATTTAACTTCGTAATCCATACAAACTCTAGCCTTAGTGTAAGGACGAACTTTTGAATTTGCAACTTCAACATGTTTCTTATGTACTGCATATCCAGCTAAAGCTTGTTCATTTTCAAGTAATGAATCTAACATTACATCAGCATTCGATGTTTCCAAGCCTTCTGTTCTAACAACTACTTCTAATAAGCCTGGTACAACTCCTACTAACCCTTCTAAGCCTTCTTTAATTTCTTTTTTTATTACCTTTTTTTCTTCATCAGATAATTCATCTTTTAATTGCCATAAAATAACATGTTTTACCATAATCTTCTACCTCTCTAAAAATATTTTTTCTACATAAATATTAACAATAAAATAACTATTTTGCAACCATGTTATTTTTATAAAAAAAAAGCCACATTCTTCACTAGAACATGACTCTTTCTCACCATATATCTTCAAAACTTCATACAAGTTATTAAAAACCTTTTTGGTCAAGCCTTCGACCTATTAGTAACAGTCAGCTACATACATTACTGCACTTCCACCTCTGCCCTATTTACCTGTTAGTCTCTCAGGGGTCTTATCTCCTTTT
>NZ_FOGW01000011.1 GCF_900111325.1 Lachnobacterium bovis
TCTTAAGAAATCATAAATAATAATTTTTGTATAGTATGTAATAATTTTAGAAAAAATAAAAAGAGCCACATTCTATATATGTACATTTAATATATAAGAGTGTGGTTTTATTATATGTATGATTTATTCTCAATATTGAAACGTTTTCAGCTGTATAAAATTAGCACCTATTATGCCGATTTTATATTGTTTTGATATTTTTATTACTGATTACAATTTATTTAGTTTTATAAACAATTATGGATTGATAAAGTGTTTGTCAAAGATGGACAAACATGGTATATTAGAAAGTATAAATATCGCGTTTTATACAGCAATATCATATTTTGCTAAGTATTATAATGTTATTGATTTCTGCAATTCTGGAGGGTTTACTATATTGAATTTACTTGCAAAAAATATTAATAAAACTTATGAAAACCTCGAAGTTATAATGGATTTTTCGTATGAATTTGTAGGCGGAAATGTATATAAAATAGAAGGTAGAAATGGAACAGGTAAATCTACGTTATTAAGAATTTTAAGCGGTTTAGAACAATGTGAAAGTGGAACTATATTGGTTCAAAATCAAAAAAAATTGATTAGCATAGAAGAATATTCCAAAGCCAATAAAATTTTATATCTACCAGACATTGATTTATGTCAAGAATGGCTTACGATAGAAGAAAATATCGAATGGTTACATGTTATGAGTGGTGTTAAAATGGACGAGACAGTAGAGTTGTATAGAGAATTAAATATTCTTGAGGAAGATTACAAAAAAGTTGCTGTAGAGTGTTCGTTAGGAACTAGAATGAAAGTTGGATTATCCTTGTTGTATTCACTATATGATTATAAATTAATTTTTATAGATGAAACATTAGCACATTTAGATAAAATTTTCAGAGAAAAATATCTAAAAAAATTAAAAAATTACGCAAAAAACAAAAAGGCAGTTATTTTTTTGATTGACCACGAAGATATAGATGATAGCAGTATAAAAACAATTAAGTTAGTCAAAGGAGATATATAGGGGTCATGAATATGGAAAGCACTAATAAAAAAGAATGTAAGAAAAAAGATTTTAATATATGGTTTACTACATTAAACTTTATTATATATTTAGGGTTATATTTGTGGTGTAATTATACAATTATTTTTAATAATAAAAAAATGCATGGAAAAATAGAAGAAGCGTTAAACTTGATTAAAGATGATTTAAAAAATCCAATGTTTTTTGTTATAAGTATAATTATCATTCAAGCCATTTGTGTGGTAATCTTAAATTATTTATTATTAAGAGTTGTGATAGGTTTATGCAGATCAAATCATATTAGTCGAGCTAAATCTTTAAATGTAATTTTCTTAGCTAAATTTGAAAGCTTAGTATTTGCTATAATTGTGTCTAATTTATTTAGAAATTTGACGAATTTTAATTTAGTGGTAAGAATTATTAGTAATTTAATATATTGCACAGGGTTATATACTTTGATTTCAAAAGAAATTAATAAAGATTATAAAAAGCGAACAATTTTATTATTTGTAGTTATTTTTTTGATAGGACTATTTTAATCAATATGTACTGATGGTTTAAATCAGTGCATATTTTTTTGGAGGAAAAATGTATTTAAAGATGCTAAAACTGATACAATTATATCGTTGGAGATTTTCAAAAAGTCATTTATCGAAAGAACAATATTATGTCATGGATAATATAATAGGCATAATAATAGGGCTTTTGTATTTGATCTTTTCATATGTTTTAATGATTAGTGTAAGAAATTATTTTATTATTATAGTAGCTGAGGTGTTGATGATTTTCTCTGTTTTGAACCAATATTGGTTAAAAACAGTGGAACAGTATAAAGAGACTAGAAGCAAAAAAATACTTATGGTTACAAGAAATAAAATAAAATATTTAATGTATTTATATTTAAAAAATAATTATTATGCAATACATTTTATGTTTTTTTGGTTTTTTCTGGAGAGTTTATTAGTATTTTTCAATATAAAACTGCTGGTGATTAATTTTTTTGCAATGTTAGTTGTTATAGTGATTTTGGTAAAAGATTTTTATACGTCGTGTGGATTTAATAAAGTTAAAAAAAAATCAAGGAAAATTTCATGTATAAGAGATTACAATCAAAGTTATTTATATAGATATAATTTTTTAGTGTTACAAGAAAATCTGACTTTTATAATTGGAGCAGGAGTTGTATTATTTTTCAAACAAAATATAATAATTATTTATGAAAGTATATTTATGGTTTATATGGCATGTGTCCAATTACAGATTGAAAAGTATATGGATGATTATGATAATACATATAAGAATTATTTATTTAAAAAAGCAATGGGCTGTGAAAAAAAGCATTGGATTGTTTCAAATGAGCTTGGAAGATTAGCCTTTAAAACGCGGCTTCAATATTTTACTGTTTTCATAATGACAGAAATGTATAATTTATATGTAAATAATTTTAATGCTACGATTTTGGTATTGGGTAACACGGTATTATATTATGTATTTACTGAAATGTATAATAGAAAAACATGGGAAGTATTAATAAAAAAACTTGGAAAAAGAGAAGTTTTTAAGCCTTTTGCGATGGGCTGCGTCGTGATTTATATACAAGTTATTGTATTTACGGTTAACTTTTTGAAAATAGATTCAATAATTAAATGCATTATAGAAATAATTTTGGCTGGAATAGTATATGTTGTTCCTTTTGAAAAAATATTTTATAAATATGAGATAAAACTATAATTTTAAGATAAAAAGGGCGTAAGATGAAATAAATTCACCTATACGCCCTTAATATTTATTTACAATTCAATTATGTGTTCGCAATTTGCTATAACATCATAATCGTGAGAAACTAACAATACAGTTTTACCTTCATTGTTTAACTGCTTTAGAAGATTCATAACGATTTGTGTGTTTTCAGGATCCAAACTGCCAGTAGGTTCATCGGCTAAGATTAATTTGCATTTTTTTAGAATCAATCTAGCAATGGCTATGCGTTGTTGTTCACCTCCAGAACATGTACATACTTTTTTGAATAAAATGTCTTCATTTAACCCAACTTTATTTAACGCATCTATCATTAGTGATTTTGCAGTTTTTTTCGATTTCTTTTCTAAGACGATTTTTAAGTTTTCGTATACAGTTAAATCGTCAACAAGTGCATAATTTTGGAAGAGATATCCAATTGTATTTTTTAAGATATTTAGTTTTTGTCGTTTGTTTGAAAAGTTTATAGTTTCACCATATATTTTAATAGTACCTTCAGCCTTTTCTAGTAGACCAATAATGTTTAGAAGAGTAGTCTTTCCACGACCACTATTTCCTTTTATGCCGACAAAGTCACCATCTTCAACTTCTAGGTTAAAATTATCTAAAATTACATGTTCGTTATAATTCTTTTTTATATTTTTTAAAACAATAGCTTTCATCTTGTTATTCTCCTTTTAAAATAAGTGTAGTATTTTTAAATGACTTAGCTTGTAGAATCATTAAAAATACGATGGATTCAGGAATTATTAAAAGAATAAAGAAAGGATTGACACCTAAGCTTATAATTAATGTGATAATTCCGTTAATAATCAAAAATGTACTAATATCTTTTAGGTTACTTCGGCCTAGAAGATTCTCGATTGCAAGCATTTTCTTTTTTATTTCATAATAAGAAAGAATACTCACATAATTAACAACAGCAACAGTAACTAAGAGTATTACTAAAAATATTGTATTAGTCAGTAAAGAATATTTAATAGTTCCAGTAGTTTCGTTAAGTTCATCACTGAGGGGGCTTGCTTTAATTGAAGCATGTTCAATTTTTAGTTTGTCTATTTCTCTATTTATCAATTTAGCCTTTTCTTTTGTCATAAATATTTTTGGGTCAGATGAAATAGAAAAGTTGGATTTTAAAGGTGTTAATGATAATATCATGTTATATGAATAGCAACTAGGGTCAGTAAAATTTGTAATTTTTTGATTGTCTTTTATACATATACATTGATACTCTGTATTTGAATTATAATTTTTTTTGATAATATTTCTATCTGCCCAATATTTTTTGGGAATTAAAAGATAATTTTTTGAAGGAGAGAGGGTTATTCCGTTGTTGTTGTTATCTTTTATATTTAGTTTTGGTAACAGATTAGAAGATGCCTTGATACTATGAAAATTCAAATCTTCCGTGTCATTAACATCAATGGTATAATTTTTATCAATATTTTCTTCAGGACAATATTCAAAACGGTAAATCCCGGTTTTGAAATTTGAAATATAAGTAGTCAATTTCTTGTTTGCTGTTGAAGGTTTATAATTTCTTATATTTAATTCATATAAACTAAATTTATTTATAGAATTAGAATTATTTAATGTTAAGTAGAGTTCCTTGCTACTGCTAAAAACGTTCATTATATTTATAAACAAAGTAGTAGTTAATACTATTTTAAATAAAAGTAATATTAGATATATAACAGTATTATTTCTATTGTTCTTTACACTTGTAGTTACATTGAGAAAATTTATATATGGCAAACCTAATAAAGCTATAATTGAATATATAAGCAAGGTTAGTGAGGAAATAATGCCTACCAATTCGAAATAGTATAAAAGTTGTGATGCATCTTTTAAAAGTATATAAATGGAAAATGGTATTATAATTATCAATATTCCTTTGAGAGTAGTTAAAAGTTCTTTTTTATATAAAGATAAGGATATTGAAAATGTAGATTTACCACTTATTTTTAGAACTGCGATTTCTTTATTACGAGAAATATAATGCATTAGAGTAGAAAATACCGTAATTAAAGATAACACAATTACAAATATGATGTTGCTTTGGAAAAATAAGTTATAACCAAGGTGAAAATTGTCACTATTGCAATAAGATGCGTTAATATCATTAGAACTTAAAATGTGTTGAATGTTATCTAAATCGTTTTTGCTGTTAGGTTCTATAAAAAAAAATGTTTGTTTTTCGTTTATTTTCCTTTTTGTATTTTGATATGTATATATTTTTGTTGGGTAAAAGGGATTTTTGTTTTCCTAATTTGATTTTGGCTGTAGGGTTTATTGCTTCTATTTTTACAGTCCTATCAAAAAAACCGTATTGAACGAAATTGCGTATTTGAAATGTCAAATTGTTGCTTTGAGCGACATTAAGCATTTTGTTTATAGGCACATCTTTGTCTGTCATAATCATTAAACATTTGTAATTATTAGTGATAGAGACGTTTTGTAAATTGATGCTAAGCATAAAATATATTGACAATATTCCTATTGATATTCCCACAAATTTTAGAATTTTTTTCATAACAATACCTCCATAAATTAATAATAACATTATATATAAAAAAATCAATAGTAGCAAAATGTTATTTTATTTTTGCTACTATTGATGAAAATATCCTTTATTTAATAATTTTGAAATTCTTATAGCAAGCTATTTCAGAGATAAAGGGATTAGAATGATAAAATTCAACAATTAAGCTAAAACTTTAGCAAATTTCTTTTTACCACGTTTCACAACTTTTCCTTCATCAGAAAAGTCATCAAGTGTGTAGAAAGTTTTAATGTCAGTTACTTTCTCGCCATCAACAGAAACACCACCTTGCTGTACAGCGCGTCTAGCATCTGATCTTGTGTTTGCAAGTCCTGCAGCAACCAATACTCCCATGATGTCAATTTGGCCATCTAATAAATCTGCCTCAGATAATGTTACTTTAGGCATATTTTCATCGGAACCTTGACCTGAGAATAATGCGCGAGCGGCTTCTTTAGCTTTTGTAGCTTCTTCTTCGCCGTGAACAAGTTTAGTGAGTTCAAATGCAAGGATTTCTTTTGCTTCATTTAATTTTGCACCTTCCCAAGATTCCATTGCTTCAATTTCTTCAAGAGAAAGGAAAGTAAGCATTTTCATACATTTGATTACATCTGCATCTGCAACATTTCTCCAATACTGGAAGAATTCAAATGGTGAAGTTTTTTCTGGGTCAAGCCATACAGCACCGCCTACAGTTTTTCCCATTTTTTTGCCTTCTGAATTAAGAAGTAAGTTAATTGTCATTGCGTAAGCATCTTTTCCGAGTTTACGACGGATAAGTTCTGTACCACCGAGCATGTTGCTCCACTGATCATTTCCACCAAATTCAAGATTACATCCGTATTTTTGGTATAATGTGTAGAAGTCGAAACTTTGCATAATCATATAGTTGAATTCAAGGAAACTTAAACCACGAGCCATACGTTGTTTGTAACATTCAGCTGTAAGCATTCTGTTTACAGAAAAATGAGGTCCGATTTCACGTAATACATCAACATAATTTAAGTCCATAAGCCAATCTGCATTATTAACTAAAAGAGCTTTTCCTTCAGAAAAGTCAATGAATCGAGCCATTTGTTTCTTGAAACAGTCGACATTATGCTGAATAGTCTCAGGAGTCATCATTTGACGCATATCGGTACGACCAGAAGGATCGCCAATCATAGCTGTACCTCCACCGATAAGTGCAATTGGTTTGTTTCCTGCCATTTGTAAACGTTTCATAAGACAAAGTGTCATAAAATGTCCAACATGTAAACTATCAGCAGTAGGATCAAATCCAATATAAAAAGTTGCTTTACCATTGTTAATTAATTCTTTGATTTCTTCTTCATCTGTTACCTGAGCGATAAGGCCACGGGCAACTAATTCATCATATAATGTCATGATTTTTCCTCCATAAATATAATTTTTTCTTTTGTAATCTTATAAAATAGTAGATTAAAGACAAAAGTTGTAATTAACCACCTAAATTTAAATAAAAAGATAATAAAAAACTCCCGTCCTTATAAAAGGACGAGAGATAATTCGCGGTACCACCTTTTTTTACATTCTTATCACTAAGAATGTCTCAACAAGTGTCAATCAACACTTCAGTGCAATAACGAGCACTAATCCGTTGTAGCCTACTAAATTAATTATAATTGTTCAGTACAAAGCTAAAGGATGTATTCGGTAATTAATTATATCTAAAACCTCTCATCAACCGGTAATTTTCTGTAGAATTCATAATTACTTACTTGTTCCTTATTACTGCTTTTAGCAAGTTAAAATTTAATCTTTTTTTATTTAAACATAAAAAGAAAAAAAAGTCAACGAGGATTGGTGATACTATTTTTAACTTATCATAATGTAAAAAGTAGTATTATTATTTATTCACGGAATTGGTATATGTGGTCGAAAATAGAAATAGAATTCTAATGTTCGTAGAATATGAAGAGGTATTAATAAAAAAGAATCTAAACAAAGATGCTGTTTAGATTCTAAAAAAATGTAAATTATGATTTTTTAATCAAGTTACTTGGAACAAGCGAATTGTGGTTTATTTTTAAATTAAAAAATAAATTAGTTAGCCATATCAAAGTAGCTAATGTTAAAATTGGAATAATACAAGTTGTTACAATAAACAAAGCTATTATATCGATAAAAGAGTTTAACACAGTTTTTGTTTTTTCATATGAAACAGATAAACTGTTTCCTAAGTCAGCGGCTTTATCCTTAGCATTAGAAATAAAATTCTTAGCTTTATCAAGCATATTATCAGAAGAATTTTTAGTATTTTTCTTGCTAGATGTATCATTGGCTGAAGATTTTTTGATTTTATTAGCAGTTTTATTAGCACTTTCAATAGACTGTTCAATATTAATTTTTTGAGTTTCTTCTATTTTGTTTGAAATAGTAAGACTCAATGGGATGACACTTGCTATAGTAAGTGCGAAAAGTCCTAGCTTAATTGAAATATATCGTAATCGAATTTGATTCGGAAAAAATGTGGCAAATATTCCAATGATACAAGCGATTGGTAGTATAACTTTAAATGCTGCAAATCCTAATACTGTAAGTAAAAACTTTTCAAGATAAATTGATGTCATGATGAACAAGAAATAACCACTTAAATCAGCTAATTTTTCGGCAATCGGAGTTGCTGTATCCCCTGGAAGTGCAGTTAATGCAACAGATAAAAGGGTTGAAGAGGCAGTTAAGTTCATTACAACTTTTTTCTTTTCATCAAGTGTTTTGATTGATTCGGAATGGTTTTCGGCAGATGATGCATAATTTCCGATGACTGTAAACGATAAAATACCTATTATAAGTAATATTATGGCTATTATATATTGAATTTTTAAATATTTTTGCATGATTTCCTCCATTTTTAGTGTATGTATGTATTTTAGAGTTTTTTCATATTAAATGTCAAGAATATTACGTTAACACATTGACGAAATGGAGTGGAGTAGTATAGGATTAATAGTAGTATTATGATAAAAATGATATTGGCATCCTAAAAAGATAGAATAGAAGAGAATGTGAGGTTTTTCATATGGAATTATTAGATGTAGTTGATATTAACGGAAATCCTACTGGTGAAACGGTCGCTAGAGAAGTTGCCCATAGAGAAGGAAAAAGACATAGGACTGCACATGTTTGGATCCTAAAGAAAAATGATAACAAAATTGAAATTTTATTGCAGAAAAGAGCAAGTGATAAAGATTCATTTCCGGGTTGTTATGATATTTCAAGTGCAGGGCATGTACCGGCTGGAGTAGATTATGTGCCATCAGCGATAAGAGAATTAAAAGAAGAATTAGATTTGGAAGTTGAAGAAAATCAACTTATAGATTTAGGATTATATAAAAAAGATACATTTGATGTTTTTTATGGAGAACAATATGTAGACAGACAAGTTAGCCATGTATATATAGTATGGCTAGATAAGGATGCTAAAGATTTTAAACTTCAAAAAGAAGAGCTTGAAGGCATACTATGGCTTGAGATGGATGAATGCATTGATGCAGTTATAAATAATAAAATTAAACATTGCATTGATATTGAAGAGTTGAACTTAATAAAAGCTTATTTATTACAAAATATGTAATTATTAAATGTAGTGTTAATTAATTTATAAAATAGAAAGTATTAATGAGGAACAAAAATGATTTTTGAAACACACGCGCATTATGATGACAATAAATTTGACAATGATAGAGAAGAATTAATTAAATCGTTGCCAGAAAAAGGAATTAAAAGAATTATAAATGTAGGAGCTTCAATAGAGACTACAAAAACAACAATCGAAATAGCAAGAAAATATGATTTTATATATGCAGCAGTCGGTGTTCATCCAAGTGATATTGATTGTTTGACGGAAGAATCATTTGAGTGGTTACGTCAACAAGTAAAATGGGAGAAAACAGTTGCATTAGGTGAAATAGGTCTTGATTATTATTGGGATAAGGACAAGGATATTCAAAAAGCACAAAGATATTGGTTTAAGAGACAGATGGAATTAGCAAGAGAAGCACATTTACCAGTAATTATACATTCAAGAGATGCAGCAGAGGATACGTTTAGGGTGATGAAAGAAATAAGAGCAGAAGAAATACCAGGTGTAATTCATTGTTATTCTTATTCACCAGAGATGGCTAAAGAATATATAAAAATGGGTTATTATATAGGAGTTGGAGGAGTTGTTACATTTAAAAATGGGAAAAAACTAAAACAGACAGTAAAAGAAATACCAATTGAGAAAATTTTGCTTGAAACGGATTGTCCTTATATGGCACCAGAGCCTAATAGAGGAACGAGAAATGATTCAAGTAATATTCCATATGTTGTGGAAGAAATTGCGAGAATAAAAGGAATTTCAACAGAAGAAGTTGAAAAAATTACATGGGATAATGCAATGAATTTGTTTAAAAGAGTAAAAAATATATAAGTCATAAATAGTTTGATAAAAGCCCTATAGATTAGGGCTTTTTTTGTACAAAAATCTATCATAATTTAAAAAAATATATATATTTTAAAAAATATCCGTTATTTATAGTTTTTTATACGAATTTTACTCATGTTATTGTAAATGATAGATTAAAATGATAAGCTAATTTATGAAAATTATTTGAATATTTTAAAAGAAGGAGATGGAGAACTTATAAAAATGGGAGACAGATATGTAGTTTATAAAAATTTGTTTAATGAAAATATTCGAAAAAGGTTAAAAAATAAAAATAAAATATTTAAATTAAAATTAAATGTAAAGAAAGATTTAATAATAAAAGTAGTGTTTATAATAATTTATACATTAATAATAGGTTTTTTTTTGAGGTCTTTAAATTATAAATATGGTAAAATAGGTATTTTTTTGATATGGAATATGTTTGCAATTACTAGTAATATAGAATTTCGTAATGAAAATAAACAAAATAAAATCATTAAAAATGAAATGTTTTGTACTTCAAATTTTTCTATGTCAGATAGAATAAGAATATGTATTTTTTCTACAAGAATTAATTCTTTATATGACAATATTTCAGTAATAATATCTTCGTCTTTTTATTTTATATTTTATTACAATATTAAAGCTATTATATATATTATAGTATTCGAGTTAGCGTTTTTCTTGACAAAAAGTGCTAAAATTTACAAGAGACTTATCAAAGAAAAAGGATATATATCTAAATATATAGTTTTTTTGAGTTTAATATTAAAAGTTATATTTAGTGTTGCATTTAGTGTAATTACATTGAAATGTATGGATTTTTTTATAGAAAAAATTCTTTTTATGAGACAAAACATTAAATCAATAGGAGAGTTACTTAATTACAGCTTAGATGAAAAATACTACCAAATGTTATTTTTGTCTAAGTTCAAAGAAATATTTAATATTGTAACAAGGAATGAGAAGGTATATCGTTTTTGTTTATTGGTGTTATTATGTGCAATAATTATTGAATTATCAAGCTGCGTAATATTGGAGAAAAGACTAAGAAATATAAAACATATAAAGATTTTAAAAAACATAGATTATATAGGTAAAATATTTGAACCTAAGAACTTTTTTTTAAAGAAGGATATAAAAATAATATCTAAAACTTTTAGAAAAAATCTTATAGAAACGATATTGAATGTTGTTTTTCCGCTAGATTTTTTGATCAAAATAATTGTGTGGTATAAATTAGAAATGAGTATTAACAATCAATACTTATCAGATATTGTAACTATTGTTGTTGTTATGTCAAACTGTTTTTCTGGAATAGGTACAATTAGAAGCGTTTTTGAAAAAGTATTTATGCTAGAGGATGATTGGAAAGTGTTAGATCTTTATAAGATGTCTAAATATAAAATTAAGGATTTAATTATATCTAAAATGCGTTTAGCAGGTATATTTTACATAGCAAATGCAATTTTGACAATAATTGCGAGCATTGTAATATTTTTAAATTCAAAAGCATTTGGTTGGAAAGGACTTATAATTACATTTTTTACAACTATAATATTTGGATTAGTAGCATCAGTTATGTACCACTACCCATACATAGTATGCATAAAACACAAGATAGAAGATTTGGAGGATGATAAGATTTATTCAATTCTTCACAAAATGACAAGTATTCCCCAAAATTTATATTTAATACCAATGATATATGTATTAATAATAAATTGCATCGGGAGTTGGATAAATGGAGTGACATGGAAAAATGCTGAGCACATATATTTGGGATATATTATCATTTTGTCCGTTATGATGTTTACGATAATTAAAAAGATTTTTAAAGAAAATGATTTTTAAATTATTGCAGCATTGATAGAAGGTAATATTTCATATGTTAAAATTTAAAGAGAGGTGAAAAATGCAAAATAAGAAAGAAAAAAAGGTTGTAAAGCATCTACAGTTTTTTTATAATTCAGAAAATATGGTTTTAGAAGATGTTTCATTTGAAATACAAGGTGGAGAAATAGTATGTATAAATGGAATGAATGGAGCTGGTAAGACAACGCTGCTTAAGATACTTGCGGGTGTTCTTGATGAATATAATATGGATGCCAATTTAAAAAAATTTAGAGAGGATTCTATTTATATTTCTAATGCGCCAGATATGTATGACAATTTATCAGGAAGAGAAAATGCAGAATTATTAAGGGCTTTATGGAAAAAAAATTCATTAGAGTTTGAGAATAATTTTAAAAAATATATGAAAATATTTGAGGTGGAAAGTTATATAAATGATGATTGGGGTGATTATTCTTTGGGAATGAAATATAAAACTTTTTTGGCAGCAGTTTTATCCCTAGAAATTCCAATTTTACTTATGGATGAGCCATTAAATGCTATGGATAGTAAGAGTCAAAAGAAAGCCATTAGTGTTTTGAAAGATTATGTATCAAATGGGAAAAATAGCATCATTTTTTCAAGTCATATAGATACAATAGTTTCAGAATTATCAAGCAAAGTATATCATTTAAAAGGAGGAAAGCTTTATGAGGAAGAATAGAATTATTGTTTGCGCAGCTATTATGCTGATTGCTGTTGCGGCATCATTAGTTATAAAAAAAGCGGTTGCAACTATTGTGATTATGTGTATTGCATCATTTTGCATTTCTACTATTACACGTTTTATAGGAAAATAAAAATATTTAGTGTAATTAGACAAAGTAAAAAATAAGGGCATATGGAAAATTAGTTTTCATAGCCCTTATTTTTATTATTAACGCTGTAGTGATATATATAGTGCAAAAGACTATAAATAAAAAATCAACTACTCTAAATTAATTATACGTTTGCAATTAGAAATGACTTCAGAATCGTGTGAAACTAATAAAATGGTTTTACCTTCATGGTTAAGCTGTTTTAGAAGGTTCATTACAATTTTTTTCTTATATTTTCTAAAATAATAGCTTTCATTTTATTATTCTCCAGACATTTATAGTTATTAGTGATTGAGACTTGTTGGCAATTGATGCTAAATATAAAAAATATTGATAATAGTCCTATCGATATTCCAACAAATGTTAGTATTTTTTTCATAAGTGTAGGTTTCTCCTGCGTGTTATTAAATGCTTTTTCATAAAGCTACCTCCTTAAAATGTTATAATTATTATAAAAATATTATATATATATATAGTCAAGTGACTAATTAAAATTTTGTCAATCATATCAAATAGTATTATAAAAGACGGATAGTAGTTGATTTAATGGAAAAATTTTTATGATTAGCCGATTTATATTTTAAAAAGAACTAAAATATTTTAAAAACACTTGAAAAAGTAACGGATAGGGTTTATTATAAAATCAGATAAAGGAAGGAGAGGAGAAGTGAGACATGTTAGAGGAATTGAAAGAAAAAGTTTATAAAGCAAATATGCTTTTGCCTAAATATCATTTAGTAACATTCACATGGGGAAATGTGAGTGGAATTGATAGAGAAAAAGGATTATTTGTTATAAAACCAAGTGGTGTAGATTATGATAAATTATCACCAGAAGATATGGTTGTTGTTGATCTCTTAGGAAATAAGGTAGAAGGCAGATATAATCCTTCATCTGATACAGCTACTCATGTCGTTTTATACAATAGATTTAAAAACATAGGTGGAATAGTACATACTCATTCGACATGGGCTACAAGCTGGGCACAAGCAGGACGTGACATTCCTTGTTATGGAACAACACATGCCGATTATTTATATGGATCAGTTCCATGTGTCAGAAATCTTACAAAAAAGGAAATTGATGAAGATTATGAGAAAAATACGGGAATATTGATTGCAGATGAATTTGTAAGACGAAATAAAGATTATGAAGCAACACCTGCGGTTTTGTGCAAAAATCATGGACCATTTACATGGGGAAAAGATGCAAAAGATGCAGTACACAATGCAGTAGTTTTAGAAGAAGTTGCTAAAATGGCGGCACGAAGCGAGTGGATTAATCCGAATGAAAAAGAAGCACCTCAGGAGCTTCAGGATAAGCATTATTATAGGAAACATGGTAAAAATGCATACTATGGGCAAAGAGACATTAAAGTGATGGTCTAAAGTAAAAATGCTAAGAGTTTTAATTAACACTATTAAAGTGTAATGATTAATAAAAGGAAATTAAGTAAATTTAGAAATGGGAGGAAGCATAAAATGAAATTTTTTATCGACACAGCAAACGTTGAGGATATAAGAAAGGCAAACGATATGGGAGTTATTAGTGGTGTTACAACAAATCCATCATTAATAGCTAAAGAGGGAAGAGATTTTAACGAAGTAATAAAGGAGATAACATCTATTGTAGATGGTCCAATTAGTGGTGAAGTTAAAGCGACGACAACAGATGCAGAAGGAATGATTAAGGAAGGAAGAGAAATTGCGAAGATTCATCCTAATATGGTTGTAAAAATCCCTATGACAGCAGAAGGATTAAAGACTATTAAAACACTTACAGCAGAGGGAATCAAAACAAATTGTACTTTGATTTTTTCAGCTAATCAGGCATTACTTGCAGCAGAAGCTGGCGCAACTTTTGTATCACCATTTTTAGGTCGATTAGATGATATTAATACACCGGGAATTGAATTGATAAGACAAATTTCAGAAATTTTTGATATATATGGATATGAAACACAAATTATAGCAGCATCAGTACGTAATCCAATTCATGTAACAGATTGTGCGTTAGCTGGAGCAGATATTGCAACTGTTCCTTATAAAGTTATTGAACAAATGACTAAACATCCATTAACTGATCAAGGAATTGAAAAATTCAAAAAAGATTATATTGCAGTATTTGGAGAATAGGATATTATAGTAAAAATTTTATATTTAATTTATAATATTTGTCTGTTAAACAGGGATTAAGACGATAAATTAATTGACAAGAAGGTACATTATAAGGTAGAGTAGTATTAACTATGCAAAAAAATATTATGTTAATATTTGTTAGAACCTAAAAGCATATAAGGAGAAAAAAAAATGACAGATTTAGAACTTCAAAAAATCGCTGTTGAAGTCCGGAAGAATATTATTACCGGAGTTCATGCTGCAAAATCTGGACATCCAGGTGGATCATTATCTGCAGCTGACTTATTTACTTATCTTTACTTTGAAGAGATGAATGTTGATCCAAAGGACCCTAAGAAAGATGATAGAGATAGATTTGTTCTATCAAAAGGTCATACTGCACCAGGGTTATATGGAGTTTTGGCAGAAAGAGGATTTTTCCCAAGAAGTGAAATGGAAACATTAAGACATATTGGGTCAGATTTACAAGGACATCCTGCCATTCAACATACACCAGGACTTGATATGTCAAGTGGTTCATTAGGACAAGGTATTTCAGCAGCAGTTGGAATGGCCCTTTCAGCTAAATTATCAGATGATAAGTATAGAGTGTATACTCTTTTAGGTGATGGTGAAATTCAAGAGGGACAAGTATGGGAAGCAGCTATGTTTGCCGGATTCCGTAAGTTAGATAATCTTTGTGTAATCGTTGATAATAACGGATTACAGATTGATGGAGCCGTAGACGAGGTATGTTCACCATATCCAATTGATAAAAAATTTGAAGCTTTTAATTTCCACGTGATTAATGTTGAAGATGGAAATGATTTTTCACAGTTACGAGCTGCTTTTAAAGAGGCTAGAGAAGTAAAAGGACAGCCAACAGCAATCGTAATGAAGACTGTTAAAGGTAAAGGTGTATCTTATATGGAGAACCAAGCTGGATGGCATGGTAAGGCACCAAATGATGAGCAGTTTGAAATTGCTATGGAAGAATTAAAGAAGGCAGGTGAAGCATTATGTCAGAAGTAAAAAAAATAGCAACTAGAGATAGTTATGGTAATGCTTTAGTGGAAATAGGAAAAAAACATGATAACCTAGTTGTTTTAGACGCAGATCTTGCTGCAGCTACTAAAACTGCCATTTTTAAAAATGCATTTCCAGAAAGACACATAGATTGTGGTATCGCAGAGAGTAATATGGTAGGTGTTGCTGCGGGTATTGCAACAACAGGTAAAGTACCATTTTGTTCAACATTTGCAATGTTTGCAGCCGGAAGAGCATTTGAACAGGTTCGTAACTCAGTAGGTTACCCACATTTAAATGTTAAAATAGGTGCAACACATGCAGGTATTTCTGTAGGTGAAGATGGTGCAACACACCAATGTAATGAAGATATTGCTTTAATGCGTACTATTCCAGGAATGACAATTATTAATCCATCAGATGATGTAGAAGCTAGAGCTGCAGTTTTAGCTGCATATGAGATGGAAGGACCTGTTTATTTAAGATTTGGAAGATTAGCTGTTCCAGTTATCAATGATAATGATGATTATAAGTTTGAAATTGGTAAGGGTATTGTTTTAAAAGAAGGAACAGATATAACAATTTTTGCAACAGGATTAGAAGTTAACGAGTCACTTCAAGCAGCAGAAATGCTTGAAAAAGATGGAGTATCTGTTGAAGTTATAAATATTCATACAATTAAACCATTAGATGTAGATTTGGTTGTTAAATCTGCAAGAAAGACAAAGAAAGTAGTTACTGTTGAAGAACATTCAGTAATCGGAGGTCTTGGTGGTGCTGTAGCCGAAGCTTTAATGGAGAATGAACCAGTTCCAATGAAGAGAATTGGTGTATATGATACATTTGGAGAGTCAGGCCCAGCCCTTGATTTGTTGAAAAAATATCGCTTAGATGCACAAGGTATTTATGAACAGGTTAAAGAATTTTTAAATAAATAAAAATATTGACCCTAGATGGCGAATGCGTTTTTAAAATGAAATAGAACGCACAATAAGCCTCTAGGGTTTTTTGATATTTGAGGGTGGAAAAATGATAAAAACAGTTGTGTTAGATATAGATAATACTATTTATAGTTTCAAAGAATGCGATATAATCGCTGCGAAAAAAATAGCAGACTATATGAAAATAAATTTTGATATGGATGAAGGTGTTGTATTAACAGCATTAGAGGACTTAAAAAAAATACAAAAAAGAAGAGTTGGTTTAGATGTTGGAGCGATACATAGTAGAGTGATTAGATATCAAATGCTTTTGGAAAAATATAATTTACCAATTTTTCCACATACAAGTATTATGACAAAAATATATTGGGAATGCATGCTTGATAATATGAAGCTTGAAAAAAATTTGGCGGAATGTATTGATTTTTTGAAGAAGAAAAATATTAAAATCGGAATATGTACAGATATGACAGCGTTAATTCAACATGAAAAAATACAAAAACTCGGATTATCTAATAAAATTGATTTTATGGTTTCAAGTGAGGAAAGTGGTGCAGAAAAACCAAGTAAAAAAATGTTTGATTTAGTTATGTACAAGGCAAAGGTTAAACCGGAAGAATGTTTATTTATAGGTGATTCTATATCAAAAGATGTAAAAGGTCCGATAGATTATGGAATGTATGCGTTGTGGTATAGCAAATATACACGAGATAAAGAGATGAATTCAACATTTTTTAAAGATAATAAACTTGAAGTTGTGGATTATAGGTCGTTAATAAAAGGAGATTGTGGATTATTCGAAAGTGCGATAGAGATTGATAAAGTGCTAAATAATAAGGATGCTATAGCTAAGATTATAAATAATAAGATTGAGTGTAATGAAAAACATGATAAACATATGAGTAAAAATATAATATTTGAAATAAAAAAATTTTAAATTTCTAAAAAAAGAAACGGCAGAGCTTATAGTATAGAGTGCTGCCGTTTGTTGTTTTTTAAAAAAAATAAATCTAATTATTTACCTGGAATATAGTGTCCAATAGTAGAAGCCATTTGTGAAATTGGCATACTTTGTAACCAAACTCTACCTGGTCCTGTAATAACTGTGTTAAAAATTCCTTCTCCACCGAATAGCATGTTTTTAACTCCAGGAACAGATTGCACATCCATAGAACAAGAACTATCCATTGCTGCAAGATATCCTGTATCAATGATTATTTGCTGACCTGGTTGAAGATTATATTCTTTAATATAACCATCAAATTCAACGAATGCTGTACCATTTCCAGAAAGTCTTTGCATGATAAAACCTTCACCACCAAAGAAACCGCTTCCGAGTTTACGTTGGAAAGCTATAGAAAATTCAACACCTTCTGTAGATGCTAAAAATGCACTTTTCTGGCAAATGAGATCGTTACCTGGTGTGATGTCAAATGCTCTGATTGAACCAGGGAAACTAGATGCAAAGGCGATAAAACCATTTCCGCCCATTGCAGTATAACGGTTAACAAACATTGCTTCACCTGAAAAAGCGCGTCCTAACATTTTTCCAAGACCGCCGCCTAATGTTTCCATTTTCATGTTAGGTGACATCCAAGACATAGCACCCTTTTCTGTAATCATTGCCTCGCCAGGTTGGAGAGAAACAGATACAACTGGTAATGGCTCGCCATCGATTTGATAATTCATAATTAATCCTCCTAAAAATAGTTTTTAATTTTCTAAAAAAATATATTTATACAAATATAAATGATTATAAACAAATTTTATCACACAAAATTGTATAAAAAAAGGAAAATTATATAAAACAACATAAATGTAAGTTTGAAAAAGTATTAAATATGTTTAAAATAGGGCATTTTATACTTCTATAATGATTGAATTATTCCGATATCCTATTTGAGATGTAGAAAAATTTTATTTCGCAGCTTATTTAAAAAGGCATGATAAATATTTTATATATTATTAGGCGAGTTATTAAGAAAGGAGAGCGATTATGACTTCGTCCAGAAATGAGATGGCAAAAGCCAAAAATATTAAAACTAAGAAATTAAAGAACAAACTATTATTAGCAATCATACCAGTTGTAATTGTGATTGTGGCGGTGTTGATTACAATTTCAACACAATTGACTAAAGTTAACTTGAGTAGGATGGCACAAGCGGAACTTGAGTCGTCTGCAACAAATCAGGCAGATAATATAGTTTCATGGTTGAATGAAAATCTAGAAAATTTTCAAACGACAAAGGATTTAATAGAAAATACAAATCCAGACTATAACACTCTGAAAAAAATTATTGATTCAACATATAATTATAATAAAAATTCGCCAGAAGGAATGTACATGGGGTCGGAAGAAGGAAGGGTAATAATCCCAACTAAATCTAAAATAAAGATTACAGATCCAACATCTGAAATTTGGTATAAACAAGGTTTAAGTCGTGTTCAGATGAATTATGGAGAAACATATAAGAATTCTAAAGGCGAGTATGTAATTTCAGCATCAGGAATTTTAAATGATAAATCAGGAACAATAAAGGTAATTTCAGCAGATTTATCCTTGAATAAAATTTCTGTTATCGTAAATGCAGGTGTCAAAATGAAGAATGCAAGTTCATTTTTGATTGATACACATGATGATGTGATACTTGCGCATAGAGATAGCGAGTTAGTTTCTAAAAAAATTTCAGATATTTCAGATAATGACTTGATTAGTGGAGTGGCAAAAAAAGTTTCTAAGAGAGTATATAATGATGCTTCGATAGACGGAAATCTTGTTACGTTTCAGAAGATTTCAGGAACGGAGTGGATATTAGTTTCGTATATTTCAGAGGATATTATTTATGCACAAATTACAAAAGTTACAACAATTCTTATTATAGTAGGAGTTGTTGCAGTTATATTGCTTATTATTCTTATAAGTCTTGTTGTAACAAAGATTATAGCGCCATTATCTGCTATTACTAATAATATAACTGCAATGGCAAATGGTGATTTTACAATCAAAGTTCATAAATCAAGTAATGATGAAATTGGAACTATGAGCTCTAAAGTATCAGAATTTGTTGGAATTATGAGAGAAATGATTACTAATATTAATAGAGAATCTGAAAGACTAAAAGAACAATCAGATAACTCTAATGAAGTATCTCAAACAATGTTTGATGCATCACAGGCACAAGAAGAGGCTATGTCAGGTTTAAATAGGACGGTTGATCAACTTGCTCAGGCTGTAAATGAGATTGCACAAAATGCAACAGTATTAGCAGGTGTTGTTGCTGATACAAGAGATAATAGCCAAATGGCAGGCGAAAGTATGAAAGAAACAATTAAGCTTTCAGAAGAAGGTCGCGAGGATATGGAACAATTGTCTAATGCAATGCATCAGATACAAGGTGCGAATGACCAGTTAGTTGGTTCAATTGGAAAAGTAGGAGATGCATCAGAAGAAATTACTAAGATTGTTGGTATGATAAGTTCAATTGCAGAAGAAACGAATTTGCTTTCATTAAATGCTTCAATTGAGGCTGCTCGTGCAGGTGAAGCAGGTAAGGGTTTTGCAGTTGTTGCCTCAGAAATTGGAAACCTTGCAAATGACAGTTCAGATAGTGCTGCAAATATTGCAAAATTAATAAATCAAGTGCGTGAGTTAATTCAGGATGTAGTAAATCAAGCAAATGCGTCTGCAGAAAGTATAAAAGAGAATACAGAACTTATCAATCAAGCGGTTGATACATTTGATAAAATTTATGAGAATATTCAAAAATCAAATGAGTTGATTACTGCAATGGTAGATGGTGTTGATAGAGTTAATGATGTAGCTAGCAATGTAGCAGCTATTTCAGAAGAGCAGGCAGCATCAGCAGATGAGATCCTTGCAACATCTGAAAATATGGTAGAAGAAGCTGAAAGTATTACAAGAAGTAGCCAAGATGTCGCAGCTAATTCTCAAGAACTTGCGGATACATCGGTCACGCTTTCTGAATATGTTCAGAGATTTAAGATTTAAGGAGGCAGAATCATGAAGAGTTTAAAAAAATTTCTCAGTATAATCCTTATGAGCTGCCTGATTATAGGTATGTTTTCGGGATGTGAAAATAGTTCTAGTGGAAGTGGAGGATCTACAAAAGTACTTTTTTTGATGACAGATACAAAGGATACTTTTAGAGGCTTATTGTCGAAAGCAATAGTTAAATCTGCTAAAGATGATGGTATAGATTTGAAAATGGTAGAAACTGGAGAAAGTATAGAGGAGCAATTGAAACTTGTAAAAAATGCCAAAGCTGAAGGATATACAGCTATTATAATGAGAATAGCAGACCCTGATGTTGCATTACAAATGCAAGTAGCATCAAATGATATTCCAATTATTTACGTTAATGCACAACCTTCAGATACTATTCTTGAACCTAATAAGTATGTATATGTAGGATCAGCAGAGGAACAAGCTGGATTATACCAGGCAGAATATGCATGGGAAAAATTAGGAAAACCTAATTCATTTAATGCAGTAATACTAGAAGGCGAAAAAGGTCATTCAGCAACTATTGGAAGAACGACAGCGATAAAAAACTATTTCAAGGATAATGGAGTAGATGTTAACTATGTATTTGTAGATTTTTGTGATTGGGATTCTGATGAAACAGAAGAAAAACTTGGAATATTCTTTAACACAAAACAGAAATATGATGTAGTATTTTGCAATAATGATAGTATGGCGCTTGGAGCAGTTAAGGCATTAAAGAAGCATGGTGATTCATTAGAAAAGGTTCCGGTGCTTGGTGTAGATGCTACGGCTGATGGTTGTCAAAGTATTAAAAATGGTGAGATGCAATTTACAGTTTTACAAGATGCAAATGGACAGGCAAAATATGCAGTGGAAACGAGTAAAGCACTATCATTAGGCAAAAAAGTTTCAAGTGTAAAATATGCAGATAAAGGTGATAAATATGTATGGGTACCATTTAAAAAGATAGATTCAAGTAATGTATCTAGTGTATCTCAGTAGAGCAGCAAAAGGATGTAATAAAGTAATACATAAAGCAAAAGTGTAATGAAGTATAAAGTTAATGTAAATTAGTGTAAAAAATTAAGACTTATAGAATTAAAAAAGCGACTATGTATTGATATTCACAATGGGAAATAGGTTAAGTAGAGATTATTATTTGTGAGAATATCATTTGTAGTCGCTTTTGTTTTGCTTAAAAAAAGAGAGCCGTAACGACTCTCTAAGGGGAGTATTATGAAAAAAATTACTAGCTACAGTATTTTAACAGTAACTGTTGCTCAACTATGTTTATAATATACCCCTTTAATGTGTCTATATTGTGATTATTATTTGAAATAATTATTAAAAAAAATAATAATTTGTTTATAATTCAACTTCAGTGTTTACAATTAAATCCTTATTAATGTAGTTAACCAAAAATTCGGAATTAAAGGCATCTGGAGTAAAAAGGTCAATAGCATTTAAATCTAAGCCATTATGGTATGAACAAAATAGAGCATATTTAATTCTGAAAGAAGCAGCGAGTCGAATCTCTTCAAGTACTTCTTCTTTTGTTGCTACGCCCCAGAAATCTAAACAATCTTCTTCTGTTAATTCATCGAAAGATAGTCCTTCAGTTTCTTCTATGGAAGTAACTGTTTCTTCAAGTTCAACTTGATAAGCTGCATCTAGTTCTTTTTCGTCAATAAACCATTCAGTTTCTTCCATTACAGTTTCAAGAATTTTATTAGCTACTTCTTCTACATAAGAATCACGCTCAGAGGCAAAATAAGCTTTAACTACGATGTCTTCTGTTAAATCTTTTCTGACTTCAAGAGCTTCATTAATATATTCTCTAGAACAAAATAGAACTATTTCTTTTTCGAATGGTACTAATTGGTATTTGTATAAATTTTTAAAATATGATTTCATATACGTCATCCTTTTCTGTGTAGTTGATTTTATAGTCTATATATCGTCGATTTTCAATTTGTTTAAGACAATTATAATTATATTAAAAATAGAACACTTTATCAAATAAAAATATGTATAAGGTGATAATATATAAAATATAAATCAAAATCCGTAAAAAAAGATGATAATCATCCAAAACCCGTCAAAACATGGTCAAATTTGACAATCAAAAATGCAACCTTGAATATAAAAAAAAACCATGATATTATATACGTGTTGAAGCGATAGATTAGTAAACGAATTATATATATTTTCCCCCCCGTAATTCGTTTGACTATATATTGTAAACCATTTCCTTAAATTCCTTTATTAATTATATTACCTTATGTTCTGTTAGGAATCAGAACAACGCACCAGAAATGCTTTTAGCATTTGTGGTGTTTTTTTATGCCTAAATTTAAAGATAAATTAGCTATTTTATAATCACAAAGGATTGTGGAGCTAGTGTAATAGATGAAGAGGTAATAGTTACGGCTGCAGGTTGACTACTACCATCAGTATTGCCTTCGCAAATTGAATAAATAATAGTATTACCTGTTGCAATATCTGCAGTTTGTTCCTCTTCGGATGGATTAATTGCTATAAATAAATTGCCTCTTTTATAAATAAGAGGGAGGGTTTCTTTTTTGGCATAAATAATTTCAAGATTATTTTGTGCATTTAAATCGTTATACTCGTGACGAAGGTGTAAGAGCTCTTTTAAAGTATTTAACAATGAGTTGGGATCTTTTTGCTGATCTTCTACGGTAGGAGCATCAGGTGATGGATCAACAGAAAGGTATAAATCTTCTGGAAAAGCATTCGAAAATCCTAAATTTTTTCCATTAGACCATTGCATAGGAGTTCTACTACCGGTACGTCCGTAACCGCCTTCTTTGGTTGGAATATTTAGATATCTCATACCAATTTCGTCTCCGTAATACAAGAAAGGAACACCTGGCATAGTAAATATAAATGCGTATGCAAGTTTAAGCTCAGAATAGTCAAGTGTTCGACGTGGACGAGGAGTATCATGGTTACAGGTGATTATACTTACATATCCGTTATTTTCTTTAGCTGCCTCATACATAGGCATATAATCATCAAGGAAGCGCATAATATCACCGTGTCCGTCTTTTTTAAAGAAACTTCTGTCTGTATTTGAATCAATTTTTTTATTATTAACTCCACTAGTATTCTCGTTTGCTTTAGAGTTGCTATAATCCCTCATGAGAGTGCTGTATCCGGTGTTTGGATTGTTAAGTAAGAAATCCATGTGAAAACCAGCACTAAGAGATTGTTTTGGATTAGCCCACTCTGATACAAGAGCTGCTTCGGGATAATCAGTATCTAGCATTTGTCGAATATCTTTCCAAATTTCACAGGTTCCTGTACGATTTTCATCTTCACCTTTCACAAGATAATTTGCCATATCAACTCTAAAACCATCACAACCGTGGTCTAGCCAAAAGCGCATTACATCCTTTAGAGCTTCTTTTGTCTGTTGACAAGCAGGATCTTTGTATGACATTTGCCAAGGTTCGGTTGGATTAAAAAATCCATAATTTAATGCTGGTTGGCATTTATAAAAGTTTAACATATATATTCCATCGCGTTCGCTTTCGCCTGCAACATATGGATAATGTTCAATTCTAAAAGTATGATCGGCCCAAACATAACGCTCTGAATATTCATTATGTTCTTGTTTTTGGCTTTCCCTAAACCAAGGATGCTCTTCTGATGTATGACCAGGAATAAGGTCTAATAAGACATGAATTCCTCTTTTGTGTGCTTCACCAAATAAGCGATATAAATCAGCATTTGTTCCGTATCTAGGCGCAACTTTTTTGTAATCTCTAACGTCATATCCGGCATCTTTAAAAGGCGAATCATAACATGGATTAATCCATAGAGCGTTGCATCCAAGTTCTTTAATGTAATCTAATTTTTCAGTGATACCATCTAAATCACCAATACCATCCCCATTGGTATCATTAAAAGATTGAGGGTAAATTTCATAAAAAATTGCATCTTGTAACCATTTTGGCATAATAAATTCCTCCATAATAATATTGTATAGTTTTTAGTGTTAGTTTTTTTCTGAAACATTATACCTTTTAAAGTTTCGAAAAAAAACGAAAAAAATATCTATAAAAAGTATATCATATTTTGAAAAAAATAAAATAGGAAAAAAATAAATAGGAAAGATTTGCATAAAAAAAAGCACATCCAATGATGTGCTTAGCAGTTCGTACGGGAATCGAACCCGTGATTCCGCCTTGAGAGGGCGGCGTCTTAACCGCTTGACCAACGAACCGTAGATAATGATATCATATAGAATAAGAAAAAGCAAGTGTTTTTTGAAAAAAGTTATAAATATTCTTTAGAAAGTTCTATATATGTCTGTGCATTACTAATGTTTGAGGCTATTTCTTCTGGAGTAGTTGGTCGAATGATTTTACAAGGGCTACCAAAAGCCAGTGAATTATCAGGTATTACAGTGTTTTGGGTTACCAAAGATCCAGCTCCAATGATACAGTTTTTTCCAATTTTTGCACCATTTAAGATGATAGAACCCATACCAATTAAACTGTTGTCTCCAATAGAACAGCCATGAACTATTGCACTATGACCGATTGTAACGTTGTGACCGATTGTGACAGGGTAGTTCTTACCACCGTGTATGACAGCGTTATCTTGGATATTTGTATTTGATTTTATATAGATATCGCCTTCATCGCCACGAATTGTAGTATTGAACCATACGCTACAATTTTCCTCTAGTGTAACATTCTTTGTCACAATACATCCTTCGGCAAGAAAACATGATTTATCAATATGTAATGCCATAATTAATCTCCTTTTTATTTTTTGTTGTGTTGTTATATAAAAAATATTTCTTATACTATAATTATTATAGCGCAAAACTTGAGAAAGAGTTCATTTTTTTAAGGCATTTAGTTGACAATAATAATTAAAAAAGTATAATAATGTTAAAATAAATTTTGAATTAAAAAAATAAAACGAAAATGAGGTAGAATATATGATTAATCCAGCATCATTAATGAAAGTAATGGGAATGCGTAATAAATTTGTTAATAATCATCCTAAAGTGGCTGAATTCTTTAAAAGAGTAGTAGTAAATGGTATGCCTGAAGGAACTATTATCGAAGTGACAGTTACTAAACCAGGTGAAGAACCAATAACAACAAATATGAAAGTTTTAGCATCTGACATTGAGATGATGAACGAATTAAAAAATTTAAAATAGTTATCTAATGAGAAAAAATAAAGACGATATTAAAAAAAAGTGCTCGCTATAACGTGCTCCTAAATTTTAATATCGTCTTTTTATTTTTTGTAATTATTAATTACGTTAATACCTATAAGTTTCACTTTTGAACCCAAGGTGTTGCTTAAAATGGGAATTTTGTGAAAAGTAGAAAATTATTTGTTCTGGCAATAAGATATATTTGCCTTTACTGAATGAGAATTACTATTAGTTAAATTTGGTGCATAAGCCACAATTACAAGTAATAATGCAATTGAAACGAATGCTTTAACAGAGTTAATAACGAAATTTTTTCTTTTTGGGGTATTTTTCTTCATTGTTTCTCCTCTTTGTGTATGAAATTTTTAGTTTAAAATTGGGTGTATATTCTGTCAATTGAAATAGCCAATTTTTTATATGGGGATTAAAAATATTAGCTATTTTTTTTACAGCCAAATTAGATTATAATCATTTTGAATTTTGTTGTAAAGGGTTTTTTTGTGAAAAATGTACAAAAAAGTTAATGTTTTAAAAAAAATGCAAAAGAAAACTGTTTTTCAAAGAAAACATAATGTTTCAATGAAAGGTACAAAAAAAATATATTCGAAAAAAAACAAAAAATATGAAAAATAGTGAATTTACAATGAGAATAAATAATAGTTACAAAGGGGAAAATTGCCAAGCGTTAAAGTTTGTCATGGACAAAAACGGAAACGGAATGGTCGAAATGCAGTATAGTGGATAAGAGTTAGTATATACAAATAGTAGAAAATAGCAAAAACACCAAAAAATCATAGAATTTATTTGGATATTTTGCTATAATATACATGTACCTGATAAATAATGAAACAAGGAGGGAGTAGTTGTTAATAGGTAGGTATAATTCAATTAGAATGTCAGGGCGTATAAATGGTTCATAAGGTTGATCACGGCGAGGCCAGTGAGCTATTAATAAGGAGTAGAGAGTATAGTTAATAAATGAGTATTTGACTCATTTGTGCTGGGGAGCGCAAGTGAGAAGAGAATATGGGAAATAGGAATGTATATACAGGAAATAGGAATGGGTAACAGTATATGGTATATATACAAATAATAATTGATTTCGAGGTATAGGTTTGGGGAAGCGTATATCGAGAAAGAATTTATAAGAAAAGCTATTTTGGTTGGGGGACTAAGAGAGCGTAAAAGAAAAAGAAGTGTCGATGATTATGCGAGAGTCGTTGACACTTCTTTTTTGTTTGTAAGTTGCATTATTGTTTTTGAAGAGGTTTTTCTAAGGTTATAAATTGATTTTTTCTTAAAATTTCAATAAATGTGGCAAGTCTTTCATATAGAGGTTCTACTGATTCGCCATATTCAGTTTTGATTTCTTGTCCAATCTGAAATATTGTTTTTTCACCGTTTATTTTAAGCCAAACAAAACTTCCGAATTTATCCAAGTCAACCTTTGTAACCTTAGGTTTTTTGAAGTATTTTTGGGCAAATTTATCGGATAGAGTATTACGCTCAATATATATGGTAACAATTGTTGTGTTGTTATCTGCTTGTTTTGTATCCCATTTGTATTTAGGATTATGTGATGGAGTATAATCCACATAATTAAGGGATGTTTTATTCTTTTTAAACATTAAATAGTTCCTTTCTTAGATAAAATAAAACCCTACCTAATTTATGAGTGAAAACTAGATAGGGATTTTATATTTAATTGTTTATTTTTCTAACTACTATATAAAGTAATTAGTTGTGTTTCTTTTTGTGGCAAAATGCAACTAAACTTAATGTTAATAATAAGAATGTTATAATTCCTAGAATATCGCTTGCAAAAATATTTGAAATAAATCTTAATGTAGAATTGCTTGAGTTTGCAAATCTTGATTGAAGAGCGATATATTCTGCAAAGTTTGAATATCCTTTAACAGGGATGATTTGGAAAATGGCAAGTATAATACCAACTAAACCTTCACCTGCGATTAAACCTGAAGAATAAAGTATACCATTTGTAACAACTTCTTCTTTTGCTTCTTCATTTTTCTTAGCTGCACGTTTTTCAACGAAGTATCGTACAAGACCACCAAGTACGATAGGTGTAGATGTTGTAATTGGTAAGTATAAACCAATAGCGATTGGTAATACTGGAAGGCCTAAAATTTCAAATACAACAGCAATTGAAATACCAATAAATACTAAAGTCCATGGTAAGTTATTGCTCATAACACCTTCAACTACTACTTTCATTAAACCAGCCTGTGGAGCTGCAAGTTCTTTTGAACCAAATCCCCAAGCTTTATCTAAAAGATATAATACACCAGTAATTGCTAAACCAGAAGCGATTACACCGATAAATTCACCAATCTGCTGTGTTCTTGGAGTAGCACCAACGATATATCCTGTTTTTAAATCTTGTGAAGTATCACCAGCAATAGCAGCGATGATACATACAACAGTACCTATCATGATAGCAGCTACCATTCCGCTAATACCAGCATTTCCGGCTTCTTTTAATGCAAAAGATGAAACAAGTAATGTTGCGATAGCCATACCTGATACAGGGTTGTTTGAGCTTCCTACTAAACCAACCATTCTTGAAGAAACAGTTGCGAAGAAGAAACCGAAAACTAAGATTAATATTAATGTTGGAATATTAAATGGTAATCCTGGAGTAAGTAATAATACGGCACAAATAACTACTACAGCAATACCAATAAATTTAATAGATAAATCTCTGTTTGTTCTAAGTGAATTATCACTTGAAGAAGTATTTTTTAATGATGCAATATTATCAACAAATGTACGGATAATAAGTGGAGTAGATTTAGCAAGTGAGATAATACCACCAGCTGCTACAGCACCTGC
The DNA here is from genome assembly GCF_900111325.1 of Lachnobacterium bovis. Classification (GTDB taxonomy): domain Bacteria; phylum Bacillota; class Clostridia; order Lachnospirales; family Lachnospiraceae; genus Roseburia; species Roseburia bovis_A. The sequence goes on from NZ_FOGW01000011.1 coordinate 28,605, forward strand.
ACCAATATATTTGATGTAATTTTTCCAAAGTAAGAAAGGATCACATTGGCTAATTGGAGTTGAGCCAGGAGCGATGATTGCATTACCACCAAATAATGAAAGAAGTGGCATAAGAACGAACCAAGCTAAAACACCACCAGCGAACATGTATGATGCAATTTTAAGGCCACAGATGTAACCTACACCAAGTAATGCTGGAAGAAGATCTCCACCGATTGCAGATCCTTTATATTTTTTAATGCTAAAAGATACACTCTGAGGGAAAATAGTAAGACCTTCAGAGAAGAATTTATAAATTGAGGCAATTCCTAATCCTGAGAAAACGATAGAAGCAGCTGAACCACCAGTTTCACCAGCGATAAGAACTTCTGCACATGCTGTTCCTTCTGGATAAGGGATTGTTTCGTGTTCTTTTACAATAAGTGCTGTACGTAAAGGAATCATAAATAAGATACCTAATAAACCACCAGCGATTGTAACAACAGCGATTGCGAGGAAAGAAATATGAGCATCTTTACCTTCTTTAATCCACATAAAAATTGCAGGTAATGTGAAAATTGCGCCGGCCGCAAGGGATTCACCTGCAGATCCAATTGTTTGTACTAAGTTGTTTTCGAGAATTGAATCACGTTTTAAGATAACGCGAATAAGTCCCATTGAGATTACAGCTGCAGGGATAGAAGCGGATACAGTCATACCTACTTTTAAACCTAAGTAAGCATTGGCAGCACCGAATACAACTGCAAGAATGATGCCAAGTAAAATAGAAGTGAAAGTCATTTCAGGGATTATTTTATCAGCTGAAATGAAAGGCTTAAATTCATTGGCATTAGAATTTGCTTTTTTCATTTTTGTTCTCCTTTTATAGTTATGATTAATGGGTATTATTGTGCAAATAAACAATTATCAATGGATGTACGATATAAAGTAGAGAAAATGTTATACCGTCGTACAAAGACATTTGTTTTTCGCAGATAACAATTATACCATAGAATGTATAAAAATAAAAGTTATACATAATGTATACATTGTTTATACATTAGAGAAAATGGTGTTGTAAAAATGAAAGTTTTATTGTACTATATCACATGAACAATTAACAAACGCAATAGGTGCCTAATAAGTTAGGTGAAAAGGGAAATGGGTGAAATTCCCATACGAACTCGTCACTGTGATTAGTTATTTTTTATGAAGAGCCACTGAGTGATTGGGAAGGCATAAAAAAGTAATTCTATGAGTCAGGAGACCTGCCTATTGTTATACAAAAGCGAAATGCTTAAACCACGAGTAATTGGTTGTATAATAAGATTATAAGTTTGTTAGATAATTTTATATAGTGATCAATTTGTGGACATTAAGTAATTTCAGAAGAAAAGGAGATTATAAAATGTCAAAAAAAATTCTTAAAAAAATCTTAGTATTAAGTTGCGTATCTGTTGTGACAGTTGCATCATTAAGTGCTTGTGGAAAAACAGTTGCACAAGATTCTAAAACAACAACTAGTCAGACTAAAAATGCGCAAAAATCAGAAATTCTAGTTGTAAGTTTTGGAACAAGTTTTAACAATAGCAGAAATATAACAATTGGTGGTATTGAAGCTGCTGTTAGAGAAGCTCATCCAGATTGTGATGTAAAAAGAGCATTCACTTCTCAAATTATTATTGATAAATTAAAAAAGAGAGACGGTATTGAAATAGATAATATCAAACAAGCGCTTGAAAGAGCTAAAAAAGATGGCGTTACAGATTTAACAGTCGTTACAACACACTTAATGTCAGGACATGAATATACTGATGTTAAAAATGCAGTAAAAAAATATGGAAAAGGTATCAAGAGTGTTGTTGTTGAAAAACCACTTTTAGATTCAGATAAAGATTATGAGAAACTTGCACAAATTTTAACTGAAAAATATAAAGCATATGATGATGGTGAGACAGCTATTTGCTTTATGGGACATGGTACAGATGCTGACTCAAACGTAACATATGCTAACTTCCAGAAAGTATTAACTGCTCAAGGAAAAGAGAATTTCTTCGTTGGTACAGTAGAAGCTAAACCATCAGTAGAAGATTTAATTGAAAAAATTAAAGCTAATCCAAAATACAAAAAAGTTGTATTAATGCCGCTTATGGTTGTAGCAGGAGATCATGCTAATAACGATATGGCTGGAGATGAAGAAGATTCTTGGAAATCAAAATTTAAAGCACAAGGATATGATGTTACATGCATCTTAGAAGGCTTAGGACAAGATTATGATGTTCAACAGATGTATGTTAATAAAATTAAATAATTTATAAAAAATAGGAGTAATCGACAAAATGATGAAATTGAAAAAAATTGCCGTTTCAGTTTTACTTGCTACAATGGTGTTAACAAGTGGTGTTCCTGTTATGGCGACACAAAACAGTAAAGTGGCAACACAAGGTGAGAGAGCGAAACAAAGTGAGGTTGAAGAAAAGGGGATGTACCCAATAGAAGCCTCAGATATTGTTGAAGGAAAATATGACTTAAAAGTTGAGTCTAGTTCGTCAATGTTTAGAGTTGTTAAAGCTGTTTTGACTGTTAAACCAGATAGCATGACAGCCGTAATTACTCTAGGTGGTAAAGGTTACGAAAAGTTGTACATGGGCACAGGCGAAGAGGCTGTAACTAAAGATGAGGGTGAGTATTCAAAAGCTATAGAAGATTCAAATGGTGCATTAACATATGAAGTAAAAGTAGATGCTTTAGACAAGGGCTTAGAATGTACAGGCTTTAGTAAACGTAAACAAAAATGGTATGATCATCAGATTTTATTTAGAGCTGATTCACTTCCAGCAGGTGCACTTAAGTCATCTGCATCGAAAGCTCATCATAAAATGGATGTGAAACCAATAAAATTAGAAGATGGAAAATATGAGATTAAGGTTTCTTTAAAGGGTGGATCAGGCAGAGCAAAAATTAAAACTCCAGCAGAAATTGTAGTTAAGAATAAAAAAGCTACTGCAAAGATTACATGGAGTAGTAAAAATTATGACTATATGATAGTTAATGGTAAGAAATATACTCCAGTTAATAAAAAAGGTAATTCGGTATTTGAAATTCCAGTTTTAGCATTAGATAAAAAAATGCCAGTAATTGGTGATACAACTGCAATGAGTAAACCTTATGAAATAGAATATTTTCTTACGTTCGATAAAAAAAGTGCAAAATTAGTTAAAGTAGAGTCAAATAAGGCAACAACTGTTACTATAATAACAGGAGCTTGTGTTGTTGTGTTAGTTGGCATTTTAATGTGGAAAAAAAATAAAAAGAATAAACATGAGAAAATTAAACATGAGAAAAAATAATTATATTTTAAAAAAGATAAAATTATCAGCAATTATAAGCATACTTTTTAGTATGCTTTTTGCTGTTATGGGGTGTTCGAGTAGTTATCATAATGATCAAATGCTCGTTGAAAAAAAAATAATATCAGAAGATAATCTTGATGTGATTCCTAAAATTGTAGGTTTAAAATCAGATAAGGTCACTGAATCAGAAAAAATAAAATACGCCAAGGGATTCAAAATTTATTATTACAACAACAAAAAATATAAATTAGTAAAAACCCTTAATGATAGAAATTATCTGATTGTGCCAGATGAAGATTATCAAGATTATATGGCATATAAACAAGAAAAAGCAAAGAGTGCTAAGAAAAAACAGTTTGATGTAAAAAAATACAATTGTTGGTCTAAATACACAATTTTAAATCAAAATAGTCATAATATTTATTTAGTAGCATCATCTGTAATGTCGCTTTTTAAGTCGATTGATGCTATGGATAAAATTAAATTTAGTGGAACAAATGTTGATTCTTGGTATATAGAAGAAGCTAAGAATGCAATGAGAGAAGGTCAAATATTATATGCTGGAAAATATTCTCAACCAGATTATGAAAGTTTGATTGAAAAAAAATGTGATTTAGCAATTCAGTCAACTATGATATTACACACTCCAAAGGTAAAAGAAAAATTAGAAAAGATAAACATTCCTGTTTTCATTGATGAATCAAGCTACGAAACGAATCCATTAGGACGATTAGAGTGGATAAAAGTTTATGGAGAAATGACAGGAAAAAGAGAACAGGCAGATTCTTTTTTTAAAGAAAAAATTGATATGGTAAAAAAAATAAAGAGTCAGGTTGATTCATCTAAAAGTGTAAAAAATAAAAAGAATAAAATTGCTTATTTTTACATTAATTCAGCAGGAAAAGTTGTTGTAAGAAAAAGTGAAGATTATATCCCTAATATGATAAAATTAGGTGGAGGAGAGTATGCTTTTAAAAATTTAAAAAATACTAATTCGGAAAATAAAAGTGGAGCTGTAACTATTTCTATGGAAGAGTTTTATGTACAAGCTAAGGATTGTGATTATTTGATTTATAACTCGACGATAGATGCACCAATAGAAAGTAAAGATGAATTAATAGGAAAGAATAAGCTCTTTGAAAAATTTAAAGCAGTAAAAAATAATTGTGTTTTTAACACAGACAAATATTTGTATCAATCAAGTGATAGTATGGCGGAGTTTATTGTTGATATCAATTCAATATTAAAATCGGATTATGATAATTTCATCTTCATTAAACATATTGAGTAAACATCAGTAAATACTATATGTTATATAAAAATGCAGAGGAGGCATATATGAAAAATGAAATGAATAGTATAGAAAATACGGAATATAATAAAGTAAGAAAAAGTAGATATTGTATAGTATTTGCTGGCTTGATTTTATTATTTATTTTCTTTGCATTATTAAATATATATATGGGAACGGCTGAAATTTCATTAAAAGATACTGTTGATGTGTTTTTTAATCCTCAAAATATTGATGAAAGTAAAAGAAGTATAATATTAGATATAAGAATTCCAAGAATGCTAGAGGCGATGATTTTAGGTGGAGCCCTAGCAGTATCTGGATTTTTACTCCAAACCTTTTTTCATAATCCAATTGCAGGTCCTTACGTTTTAGGAATTTCATCAGGTGCAAAAATGTTAGTTGCCTTTACATTGATAGTTTTTTTGAAAAATTTTTCCTATATAAGTTCGATAACATTGGTTATTGCAGCGTTTATAGGGTCATTAGCGGTTATATTTTTTATTCTTATTGTATCGAAAAGAGTAAATAATATGTCATCATTATTAGTTGCTGGAATTATGGTGGGATATATATGCTCGGCAGTTACTGATTTTTTGACTACGTTTGCAGCAGACGAAGACATTGTTAATTTACATGGCTGGTCCCAGGGAAGTTTTTCAGGAAGCAATATGGATAATGTGTGGTTTATTGCAATACTTGTTGGTGTGGTGTTTGTACTAGTTTGGTTAATGTCAAAACAAATTGGGGCGATTCAGTTAGGAGAAGAGTACGCACAAACAATTGGTGTAAATGTGAAAAAATTTAAAGTTATTTTAATTTTACTATCTAGCATACTATCTGCATGCGTTACAGCATTTGCGGGGCCAATATCATTTATTGGAATTGCAGTCCCATTTTTAATTAAGTTTCTTTTAAAAACCATTAAGCCTATTATTGTTTTACCGGCGATTTTTTTGGGTGGTGGAGTATTTTGTATGGGCTGTGATTTAGTTTCACGAGTAGCATTAGCTCCATCAGAATTAAATATAAGTACGGTGACTTCAATTTTTGGTGCTCCAATTGTAATTGTAATGTTGATTTCAAGAAACGCAAGGAGAAGGTAAATGAATAGAAAAAAAGAGATATGTATTAGGTTAGAGAATGTCGATGTGGGATATGGAAAGAAAATTGTTGTACAAAAAATAAATCTTGATATAACAAAAGGAAAAATCACAACACTAATCGGACCTAATGGAGCGGGAAAATCTACGATTTTAAAAAGTATAATTCGACAACTCAAACCGATTACGGGCGGAATTTCAATACATGATCAAAATGAACTCAAAAAAATAGAAACTATTTCACAAAAGGAATTTGCGAAAAAAGTTTCAGTAATGTTGACTAATAAGATAGATCCAGAACTTATGACGGTAAGAGATGTGATTGAAATGGGAAGGTATCCATATACTAATCAACTAGGTGTACTAAAAAAAGATGACAAGATAATTGTTGACGATATAATTAGTAAACTCAAATTAAACGATTTAGAGAATATGGATTTTAATAAAATAAGTGATGGACAAAAACAAAGAGTTCTTCTAGCTAGAGCTTTATGTCAAAATCCTGAAATTTTAATTTTAGATGAACCTACATCTTTTTTAGATATTAAACATAAAATTTCATTGTTGCAGATTTTAAAAACTTTAGCAAAAGAGAATGATATAACTATTATTATGACTTTGCATGAAGTGGAATTGGCACAAAAAATATCAGATAATGTGATCTGTGTAAAAGATAAATCTATATTTAATTACGGCAAAAGTAGTGATATTTTCAAAGATAATACAATAAATGAATTATATGGTATAAATAGAGAAGAAAATGGATATGATTATATTTTTTCTACGGTAGAATTTCCTAAAGTTGTAGGAGAAGCAAAGACGATGGTTATATCTAATTGTGGAAGTGGGATAGAGGTCTATAGACAATTGCAGAAGGAAAATATTCCGTTCCATGCAGGGATTGTATATAAGAATGATATAGATTATAATTTGGCAAAAAAATTAGCAGTTGATTTTATAGAAATACAGCCGTATGAAGAAATTACAGATGAAGATGTTCGTAGAGCTAAAATAGAAATTGATAAAATGGAAAAAATAATACTACTTCCTTTAACCTATGGAAGTACAAATGACAAGTTAAAAGAAGTAGTAGAATATGCAAAATCTAAATTTGGTCTATAAAGTGAATTTAAGCTTGTTTTTTACGTACATCAGATGGTGTGCAGTTGTATTTTTGTAAAAAACTTTTTGAAAAATAACTTAGGTGCTTAAATCCACATAAAACAGATATATCTGTTATTGATTTATCAGTTGTTTTTAAAAGCTTATAACTAACATCTAAACGATAAAAGTTCAAAAAATCATTTGGTGATTCATGTAGGAAATCTGCAAAGATATTGCAACATTTGCTTCTACTTATACCACCTGAGGCAGCTATGTCGTTTAGAGAAATTTTTCGAGAATAATTATTATGTATAAAAGAGATCATGGTCTGCAATATTGAAAGATCAGTTCTCTTTTTTTTGCGACGATTTATATAATTTAAACTTATGGCATCATCAGGTAGTTTTCCGTAAAAGCTAACAAATAAAATATCAATAAAACCTATTATGCTTAATTCGTAAGCTTTAGGTTTGTTTTTTTCTAGAATACAGATTTTGTCTATAAACTGTTGAATAGCAGCAGTTTCTTTGCTGTAGTATGGATAATAAATATACGTTGGTGAATGTTCATTAAAAAAAGGCATGATAAATTCGTCGTGTAGTGAATGCGAACTAGTTATTAAAGATGGATGTAAATTAATACATTCATAGGAACACTCTGTATTGTTTTTAGAATACAGAAAATGCATTTGAGATGAATTAATAAATATGCAATCACCTTTTCTCAAATTTATGACCTTTGTATTAATTTTACAATGCATTTCACCAGACAATATTCTAAGTAATTCAAAATCTTCATGCCAATGGGGAATGGTATGGTTTGAAGGAAAAGAGGAAATATTTTGTTCACTGATATGTAGTGGTACTTCAGGACGATTATATTTTATCTGGTTAAGATAATCGGGTTGAACACCAAATGAGTTTGTGTTCACTGGTGTATCTTTTTTTACATCTAATTCGTATGTAATATCTACTTTATCCTGAGATATCATTATTTTCCTCCTTTGTTAAAAAATAATGTCTTTTGATAAATATTTATAGTTTAATTATACTAAAAACAAAGAATTATTCAAACAATTTCTTGTTTACAATTCATCTATTTCAAATGATAATAAGGGTTTTGTAATATGGCGTTCGTAATAATGGCTCCGTAATAACATATATTACGGAGCCTTGTAGAGTATAAAATGTAACAAAACAATAATTAAAGGAGAATAGTAATTATTGATAGTTATACAGTTTTAAAAATACTTAGTGCATCGTTTATCTTAGTTGAAGATTCTGTTACTGTATTTGCACTAGCGGCTACTTCTTCACTTTCAGCAGCAACTTGTTGAGCACTAATGGCTAGTTTCTCAACGGTTGAAGAAACTTCCTGACTACTTGCAGATTGTTCCTCAGAAATTGCAGCAACAGAAGATGCAATATTATCAACGTTAGACATCATATCCATCATATCTTTTATCGTTGTATTTGTTTCTTGTACATCATCAAAAATTTGAGCAAAGGTATCGCCTGCAATATTAACAGCTTCTGTACTACTTGCGATTTCTTCAACATTAGTTTTAGCTTTATTTGATAGCTGATCAATTTGCTTAGTTATATCTTGTATAATTGCAGCAATTTGAGTTGTAGAATCGGCTGAATCGGATGCTAAAGTTCCAATTTCACTTGCAACAACTGCAAAACCTTTACCAGCTTCACCAGCTCTAGCGGCTTCTATTGAGGCATTAAGAGATAGTAAATTAGTTTGTTCAGCAATAGAGTTAATCATTTCAATTATAGAGTTGATCTTTTGTGTAGATTCACCTACAGTAGAAACAACTTCGTTCATTTCATTCATAGAAGCTGAAATGCCTTCCATACCTTTTTTAACATTCGCCATATCATGTTGACCATTTTGCGCTTTTGTTACAAGGGTATTCATAGTTTCATTAGCAGTATCACCTTTGTCCATGAGTTCGTTAACCTCACCGGCAAGATCAGTTGCATTGTTTGCTAATTCTGTTACTGCATCTGTCATACCATCCATAGCAAGTTTGATTTGTTCCATAGCAGAAGACTGCTCGGTTGCCTCTGTACTAAGTGATTCAGAAGCTAGTCTACTTCCATCAGCCTGAGATGATAAGTCATTTGAAACATTTCTTATATTTGTCAAAGATTGATTCATTTGTTCAAGGAAGAATTTTAAGTATTTACTCATTACTCCAATTTCATCTTTAGATTTTGCAACAATGTCTACAGTAAAATCATTATCTGTTATACGACTGATTACTTCTGTAATTGCTTTAATTGGTTTCGAAACAATTACTGTAATCAAAGTTAACATTAAAACTGCAAATACTACAAGTGCAATCGCTAGGAATATGTATGCTATATTTTGGAATTTATACAAATCAGCTAATACAACTTTTTCATAAACACAACAAACAACAGTCCAACCAGTTTTACCAACTTTAGCTGGAGAAGCATAATATACAGATCCGTCATCAGCGGTTACTCTTGTAGTTGGATTTTCTGCGCCGTATAGAATCTTTTCTGTAGCTTTTTTAGATACTGTTTGTAAATCTACAGCAAAACTATCATCTTTCAAATCAGATAATTTTTTACCATTTTGTTTAGGATCTACGTAAGATAAAATGTCATCTCCACTAAATAACATCATACTTCCTGAATCCATAGGTTTAATTTTTGAGGTTGTTTCAACGAGTGGATCTAATACTATATCTGCAGCAGCAACACCACTTCTTCCATCTTTTAATTTGATTTTTCGAGCCATTGAAATAACAGTAGCGCCGGTTGAACTGTCGGTATAAGGAGAACCAATAAATTTGAAGTGATCATTATTTATACCACCAGTATACCAACTACGTTCTGCTGGAACATAGCCATCTTTTAAACAAGGATCGTTTTCAAGGGAATAATCAGATTTATTTTGTTCGTTATAATATATAAATTCTTTAGTTGTAAGACCAATATATACACCAGAAGAACATAAATTTGAATAACTTCTTGTAGGTTTTAGAATTCTAAGAATGTCTTTATTATCAACATCTTGTATTTCTTCAATGGATTCTACAACACCATCATAATGCGTGACTATTTTTTCTAATTGTAGAGCTAATTTTTCAGCCTGATAATGTGATTCATTATCTAAGGAGTCTTTGGCTGTATTAGAAATTACAGTTTTAGCTTGTGCTAAAACAAATGCCATCAAAACTATCATAATTATAGCTATTAATGGGATAAGAATTACAACAAGTTTTCCACTAATAGAATTATAAAAAGGAACATCTTTTTTAACATTACCAGTTTTTGGGTTAGTATTTTTCATTATTCGAGAGCCTCCTTGCAAAAATTATATAAAAAAAAATGGGAATAATACTAGAGTGAAAATACCGCTCTTGAAGAATTATTGCGTAGAGATGATTAGGTTTCTACACTTTAAATATCGGATAAATGCAGATAAAATTGAGTGATAAAAAAATAATATCATAAAATTTAATAAAAAAAAATAATATTACATAAGATGAAATTAAGATAAATTAAAAAAATAAATATCTCATCAAAGGCATGAATGATGAGATATTTATTTATGAATATTGTAATTTAATTAATACTAAAAATAACTTCCTTATATATCATAATGTCCTTGAAGATTATATGCAAGTGGAAAATACCAAAAATGTTTTATTTTTTATATTTACGATTTTGTTAGGAAAAAACGAACAAAAGAAACAAAAAATAATAGAAAAATGAATGGATTATAAATGAAAATATACTGATTCTCTTTAAAGAGTAAAAGTTATTTTAGATAACAATAGAAAAAATAGACAAAAAATCATGTTTTTTTCTCAAAAAAAATATTGAAAATAGTGAAAAAAAGAGGAAATTAAACACTTACCTATTACAATAGGTAAAGTGTTGACATTGTGCAAAATAGTGTTAAAATCGGTTAATAAGTACAGATTGTTCATTAAAAACATATGATAGATTATACTTGTATACAATTATTCGTTATTATACTTGCCCAATAATTTAATTTTTTTTGTGCATATTTAATATACGACACAAAAAGAAAATTAACGATAGTATTTCCGATGAGTGTGTATGCGAATGTATCGACTATCAAATAATGGCGTTGTATTCAGAAAGGAAGTGACTTAACGAATGGATGCTCTTATCAAAGACTTGTTAGAGCAATTGGAGTGTCGAAATGTTTTTGAAATTCCATTATTAGGTGGAATTCCCATTTCTGAATCTGTGGTAGTTACCTGGATAATTATGGCAATACTATTTGTATTGTGTTATTTCCTAGGGCGAAATCTAAGCGTTGAAAATCCAAGTAGAGGGCAACTGGTTGTAGAGATGATTGTAAAAGGTTTATATGATACAGTTGCTGAAAGTGTTGGCGCAAATGGAGTCAGATATATTTTTTATTTGATGACGGTTATGGTTTACATAGGATTTGCCAACATTATTGGAATATTTGGATTTAAACCACCAACAAAGGACATGAGTGTTACTGTGGCACTTGCATTGATGAGTATTGTTTTAATTCATGTAAGTGGAATTATCCAAAAAGGAGTTGGAGGATGGCTAAAAGGATTTGCACAGCCAGTACCGGTATTGTTACCACTTAACATTCTAGAAATTTTTATTAAACCCTTATCGCTTTGTATGCGATTGTTTGGAAATGTGCTAGGCGCATTTATCATTATGGAACTTTTAAAATTAGTAGTTCCAGTAGTTGTACCTGGATTATTCAGTCTATATTTTGATTTGTTTGACGGTGGAATTCAGGCATATGTTTTTGTTTTCTTAACATCATTATTTATAGCAGAGGAAACAGAGGATTAAAAAATATAAATGTAAAGGAGATTATCATTATGTCATTAGTAGCAATTGGAGCAGGAGTAGCAGCATTAGCAGGAATCGGAGCAGGAATTGGAATTGGTAAAGCAACATCATCAGCAGTAGATGCAATTGCAAGACAGCCAGAAGCTGCAGGTAAAATTAGAAGTAACCTTGTATTAGGTTGTGCACTAGCTGAGGCAACTGCCGTATACGGATTCGTAATCGGTGTATTAATTATCTTTATGGTAAAATAGTATTTATTGATTAGTTAAATCTCGTAGGTGAAGGTGGTTATATATGTTAAATATTCAGCTAAGTACTATAATTTTAACTATCATTAACGTTCTTTTTATGTATGTTGTTATAAAAAAATTATTTTTTAAACAAGTAATGGACACCATTAATGCGCGTGAAAATTTAATTAAAAAACAATTTAACGACGCTAAAGTGGCAAATGAAGATGCGGATAGAAAAAAAGAAGAGTATGCATTAAAACTTGAAGGTGCGCGAGCTGAGGCAGAAAAGATAGTTCTTGAAGCTAAGGAAAATGCACTAAAAGAAAAAGAATTAATTATAAAAGATGCAAAAGTTGAAAGTCAGCAAATTATTGCAAAGGCTAAAGAAAATGTTGTAGCAGAGCAAAAGAAAGCACAAGAAGAAGTTTCTACAGAAGTTGCTAGACTTGCACTTATTGCAGCAAGAAAAATTATAAAAACAGGTGAACAAAATGACGCAAGAGGCAATTAATCAGGCAAAGGTTTTGTTTGGTTTGTGTCAGAATCGTTCTGATGTTGAAAGATTAGAAAAATTGTATTTTGCGACTCCAGCATTAAATGCAGTTTTAAATAATCCTATAGTTTCTATGAGCAAAAAAATGAAAATCATAGATGAAGTTTCAAACAGAACTAATCAGCCTGAAATAATCAAAAACTTTTTAAGAAAGTCATGTCAAAATGATGCACTTTCTGAAATGAAAGATGTTTTTAAGTGCTATTTTAGTATGTGTGATATGGCTGAGGGTATTGTAAATGCTCAGGTGTTTTTTGCTCAAAATCCCAAGGATAAAGAATTAAAAGAAGCTAGTGAGTTTTTACAGAAAAAATATCCAGATAAAAAAATAGTTCTAGATACTCAAGTCGATGAGTCACTTTTAGGAGGGAGACTTATTAAAGTTGGTAATACTGAGTATGACGAAAGTTATGAAGGGTATCTAAGACAATTGGAAAGAAAATTAACTTAGGAGGTGAGTCCTGTGGGCGCAATTAGTGCGACAGATATAATCTCTATTATCCAAGAAGAAATAGAAAATTTTTCATGGGAAGCAACAGATCGTGAAACAGGAGAGGTAATCTACGTAGGCGATGGTATTGCTACTATTTACGGTATTGATCATGCTATGTATGGCGAAATCGTAGTCTTTGATAATGGAGTTAAAGGTATGGTTCAGGATATCCGCCGTAATGAGATAGGTGTTATCTTATTTGGAAGGGACACAGGAATCAAAGAAGGAACAAAAGTAACAAGAACAAAGAAAAAAGCAGGTATACCAGTAGGTGATGCGTTTGTTGGAAGAATTATTAATGCATTAGGTGAACCAATTGATGGTAAAGGCGCAATTGAATCAAATGGTTATAATCCAATTGAGCGTGAGGCACCAGGTATTATTGATAGAAAGTCAGTAAATACACCTCTTGAGACAGGTATTCTAGCAATAGATTCAATGTTCCCAATTGGTAGAGGCCAAAGGGAATTAATAATTGGTGATCGTCAAACCGGTAAAACATCAATTGCAACAGATACAATAATTAATCAAAAAGGAAAAGATGTAATTTGTGTATATGTTGCAATCGGTCAGAAAGCGTCTACAGTAGCAAAAGTTGTTTCTACATTAGAGAAAAATGGCGCTATGGAGTATTCTATTGTTTTATCATCAACAGCAAGTGATCCAGCATCACTTCAATACATTGCACCATATTCAGGAACAGCGTTAGCTGAATATTTTATGGCGCAGGGAAAAGATGTTTTAATAGTATATGATGATTTATCAAAACATGCTGTTGCATATAGAGCAATTTCGCTTTTATTAGAGCGTTCACCAGGACGAGAGGCATATCCAGGTGATGTATTCTATTTACATTCAAGATTGTTAGAGCGTTCTAGTCGATTATCAGATGAATTAGGAGGAGGCTCAATTACAGCGCTTCCAATCATTGAAACACAAGCTGGAGACGTTTCTGCGTATATTCCAACAAACGTTATTTCAATTACAGATGGTCAGATTTTCTTAGAGTCTAACTTATTCTTTGAGGGTATGAGACCAGCTGTAAACGTTGGTTTGTCTGTATCCCGTGTAGGTGGTGCGGCACAAACAAAAGCAATGAAAAAAGCATCAGGAAGTATACGTATTGATTTAGCACAGTATCGTGAAATGGAAGTCTTTACACAGTTTGCATCTGATTTAGATGAACAAACAAAGAATCAGTTAGCACATGGTAGTGCACTTATGCAATTGTTAAAACAACCATTGAATCATCCATTATCATTACATGAACAAGTAATAACACTTACACTTGCTAATGAAGGATTCTTTGATATTGTAGATGTTAAAAAGGTAAAAAGTACACAATTAGATGTGTTATCATTCATGGATGCTACACATCCAGAAATTGGACAGCAGATTGAAACAAACAAAAAAATAGATGATGAACTTATTAGTTCTTTACTTAAAGCAGCAGAGGAATACAAGATAAGTAGGAACTTATTAGGTAGTCAAGAATAAAAGTAGGTGCTTAAATGGCAAATACAAAAGAGATAAAGGATAGAATGAGTAGTATACAAGATACGTTAAAAATAACAAACGCTATGTATATGATCTCATCATCTAAATTAAAAAAAGCAAGAAAAAGCTTAGAAAAAACTGAGAATTATTTTTATACTTTACAGTCAGTAATGGCTCGTATTTTGAGACATATTCCAGATATGGAAAGTATTTATTTTAAATCAAATGAAGGCAAAAAAAGAGAAGATGTAAAAGTAGGTTATATCGTTATCACAGCCGACAAGGGTCTTGCAGGAGCGTATAATCATAATGTTTTGAAATTAGCGGAAGAACATTTGAAAAATTGTCCTAATTACCAACTTTTTGTTTTAGGAGAGCTAGGTAGACATTATTTCGAGCATAGAAATATTGATATTGATCGACAGTTTCAGTATACAGTTCAGAATCCATCATTAAACAGAGCACGTAATATTTCAGAAACTGTTCTTGAGTTATATTTAAAAGGTGAGTTAGATGAGGTACACATTGTATTTACTAAGATGGAGAATGCAATGCAGGAAGAGGCAGTAATAACTCAGTTATTACCTTTAAAGAAACATGAATTTAATGCTTCAGATATTCCGGTAGATGTTCAGATGGAAGAATTGAAGTTTGATCCATCTCCAGAAAAAGTAATGGAGCAGATTGTACCAGATTATGTTGTGGGATTCATTTATGGTGCACTCATCGAATCGTTCTCTAGTGAACAAAATGCTAGAATGATGGCAATGGAGGCAGCTACAAAGAGTGCAAAAGATATGCTTCATTCTTTAGATATTTTATATAATAGAGCAAGACAAGCAGCTATTACTCAAGAAATAACAGAGGTAATTGCTGGTGCTAAATCTCAGAAAAAAAAGAAAAAGAAAAAATAATTTGAAATAATATAAGAAAGGGAGGTGTTTTCCAAGTGAATACAGGAAGAATAGTGCAAGTTTTAGGTCCTGTAGTAGACGTTGAATTTGCTGAAGGAATCGAGTTGCCATGTATAAAAGATGCGCTTGAAGTAACAGTAGAAGGAAAACGTCTTGTTATGGAAGTAGCTCAGCATATTGGAAATAACACCGTTCGCTGCATTATGCTTGCAGCATCAGAAGGCTTACATAGAGACATGGAAGTTGTAGCTACAGGTGATGGAATTAAGGTTCCTGTAGGTGAGCAGACTCTAGGTAGATTGTTCAATGTTTTAGGTGAAACATTAGATAACGGAAAAAAATTAGATGATGGTGAAAAATGGGTTATTCATAGAGAACCACCATCTTTTGAAAATCAAAAACCAGCAGTTGAAATACTTGAAACAGGTATTAAAGTTATTGATTTATTAGCACCATATGCAAAAGGTGGTAAAATCGGTTTGTTTGGTGGTGCCGGTGTTGGTAAAACAGTATTAATTCAAGAATTGATTAGAAACGTTGCAACTGAACATGGTGGATATTCTATATTCACAGGTGTTGGTGAAAGATCAAGAGAAGGAAATGATCTTTGGACAGAAATGGGAGAATCTGGCGTTCTTGAAAAAACTGCATTAGTATTTGGTCAGATGAATGAGCCACCAGGAGCTCGTATGAGAGTTGCTGAAACAGGTCTTACAATGGCTGAATATTTCAGAGATGAAAGAAATCAGGATGTGTTATTATTTATTGATAATATTTTCCGTTTTACACAAGCAGGATCAGAAGTATCTGCATTGTTAGGACGTATGCCATCAGCCGTAGGTTATCAGCCAACACTTGCTACAGAAATGGGTGAGTTACAAGAAAGAATTGCATCAACAAAGAGTGGTTCAATTACATCGGTACAGGCAGTTTATGTACCAGCTGATGATTTAACTGATCCAGCTCCTGCAACAACATTTGCTCATTTAGATGCAACAACAGTTTTATCAAGAAAAATTGTTGAACAAGGTATTTATCCAGCAGTAGATCCATTAGAGTCAAGTTCACGTATTCTTGAAGCTGATGTTGTTGGAGAAGAACACTATGAAGTTGCAAGACGAGTGCAGGAAACATTACAAAAATATAAAGAATTACAAGATATTATAGCAATTTTAGGAATGGAAGAATTAGGTGATGAAGATAAATTAGTAGTTTATCGTGCAAGAAAAATACAGAGATTTTTATCACAACCATTCCATGTTGCAGAAAACTTTACTGGTGTACCAGGTGTATATGTACCATTAGAGGAAACAGTTAAAGGATTTAAAGCAATTTTAGAGGGCGAAATGGATGAATATCCAGAAGCTGCATTCTTTAACGTTGGTACTATAGAAGATGTAAAAGCAAAAGCAGAGGCAATGAAAGAAAGTGGGGCTTAATGTATGAGTTCATATTATTTGAAAATTATTGCGGCCACTGGAGATTTTTTTAATGGTAGAGTTAGATCTTTAATAGTTCCTCAGTTTGATGGACAAAAAGAAATATTAGCTTATCACGAAGATATGGTTATTGCTGTAAAAGGTGGGGAAGTTAAGTTTCAGGAAGAAGGATCTTCGGAATGGAGAGTTGCTTTAGTTGGAAAAGGATTTGTCCAAATTGCGAATAACCGTGTTATTTTACTTGTAGAAACAGCTGAAAGACCAGAAGATATTGATAGAGCCAGAGCGGAAGAAGCGAAAGAAAGAGCAGAAGAACAGCTTAGACAAAAGCAGAGTATTCAAGAATATTATCATTCAAGAGCTTCACTTCAAAGAGCTATGGCAAGACTAAAATTTACAAGTGGAAGACGTAATTCTTAAAATGAATATATAAGAATATTATATAGTAATAAGTGCAATAGATTAGTTTATAAACTGATTTATTGCACTTTTTTTATTATGATTTTGTTTTGAAAAATGAAAGTTAAATTAAAAACAAAAAGGAAACAAAAAGTAATGTTTAAGTAATGATAAGGGAGTATAATGTATGCAAAAAGCTTATTGTTAAAAAGGAGCATATGATGGAGAAAACAATTATTGAAGTAAAAGACTTATGCAAAGAATATGGAAGCCATGAAAATAAGGTGGAGGCCTTATCAAATATATCTTTTGGTATTAAAAAAGGAGAATTTGTAGCAGTAGTAGGAACATCAGGTTCTGGTAAAAGTACTCTTTTAAATTTGTTGGGAGGTTTAGATGTCCCAACATCAGGAAAAATAAAAATTGCAGATAAAGATATGACTGCATTGAAAAATGATAAATTAACTAGATTTAGAAGTAAACATATTGGATTTGTTTTTCAGAATTATAGCTTAATTCCAGTGTTAAATGTATATGACAATGTAGTTTTAGGTGCAACGATTAACGGTAAATGTAAAATAGACCATGAAAAAGCAAAATCATTAATGGAATCTTTACAGATTTGGAATAAGAGAAAAAATTATCCAAACGAATTATCGGGAGGTCAGCAACAAAGGGTTGCAATAGCAAGAGCTCTATTTGTTGAACCAGACATTATTTTGGCAGATGAGCCTACAGGAAATCTTGATCAAAAAAATACATTAGAAGTAATGAATCTATTAGGTGAATGTTCAAAAAAATATAATCAGACAATTATTATGGTTACTCATGAAAATGATATGGCTGCAAAATGTGATAGACAGATTCGTATTAGTGACGGAAAACTAGAAGAGGTGACAGCAAATGTATAAAATTTCGTGGCAGTATATAAAGAAAAATATAAATAATACTTTTGCTTTATTGTTATGTATTGTTGTATCAACAATTTTGTTGGTGGGTGTCACATCAACTTTAAAAAGTATGCAGATTAATAAAAGCCAATATTATGCCAAACAAACAGGAAATTATCAATATAAATACCGAATTGAAAATGAAAATTATAAAAACATTGAAAAAAAGATAGAGAATTCCAAAGCAGATGTAGATTCCTGGAGTATTTTGAGTAGAATGTATTCTATAGATAAGCCAAAATATTTTGATTTATATTTATGCGATAGAAATTTTTTTAAGCAAAATAATATTAAATTACTTAAGGGAAGATATCCAAATAAAAAAGGTGAAATGCTAATTGAAGAGTGGAGCATTTCTAATATGTCTTTGACAAAAGCAATAAATTCATCTATGAAATTTCAAGGTAAAAAATATAAAATAGTTGGTATAGTTTCGGATTCATACATGAAAACATCAAATACAAATGTAGGTTATACATTTGTAGATGTTGAGGAACCGATTAGTCCTAAGTATGAGGTAAATGTAAATTTTGATTATCAATCAGATATTTTAAAAGAAAGTAAAACCTTAAAAGATGAGTTTAAAGTTTCTTCAAAAAATTATTTAGTTAACAGAGATACGACAGAAGCTTTAGGTTATTATGCTGCATCTGAAGATGAAAGCACTTTTGCACAAATTGTAGAGCAGATTGCATCAAATGAAAAGGTTATTGCGATATTATTTGCAGTGTTTGGATGCTTTATTACATATAGTGTATTAAATATTATTTTGACACAAAGAATGAGACAATATGGAATACTTGTAACATTAGGAGCGACTAAATATAAATTGTTTAGAATCATATTTAATGAGTTATTAACTCTTTTAATAGCAGGTTATACGATAGGTGCAGTAGTAGGATTTTATGGCTCAAAAATCTTGTTTAAATTACGACCAAATGATTATATAGTATCACAGTCTAATATTTTCATATTAAGCAAAAATGCTATAAGCATTGGGTTTGCGATATACCTTATTTTAATTGTAGTGATGTCATATATTATAACTTACAAAATAAATAAGAAAACTTTGCTTAACTCATTCGAAGAAATAAGTAAACATTTAAAGAAAAAAAGAATTATTTTATCTAGTAAAAAAAGAGATTTAATTCCTTCTATTTTTTCAAGATATCGTAAAATGAGACCGGTATCTTTTGCATGCACTATTATTTCTTTAGCTCTTTGCGGAGTTATACTTTGCGGATCTAATTATTATTTTTCTACTATAAAAGAAGAAAATAAAATGAGAGTTGCAGGTGGAGATGAAGGGTTAGCTTATGACTATGCTTTTAAATCAGAAAATAACGTTTTTGATTCAGGACTAAAAAATAGCGATTTAGATAGACTTAAAAAGGTTGATGGAATTAAAAACATATATGCGTTTAAGCAATTTATGGGAGAAACTAAACTTCATAAGAAGCAAATGGTATCAGATGCATCATATAAAGAAGCAAATAAAGATAAGCGATTAAAGGGCTATTTCAACGGAATATTAAATAAAGATTTAAATAACAACTATCTACTAAAAGGTGATATAAATGGTTATGATGAAGATATGCTTGAAAAAGAGAAGATGTATCTTGAAACAGGAAAAATAGATAAAGCAAAACTTGATACAGGAAAATATGTAATAGTGATTATTCCAGTTGACGGTGCAACAGGAGCAACTAATACCATTTTAAATATTAAAGCTGGAGATACATTAGAAGTTAAAACACCAAAATTACAAAATCAAAATGAGCTAGATATTTTAACATTCAAAGGCGATGAAGCAAGATATGAAACTAGAGAGTTAACTGTGTTAGCAACAGTTCGTATGGGATTAGTATCTAGCGATTATTGGACAGCAGGTAATGGTTTAGATTTGATTATGTCGAATAAAGAAATGGAAAAGTTATATGGAATTTCAAAATATGATATAGCTTGTGCTGATAAAACAGAAGACGTAGATAGTGCAAAGTTAGCAAATGATGTACAAGAAGTTGTTAAGGATGTTCCAAGAATGAATTTCCAAGATAATAGAACACAGTTAGAAGAACAAAACGCAAGTTTACGTCGCCAAGAAAATTTAATAGATGTTTTGGCAATTTCCGTTATTTTAATTAGCATTTTTAATATGCTTAATAGTATGCGACATATGTTTTCATCAAGAAAAAAAGAAATTGGAATAATCCGAGCAATTGGAACAAACGAGAAAAAAATATTGAGAGTAATGGCCAAAGAAGGGGCAATATATGGTATTTATACAAATTTGTGTATGTTTTTAGGAATATATATTGTTACTAATTTAATGTGTCAACACCTTAAAAGTGTATGTTTTCTTTATCATCCAGTTGTAAAATACGATTTAAAGGCAATAGTTTTCATTGCAATTATAAACTTAGTTGTAAGCATTTTTACAGCTATAGTATCAATTAAAAAAGTACTTTCAGAACATGTTGTTACAAATATGTTATAATAATGGAAATGTAAGGATTGGTTATTAGAGGACAAATTGGACATTGCAGTTCAGTTTGTCCTTGAAATGTTATTATAGACAGGAAGGCAAAGACATGAAGGCACTAATTATAGGGAAAAATATTATGTTTAAGCAGATAGTAAAAAAAGTTTTTAAAGAAAATGATTCTTTATCTTTTGAAGAAAATATAGAAATGGCTTTAGGAAATGAAAATTTATTACAATATGACTTTATAGGGGCTTGCATAGACTATAAAAATAGGGGTGGCGACATAGGAGATGAAGGCGATTTATTAGAACTTTTTTCTTATGTTAAGGAGATGAATAAAGAAAATATATTTTTTATAGTTTCTAATAAATATAGTGCAAAACTAGAAAAGAAAATTTTAAAATATGAAAAAGCGGAGTATACATCGAGACTGGATATATCAGATGTAGTAGAGATGAGGTTAAAAAAACTATTAGAGTATCATAAAAATCGTGTACTGGTGGTAAAGGATATTGTATTTGATTTAGATAACAATACAGTTAACAAGGGTGGAAAAAATTTAGAGTTAACAAAAAATCAAATGGTGATTTTACAAATCTTTATGGAAAATCCTAACAAAATAGTACCGAGGGAATATATAATCGATAGAATATGGGATTGTGATATAGAAAAAACTAATACCCTTAATGTAGAAATGTGCAGACTTAGAAAAAAATTAGGGGAAGGGAAGACGTATTTCGTAAATGTAAAGGGAATCGGATATAAATTTTATGAAAAATAATAATTGGAAAGTTTTTCTAGCTAAAAATCAAAAAGCAAAGTATTAAAGGATATTATCATGAATGTCAGAATTTGTTTAAAAATTAAAAAAAATCTAAAGAAAGTGGTATAATAATCTAAAAAGCGATATAATAATCTAAAAAATATAAACAATAAAGGGGGAAATTATGAAAATAAAACATAAGATTTGTTTTGCAATAGGAGTTATTGTGCTAATAAATTTTACAGCATGCAATATAAAATCGAAAGAAAATGTTGATAGTGGGAAAAGTGTATATGAATTAAAAGCGAGTAAAAAGGCATTAAAAAAAGAACAAGAATTTACAAATCCATTTGTCAAAGGGAAAATGACTTATAAAATATTAGAATATAAGGAAAATAAATCATTGAAAGATGCACAAATTGAAAAGAGTAGTATTGAAGAACCACATAATCAATATGCAAAACAAGAAGTTGGAGAAAAACACAGAAAATTGGAAGATTTTGTAAATGATGATACTTCAATGAAAAAAGATAGTGTTTTTATTACGATTAAATTAAAAATTTCAAATATAGACGCAGAAGGGATAACAAAAAAGGATGAATTTACTAGTTATGAAATTACCTTATTTGGAGGAAATCCCGTAAACCATTATTATCCAGTGTATTTTAGTGAGGCGGGTAAAGCAGATAAAGAACAAAAATTTCATTATAGGATAAAAAAAGGGGAAACAAAGGAAGTAGTATTAGGGTATTTTGTTCAGCGAGAAGACCTTAAAACATTAGTCGGAACAATAAGTAATAGTGAAATACAGTTTAAACTTAAATAATAATGAGGAGAGCATAATGTTTTTTAAAGTATTGAGAGTAGAATTAAATAAAGCATTTAAAAATAAAATGATGCTAATGACTGCATTTTTTTTATTTTTGTTGGTACTAGTTCATTCAGTTGTGAGTATTTATGACTTCAGAATAGAATATAATAATTTTATAGAAAAGGGTTCAAATGAAAATTGTATGTTGACGTCTATGTCTGTTTTTTATAATTGGATTGGTACGGATGTTGTATCGTTTTATACAAGTGCCTTTTACTTTTTGATGCCAATCTTTGTGGTCTTACCATATGGATGGTCTTTAATTTCTGAAATAAAGAAAGGTTATACACAAAACGTGCTTATTAGAACATCTAGAATGAATGTTTTTATGGCAAAATATATTGCTTGTTTTATATCTGGAGCTTGTATTATATTTTTTTCCTTAGTATTATCTTTTTTAATATTAAGTATGTTTCTGCCTGCTATAAAAATGGATAGTATTTATCCGTATGGAGTAATTGGACAGGGATGCATGTGGGCTGATTTATATTACGATAATCCATTTTTATATTGCGTATTATATACATTAATAGACAGTTTATTTGCTGGATTAATTGCGTCGTCTTGCGTGGCATTAGCTTTTATATTTAAGAAAAAAATTTCAGTTATAATGTTTCCTTTTTTGTTTTTGCTAGTAATAGATTATGTAGATGATAATTTTTTACTAGGAGCGGAGTATTCTCCAATAAAATTTTTACAAGCTCTTCCAGTTTCTAATAATACGTATACGTGGGTAGTGTGTATATACATCGTTTTAATTATGAGTATATCATTAGGAATAATTTTTATTAGAGGTCGAAAATATGAAGTTGTATAAATTATTAAAATATGATATAAAAATAGGAATTTTAAAGCGATGGTATCTATACTTTCTAGTGTTTGTTGGAGCAGTGTTAGGAGGATTAGGATATTATTATAATTTAGTGCAAAGGGGATTAGCTAATACTAAAGGATTGACAGTTATAAATATATTTATGTATTTATTTGCTGGGAAAGAGCAGTTTAATCCAGAGGTAAATAGTGCGTTTGTATTTCCTATTGAATGGCTTTTGCTTTTTGTATTCGAAGTTTTTATAGTTATGGATTATGCAAAAAGTAATCTTTTGGGTCATGGAGTACAAGTGATACTTAGAATGCATGAAAGGAATTTGTGGTGGTGTTCTAAATGTGTGTGGGTTATTGTCAGTACAGTACTTTATTTTGCAATAATTTATTGCGCAATTTTGCTAGATTGTTTGTTGCTAAAAATCCCAATATCAATTAATTTTTCAAATACGGTGAATGAAAAATTAATTGATTTATCTTTTATTAGTATTAGTCAAATTGACATAATATTATTTATTATTGTGGCACCTTTTTTTACGGCTCTTGCAGCTAATTTCTTGCAACTAATTTTAACTTTATTTATGAAAGAAACGCACGCTTTTTTAGTTATAGTAACGTGGTTGTTTGCATCTACTTATTATAAAAATATTTTATTGATAGGGAATTATGCAATGATAAAAAGAAATAAATTATGTATAGAAGGTGGAATAGATAGTCAGTGGGCAATAATCATTGATTTGTTTATTGTTGTATTATGCATTATTTTGGGAATGTTTACCCTAAGAAAATATGACATAATAAAAAAGTGATTTTTGGAGGAATAAAAAAGTGGTAGAACTAGAAAATGTAACTAAGATTATAAGGCATAATAGTGTATTAAAAAGTGTAAGCTTTAAATTTGAAAAAGGAAACGTATATGGCATAAAGGGAGTGAATGGATCAGGAAAGACAATGCTTTTAAGGATGATTTCAGGTCTTATTTATCCAACAGAAGGGAAGGTACTGTATGAGGGGAAAATATTGGGGAAAGAGATTTCTTTTCCTAAGAGTATTGGTGTTTTAATAGAAAATCCTTCTTTTATAGATTCGTATACGGGATTTAACAATTTAAAACTGTTAACTTCCTTGAATGACATAGTGGGAGATGATGAAATTAGAGAAACTCTTTTGAGAGTGGGATTAGAACCAGATGATAAAAGAAAATATAAGAAATATTCATTAGGTATGAAGCAACGTTTAGGTATTGCAGCAGCTATAGTGGAAAATCCAGAAATTATATTATTTGATGAGCCATTAAATGCTTTAGATACAAAGGGTGTTGAATTATTTGATAAGATAATTAAAGAAGAAAAACAAAAAGGTAAGCTAATAATAATGACTTGTCATGATGAAAAAAAATTATATTCATATTCGAACAAGATACTTTTTATGGAAAATGGAGTATTGAAAGAAGTGGAGGAGTTGGAATGAGTAAAAATAAAATAAGAAAAATATTACTAATTGTAAGTGTAATTATTGCTGCAAGTGTAATATATTGTTATCGTTTTAAAGCGGCCAATCAGAAAATAAAAAACCCTAGAATTTTAAATTATAAACTAGGGGAGACAGTAAAAATGAATGATGACATATTATTAAGCTATACAATGAAAGGGTATAGTATAAAAGTAAAAAAAACTGATGTATTAAATTACAAAGAATATCTAAAAAAATATAGACTTAAAGATAAATATACAGAAGTACCAGATAAGGTATATGATGTTAAAGTTGAAATAGAAAATTATAATGCAGATAAAGGGACAGGTATTAATCTTGCAGAATTCTATATACAAAAATCTTCTGTTATTGCGGGTATAGACGTAAATCTTTTGGGAGAAGTAAATAAAAATTTAAAAGGACAAACAGCTATTGCATTAAGAAAAAATTCAAAAATACAGATAAATATACCGTTTGATTTGTACAAATATAGTTTTAATGATAGTACATGGAAAAATATAAAAAATTATGATATGAAGTTCGTTGTAACTCTCTATCCTACAAAAAAAGTTGTAGATTTGAGATAAACAACTAAATTTAATATTTAAGTTTTTAAGTAGGAATATAAAATAAAATAGGGCCCTATTATGTACCGCCCCCCAAAAGTTAGACTTTTTGGGGTCACCTCACTATAGGGCGCTTTTAATATATAAAAAAAGAAAGTTTTATATTACAATACGGCCAAGTTGTTTAAGCATGTTTCTATCACTTTTTATAGTTGATCCACTTGTAGTGAGCATATTTCCAGTGATAGTTGAGCTGATTCCACAGGAAAAAGCTTCTTTTCCATTATTAGGAAGAAGTTTACGACCACCAGCTAAACGGATGTCGGCAGAAGGGTTAATTAATCTAAAGATAGCGATAGTTCTAAGTATTTCATCAGGTGAAAGTGGAGCTTGGTTTTCTAAAGGAGTTCCTGGAATAGCCATTAAAACATTTATAGGAATTGATTTTATTTTTAAATTTTGTAAAGTTAAAGCCATGTCAATTCTATCTTGCCATGTTTCTCCCATACCTATAATTCCACCAGAACAAACATTAAAACCTACAGATTGCGCTAATTTTATTGTAGCTATTTTTTCGTCAAACGAATGAGTAGTACAAATATGAGGAAAATACCTTCTTGAAGTTTCTATGTTATCGTGGTAATTGCGAACACCAACATCATAAAGTTTTTTAAACTGATTCTTAGTTAAAAATCCCAAAGACGCACACAATGAAAGAGTTGTCTCCTTATTTATTTTTGAATAAATGTCCAGGGCTTGTTCAAACTCTTTTCCACTTAAACTTTTGCCAGAAGTTACAATCGCAAATCGATTTACCCCTTCACTAGCATTATTGCGGGCTTCTCTTAAAATTAAATCGCCATTTAAAAAATTATAATTTTTGCAAGAGGTATGATTGTAGGATGACTGGGCACAATACTTGCAGTTTTCGCCACAATTGCCACTTTTTCCATTAATTATAGTACACAAATCTACAGTGTCACCACAGAAAGCTTTGCGGATACGGTTTGCTGCTTCTTTTAGCTCAGAGAGGTCACATGTGACCAAAAAATCTAAGTTATCACCTTTTTGCAATAATTTCCCATCTATTATTTCATTTGCCAATTCTAATAAATTCACTTTCATAACTAAACCTCCCGGAAAATGTAATATTAAATATTTATTTAATAAAAAAATATAATTATCGTCTTAAGGACAATTTTTTTTACAAGTAAAATACCCAAAACATTGGATAATTTTTTTGAAACGATTTTCTAACAAAGCAAGTATAAAACTAAAAAAATGAATTGTCAACCCAAAAATAAAACAGGTTGACAATCAAAAGCGTTGTAATTATAATGTGGTTGTAAATTATTAAAAATTGATATAATTTAGGAGGAGCAAAAATTATGGACAATATGAAAATCTCAAGGGAAAAATCTAATAGTTCTGTATTTTTTAGTGTAAAAAATATGACAACCATTGCAATGATGACAGCAGTTATATGTGTTTTAGGACCTTTTTCAGTACCTATTGGTCGGGTGCCTATTTCTCTTTTACCATTGGCTGTTTTTCTTGCGGTATACATTATTGGAACTGTTAGAGGAACAATTGCTTATAGTATTTATTTGTTGCTAGGTTTATTTGGGGCATCTGTTTTTGGAGGGGGCTCGGGAGGACCTAGTGTAGTATTTGGTCCAACAGGAGGATATTTGGTATCCTTTATTTTTATGGCATTATTAAGTGGATTTTTTATTCACAGATTTTATAAAAATGTTGTAATCCAGGGCATTGGAATGTTTTTAGGAATTCTTCTAGCTTATGGGTGTGGAACAATTTGGTTTATGATTTTAATGAAATGTAATCTTAAGGTAGCACTTACACAATGCGTTTTCCCATTTATTCCTTTTGATATTGTAAAGGTTATAGTGGGAATTATAGTGGGAAGATCTGTTAGACGTAGACTTATCGCTGCTAATGTAATAGAAGATTAAGTGACAATATATAAAAAACATGGTTAATACCTCCTAACTGGTATTATAATATATTAGATATGCTTATTGTAATCATGCAAATTAATTATAATGCGTTATTTTCGTTGAATATATAAGAAAGAATGTGCTATATTGAGGTGGGTTATATAAGTCTGTAATTGGTCAGACGTCTCTACAACTACCGTAAATAGTTCACTATAACTCATAAAAAAAGGAGGTAATTTTTTATGAATTATGATGTTATTATTATAGGAGCGGGACCTGGAGGAATATTTTCTGCCTATGAATTAATGAAAAAAAATTCAAACTTAAGCGTTGCAGTTTTTGAGGAAGGTGCATCGTTAGAACAGAGACATTGTCCTATAGATGGCGATAAGGTTAAAAGTTGTATAAAATGCAAAACATGTTCAATAATGAGTGGATTTGGCGGAGCAGGTGCTTTTTCAGATGGTAAATATAACATTACGAACGATTTCGGTGGAACATTGTATGAGCATATAGGTAAAGATAAAGCTATTTCATTAATGAAATACGTTGATCAGATAAATGTTGAGCATGGTGGCGAAGGTACTAAAATGTATTCGACAGCTGGTACAAATTTAAAGAAACTTTGTATTCAAAACAAGTTAAATTTATTAGATGCATCGGTTCGTCATCTTGGAACTGATAAAAATTATGTTGTTTTAGGAAATATGTATAATGAGTTAAAGGATAAAGTTGATTTTTATTTCTTTACCCCAATTAAAACAATTAAAGTCCTAGAGAATGGATTATACAGAATTGTATATGAAAAAGCTGGACAAATGGAATATTGTGATTGTAAACAGTGTATAGTATCAGTTGGTAGAAGTGGAAGTAAATGGATGCAACATGTTTGTGAAGAGCTTGATATTCCAACTAAATCTAATCGTGTTGATATCGGAGTTAGAGTTGAGCTACCAGCTGTAGTTTTTTCGCATTTAACAGATGAGTTATATGAAAGCAAAATTGTATATAGAACAGAGAAGTTTGAAGATAAAGTTAGAACATTTTGTATGAATCCATATGGAAGTGTTGTAAATGAAAATACGAATGGAATAATTACAGTAAATGGTCATAGTTTTGAAGATCCTAAAATGAGAACACAAAATACTAACTTTGCTTTACTTGTTGCGAAGCATTTTACAGCACCATTTAAAGATAGTAATGGATATGGAGAAAGTATTGCTAGACTTTCTAATATGCTAGGTGGAGGCGTAATTGTTCAACGTTTTGGTGATTTGATTAGAGGACGAAGAAGTAATAAAAAACGTATTGAAGAAGGCACAGTTCGTCCAACATTAGCTGCAACACCAGGAGATTTAAGTCTTGTTTTACCAAAGCGAATTTTAGATGGTATTATTGAAATGATTAATGCTCTTGATAAAATTGCACCAGGAACAGCTAATGATGACACATTGTTATATGGTGTAGAAGTTAAATTTTATAATATGGAAGTTGACATAGATGAAAATCTAGAGACAAAATATAAGGGATTATATATTATTGGTGATGGTAGTGGAGTGACACATTCGCTTTCACACGCATCAGCTAGTGGAGTCTATGTGGCTGATAGAATAGTGGAAAATAATTAAAATTTATATACCCTCTTTATTGGATAACGTAAAATTCAGTAAGGAGGGTTATTTTTATTGATAAGACTTGTTTTTGGGACAAGAGTACTTTTTGTACTTACAATATATAAGATTTACAAGAGAAGGTGCTTAGAATTAAAAATATTGTATTATAAATGCATAACATTATCATATGAAAAATGTGTTTTTTTTTTATAAATATTATTTGACTATTTATGTTTTAATTTATAGAATTAAAGTATAAAAGTAGGAGCAGTGCGTGATAATGGATGTGAAATTGATAAGTAGTGATATTAAAGAAATTTTAAGATACTTAGCATACAATAATCAAGCACTTGATGAAGGAATTAAACAGCAAGTGCTTGATTCTATTACAAGGGTTAATGAAGCTTCAGAAGCTAAATATATTTATAAAGTTTTTGAGATGGAAGAAAACAGTTTTCCCAAGGAGCTCATTTTTTTAAAGGGAGATGGAATAAAAAATCATCTTAAAGGTTGTCACAAAGTTGTTTTGATGGCTGCAACAATAGGTATAAATGTTGAAAGGTTAATTAGAAGAGAACAAATCAAGAATATGTCTAATGCCGTTATTATGGATGCTTGTGCAAGTGTCTTAATAGAGGCTGTTTGTGATACGGTTGAATCCAATTTGAGGAAAGAGGTAGCTAAAGAAGGTTTATTTTTAACGACTCGTTTTTCACCAGGGTATGTGGATTTACCAATTGAAATTCAAAATCAGTTTTGCGATACATTAAATACTGCAAAAACAATAGGACTTACAGTTAGTGATAGTGGAATCTTGATTCCAAGAAAGTCAGTAACTGCAATTATGGGGATATCTAAAAGTTCAGTAAAAAAGAATAAAAGAAGTTGTAATGATTGCAATTTGAAAGAAAATTGTAGATTTAGAAGAAATGGAGTAAGTTGTAGTGAATAGTATTATTTTTTTAGACGGTGGAATGGGAACAATGCTTCAGGAGGTTGGTTTAAAGCCTGGTGAGCATCCTGAAGAATACGGTTATTATAATCCAGAGGTTGTATGTGAAGTACATGAAAAGTATCTAAAGGCAGGAAGCGATGTGATTTATGCTAATACATTTGGAGCAAATTCACATAAATTAAAGGGTTGTAAAATCGATACAAAATGTGCAATTGATTCTGCAATAAAGACAGCCAAAAAAGCAATTGATAAATTTGAAAGTCAAAATGATGTAAAAATTAAAAAAAGAGTTGCGCTTGATGTTGGACCAATTGGAGAATTACTAGAACCGTTAGGAACGTTAAGTTTTGAAGAGGCCTATGACGTTTATAAGGAAGTAATGATAGAAGGAGAAAAAGCAGGAGCAGATTTGGTTGTTATCGAAACATTTACAGATTTACTTGATGCAAAGGCAGCAGTTTTAGCTGCAAAAGAAAACACAAAATTACCAGTGTGGGTGACTATGACCTTTGAAAAAAATGGTAGAACTTTTACGGGGACTACTGTTGAGTCAATGGCGCTTACTATGTCGGGCTTGGGTGTTGATGCACTTGGAGTTAACTGTTCGTTAGGACCTAAAGAGATTTTGAAATTTGCTAAAATTTTAAAAGACTGGACTAATTTGCCTATTATTATTAAACCGAATGCAGGTCTGCCTGATCCAGCGACTGGATTATATGATTTGAAAGATGTCGATTTTGCAAAGGAGATGTTAGAGTATATTCCGCTTGGTGTGGATATTATGGGAGGATGTTGTGGAACAAACCCTTCATACATTAAAAATCTTGTGGATAACGTAAATAAATCTTTAAAAGAAAACAAAGATAATCATGAAGTATTAGGCGCAGTTGAAGAAAATAAAATCGGAGCAATTAAAAACGGTGTTTGCTCAACAACAAACGTTGTTACGTTTGGAGGAGTAAGAGTAATTGGAGAACGTTTAAATCCTACTGGTAAAAAAAGGTTTAAACAGGCTTTAGAAGAATGCGATTATGAATACGTTTGTAAAGTGGCACTTGAAGAAGAGGAAGCAGGTGCTGATATTTTGGATGTAAATGTAGGAATTCCTGGTGGTGAAGAAATTAAACTGATGAAAGATGCAATTAAGGAATTGCAGGGAGTTGTTTCAGTTCCACTTCAAATTGATTCATCAAATCCAAAGGTTATTGAGGAAGCATTAAGGGTTTATGCGGGTAAACCTATAATTAATTCAGTTAGCGCTGACGATGAAAAACTTGATGCAGTATTGCCTTTGGTAAAAAAATATGGGGCAGCAGTTATAGGACTCGCATTAGATGAGAATGGAATACCAGATACGGCAGAAGGGCGTTTTGAAAAAGCAAAATATATTTATGATAGAGCAAGAGAATATGGAATTCCTAAAGATGATATTTTGATAGATTGTCTTACACTTACAGTTTCGGCTCAGCAGGAACAGGCTGTTGAAACACTTAAAGCTGTACGAATGGTAAAAGAAAAACTGGGATTACATTGTACGCTTGGAGTTAGTAATATTTCATTTGGATTACCAGCAAGAAAGCATATAACAGAAAATTTTTTGATTCAGGCAATGCACTGTGGACTCGATTTTCCAATCATTAATCCAAATGTTTTAAGCTTGATGGATGCAGTGTCTTCTTTTAAGGTTCTATCTGGAGAAGATGTTAACTGTGATAATTATATAGAACGTTTTACAGGACGTATAGAGACAACAACTGTTAGTTCGGCAGAAAAAGATAAATCAAATAAATCAGATGTTAGTGGAGAAACAAATGAAATATCAACTTCAGTTCTAAAAGGTCTTGGGGAAGAGACAAAAAAATTGGCAAAGGAGTTAATTGAATCAGGGAGCAAAACGGAGATAGAAGTTATTAATGAATTTCTAATTCCGGCACTTGATGAAGTTGGTCAGCTTTATGAAAAGCAAAAGATATTTTTGCCTCAGCTTATTAATTCAGCAAATGCCGCTTGTGCAGCGTTTGATATGATTAAAGAAAGAATTGCAAATCGCGGAGGCGAGAGTGTATCCAAGGGAAAAATAATAGTTGCAACGGTAAAAGGCGACATTCATGATATTGGAAAGAATATTGTTAAAGTTATTTTGGAAAATTATGGATACAAAATAATTGACCTTGGAAGAGATGTGCCGGTAGAAAAGGTTGTTGATACAGTATTAAGTGAAAATGTTACACTAGTTGGACTTTCAGCCTTAATGACAACAACATTACCAGCTATGAAGGAAACTATTGTAGAAGTAAAAAAGGTAGCACCAGAGTGTAAAATCTGGGTGGGAGGTGCTGTGTTGACTCCGGATTATGCGATGGAAATAGGCGCTGATTTTTATGCGAGAGATGCAAGAGATTCTGTAGATATTGCCAAAAAAGTATTGGGATAATGCGGTTATCAATACAGAATCAATTAAAAAATGAATTTGCTAGAAAATCGTAGTTAATAATATTGCATATTGAATAATAGGAAGAATAGGATAGGGATTATTATGTTTAAAGAAAAAAATGTTTATTTATTTGATGGTGGTTTTGGTACATATTATAGCCAGAAATATGAAGAATCAAGCAACAGATGTGAAGTGATTAATCTAAAGAATCCACAAAAAGTTATAGATATTCACGTAGAATATATCAATGCTGGTGTTGATGCAATAAAAACTAATACATTTGGAGCTTTTTTTGAAAATTTTGGTAATGATTATGAAAAAATAATTAAAACTGGATATAATTTAGCTTTAAAAGCTAGAGAAATAAGCAGGCGTAATGTTGATATTTTTGCAGATTTAGGTCCGGTTACAGGAGATGAAGTAGTTAATCAAATTGAGGAATATAAAAAAGTCGTTGACGTTTTTTTAGAGGAGGGGGCAACGAATTTCCTTTTTGAGACGTTAGGTGATTCTAGCGCAGTTATTGAAATTGCGAAATATATTCGTCAGAGAAAAAAAGCTGCTACAATAGTGGTGTCATTTGGAGTGATGCCAGATGGATATTCTCCAGATGGCTTTTTTGTTAAAGATTTATTGGAAGAAGTTTTAAATGATGTAAATATTGATGCAATTGGTTTGAATTGTATTTCAAGTGCAATCCATTTAAATAATCTGTTGCTTCGATTGGTTAACACTTATAAGTTTGATATTACACAAAAAGCATTTTTATTTATGCCCAATGCAGGTTATCCGGTTGTAAGAGGATATAGAACTTTTTTTGAGGGGAATATTGATTTCTTTGAAAAGCAAATCGAATATGCACTAGGATTGGGTGTATCTATAGTTGGTGGATGTTGTGGAACGACACCAAAATATATTAAAAAAATTAAAGATGGAATTAATAATTTTAAAAAAAATACTGATACAGATCAGAATTTAGATGGTAAAGAGAGAAAATGTTTAGACGAAAATGTGAATCATAATGCTGAGTTAAATCTCAACAAGATTAATGAAATAAAATCCGAGATTAAAGAATTATTATTTTCAGATGATAATATTAAAGCTGATAGTATTGAAACAAATAATAATAAGCTAAAAACGATAAGTGATAACATCTCAAAAACCGGTAAAATTTTTGCGGTTGAATTAGATTCTCCTAAAAATGATGACACTTCTACCTTTATGAAAAATGCCAAAAAATTACAAGAGGCAGGCGTTGATAAGATTACAATTGCAGATTGTCCAATTGCTAGGCCGAGAATGGATTCGAGTTTATTGGCATGTAAGGTTAAAAGAGAGCTTGGACTTGATGTTATTCCACATATGACTTGTCGTGATAGAAATATTAATGCGACAAAGGCTTTACTTCTGGGTTTGTCTGCTGAAAAAATTAGAAACGTGTTAGTGATAACTGGGGATCCGATTCCTTCTGCACAAAGAGATGAAGTAAAGAGTGTATATCAATTTAATTCACGTAAATTAGCACGTTATATAAATTCATTAAATCAAGAATTACTAAATGGAAAGATTAATATTTATGGGGCGTTAAATGTTAATGCAGTAAATTTTAATGTAGAATTAGATCGAGCACTACAAAAAATGGAGGAAGGTGTGTGTGGTTTTTTGACACAACCGATTCTAACGCATAGAGGATTTGACAACCTAAAAATCGCAACTGAAAAATTAAAAGGAGCTTTAATTTTAGGAGGAATAATTCCAGTTGTAAGTGAAAGAAATGCGAGATTTATGCAGAGTGAAATTAATGGCATAGATGTAGATGACGAAATAATAGAACGATATGTTGGCAAAACAAAGGAAGAAGCAAGGGTGATTGCAGTAGAGTTATCTGTTGAAATCGCTAGTAAAATTAAAGATTATGTTGATGGTTATTATTTGATGACCCCATTTAATAGAACTGATATTATAATTGATGTAATAAAGAGAATCAAAGAATTATAAAAAGAAAAAAGAGCGAAATCATAGTGTGTAGAAAGGTACTATGATTAAGCTCTTTTTTCTTTTGCTATGTTAAACATGGCAGTTAACTGTTAGCAATATTAAATGTTTTTTTATTTCTTGATTGATGTATATTTTTATGTAGGTTATATTATTGATATTTTGAATATTTATTATGTAATGCATTTCCTTTACAGTTATAATTATAGCACAAAAAATACAAAAATATAACCTGGATTTAACAATAAAATAACCAAAAATCATTATCTTTTTTTGACTATTTGTTATAAAAACTAAAAGCAAATATAAAATATTTGTTTATTTTTTACAAATTGAGTCAAATTCTTTTGTGACCTCTTCAGATGGAGCTTGTGTAAGTAAACTTACGATGATATTTACAATTAAAGCAATTACAAATGCAGGTAATAATTCATAAATTCCGAATAGTCCACCGAGTTTTGATATACCGAATTTCCAAACAAATACCATGATTCCACCGATGATTAATCCACATAATGAACCTTGCATATTTGATCGTCTCCAGAATAAGGCAAGTAAAACAATAGGACCAAATGTGGCTCCAAATCCAGCCCAAGCAAACGATACGATACCAAATACAGAACTATTAGGATCCCAAGCTAAAAATACACCGAGTAAAGCGATTAATAATAATGTTATTCTAGAAAGAATAATTAATTTTTTATCGCTTACTTTTGCTTTAAAAAATCCTACGTATATATCGTTTGAGATTGCAGAAGATGCTGCTAGCAACTGCGAATCTGATGTTGACATTGTTGATGCAAGAATACCTGATAAAACAATACCAGCAATAACAGCAAAAAGTGTACCATGTGAACTAAGTAATGCTGAAATTTTTACAATTACAGTTTCTGAGGCAGAACCATGTAATACAGGTATTTTTTTGTGTGCGGACATAGATAATCCGATTACACCAATAAAAATAGATACTGCCATTGAAATAAAAGCCCAAATAGATGCAACTCTTCTTGAAAGTGCAATTTTTTCCTCGTTTTCAATAGCCATAAATCTTACTAATATGTGTGGCATACCAAAGTATCCAAGACCCCATGCGAGATTGGATAGTATTGATAAAAGTGAAATAGAAGTCGAACTTTTTGTGACAGGATCGTAGGCACTTGTTAAGCCTAAATATCCTGGCAAAGCTTTAGCATTATCTAATACGTTATCAATTCCACCGACCGTATTAATTCCAAATAATAAAATAATAAATAAAGCAATTGTCATAACAATACTTTGAATTAAGTCAGTTGTACTAGCAGCTAAAAATCCACCAAGTGTTGTATATAATATGATTACGATGGCACTTACTACCATTGCAAGATGATAATTAATACCGAATAAACTATTAAATAATTTTCCACATGCGGCAAAACCTGATGCTGTATATGGAATAAAGAATATTACGATTTCTATTGCAGCTACAAAAGCTAATATATTTTTTTTGTCGTGATATCTTTTTGAAAAGAATTGCGGTAATGTTATGCTGTGGTTTACAGCAGTGTATCGACGTAATCTCTTAGCAACGATAAGCCAATTGATATAGGTGCCGATTGCAAGACCGAGAGCTGTATAACCAGCACTTGAAACACCTGCCAAATATGCAACACCTGGGAGTCCCATCAACAACCAACTACTCATATCTGAAGCTTCAGCGCTCATAGCAGTAACAAACGGGCCAAGCTGTCTACCACCTAAGTAAAAATCATTTACAGTTTCATTTTTGTTAGATAGTTTAATTCCTATTCCGACCATAGCGAGCAAATAAATTGACATCGCTATAAGCATAGCAATTTGTGATATTGTCATAATTTTATGCTGCGAAAAAAGCAGCTCCTCCTTTATTTTTACTAGCACTTTAATTTAGTAAAGTATAAAACTACTAGCTACAATAGAATACCTTCTAATGAGCATATTGTCAAGAAAATACAGAGTTTTGTAATAAAAAAACATAAAAAATTAAATTGATTTTTAAGAATCTTATGGGTTGCAAAATGCAAAAAGTAGTGTTATCATTAATCCTAGTAAAATAGTAGGAATAAGAGAGGAAAACAATATGATCAACAATTCATTATTAAAGATAAACAATTTAAAAGTAAATGTAGAAGATAAAAATATTTTAAAAGGTATAAATTTAGATATTAAACCAGGTGAAACTCACGTAATAATGGGACCTAATGGTGCAGGAAAATCAACACTTGGTTACAGTATTATGGGAAATCCAAGATATGAAGTAACTGAAGGCAATATATCATTAGAAGGCGAAGACATTACTACAGATTCAACAGATAAAAGAGCAAGAAAAGGTATCTTTTTATCATTCCAAAATCCACTTGAAGTTGCTGGTATATCATTAGGAAGTTTTATCAAAAACGCTATTCATGAACAAACTCAAAAACCAATTAAACTTTTTGCAATGAGAAAAGAATTAAACAAAAATATGGAACTTTTGGATATGGATGAAAAATATGCAGATAGAGATTTAAATGTAGGTTTTTCTGGTGGAGAAAAAAAGAAAGCTGAAATCTTACAGATGTTAATGTTAAATCCTAAGCTTGCAATTTTAGATGAAACAGATTCCGGATTAGATGTTGATGCAGTTAGAACAGTTTCAAAGGGCATTAAAGAATTCCAAAATAAAGAAGATAGTGCGTTATTGATTATAACTCATAGTACTAAAATTCTTGAATCACTACATGTTGATTATACACATATTTTAGTAGATGGAAAAATTGTCCACACAGGTGATGCAAGTTTAGTTGAAGAGATTAATGAGAATGGTTTTGAGCGCTTTTTAACAGCATAAATTATAAAAAAGTTATATGTACGGAAATATTTTTAAGTGGAGAAGAATATGGTAGAGAAAGATATTTTATTAAAAAAAACAATTGAAAATATGTACGATTTTAAGGATAAAGAGACCTCTGAAAATTTTGTTAGAGAAAAAGAAGGTTTAGATGAAGAAGTAATAAGAAGAATTTCAAAAGGAAAAAATGAGCCTGATTGGATGCTTGATTTTAGACTAAAATCGCTAAAAATATATAATGAAAAAAAGATGCCAAATTGGGGACCTTCTATAGAAGGTCTTGATATGGATAAAATAGTTACATACGTTAGATCTAAAACTCCTATGCAAGGAAAATGGGAAGATGTACCAGATGATATAAAAAACACATTTGAAAAATTGGGAATACCAAAAGCTGAGCGAAAATCTTTAGCTGGTGTTGGTGCTCAGTATGATTCAGAGCTGGTATATCATAATTTGAAAAAAGAAGTAGCAGAAACTGGCGTAGTTTATACAGACATGGAAAGTGCATTAAACGGCCCATATGCAGATATGGTTAAAGAATATTTTATGACACTTGTTCCTCCTACAGATCACAAGTATGCGGCACTACACGGTGCTGTTTGGTCAGGTGGATCATTTGTTTATGTACCAAAGGGTGTCAAAGTTGAAGTACCTTTACAGTCTTATTTTAGATTAAATGCAGCAGGTGCAGGTCAGTTTGAACATACTCTTATCATTGTGGATGAAGGCGCAGATTTACACTTTATTGAAGGATGTTCCGCACCAAAATATAATGTGGCTAATCTTCATGCTGGTTGTGTTGAGTTATTTGTAAAAAAAGGCGCAAAATTAAGATATTCAACTGTAGAAAATTGGTCAAAGAATATGTACAACTTAAATACTAAAAGAGCAAAAGTTGAAGAAAACGGCATAATGGAATGGGTATCTGGATCTTTTGGATCGAAAGTTTCTTATTTATATCCAATGACATTATTGAGTGGTAAGAATTCAAAAATGACATACAATGGAATTACTTTTGCAGGTGAAGGACAAAATCTTGATACAGGTGCAAAAGTTGTGCATGCAGCTTCTAATACATCTTCGATAATTAATGCCAAATCGATTTCTAAAGATGGTGGAATTGGAACATTTAGAAGTTCAATCAAGATTTTAAAAAATGCAAAAAATTCGAAATCAACGGTGGATTGTCAATCGCTTATGTTAGATTCTATTTCTCGTTCTGATACCATTCCTGGAATGGATATTAGAACAAACGATGCAAAAGTTGGACATGAAGCAAAGATTGGTAGAATTTCAGAAGAAGCAATTTTCTATTTAATGAGTCGTGGAATTAGTGAAGAAAATGCAAAAAGCATGATTGTAAGTGGCTTTGCAGAACCAATATCTAAGGAACTTCCGCTTGAGTATGCGGTTGAGATGAATAATTTAATCAAACTTGAAATGGATAGAAATATGTAATAGTTGATTAAATCAAACTAAAGGAGACGTAAAGAAATGGATTTAAATTTAAATATAAATAAATTGCCAGTTACAACGTATAATTGGTTAAAAATGAACGGCAATCAAATTTTTATGGATGAAGATTTTTCTAAAATCAATGAAAATTTTGAAATAAAAAATCAGCCTGATGGAATATCAGTCAAGGATATATCAAAAGAGCAAATGGTTGAATTAGCAAGCTCTTTTAATAGAGAAATTCAGGATAAAACGAATGACTTAAATCCTGCTAATGGTCAGACTTATGGTAGGGATGAGCAAGTAATCAAAACGGGATTAGGCAAGGATTTTGATGAATTTTTAAAAAAAGAAGATATAAATACTAAATTAATTACTGTTGAAAAAAGTTTAGATGATAAGAATCCAATGATTATAAATTTTCATCAGGAAAATGATACTGTTGGTGTATACTCACAACTTATTCATGTAAAAGAAAATGTAAACGCAACTATTATAATGTCATACGATTCAGCAAGCAATGCTAAAGGCGTTGAGGCGATAAGTACAAAAGTATTAGTTGAGAAAAATTCAAATCTAAAATTAATTAAGCTTCAAACCCTTGGAAAAAAGGTATGGCACTTTGATGACATTGGATCAATTTGTAAAGAAAAAGCAAATTTAGATTTGATTCAAATAGAATTAGGCGGACAAAAAAACTGGACAGGTGCATTTGTAGAACTTGTTGGTAACGACTCAACTTTTAACAATAATATGGGATATTACATGCAGGATGAACAAGTTTTAGATATGAATTACGTTGTTTCTCAAAGGGGAGAAAAAACAGAGTCTAAGATGTTATTTAAAGGTGCATTAAATGATGAAGCTCAAAAGACTTGGAGAGGAACAATTGATTTTCATAAAGGATCAAGTGGCTCAAAAGGTGATGAGCAAGAAGATGTTCTTTTAGTAAGTCCTGATATTGTGAATAAATCAATTCCTCTTATTTTATGTCATGAAGAAGATGTTGACGGAAGACACGGAGCATCTATTGGACAATTAGAAGAAGATGAGTTATTTTATTTCCAGGCTCGTGGAATTTCAAGAGAAGAAGCACAAAAGATTATGATTAAGGCTCAATTAAATTCAATTGCTGAATTATTACCATTAGATGATGAGAAGGATAAAATTGAAGCATTCATAACTGAAAAAGTAAGTGATGAATTTGATGTTCAAAGAATAAGAAAAGATTTTCCTATTTTTGAGAGCGATTATATTTATTTAGATAGTGCAGCAACAAGTCAAAGACCAAAACAAGTTCTTGATGCGGTTGTTGATTTTTATCAGAAATCAAATGCAAATCCACTAAGAGGTCTATACGATTTAAGTATCGATGCAACTGATAGATATGAGGATGCAAGAAAAACGGTTGCGAATTTTATTGGAGCTAAAAGCAATAGAGAGATTATTTTTACGAGAAATACAAGTGAGTCTTTGAATTTAGTTGCATATAGCTATGGACTAAGTAACGTTAACGAAGGTGATGAGATAGTAACTACAATTATGGAACATCATAGTAACATGTTGCCATGGCAAATGGTTGCAAAAGAAAAAAAGGCTAAACTTATTTATTTAGAGCCTAACAAAGAAGGCGTAATTGAAAAGAGCGAATATGAAAGTAAAATTACTCCAAAAACCAAAATTGTGGCAATAGCTCATGTGTCAAATGTTTTAGGTGTTACAAATCCGGTTAAGGAAATTGCAGAATATGCGCATAAAATGGGAGCAATTGTCGTTGTTGATGGAGCGCAATCTACACCACATATGGAGATTGATGTCAATGAGTTAGGAGCTGATTTCTTTGCATTTTCGGGACATAAGATGCTTGCGCCTATGGGAATAGGTGTCTTGTATGGAAGACTTGAGTTACTTGAGAAGATGCCTCCATTTTTAGTGGGGGGAGAAATGATTGAATATGTAACTCGCGAAGGCGCTACATATGCAGAGGTTCCTCATAAATTTGAAGCTGGAACAGTTAATGCAGCGGATGCTGTTGGTTTAGCAGAGGCAATTAATTATATAAAAAATATTGGATTTGAGGCAATACATAATCAAGAACTTCTTTTGACAGAAAGATTGATGAGTGGTTTGAGGAAATATGATTTTGTTAAAATATATGGCTCAAGTGATCCTAAAAAACATTGTGGTATTGTGACGTTTACAATTGATGGTGTGCATCCACATGATGTATCAACAATTTTAAATGAAGATAAGATTTGTGTTAGAGCAGGAAATCATTGTGCACAGCCATTAGTTGAATTTCTTGGAGCGTCATCTACGGCTAGAGTTAGTGTTTATTTTTACAATACGCTAGATGAAGTTGATACATTTTTAGATAAAATTAAAGAAGTAAGAGAGGTAATGGGATATGGAGCTTAAACAATTATACAGAGAGATAGTAAATGATCATAATCTTACGCCATCACATAGAGGTAAAATGGAAAACCCAGATATTGTTTTGCAAGGGGTTAACCCAAGTTGCGGTGATAATATTTATTTGTACCTTAAAGTGAAAGATGGAATGATTGAAGATGGAACATTTACAGGAGTAGGTTGTGCTATTTCTCAAGCATCTGTTGATATGATGTTAGATAATATAATTGGAAAAAGTGAAGATAAAGCACTTGAAATTGCTGAAAACTTTATGAAAATGATAAAAGGAGAATCCTTAAATGAAAATGAAGTTGATGATTTAGAAGAATGTGCGTTATTATCGGATATTTCTCACATGCCAGCAAGAGTTAAATGTGCTGTTTTAGGCTGGAGAACGCTTGAAGAAATGCTAAAATAAAAGTTAAAATCATAAATTTTTTGAACGGCAAATAAAATACAATTTTTATAATTATTAAAATAGAGTAATCCACAATTTATTGTGGATAATTGTCCACCTAAATTGATTTTTGGGTGGATTTTTTCAACAGTTGATAATGTGGATAATTATTATTTTTATGAAAATTATATAAAAATTTAAGATTGAATATACAAAATTAACAAAATTTTAAGAAATTAATGACAATAGTTTATAGTTGTGTAATAATATTAAATGAAAAGAGAAAAGTTCACACTACTTAGTGGCTAAAGCCACACTCTAAAGTAAAAAAAAAATATAACCGATAAATAAGTTAAATAAAAACCGAACATATTTGATGCTTAAGAAATTTGAAAAGAGGAAGTCAAAGAGTTTAAGATTTTCGAGTGTGCGACGTTTCGGAAAGGAGATGCTAGATAGTGCGTATAGATGCATATAATCAGATTGCACATATTTACAGTGCTCATTCAACTAACAAGGTTTATCAGGCTACAAGAACAAACAAGGGAAATGATCAGTTTTTAATTTCAGCTTTAGGACGTGACTATACAGTGGCTAGAAGAGCTTTAGCTGAGAGCCAGGATGTAAGAGAAGACAAGGTAGATTATCTTAGAAATCAAATACAATCTGGTGAATATCATGTTGATCCAAGTGATTTTGCTTCAAAATTACTTGAAAAGATTCAAAGTGTTTAATAGTTTATTCAAGACATATTTATAGAAATAACTATTTTATAGAAAAGAGAGGATTAGGGTGTGGCTAGTTTAGTAGAAGAACTTTTATCTATTTTAAAAAAAGAAGAAAGAGTTTATAGAAAAATGCTTGGTTACGCAGAAAAGAAGGTACAAGTATTAGTTGATGCGAATATAAAAGAGCTAGAAAAAATTACTAGCGCTGAACAGCAGAGTAGTGATGTGCTTGTTAATTATAGTAACCAACAGATACAGTTGTTAAAAGACATCGCAAATGTCTTAGGTAAGGTTGAAGGTGAAATGACAGTAACTAAACTTATCGATATGTTAGATACTCAACCTGAAATGCAAGAGAAGTTGACCATAGCCCGAAATCATCTTATTGAAACTGCGACAAAGGTAAACGAAGTAAACGAACAAAATAAAATCTTGATTGAACAAGCTATAGAATTAAATAATTTTGACATAACTTTGTTTAAAAGTTTACGGCAGGCACCAGAGACTGCCAATTACGATGAACATGCCAATAATACAAGGAGTTTGTTGGGCACGAGCGGTTTCGACGCTAAACAATAGTTGTAAATGCGCAGACAGTTAGTGTGGGAGGTTTGAGAGTATGGCTAATGGTTTTGGTAGTTTATATGTTGGGTCGTCAGGTCTTAGAGGTGCACAAAATGCGATTAATACGACCGCAAATAACTTGGCGAATTTAAATACCGTAGGATATGTGCGCGAACAAGTTATTTTTGCAGATGAAACATATAATAGAATTAAGGACGTCACCACTAGAACGAACATGCAACAAAATGGTTTGGGAGTATCTATTGGTGACGTTGTTCATATAAGAGATATTTTTTTAGATAAAGCATATAGATTAGAAGAAGGTAGATCTTCTTTTTATAATACATCATATGAAGTAGTAGAACAGGTGGAAGATTTTTTACAGGAATTAAATGGAATGGAATTCAAAGAAAGCATACAAGAATTATGGCAGTCATTCCAGGAATATGAAAAGGAACCAGAGAATTCAACAAATCAAAATTTAGTAATTGAGAAAACTGAATTGTTTTTAACTAGATGTGATTCGTTATATTCGGATCTTATTAGTTACCAGGATAATTTAAATGAGCAGATAAAAGATTCAATTGATAATATTAATAAACTTGCGCGAGATATATATAAATTAAATTCGGAAATACAAAAAGTTGAGTCAGCAAAATTAGAGACAGCTATGACAGTTAGAGATATTAGAGATGCTAAGATTGATGAGCTTGCAACATATGGAAAAATTAGAGTTGAAGAAGATGCAACAGGCTTTGCTTTTATTACATTTGAGAATATTGAATTGGTAGGAACTGATAGAGCGTATGAGATTGAACTAAGAAAAGACGATCATACAGGTTTTTATACCCCATATTGGAAACATTTATCAGATAAAAGAGTTGGAAGATATCAGGATGTCTTTAATCTAGATGCAGTTATTTCCCCAGAATATGATTCAGATATTGGTAAAGTGAAAGCTTTGATGTTATCGCGAGGAAGTGAGTACGGAACAGACGAGTATTTGAATGGTGATGATAATGACGGAACTCCATATAAAGAACTAAAAAAGAGTTCAATAATGGAAGTTCAATCAGAAATATCTGTTTTGTTTAGAAAAATAGTTTTGACGGTAAATAATCATTTTTCACCACTCAAAGAATCAAATTTGGATACAATTACAGGTACATTAGATGATGGTACTACAGCTACATTTACGTATGATAATGGTACTGTCACTTATAATCATATAGATAAAAACGGTAATGAAGATATATTTGTTTTTAAAGATGAAGACGCATATTTAG
Source organism: Lachnobacterium bovis (assembly GCF_900111325.1). Classification (GTDB taxonomy): domain Bacteria; phylum Bacillota; class Clostridia; order Lachnospirales; family Lachnospiraceae; genus Roseburia; species Roseburia bovis_A. The sequence goes on from NZ_FOGW01000011.1 coordinate 72,400, forward strand.
ATAGAGTAGATGGAAAAGTTGGAAAAACATATAGAAAAGCAAATTCTATCTTAATATTAGATGAAGAAAATGCATCATATGGAATAGATAATGAGTTGCCACCACGCGAATTATTTGTAAGATATGGTTCAGATAGATATACGAAATTAACAGCAGCAGATGGTAAGGTATACTACGTATATAATGGTGAAAGAGTTGATAATCCATCAACACATTATTCATTAAGTAGAGTCGAAGTAAATGCTGAAATTAGAAATAAAGCGGGGTTGATGCCTTGTTATACTAAAAATGGGGCAGTTAACAGAGATTTGTCGGCACAACTTGCACAGGCATGGGAAGTTAAGGATATGATTATTGGACCGGATGACACGATTCCATGTAACATAAGTGCTTTTTACGATAAGATTGTTGGAAGAACAGCTAATAGAGGTTCGGCTTATCATAGTGCAGGTCTAACGTTAGAGCGTTCTGCAGCAGCGCTAGATAAAAAGAGACAAGAAGTTATTGGTGTTTCTTCAGATGAGGAACTAACAAAAATGATTAAATATCAATCCGCATATAATGCTTCTAGTAGGTTTATGTCAGTAATTAGTGAAATGACAGAACTTATAGTAACGCAATTGAGGTAAAGGGGGGAAGCATATGCCATCAACATTTTTTGGTTTAAATATAGGTGCATCTGGATTAAGTGCTTTCCAAACATCGGTTACAACTACAGCTAACAATGTTGCAAATACAAAAACAAAAGGTTATACAAGACAGACCGCAACTTTGCAGTCAACAGATGCTATAAGAGTTGCAGCTAAATATGGTAGCGTTGGAACAGGTGTTGAAGTTACATCTATATTACAAGAGCGAAATTTATTTTACGATATGAAATTCTGGGAAGCAAACGAAAAACAAGGTATGTATGAAAAAAAATTGTATTACGCTGAACAAGTTCAGACTTTATTAAAGGATGACAAAGTGTTAAGTGGTTTTGCAACTATTTTCAACCAGATGTTTAACAATTTAGATGATATAAGTAAAAGTAATGCAGATAGAACAGTCAGAAATGCTTTTATAAATCAAGCACAAAGTTTGTGTACATATTTTAACAACTTTTCATCAAGCTTAAGAAGCATACAAGATGATTGTAATGAAGAGATAAAAGCATATGTAGAAAATATTAATGTTATTTCGCAGAAGATTTCGATTTTAAATAAAGAAATTAATCAAATTGAAATGAATAATGGAAGAGCAAATGAACTTAGAGATGAAAGAGCTGTATTAGTTGATGAATTGTCTGCGATTTGTAATGTTACAACTAAGGAATATAAAATTTTAAATACAAATGATCCTGACAATTATTTAGGTGGAACAAATTATGAAGTACGAATTAATGGTCAATTGCTAGTAGATGGTAATGATTACAGAACACTAGAGTGTGTGTCGAGAAAAGCTCGATTGAATCAATTAGATGCAGATGGTTTGTATGACATAATTTGGGAGGATACGCAGACAGATTTTGCAGCAGCGACACTAAATGCAGGTGGAATGCTTAAAGCATTAGTACTTGAAAGAGATGGAAATAATAACGAAAATTTAAAAGGAACAATTAGAGAAGCTGCAACTGATTATGTAGTGGTTGATAATTTAAATTTAGATTCAATTAATGCTTTTTCTCATGATAAAGTAGGCGTTTTATATATTAACAATAAAAAATATAATTACACAGGATGGGAAGCAGAAGTAAAGGATGGAAAGCTTGATAATGTAAAATTTAATTTATCAACAGAGATATCAGCTAATGATATTACAAAAATGAATACGAATAATTCTAGAGTTGAGTGTGGAGTTGGAATTTCTAATTTCGGAATTCCATATTATCAGAAGCAGGCAACAGAATTTATGAGAGCGTTTTGTAGTATGTTTAATGCAATTGAACTTAAAGGTGTAGATTTAGAGGGTAAACCAATGACTACATTTTTTACTGCAAATCTTCCAGAAGATCCAAATAGTTTTTGCATGTCAGAAAAAGTAAGTGATAGAGCTGTATATGAAGATGGCATATATACTTCAGAGCAGGCAACTTACTACAATATGACAATCGATAATGTAAAAATTAATAATGAATGTTTGAAAAATCCAGTAAGATTTGCTACAGCATATGATCTTGTGAATGGTATAGATAGAAATGAAGTTGTTGTGGAGTTAAAGAAATTGCAATCTGATATTCACTTCTTTAGAGGAGAAAAAGCAAGTTCATTTTTAGAGACTATATTATCAGATGCTGCTATTGATGCACAAAGAACGACAGTATTTAATAAAAATTATAGTAATTTAGCAACTTCAATTGATAGACAAAGAGAATCTATTTCTGGTGTAGATAGAGATGAAGAGGCGATGAATTTAATAAAATTCCAAAATGCGTATAATTTGTCTTCAAAAATAATTTCAGTTATGGCTCAAATGTATGACAAACTTATAAATGAAACTGGAGTTTAGTATACGGAAGGAGGAATAGCCTATGCGTGTTACAGATAACATGATTATGAATAAAACAAAATACAATATTAACTTGAATAAAGTATCTGTTGATAAATTAAATTCACAGATGACGACTCAACAAAAAATCGAAAAAGCATCAGAAGATCCTGTAATTGCTATGCGCTCGCTTAGATTGTCTACAGATCTAAGCCATATGACACAGTTTGTAGATAATAACATTCCAGATGTAGAGTCTTGGATTGATGTTACCAAAACATCACTTATGAATATGAATAAGGTTTTGACAGATATCAGACAAAAATGCGTTGCAGGAGCGCATGATACATTACAACCAGAAGATAGAAATACAATTTGGAAAGAACTTACAGCGCTTAGTGAGCAAGTTTATGCTGAAGGAAATGCGGATTATGCTGGTAGAACAGTTTTTACAGGCTTTAGAACAAATTGTCAGTTAGTTTTTACAAAAGATGAACGTGATACAACGTATGAAATAACTCAGAAATTCCAAGAGAGTGACATTGAACATAGACGTTATTACACAAAGGGTTCTGAAGTACCAACAGATGCTAGTACGCAGTATACAGGAACAATTTCACAAGAACATAATTATGATAGATTAAGATTAGCGTACAATGGAGTAGAATCACAAAACGAGCCTACCCTAAAATTATTTGATCAAACAGATCCAGATAATTTAGTTGAAGTGACAAATACCGCAAATTATAGATATTATGCGAGTGAACAAGAATGGCAGGATGATACAGGAGTTAAATCGCTAGGTGATGATGAGATCATTGTAATTAGAAATACTGGCGAAATGATACTAGGTAAAAATATATCAGATACTATGAAATCAAATGATTATTTGGCCGAAATAAACTACGTCAAAAAAGGTTTTGCAAAGGGCGATGTAAAACCAGAATATTATTTTGATTGCAAGGATGTTACGGATCCACAAAATCCAATTGAATATACTAAAGAGGATCAGCAGATTACTTATACAGTTGCGATAAATACTCATATAACTATTAACACTCAGGCTAGTGATGTTTTTTCGACAGATATAGCAAGGGATGTAGAGGAAATGATCGATATTATCAATTCTGCAATTGTTGCGCATGATAAGTATGACAAGATTACGAATATGATGAAACAATCAAGGTATTCTGACGAAGTTAGTCAAAACAATTTGAAAACATATTTAGATGCAGCTGCTAAAGAAGTAGCATATGCTGAGGATAATCTTCAAAAGACATATAGTCAGTATATTACAAATTTTGATGGATATCAGCGAGATGTTAACCTTGCAGTAACAAATTTAGGTAGTACACAAGTAAGATTAAGTTTAATTAAGACGCGTGTAGAAAACCAAAAAACGACAGTTAATGAACTAAAAGTAAAGAATGATTATAGAGATCTTTCTGATGTTATTTTAGATTTTTATACAGCTAATAATGCATATCAATCTTCATTAACTGCAGCAGCACAAGTAGGTCGTCAATCACTTTTGGACTATTTATAAAAAAAGGTTGTATAATTTTTAGTTTTCTTTTATTATGATTATGGGTTTGCATGAATCGATGCTTATCAAGGAAAAGAGAAATATGCTTTTTTGATGCTTGGCATCGTTTCAAATACACGTCGTCGGAGACGAAGGAGGAAATTACCATGAAGGCAGAAACAAGAGTATTTGGAACAGTTGACATTGCAGATGAAAAAATTATTACCATGGAAACAGGAATGATAGGGCTTCCGCTTTTCAAGAAATTTGCTTTGATTTTTGATGAGGAAAAAGCAAAAGAAGAAGAAAAAGAAGCAACAAGTATTATGTGGCTACAGTCATTAGATGACCCAGAGACCGCTTTTCCTGTAATGGTTCCACAGACCGTTATTCCAGACTATAATCCTAAAGTAAATGATGAAATCCTGGCTCCGCTTGGAGAATTAACGGCTGAAAATACTTATATTTTGGTAACGGTTACAGTACCTTCTGAGATCGAGGATTTGTCTATTAATTTGAAAGCGCCTATAATCATAAACGCAGATACTCATAAGGGGGTTCAAATAATAGTAGAGGATGATTTCCCTGTGAAATTTAAAATCTATGATCTTGTCAAAGGCAATAAAAAACGTGAAGACATCGAGGATGGAAAGGCAGGTGAGTAGATATGTTAGCATTAACACGAAAAAAGGGCGAGTCGTTAGTGATTAATAACAATATCGTAGTCACTATTTTAGAGGTTCGCGGAGATCAAGTTAAGGTTGGTATAACTGCACCAAAAGAGGTACCTATTTATAGAGAAGAAGTGTATGTGCAGATTAAAGAAGAAAATAAGGCATCAGTTGATGTGCAAGGTATAACAGCGTTACAAAACTTAATAGAAAGAAAAACGGTAAAGTAGAAAAATAAATATTTGATGTAAACCCTAAAATGGATTTTATGAAACTTGTAAAAAGGAATTTATATAAGAAAGACCAAGGTATTATTTAGTTTAGTAATACTTTGGTTTTTTTTATTTTTTTTTAATAAAATAAGGTTAAGAGTAAGTCGATAGGTATTGTAGTTAGATATGTCCTTTTGTAAAGCTTATTTTTGTTACAAGTCAGGGAAGAAGTTTTTTCACATGGAGGTGTTATGTATGGCCCTAGAAGCTATAAAAGGAGCTGGAATGGCGTTACAAGGAAGTTCGTCATCGGCGGTAAAAAAGGTTCAGATGCAACCTAAAGAACAAATAGCATCTAATGAGGCCGTTTCGAAACAATTAGCAGTTAAGACTACAGATATTGCAAAATTCGGTGGTCAAGGAAAAGGAAACGGCGGAGAACAACAAGGTTTTTACAACGACAAAGATAATCCGCAATTAAAAAAAGTGATAGAAGAAATGAAGAAGCACACAGCAGAAAATCAAGAAGTAATTTATGGCGTTCATGAACAAACAAGAAGATCAACGATAAAGATTGTTGACAAAAAAACAAAAGAAGTTGTTAGAGAATTTCCGCAAGAAGAAGTTCTTGATAAGATAGGCATAGTCCTGGAAAATGCAGGTTTATTAGTTGATAAAAAATTATAACACGTTAATTTTGTTTTTTAAAAGGAGTATAAAATATGGCAATTAGGTTATCAGGTATGAACTCGGGTCTAGATACTGACGCGTTAGTAAAGGCCTTGGTATCATCATACAGTTTAAAAAAAGATACATATAAAAAAGAACAAACGAAATTATCTTGGAAACAAGATGCTTGGAAGACATTAAATTCTAAAGTTTATAAGTTGTATTCTAACGTAGGAAATTTAAAATTCCAAGGTGCATATTCAATAAAAAAGAGTACAGTTTCAGATACAACAAAGGCAACTGTAACTGCTACTAATAAGGCAATTAATGGTGTACAGAGTTTAGAAGTTACAAACTTAGCTCAAACAGGCTATCTTACAGGTGAAAAGCTTGGAGATGACGTAAAAGAGGGAACTAAGCTAAGTGAGCTTGGAGTTGCTGGAACAGAAACCATTACGGTTACAAAAGGTAGTGGGGTAAATCTTAAGACTGAGCAAATAGAAGTAAATGCAGATATGACAGTAAAAGATTTGACTGAGAAGTTATCTAGTGCAGGCTTGAAAGTTAATTTCGATACAGATAACAATAGGATTTTTATTGGATCAGATAAATCTGGTGCTGATAATGATTTTACTATTACATCGACAAATACAGGTGGAAATGGTGCATTAGATAAGCTAGGAATTACTAACGGAACAAAGATTGAAGGAAAAGATGCAACAATTTTACTAAATGGTGTTGAGTATACTAATAGCACAAATAACTTTAGTATTAATGGGCTAAACATTACGGTTCAAGCTACTACAACTAACAGTGGGCCAATTACAATTAATACTAATTCAGATTCTCAAGGATTGTATGACAAAGTAAAAGAATTTATCACAGAGTATAATAGTTTAATTAATGAAATGACTAAATTATACAATGCTCCTTCATCTAAAGGATATGATCCTCTTACAGATGATGAGAAGGAAAGTATGAGCGATAAAGAAGTTGAACAGTGGGAGACTAAAATCAAGGATTCCGTACTTAGAAATGATTCGTCTTTAAATACTATTATGAATGCTATGACATCTGCAATGAATAGTAGTTTTAACATTAATGGTAAGACTTATTCATTATCTAGTTTTGGAATTTCGACAGAAAGTATTTTAACAGCGCCAGAAAATGAGTACAATTCATTCCATATTGCAGGAGATGCAGATGATAATACTTCTTCAGGTAAAACAGATAAATTAATGACAGCAATAAATGCTGATCCAGATGCTGTTATAGATTTTATGAAACAGCTCTCAACAAAGCTTTATGACAATATTGATAAACAGATGAAGAGTTCAACAATTAAGTCTGCTTATAAGGTATATAACGATAAACAATTAACATCAGAGTATAATAATTATCAGAAATTAATTGCCGAGTGGGAAGCAAGAATTACAGAAAAAGAAGATTATTATTATAATAAGTTTGCAGCTATGGAGACAGCGTTAGCTAAATTACAAAATTCAAGCAGTTCACTTACGAATTTCTTTAAATAATAATCATGATGTTACTAGCGAGGCATTTGCTTCGCTAGTAATTAAAATAGTTATGAGGAGGCTTGTTTTATGGTACAAAATCAGGGTTACGCAGCGTATGCAAATAATAAAGTTTTGACAGCGTCGCCTGCAGAATTAGTTTTAATGTTATATGAGGCAGCTATTAAGTTTACAAATATTGCGATTGCAGCAGTAGATGTAACGGAGCAGCATCCGAAAAAAGACATTCAAAAAGCTCACGATAACATTATTAAAGTTGAACGAATAATTGATGAGTTACAGTTAAGCTTAGACAAGAGATATCCAGTTGCACAAGATTTTGATAACGTGTATCAGTATATACAAGAACGACTAGTTGTTGCAAATATGGATAAAGATAAAGAAGTATTAGAAGAGATATTAAAACATTTAAGGAAAATGAGAGATACTTGGAAAGAGGTAATGAAGAAGGCACTAGCAAATAAATAAGTTGATTCGTAGTCAAAACATAAGGAGCTTGATATGCAAGAGACGTATATAGAAGTTATGTTACAAAGTTTACGAAAAAAAGAATTGATATTAGATAGAATAATAGAATTAGATGAGTTACAAAAAGATGCATTGGTAAATCAAGGTATAAAGCCAGATGATTTTGATATTATAGTCGAGCAGAAGTCTAATTGTATAAATGAACTTAATTTATTAGATGAAGGGTTTCAAGAAATTTTTAATAAAATAAGTGATGAAATAGATAAAAATCGAGCCTTGTATGCTGAAGAGATACGTCAAATGCAAGAAAGTATAAGACGAATAACAGATAAGAGCGTTCAAATACAAGCGCAGGAAGCAAGAAATAAAGAATTAATGAAGAAAAAATTTAGTACCATTAGGCGTCAAGTAAAAGATATAAGGACGAATCAGGGTGCGTTAAAGAGATATAATCAAGCAATGAAAAAGGTGGAATATATAGATCCACAATTTTTAGATAATAAAAAATAGAAAAAAGGTTAAGTAAAAAAAAAAATTACCGATATATAGTGTAAGAAAACAAAGTGATTTGTTTTTGAAGTGAGGAAGTTTCGCTGAGTCGCGCGTAAGGTGAAATTGAATTACAGTTACAACATTTTATTTAAGAAAGTAGCAAGGAAGCTACGGTGTTTTATTCAAGGAGGAAAAAATTATGGTAGTACAACACAACATGGCAGCTATGAACACAAATAGACAGTTAGGTCTTAGCACAACAGCATTAGCTGGACATACAGAGAAATTATCATCAGGATACAAAGTAAACCGTGCATCAGATGATGCAGCTGGATTATCAATTTCTGAGAAAATGAGAAGCCAGATTAGAGGTTTAAAGAAAGCTTCTGAGAATGCTCAAAATGGTATTTCTTTAATTCAAACAGCTGAAGGTGCTCTTAATGAGACACATGCAATTCTTCAACGTATGAATGAATTGGCAACACAGGCTGCAACAGATACAAATACAAGCGATGATAGAAATGCTATTAAGAACGAGATTGATCAGTTAACATCTGAAGTTAATAGAATTTACTCAACAACTCAGTTCAATACAATGAATCTTATCGATGGAAATTTCTCAGGAAAGAAATTACAGGTTGGTTCATTATCAGGACAGGTTATTGATGTTTCTATTGCAAAGATGAATGCATCTGGATTAGGAATTGCTTCATTAGCAGTTAGTGATAATGCAAAAGCTGGTAAATCTATGTCACAAGTTCAAAAAGCTATTAAAACAGTTTCTTCAGAAAGATCAAAACTTGGTGCATTACAGAATCGTTTGAATCACACAATTAAGAACCTTGATACAGCAGCTGAAAATACTCAGGCAGCTGAATCACGTATCCGTGATACAAATATGGCTGAAGAGATGGTATCATACTCAGCTACAAGTATTATCCAACAAGCTGGTCAGGCTATGTTAGCTCAGGCAAACAGCCAGACACAGGGTGTAATGTCATTAATTAGATAATAGTGTTTAAAGCTATCACTTAAAATTAAAGGACTATCAAAAGAGGTTGGTTTATCCAACCTCTTTTTTTTGTGAGTTAATATTAAATTTATTTTTAATTAATAATTAATTTGAATGTATAAAAATTTTATTGGTAATATAAATTAAATTAAAAAAAAGAATAAATTAATAGTTAACCTGAAATAAATAAATCCGATATAACTAGTGTATGTAAACATAGTTGTGTGTTTATATACAGAATCTTAGTATGCTGCTTAAGACTAAGATGGAGTTAGATAAAAAGTTGTGGCATGGATGTCACATTTAGTTCAAGGAGGAAATTATCATGGTAGTACAACACAACATTGCGGCAATGAACACTAATAGACAGTTAGGAATCACTACAGCAACACTTGCGGGAAATACCGAGAAATTATCTTCTGGATATAGAGTTAATAAGGCAGCTGATGATGCAGCAGGTCTTTCAATTTCAGAAAAAATGAGAAGTCAGATTAGAGGTTTAAAGAAAGCTTCTACAAATGCTCAGGATGCTATTTCGTTAATCCAAACAGCTGAAGGTGCATTAAATGAGAGTCATAACATATTGCAACGTATGAATGAGTTGGCTACACAAGCAGCTAATGATACTAACACCAAAGATGATAGGGAAGCAATTACATTAGAAATTGATCAATTGTTATCAGAAATTGATAGAATTCAGTGTACAACACAGTTTAACACTATGAATTTGTTAGATGGATCATTTTCTGAAAAAAAATTGCAAGTTGGTTCATTAAGTGGTCAGACTATAGAAATATCAATTGCAAATATGAATGCCTCAAGCCTTGGATTGGTATCACTTAGTGTATCCTCTAATGAAAGTGCAGGAAAAACGATGTCTCTTGTTCAGTCGGCTATCCAACAAGTATCTGATCAAAGAGCAACTCTTGGTGCATTACAAAATCGTTTGAATCATACCATTAAAAATCTTGATACAACATCAGAGAATACACAAGCAGCTGAATCACGTATCAGAGATACAAATATGGCAGAAGAAATGGTAGCATACTCAGCTACAAGTATTATCCAGCAGGCAGGTCAGGCAATGTTAGCACAAGCTAATACTCAGACGCAAGGAGTTCTTTCATTGATTAAATAATATAACTGTTGAAAATGTTGTCGCAGACATTCAAAGAAGGCAAGTTAAACAACTTGCCTTTTTTGGCTAGAAGGAGAAAAAAATGAGATTAGTTTATTGGAAGTGGAGTTCTTTTTTTGAAAATTCGATAGTGGATGCATTGGATCAACTTAATGTTGAGTATATTGTTTATGAAAAAAATATAGTTGAGTGGGAAAATAACAAAGAATTTGAAGACACATTTGAAAAGTTTATAGAGTGTATTAACGATAATAAGAAAATAGATGCAATTTTTTCAATTAATTACAATCCAATAATTGCGAAAATAGCAAATAATAAAGAAATAATATATATATCATGGATTTATGATTCTCCTATACACATTAGAGATTTAAGTACAATGAAATATAAGACAAATAGAATTTTTACATTTGATAGAGGACAAGTAGAATGTTTTAAAAAACAAGGAATAGAAAGTTTTCATTTGCCATTAAGATGTGATTATAATCATCTACAAAAAATTATAAGAGAAACTAAGGCAAGTAAAATGGAAGAATATAAATCAGATATATCATTTGTAGGAAAATTATATGATAATGACTATCCGTCTGTAATCGAGCCATTATATGATTACGAAAAAGGGTATATAGAAGGTGTAATACGTTCTCAAATGCAGCTATATGGGGCATATATAGTAGATGAATTAGTAACTAATAATTTAATAAAGAAAATGAATCAAGCATATAAAGAAAGAGTAAAAGAAAAATTTCAAGTTACTAATAGACAAATCGAATTTTTAATTGCAAGTGAGATAACGCGAAGAGAAAGAAGAATTGTATTGACGATTTTATCGCATGAAAATAATGTTGTATTGTACTCAAATGAAAATAACGAAAAAATGAAAGATGTGATAAATAAGGGATATATTGATTATGATACAAAATTGCCATTAGTATTTTATAATTCGAAAATAAATTTGAACATTTCTCTCAAAACAATTAGAACAGGAATACCTCTTAGAGTATGGGAAATACTTGGCTCAGATGGATTTTTGATATCGAATTTTCAAGAAGAATTAGCGGAATATTTTGATATTGGAAATGATATAGTTCTTTATGATGATGTTGAACAGCTAGTAGGGTTAACAGATTTTTATTTAAGAAATGAATCTGAGAGAAATAGAATTAGAGAAAACGGCATAAAGAGATTAAAAAGTTATGGAACAATAAAAGATCAGGTTAAGAGAATGTTAGAACAAATATAAAAAAGGAGATATTGCTAATGAAAGAATTAATATCTGTGATAGTGCCAGTATATAACATTGAAAAATATATAAAAAAATGCGTTAAATCGATTGAAAGACAAACTTATGAAAATATAGAAATTATACTAGTAGATGATGGTTCAACAGATAAATCGGGTATTATTTGTGATGAATTAGCCAAAAGTGATAAAAGAATTAGAGTGTATCATCAACAAAATAAAGGACTTTCAGAGGCAAGAAATAAAGGAATAAAAGAAGCAAAAGGTGAATTTTTAAGCTTTGTTGATGGAGATGATGTGGTTTTTTCTAAAATGTATGAAAAAATGCTTGAAACATTACTTATTAGTGACGCTGATTTTGCGGTTACAGGTGTTGTAAAATATTATGGAAAAGATAAAAAGGAATTCGATCCAATTACAAAATTTGAAGTAGTAGATGAAAAAGGATATTGGAGATCAATTAGAATAGAAAAAGGAATTAAATACAATGTTTCGTGTGCTAAATTGTATAAAAAAGAGTTGTTTAATGATGTGGAATTCTTACCAGGTCGTGTTCATGAAGATGAATTTTTATTAAATGAAATTATGCCAAAAGTGGATAAAGTTGCTAAGGTAAAAGGCGTATATTATGTGTATAGAATGAGAGAAGGAAGTATAACTAATACTAAAAAAACGGTAAAAGAAATAATGTGTTCGTTGATGGCATTGTGGGATAGATATATGTATTTTAAAAATATGAGATATAAAGAAGATCAGGCTTACACGCTTATGTGTTTAATACATATAATTCGTTTCAACGATGAAAATATCGAAAAAACTTTAGATTATGAAATATTAAAGAGAAGAATTTTTATGGAGTACAAAAATAAGAAAAATAGATCTAAAGATATTTTGGTTAGAGTAAAAACCTATTTACTTGTAAAACATTTTAAAATTTTTTCTATACTAAAAAGGTGGAGGAATATTTTAGGTGCATGATGACATAAAAAAAAGCATAATAAAAGGAATAGGCTGGAAATTTGCAGAAAGGATAATAGCGCAAGGAGTATCTTTTATAGTTTCAATAATATTAGCTAGAATTTTAATGCCAGATGATTATGGAATGGTAGCAATAGTCTTTTTGTTTATCACGTTAGCAGATGTACTCGTATCAAGTGGGTTAGGAACTGCATTAATACAGGATAAAAATGCAGTTGAGGATGATTTTTCAACGATATTTTATTGTAGTTTGTTTATTTCGATTTGCTTGTATATGATAATGTTTGTAAGTGCACCTTTGATAGAACATTTTTACAAAATACAAGGATTAACAATTGTTCTAAGAGTTTTTTCACTTAGAATAATATTAGGTGCATATAATACAATACAACATGCATATATTGTGAAAAAAATGGAGTTTCAAAAATTTTTTTGGGCGACACTTATAGGTACTATGATATCCGCTTTTTTAGGAATATACTTAGCTGTGAAGGGATATGGAGTGTGGGCTTTAGTTATGCAATATTTATCTAATTCAGTTATGGATAGTGTTGTTTTATCATTCATAATTAAGTGGTATCCTAAAAGAGTTTTTTCGATAAAAAGGGCAAAAGTATTAGTTGGATATGGTTGGAAAATAATGTGTGCTGATTTTATAGGAACTTTTTTTAATCAGATTCAAACTGTTTTTATAGGTGGCTATTACAATGCAACACAATTAGCATTTTATAATAAGGGAAACCAAATTCCAAATGCAATGTTTAATAATATTACAGGAACGATTTCTAGTGTATTATTTTCAGCATTTTCAAAGGTTGAGGATAAACTGAAAAAAAAGAAATTAATAAGACAAGTAATAAAAAAACTATCTTTTGTAATATTCCCTGGTTTAGCTGTGATGTATACGATATCTGATACTATTATTATTGGATTATTTACCGCAAAATGGGCTAGATGTGTAGAATTTATGAAATATGGGATATTAAGCATTCCATTTTTTTTGATAGGTGAGATTAGTATTCAAATAGTAAAATCAACAGGGAGAAGTGATATTGTTCTAAAAATAGAATTAGTAAAAAAACCATTATATTTGATATTAATATTAATCGGAATGAAAAAAAGTGTAATTGCAATAGCACAAATGACATGTTTGTATAGTATTGTCGTGGCGATAATAAATTTATATGTAATGGGTAAATTGATAGGATATAAAGGACGAGAAATACTAAGCGATTTGCTATGGCCTAGTTTTACAGCTATAGTTATGGCTGTTATTCTAACGTCATTTAATAGTTTTCTAAAAATGGGATATATTAAAGTTTTATTCAATGCAGTTTGTTTAGTAGTGTTTTATATGTTTAAATTTGGAGTAAATAATAAGGGGATTATATTTAAGCTAAAAGGGGAAAAGTATGAAGATAGTGAAAAAGTTTAGTATAAAAATATATCATATATTAATTTTTTTAGTGTTTTCAAAAATAATGAGTTGTTTGCCTGCTAAAAAAGGAAAAATTGTATTTTTAAATTTTCAAGGATCAGGTTTCGGAGATTCGCCAGCAGAAATAGCAAAAAAATTGCAAAGCTACAAGGGATTAGATTTGGTATGGTTAGTAAAAGATGAAAATGAGCCTATGCCAAACTATATTAGAAAAGTTAAGTATCGTTCACTAAAAGCCTGTTTTGAATTAGCTACAGCTAGTGCATGGGTTGATAATGTAAGAGACGAGCATCTAGTTTTGAAAAAGAAAAATCAGATATATTTGCAATTATGGCATGGAAGTATTTCGCTAAAAAAAATAGAAAGAGATGCTAGTGATAAATTAAGTTTTAGATATAAATTGAATGCAATATATGATGGAAAAATTATAAATGCAATAACGTGTGGAAATAGGAATCAAGAAAGAATTTTTGAGAGAGCGTTTTATCTGAAAGATAAAAATCAGATATTAAAGTATGGCGTGCCAAGAAATGATATTTTTTACGATTTAGAAAGAGTTAATAGTGTACGAAAAAAGGTTAGGGAGAGGTTAGAAATTAGGGATAATGAGTATGTGATTTTATATGCACCAACATTTAGAAATGATGTTGATAGAGAAAGTAATAAAATTGATTTAGAAAGATTAATAGATATTTTAGAAAGAAAAGTCCATAAGAACATTAAAGTGCTAATAAAATTACATCCTAATATTAGAAGGTGTGGTAAATATTATTCATATTTGGCGGAAGAAAATAATCAGATAATTGATGTGTCGGATTATGTGGATTCAGTAGAAATAGGTATTTGTTCTGATGCAATTATAACGGATTATTCGAGCTATATATATGATTTTGCAATTTTAGGAAAGGTAGGAATGTTTTTTACTTTGGATTATAAAGATTACATTGAAGAGAGAGGCTTATATGAAAAATTAGAAAATTATCCATTTCCGTTAGCTACTTCAAATGATGAATTGATAAATGTTATAAAAAATTTTGATATAACAGAATACAAGAAGAATCTTAAAGAGTGGTTAAAAAAATTAGGAGTATATGAACAAGGTTGCGCGTCAGAAAAGATTAGTGATTGGTTAATTAGTCAAATAGGAAAGAGGTATGAAAAATGTTAGAATTTGAAGAAAATTATTTTGACGGAGAAATTAGAGAAGGATTTTATATAGAAACCATGATGAAAAGAGCATGGGCTGCTCAATTAGAAGTGTTGAAAATATTTGAAAATATATGTAAGAAATATAATATTACATATTTTGCCCATTGGGGGACTCTATTAGGAGCAGTTAGACATAAAGGCTTTATACCATGGGATGATGACATAGATATCATTATGAAGAGAAAAGATTGGATAGAATTTATCAAGCATAAAAATGAATTACCAAATGATTATATGATTTTAAATTATGCAGATGATAATGAATATAGAAATTTTTTTACTAGAATTATCAATGGTTCTAAAATTCCCTACAGTGGAGAAAAGTTAGAATATTATCATGGATGTCCTTATATTGTTGGGCTTGATATAGAGATATTAGATGGAATAAGTGATGATACAAAAGAAGATGAGTTACAAAAAACTATTATAGATATTATTATAAGTACAGAAAATTTATTAAAGAAAGTAAATAATAAAAAAGCAGGAAAATGTGTTGATGGTGAAGAGTTAGAAAATGTCGATGAAAAAGATTTAGAAGATGCAATTTGTTCGATTGAGGAGATGTGTGCGGTTAAATTTAATAGAGATGCTGATTTATCTTATCAGTTATTTGATTTGTGTGAGAAAGTTTCTAGTATTTATAGTTATGATGATACCAAAAGGCTACAATGCGTACTAGAAAGACAAACCAAAGATAAGGATTTTATATTTGATAAAGAGGATTATTTAGAAGCAATAGAAGTTCCATTTGAAAATACAACAATATTTATACCCCGAAATTATGATAAAATATTGAAGTATTTATACGGAGAAGATTATATGATACCTAAAAAAATGGATGCAAGCCATGATTATCCTTTTTACAAGAATCAGGAAGTTGAATTGATGAAATTTTTACAAAGAGGAGAAGTATAACTATGTTATTAGTAGAAAAATTTATTTCAATGTTAGCAGTTGATTTTTTTGTTGGAGTTCCAGATTCAAAACTTAAACCGTTAGTTAATTATTTGATGGATAAATACGGAGTAGATAATAAGCATCATTTGATTGCTGCAAATGAGGGAAATTGTGTTGCCATAGCAGCAGGGTATTATTTGGCAACAGGAAAGATTCCTTTAGTGTATCTACAAAATAGTGGAGAAGGGAATGTGATTAATCCAATTGCATCGTTGATATCGCCAGATGTATATAATATACCAGTTATTTTTGTTATAGGATGGCGTGGAGAAGACGGAATAAAAGATGAACCACAGCATAAATTCCAAGGTAAAATAACGAAAGATTTAATTGATTTGATGCAAATAAAAAATGTAACACTTACAGAAAATACAACAGAAGAAACTTTAGAAGAAGATTTAAAAGAATTAAAAAAAGAGTTAGAAGAAGGAAGAAGTATTGCGTTTTTAGTTAAAGAAAAGGCTTTGAAATTTGAAAAAAATATAGAGTATAAGAATAATAATAAACTTAAAAGAGAGGAAATTATTGAAAAAATAGTAGAATTTGCTAATGAAGATATTATGGTCTCAACTACGGGAAAAGCTAGTAGAGAGCTATTTGAAATAAGAGAAAATAAAAATATGTCGCATAATAATGACTTTTTAACAGTAGGTTCGATGGGACATTCATCTTCTATTGCGCTTGGTATTGCAATCAGTAATGAAAAGGAAAAAATATGGTGCATAGATGGAGACGGTGCAGCTATTATGCATTTAGGAGCACTACCTGTAATAGGAGAAGTAAAGCCATCGAATTTAATACATGTGCTAATAAACAATGGAGCACATGAATCAGTTGGGGGAATGCCTACTGTAGCCAAAAATGGTTGTGAGTTTTCAAAAATAGCAAAAGCATGTGGATATGAATATATTTATAAGGTAAAAACTAT
The DNA here is from genome assembly GCF_900111325.1 of Lachnobacterium bovis. Lineage (GTDB taxonomy): Bacteria > Bacillota > Clostridia > Lachnospirales > Lachnospiraceae > Roseburia > Roseburia bovis_A. Next base: position 89,340 of record NZ_FOGW01000011.1, read on the forward strand.
GTGGGAATTAGAAGAAGCATTATTACAGACAAAAAAAAATAAAGGGTTAACATTCATAGAAGTGATGAGTGCAATAGGTGCTAGAAGTGATTTGAAAAGACCTACATTAACTCCAATTGAAAATAAACAAAATTTTATGGACAGGTTAAGAAGGAAAGGTGTATAAAAATGTTGATAGTTGATATTTTATCTCCATGTGGTGGTGGAAAAAGTGGAATAGAGAAAGTATTAAGCTCATGGAAAAAAATTACACATATAAAATTTAGATTTATTCATTTGGGTTTAGGTATAGAATATCTTGAAGGTTACGATGAAGCATATGAATATAAAGTATATGATTCTTCAAAGAATATAAGTGAACAATTAGAAAAAATGGCAATGACATATGCAAATTTTATAAAAGTACATGGAAAACCTATGCTTTGTGTGACACTTAATTATCCGATAATGTCTAAAGTGGTTAAGTTATCTCAGCAATATTTAATAAATAATTCTGAGGCGGAGTTTAAGATTGTTTCTTGGGTACATAATGATGTAAATATGTACAATTCAGTTGGCTTAGGTGGGATAAAAGAACTTAAAGAGGCAGATTATCATTTATGTATAAATAAAGCGATAATTAAGCAATTGAAACAAGATGGAGTAAACGATGATAAGATTTATTATATAGCTAATCCTATTGTTTTTCCTAAAGAAGATTATTTTGAAAAAATAAACTATGTAAATGGTGATGTAAGAAAAAAAAGTAATAAGCTAATATATGTAGGGCGAGTTTCGGCAGAAAAGAGATTGGACATAATTCTTGAAGCAATGTATAGAGCAAAAAGTGACTGGAGTATTAAGATAATTGGAGATGGAGATTATAAAAAAGAATTATTTGAAATAATAAGCTATTTACAAATGGATGACAAAGTAAAATATTTAGGGTGGAAAGATAATCCATGGGATTATTTAGAAGATGAAGTAGCCCTAGTTGCAGCGTCTGATTATGAGGGCTTTCTTTTAGTTGGAGCAGAGGCATTAGCTTATGGAAGAATGGTTTTAAGTACGCCGACTGTTATTGATTATATACAAGAAGGGGTAAATGGATATTTTTTTAATAATGAAGATGGCGTGCAATTAGCTGAAATTTTGGATAAAATAGCAAACGGTGAAATTAGTATACCAGATCCTAGACTATGTCGTGAATCGGTTGCTCAATATGAAGAAAAAAACTACATAAAAGCTGTAGAAATAAGCTTACTTTACATAATTAAGGAGTCTGTAAAAAAGAATTCAGAAGAGTATTTTGAGCTTGTTTCGAGTTTTATAGATTGTAATAGGATACATGAAGTAGAAGAAGTATTAAAAGAAGCATTTATTGAATATCCATTGGATTATAGATGGTACTACATAAAAGGACTTTTAGCAGAGAATGGAGAAAATTTTGAAGAACAGCTAGTGTGGCTAATATTTGTAAAACTTTTAAAAGAAATTAATAAGGAGCATATTACAAAAGAAATTTCTGAATCTCTTGATGAAGAATATTATAATATTCGTAATAAAAAAGGATTAGTTGTAAAGAAAATATTGAATACTGCAAAACAAATCTTTATAGAAATGATAAATCTAAAAAGTTATGATGTGGTTTTTAAATTAATTACAGAATTAACTAGCTCTTCAAATATAGACAGTGAATGTAGAAAAATATTTATTGATAGAGAAATACTTATGTTAAAAAACATTTTAGAGATAGGTTTGATGCAGATAAAGAGAACAAAAAAAGTAGTATACCCAAATGATATAAAAAAATTAGAAGATTATAATTGCATTGATAAATATAAAGATAACATTAAGGGGTTTTATGAAGTCTTTAAGGAAGTGCGCTTTTATCTAGAAAGAATGTTGTATGGAATTCCTGAAACAAGTGAAGAATCATTGGCAGAAACTATTTTAAAATATGATGTTACACCGGAAATGTTACTATTATTTATAAGAGAAATGGTTCCATTACTGTATGATGATGTGCCAATGTATGAAAAAGTCGCAGAGTATTTGAAAACTTCTAAAAAGCAAGGAAAGAATTTTAGTGAATACTATATAGAAATTTATCATACCTTCGTACATTCTGTAAAAAAATTATACGAATGCAATCATGATGAAGAAAAAAAGAAAATTATTTTTAAAGAAAAAAAAGAAAAAAATTTTTTTAAAAAAATTATAGTGAATTTAGACAAAACAAAGAGTTGTGAGATAATAGACTATGAAAGAAAAATTGAAAAAAATGATATTTTAAAACAAGGTGAAAGTACAATTGTAAATTATGAGCTAAAAGAGTGGAATGAAACACAACGATTAATAAATAAAAAAAATGAAGGTGTTGAATATGATGAAAAGAAAATAGCCATTATTTTTTGTACTAATGATAATAGAATGAGATTAGAATGCGAAGCTTATATTAAAACATTAGATATACCAAAGGATTTTTCGTTAGAAGTTATAGAAGTAATAAATGCAAAAAGTATGGCAAGTGGTTATAATGCGGCAATATTAAACACAAATGCAAAATATAAACTTTATATACATCATGATGTGTGGTTGATTGAAGAGAATATCCTAATAGATGCGGTAGAAGCATTACAACAAAATCAAGATGTTAATTTATTAGGTGTTGCAGGCTCCGCAAAGATTAATAAAAATGGATGTTGGTTTGAAAAGAAAGATATAGATTACGGTTTTGTGAAAGTAGTACAAAATCATGAAGCACAAACAGTGGAATCATCTCATATTGGGAATAATTTAAGGATTATAGGTAAGGCTAATGATAATATTATTTTATATTCAGCAAAAGCTATAGATGGTGTTTTTTTGTTTACGAATAAAGACGTACCATGGAGAGAAGACATATTTGATCATTGGCACTATTATGATATATCAGAGTGTATAGAATATATTTATCGAGGCTATAAATGTGCATTTTGGGATAATGGAAAGGTTAATATCCATCATTATGTGACAGTTGATACAGAAGCTGATGTGGTATATCGTTTATGGCGGGAGGTTTTTTTGAAGTATGTAAAAGAAATTGATGAAAATTTATTAGGATAAAATATCAGGGAGCATTCTTTAAGAATGCTCCCTAGTATTAGGATCAAACGTAATTATCTAAAAACAATCCGACATAAACAGATGGTACATATGGAGTAGGAAAATTATTGTAAGGAGGCTTATATTCGTAAATAATTTTATCCATGTAAGCAAGAGGATTAATGGAAATATCATCTGCTTTAGATCCAATGGAATTTTTGAAAGAATTTAATGTTTCAAAAGTTTCATCGAGATTTTTACTTGAAACAGCATCTTCTAATAGTAAGTCATTAACAAAAACGTATCCATTATCAGAAACTTCAAGGCCTATTGAGTCAAGTTGCGATTTCATACCAACAGAAATACTTGCCATTGATAAAAAAAATTGATTCCGATTATTTTGCTTTTCATGAATAGTAGCGTAGTTTTGGGCTAAGGTAAGCATATTATTGTATGCCGTTGTTAAATTTGTTACATTTTCAGAAATAGCTTCAACGTTATTTTTGAATCCAATTTTAGTAGTAGCATCATCACCTTCAGCAAGTAAGAGTAATTCAATGTCATTATTTAATATGAAGGAATTTGAAGTTGATGAATATGGTTCTCCATCAATAGTAAAAGAAGAATTACATGCAGGATGAGAAATATTAGTGATACCCAATACATCCATCATAGCAATGGAATTGTTCTTTGAAGATGGAAAAACACTAAATGGTTGTTTGTTATTTTCGACTAAACCTGTATTATTTCCAATAAGTCTAATGGCGTTAGCATTATCATCATCGCTAATAAGTGACGCCTTTAAACCTACATTAGAAGAATTTATGAGGTTAACTAATTTATTTTGAATCATAAAATTTGTATCTGTTGACTTAATATTAAATTGAAATTCATAGGTTGAAGATTGGGTTTTTAAGTCAAAAGTATAATTTCCAGGAATAAAAGACAAAATATCTGCTTTTAAAAAATTACCTGTGTTAACCTGAGGTTTTGCCAAACTATCTATATGTAAAGTAAACGTATCATTTTCGTTATAGGATGAATTTCCCCAAAAAGTAGCATCAGCAACGTCAGGATTAGAAGAGTATGCCACCTTTTTATCGAAACAACTTTCTAAACTGTCTTCGTTAGAAAGAGAAGCCACAACATGCAACAGACTGCGTGAAGTCTCTTTGATATCAATCGCAAAACGTTTTGCAGTTGAAGGTTCCGCTAATTTAAAAAGAGGAGAGTCCTTATTAACTTGTATTATTTTTGTATATACTTTTTTTAAATCATTCTTCGAATGATAATCATATTTAGATGATTTCTTGTTACTAGTCGAAGAAATATAATAAGCATATACATTATCAATTTTTGCCATGAGCTCTCCTCCTTTCCAAATACTAACACTAGAGGGGAATAGGTATGAATGAAAAAATACAACAATTAAAATTATAAGTAAAAAACATAGAATGCTATGCAGGTACCTGTGAGCAAAATATTAAGTTATAAAATAATGTAAAAAGGGATTGTGTTACTATGAAGTATAAAAAAGTAAAAAAGGGATTGTGTTACTATGAAGTATAAAAAAGTAAAAAAGGGATTGTGTTACTATGAAGTATAAAAAAAGTATAAAAATAATAACTAAGATGTAAAAATTATGTAGAATAAATATAATTAAAAACTAGATAAAACAATATTTTATGACATAATTCATAAAACTGTAAGTTAAGAATACAATATACTCATATTAATAAGTATAACTATATGACAATTATACAATAAAGTGAGAGTAAAATCAATAGTTTTTAATAAAAATACTTGCTTTTTTTTGTAAAAAGTGGTAGAATCAAAAAAAATATATTGACGAGAAAAAAATATTGTGTTATATTGAGAAGGCTTAAAAGTAGGTCTTTTTTTTATGCCTAATAATAGGTATTAAGCAACAAAGAAATTAAACGGAGGTGGAAGTTGTGCGCACAAAGATTACATTAGCTTGCACAGAGTGCCAGCGTCGTAATTATAACATGACAAAGGACAAAAAAGCTCATCCGGACAGAATGGAAACAAAGAAGTACTGCAGATTCTGCAAGACACATACAGTACATAAAGAAACAAAATAGTCTGAATAGAGTGAAGGAGTGAGAAAATGGGAGAAACCGAAAAGTTAGAAAAAGCTCCAAAAATGAGCTGGTTTACCGGTCTTAAGACTGAGTTCAAAAAGATTATCTGGCCAGATCAAAAAACACTTACAAGACAGACTACTGCTGTTATTGTTATTTCTATTATTGCTGGAGCGATTATCGCTTTAATGGATAGGGGTATTCAATATGGCGTAGACTACATAGTGGGATTTACATTGTAATGGAGGAAGACGATTTATGTCAGAAACAAATTGGTATGTAGTTCATACATACTCAGGATATGAGAACAAGGTCAAAGCAAATATCGAAAAGACAATTGAAAACAGACATCTTGAAGATCAAATCTTAGAAGTACGAGTTCCTATGGAAGAAGTACTAGAAGTGAAGAACGGTACCAAGAAACAGGTTTCCAAGAAAATGTTTCCAGGATATGTTTTAGTTCATATGATTATGAATGATGACACATGGTACGTAGTAAGAAATACTCGTGGCGTTACTGGATTCGTTGGACCGGGAAGTAAACCCGTTCCTCTCACTGAAGCTGAAATGAAACCATTAGGTATCAAATCAGAAAGTATTGTTATTGATTTTGAAGTCGGTGATACAATTGTTGTTATCGGTGGCGTTTGGAAAGACACTATTGGTGTTATCCAAGCAATCAATGAACACAAACAAACAGTTACAATTACAGTTGAACTGTTCGGTCGCGAAACACCAGTTGAAGTAAGTTTCGCAGAAGTTAAGAAAATGAATTAAGGAGGCAATTCCAATGGCAAAAAAAGTTGAAGGATATATTAAATTGCAGATCCCTGCAGGTAAAGCAACTCCAGCTCCTCCAGTTGGACCTGCACTTGGTCAGCATGGTGTAAATATCGTAGAGTTTACAAAACAGTTTAATGCAAAAACAGCAGATAAAGGAGATTTATTAATCCCTGTAGTTATTACTGTATATGCAGATAGAAGTTTCAGTTTTGTAACTAAAACTCCACCAGCACCAGTATTAATTAAAAAAGCATGCAACATTAAGAGTGGTTCAGGTGAACCAAACAAAACTAAAGTTGCAAAGATTACAAGAGCTCAGCTTCAAGAAATCGCTGAGTTAAAAATGCCAGATTTAAATGCAGCTAACATTGATTCTGCTATTAGCATGATCGCTGGTACTGCTAGATCTATGGGTGTTGAAGTAGTTGACTAATTTGTAATCGATTAGTGATATTTCTTTCTGATTGGTTATATAAACTCTGAGAGGAATATAATTAAATCAGATAGACATTAGTAGATGACAATTTAAAGGGCATTTAATAATAACAAGTGGGAGGGCCCTCTCCCGATAATACCACCAGGAGGTTATTTTTCATGAAAAGAGGAAAAAAATATCAAGACGCTGTAAAAAGTTTTGACAAGAAAGCTCTTTACGAGATTAAAGATGCTATCGATATTGTTAAGAAAAATGCTACAGCAAAATTTGACGAAACAATCGAACTTCATCTTAGAACTGGTTGTGATGGACGTCACGCAGATCAGCAGGTTCGTGGAGCAGTAGTTTTACCACACGGTACAGGTAAAAGCGTTAAAGTTTTAGTATTCGCTAAAGGTGCTAAAGCTGATGAAGCTCAAGCTGCAGGTGCTGATTTCGTAGGCGGTGAGGAATTAATTCCTAAGATCCAAAACGATGGTTGGTTAGACTTTGATGTTGTAGTAGCTACACCTGATATGATGGGTGTTGTAGGACGTTTAGGACGTGTACTTGGACCAAAAGGTTTAATGCCAAACCCTAAAGCTGGTACAGTTACAATGGACGTTACTAAAGCTGTTAATGATATCAAAGCTGGTAAGATTGAATATAGATTAGATAAAGCAAATATCATTCACGTGCCAGTTGGAAAAGCTTCTTTCACAGAAGATCAATTAAGCGACAACTTCCGCGCTCTTATGGGTGCAGTTAACAAAGCAAGACCTGCTAGCGTGAAAGGTCAGTACATTAAGAGTGCAGTAATCACTTCTACAATGGGACCTGGAGTGAAGTTAAACGTTACAAAGATTACTGAGTAATTATTTACAATAGACCTATTTAAGCAGACATGTTTTGCGGAAAGTTTTTATTGACATCCGTGATATATAATGTTATAATAGCAATGCATATTGCCGAAGACAGTAGGTGCCGAAAGGCGTAAACGTAGTGCCTACCGAGGAAGTTTTTAGATGGGATTCCCATCATTAAAAATGACTTATACCTCTCTGTCTAGGCAGAGAGGTTTCTTTGATTTATAGAGATATAAATCTTATACCTCATGTCTTTTATGCAAATAATAAAAGGAGGTGCACGATTCGTGGCAAAAGTAGAACTTAAACAGCCTATAGTACAGGAAATTTCAGAAACAATCAAAGATGCTCAGTCAGTTTTAGTTGTTGATTATAGTGGACTTACTGTTGCAGAAGATACAGAGTTACGTAAACAGTTAAGAGAAGCTGGTGTTACTTACAAAGTATACAAAAATACTTTAGTTAAGAGAGCAATCGAAGGTACTGAGTTTGAAGGTTTAAATGAATCTCTTGAAGGTCCTAATGCTTTCGCAATTTCTAAAGATGATGCAACAGCACCAGCTAGAATTATTGCTAAATTTGCTAAAACAGCAAAAGCATTAGAGATTAAAGCTGGTATCGTAGAAGGAACACTTTACGATGCAGAAGGAATGAAAGCTATCTCAGAAATTCCAGGAAGAGACGAGTTACTTTCAAGATTACTTGGAAGCTTACAGTCACCAATTGCAAACTTTGCTCGTGTTATTAAGCAAATTGCAGAAAAAGGTGATGCTTCAGATGTAGCTGAAGAGGCTGCACCAGCAGAGACACCAGCTGAATAATTGGTGTTAAAAAAGTATTAATGACAAAAGTCATAAATTTTTATATTTCAAAATGGAGGAAATTATAATGGCAAAATTAACTACAGAAGAATTTATCGATGCTATCAAAGAGTTAAGCGTATTAGAATTAAATGATTTAGTAAAAGCTTGCGAAGAAGAATTCGGCGTTTCTGCAGCAGCAGGTGTTGTAGCAGTAGCAGGTGGAGCAGCAGCTGGAGCAGCTGAAGAAAAAACTGAATTTGATGTTGAATTAACAGAAGTTGGTTCACAGAAAGTTAAAGTTATCAAAGTTGTTCGTGAAGTAACAGGTTTAGGATTAAAAGAAGCTAAAGATGTTGTAGATAACGCTCCAAAGGTTATCAAAGAGCAGGCTGACAAAGCTTCAGCAGAAGAAATCAAAACAAAACTTGAAGAAGTAGGAGCTAAAGTTACTCTTAAATAATTTTAGTATTTAACTTACGTTGAAAGTTTAAAAGGCAGGAATCATTATGATTCCTGCCTTTTTTGTATACAGAGATAATATTAAATTCTTATCATATTTGTCGATAAACATATTGTTATAGTGATAGAAAATAAAGATTCATGTACCTGAAAGGTGAATGATTATATGAAGATGTTGTTTTATAGATATGGGAGTATTTGTGAAGACGATATTATAAAGACATTTGAAGAATTTGGAATTGAAATAATAGAGTATGATAGGGAAGTGTATGATAAAAGATTTCCTGTAGAAAGGGAAGTTTTAGAAATAGCAGAATTGTTGGATGGTAATAATATATTGTTCGTGTTTTCTATAAATTTTTTCCCTTATTTATCAGAGATAGCCAAAATTTATAAAATCAGATATGTTACATGGGTTGTGGATTCGCCAGTATTAGAGTTGTATACAAAGGAAATAAAAAATGATAATAATCGAATTTTTATTTTTGATAGACAATTAAAAGAAGAGATAGCAAAGTATAATGAAAAATGCGTGTTTCATTTGCCCTTGGGGGCAAGAGTTGAGGAAAAAGAAAAAATATTTGAAGAAAAAAGAAAATTTAAACATGAAATCTCTTTTGTGGGATCTTTATATACAGAAAAAAATCCAATTTCATTATATGAAAAAAATATTCCGGATTTTTATAGAGGGTATTTGGCTGGAATCAGTGATATGCAAGAGTGGTGTTATGGTACGTATATGATAGATCAAATAGTGGATGACGATTTTGTGTTGAAAATTAAAAAATATATGAATGAGTTTGAAGATGTAAATAAATATGAATATTTGACAGATAGAATTATATTTACACAATATTATATGGGGGCGGCGGTGACGGCAAAAGAAAGAGTTGATACATTTAAAATGTTATCAAAAAAATTCAATGTCGATTTATATACATTGAGTGATACTAGTTGCTTACCTAAAGTAAACAATTGTGGACAAGCAAAGACTAAAACACAAATGCCAAGGATATTTTATGAATCGAAAATTAATATAAATACTACAAGTAAAGCTATCAGAACGGGGGTTCCGCTTAGGGTTTTTGATATTTTAAGTTGTAAAGGTTTTGTTTTGTCTAATTATCAAACTGAAGTGTTAGAGCTTTTTCCACAAGGGGAGGCGTTAGACGTTTATGTAAGCTTAGAAAATTTGGAAGAAAAGATAGAATATTATATGTTACATGAGAAGGAACGAAATGAGATTGCTGAAAATGGATATGAATTTTTGAAAAAAAATTATTCCATGGCTAAACAATTAACAAAAATGCTGGCAATAGCTTTTGATATATAAAGTGGTAAGAATAAAAGAAAAATTTTAAAAGAAATAAATGGCAGAAATAAAAATAAGAAATAAATTTAGTGGACGGCAAGGGGTCAATAATAGATGATATTTTATGTTTTTTAGGAGGGAAAAATGAATATACTATTTCTGGATTGGTTGTGCTATGCGAAAGAAGGGACGATAGACGCATTCAAAAAAATGAAACATAATGTTTTTGAGTTTGCACATGAGGATTATCAAGAAGACAAAAGTGATAAATTTGATAGAGATATTACTGAATTTTGCAAAAAAAACGATATTGATATATGCTTTTCGTATAATTTTTATCCGGTTTTATCAGAGTTTTGCTATAAAAATAATATGAAATATATTTCGTTTGTTTATGATTGCCCGTACGTTATGCTATATTCATATCAGCTAAAATATCCTACCAATTATGTGTTTTTGTTTGATAGTTCACAATATAAGGAGTTGTATGAGGGCGGATTAAGAAATGTTTTTTATATGATTCTGCCAACAGATCCTAAATTAATAGATAGAATGCTTGAAACAGAATATGATAAGGAAAAACTTACATGCGATATATCTTTTATGGGACAATTGTATGATGAAGAGTATAATTATTACGACAGAATACAAGGGAAAAAGAATGAATATCTTAATGGTTATATGGATGCAATTGTTTGTGCTCAACAAAAGATATATGGTTATAGTTTTGTGAAAAAGGTTTTGACGCCAGATATAATAGATATGCTTGAAAAAGAATTTGGTTATGGTACGCCTAAAGGTGCGTTTGGCTTGGATTATATATATGAAAATTATGTAATGAATAGGAAAATAACACAAAAGGAAAGAAGAAGAATTTTAGAAAGAGTTGGAAGAGAATATCCTAGAAGATGTAAACTTTTTACCTGGGAAAAAAAGGCTGAGGTCTTGGGTGTAAAAAATATGGGGGTTGCAGACTATATAAAAGAAATGAACTTGGTGTTTTATCTGAGTAAAATAAATTTGAATATAACTTTAAGAAGTATAAAAACAGGAATACCACTTCGCTGTATGGATATAATGGGGAGCGGTGGTTTTTTGCTTACAAATTATCAACGGGACTTATTTGAATTCTTCGATGTTGACAAAGAATTTGTGATTTATGAAGATGATGATGACTTGGTAAGAAAAATTGATTATTATTTAAAAAATGAAAATGAAAGAAAAGAAATTGCCTTGAATGCAAGAAAAAAAATAGAGGCAAATTATACATTTTATCATATTTTCGGTGAAATATTTGATATTGTAAACCATAAATAACTAGAAAATATAAGATTACATTTTGAAAAACCGAAATAAAATATGCATAAAGTATAAGGAAAATAGAGAACGATAGAAGTTATAAGCGTCAAATTGATTTGCGCGGCCATAATGAATAAAGCGTATGGAATCTGATTTAGAAATCATTATTGAAAAATGATTGATTAAAAGATTAGAGACTATACGCTTTGTTTCTTGTATATATAAAGTTTAAAAATTGTTGTGGCAGGTTAATTCTATTTCTTCTTATATAAAATGGATAACAAAAGACAGAGAAGGCATAATAAAATATATAAAATATATAAAAATGGAGAATACGCGTATATAATAGTAATTTAAGCTTGCAATTAATTTGGTTTGGTTGTATACTATAAATTGCACTATTATGGTGCAGTAGGCTTAAATGATAAAAAAAGCCTCATAAACTAGTTAATAATTAATAATGAAAATAAAAACGAGAGGTGAAACGTCAATGGAGAAAAACAGATTACGTCCGGTCAAGGCTGGAAAAGGCATGCGTATGAGTTACTCGAGACAAAAAGAGGTATTAGAGATGCCAAATCTGATAGAAGTTCAAAAGGATTCCTATCAATGGTTTTTAGATGAAGGATTAAAAGAAGCCTTTTCTGATATCTCTCCAATAACTGATTACAGTGGACATCTTAGCTTGGATTTTGTAGGGTTTACATTATGCGAAGATGATGTTAAATATACAATTCCAGAGTGTAAAGAAAGAGATGCTACATATGCAGCCCCTTTGAAGGTTAAGGTAAGACTTCATAATAAAGAGACAGATGAAATAAATGAACATGAAATTTTCATGGGAGATTTACCTTTAATGACAGAGACTGGTACCTTTGTTATCAATGGTGCAGAGCGAGTAATTGTAAGTCAATTAGTTCGTTCGCCAGGCATCTATTATGGTATTGATCATGACAAAGTTGGAAAAGAGCTTTTTTCGTGTACAGTAATACCAAACCGTGGAGCTTGGTTAGAGTACGAAACTGATTCCAATGACGTTTTCAATGTTCGTGTAGATAGAACAAGAAAAGTACCTATTACAGTGTTTATTAGAGCACTTGGAGTTGGTACAAATCAGCAGATTTTAGAATTATTTGGTGAAGAACCAAAGATTTTAGCTTCATTTGAAAAAGATCCTACAATTACAGAAAAGGATCCACAGGGAAGCTATGAAGGTGGTTTGTTAGAACTTTACAAGAAAATTCGTCCAGGTGAACCACTTTCAGTGGACAGCGCAGAAAGCTTAATTTCATCAATGTTCTTTGATGCAAGAAGATATGACTTAGCTAAAGTGGGTAGATACAAATTTAATAAAAAATTAGCATTAAAGAATAGAATTAGTGGACAAGTTCTTGCTGAAAATGTTACAGATCCTTCAACTGGTGAATTCATTGCAGAAAAAGGTGATGTTGTAACTAGAGAATTAGCTGATGAAATTCAAAATGCTGCAGTTCCATATGTTTGGATTCAAACAGAAACAAGAAATGTAAAAGTTTTATCATCAATGATGGTAGATATTACAAAATGGGTTCCTGAAATTGAAAATCCAGAAGAATTAGGAATTAAAGAGTTAGTTTATTATCCAGCTTTAATTCAGTTATTAGAGCAAGATGATGATTCAATGAGCAAGATTGAAAGAATCAAAGCTAATATTAATGATTTAATTCCAAAACATATTACAAAAGAAGATATTTTCGCATCAATTAACTACAACATGCACTTAGAGTGGGGATGCGGAAAAGATGATGATATTGATCACTTAGGTAATAGACGTATTCGTGCCGTTGGTGAATTATTACAGAATCAGTACAGAATTGGTTTATCAAGATTAGAGAGAGTTGTTCGTGAAAGAATGACAACACAGGATATTGAAACGATTTCTCCACAATCATTAATCAATATTAAACCAGTTACAGCTGCTGTTAAAGAATTCTTTGGTTCATCACAGCTTTCTCAGTTCATGGATCAAAATAATCCACTTTCTGAGATAACACATAAGAGACGTTTATCTGCATTAGGACCAGGTGGTTTATCAAGAGATCGTGCCGGATTCGAGGTTCGAGATGTTCACTATTCACATTATGGTAGAATGTGTCCTATCGAAACACCTGAAGGTCCTAACATCGGTTTGATTAACTCACTTGCGAGTTATGCTAGAATTAATGAATATGGTTTCGTAGAAGCACCATATCGTAAGATTGATAAATCAGACCCAGAAAATCCAAGAGTTACAGATGAAGTAGTATATATGACGGCTGATGAGGAAGATAATTACCATGTAGCTCAGGCTAATGAAAAATTAGATGAAGAAGGACATTTTGTAAGAAACTCAGTATCAGGTCGTTACAGAGAAGAAACACAAGAATACGATAAATCAATGTTTGATTATATGGATGTATCTCCTAAGATGGTATTCTCTGTTGCTACAGCTATGATTCCTTTCCTACAGAACGATGATGCTAACCGTGCTTTAATGGGTTCTAACATGCAGCGTCAGGCAGTGCCATTGTTAACAACAGAAGCACCAGCAGTAGGTACAGGTATGGAAACAAAAGCATCTGTGGACTCAGGTGATTCAGTGGTAGCTAAAGCATCAGGTGTTGTTTTAAGTTCTGAATCTAATAGAATTGTTGTTAAAGAAGATGATGGAAACAGAAGAGAATATGTATTAACAAAATTCTCTCGTTCTAACCAGTCTAACTGCTACAATCAGAGACCTATTGTTTTCAAAGGCGATAGAGTTGAAGCAGGTGAAGTTATTGCAGATGGTCCATCAACATCTAACGGTGAATTAGGTTTAGGAAAGAACCCATTAATTGGATTTATGACATGGGAAGGTTATAACTACGAGGATGCGGTTTTACTTAGTGAAAAATTAGTTCAAAATGATGTATATACTTCTGTTCATTTGGAAGAATATGAATCGGAATCAAGAGATACTAAATTAGGACCAGAAGAGATTACAAGAGATGTACCAGGTGTTGGTGAAGATGCTCTTAAAGATCTTGATGAAAGAGGTATCATTCGTGTAGGTGCAGAGGTTCGTGCTGGTGATATCTTAGTTGGTAAAGTTACTCCAAAGGGAGAGACAGAGTTAACAGCTGAAGAAAGATTACTTCGTGCTATTTTCGGTGAGAAAGCTCGTGAAGTTAGAGATACATCATTGAAGGTTCCACATGGTGAATATGGTATTGTTGTAGATGCTAAAGTATTTACAAGAGAGAACGGCGATGAGTTACCACCAGGAGTAAATCAATCTGTAAGAATTTACATTGCACAAAAGAGAAAAATTTCAGTCGGTGATAAGATGGCCGGTCGACATGGTAACAAGGGTGTAGTTTCACGTGTATTACCAGTTGAAGATATGCCATTCTTACCAAACGGTAGACCACTTGATATTGTATTAAATCCATTAGGTGTACCTTCGCGTATGAACATTGGACAGGTCCTAGAAATTCACTTATCTCTTGCTGCTAAAGCACTTGGCTTTAACATTGAAACACCGGTATTTGACGGTGCAAACGAAGAGGATATCGGAGATATTCTTGAAGTGGCAAATGATTATGTAAACTGGCCATTCAATAGAGAAGAAGCTGAAGAATGGGCTGAAAAAGAAGGAAAGAGCGTTGAAGATTTCGATGGAATCTTTATTGAAAAATATAATGATATATTAAGACCGGAAGTTATTGATTACTTATACACAAACAGAGCTCATAGAGAGTTATGGAGAGGCGTTCCACTTTCTAGAGATGGTAAAGTTCAACTTAGAGATGGACGTACAGGTGAGTTCTTTGATGGTAAAGTAACAATTGGACACATGCATTATTTGAAACTCCATCACTTAGTTGATGATAAGATTCATGCGCGTTCAACAGGACCATATTCATTAGTTACTCAACAGCCATTAGGTGGTAAAGCACAATTCGGTGGACAGAGATTTGGAGAAATGGAGGTTTGGGCTCTAGAAGCATATGGAGCTGCCTATACATTACAAGAAATCTTAACTGTTAAATCTGATGATGTTGTTGGTCGT
This sequence comes from Lachnobacterium bovis, assembly GCF_900111325.1. Taxonomy (GTDB): domain Bacteria; phylum Bacillota; class Clostridia; order Lachnospirales; family Lachnospiraceae; genus Roseburia; species Roseburia bovis_A. The sequence goes on from NZ_FOGW01000011.1 coordinate 104,520, forward strand.
GTTAAGACATATGAAGCAATTATAAAAGGTGACAATATTCCTGAACCAGGTATCCCAGAGTCATTCAAAGTACTTCTTAAAGAATTACAAGCTCTTGGTCTTGACGTTAAGTTGTTAGACGAAGGACGTAATGAAGTACAGCTTATGGAAACTAGCGAGTATGGAAACACTGATCTTAATGCAATTATAGGGAATGATAAGAACTTTGCATTTGAGAATCAAGAGTCATTTGAAGAACATGGCTTTACAAAACAAGAATTTGATTCTGAAAAAGAAGAGTTAGTCAATATAGAAGATACTGATGATGAACAACTAGATGATGCATTTGATGATTCACTAGATGTTTCAGACCTTGAGTAGAAGGGAGTATTATAAATGCCAGATATAAAAGAAGAAATGAATCAAGCAGTACAATTTGATGCAATTCAGATTGGTTTGGCTTCTCCAGAAAAGATTAGAGAATGGTCACATGGTGAAGTTAAGAAACCAGAGACAATTAACTATAGAACACTTAAACCTGAAAAAGATGGTTTATATTGTGAAAAAATCTTTGGACCAACAAAAGACTGGGAATGTCATTGTGGTAAATACAAAAAGATTAGATATAAAGGTGTTGTATGTGATAGATGTGGTGTAGAAATTACAAAGGCCAGCGTTCGTAGAGAGCGCATGGGCCACATCGAACTTGCAGCCCCAGTATCACACATTTGGTATTTCAAAGGTATCCCTTCAAGAATGGGACTTATCTTAGATTTATCACCAAGAGTTCTTGAAAGAGTATTATATTTTGCTGCATACGTAGTATTAGATGCAGGTGATACAAACCTTTCATATAAACAAATTTTAACAGAAGCAGATTTCCAGGAAGCAAGAGAACAGTACGGTAGTGCGTTCAGAGCTGGAATGGGTGCAGAAGCAATTAGAGAATTATTAGAGGCTATTGACTTAGACGCTGAGTCTGCTGAATTACAAGCAGAACTTGAAGGTGCAACAGGCCAGAAGAGAGCTCGTATTATTAAGAGACTTGAAGTAATTGAAGCTTTCAGAGAATCAGGAAACCGTCCAGAATGGATGATTATGACTGTAATTCCTGTAATTCCACCAGATTTAAGACCAATGGTACAATTAGATGGTGGTAGATTTGCTACATCTGATTTAAATGATTTATATAGAAGAATCATTAACAGAAATAACCGTTTAAGAAGATTATTAGATCTTGGAGCACCAGATATTATCGTTAGAAACGAAAAGCGAATGCTTCAGGAAGCAGTTGATGCATTAATTGATAACGGTAGAAGAGGTCGTCCTGTAACAGGCCCTGGTAACAGAGCACTTAAATCTTTATCTGATATGTTAAAAGGTAAAGGTGGACGTTTCCGTCAAAACTTATTAGGTAAACGTGTTGATTACTCAGGACGTTCCGTTATTTGTGTAGAACCTAAATTGAAGATTTATCAATGTGGTTTACCAAAAGAAATGGCAATTGAATTATTCAAACCATTTGTTATGAAAGAATTAGTATCTAATGGTACAGCTCATAATATTAAATCTGCTAAGAAAATGGTAGAAAGACTTCAGACAGAAGTATGGGATGTGCTTGAAGATGTAATTAAAGAGCATCCAGTTATGTTAAACCGTGCTCCTACACTTCATAGATTAGGTATTCAGGCATTCGAACCTGTATTAGTTGAAGGTAAAGCAATCAAACTTCATCCATTAGTATGTACAGCGTTCAACGCCGATTTCGATGGTGATCAGATGGCCGTGCATTTACCATTATCAGTAGAAGCACAATCTGAATGTAGATTTATGTTATTATCACCTAACAACTTATTAAAACCTTCTGATGGTGGATTAGTAGCTGTTCCATCACAGGATATGATTTTAGGTTTGTATTATTTAACAATGCGTAAACTTGCAGATTACTCAAATGATAAGTCAATCAAAGCAGTATCTGATAAAGTTTATACAGATATTGAAGAAATTAAATCTTTAGTTGAACCAAAGAATGCTAATGAAGATGCAGAATTAGGATTATATGATTACATTTGGTTCGAAGATGTAGAAGATAATAATAGAAAAGTTTTATGTAAACCAATTGATTTAATTGGATATAGATACGGTAGCATGAATCAAGCTTACCTTGCATATGAGAACAAAGAAATTACATTACACCAGACAATTTATGTTTACAGAACAGCTGTAATGCCAAATGGTGAAAAGATTTCTGGTTTCGTTGAAACAACTTTAGGTTTATTAATTTTCAACGAAGTAATTCCACAGGATTTAGGTTTTGTAGATAGATCTAACCCTGACGAAGCACTTAAGCTTGAAGTTGATTTCCATGTTGGAAAGAAACAAATCAAGAAAATTCTTGAAAAAGTTATCAACATTCATGGCTCAACAAAGACAGCTGAAGTTTTAGATGCTGTTAAGGCAATGGGTTATGGCTATTCAACAAGAGCAGCTATGACAGTATCAGTATCTGATATGACAGTGCCACCACAGAAACCACAGATGATTGAAGATGCACAGAATACTGTAGATAAGATTTCTAGACAGTATAAACGTGGTTTAATTACAGAAGAAGAAAGATATAAAGAAGTTGTTGAAACATGGAAAGAGACTGATGATGAGTTGACAAAAGCTCTATTAACAGGACTTGATAAATATAATAACATCTTTATGATGGCCGATTCCGGTGCCCGTGGTTCTGATAAACAGATCAAACAGCTTGCTGGTATGCGTGGTTTGATGGCTGATACAACAGGTAAAACAATTGAGTTGCCTATCAAATCGAACTTCCGTGAAGGTCTAGACGTATTGGAGTACTTCATGTCGGCACATGGTGCTCGTAAAGGACTTTCAGATACAGCTTTGCGTACAGCCGATTCAGGATACTTAACACGTCGAATGGTTGACGTTTCACAACACATGATAGTTCGTGAATCAGATTGTTGTGAAGGAACTGGAAGAGAAATTCCAGGTATGTATGTTTCAGCATTTATGGATGGAAAAGAAGAGATTGAATCACTTCAAGATCGTATTACAGGTAGATTTGCATGTGAAAACATTGTAGACAAAGATGGTAATATCATCGTAAAAGCAAACCATATGATTACTCCACTTAGAGCACAAGAAGTTATTTCTAAGGGTGTTGGAAAAGATGGTGAACCAATCAAAGAAGTTAAGATTCGTACAATCTTAACTTGTAGATCACACATGGGTGTGTGTGCTAAATGTTATGGTGCTAATATGGCTACTGGTCAGGCAGTTCAAGTTGGTGAAGCAATTGGTATTATTGCTGCTCAATCAATTGGTGAGCCTGGTACACAGCTTACAATGCGTACATTCCATACTGGTGGTGTAGCCGGAAACGATATTACACAAGGTCTTCCTCGTGTCGAGGAAATTTTTGAAGCGCGTAAGCCTAAGGGATTAGCTATTATTACTGAAATTCCAGGTATTGCGACAATAAAAGATACTAAGAAAAAACGTGAAGTTATCGTTACAGATACAGAATCTGGAGATACAAAGACATATTTAATTCCTTACGGATCACATATTAAGATTTCAGACGGTCAAAGACTTGAAGCGGGTGATGAATTAACAGAAGGTTCAGTAAACCCACATGATATTCTTAAGATTAAAGGTGTAAGAGCTGTACAGGATTATATGTTAAGAGAAGTTCAAAGAGTTTACCGTCTACAAGGTGTAGATATTAACGATAAACATATAGAAGTTCTTGTACGTCAGATGTTACAGAAAGTAAGAATCGAAAATCCAGGAGATTCTGATTTATTACCAGGAATCATGGTTGACTCACTTGATTTCTTAGAGTTAAATGAGAAATTAGAAGAAGAAGGTAAAGAATTAGCTGAAGGATCACAAGTATTACTTGGTATTACAAAAGCTTCTTTAGCAACAAATTCATTCTTATCAGCTGCTTCATTCCAGGAGACAACAAAGGTTCTTACAGATGCTGCAATTAAGGGTAAAATTGATCCATTAATTGGTATGAAAGAAAATGTATTGATTGGTAAACTTGTTCCAGCTGGTACAGGTATGAAGAGATACAGAGACGTTAGATTAGATAGTGAAATTTCTGAGGATGAGGAGATTTTATTTGACGATCAAAATGTAGCTGCATTCGATACAAATTCTGAAGAATAAAATTTAAACTACAGTATAGATATAGTAATTTATAGAAGAGACTCCTTATTAGAAAGTAAATCTAATAAGGAGTCTCAAATTTTATAAAATTTTAAGATTAGGTGTTTTAATCACCTAATTTTTTTATAAAAAACATTAAAGTCGAAATGTTGTGTAAAAACTATAATTTGTTGTATTTGTAGTGTTCTTTAATAGTATATGGGATTTTATTGAATACGAAAAATAATATAATGTAAATAATAATGTAAAAAGATTTATATTAGATTATGGATGTGAAAGAATGAATTTTATTTCATGAAGATTTTGTATATAAATGATAAATAGTATAAAAAAAATATAAAAACGAATATAAAAATATAAATGTACTTGACTTTTTTTTTGAGTAAATATATACTGTAATAGTGTGTATTAAATTACACATTGAAAAGATTATAGGAGGTGAAAATAATGCCAACATTTAACCAGTTAGTAAGAAAAGGACGTAAGACTACAACTAAAAAGTCTACTGCACCAGCACTTCAGAGAAGTTATAACTCTTTACAGAAAAAATCTGTAGCTAATTCTTCTCCACAAAAACGTGGTGTATGTACAGCTGTTAAAACAGCTACTCCTAAAAAACCTAACTCAGCTCTTAGAAAAATTGCCAGAGTTCGTCTTTCAAACGGTATTGAAGTTACTTCATATATCCCAGGTGAGGGACACAACTTACAGGAACATAGCGTTGTTTTAATTCGTGGTGGTAGAGTAAAGGATTTACCAGGTACACGTTACCACGTAATCAGAGGTACACTTGATACAGCAGGTGTTGCTGATAGAAGACAAGCTCGTTCTAAATATGGTGCTAAGAGACCAAAAGCTTCTAAATAATTTTATTTAAGTAAGCAATAGTATTATATTATTTACAAGCAATAGTCTCACAAACAGAACTAAAGGTTTAGTGTTGGGATTGCCCGTAAGGGATTTTCACATGAAGATAAATATTCCGCACGAACACATTAGAAAGACACATGTGAGTACCGTTGAATTAATCGAAGAAACACACTTGCATTAGCAAGAAAAATATGATTAAGGAGGGAAGTACCGTGCCACGTAAAGGACATATTCAGAAAAGAGATGTTTTAGCAGATCCAATGTACAATAACAAGGTAGTAACTAAGCTTATTAACAACATCATGTTAGATGGAAAAAAAGGAGTTGCTCAGAAAATTGTATACGGAGCTTTCGCTAGAGTAGAAGAAAAAACTGGTAAACCAGCCCTTGAGGTTTTTGAAGAGGCAATGAACAATGTTATGCCTCAACTTGAAGTAAAAGCTAGACGTATCGGTGGTGCTACATATCAGGTACCTATCGAGGTTCGCCCAGATCGTCGTCAAGCATTAGGTTTACGTTGGTTAACAAATTTCTCACGCGCTAGAGGAGAAAAAACTCAAGAAGAAAGACTTGCAAACGAAATCATGGATGCAGCTAATAATACAGGCGCATCTGTAAAACGTAAAGAAGATATGCACAAAATGGCTGAAGCTAACAAAGCTTTCGCACATTATAGATTCTAGTTTTAGGACGTTTGTTAATTACTTAATTAAGTTGAGTGATAATTCTGTGATTAAATCTTTATGGTTTAATCACAGGCTTTATGTTATGTAAAGTAGTTAAATAACATTAGGAGGAAAGAATCTTGGCAGGAAGAGAGTATCCACTTGAAAGAACCAGAAATATTGGTATCATGGCTCATATTGATGCTGGTAAAACAACATTAACAGAGCGTATCCTTTATTATACTGGTGTAAACTATAAAATTGGTGAAACTCACGAAGGTACAGCTACAATGGACTGGATGGAACAGGAACAAGAGAGAGGTATCACAATTACTTCAGCAGCTACAACTTGTCACTGGACATTACAGGATCATGCTAAGCTTAAACCAGGAGCATTAGAGAACCGTATCAATATCATTGATACACCAGGACACGTTGATTTTACGGTAGAAGTAGAACGTTCACTTCGTGTACTTGATGGTGCTGTTGGTGTGTTTGATGCTAAAGGTGGTGTAGAGCCACAGTCTGAGAACGTTTGGCGTCAAGCTGATACATACAATGTACCACGTATGGCATTCGTTAACAAGATGGACATTTTAGGTGCTGATTTCTACAATACAGTAGATGAAATCGGTACAAAACTTGGTAAAAATGCCGTTGTAATCCAATTACCAATCGGTAAAGAAGATTACTTTGAAGGAATTATTGACTTATTTGAAATGGAAGCTTACATCTACAATGATGCTAAGGGTGAAGATATTTCAATTGTTGAAATTCCAGAAAATATGAAAGATGAAGCAGAAGCTTATCATCTTGAATTAGTAGAAAAAATTTGCGAATTTGACGATGAATTAATGATGAAATATCTTGAAGGTGAAGAACCATCAATCGATGAATTAAAAGCAGCACTTCGTCAGGCTACAATCGATAATAAAGGTGTACCTGTATGTTGTGGTTCAGCTCATCAGAACAAAGGTATTCAGAAATTAATCGATGCGATCGTTGAATATATGCCAGCTCCAACTGATATTCCTGATATCAAAGGTGTTGACATGGAAGGTAATGAAATTGAAAGACATTCATCAGATGATGAACCATTCTCTGCATTAGCTTTCAAGATTATGACAGATCCATTCGTTGGTAAACTCGCATTCTTCCGTGTGTATTCAGGAACAATGAACTCAGGTTCATACGTTCTTAATGCAACTAAGGATAAAAAAGAGCGTGTAGGTCGTATCTTACAGATGCACGCTAATAAGAGACAGGAAATTGATAAAGTATATGCTGGTGATATCGCTGCAGCTGTTGGATTTAAAACAACAACAACAGGTGATACAATCTGTGATGAAAAACACCCAGTTATTCTTGAATCAATGGAATTCCCAGAGCCAGTTATTGAATTAGCAATCGAGCCTAAGACAAAAGCTGGACAGCAGAAGATGGGAGAAGCTCTTGCTAAATTAGCAGAAGAAGATCCTACATTCCGCGCACATACTGATGAAGAAACAGGACAAACAATCATTGCTGGTATGGGTGAGTTACACTTAGATATCATCGTTGATCGTTTATTACGTGAATTCAAAGTAGAAGCTAACGTAGGTGCTCCACAGGTTTCTTACAAAGAAACATTTACAAAACCAGTTGATCAAGAGTATAAATATGCTAAACAGTCTGGTGGTCGTGGACAGTACGGACATTGTAAAGTTAAATTTGAGCCAATGGATCCTAACGGTGAAGACTTATTCAAATTTGAATCAGCTATCGTTGGTGGTGCTATTCCTAAAGAATATATCCCATCAGTTGGTGCTGGTATTGAAGAAGCATCTCAGTCTGGTATCCTTGCTGGATTCCCAGTACTTGGTATCAAAGCAACAGTTTATGACGGATCATACCATGAAGTCGATTCTTCAGAAATGGCATTCCACATTGCTGGTTCAATGTGTTTCAAAGAGGCTATGACAAAAGCAGAACCTGCTATTCTTGAGCCAATCATGAAAGTTGAAGTAACAATGCCAGAAGAATACATGGGTGATGTAATCGGCGATATTAACTCTCGTCGTGGACGTATCGAAGGTATGGAAGATGTTGGTAATGGTAAGATTGTTAAAGCATATGTTCCATTAGCAGAAATGTTTGGATATGCAACAGATCTTCGTTCATCAACACAGGGTCGTGGTAACTACTCTATGTTCTTTGAAAGATATGAACAAGTACCTAAGAGTGTTCAAGAAAAAATCATTAACTCAAAAGCAAATTAATTTTTTTGAGTATTGAAAAGCTTATAATTATTTACTATAATCACTTATAGTCGATTAAATAAAAATCATGCTCTTTATAGGGCAGACAAATTAAGGAGGACGTTTAAAATGGCAAAAGCTAAGTTCGAAAGAAGAAAACCACATTGTAACATTGGTACTATTGGTCACGTAGATCATGGTAAAACAACATTAACAGCTGCAATTACAAAAGTATTATCTGCAAGAGTAGAAGGTAACGCTGCTGTAGATTTCGCAAATATTGATAAAGCTCCAGAAGAAAGAGAAAGAGGTATCACTATCTCTACAGCTCACGTTGAGTACGAAACAGATAACAGACACTACGCTCACGTAGACTGTCCTGGACATGCTGATTATGTTAAAAACATGATCACTGGTGCTGCTCAGATGGATGGTGCTATCCTTGTAGTAGCTGCTACTGACGGTGTAATGGCTCAGACAAAAGAGCACATCTTACTTTCTCGTCAGGTAGGTGTACCATACATCGTTGTATTCTTAAACAAATGTGATATGGTTGATGATCCAGAACTTATCGAATTAGTAGAAATGGAAGTAACAGAGCAGTTAGAGGAATATGGTTTCGAAGATTGCCCAATCATCCAAGGATCAGCTTTAAAAGCTCTTGAAGATCCAAACGGAGAATGGGGAGACAAAATCATGGAACTTATGTCAACAGTTGATGAGTACATCCCAGATCCAGAACGTGAAACAGATAAACCATTCTTAATGCCTGTAGAAGATATCTTCACAATCACAGGTCGTGGTACAGTTGCTACTGGTAGAGTAGAGCGTGGTACATTACATCTTAACGATGAACTTGAAATCTTAGGTGTTAAAGAAGAAGTTGGTAAAACTGTTGTAACTGGTATCGAAATGTTCCGTAAACAGTTAGATGAAGCTATGGCTGGTGATAACATCGGTGCTTTACTTCGTGGTGTTAACCGTGATCAGATCGTTAGAGGTCAGGTATTAGCTAAACCAGGTACTGTAACTTGCCACAAGAAATTTACAGCTCAGGTTTACGTATTAACAAAAGATGAAGGTGGTCGTCATACTCCATTCTTCAACAACTACCGTCCACAGTTCTACTTCAGAACAACAGACGTTACTGGTGTAATCCAATTACCAGAAGGAACAGAAATGTGCATGCCTGGTGATAACGTAGAAATGACAATCGAATTAATTCACCCAGTAGCTATGGAGCAAGGTCTTACATTCGCTATCCGTGAAGGTGGTAGAACAGTAGGTTCTGGTCGTGTAGCTTCAGTTATCGAATAATTTTTGATTGAAATTGTACTAAACTAGATTACAAAGGTCTTCGAGAAATTTTTCTCGAGGACCTTTTTTGCGTAGATAAAAATAATACTGCCTATATTGAATAATGTTTCGTAGATAGAGTAATGGTCGTGTAGGTAGGATATTACTTCATATAAAGAATAATACTGTGCATAAAGAATATTACTGCATATAAAGAATAATACTGTGCATAAAGAATAATACTGTGCATAAAGAATAATACTGTGTATAAAGAATAATACTGTGCATAAAGAATAATACTGTGCATAAAAATAATATTGCACATAAAGAATAATAATATTGTATAGATAAAATAAATTAGCATATAGTGATTTTGCATAGTTGCATGAAATAAATTTCAATGTATTAGTTTTACACACGTTTATAAAGATAATATTAAAGCATTCAGAAATTTAAAAAATCAACAGATATAAAAAGAAAAATCTAACATAGATAAAAAGGTCCTACTGGGATAAGGAATTATCAAACAGGAACAAAAGCGTTTCTAATAGGGATAATCGAGAGGGACGTTTAAAGACTTTAGAATACGATAGGATTACATGTTATAACGAGCGAAGCTTAATCTATAGAATAGTATGTAAAATGGGACAAAGAAATACAAATAAAGCAAGATAAAAGAGATCTTTGATTTATCCCATCTTAGGGATTTCTTCACCACAGGAGCTATAGAATAACGTACGTATATAACATGTTAAAGATTTTAAGAAATTTTTGGAAGTATATTTTAGAAATGTTGCTATCTGGTGTAATATAGATAGTATAGAGTGTTGGCGACTATTTAGCAGTTTGATTTAACGAATCTGAAAAATAGATATTATAGATTTTTTAGAAACACTAGCCATTTTCATCAATTACAATTGAGATGTTTTCGTTTATTTTTATTTGTTGGAAAATAAAAAAATGTAATAATTTCATATAAGTAGATATGTGGAGAACAGATTTGCATATAATTTTCTGAAAAAAAGATCAAAACTTAAAAATAAACTTTTTATAAAAAAATCCGCTTAAGCAGTTGACGAGCGGAAGAAAAAGTGCTATTATAATCTAGCTGACAGCGAAGTGCTCACAAGCAAAGGAAACTAGCAAGTGAGAAAGACTTCAATCAGACATTTTTCGCCAGATGATGGCAAGTTTTTATTTAGAAACGATTCGATATAAAGCACCTTGATTGGTAGCAATGAATTGAAAAAATAAAAACAAAAAAGTGTTGACAAACACTAAGAAAGGTGATAAGATATAGAAGTTGTCGCTGACAAGCGAAACAAAAACTTTGATAACTAAATAGTGAAAAACCTTGAAAGATTCTAAAGAGAATTATTCAAGTAATCAAAAGATTACACGAACAGCATCTGAGAGAAGATGCACCTTTAAACAGTAACAAGGAAATTAGCCAAGCTAAGTTCTGAGAATCAAATTTTAAAATGAGAGTTTGATCCTG
>NZ_FOGW01000009.1 GCF_900111325.1 Lachnobacterium bovis
TTTACTGTGTGTTTATTCTATTTTGCTTCTACTTCTACATTTATTTACTGTGTGTTTATTCTATTTTGCTTCTACTTCTACATTTATTTACTGTGCTTTTATTCTAATCTCTATTATTTGTTATCTGATGCTATGAAGCATTCTGCTATTATTATATCTTCTGGTGTTGTTACTTTTATATTTTTATAATCACCTTCTGATATTGTTATTTTTCTATTGTTATAATTTTCTAGTATCATTGCATCATCTGTAATTGTTGGAAGATTGTCGTCTTTATTTTGTATCTTTTGTATTATATCTTTGTACGCTGATTTTATCATATTAACTTCAAACGATTGTGGCGTTTGTATTTGCCATAGTGTATTTCTATCAGGAGTTGATTCTATTTGATTGTCTTTGACTACTTTTATTGTATCTTTTACCTTAACTGCGGTTACTATTGCTTCATATTTTTCAACGTTTTCTATGCAATTATCGATAATCGTTTGAGTTAGCATTGGGCGTGCTCCATCGTGAATATGAACATAACAATTTGTTTTAATATCATTATTAAGATTTTCTTTTTTAGAAATAACTTTAAGTGCTTCGTAAACGGAGTTATATCTTTCTTTTCCCCCCGCGACTATTTCTTTTACCTTTGTAAAATTATATTTTTTTACAATTTTTTCTTTACAATATTCTAAATCTTCTATGCGTGTCACTAATATTATCTCTGAAATTTTTGTGTTTTTTTGAAAAGCTTGTAAACTATAATATAATATTGGTTTTTCACCAATTAACATATATTGTTTGGGTATATCGCTTTTCATTCGACTTCCTTTTCCTGCTGCTAGCACTATTGCTATATGTTTTGCTTCTCTCATATTTGCATATGTTCCTTTCCTTATAAGCGTATATATCTATACAAATAGAGCCGAACCTTGTAAATATTTATTCATTATAATTATTTACTCGGTTCTGGCTCTAATTCGAACTCATTTTAAATTATATTTTTTATTCGTTCATTTGTTATTCGTTTTTTATTTGTTGTTCGTTTTATTTGTTATTCGTTTTATTTGTTGTTCGTTTTATTTGTTGTTCGTTTTATTTATTGTTCGTTTTTTATTTGTTGTTCGTTTTTTATTTGTTGTTCGTTTTATTTGTTGTTTTGTCTTTTTGAATTGTTATGTTATTTAAGCTTTTTCTTTTTACCTTTTTTGTGATTGGTTATTATAAGCGAATTTATTATCTTTCACCTAATTTTAGGTTTGGAATTGCATTTAATGTTAAATCATCGCGCTTTCCATTAATATATTCATAATAAGCCGCCACACCTATCATAGCCGCATTATCTGTACAAAAAATTGGTGATGGATGGTAAAATTCTACTCCTTTTTCTTTACACAATTCTCTTAATGCTTCTCTAATTATACCATTTGAAGCTACTCCACCTGCTATTGCAAATTTATCCATCTTATACTCGTCTATAGCATGTCTAACGTGATCTACAAGTACATCTGTGACAGCACACTGGAATGATGCTGCGACATCTGCTTGATTAATCTCTATGTTTTTCATTTTGCAACCATTTAGGTAATTCAAAACTGCAGATTTTAATCCACTAAAACTAAAATCGTATTCTCCATCTACGATTTTTGCTCTTGGAAAATCTATTGCTTTTGGATTTCCTTCATGTGATACTTTTTCAATTTTTGGACCACCTGGATAACCTAATCCAATAGATCTTGCAACTTTATCGAAAGCCTCTCCTGCTGCATCGTCTCTTGTTTTTCCAAGTATCTCATATTTTCCGTAATCTAATACTTTTACTAAATGAGTATGTCCACCAGAAACGACTAAACATAAAAATGGTGGCTCTAACTCTTTATTTTCTATAAAATTAGCACATATATGGCCTTCAATATGATGTACTCCTACTAGTGGTTTATGAGCTGCATATGCTAATGCTTTTGCCTCTGCTACTCCAACTAATAAAGCACCTACTAAACCTGGACCATATGTTACTCCAATTGCGTCTATTTCGTCTAGAGTTGTATTTGCATCTTTTAATGCCTGTTCTATTACCTGGTTTATTCTTTCTATATGGTTTCTTGATGCTATTTCAGGAACAACACCTCCATATAATGTGTGAATATCTATTTGAGATGAAATTACATTTGATCTTACATCTCTTCCATTTACAACAACTGCTGCTGCTGTTTCATCGCATGAACTTTCTATTGCTAAAATTTTTACTTCTTTTTCCATTTTTACACTTCTTACTTAATTATAGTTTATTTTTCAGGTTACATAGTTGTTTTTGTTAGTTTATGGTTTTTGTTAGTTTATGGTTTTTACTCACTATTCTTGTATAGATGAACTTTTGTCTATTTTATACCACACAAGAATCTTCCATTGGCTGTTTTTATCTTTTCGCAAAACGTAGGTTTGAAATGTTTTAGCAAAACCTTTTTTATCTTTCATAAAATATGATGCATCAACATATGCAATTTCTGCGCCTTTATCTTCTTTGTACATTACATCATTACTACTACATACTGTTGATTGTTTTATTGTTTTTGATTCATCTTTATATTTTTTAATGTCACTTTTGACTGAAGATACATATGAATCTATTGGATTTTCTTTTTTTAAATCATCGTCAAATAGTTCTAATGATTTTTTACAGAGTTTCTTTACCTGCTTATCCGTTGGATTTTCGTTATAAAAACACTCTAGTATTTTATTATAATGTTTTACTACTTCTCGAGGTGTTTTAGGATATTGTCTTTGTAAATCTTTATTAACTACCTCATCAATTTTAGTAATATTAACATTTTTTTCAACATCATCATTTTTATTTTTTGATATTCCCCAAAATGCTCCACACACTATGGCGACTAAAAGTACTGCTGCAATTATCCAACCTACTGTTTTCTTCATACTTAATCCTCCTGGAATAATAATTCTTTTGTTTTCCCATCACGCCCTAAATGTGAATTGGGGAAAATTGTTCTTACTTCCGGAATGTAACTTTCTCCATGAACCAAGGAAGGTGAAAAATGTGTTAACCACATTTCTTCTACTTCAGCATCTCTTGCCATCCTTGCAGCTTCATAAAACGTCATATGTTTATACTGTTTTGCCTTTTCTATCTTATCTTTTTCAGCGTACATACCCTCACATATAAACAAATCAGACTTATGGGCTGCATTAACAATTACTTCCGTCGGTCTTGAATCTGTACAATATGTCAATTTTATTCCTTTACGCTGTGGACCTAGTACCATTTCTGGAGTATATGTTTTGTCTCCGTCTTCTATTGTTTGTCCACGTTGCAATGGATTCCAATATTTCATTGGAATTTGATGTTTTTTAGCACTTTCTACTGAAAATTTACCAGCTCTTTTAATTTCTACTGAATATCCATAACATGTTACATTATGTTTTACTTTAAATGCATGAATGTTATATCCATTTATTTCAAAATATTCATCTTGTTCTGTCATTTCAATACAATTTATTTGAAATGGCAAGCCCGGAGCAATAGACCTTAACGCTCCTACTACTTTAGTTAGTCCCTTGGGTCCTATAATTGTTAGTGGTTCTCTTCGGTCTGCATTACCCATCGTAAGCAATAACCCTGGGAGTCCACTAATGTGATCTGCATGAAAATGTGTGATACACAGTATATCTATCGGTTTAAAACTATGTCCTTGCTCTTTCATTGCAATTTGTGTGCCTTCTCCACAATCAATCAATAAACAACTTCCGTTGTATCTAAGCAAAAGTGATGTTAACCATCTTTTTGGTAATGGCATCATTCCTGCTGTTCCTAATAGGCATACATCTAACATTTCTTTCCAACTTTCTTAATTACTTTTATATATTAATTTAAATTTTATACTATATCTGAACGTCCATTATATAAGCATCCTCTACAGGTTTTTCATAGAAGTTCTTACGAGTTCCTAATATTTTAAACCCCTGCTTTTTGTAAGTTTTTATCGCCGAGGCATTAGTCACTCTAACCTCTAATATAATTCTTGATACCTTTCGTTCAAGTGCTATTCTTTTTAATTCTTCTATCAACTTGGTTGCTACATGCTTCCTGCGATGTTTAAGCGATACTGATACATTAGTAATTTCACCTTCATCTAAGGATATATACATTCCTATATATCCTAGGATTTCACCAACTTCTTCTGCAACCAAAAAAACAGTACTATTATTCTTTATAGATTCACAAAAAGCATTTGCACTCCATGGCTGAGAAAAATTTTCTTTTTCAATTAATGCTACTCCTTGCGAATCTGACTCTCGCATTTGTCTAATTATCATTTTTCTTTTCCTAAATATCTAGTTTTCTTAGCAAATCTTGAAATCTCTAACTTTTTGTTGTCTTTCTCTTTCTGCTTGAGATAATCTTAGATAGTTTGGTTTATGTTCACTAGCGCTACATGTCTTACCTTCTTTTATCAATTTCATACCAAGACAGGCTACTGATGATGCTCTTTGTTCATTTATACTCACTGGTGCAAACATAAATGGAACTTTAACATTTTCTTTTATGTATTCTTTGAATACTTTAACGCCATCCCCTAAAAATATAACTTCTTGGCCAAGTTCATTAATCTGTTCTACTATCTCTTCTATTTTTACAACACACTGTGCCTTTACAACTTCAATATCGTTGTCTTTTCTTTTGTATAAACCTGTATATGTCTGTTGTCTTCTTGCATCCATTAATGGACAAATCAAAGAGCTAGTAGGCCAAACATTCCATGCTAACGCATCAACTGTAGGTACTTCAACTATTCTTTTACCTAGTGCTAATCCCATACCTTTTGCTGTTGCTGAACCTATTCTTAAACCTGTAAACGATCCTGGTCCTTCTGAAATTGCTATTGCGTCAATCTCTTCTAAGTCTAATTCTAGCATTTTTACGATTTCATCAATCATTGGTAATAATGTTTGAGAATGTGTTTTTTTATTATTTATTGTGTATTCAGCTAAAACCTTGTCTTCATCAACTACTGCTACAGACGCAACTACGCCTGAACTATCAATTGCTAATAACTTCATTTATAAAACCTCTTATTTCTATAGGTCTTTTATAGTAATTTTCCTATAATCAAAACCTTTTTCTAAATCTTTTTCTATTGTTATCTCTTTACGATGTTCTGGTAAGATTTCTTCTATCAAATTAGACCATTCTATCATTGTTAAACCTTCACCATAGAAATAATCTTCATATCCAATTTCTTCCATTTCTTCAACATCACCTATTCTATATACGTCAAAGTGATAAAATGGCATTCTTCCTTCATCATACTCTTGTACTATCGTAAAAGTAGGACTATTGATTGGTTCATCTATTTGTAAACCTTTTGCAAGCCCCTGTGTAAAAACCGTTTTTCCAACACCTAAGTCACCTATAAGTGTATAGACTTCACCTTTTTGGGCTTTTTCTCCTAGTTTTTTTCCTAGTTCATATGTCTCTTCTGCAGACCTTGTCTCTATTACTAACATTTTTACTCCCTTACGCTTTATGTGGTTTCATGCTAATACGATATTTTTCCAAATTTTCATTTACTACAGCGAAAATATCATCATAAATATCTTTAACTTGTTCTCTTGGAATAACGTATGCATTTACCCTTGTTGAATAAATCAAAATATTTGTTTTAGTCTCTACCACTTTATATACGCTTTCCCATGGTAAAACTGCTTCTTCTTCATTACACTTAACCTTTACACCTTCTTTAGATAGTGTATAGTTAATCTCACCTGCCAATATCTCATTTTGTTTAATTGAGACTTTTGCTCGTCTATAAAGAGTAATCGGCAAATAAAATAGAAATAATAATCCTATTGCAAATGTTAATATTGTTTTCTGTAATGGAACTTTTTGCAAATTGTAAAAACCTACTACAATAACAAAAATTGCTGCAATAATAGATATTATTCCTTGTGAACTTGTGTAAATCTGATACATATTAAACCTGAATAGATTTTTACTTTGTAATCGTGTTTTAAATTCTACTTTCATTTGTCCTCTGCTATTAAAATAGCTTTTCCTTTCCTAAATTTTTATTTCAAAGGATCTTACTCAAAACAAACTATTCCATGTTTATTATATCATTTGTAAATTAAAAAGAAAAGTCAAGAGGTTTTTTGTAATATAAAAATACCCTCCTTACTGGTTTGAACCGACCCCAAAAAGTTAGATTTTATAGGTCTAACTTTTGGGGTCACCTCAGTTTGTCCAGTAAAGAGGGTACATATCATACTAGTTTTACTAATAAAAAGGTTATTTTATTATTTAATTATCTTGTTATCGTTTTTTATTTATTTCCTCTTAACAATGGTGCAAGTGGTTTATATACACATATTGTTATACCTACACAAACCATTGCTTTTACAAATGTAAATGGAACATTAAATACTAATAAACACTGCTTAATATCTGTTACTAATGGGCAAATTATTTTGTAAGACGCTAAAATTGCATCCTTTGATACGAAGTTATAATATGTTGGATATACAACAAAGAAATTAATTGGAAAACTTAAAACTGCCATCAAAATTGCTCCAACAACTGCAGCAAATATCGCATTTTTCTTTGTTTTATTTTTTTTATAAATCAAACCTGCTGATCCTACAAATACTATTCCTAGCAACATATTAGATAACTCTCCTACACCTGCTGTCTGTGTTTGTGGCATATGGAGTAAATTCTTTACAATTTCTATTAAACATCCTGCAACTGGTCCAAATGTAAATGTTCCGATTAATGCTGGCAAATCTGAAACATCAAACTTAATAAATGATGGCATAAGCAATGCTGGAATTTCTAAATACATTAATACAAATGCTATTGCAGATAGCATTGCTACTGAACATAAACTTCTTACTGTAATTTTTGATTTTTTCTCTTGATATATATTATCCATTTTTTACTTGATCATAACTGTTGTATGATCTTCTCCTTTCTTTTACAGAATGAAGTCTTCAAAATAAAAAAGCCCTAATACTTATGTATCAGGGCACTAATTACTTTAATATTGAGTCTTATAAATATTACAACACCTATTATAATCTTTAACCTTTAAAGTCTATAACTTATTATGCATTGCGATTTATAAACATTCATCTATCTTCTTCCATCCAGACTCTACTGTCGGTTTTGGAATCACACCAAATCAGCCATTATGGCTCGCGGACTTTACCGCCGGTCGGGAATTACACCCTGCCCTGAAGACTTTATTCTTTTTTATAAGAAAATATTATCTCATTTTCTTTTTAATGTCAAACATTTTTTATAATTTCATAGACAATTGTATTCTTTTTTTCTTAACATCTACACTTAACACTTTAACATCTACAATGTCGCCTACACTTACTGCTTCAAGTGGATGCTTTATAAATTTATTACTTATTTCTGAAATATGAACTAATCCATCTTGGTGAACACCTATATCTATAAATGCGCCAAAATCGATAACATTTCTTACTGTACCTTTTAGAATCATTCCTGGTTTTAAATCTTCTAATTCTAATATATCACTTCGTAATATAGGCTTTGGCATATCTTCTCTTGGATCTCGTGCTGGTTTTTCTAATTCTTTTACAATATCTTGTAATGTCATTACACCAATTCCAAGTTCTTTTGATAATTCTTCATAATTTTTTATTTTAGTATGAAGTGAACCTAGTTGTCTTGCCTTTATATCTTCTGTTGTATATCCTAATTTTGTTAATAAATTAGATGCAGCTTCATATGATTCTGGATGAACGGCTGTTGAATCTAATGGATTATCTCCATCTAATATTCTCATAAATCCTGCACATTGTTCAAATGCTTTTGGTCCTAATTTTGCAACTTTTAATAATTGCTTTCTATTTGTAAATTTACCGTTTTCTTCTCTATAAGTTACAATGTTTTTCGCTACAGCTTTTGAAATACCAGATACGTATTCTAATAATGAAACTGATGCAGTATTTAAGTCTATACCAACTTTATTTACACAATCTTCTACTACATTTCCTAATGCTTCACTTAGATTTTTCTGGTTCATATCATGCTGATATTGACCTACACCAATGGATTTTGGATCTATTTTTACTAATTCTGCAAGAGGATCCTGCAACCTCCTAGCCATAGATGTCGCACTTCTTTGACCTACATCAAAATTTGGAAATTCTTCTGTTGCCAATTTACTAGCAGAATAAACTGATGCTCCTGCCTCGTTTACTATTATATATTGAACGTCCTTTGGTATTTCTTTGATAATCTCTACAATTACTTGTTCAGATTCCCTTGATGCTGTACCATTTCCTAATGATATTAGAGAAACGTTATATTTTTCAATTAATTTTTTGATTATTGCTTTAGTTTCTTCCACTTTATTCTGTGGTGCTGTAGGGAAAACAACTGTTGTATCTAATACTTTTCCAATTGGATCTACAATTGCAATTTTACATCCTGTTCTAAATGCTGGATCCCATCCTAATACAACTTTACCTGCAATTGGTGGTTGCATTAACAACTGCTCTAAGTTTTTTCCAAATACTTTTGTTGCACTTTCTTCAGCTTTTTCTGTACAATCATTTCTAAGCTCTCTTTCTACTGAAGGAGCAATTAATCTACTATATGCGTCTTCTATTGTTTCTGTTAAAATTGATTGTATTTCGCTATTTGAAGTATGAATAACTTGTTTCTTTAGGTAATTTAAAATTTCATCTTCTGGTGCTTCTATTTTTATATTAAGTATCTTTTCTTTTTCTCCACGATTAAGAGCTAGAACTCTGTGTCCAGGTAATTTTTTTAAAGGTTCTACGTGATCATAATATTTTTCATATACAGATTCTACGTTTTCTTCTTTGGCTTTTGATATTATTAATCCTTTTTCAAAAGTATCTTTTCTAATTTTTTCTCTATATTTAGCCTCTTCTGAGATACTCTCTGCAATTATATCTTTTGCTCCACTTAATGCTTCTTCTAAAGAATTTACTTCTTTTTCTGAATTGATATATTTTTGGGCTTCCAATTCGATATTTGTAGAATTATTTTGAAGCAAAATAATATTAGCTAATGGCTCTAAACCTTTTTCTTTAGCAATTGTTGCTCTTGTTCTTCTCTTTGGTCTATATGGACGATATAGGTCATCAACAGCAATCTGAGTTTTAGCTTCTTTAATTTGTTTTTCAAGTTCTGGTGTTAATTTTTCTTGTTCGCTTATACTCTTTAATACTGTCGCCTTTTTTTCTTCTAAATTACGAAGATAAATTAATCGCTCATACAAATTTCTTAAGACTTCATCATTTAGTGCACCTGTTACTTCTTTTCGATATCTTGCAATAAAAGGAATTGTATTTCCTTCATCTATAAGTTTTACAGTTGCAACTACCTGCTCGTTTCTAATTTGTAACTCTTGGGCTATTTCATTAATTATATCCATTATAATCTCCTTAATTATTTATTTGTCTATTTTTGATAGTATTTCATTTAATATTTCATTTGCGACCTCTTCTTTAGACATTATTTCTAATTCTTTTGTTGCATCCTTTGTTATAAATGTTACAACATTAGTATCTGTCCCAAAACCTGCGCCTTTTGTTTTTAAATTATTTGCAACTATTAAATCTGCATTTTTGCGTTCGAGTTTTGCTTTAGAATTTTCTATCATATTTTCTGTTTCCATGGAAAAACCACATAAAAATTGATTAGCTTTTTTATTTTGACCTAAATATTGTAAAATATCATCTGTTTTTTCTAATTCTATAACATTTGATGAATTTTTTTTCTTTATTTTTTCATCTTTAGGATTTTTAGGACGAAAATCTGCCACTGCTGCCGCCTTGATTATTATATCCTGACTTGGTTCTAATTTTTTGACCTCCTCAAACATATCTTTTGCACTTGTTACATCTATTTTATCCACAAAATTTACATCTGATAACGATGTTTTTCCACTTACTAAGGTGACTTTTGCCCCCCTTTGCATTGCTATTTTAGCTAATGCATATCCCATCTTTCCTGTTGAATGATTAGTTATATATCTAACTGGATCTATTTTTTCTTGGGTGGAACCTGCTGTAATCAAGATTTTTTTTCCTTTTAAATCTTTTTTTCTTGCTATTGTTTTTAAAATATATTCTTTTAAAAATTCTGGTTCTGGCATCTTACCTGCACCTGTATCTTTGCACGCTAAATAACCACATACCGGTTGTATTATTTCATAGCCATAGTGTTCTAGTTTTTTTAAATTATCTTGAACTATTGGGTTTAAAAACATATTTGTATTCATTGCTGGTGAAATAATTTTAGGTGCTTTAGTCGCCATAATTGTTGTACTTAACATATCATCAGCTATTCCATTTGCAATTTTTCCTATTATATTTGCTGATGCTGGTGCAACCATAAAAATATCAGCTTTTTTAGCCAATGATATATGTTCTACTTCATAATTAAAGTTTCTATCAAATGTATCTACTATACATTTATTGCTTGTTAATGTTTCAAAAGTTATTGGTGTTATAAAATTAGTCGCATTTTTTGTCATTATTACATGTACATCTGCATGTAATTTAACCAATGAACTTGCTAAATTTGCAATTTTATATGCTGCTATACTCCCCGTAACTCCTAAAACTATAGTTTTGCCTTTTAACATAATTTAAATCTCCTCTTTTGATACTTCTCAACTATTATATCATGATTAGATAATTTTTTTAATAAAATTCCTTCGTGACAAATTCAACACGGCTCACTTTAAAAAGAGACGACCGAAGCCGTCTCTTAAAACCTAGTTTTTATACAAATAGATATTCTATTATCTATTTTTTTTGTTTTCTTTTTTTGTTTTTTCTTTTTTAGTTTGGTTCGATGACTTTTGAATTTTAAATGTCTTAGTCACTTTACCTTTATATTTACCTTTTCCGGTTATAACTACTGTGGCAGTTCCTTCTTTTTTATTATTCTTGTAGCTTACTGAATAATCTTTGCCTTTTTTAAGAAGTTCATCTTTATAAAATACTGCTACTGATGGTTTTATTGATTTACCTGTGTAAAGCTGTGTTGGAATATCACTGACTTCGGCATCCTTTAAATCAACTTTTACTTTTTTGTTTTCTTTTGCTACAGTAACTTTGTACTTATCTGAAAATGTCTCATTT
Organism: Lachnobacterium bovis; assembly: GCF_900111325.1. Taxonomy (GTDB): domain Bacteria; phylum Bacillota; class Clostridia; order Lachnospirales; family Lachnospiraceae; genus Roseburia; species Roseburia bovis_A. The sequence continues at coordinate 11,161 of NZ_FOGW01000009.1, forward strand.
CCTGCATTATCTACAGATTTTACTACTATTTCATCTCCATCTTTCAACATAAAGTTACCTTGATATTCTTGATATTCGCCACCGTTTACTGAATAATAAACTTTAGCTGTATCAACATCTGCTGCTGCTAAAATCACTTTACCATTTTCATCAATATTTACTACAGGTTTTTCTGGTGCTTTTGTATCAAGTTTAACTTTTACTACTTTTTGTGCAACCATTCCACCAATATTTGATGCTGTTATTGTAAAGTAATTATCGCCTTCTTGTAATTTAGCATGATAATCAATTTTGTAATCAGCTTTTCCTTCACACATATCCATCGATCTGTATAGTACTTTTTGATTTAATGAAACTTCTATGTTGTTATATGTATCTGTAACATTTCCTTTGATTACGTAATTTGAATTATTTGTGTATACTACACCATCCTCATTCTTTACGTATACATCTTTATCATGTGATATATTCAAATCTGTTCCATTTTGCTGATTTACATTTTTAGTTTGTGCATCAACTATGTTAGTAATATTAATTTGTGGTGCATATTTACTATAATAAAGTCTATATGCATAATTTGAATATAATTTTTCTACATTTCCATCTGGTTTTACATCAGCTGCGTAGATATATACTCTATTTAATCCATCATTAAGTGGTACTGTATGAGTAAATGTTCCGTCTTTATTTACTTTTACAGGTGTTTCACCAATTGTGAATACACTTGGCTCAAAATTTACTTTTCCTTCAATAGTATAAGTTCCATCATTATTTAATTTTGATGGATTTAATTTCATCACTGATGAGAAATTCTCTGATGTCATCTTAAATGAAAGATTAAAGAATTTCTTTGCATCACTTACTGAACCATGATAAACGTAATAATCATACTCAGCTTCATTACCTGCTACATCTTTTACATGGAACACATACAAATCATAATCTTTTGATTTATCTTTTAAAAGAATATCTGTAATAAACTGTCCCTTAGCTGTGTCTTTAATCAACTGTTCTTTTGTGATATCTGACACTGCTTCAATACTAAATTCATTTTCATCATTAGCTTTAACTCGAGCATTAATCTTATCTGCCCCGTTATCTGCAACATATATCAAATTAACTGTTGCATTCTTTGATGTCTTCTTGTCTGTAGTTACAACCTTTGCTGAGCTATCTTGTAAATCAACATCTACCGTTGGAGCTTTTTTATCTTTTGCCTCAACTTTTACTTTATATGTCTTTTCAAATATTGATTTATTATCCTTTGTTGCTTTTACAACAATAGTGTTATCACCTTTTACTAATGCAACATCACAAGTAAAGTTTGTTCCAGATACTGTTGCATTTGAAACAGTTCCATCTGCTGTTGTCATTGTAAGTGCTGAACCTGCTGGTAGGCTTCCTGTAAATGTATAAACACCATCTTTTTCAACAGTCATTTGATCTTCTAAATTATCAAAAGTTACTGTCTTAATTTTACTTGGAATGAATATACTATAATTATCTGAAATATTACCTGCATTATCTAATCCCATTACATATAAGTAATTTTCTTTTCCTTGATTCTTGTTAACCTGTTGTGTAATATCGTATGTATATGTTTTTGTTCCATCAGCGTTTTCTATACTATCTAAATCTTTTAATAGAACTTTTTGGCCTTCTTTTTGATTCTTACTACCAACTGCAACATACATCTGACCTGCTAAACCTGAACTATCATCTGATCCAGTAATATATGCGTAGTATTTGTCACCAATTTTTCCAACTGTTGTAGAAATTACAGGTTTAACTGTGTCTACTTTAATTGGAATTTTAAGTTCTTGTGCATCTGTTTCTGCAAAACCAATATTTGCTTTTATAACAAAATAATATTGACCATCTTTTACTGTTACAGGCTTACCTGTGGCTTGATTATATACGGTTCCATCCCAACCAATCTTATTATTGATTAATGTTGCAAAAGATCCTTGTCCTTCATGTTCTAATGCTGATTTTTGAATATAATCAATTGTTCCTAAATCCGATACAAGAGCACCATTAGCATCTTCGATTCGCATTGACATTTGATTAGCATTTCTAAGCATTGTTAAATATGGATAAGCACCGTCTAATACTCCATCATTATTTGGAGAAATTGAAATATAGTCTTTGTTAATTTGTCCTTCATTTTGTGTTGCAAAATAATCTTCTCCAAGATAAGTATTATTACCATCTGTCAATCCTGTTTTTCCATAATATGAATCTTCTTCATAAATTGGACTGTCGATTATTTTTTCTGTTCCCCAGTTGCCATAAAAGCCTAAAACTGGCATTCCTAAGCTGATTCCGTCTGTATTTTCAAAATGTAAAAATGATTCAACATAAGAATTTTCTGTGTAATCTTTTGTCAAATGTAATGTTGCTGTTACAGTTACTTTTCCTTTTTTAGGAACTGTTATCTGACTTTGATTATATGTTACACTAGCTCCTTGTACCTCTTTAATGACATCTTCATCAGAGTCGCTAACATCATTTATATATACTTTATCTGGAGCAAAATTATATGTTTCTTTCTTAGAACCATAGTTTGTAAAAGTAATATCAAAGTTTACATCTTTTGTTCCTTTTGGAATTTGTCTTAATTCAACACAAGCTTCTCCTTTATATGTAGCAGTAACATTTACTTCAGTAGCGTCTGCTACATCAAGTAAGCCTGCACCTTGATATCTTACTGAATATGGTGTCTGTGAATTTTTATTAATTACAGGTTTTGCAGTGTTCATTATAACTTCTTTCATGAAGTCAACATTTTTGCTTCCTGCAAATGAAAGTTTTCTTTTATTCATTGACTGCTTGATAAGAGCTTCTGCACCTGCAACATATGGTGATGCCATTGAAGTACCACTCATGTACTGATATCCTGCTTTTCCTGAATTTAAGGAATAAATCATTCCACCAGGAGCTGAGATTTCTGGCTTAATATCTAATGTTGGTGTTGGACCCCATGAAGAAAAATCAGACATTTCTTCTTTGTTTTGTCCGGCATTTACATTTTCTTTAAAATCTTTTCCTTGTGTAAACGAATAGCCTGTTGTTCCATTATCTTTCATATTTTTTAACAATTCCTTACCAGCATTGTTTGAAATTGAAACAAATGGAATTTTACTGTCAACACTTGGTGCAATATATGCATTTGGATATGCATCTGAATTATATAAAACAACTCCGATAGCTCCTGCATCTGTTGCATTTGCTGCCTTTTGTGTAAAAGTAATATCACCACGTTTGATTACTGCAATTTTTCCTTTTACATCTACTTTTTCACATTCTTCTTTATTTCCCTTGCCACAATCTACGAGTTCATATGTGTCTTTTAAGTCACTCCATTTCTTATCTCCATCTACTGTTGTAGCTGGATAAGAGCCAATTTCTTTACCGTTTTGTTTGATTTTTAATACATCCTGGTAAACACTATTGTTGTTATATGAAGCAACTGACAAAGAATTTTTATACGCAGAAGGTGAACCTATCATTGCATCGTCTACTAAATTTATTGCTTCTTTATAAGAAGTATTATCACCTCTTAGTGAATCACTTGTTCCTGAGTTTCCAGCTGAAATGGCTGATACTACACCTGCTTGATATGCTTTTTCTACTGCTGCTTCTATAAAATCTGCGTCAGTATCAAAACCACTATCTGAGCCTAAACTCATGTTAATAACGTCTGCATCTAATTTTACTGAATCTTCTATAGCTTTTACTATATCATCAGTATAAGCACTTGAGTTATTTGGATCTGCTGTAAATACTTGCATTCCGATAACCTGTGCCTTTGGTGCTACACCTTGTATAGATTCCATTCCATCATTTGCTTTTCCATTTGCGGCAGTAATACCTGCAACGTGATAGCCATGAGTTGAACGATCATTTAATACTTCATCGTTTCCATTGCTATAACTGTATCCGAATGGAACTTTTTTTGAATAATATTTTCCATATCCTAATAATTTTATTTGGTTTTCCCACCATGATTTAGAGTGTTTTGTTTTGACATTTTTCTCTAATGCCATATCTTTATGTTCATAGTTTACTCCAGTATCTATTATGGAAACTACAACGCCTTCACCTTGATAGCCTGTTTTTTTGCCATTTTTCCATGCATTTAAAACATTTCCTATTTCAAGTGCAGAATCCATCTCTGTTTTTACTGAAGAAGCTTCATAAACATTCTTTACACCCTTTAGAGATTTGATTTGATCAATATAGCCTCTAGCAGCTTCTATTGAAAAACTGTTCACAAGATATGATGATCGATTAATAACCGATGCTCCTGTTAACTCCTCAACTTTTTTGATTACATCACTTTGATTATTCTTTACTTCTTTTTCAATTTTTTTAGTCTGATTTGTGTAATCATCATCTTTTGTTTTTTCAATTGCAGGTTCTTCATTTAACTCTACAATTATTCGAACTACTTCTTTTGGATCTTTTTTCCCTTCTTCTTTACTTAATTTGTTCTTTGAATTTGATAAAACCGAAAGTGCTGTTTTATTCAAATCTTCAATCGTTTTACTATCAGTCGTTTTCTTTTCTCCCTGCTGTGCATATACAGGTAATTTATTGAATCCAGCTGAAGTAACAACAACTCCTAAAGCAAGCGCAATTGCACTTACTTGCTTAAAAGTTTCCCTAAAAACTTTTTTCATAAATTGTCCTCCTCTTCCTAAAGTGTATTACTTTTCTAGCAACTCGTTTGCATAGTCGCAAAAAACTAAATACCTTTCCTAAAAGTATACAACTTTCTCTTTTGTTGTCAATATTTTTTGAATACTTTTTTCTATTTAATAATTTCATTAATTTTATTAACATTCAGAAATATATCTACATTTTATGCTTACATTCTTTTTTAAGATTATTACAGCAAAAAAGCTCTATATCATAATGAAATCTAGCATTTTAGAATCATTTTTATGATATAGAGCCTTTTATTTTAATTATATTAAATACTTATTATTTTGCTAATTCTTCTTTTAAAGCAGCTGTAAGAGCTGGAACTATCTTATGTAAGTCACCAACGATACCGTAGTCAGCAACATCAAAGATTGGAGCATCTTCATCTTTATTGATTGCTATGATAATATCTGAATCTTCCATACCAGCTGTGTGCTGAATTGCTCCAGAAATACCTATTGCAAAATATACATTTGGTCTAACTGTCTTACCAGTCTGTCCAACCTGATAATCCTGAGCTAACCAACCGTTTTCAACAACTGCACGAGAACAGCTTACCATTCCTCCTAAAACATCTGCTAATTCTCTTAAATCCTTGAATCCTTCTTCGCTTCCAACTCCACGACCACCTGATACAAGAATTTTTGCATCCATGATGTTTTCAACATGTCCTACTGCTTTTACAACGTTAAGAATCTCAACCCATCTTCTTGATTCTTTTAACTCTGGATTAAACTCAATAACTTCTGCTTTTCTACCAGCCTCTTTCTTAAGAGCCTGCATAACACCTGGACGTACTGTTGCCATTTGTGGACGATTATCAGGACACGCAATTGTTGCAATTGTGTTTCCACCAAATGCTGGTCTTGTCATTAATAATTGATTGTGTTTCTGTTCTTTTCCTGGCATTGGATTGATTGGGAAATCACCAATCTCAAGTTTTGTACAGTCAGCTGTAAGTCCTGTTTTTACTCTTGCTGATACTGTTGGTCCAAGATCTCTACCAATTGCTGTCGCACCTACTAACATAATTTCTGGTTTGAACTCATTAATTACTGCTGCTAATGCTTCTGCATATGGTTCTGTTCTATATGTTTCAAGAGCTTTGTTATCAACAACAATAACTTTATCTGCTCCATGTTCACCTAATTGATCAGCTAAACCTTTTACGTCTGAACCAAGTAATACCGCTGTTACTTCTGTTCCAAGATCTGCTGCTAATTCTTTTCCCTTTCCTATTAATTCATAAGAAATAGAACTAATTTTATTATCTACTTGTTGCGCATATACGAATACGCCTCTATATTCTTCTAAGCCCATTTTTTTCACCACTTTTCTTTTTTATTTTAAATAATATGTTTCTCTTTTAATTTGCCTACAAGATACTCAACTGATTCTTTTGCATCAAGATTTACTTTTTCACCTGCACCTTTACGTACTTTATCTGATGCTTTTGCGATCTTAGTTGGTGATCCTTTTAAACCTAAATCTGCATCATCAACATCTTTAAGATCGTTTCTTCCCCAGATTGTGATATCTTTATCAAACGCATCCCAAATTCCACCTGGAGTCATATATCTTGGCTCATTTAATTCAGAAAGTGCTGTAATCAAACATGGCATTTGAACTTTTAATTCATGATATCTATCTTCAAACTGACGTTTTACAACAACTGAATCGCCATCTAATTTAATATCTTCTGCGTATGAAACAACTGGAAGTCCAAGGTGTTCTGCAATTTGTGGTCCAACCTGTGCTGTATCACCATCAATTGCTTGACGACCTGTGATAATTAAATCATAATCAAGATTTCTAAGTGCACCAGCAATTGTTGTTGATGTTGCCCAAGTATCAGCTCCACCAAGTACTCTATCTGTTACAAGAATTGCATTATCAGCACCCATTGCTAAAGCTTCACGTAATACATCTTCTGCTTTTGGAATACCCATTGTGAGTACTGTTACTTCTGCTCCAATTTCATCTTTTATTCTAAGTGCTGCTTCAAGTCCAGCTTTATCATCTGGGTTCATGATAGCAAGCATAGCTGTTCTATCTAGAGTTCCATCAGGGTTAAACTTTACGCCACCTTTTGTATCAGGAACTTGTTTAATACATACTACAATTTTCATGTATTTTTTCTCCTTTTATTTTTCTTAAAATATGTCAATTGTTATTTTTTCATCAATCAACATATATCCTAAAAACCTATGCTAATAAGTTACCTGCAATTACCATTCTTTGAACTTCTGATGTTCCTTCATAAATTTCAGTAATCTTAGCATCTCTCATCATACGCTCTACATCATATTCTCTGATGTAACCGTATCCACCGAATAACTGAACAACTTCTGTTGTTACAGCCATTGCAGTCTCTGCTGCAAATAATTTTGCTTTAGCGGCTTCTAAAGAGTATCTCTTCTGTGTAGCTTTAGCCTGAGCAGCTTTATATACTAATAATTTAGCAGCTTCTACTCTTGCAGCCATATCAGCAAGTTTAAACTGTGTATTCTGCTGCTGAGCAATTGAACGACCAAACTGTTTTCTTTCTTTTGTATATTCAATACAACGCTCTAATGCACCTTCTGCAATTCCAAGTGCCTGTGCTGCAATACCAATACGTCCACCATCAAGTGTATGCATTGCGATACTAAATCCCTTACCTTCAGCACCTAATAAGTTTTCTTTTGGAATTCTGCAATCTTCAAAAATTAATTCATATGTTGAAGAGCCACGGATACCCATTTTCTTTTCTTTTGTACCAAATGAAAATCCTGGAGCGTCTTTATCAACGATGAAAGCAGAAAAATTCTTTTTCTTTCTTCCTCTCTTATCTTCTGTTACAGATGTAACGGCAATTACGATATAAACGTCTGCTTCTTTACCGTTTGTAATGAAACATTTTGATCCGTTTAATACCCATTCATCACCATCCAATACTGCCTTTGTCTGTGCTCCCTGTGCATCTGTACCAGCACCTGGTTCTGTTAAAGCAAATGCTCCAAGCTTTTCACCTGTTGCAAGTGGTCTAACATATTTTTCTTTTTGTTCTGGTGTGCCAAATGTCATGATAGGATCAATACAAAGTGATGTGTGTGCCGAAACAATAACACCAGTTGTTGCACATACTTTTGATAATTCTTCAACGCACATAACATATGTTAAAGGATCGCATCCTTGTCCGCCATATTCTTTTGGTACTGGGATTCCCATGAATCCGTATTTTTGCATTTTAGTAACTGTCTCACGTGGGAAAACTTCTGTTTCATCAACTTCCTGCGCAAGAGGTTTTACTTCTGTCTCTGCAAACTCTTTGAATAAGTTGCGAGCCATCTCATGTTTCTTGTCTAAAGTAAAATCCATGATTTAATTCCTCCGTTTTTTTCTGAATTTTTTATTTGCTATAATCGTAGAATCCGATACCTGTTTTACGTCCTAATTTTCCTGCACGAACCATTTTCTTTAATAAAACATGTGGACGATATTTAGGATCACCTGTCTCATCATATAATACGTTCATGATAGCAAGGCAGATATCTAATCCAACTAAATCTCCTAATGCCAAAGGTCCCATTGGATGATTAGCGCCTAACTTCATAGCTGTATCAATTCCTTCAACTGATGCTACTCCATCTGCGTAAATTCCAATTGCTTCATTAATCATTGGAATTAATATTCTATTTACAACAAAGCCTGGAGCTTCTTTAACTTCTACTGGAGTTTTTCCAATTTCTTTTGCGATAGCAACGATTTTGTCATTAAGATCATCTGGTGTATTCTCACCTTTGATTACTTCGATTAATTTCATTACTGGTGCTGGGTTAAAGAAATGCATACCGATAACTGGTCTATCTAATCCTGCACCGATTTCTGTGATTGATAATGATGATGTATTTGATGCAAAAATACATTCTGCAGGTACAATATCCTGTAATTCTTTGAATGTATCTTGTTTTACTTTCATTACTTCAAGAGCTGCTTCAACGATTAAATCTGCATCTGTACAAATTGTTTTAACACCTGTTGTGATTTTTCCTAAAATCTTATCAGCATCTTCTTGTGCCATTTTTCCCTTTGTAACCATTCTATCTAATGATTTTTTGATTTTATTTTTTCCGTTTGCTGCGAATTCTTCATTAATATCACATAAATATACTTCATATCCTTCTGTCTGTGCAAAAGCCTGTGCAATGCCAGAACCCATTGTTCCTGCTCCGATTACTCCTACTTTCATTTTACTTTCTCCTTTTTACTTTCAATTTATTTTAATACCAAAAATGGTAAAATTTTCTATGTTTGTTCATAAATCCCAAAGGGCGTATAAATTGTTACGCCCCATAGGATTTTTTATTTTATATTTTATTAGTTATATTTTTCAACAACTGTGGCACAACCCATTCCGCCACCAATACATAATGTTGCAAGACCTTTATTAGCATCCTGTCTCTTCTGCATTTCATGAAGTAATGTAACTAAAATACGGCAACCTGATGCACCTACTGGATGACCTAAAGCGATAGCACCACCGTTTACGTTTACTTTATTCATATCAAATCCTAAGTCACGAGCTACTGCAACTGACTGTGCAGCAAACGCTTCATTTGCTTCAATTAAATCCATATCATCAACTGTTAAACCTGTACGTTTCATAACATTTTTAACTGCTGCAACTGGGCCAACACCCATAATTGAAGGATCAACACCACCCATTGCTCCGCCAACAAATGTTGCCATTGGTGTAACACCTAATTCTTTTGCTTTTTCTTCAGACATTACAACAACTGCTGCTGCACCATCATTGATACCTGATGCATTACCTGCTGTAATTAAGCCGCCTTCTTTTCCAGAACAGCATTTTAATTTAGCAAGTGACTCAACTGTTGTACCTGCACGAGGTCCTTCATCTGTATCAATAACAATATCACCTTTCTTACGATCGTGGATAACGAAAGGTACAATCTCATCTTTGAATTTACCTTCAGCCATAGCTTTTTCACATTTCTGCTGGCTGTTTGCTGAGAATTGATCTAACTCTTCACGAGTAATACCATATTTTTCTGCAACATTTTCTGCTGTAATCATCATATGATACTGATTGAATGCATCCCATAATGCATCATTAATCATTGTATCGATTAATTTACCATTGTTCATACGATAACCAAAACGTGCTTTATCTAATGCAAAAGGTGCGCGAGACATTGACTCCATACCACCAGCTACTACTATATCAGCCTGACCTGCCATAATCATATTAGCTGCTTCATTTACACATTTAAGACCAGAACCACAAACAACATTTAATGTGATTGCTGGAACTTCAACTGGAAGTCCTGCTTTGATAGCAGCCTGTCTTGCAACGTTTTGTCCAAGACCAGCTTGAATTACGCAACCCATTTTAACTTCATCTACTTGTTCAGGTTTAACACCTGCTCTATTTAATGCTTCTTTAATAACTGCAGCACCTAAATCTACAGCTGGGACTGAAGCAAACTGTCCACCCATTTTTCCAATAGCAGTACGACATGCGCCTGCAATTACAACTTTCTTTGCCATATGCTCTTCTCCTTTTTACTAATTACATACCTAATTTATTGTTCTGCTGTTAATTTTTTAACAATTGAATTTTACCACATTTACTTTTCAAAATCAATTTGAATTATCAGAAAATACAGGCTTAAATATCGATTTTTGTTTTAAATACCTACCTTTTTGGCAAATTTTAGCACTAATTTTTGTTAATTTTTTATCATGAGATTGTTGTTTTCGCTTTTTTTTAAGTTTGCACATTGTATATTTTTTATATTTATTTTATATTTATTTTATATTTTTTGTAACATTTGTAGAAAGTATTATTTTTATATTTTTTCATTTCAACATATTTGATAATAGTATTATCAAATTTCTTGTATACAATATACAAGGTACGATATTTGCACAAAAAAGAACACTCGAATAATTACTTTATCCGAGTGTTCTTTTAGCGCTATCGCATAAATAAACTCTATATTTTTATGTATTTTCACATATTTATATGCCAAACATTTATATATTATATTAAAAACTTAAATCAATTTCTATTCCCTTCAAATCCTCATTCAAAATCTTATTATCTCTTACCACTTCATCAATTTGTGTTTGAATATCATTCACTCTATTTATTTCATTCTTTTGATATCCAACATTACTAAATTCATTTGATGAATATGATGCATTGGTTATTATTTCTTCTTTTGCTACTTCTTCCCTTAATCTCCTTTGTTCTTCTTTACTAATATTAGAATTAGCCTTCTCCTCAATCTTCTTTTCTTTTGCTTCCTGAATCTCTTTTTGTTTTTCTTTATTATCTGCTTCAATCTTATTCTTTACTTCGTTAGTCAAAAATGCAATCAAATCTTTATTTGCTAATTCCTCTATTTCTTCTGATGCTTTAGATGCCTTTATCATGTCTTGACTCTTTAATTCGGTCTGACGCAAATCTCTTCTAACGTGTACATACTCAATTCTTATAAGTTCTTTATCGCTAATCTTTTGTCGCGATACAACTTCTGATGCATGAAAACTTAATGCTCTTTTTTGGTATTCTGTTAACTCACCTGTATTAATACTTCTTAGTTTTTCCTTTTCTTCATCTGTAAACGAATCATGACTAACACCAAACATATTATTTTGATACTTATACAATAATTCTAATGTTTTTTGTTCTTCTGATTCCTCTGATATACCGTATTCTTTTTTCAGTGCATCCTTTTTTTCTTTTATTGAAGAAATTTTATTATATTCTTCATTAATCTCTCTACTCAACAAACTCATTTTATCTTCAATTTTTTGCTTAGTTGACTGTAAACTTTGATCTTTTTTCCATGCATCAGATACAATCTTCCATGCTTTTCTTCTCGCATTATTTTTTCTGTTCTCTACACTAATATTTGTAAGAGACTTTACATCATTAGCATTTATCGAATTTATCTGCTTGTTAATTTTTCTTTTTTTACTGTCTTTGTTCTCGGGAGTCTTTATGTATTGTTGCCGATCTTGAATATTATTTGAACGAATTGATACACTATACATACACATCGCCTCCTTTAAACACTAGGCTAATTCGTTGACAAATAATTCTCCTAAACTGCCTATCGGATGCGATGCGTATTACTATTATAGTTTAAAATATAAATTTTTTATAAATTATAAAAGACTTGTTTACCAATAACTGTTCCACGTATATTTCCGTAGTTCATACAAAAATATAAACAGTTTATAGTAATTTTTCCAGATAAAACTTCTCTTGCAGCTTGCATACAACTAGCATCTACTCTTCCACTTTGTAGTACCATTGCTAATCTTCCACTTCTTGCTGGTGTAAATTGTCCACTTTGATATATAACACCAGTTAATGAATTTGGAAATTTGGGACTATGTACACGATTTAATATTACACTACCTACAGCTAGCTTACCTTCATATGGCTCTCCACCAGCTTCACACTGTATAATAGCTCCTAGTAAAAATTCTTCTGAAGCACTAACATTAGTTGCAACCCCACTATAACTTGGAACATTTTGTGGTATATTATTTTTTTGTTGCTGCTGAGCCCTTGCAACCGCCTTTGCTCTTTCTTCTTCTAATTTTTTTTCATAGGCTTCTAACTCTTTTATTTTCTTGTCTAATGCATTTGACTGATTAAGCTGATTGTTATATGCATTTTGAGCATTTTGAAGGTTATCTCTTTGTGTTTTAATACTTTCATTAAGTGTAGCTTCTTGCTTCTTTAAATCATCTTGTTTCTTTTTTAATTCTGCTTGATTATTTTTCAATTTTTTTTGATACTCATCAATTTGCTCTAATTTTTTTTGATACTCAACTATCGCTTTTTTGTCAAAATTATAAACATCCGCTGTAAATTGCATCTTGTTTAAAAACTCAGCCATAGATTTTGAATAAAGTAATTCAGATAATGTATTAGCAGATGAATTTTCGTATATGTATTTTATACGATATTTCATCTCTTCATATCTTTCATTTGCTTCTTTCTTTGCTTTTTTTATTTTTTCTTGGGTATCTCTTATTTCCTTTTGAACTTTGGATATATTATCATTCGTTTTTTGTATTGAATCTGAAACCTGTCCCATTTGCGAATTAACATCATTTAATTTTTGCTTGTGCAAATCTTTTTGCTGTGCTAATTCTGATGCTTTTTGATCGGACGCTTTTTTTTGCTTAATTAACTCATCTTTAGAAATTGATCCTACGCCAGCAGCATTGATTCTTGCAGTATAACAATTGCAACTAAATATAATGCTTAACACTAATGTTGATATGACTAATTTTTTTTTCATTCCCTACCTATCTTCTTTCTAGCCTAAATTACAAGTTACATTTTCATTCATTTCGAAAAATTACCGATACATAAAATGTAAACTTTCAATTATCGAAATAAATTATTCACTAGATATAATAACAGATTGTCGATTTTCTTTCAACATGGCAATCTAATCAAAGATATACTATAAATTTATAAAGGAGGTATACTTAGTGCAGTTTATTCGATCTGAAAATTTAGTCCCAAATATGAGATTAGCCAAACCTATTTATAACAAGTCTGGTGTTTTACTCTATGAAAGAGATTCTAAAATAACTCCTTCAATAATTAAAAGTATATCGAATTTTGGTTTAATTGGAATTTATGTTCTCGAACCAGCAGAACCACTTCCACCTATTACTGAAGAGGATTTAGAATTTGAAAAAAATCAAACAATTTTTGTTTTTACCTATAAAGAAATACTTGATAATTTAAAAAAAGGTAAAATTCCCGGAAAATTGAATTCTCTTGTAGAACTTGTTATAAAAGAATATGGCACGTTAAATCATCCAATAAATTTTATACAAAATATGCGTGCACCTGATGATTATGTATATAAACATGGCGTGAGTGTTGCTATTTTATGTGCTTTAATTACTAAATATTTAAAGCTTGATTATAGACATCAAAAAAATCTCGTTACAGCGGATTTTTTAACCAATTTAGGTTATCTTTTTATTCCAGATAACATATCAAAAAAAGGGACTTGGTTAAGTGAATCAGACAAAGATTCTATTCAACTTGCAATGGAAAAAGGCTTATCCACCTTAAAACAAAAAGATAAACTTCTAGTTTTGCCACCTGATTCCATCGATCTAGTTGAATACTATGTTTTATCAACTAGCAAAAATAAAAATGCTCCTCGGCCATCAAAAATGATTGAGCACTTATCTAATATTTTACGAGCTGCAAATACTTTTGATCAATTAACTGCAATGAATATTAACCACTCTCCACTTTCAGATATCACTGCAATGAAGTTTTTATATACAGAACAAAAGAAATACAGTAAAAAGGTTATTGATGCTCTTTCTAAAGTTATTCATATTATGCCTAGAGGCGCTAGTATTGATTTAACTACAGGTGATTCAGCCATTGTAATTGATGAAAACTCTGATAATTTCATGAAGCCTATTATTTTAAGATTAATCGATAATAAAATATACGATTTAAGTGACCCAAAAACTTATAGGTATATTCAAATTTACGACACTATGAAAACGATGGATAATAGAATTCGGATAGATAATGACACTTTAAAACAATTTCATTCGGATCCTCTTTTAATTTCTACTCTAAATAAATTTAAACGTTCTAGTTAATAGAGCATAGTCTAAAAAAATCTCCCTCTACATACTTTATAAAGTATATTATAGGGAGATTTTTACATTATCCAATTTTATATTTCCTATATCATCTTCTAGTTATAGGATTCTATTTATTCAATATTATGCATTTTTTACTTTTGCAATATCAACTGGTGTTAATTTTCCATTTGCTGTTTCCATCGCAAGTGCTAATGCATTTGCTGTATCAAGCGATGTTAAACAATTAACTCCTGTTTCAATAGCGTTTCTTCTTATAAGGAATCCGTCTCTTGATTTATCTCCACCTTGTGTAGGAGTATCAATTACTAAATCAATTTTGTGTCCTAAGATTAAATCCATTACATTTGGTGATTCCTGTGTAATTTTGTTAATTCTTAAAGCCTCAATTCCATTATCATTTAAATATTTTGCAGTACTTCTTGTAGCATAGATTTTATAACCTAAATTTGCAAATCTTCTTGCAACACCAACTGCTTCTTCCTTGTCTGCATCTTTTACAGTCATAATCATTTGTTTATGTTTTGGTAATACTACTCCAGCTCCTAAAAACGCCTTATATAAAGCTTCATTGAAGTCTTTTGCAATGCCTAAACATTCACCAGTAGATTTCATTTCTGGTCCAAGTGAGATCTCTGCTCCTCTTAATTTTTCAAAAGAGAATACTGGCATCTTAATTGCAATATAATCTGCTGTTGGTGCTAATCCAGGTTCATATCCTAAACTTCTAATTGTTTCACCTAAAATTACTTTTGTAGCAAGATCAACAATTGGAATACCTGTAACTTTACTAATATATGGCACAGTTCTTGATGAACGTGGGTTAACTTCAATTACATAAACCTCATCATCCATATCAATAAACTGAATATTAATTAAACCTTTAACATGTAACGCTTTTGCTAAACGTTTAGTATATTCTACGATAGTTTCTCTAACTTTATCGGAAATAGTTGGTGCAGGATATACGGAAATTGAATCACCTGAATGCACACCCGTTCTTTCAATATGTTCCATTATTCCAGGAATCAATATATCTTCTCCATCACAAACTGCATCAACTTCGATTTCTTTTCCCTGTAAATATTTATCAACTAAAATTGGGTGATCCTGTGCATATCTATTGATAATGCCCATATATTCTTCGATTTCTTCATCTGAGAATGCAATCTGCATACCTTGTCCACCTAAAACATATGAAGGACGAACTAATACAGGATAACCTAATCTATTAGCAACTTCTTTTGCCTCATCCGCTGTAAACACTGTTCCACCTGCAGCTCTTGGAATATGTGTTTCTTCAAGAATTTTATCAAATAATTCTCTATCTTCTGCAGCATCTACATCTTCTGCTTTTGTTCCTAAAATTTTTACACCCATTTTCATAAGTGCTTCTGTTAATTTGATAGCTGTTTGTCCACCAAATTGAACTACTGCACCATCTGGTTTTTCAATATTTACAATACTTTCAACATCTTCTGCTGTTAATGGTTCAAAGTATAATTTATCCGCAATATCAAAATCTGTAGAAACAGTTTCAGGATTATTATTTACAATAACAGTTTCCCAACCTTCTTTAGCAAAAGCCCATGTACAATGTACTGAACAATAGTCAAACTCTACACCTTGACCGATTCTAATAGGACCAGATCCTAAAACTAATACTTTTTTTTCTGGTTTAGTTTCTATTGCTTCATTTTCACTTCCGTATACTGAGTAGTAGTATGGTGTTTCAGCTTCAAACTCAGCTGCACATGTATCTACCATTTTGAAAGCAGCTACGATATTATTTTCGTAACGCATATGTCTAATTTTTTCTTCATTAATTTTTGTTAATTGAGCAATCACATTATCAGGGAACTGCATTCTTTTTGCTTCTCTTAACAAGTCAACTGTCAATTCTTCACTTTCTAATCTATCTTCCATTTCAACAAGAATTGCAATCTTATCAATAAACCAGAAATCAATTTTTGTAATTTCATGAATTTGCTCATAACTTATTCCTTTTCTTAAGGCTTCCGCAATTACCCAAATTCTTCTATCATCAACTATTTTTAATTGTTCTAAAATTTCTTCTTTAGAAAGCTGTGTAAAATCATATGATCTCATTGAATCTACATGTTGTTCAAGCGATCTTATAGCTTTCATTAATGCACCTTCGAAGTTATCACAAATACTCATAACTTCACCAGTAGCTTTCATCTGTGTTGTAAGTGTTCTCTTAGCTGTTATGAATTTATCAAATGGAAGTCTTGGAATCTTAACTACACAATAATCAAGCATTGGCTCAAAACTTGCAAATGTTTTTTTAGTAATTGCATTTTCAATTTCGTCTAAGTTATATCCTAAAGCAATTTTTGCTGTTACTTTAGCGATTGGATAACCTGTTGCTTTTGAAGCTAATGCTGATGATCTAGATACACGAGGGTTAACTTCAATTACACAATACTCAAATGAATCTGGATTTAAAGCATACTGCACATTACATCCACCTGTGATTTTTAATTCATCAATAATATTCAAAGCTGAACTTCTGAGCATTTGGTATTCTTTATCAGAAAGAGTTTGTGAAGGTGCAACTACTATTGAATCACCTGTATGAACTCCAACTGGATCAATATTTTCCATGTTACATACTGTAATGCAGTTTCCATTTGCATCACGCATTACTTCATACTCTACTTCTTTCCATCCGGCAATACAGCGCTCTACAAGTACTTCTCCAACTCTACTTAATCTCAAACCGTTTGTTAAAATATCAACAAGTTCCTGTTCGTTGTGAGCGATACCGCCACCACTTCCGCCTAATGTAAAGGCTGGACGAAGTACTACTGGATAACCAATTGTATTAGTAAATTTAATACCTTCCTCTACATTTTTAACTACTAAAGATGCAGCAACTGGCTCTCCAATTTTTTCCATTGTATCTTTAAACGCCTGTCTATCTTCTGCTTTGAAAATAGTTTCAGCTGTTGTACCAATTAATTTAACATTATGTTCTTCTAAAAATCCAGACTCTGCTAATTCCATACCTAAGTTCAAACCGGCTTGTCCACCTAATGTAGGTAAAATACTATCTGGTTTTTCTTTAATAATAATTTCTTTTAAAACTTTTATATCTAATGGTTCGATGTAAACTTGATCCGCTATTTCTTTATCTGTCATAATTGTAGCTGGATTTGAATTTACTAAACAAACCTCGATTCCTTCCTCTTTAAGTGATCTACATGCCTGTGTTCCGGCATAATCAAACTCAGCAGCTTGTCCAATAACGATTGGGCCTGATCCTATAACTAAAACTTTTTTTATTGCATTATTCTTTGGCATTATTTTTCTCCTCCCATCATATTAATAAATCTATCAAATAAATATGATGTATCTTGTGGTCCTGGACATGCTTCTGGATGGAATTGAACAGTAAAAATGTTCTTTCCAATATAACTTAATCCCTCATTTGTTCCATCATTTACATTTACAAATGCTGGTTTAGCAATTTTATCATCTAATGTATTTGTATCAACAACATAACCATGATTTTGTGATGATATATAAACTCTTCCAGTTGCTAAATCTTTTACTGGATGATTTCCACCTCTATGACCATATTTCATCTTATGAGTATCTGCTCCTGTAGCTAGTGCCATAAGCTGATGTCCTAAACATATAGCAAATATAGGAACGTCTGAATTATATAATTTTTTAATCTCATCAATTATTGTTTGGCAATCTTTTGGATCTCCAGGGCCATTACTTAACATAATTCCATCTGGATTAGAATTTAAGATTTCTTCCGCTGTAGTATGTGCTGGATAAATAACAACTTCACAGCCTCGATCATTTAAAGATTTAGCAATGTTTCTCTTTGCTCCAAGATCTAATAGAGCAACTTTCTTTCCATTGCCTTTTAAAATAGATTTTTCTTCACATGTAACTTTAGAAACAACATCACCAGTGTGATATTTTTTTAATTTAGGAATAATTTCGTCAATATTATAGTTTTCGTCGGTCGTAAATAAACCGTTCATTGTACCCTTCTCACGAAGAATTTTAGTCAATGCACGAGTATCAATACCTGTTATACCATGAATATTATTTTTCTGCAGGAAGTCCTGAATGGTACCTTCCGAACGGAAATTACTAGGAATTCTAGACAATTCCCTTACTACATACCCCATTGGCCACGGTTTATTAGATTCCATATCAGGAGTAATACCATAATTACCAATTAAAGGATATGTCATTACAACTGCCTGGCCTGCATATGACGGATCAGTCAAAACTTCTAAGTATCCTGTCATAGAGGTATTAAACACTATCTCACTAATTACATCTCGTGTTGACCCAACATTTTGTCCAGTAAACACGGTTCCATCCTCAAGTATCAAAAATGATTTCATTTCTTTCCCTGCCCTTCATTCCATTGTCTAAATCTTGGCAAAAAAAAAGAGGGAATCTCTTTTTTTGCATATAAAAACTTTTTCTTGTTCATACTTAAATTGTAAAAATCTTATCACACAATGTATTTTTTTTCAAGACATAATTTTAGAATTTATTTTTATAATATTATTAACTATACTTATAAACCCAATGATATAAAAAAACTAAACTAACACTTATCTAATATGATATGTACCCAGAATCCTGGACACATATCAATAACAAGTGAAGTTTAGTTGTTTTTTATTTATATTTATAATAATATGGCAAATAATACTAAAAATATTAATACTAAAAATACACCAATTAATTCTATTGTAAAAATTTTCCAATCTACTGGTTTCTTTTGATAAATAATATTACCTGGATTAGAAATTAAAGGTTTATATAATCTAATAAATGGATAACACATTCCACTATTATCTTGTACTACATAAAATCTTTTTGACAAAAAATAATTTATTAAATTAGTTCTTGTTAAATTTATTTTTATACAGTCATTAATCGGTCTTCTTTTTACGAATTCTTCAATGTTAGCTAATAGCTGTTTGCCAATTCCCATATTTGTGTATTTTGGTGCAACTAATAACATTGTTATGTAATTGTATGCATCTATCGCTGCAACAGCCATAATTTCACCAAACGGATTAACTGTACCAAAAACTACAACATCTCCTGTACTAACTTGACGTGCAATCTGTTCCTCATCTGCATATTCCATAAAAAAATCTTTATTAATAACACTTTCGTAATTTTCGTTAAATGTTAATTGATAAACATCCCTCGCAAACCTAACCGCCATTCTAGCTTCGTTAGGATTAAACATTCTTGTTATCATAAAAATCCTCCTTCAAACGCTCTATTAAACCACTATATCTTTTTTGCTGTGATACATTCTTAACCATCATATCAAAAGTTTTATCATTTCCAACTATTGTAACACATTTTTTTGCTCTTGTAACAGCTGTATATAACAAATTTCGATTCAATAACATCGATGGTCCTGTCAAAAGCGGAATAACTATTGCTGGATATTCTGAACCTTGTGATTTATGAATTGTTATAGCATAAGCCAAGTCTAAATCATCTAACAATTTATTTGGATATTCAACCGTTTTGTTATCGTCAAATACAATTGTCATACTATCTGTGTATTCATTAATTCTTTCAATTTTACCCACATCGCCATTAAAAATACCAGTTCCTTTATCAATAGCTAAACCATACTTTGATTTAATTTCCCACTCCATCTGATAATTATTTTTCATTTGCATAACTTTGTCACCTTCTCTGAAGATCCTGTCTTTATGCTCTTTTTCACTTTTTTTATCAGACTTTGGATTTATATATGCTTGTAAAATACCGTTTAAGCGTTCAACTCCTAGTAAGCCCTTTCGCATTGGAGTAAGTACCTGTATATCATAAGGCGTCGCATCAACATATTTTGGTAATTTTTGAATAATAAGCTGCAATGTAACATTAATAATTTTTTCAGCTTCATATCTTTTTAAGAAAAAGAAATCCTTGCTTTTATTATCTAACATCACCATTTCGCCCGCATTAATTTTATGCGCATTAACAATTATGTCAGATGTGCTAGCCTGTCTAAAAATTTTAGTTAAAGCTACTGTTTTAAAACATTCTGAATCAATAATATCTTTTAAAACACTTCCTGGACCTACACTAGGAAGCTGGCTAACGTCTCCAACTAAAATTAAACGTGTCTGTCCTGGAATTATAGCCTTCAATAAAGCATTCATCAGGTGGATATCGACCATTGACATCTCGTCAATAATAATTACATCCGCTTCTAATGGATTATCTGAATTTTTTTCAAAAGTCGTTGCGCCTTCAACTCCACCATTTAACTCTAACATTCTATGGATTGTTTTTGCTTCAAAACCTGTTGTTTCACTCATTCTTTTAGCCGCTCTTCCCGTTGGAGCCGCCAAGAAAATATCTAATCCATTCATTTCAAAATACTGAATAATAGAATTAATTGTTGTTGTTTTTCCTGTACCAGGACCACCTGTAATAATTAACAGACCATTTTGTGCAGCCGCTCTTACAGCATCTTTTTGTGCTTCATCAAGCGTCATTTTCGTTTTCTTTTGAATTTCTTCAATATCTTTTTCTAATTCTGTTTCTGAAACCTCATAATAGTCATTTATTCCTTTTAACATCCTAGCTGAATTAGCTTCCATGTAATAATAAGGTGCATAAAAAACTTGCTTATCATCATTTTTATCTGTAATTATTATTTTTCTTTCAATTGCCAAATTCATAATATTAGTATCAATTTGTTCTTTTTCAACGTTTAAAACATTGATACTCTGTTCTATAACTTCATCAAATGGCAAATATGTATGTCCATCTAATGATGCCTGTTGCAAAGTATACAATATTCCACTTTGTATTCTAAAATCTGAATCTGGTTTAATTCCAATTTTGCTTGCTATTAAATCGGCAGTTTTAAAACCAATACCACCTATATCTTCTGATAATTTGTATGGATTTTCTTTCAAAATTTTAAACACATCCTGTTTATATGTTTTGTATATTTTAACCGCCATAAGTGTCGAAATTCCATATTTTTGAAGATAAATCATTGCTCTTCTCAAATCTTTACGTTCATTAATTTGGTTAGCAATATCCATAGCTTTTTGCTGGCTAATACCTTTTATTTCTGCTAATCTTTCTGGTTCTTCTTCAATAATTCTAAAAGTATCATCTTTAAATTTTTTTACAATCCTTGCCGCTAGTGCTTTACCAAGTCCCTTTACTGCACCAGAACCAAGATATCGCTCAATACTGACAATATCTTCGGGATCTTTTTGTTCATACGAAACTGTTTTAAATTGTTCTCCGTAAGTAGAATGTTTTATATATTCTCCTACACATTCTATATTTTCACCTTCTGAAACATCTGTAAAAATGCCAACACAAGTGATCTCATCTCCATCACTTACTAACACCAATACAGTATATCCGTTTTCTTCATTTCGAAAAATTATATGATCTACATATCCACTTATAGTTTCCAATTCAATTTTTCCTTTCTGAACAACTAAAATTACTAACTAAAAAACTTCCTCCGACATACGCCAAAGGAAGTTTTAACTATATCTTAACATTTATTTCCATCACTTAATATCATAATTTCGTTTCATCTGCTCATACAACTGATTTGTGTAATTTTCACCAACTTCATCAACAATTTCATCTGCTAGCAATTCAATCGTCTTATCCATAAACATATCTTTATATTGTGACATCGACTTATCCTTTGAATCATCTGTAGTTAACGTTTTTTTCATTTCTTTTAAAACCTGCTCAACAAAATATGATTCAAAATCTTTGATTACTTGCTTTAATTCTTTTTCGCTAGATTTAGATGAAATATTCTTTGCTGAATCTGCAAGTTTATCAGCACTTGAAGAAGCCAAATTACTACTCGCTGTGTTAAGCATAGATTCCAAAGAAGTATTTGAAACATTCATATGTCATACCTCCTATCTCTTCAAGTTATTCGCAGTATCAAGCATAGAATCAGATGTTGTAATTGCTTTAGAATTTAATTCATATGCTCTTTGTGCAATAATCAAATTAACCATTTCATCTGCGACTTGAACATTAGAACCTTCTAAATAATTTGCTAAAACTTTTGTTGGTTTCAATCCTTGAGCAACGCCTTCTTGTAATGGAACTCCTGATGCTCCTGTTGCTTGTAATAAACTATCTGATAATTTCTCTAAACCTGCTGGATTATTAAATTGAAATACTCCAAAGGAGATTCCCATGTCAACTACCGTTCCATCTGGGTTACGGTATGCAAACTTTCCTGTCTGAGAAACCTCAACAGAATCTGCAGTAACACCTTCTGGAACATAAATAGGGTTACCACCTGCATCTAAAACCGCCTGACCACTATGGTCTGTCAACATAGTTCTTCCATCACCACTCATATTCCAAGTAAAATTACCATTTCTTGTATAATATGTTTGACCATCGATTCCTCTTATTGCAAAAAAACCAGCTCCATCTAAACAAAAATCTGTTTTACTTTCACTTGCTAGCATCGCACCTTGAGTATACATCGACGTCGTAGCGGCAACCCTTGTACCTAATCCAACCTGTGCTCCAACTGGCTTATTTGCTCCATTGGCTGTTGTTGTCCTTGTTTGAAGATTTTGATATAAAAGAGATTTAAACTCTGTTCTTTCTGTTTTAAAACCATTTGTATTAACATTAGCTAAATTGTTAGATATTGTATCTACGTTTGTCTGCTCAGCAATCATACCACTAGCAGCCGTATATAATGCTCTCATCATAGGCTTTTCTCCTTATTGTATATCCGTCTTTTACTCGTTATACTACTGAACTTTACCAACTTCATTACATGCCTTTTCTAAAGTTGAATCCTCGGTTACTATTACCTTTTGTCCAGCCTCATACGCCCTTTGAATCGTAATCATATTTACCATTTCTGAGACCACATTGACATTTGATGCTTCTAGTGTACTTTGTCTTACTTTTGCCGTAGTTTGGATATGATTACCACCTTCAACAAGGTTGTATAGGTTTTCTCCATATTTTTCTAAATAATCATAATTATCAAAATCTGTAACACCTATATTACCGACAATTTGTCCATTTTGATAAATCTGACCTAATGTATTTACAGCATATGTTGTATTAGGATCTATTCTGACATAATTTTCTGGAGATGCATCACCAGTAGCTGCACCAGCTTGATTCAAGACATAATCTCCATCTTTAGTCATCAAATAGCCTTCTGTATTAACGACAAAAGCTCCATCTCTTGTATATTTCACAGAAGTATTGCCCTGCTTATCTGTAAAAGATACAGCAAAGAATCCATTCCCATCTAATGCAAAATCAGAAGCATTATTCGTAACAATAAAACTTCCTTGTCCATAATCTGTATATACTTGTCCAAGATGCACTCCAAACGTTATTTCACCAATTTTAGTTGGTAAGCCATACGCTGATGTATCCTTTAATTTAATAGCCATTTCATCTGCAAATGTCCTTGAAGTGGTTCCTTCTTTCTTATAACCCGTTGTTTGAGCATTGGCTAAATTATTAGCTAAGACATCTAGTCGCCTCATCTCATTTACCATGCCCATGTGCGCAGTATATAGTCCTTTTACCATTTCAAAAGCTCCTTACTTTCAAATAATTATTCTAACCGCTATATCTGCTTAGTATATCGGAGCCTCGAAATGAAAAAATTAATCAGCGCAAAGTAGCTACAATCCTCTAACTTTTTTAACTCAATTTTGGCATTAATTCAACTACAAACCCACCGCCTACATAACATAGCCGGTGGAATCATACTTTTTTCAATATTTAATTAAAAAATCTTTTTCTTGCAAAACTTATATATAAGTTATTATTTTTTATTTATTTAAGTTATTATTTATAAAAAATTAATTTTTTTATGTAAAAATTAGAATTTTTCTCCTAATAATTCAACGTATTGACCTGTACCGATGGCTACACATGTCATTGGATCATCAGCTGTCATTGTATGGATACCTGTTCTATCCTCAATTAATTCTTCTAATCCTCTAAGAAGTGCACCACCACCTGTTAATACGATACCTCTATCTGCAACGTCTGCAGCTAATTCTGGTGGAGTTTTTTCTAATACTGTGTGTACAGCTTCAACAATATTTAAAGTAGCTTCTCTTAAAGCTTCTTCTGTCTCTTCTGAACTTACTGTAACTGTTCTTGGAAGACCTGTTACAAGGTTACGACCTCTTACTTCCATTGTTTCTGGCTCAGCAAGTGGATAACAAGTACCAATCTTAACCTTGATATTCTCAGCTGTTCTCTCACCAATTAATAAGTTATGTTTCTTACGCATATATCTAACGATAGCTTCATCAAAGTTATCTCCAGCTATCTTAATAGATGTACTAACTACTGATTCTCCTAAGGAAATAACGGCGATATCTGCTGTACCACCACCTATATCTACAATCATGTTTCCACATGGTTTAGAAATATCTATACCTGCACCTATTGCTGCTGCAATTGGCTCAGCAATAATTCTAACTTCTCTTGCTCCTGCTTCTGAAGTAGCTTCTTCAACTGCTCTTCTTTCAACTTCTGTAATTGCAGAAGGTACACAAACTGCTACTCTTGGTTTACGGAAACATCTCTTTCCAACAGCTTTTTGAATGAAGTGCTTAATCATTTTCTCTGTTGTGTCATAATCAGAAATAACACCTTGTCTTAATGGTCTTGTTGCAACTACATTACCTGGAGTTCTACCAATCATAAGTCTAGCATCTTCACCATATTTTAAAATTTTTCTAGTGCTTCTATCAATTGCAACTACTGAAGGCTCTTTTAAAACTACGCCTTTTCCTTTAACATATACTAAAATACTAGCTGTTCCTAAATCAATTCCTATATCTGTTCCGACCATTTTATAGCCCCTTTCTCAATTTGTCCAAATTTATATTCTATATTCCATATATTACAAAGAAGTACATATTGTTATATAAAACAATACCAAATATTATCTCTACACTATGCATATACTAAATATATGCTCCATCTTCCTACTAAAATGCCAGTCAAGCTGTGCTTATAAAATAAATTATATGGAAATCTATGCTTTCAATTTTTACATATACAATAACCATTATATACGATTATAATTTTTTTTCAAATAAATTTTTTTGATTTATTCGAATTTTTAAAATTTGTTCACATTTAGGATTGATTATATATCTGTTTTATCATATTTGAACAAATCTATTTTTCTAAATAAGGCTTTAAAAACTTACCAGTATAGGATTCCTTTACTTTACATATTTCCTCCGGTGTACCTTGCGCCACAATTTGGCCGCCACCATCTCCACCTTCTGGACCCATATCAATTATGTAATCCGCAGTTTTAATTACTTCTAAGTTATGTTCAATTACTACTACTGTATTTCCACCTTCTGATAATTTTCTTAAAATTTCAACTAATTTATGTACATCTGAAAAATGCAAACCAGTTGTTGGCTCATCCAAAATATATATTGTTTTTCCAGTACTTCTCTTACTTAATTCTGTCGCCAATTTAACTCTTTGCGCTTCTCCTCCTGATAATTCAGTTGATGGCTGGCCTAATTTAATGTAAGATAAACCAACATCATATAAAGTTTGTATTTTCGAATGAATTCGTGGAACGTTTTTAAAAAATTCTAATGCTTCTTCCACTGTCATTTCTAAAACATCGTATATACTTTTTCCTTTATATTTTATGTCTAATGTTTCTCTATTATATTTTTTACCTCCACATACTTCACATGGTACGTAAACATCTGGTAAAAATCTCATTTCAATTTTTAGAATACCATCTCCTCGACACGCTTCACATCTTCCACCTTTGACATTAAAACTAAATCTACCTTTTTTATAACCTCTTGCTTTTGCATCTGCTGTTGCTGCAAAAAGGTCTCTAATTATGTCAAAAACACCCGTATATGTTGCCGGATTAGATCTTGGAGTTCTACCTATTGGTGATTGATCAATATCTATTACTTTATCTAATTGTTCTAATCCTTCTATTCCATCATGATCTCCAGCTATTGTCCTAGCTCTATTTAATGATTTTTCAAGATGTTTATATAAAATTTCATTTGTTAATGAACTTTTTCCTGAGCCCGATACTCCTGTAACACATGTTAATACTCCTAACGGAAAATCTACATCTATATTTTTTAAGTTATTCTCCCTAGCACCTTTTACAGTAAGCCAACCTGTTGGTTTTTTTCGTTCTGTTGGAACAGGAATTTTAATTTTTCCACTCAAATAAGCTCCAGTTATCGAATTTGGATTATTTATTATATCCTTGTATGTACCTGTTGCAACTATCTCACCGCCATGTACTCCAGCTTTTGGACCAACATCTACTATATAATCAGCTGCACGCATTGTATCTTCATCATGTTCTACTACAATTAAAGTATTTCCTAAATCTTTAAGATTCATAAGCGCTTTTAATAATTTTTCATTATCTCTTTGATGAAGACCAATACTTGGTTCATCTAAAATATACGCCACTCCTACTAGCCCTGAACCAATTTGTGTTGCCAATCTTATTCTTTGTGCTTCTCCTCCTGATAATGTGCCTGCACTTCTTGCTAATGATAAATAATCCAGACCTACTTCTTTTAAAAATCCAACTCTTGCTTTAATTTCTTTAAGAATCTGTTCTCCTATAAGCAATTGTTGTTCGTTCAATTGTAAATTTTCTAAATATTGCACTAAATCTTTTATTGAAAGACAGGTCATTTCATAAATATTTTTATCTCCCACTGTTACTGCAAGAGACGACTCTTTTAGTCGTTGTCCTTTACATGTTTTGCAAGGTGTAATTCGCATAAATTGTTCATATTCAGCTTTCATAACATCCGAACCAGTCTCTCTATAACGTCTTTCTACATTTTTTACGAGACCTTCCCATACTAAATCATATACACCTTCTCCTCTTTGTCCTTTGTAATGAACTTTTAATACTCTACCATCTCCACCTTTTATAAACATTGTTCTTATTTCTTCTGGCAAATCTTTATATGGTGTATCTAATGAAAATCCATATTCTTCTGACAAAGCTTTTAAAGTTGCATATGTATAACTCTTAGGATCATTTGATGATTGCCAACCTAAAACTTGAATTGCGCCCTCATTAAATGATAGATTCTTATCTGGAATCATTAAATCTTCATCAAACTCCATTTTATAACCTAATCCATAACATATTGGACACGCTCCAAACGGATTATTAAACGAAAAACTTCTTGGTTCTACTTCATCTATACTGATTCCACAATCTGGACATGCAAAGTTCTGTGAAAAATTAAGATATTCGCTCTCTTCTCCTTTAGCTCCTAAAACTTCTACAACTGCAATAGCATCAGTTAAAGTAAAAACTGTCTCTAAGGAATCTGTTAATCTCTTTTCTATTCCCTCTTTTACGACAAGTCTATCAACTACAATTGAAATATCATGTTTTTTATTTTTTTCAAGTTCAATCTCTTCAGATAAATCATATAAAACTCCATCTACAATTACACGTACGTAGCCACTTTTTTTTGCTTTTTCTAGTAATTTCTGATGCGTACCTTTTCTTCCTCTTACAACTGGTGCTAGTAATTGAATTTTACTTTTCTCTGGCAATTGCATTACTGCATCAACCATTTGATCTATCGATTGTTTTTTAATCTCTCTTCCACATTTTGGACAATGCACAACACCAACTCTAGCATATAATAATCTGAAATAATCATATATTTCTGTAACTGTTCCAACTGTAGAACGTGGATTTCTATTTGTTGTTTTTTGATCAATTGATATAGCAGGAGGCAACCCCTCAATCTTTTCTACATTTGGTTTTTCCATCTGTCCTAAGAACTGTCTAGCATATGATGAAAGTGACTCCATATATCTTCTTTGTCCTTCCGCATAAATTGTATCAAATGCAAGAGACGATTTACCTGATCCTGATAATCCTGTAAAAACTACAAACTCATCTCTAGGAATGTCAATGCTTACATTCTTTAAGTTGTGTTCCTTCGCACCACGTATCTTTATTAATTTAGGCTTACTCATTTTCTTTCCTTCCTCTTATATCAAACTATTTTATAACAACTTTCTAATAGCTATTTGGTCTATTTGTCTTATTAGCAACTTTATTCTAAATTATTATATATCTTTTAGCATTTTTTTAAGAGATACCATCTGATCTCTGTACTCTGCTGCTGTCTCAAAATTCAACTCTGCTGCTGCTTTTTTCATTTTCTTTTGAATGTCAGCTATTAGTTTTTCAAGTTCCTTCTTATCCATTGATTCGGGATCTTTAGAAAAATTAAGTTCTTCTGCTGCAACTCTTTTGGAAATAGAAATTAAATCCCTTACTTCTTTTTGAATTGTAGTAGGAGTAATATTATGTTCTTTATTATACTCTATTTGAATCTGTCTTCTACGCTCTGTCTCATCAATAGCAACTCGCATAGAATCCGTAATTTTATCTGCATACATTATTACATGGCCTTGGCTATTTCTTGCGGCTCTACCTATTGTCTGAATAAGTGAAGTTTCTGATCTTAAGAATCCCTCTTTATCTGCATCTAAAATTGCAACTAATGTAATTTCTGGAATATCTAATCCTTCTCGTAATAGGTTAATTCCAACTAAAACATCAAAAACATCTAATCTCAAATCTCTAATTATTTCTGCTCTTTCGAGCGTATCTATATCTGAGTGCAAATATTTAACCCTAATTCCAACTTCCGTCATATATTGAGTTAAATCCTCTGCCATCCTTTTAGTTAATGTTGTAATTAATACTTTATTCTTATTAGCAACTTCCTTATTAACTTCCGATATCAAATCATCTATTTGACCTTCGACTGGACGTACTGAAATCTCTGGATCTAATAAACCTGTTGGTCTTATAATCTGTTCTGCTCTAAATAGCTCATGTTCTTTTTCATATACATTTGGTGTTGCTGATACAAAAAGCATTTGTGATATCTTACTTTCAAATTCTTCGAAATTTAATGGTCTATTATCTAATGCAGATGGCAATCTAAAACCATAGTCTACAAGAGTTTGTTTTCTTGATCTATCACCTGCGTACATTCCTCTAACCTGTGGAATAGTAATATGTGATTCATCTACAATTATTAAAAAATCATCTGGGAAATAATCCATCAAAGTCTCTGGCATTTCTCCAGCTTCTCTTCCTGCCAAATGTCTAGAATAATTTTCAATTCCACTACAGAAACCAGTTTCTTTCATCATTTCAACATCGAAATTAGTTCTTTCTGCAATTCGTTGAGCCTCAATTAATTTATCCTCACCTTTAAAAAACTTTACCCTTTCTTGCATTTCTTGTTCTATTTTATCGCATGCAACTAGCATCTTTTGCATAGGAACAACGTAGTGTGATGCTGGAAAAATTGCTATATGTTTTAACTCTGCTTTAATCTCACCAGTTAATACATCTACTTCCGTTATTCTGTCTATTTCATCTCCAAAAAATTCAACTCGTATTGCTGTATCAGTCGCATTTGCCGGAAAAATTTCTAGAACATCCCCACGAACTCTAAATGTACTTCTTTTAAAGTCCATTTCGTTACGCGTATACTGCATATTTATTAATTCTTTTATTACATCATCTCGATCTTTTTCCATCCCTTCTCTTAAGGAAACCATCATGTTCATATAGTCATCCGGACTACCAATTCCATATATACACGAAACTGATGCAACAATAATTACATCTTTTCTTTCCGCTAACGCCGCCGTTGCTGACAATCTTAATTTATCTATCTCGTCATTAACTGCTGAATCTTTTGCAATATATGTGTCTGATTGTGGCACATATGCTTCAGGTTGATAATAGTCATAATATGAAACAAAATATTCCACTGAATTTTCTGGAAAAAACTCTTTCATTTCACCGTACAACTGACCTGCAAGTGTCTTATTATGGGAAATAATTAAGGTAGGCTTATTCAACTGTTCTATTACATTTGCCATCGTAAATGTTTTACCAGAACCTGTTACACCCAAAAGTGTTTGAAATTGATTACCCTCTTTAAATCCTCTAACTAGTTGTTCTATTGCTTGGGGTTGATCACCCGTTGGTTTGTATTTTGAATGTAATTTAAACTCCATATCTTAATTACCTCCGAACTTATATTTACTAATAGTATATCACAAAATTATTTTTCGAACAATAGTTTGAAATTCAATTTTTTATTTTCTTAAAAAAAAGCCCCATAATCATATTTTCGACTATGGGACTTAAATATATTAAGGATTGTAAGATGGCCGTTTTTTATTTAGTTGCTTCACACAATTCTATATTTCTAGTAGCAACTACATCTACTCCAGTATTGCAAACATTTTCAATTATTACGTCTCCTATTTTTACTGGAGCCTCAATTCTAACTGCATCTATTTCTTTCATACAATCAAATATTTTTGATTTTGGTATATTATTTTTCGTTTTTACTGAGACTCTTGTTTTATCTCCTTTCAAAACTACAACAGTAGATGTCACTGTTCTTTCTGGATTAACAACTTCATTTCTTGCATACTTATCACCTATTGCACAACTATTTCCTTGGACTGATTTCACTTCTTTTCCGTCTAATTCAACTGTTATTTGGCAGCCCATTGGGCATCCAATGCAAGTTAATTCTCTTTTTTCCATAGCATCTTCCCCCCTAATTTTCTTCTATTTTAACAGTTATAGTTTTCAAGTTATCTTGTTCTTTTAATTTATTTTTAATTAAAATCACCTGCTCCATTTCACCTGGTGCCATGATTTTTTTCTTATTATGCATTATTCTTTCCCCATCAAGATAAACACTTACATATTTGCCTTTATACACTGCTCCAACTCTAAATCTTACTGTAAGCATATCTTCCATTCTATCTACATTTAATGTTGATGGAACTGTATAACGAACACCATCTGTTGCAACAATCTCTATAGTTTTGCTTTCATCACTTTCAACCTGTTCATCTTTGACGTATTTTGCAGCACTTTCCCCTGCTTTTTTAGCTTCCTCAGAAACATAATCTACTAAATCATGTACATGTAAAACATTTCCACAGGCAAAAATCCCTTCAATATTTGTCTCTAAACTTTCGTTCACCTTTGGACCATTTGTTACAAGATTCATTTCTACTCCAGCATTTCTAGACAATTCATTTTCTGGAATCAAACCACAAGATAATAACAATGTATCACATGTATATCTTTCTTCTGTTCCTTTTATTGGTTTTCCTGTTTTATCTACTTTAGCTATTGTTACGGCTTCTACTCTTTCTTTTCCTTCAATATCTACAACTGTGTGAGATAATTTTAAAGGAATATTAAAATCGTCTAAGCACTGAACAATATTTCTCTTTAACCCACCTGAATATGGCATAAGTTCAGCAACCACTTTTACTTTTGCTCCTTCTAAAGTCATACGTCTTGCCATAATTAATCCGATATCACCTGAACCTAAAATAACAATTTCTTTTCCCGGCATATAACCTTCAATGTTTACTAGTCTTTGTGCTGTTCCAGCAGAATATATTCCAGCTGGTCTATATCCAGGAATATTTAATGCTCCTTTTGGACGTTCTCTACAGCCCATTGCTAAAATAATTGCTTTTGCCTTAATTTGAAAAACTCCATCTTCTCGATTCATTGCAGTTACAATTTTATCTTTTGAAATATCCATAACCATTGTATTAAGTTTGTATGGTATTTTTTCCTCATATAACTGCTCCATAAATCTATATGCATATTCAGGACCTGTTAATTCTTCTTTAAAAGTATGAAGTCCAAATCCATTATGAATACACTGGTTTAAAATTCCGCCTAACTCTTTATCTCTTTCTAAAACTAATATATCTTTAACCCCAGATTTTCTTGCAGATACTGCTGCAGCTAAACCTGCAGGGCCTCCTCCGATTACAACAATATCATATGCCTTCATTTATTTTTCCCCCTTTGTTCTTCCTAATACAATATTTGATTTTCCACCACACTTTGTAATTTTTTCATAGCTTAATCCTAATTCTCGATTAATAATTTCCATAGTTTTAGGGGAACAAAAACCTGCTTGGCATCTACCCATTCCTGCTCTTGTTCTTCTCTTTACACCATCAAGTGATCTAGCTCCTAATGGTCTATGTATAGCGTCAATTATTTCTCCTTCTGAAATTGACTCGCATCTACAAATTATGTTTCCATATGCTGGTTGTTTCTTTATCAACTCATTTCTTTCTTCTATTGATAACGCACTTGGGTTTAATATACCACGTCTGGTCTTTTTCCAATTTTCTTTCTCTTTTAGATTTAATTTTTCTTTAAAAATATTACCAACCATCTCGCCTATTGCAGGACTACTTGTTAAACCTGGTGACTCAATTCCCGCACAGTCTATAAAGTTAGGTGAATCTTCTACTTCCTTTATAATAAATTCATGATTATCTTCATGCGCTCTTAATCCTGCAAAACTTGTAATCACCTTTTTCATTGGTAAATTTTTGACATGATCATTAGCTTTTGAAATCAAATCACTTATACCATCTGCCATTGTATTTACTCCCTCTTTGTCTTCAATATCAACAGCAGTTGGGCCAACTATTAGATTTCCATGGATTGTTGGTGATACCAAAACGCCTTTACCAAGCGCTGTTGGTTGTGGAAAAATAGTATGAGATACATGGCCCCCAACTTCTTTATCTAATAAACAATAATCTCCTCTTCTTGGAGTTATCTTTATTTTTTTCTCACTTACCATATTATGAATCACATCTGCATATACGCCTGCAGCATTAACCACATAACGTGTTTTATATTCTCCATTATTTGTTTTTATATGATAGATACCATCTTCATCAGCATAGATTTTTTCTACTTGCGTATTAAAATAAAACTCAACACCATTTTCATTGGCATTTTCTGCCATAGCTATATTTAATTCGAATGGACAAATAATTCCACCTGTTGGTGCGTATAAAGCTGCTACTGCATTATCTGAAATATTTGGCTCAAGTTTTCTTAATTCTTCTTTATCTATAATTTTAAGTCCTTTGACATTATTTTCGATTCCTCTATTATATAAATCTTTTAATCCTTCTTTTGTTTCCTCATGGATGCAAACAACCAACGAACCGTTTCTTTTGAACGGAATATCAAGATCTTTGCTTAATTCATCCATCATTTCATTTCCTCTAACATTTAATTTTGCCATTAATGACCCGGCCTTAGCATCAAATCCTGCGTGTACAATTGCACTATTAGCTTTTGATGTTCCACAACATACATCTTCCTCTTTTTCTAAAACACATACATCTAAATCATATTTTGATAATTCTCTTGCTACTGCAGATCCTGTCACTCCTGCACCAATAATTACTACGTCTCTCATACCCTTCTCCTTTCAAAAATAGGAGTCAACAAATATCCTGCCTA
This sequence comes from Lachnobacterium bovis, assembly GCF_900111325.1. Classification (GTDB taxonomy): domain Bacteria; phylum Bacillota; class Clostridia; order Lachnospirales; family Lachnospiraceae; genus Roseburia; species Roseburia bovis_A. Next base: position 45,008 of record NZ_FOGW01000009.1, read on the forward strand.
TTAGGCAAGTAGATAATTGTTTGACTCCTATCTCCACAATTCAATATTTATTTAAAATATTTTTAAGCAAATGGTATTGCTGAATATAATAATACTGCCGCAATACCGCCTAATACTGGTGCTACAACCGGAATCCATGCATAACCCCAATCTGCATCACCTTTTCCTGGAACTGGTAAAACTGCATATGCTAGTCTTGGTCCAAAATCTCTAGCTGGGTTCATAGCATATCCTGTCAATCCACCAAGTGACATACCAATTGAAACGATGATAGCATAAACAAGTAAGTAATTTAAGCCAACTTTATCAGCGCCACTAACCTGTCCAATTCCTTTAATTGCAAACAATAAAACAAAACCGCAAACAAATTCTGAACAGAAATTCAAAAAAGTATTTCTAATTGTTCCGCCTGTTGCAAAACAACCAAGTTTAACACTTGGATCATCTGTTGCTTTAAAGTGATCATAGAATAATAAAATAACAATTGCTGCTCCGATAAATGCTCCTACAAATTGTCCTAAAAGGTAGTAAGGAATATCACTAGCTTTTACAGATCCTTCAACTGCAAGTGCTAATGTAACAGCTGGGTTAAAATGCGCTCCTGTTGTTCTTCCAAAAATAAAAGCAGGTAGTAAAACCGCAAGACCCCATGCAAGTCCTGTTTGAACACTTCCTCCACCTTTTTGGCCGGATTTATTAAGTGAAACATTACAGTTAACTCCGTTACCTAATAACAATAACATAGCTGTTCCTATCAATTCACAAATAAATATTCGCATATTCTATACCCCCATATTTATTATTCTTCTTTTGCCCAGTTAAATGAACATTTAACAGCTTTATCCCATCCAGTTATTTCTTCTTTTCTTTGTTCTTCTGTCATTTCTGGTTCAAAAGTTTTATCAATTGTCCAGTTTTTCATAACATCTTCTTTGTTCTTCCAATATCCAACTGCCAAACCAGCAAGATAAGATGCTCCCATAGCTGTTGTTTCTACACACTCAGGTCTTCTAACTGGTGCTCCAATAATATCTGACTGGAACTGCATTAAGAAGTTATTTTTACAAGCTCCACCATCAACTTTTAATGCTGATAGATGAATTCCAGAATCTAGTTCCATTGCATGTAAAACATCGTTTGTCTGGAAAGCTAATGACTCAAGAGTCGCTCTGATTACATGATATTTATTAACGCCTCGAGTTAAGCCTGTAATAACACCTCTAGCATATGGATCCCAGTATGGTGCTCCTAATCCTGTAAAAGCTGGTACTACGTAACAACCATTTGTATCTTTTACTTGTGTTGCAAAATATTCTGAATCAGGAGATGTATCTATAATTCTCATTTCATCTCTTAACCATTGAATTGCAGCACCTGCAACATATACTGAACCCTCTAATGCATAATTAACTTTTCCATCTAATCCCCATGCAATAGTTGTTAATAATCCATTTTTAGAGAAAATTGGTTTTTCACCTGTATTCATCAACATAAAGCAACCTGTGCCATATGTGTTTTTTGCTTCACCAGCTGTAAAACATGTTTGACCAAATAATGCAGCCTGTTGATCTCCTGCAGCTCCTGCAATTTTAATTGGTCCTCCAAAGAATTCTGGATCTGATTCTCCATAAACGCAACTTGATGGTTTTGCTTCTGGCAACATTGATTTTGGAATATTTAATTCTTTTAAAATGTCCTCATCCCATTCAAGTGTATTAATGTTAAATAACATTGTTCTAGAAGCGTTTGAATAATCTGTTACATGAACTTTTCCTTTTGTTAATTTAAAAATCAACCAACTATCAACTGTACCAAATAATAATTCTCCCTTTTCAGCTCTTTCTCTAGCACCTGGAACATTTTCAAGAATCCATCTTAATTTTGTTCCTGAAAAATAAGGATCGATTACTAAACCAGTTTTCTTTCTAAAGCAATCTACAAATCCTTTTTCTTTTAAACTTTCTGCATAATCAGCAGTTCTACGACACTGCCATACAATGGCATGATATACTGGCTGACCTGTTTTTTTATCCCAAACAATTGTTGTTTCACGTTGGTTTGTAATACCAATTGCCGCAATGTCCTCTGCTTTTGCACCAATTTTATTCATTGCAGCACGAGCAACTGATAATTGTGTTTGCCAAATTTCATTTGCATCATGCTCAACCCAACCTGGCTGTGGGAAATATTGTGTAAATTCTTTTTGAGCAACACTACACATTTCTCCCTTTTCATTAAATAAAATACATCTGTTACTAGTTGTACCTGCATCCAATGCCATTACATATTTTGCCATTTTTTTCCTCCTCTACCTGCCTTGAGATTTAATCTAAGAACCAGACATTTTGATTAGTTGTAGATATTGAAATTGCTCCACTCGATAATGCATTCATAACGTCCTCTTTGTCCGAAATTAGCCCCCCAGCCATAACCGGAACTTTACTTATTTTATCAATGCATTTTATAATTTTTGGAACAACTACCCCTGGTATAATTTCAATTATATCTGGTTGTATGTTACTTTGCTTTGCTTGATTTTCTATTGTTAAAAGTGCCATACTATCTAATACAAAATATCTTAAAATTGTATTCAACCCCACTTCTTTAGCATGTGCTATCAAATTGTTTTTTGTGGTTATTATTCCATCCGCTTGCGTGTTATTTTTAATATAATCTACTGCAACATTTTTCCCACTTAAACCATTTATCAAGTCAATGTGCACCATTGCAATTTTGCCCGCGTCTTTTATTTTTTTTACTATATGCGGTATGCTACACACATCTCCATATAAAACAAAAATAACATCAATATCTGTTTTTAAACACACCTCCAAACCCTCTTTATTTTTAATAGCAGCTACAATTGGCGTATTTTCGACTGTTTTTACAAACTCCCTACACATAAACCCTTACTCCATCTTTTTATTAGTATTCTTCCTACAACACAAAAGAGAATGTAACAAAAAGATGCACAACAATCACTGCTATCTGCCACATTCTCTTCTCTCATAGGCATATTTTTAAGATATCTTTAATATATCACTTTATATGGTATTTTGCAACATAATTTAATGATATTTTTATTATTTTTCGTTAATTTGACTTATTTTTATAAAATTTTTGTTAATTACGCTTCTTTTTAAACCTCTGTATTACTATAAAAAAAGATGTGAAAACGATATATTCATATTTAAACCATGAACATATCATTTCACATCCTACATTAATTTTTGATTATTATCTGTGACTTTATTTTAGCTTAAATACATGATTATCACATATTAGATTCTAATTTCTGCCACAGCAGTTTTTATATTTTTTACCTGATCCACAAGGACATGGATCATTTGGATAGATTTTAGCATTTTCTCTCTTCTTAGGAACTCTTGGTGCTTCTGCATCTTTATTTGTTCCAGTAACTTTAGCTACTTCTTCTCTTTCAACTTTTTCTTCTACATTTACATGATATAGAAGTTTAATTGTATCTTCTTGAATAGCTGATGTCATTTCTGAGAACATGTCAAAGCCAACCATTTTGTATTCAATTTTTGGATCTCTTTGACCATATGCTTGTAAACCAATACCTTGACGTAATTGGTCCATATCATCAATATGATCCATCCATTTTCTATCCATTACTCTAAGTAATACTACACGCTCTAATTCTCTAAATTGCTCTATTTCAGGGAATTCAGCTTCTTTTTCTTCGTATAATTTTACTGCTTTTTCTTTTAAGAATTGCTTTAATTGTTTTTCATTTTTAACTTCTGATAAATCCATATGTCTTATTGGTTCCATTGGAATAACAGGAAGTAACAATTCATCTAATTCTTTAAGATTCCAGTCGCTTCTATCGATTTCTGAAGAAATACATGTATCAACTGCTGCTTCTACTCTATCTTGAATCATCTTGAAGATAACGTTTCTCATATTTTCGCCATCTAATACTCGACGACGTTCAGCATACATAATTTCTCTTTGCTCATTATTAACTTGATCGTATTCAAGAAGGTTCTTACGAATACCATAGTTATTACTTTCAATTTTCTTTTGTGCTCTTTCAATTGCAGAGCTTAACATTTTATGTTTGATTTGTTCACCTTCTGGAACACCTAATGTTTCAAAAATTGACATTAATCTTTCTGAACCAAATAATCTTAATAAATCATCTTCAAGTGATAAGAAGAACTGTGATTCACCTGGGTCACCTTGACGACCAGCTCGACCTCTTAACTGATTATCGATACGTCTAGATTCATGTCTTTCTGTACCAATAATTTTTAATCCGCCAGCTGCTAATGCTTCATCATCAAGCTTAATATCTGTACCACGACCAGCCATATTTGTTGCAATTGTAACCGCACCATGCTGACCAGCTTGTGCTACAATTTCAGCTTCCTGCTCATGAAATTTGGCATTTAATACTGTATGCTTAATTCCACGTCTTTTTAGCATTTCACTAATCAATTCTGAAGTTTCAATTGTAATTGTACCAACAAGAACAGGTTGTCCTTTTTTGTGTGCTTCCACAACTTCTTCAACTACAGCTTTAAATTTCTCATCTTTAGATTTGTATACAGCATCATCATGATCAATACGTGCAATTGGTTTATTAGTTGGAATTTCAATAACATCCATTCCATAAATATCTCTAAACTCTTTTTCTTCTGTAAGCGCTGTACCTGTCATACCAGATTTCTTCTCATATTTGTTAAAGAAGTTCTGGAATGTAATAGTTGCAAGAGTCTTACTTTCACGTTTAACTTTTACATGTTCCTTAGCTTCAATCGCCTGATGTAATCCATCTGAGTAACGACGACCTGGCATAATTCTTCCTGTAAATTCATCAACGATTAAAACTTCATCATCTTTAACTACATAATCTTGATCTTTAAACATTAAATTATGTGCTCTAAGTGCAAGGTTAACGTTGTGCTGAATCTCTAAATTTTCTGTATCAGCTAAGTTATCTATGTTAAAAAATCTTTCAACTTTCTTAACACCTTCTTGTGTTAAGTTAACAATTTTATCTTTCTCATTAACGATAAAGTCACCAGTTTCTTCTTGCTCGATACCCATTAAAGCATCCATCTTTGAATACTCTGGTAAGTCTTCACCTCTTTGTAACTGTTTGGCTAAAACATCACATGCTTCATATAATTTAGTAGATTTGCCACTTTGTCCTGAAATAATAAGTGGAGTTCTTGCCTCATCAATTAATACAGAATCGACCTCATCGATTACAGCATAATGTAATCCTCTTTGAACTAACTGTTCTTTATAGATTACCATGTTGTCTCTTAAGTAATCAAAACCTAATTCGTTGTTAGTTACATAAGTAATATCACAATTATAGGCTTCTCTTCTTTCGTCGTTGTCCATATCATTTAATACAACACCAACTTTTAGTCCTAAGAATTCATGTACTTTTCCCATCCACTCAGCATCACGTTTTGCCAAGTAATCATTTACTGTTACGATATGTACACCTTTTTCTTCAAGTGCATTTAGATAAGCTGGTAATGTTGATACTAAAGTCTTACCTTCACCAGTACGCATCTCCGCAATTCTACCTTGGTGAAGAATAATACCACCAATAAGTTGAACTCTATAATGTTCCATGCCTAATACACGCTTTGCTGCCTCACGAACAGTAGCAAATGCTTCTGGCAAAATGTCATCTAGGGTTTCTCCTTTTTTTAGTCTATCTTTAAACTCTAATGTCTTTCCTTTTAACTCATCATCAGAAAGAGCTCTCATTGAATCGTGGTATGATTCAATTTTATCTACCTTAGATTTGATTCGTTTAAGTTCCCTTTGGCTATGTGTGCCAAAAATCTTTGTAATTGTACTCATACTATACCTACTCCTATCATAAACAATGACAAAATTATAACACTTTATCACTTTATTCTCAACCAAAAGCAATTAACTAATTGTTAACTTTTTTTTAACAATTCACATATTTGTAAATACATTTTGTCTATTCTGTTATATCACTATAAATAACTTGTATTAAACAATAAAGCTTGTTATAATGATTCATAAATTCTATTCATCTTAGGAGGAAATATGTTTAAATACACTTATAAAACAAAAGGTACTTGTTCTAGTAAAATCGAATTAGAATTAGATGGAAATATCGTCAGAAATGTAACTTTTACTGGTGGATGTCCTGGTAATCTTCAAGCCATTCCACAACTCGTTGAAGGTATGACTGTTGAAGAAGTTGTTAAACGTATTAAAGGCATTAAATGTGGTGTTAAAAACACATCATGTGGTGATCAACTTGCAATCGCATGTCTTGAAGCTTATGAAAAAAGTAAACAAGCATAATATTATATATAAAGTTGTATATAATATCATATAAAAATAATTACTTTATGTAAAAAATCCCTTACTAATATTTTCAGTGATATGTATCCTTTTTTTACAAATTATCGTAAAAATATAGGCTATTTAAAATATGTATTAATAAGGGATTATTTTACTATTCAATTTCTATTATCTTATCCAAAATATACTACAAAATCCTTGTTTCTATATTCCTTAATAGGATCTTTACCTTCTCTTTTTAGTCTTCTTATTTCTTTTTTTAGTTTCGAATATCTAGCTTTTTTATGTCTGTCATATCCTATTGCAATATTTGGATTTTTTTCTAAACATTTTCTCATTACAAGAATTTTGGGATCATAATCCCTGTTTTTAGAACAAGTTACTGCAAAAGTAAAACCATCAATTGTAGAAACCACTAATTGCTCACTTACTTTTATAAAATTCACTTTAACAGTTTTACAATACATCCAACAAATATCTTCATACGGTACTGCTACTAAATCTGAAACGAAATAAGTAGGTGTCAAATATATTTTGCCTATATACTCTTTTTTGCCGCCACATACTTCTGCATCTATTTTTTCTCTTTCATATTCTGTATATCTCTTCATGTACTTACCATACTTTCTATCAAGCATAACACGTAAAACTCCGTACACTAAAAACAAAACATCATATTTTAATAATTTAAATGCTATTCTAGATAAAAATCCTATTTTACTTTCGCCTGTGCTTTCATTCACAATATAGTATTCACCAAAAATATCTCTAAGTCTGATAAATGAGTCACTATCTTTACCATTCCACTCATATAATTTCCTTAATAGGAATTCATATAGTTCTTTTTCTTCAGATATTTCACTTACAGCTCCTTTAATAACATATTTTCCATGTTTTTGTATCTCTTCTTTAATATTAGCTAATTCATCTTCTTCGGATTCTAATATATAAAGCTTTTTATTTACTTCTATTGTACTATATACTGTTGATGACTTTTCTTTTACTCCGATTTCATTTGGTACTGAAGTTGTTGTTAATTTTACTGCTTGATAGTTTTTACAGTCATTAATCGAATTCTTGTCAAGATTAAGCCTTTCCTCATCCGCTAATTTAGCATCCAAAAAAAATACTCCAAAAAAAATACACATAATAGCAATTGCAACTATTATACATATTTTATGCTTGATTCTTTTCTCTCTTGTAATTTCACAAAATTTTTTTTTCATTTTTTTCCTCTTTCTATAAATCTTATTGTATCGTGCTTTTATAGTCCTGTTTCTAAAGCCCTTTTTATTTTATAATCAAATGCTAATTGATTCTTTTTTATGTAAATTATAACTTTACATCATTATTATTTTTTTTGCAAGAAAATATAGTTTTTTACAGAAAAATCAAAAAGTTTTAAAAAAACTTTCACAATCCTAGAATGAAATAATAAAAAATCATAAGACTTCATAGATTTATGTGAAAAAACCGCTAAGTAACATTATGTACCCAACGGTTTTTATACTCAACGGTTCTTATAAAAAATATATTATTTTATAATCTTGTTTCAACAAAGATATCATAAATTGCTTTTATTGCTTCTTCAAAATCACAATTACTTACACCAATAATGATATTAAGCTCTGATGAACCTTGATCTATCATTTTTACATTGATTCTTGAATGTGCTAGGGCTGAGAAGATTCTACCGGCTGTACCTCTTGTAGATTTCATTCCTCTCCCAACAACAGCTATAAGTGCCAAGTCACCTTCCATATCAATTACGTCTGGCTCAAGATTTCTTCTAATTGAACTAATAATCTGCTGCTCTTTTACTTTAAACTCATCTTGCTGAACAAATACTGTCATAGTATCAATTCCTGATGGCATATGCTCGATAGAAATATCTGCCTCTTCAAATGCTTGTAATACTTTACGGCAGAATCCTATCTCTCCATTCATCATATCTTTATCTATATTTACAGCTACGAATCCTTTTTTACCAGCAATACCTGTTATTGTATAGTCTGGTTTTTGAACTGTGCTTTCCACGATTAATGTACCTGGATCTTCTGGTGCATTTGTATTTTTAATATTAATTGGAATACCAACTTTTCTTACAGGGAAAATTGCATCTTCATGTAAAACAGATGCCCCCATGTATGATAATTCTCTTAATTCTCTATATGTAATAACTTCAATTGGTACAGGATTATCAATTATTCTAGGATCTGCAACTAGACATCCTGATACATCTGTCCAGTTCTCATATAAACTCGCATGTACAGCTCTTGCAACTATTGATCCAGTTATATCTGATCCGCCTCTTGAAAATGTTTTTACTGTACCATCCGGTAAACTTCCATAAAAACCTGGAATTACAGCATTTTCTTCTTTTGATAATCTATCTCTTAAAACTTTTATGGTTTTATCCATATCAAGTTCACCATTCTCATTAAAGAAAATTACTTCTGCTGCATCAATAAATGTATATCCTAAATATGCAGCCATTACAATACCATTTAGATATTCACCACGAGAAGCTGCATAGTCTTCTCCAATTTTATTTTTAAAATTATCACTTATAATCTTAAATTCTTTATCTAAGCTTACTTTTATTCTCAAACCATTAATAATAGAATCATAACGATCCTTTATTTTCATTAATAAAACACGAAAGTCTTCATCTGCTTCTGCGTATCCATAACATTTATATAGCATATCTGTAACTTTAGTATCTTTTGCGTGTCTTTTTCCAGGTGCACTAGGTACAACATATTGTCTTGTTTTATCTGCACGTATTATTTTTCCAACTTTAGCAAACTGTTCAGCATTTGCCAAAGAGCTTCCACCAAATTTGACTACTTTAACCATTTTTCGCTCCTCGTTATTTTTATAAAATTCAAACAATATTGTAAACCATAACACCCTATACAGTCAATTTTTTTATTGTTATTTCGCCTATAACTTAAGGTTATAAAATTATTTTTTTAAAAGGAGCGATAATATTTTATTGTTTCTTTAGAAACCCTTTTATTGTCTTTTTTATTTTATCTGACAGCTTACGAGAACTTTTTTTACCTGGAACACACCCCAGAAAATTCAACATGCTCATACTCTAATTCACCATCAACTATTTCTAAAATTCCATAGGTTGGTTCTTGACCATAATGAGGTTGACCTATGCTACCCGGATTAAAAATTAATGTTTCTCCAAAATAATCTGCATAAGGTACATGTGTATGTCCAAATAAAGCTGCATCGACTTCTAATTCTCTTGCACGGTATTCAAGTGACATATATCCTAATTTTACACCTCTAGTATGTCCATGCAAAAGTAAAAAACGCTTACCTTCTAATTCAACAACTTTCTCTGATAATTCTATATCATCATAACCATATCCATCACAATTTCCTGGCACCATGAAAAAAGGTATCTCTTTAAATTCATTATGTAACTCTTTGGCATCTCTTATAAGATCACCTAAATGAAAAATGACATCAGGCATCTCTTGTCTTACTGCTTCGCACATTGAAGCAACATCTCCGTGTGAATCACTTAATACTAATATTTTCATTTTTATTTCCTCCGTTATATCATAAATTTTATATATAAAAAATTACAAAAAAAGCCCTTGTGTGGCCGCTTTGCCACCTCAAGAGCCTCCTATAAAACTTAAGCTAATCTTTTCCAATACTTAGCACATTTATAATACGAATAAATCATACAATTTTGAGCTTGTGGACAATTTTTAGGTGCATTTTCAATATTACACTGACACCTTACCACAGCTTCCGCCTTTCCCTTGCATTTTCCTTTAAGCATTACATCGTCTAATACTTCTTTTGTCATATACACACTCTCCTCTTCGTTTTCACAACGAGAATAATTATATCTTATATGAAAAAAGTTTTCTATAGACTATTTGCCAAAAAAAGCGATGTATAATTATTGTTTTTTTACTTGACTATTTTTCCAAAAAATGTTGTTACTTAATTTTCGGCTTTTATATCTAATTCAACAGGACAATGATCTGAACCTAAAATCTCTGTATGAATTTTAGCATCAACTAATTTATCTTTTAATGCATCAGAAGTTATAAAATAATCAATTCTCCATCCTGCATTCTTTTCTCTTGCCTTAAATCTATATGACCACCATGAATATATTTCTTCCTTATCAGGATAAAAATATCTAAATGTATCTATAAAACCAGCATCTAATAGTTCTGTCATTTTGCCTCTTTCTTCATCTGTGAAACCGGCATTTTTACGATTAGTTTTTGGATTTTTTAAATCAATCTCTTTATGAGCAACATTTAAATCTCCACACATAATAACTGGTTTATTTTCTTCTAATTTTTTTAAATATTTTCTAAAATCATCTTCCCAAACCATTCTATACTCGAGACGCTCTAATTCTCTTTTTGCATTTGGTGTATAACATGTTACTACATAAAAATCTTCAAATTCTGCTGTAATAACTCGTCCTTCCTTATCATGTTCTTCTATTCCCATTCCATAAGTAACACTCAATGGTTCCTTTTTAGTAAACAGAGCCGTACCTGAATATCCTTTTTTTTCAGCATAATTCCAATATTGATGGTATCCTTCAAGTTGTAAATCTATTTGACCCTCTTGTAATTTCGACTCTTGAATACAAAAAACATCTGCATCTATTTCATTAAAAAAATCTTCAAAACCTTTTTTTACGCAAGCTCTAAGGCCATTAACGTTCCATGATATAAGTTTCATATTTGTCTCCTAAAAAAAATAGTTATTTTATTTATCGGATTAATTGTACCATTTTTTTACAAAATAAGATAGGCGTCGTTCGAAAATTATTCTTATTCGAACGACGCCTATCTAACTGTTATTTCCAATGGCCTATACCTCCGTTATGCCTTTTCTTAATGGCTTGAGTATTGTCTCATCCATCAGTTAAAAAACATTCTAAAATCTCTTCTTTCGTTCCCCTAATAGACTTACTACCAAATGATATCACTACATTAACATCACTTTTTATCTTCCATTATTCCTTCGTCTATTGGTTTCCAATTTGATTTTAGTTTACATGGTTGCTTCTTGCCTAAGTAACGTTCCTTTTGGACCGTACCTCCTTTTTTAGATTTCACTTAGTACTTCTTTTTCATTCCTAAGTGATTTAATAAACTATTCTTTTTCTAAACTCAACCTCTTTTCTTTTTACTAAGTGATTTGTTATATATAATGTAACATGCATTATTAATAATGTCAACATCTTTTTCTGATTTTTTTAATTTTATTTTTTTATTGTCTGATATCTTTTATTATAGAGCAAAGTATTCTTTCAGAAAGCAGTTCATTTTCAGGGCACACGTTAACTTTTTTATTTATTTTATCAGCTAGATTAATCGGCGCAAAAGCTTTATCAGCACTCTCTAACATAGAAATATCAAACAACGAATCACCCGCTGCTATCGTATTTATATGCTTGCCGTTTAATTTTACCGGATTTATTTTTTTTGTGTTGTTTTTATCTACATTATTTTTTTCTGCCTTTAATTTCTCATAGAATGCTACAAATCTTTTTAAAGCATTTCCTTTTGTAAGTTCTTTAGGCACAGCATACACTTTAACACCATTAAAAAATACATCAACCTTATCAGAATCTACTTTCTTTTTTAATTTATCTATAGTTTTTTGGGGATCTTTGCTTTTTGTAAATACAAATAATTTTTCAATATATCTAATTTCAAAGTTAACTAATTCGTCATTTTCTAATATTTCTATTGCCTTTCTCATTTCTTCATTTGAATCTTCAATTAACTCTAATGATTCTTGATACCATTTTTTATTAATTTCTCCTTCTTCTAATAAAATACCTCCATTACAAACTAATGCGTATTTAGGATTTTCGATTGGCAAATTTATTCTGTTATATTGCATGATTGTTCTAGTTGTTGTTGGAACAAAAAGTACATCATTTTCTTTGGCAATTTTTCTTGTCCCCATTATTTTTTTCATTGCTTGAACACTCTTTTTCGACATATAAGATACTTCTCTGCCTTGATACATCTCTACTAATTCTTTTTGTTTCCCAATATCATGCTTATAGGAATATATTAATGTTTTGTCTAAATCTGAAAATAATATTGTCATAACTTTATCCTCCACTTACATAAAAAAGATGTCGCATTAACTCCAATTTGAAATTAACACGCCATCTTTTTTAATTCTATTTAATAACAACAGACTTTTTATGCTTCTTTATATGACTTTGTAATAAATTTTCTTACAATGTCAACTGGAATCATTGTGAATGCAAGTAAAATAACTGCAACCCATCCTTTAAGACCAAATGTTTCACAGCTAAACATCTTACCGATAAATTTAAATACTTCATTTGGTACTACTGTTGCATTAACAATTAGGCATTGAACTGCACAAATTGCAACAAATACTTTTAAGAAACCTGTATTCTTATCTTTGCCTGAAACTAAGTTCTTAAAGATTCCAAATCCGTCATCTCTTACATTGAATCCGTTAAATAATGCAGCAACAATAAATAATACAAAGTAACCTGTCAAATGTCTTACATATGGTAAATTATTATCAGCAACTTTATATTTTTCTCCTGCTTTAACAAATAAGTTCTGGAAAAATGGAAGTTTTAAGTAAATAAAACTTACTACTGTCAACCAAAGACCCATTGTTACAATCTGACCCATCATTTTTTTACTAATGATGCTTTCATCTCTACGTCTTGGTTTTTCTGACATATATTTTTCAAGTGCTGGCTCATTACCTAACATAATAGCGCCAAGTCCATCCATTACTAAGTTAACAAATAACAAGTGAGTTACTTTAAGTGGTTCTTCAACTCCAAAGAAAGGAGCTATAGCACTTACTAATACAGCTGTAACGTTAATTACTAACTGGAATTTACAGAATTTTAAAATGTTATGATAAATTGTTCTACCATACCAAATAGCATCTTTAATTGATTTAAAGTTATCATCTAAAATAACAATCTTACCAGCTTCTTTTGCAGCTTCTGTACCGCTACCCATTGCAAAACCTACGTCTGCACGTTTAAGAGCTGGAGAATCGTTAACACCATCACCTGTCATACCTACAACAAGGTTCATTTCCTGACAAAGTCTTACCATTCTTGATTTATCTGTTGGTAAAGCTCTTGCAATTACTCTGATATGTGGAATAATTGCTTTTACTTCATCATCAGACATTTCATTAAGTTGAGCTGATGAAATTGCTTTATCTTCATCTGATTCAATAAGTCCTGCATCTTTTGCAATAGCTACAGCTGTTTCTAATCTATCACCTGTAATCATTACAACTTGAATTCCAGCTTTTCTAACTTCGTGAATAGCTTCTTTAGCTTCTGCACGAACATCATCTCTAATACCTACTAAACCAATTAAAACAAGGTCATCATTAATACTATTTTCTGTTAAATCTTTTTCAGAATATCCAAAAGCTAATACTCTCATTGCTTTAACAGCTAAGTCATCAATCTTTTTGTTTAAAACTTCAAGATTTAAATCTTTTACATTACCATCTGCATCTAAGTATTTTTTAGCTTTTGCTAAAAGTCTTTCTGGTGCACCTTTGTAGAATGTTTTTCCTAAACTATCAATTCTAGCTTGTGAGAACTTGTTTGTTGAGTTAAATCCTTGGTTTGCTGTAATCTTATGTACATCATCATTTTCTAATTCATTGAATACATCAATTCCTAAGAATTTCATTAATGCTTGATCTGTAGCATTACCACCAACTACTCTACCTTCTGCATCAAAAAGTGACTGAGTATTTTTACCAATTGCAAAGTTAATTAAACTTTTAACTTTTTCATGTTTATCTAATTCACTAATAGCAATACTATTTCCATCAGCTGTAAAGAAATCAACTACTTCTAATGAACCTTTTGTAATTGTACCAGTTTTATCACTAAACAAAATATTTAATGATCCAGCTGTTTCAATACCTTCAGCTTTTCTAACTAATACATTGTGGTCTAACATCTTACTTGTATTTTGCATAAGTACAAGAGAAATCATAAGTGGAAGTCCCTCTGGTACTGCACATACAATAATTACAACAGCTAATGAAACTGCATCAACAATACTTTTGATTACAACTTCTGGTCCCTGTGCCAAAAATGCGCCTAAACCATGTGCTAATGTAATTGTGTGAATCATATAAAATGCTGCAATTACAATAGCTCCGATATATCCAAATGTAGAAATCTGTTTTGCTAAAATTCCAAGTTTAACTTTAAGTGGTGAATCTGGCTCATCTTCTTGCATTTCTTCAGCCATTTTACCCATCATAGTTTTTAAGCCGACTTTTCTAACGTCTAAGTATCCTTCACCATCGAATACTACAGCTCCTCTAAACAATGAGTGTTTATCAACAAATGTATCACCTGTGATATCCTCGGCTAATTCTGTTTCAATTGGAGCAGCTTCTTTTTTACATTCTTCAGCTTCACCATTAAGAGCAGAGTTATCAACTCTTAATTTTCCATCGATTAAAATTCCGTCTGCAGGAATTTTATCTCCTGATTGAAGTAACACTTTATCTCCAACAACAACATCGTCAACTAAAATTACTTCTAATTTTCCTTCACGATGAACTTTACATGTATCTTTTTTAGTACTGTCTTTTAGTTCTCTGTATTTTGTATCACTAGCGACTCCAGTTTTTGCTGAAACTACAGCTACAATTAATACCGCTACAATAGTTCCAATTGGTTCATAAATTTCTGCATATCCTAAGAAAAACATAACAATCATTAGCGCAGCAATCGCTAACAATATTTTTATCATAGGATCACTAAATGTTTCCTTAAATTCATCCCAAAAAGTTGTTGGCTCTGAATCAGGTATTACATTTGAACCAAATTTCTTACGAGACTCTTCAACTTGAGAGTTATTTAAACCTTCAAATTTCATTTTATCTTTTCTCCCTATATTTTAGTTAAATCTGTTAACTAGATCACCGATTCCTGCATCGTTTGTACCTTGTCCTAATGCGTGGAAATGCCATTCATTTCCTTCTCTAGATACTTCTCCCATAATCATTGCTGTGCATCCGGCATAATCTTCAGATAAATTATATCTACATATTTCGCCTTGAGTGTTTTGATCTACAACTCTAATAAATGCATTTTTAACCATTCCAAAATGCTGTTTTCTAGATAAACATTCATAAATGTTAACCACGAAAACGATTCTGTCAACATCATTTGGTACTTTACTTAACTCAACAATAATTTGTTCATCATCACCATTGCCATTGCCTGTTAAGTTGTCTCCACAATGTTTTACTGCACCTGATTTATGTTTTAAGTTTCCAAAATAGACTAAGTCTTTCTTGTTAACAAATTTACCATCTCTTAATAATATTGCTGATGCATCACAATCAATATCTTGGCCGAATATACCAAATCTTTTTTTTGCTGCATCCCAACCTAAACCTACAATTATTTTATCTAAACCTTGTTTCTCTTTTGATAAATTAATTTTTTGTCCTTTTGATAAATTAATAGCCATAATCATATCCTCCCATTATTCTACTTCTACACCATAGTTTGCGCAAAGTGCTGCTAATCCACCTTGATATCCACTGCCAATTGCATTAACTTTCCACTCATTACCGTGTTTGTATACTTCAGCAAAAATAACTGCTGTTTCAATAGAAAAATCTTCATCTAAATCATAACGAACAATTTCTTCATTTGTTTCTTCATTATAAACTCTGATGTAAGCATTACTTACCTGTCCAAAGTTTTGATTTCTTGTTTCTGCATCATAAATTGTAACTGTAAAAGCAACTCTTTCTGCATTCGCTGGCATTGCAGAAAGATTAATTCTAATCTGTTCATCATCGCCTTCACCTGCACCTGTTCTGTTATCTCCAAGGTGTTCTACTGCGCCTGAAGGATCTTTTTTATTTCCATAAAATACAAAATCATTAGATGAATTAACTTTGCCACTACTTCCTAAAACGAAAGCTGATGCATCTAAATCAAATTGTGAACCTGTATCGTATTTGTTAGCATCCCATCCTAATCCTACTACTATTTTACTTAAACCTGGATTATCTTTTGTTAAACTTACTTTTTGTCCTTTTGTTAAATTAACTGGCATAATCTTTCCTCCTCATTATTCTGCTTCTAAACCAAAGTGACCACATAACGCTGCAAGTCCACCTTGGAATCCACTACCTATTGCATTAAATTTCCAATTTCCATTATTTTTGTATAATTCTCCAACAACAATGGCTGTTTCAATTGAGAAATCCTCTCCTAAATCATAACGAACTATTTCCTCGTTTGTTTCTTCATCGATAAGTCTAATATAGGCATTCGCAACCTGACCGAAATTTTGGTTTTTCTTTTCTGCTTCATAAATTGTAACTGTAAAAGCTATTCTTTCAATTCTATCTGGAACTAGTGCTAAATCAACGTTAATAACTTCATCATCACCTTCGCCTTCACCAGTTCTATTATCTCCTGTATGAACAACAGCTTTTGATGGATGTTCTAGATTTCCGTAAAAAACGAAATCTGTTTCTTGTGAACATTTTCCATTTGATCCAGCTAAAAAAGCTGATGCATCTAAGTCGAAACTTCCACCTGTATCAAATTCATTTACATCCCAACCTAGACCAACTCTAATTTTGTGTAAACTTGGTTTTTCTTTTGTTAAATCAATTTTTTGTCCTTTTGATAAGTTAATTGGCATATTCTTTCCTCCCTATTTCCCTTGCTTTTAATAACAAATTTATCTTTTGCTATCAGGCATATGATATCTTTCATTGAAGTCTTTTTTTATTTGCTCAAGTCTTGCTTGATCTTCAATTCGCTTAGCTCTTGCACTCTCTTGAATATTCTTTGTCTCTTCAATACCATTAACAATAGTTCTCCATGTTGATTCAAGAGTTTCAATTTTAACAGAACTTCCTGACGCAAGTCTTGCTGTCATCTTAGACTGTTCAACTGTATTATTTGCATTTTTAATTAATAATTCATTAGTTTTTTCATCTAATGCAGCCATAGCTTCAGCCTGAATCTTTTGACGTTTAAGCATAATTGCCTGTGCCAATGCCTGTTTAAATACTGGTAATGTAATAATAAACGCTGAATTAATTTTTCTAACTAAATTTAAATTAGAAAATTCCATTGTTTTAATCATTGGAATTGATTGCATAGCAACATTTTCAGCAATTCTTAAATCCTGTGTTCTTTGTTCAAGCATCATTAACGCTTGATTAAGATTTTGAATTTCAAACTGTATAGAATTATCCCCAGTTGCTTCAAAGTCAGCTTGTCTTTTTTCGATGTAGTCTTTGATTTCCTGACAGCCTTGTTCTCCAGCTAATATATATTTAACCAATAAATGATAATATTCTACATTAGCATCAAACATCTTATCCAACTTCTTATTAGATTCTTTTATTTCATCTTCATACTTTTTAAGCTGAACGTAAATTTTATCTACTTCTCCACCCATTGTTTGGTATTTTTCTAAGATTTTCTCTAATTGTTTCTTGAAATTTCCAAATAATTTATTTAAAAATCCTGGTTCTTGCTTGATTTCTTCTATGTCGAATTTTGACATAATTTTTGATAAAGTATTAAGCATCTCGCTAGACTCTTCAATTTGAGATAGTGACATTCCATTTAATACAACATCCGAAGCTTTAGCAATTTCATCTGCTGCTTCTGCACCAAAAGATACTATTGTATTTAGATCCGCAATTTCAATTTTGCTAACTAAATCATCTACTTCTTTAGATGCCACCAATGTCTCATTCATCTTTTTTCTGTCCTCTACAATATCGTATGGCTTAACCTCCACAATATCTGTTGTTGTAGAAGGAACTGTTCCTACAGTTGTTTGTGCTTCATTTGTTTTAAAATTTAATCCCATTTTTTCTCCTCTTATCTTCTAAATAGTTTATTCGTAATCGAAGTTAGTACATTGTCCACTTGATTAGTTGGAATATCAAACATATAATCACCAATTTGATATTCTGAAAAATACTTTTTATTTAAAAATTGTTCTATGCATTGATAACCTGTTGGTACAAAAAATACAACATCAAATCCCAACAAGTTTAAATATGCAAAGAAAATTGTTTCCTCTAGTGTGCAAGTTCTTTCTGTGGTATTGAAATATAACACCTTTGGATTTTTCCCTGTAAAATCAAAATCTTGTATCAATCGTATAACATCATTATTCAAATTTAAAGCAACCGAAATGATAGTATACTCAGTCCCATTTTGATATGTGCCTTTGATTATACATTGTTCTATAAGAATTTGCAATTTTTCTAACATATAATCTTGCATATCTTCACGTAAAAGTCCATATTTATACGAATTATGTGTTTTAATCTTTTCCTTAAGTAATCTACCGTTTTTAAAGAAACTTGTTGCATATTGTTTAATTTGATTTTTTGAATCAGATATATTATAATTGCCGTTTTGTACTACTAATACGTTCTCTGATGCTTTCAATTTATTAATCAATGCAAGATATTCTTTTACATTTTTATCCTTCACACCAGAAACTTTAGCCGAAATAACCGGCAAATTAACTGTATCATTTATAGTATCAAACCCTGGTCTAAATTTAACACCTTCATCCCATAACAACTCAATTTCTTCGAACATGGTTTTAAGAAAAATAACATTTGCTTTACTAAATTGTTTAACTCTATATAATCCAGAGTCCTGATACATAAGTGTATCTAGCTCTTTTTCAGCATTATATGCAACTGTATTATAACTCAATCCACCACCATGCTTTGGAAAACTATTTAATTCTATACTTTGAGTATAATTTATTTCATATAATTTTTCATCTGTCAATACACATTTATTGTTTAAATTTGGAACTAATATTAAAATATCTAACGGTAGATGTGACAAAAATCTGATAAATAAAGCCTCATTTTCATCTCTACAACCACCTAAATATATAAGACATCCAATATTTTCCTTCTTCCAATCATGAAATAAAATATCTCCATATTTTTTTAGCCAACATAAACTATAAACCATTTTATTCATAAGTTTATTCATATTGCTGTCAAATTTTTGCGATTCTTCTAGAAAGAAATTAATAAACTCTACATAAATGATTTTTTGTAATTCTAAATTACTAGCATAATTAATGTTTCTTGCTAAACCATTTACCATTTGAATAACATCAGCATAATTTCCTCTTTGAATTTTAGAAATATCTTGCACTGACGGTTTTTCAATTTCATTCTCTAGTATCACATATTTTCTATTATTTTGTTTAAGTTTCTCAGTAAAATTAAATAATTCATTACTATATGTTTGTTTATCCTCAACTCCGTTTATTCTAATAAATGAAGTATACAAACATTTTTCATCTTCGCCACGCTGTGAATAAGGTTTTAAAATTTCATTTAATCCCTCTCCCTCAATCCATACATTTGTAGCATTTATATATACGCTTTCTAATTTTCTTATAGGTTGTTTTTGTTTATTTATAGGTTGTTTTTGTTTATTTACCGGCTGGTTCGCTCGATTTGTCATTTTAATTTTTGTCACATTTACTACAGGTTTTTCAGCTAATTTTTTTACTGAAAAATCACTTGGAAAATCAATTCCATTTTCAACTTCATATTTAAACGAAAAATTATCACTTGGATCAATTTTTTTATAACTTTGTCCTTTATCTTTAAAAACTAACACAACATCACAACCAATTTTTGAAATCATACTCAAAAATTGCATTTCATGCTTACTAAATGTTCCCATATATAAAATTTTAGGTATAAAAAAATCACTCGATTGATTAACGACTTTTTCAAACTTATAATACAACCAGCACATAAATTTAATGTAAGCATTTTTTAGCATATTATCATTTTTACCTGCTTTTTTTAAGCCTGATAACTCGTCGTAAATTGACTTTGCTAAAATATCTTTCTGATAATCATTTAGTCTTGGCATCCACACTTTTAATTTTTCAGCAAAAAATTCGATTGAATTTTGAAATTCATTTCCATGAATTGAATAAAAATACTCTAAATTTTGCTCTGTTGGGTTCGCTATTCCGTCTTCTAAAACAGCTCCTTTTTTATATGCCTCATCAAAATATTTTTTTAAAAATTCGAAAATATCTTGATTATAATCTTCTATTCTACAACGAAAAATTGTATCTTTTTCTCGGATAGTTATATCCTTAAAAAAATCATTTAATTGATTTATTTTTCCGCATCTATACATAGTATTGTACCTCTCTGAAGGAATCTTAACTATAATATTATCACACTTTATCTTTTCAAACAACATTATTAATTTTTCTACTTTTTCCTTTAAATTAGTTATTTAAATCTTACATTCCTCTCTTTTTATTTTTTTACCTACTTATCTCAGATACTTTTCTTGAAATATATCATTAAAAAACTTATAATTCTTTTTAGATACTATAATTTAAAGGAGTAATTATGAAAAATTCAGAACTATACTACAGTGTAGGAGCTTTATTGTATTCTCCTGCTAATAAATCTAATATAGCACGCAAACTTATAAACGAGGATTTTGGTCATAAATTTTCACTTGCTTTATGTTTAGAAGATACGATAAATGATAATTTTGTCAGTGAAGCAGAAACTATAATGATTAAATCTTTAAATGATATATATGATGCTTCTAAAAAAAATAATTTTTATATACCTAAAATTTTTATACGTGTACGTAATCCCAAACAAATATCTGATTTAACTAAACGTTTAGGAGAATCACGTACTTTAGTGAAAGGATTTATAATACCAAAATTTTCATTAGAAAATGCTCAAAACTATATTTCAGAAATCAAAAAAATTAATTCTGATTATGAACAAACTTTTTATGTTTTACCAATATTAGAGGATTCTACCCTTACAAATGAGCTTGAGCGTGTCAAAATTTTATATAAATTAAAAGACTTACTCAATCCTATTGAAAAATATGTATTAAATATTCGTGTTGGCGGAAACGATTTATGTAATAATTATGGTTTTAGACGACATAGCGACGAAACAATTTATGATATTGTTCCTATTGCAAATATACTTGCCAATATTGTTACAATTTTTGGAACAGATTATGTTATTTCCGGTCCTGTTTGGGAATATTTTGATGGATATAATTGGGAAGAAGGTTTAAAAAATGAACTAAGACGTGATTTAAATTTTGGTTTCATCGGAAAAACTGTTATACACCCAAAACAAATATCTGCTGTAAATAATGCCCTTAAAGTTTCTCATCAAGACTACTTAGACGCATGCAGCATATTAAACTATGATCTCAAATCTTCTCAATTGGTTTCAAAAAAAGGTAGCCAAACTCGAATGAACGAATACAAAACGCACTATCGATGGGCTCAAAAAATATGGTTTTTAGCAAAAGAATATGGTGTTACATCATCATTTGACATAACACCACCTTCTACTAGCAAACACACTATCAAATAATAATTTTATGCATCAGCTAATTTTTTTATAATACCACAAGCCTTATAATGTTCTAGTGGATGAAATTCCACTGGGACATTTTTTTCTTTTGCAAGTCTTTTTAAAGCACTTAATTCAGGCTCATCTTTTACCTTTTCATCAATCAATATTTTCCAAGGTACTCTCCTTAAAAGTACTCTTGTTGTTTCTCCAATTCCAGGTTTAACTAAATTAATATCATCAATTCCATATTCTTTTGCAATTGCTTCAACTTCATCTTTACCATATCTATATTTATTGTATATTATTTCTTTTTCTTGAACACAATCTGAAAAAACAAATTCTTTTTCTATTGCTTCTATAAATTCATATGATAAATCCGAGTTTTCCAAATTCTCATAATATACTGCACCATGAAAATCATTTTTTTTGATAATATCTTCCCTAAGGAATGTTCTACTTATAAGTCCCGAAACCGTACTATTTAAACATGAACTTGGAATCAAAATATCTTCTCTTGTACCATATAAACTAGATACTCCAGCCGGATCAGCAATTACCGCCAATTCGCTTGATAATCCTTCAAACTCTAATACATCTTTTTTAAGCTCTTTTAAAATGGCTCCTTTTCCAATCCAGCCATCTACAAATACTATTTGATTTGCCTTATATCTTTTTAAAATGTAATTAATGGCATTTTTATCAATTCCACGTCCTCTTATAATTGAAATTGAGTAATGTTTTACCTCAAAATTGTATTTTTTTTGAATATATCTTTTAATTAAAATTCCCGCTGGAATTCCTGCTCTAGCTAGTGAAACTAAAACAACATCTTTTCCTTTTTGAGATATTATTTTATCCGATAAAATTCCAATCGCTTTTGCATTAACTTTTGCAAATTGTTGAAGTGATTCTTCATAAATTTGCATGTATTTTTCAGTTGGTACATATTCAATTGGTAACATTTCTGAATAATGTTTTCCCTGTTGAATTAGCTTTTCTCTTTCTTCTGTCGGTTGTGGTTCTACTAACCCTGTAATGTCTTTTAATAGTAATTCTACGTCATTTATATTGTATGAACTTCTCATATTTTCCCCTTTTTTACTTTTTTATCCAATTAACGCAAAGAATATGATCGTTACCATTCGATTTCAAACTGCTAACTAATGTTGTTAAGCCTTTATTTTTTTCTAAATTTTTAGCGTCTGTTACAATAACAACTTTATCATATTTCTTTAAATTATAAATAAATGTAATTCTATCTTCATCATAAAAACTACTTAATTGATATCTTTTTTCAAAAGGATATCCTTCCTTTTTGCTGACTGCAATTGGACTTCTTGTTGTTGAATGAGTTCTTACTTCTATTCCCTTTTCCTGTAAAAATGCTCCTGTAAAAATAGCCGGATACATGCACTCTTCAGTTCCAAGTACTAAAATATTGTTATTATTTTTGTTGCTATTATAATTAATAATTTCAAAGATATTCTCTGCTAATTTACGACATGCTTCTTGATATTCTTTCGAATCTACTGCACGTCTTGTGTCAATAAGTCCTTCTATCTCAACTATTTCTGCTAAGACATCTTTTTTAATTTCATCACTTGAGACAATGTATTCACCATCTTCTACAATATCAAGTACGACTTGTTCAAATTCCTTATGATTTGTTTTTACTAAATAATTCAAATCTATCTTTGCCTCTTGATATTTTTGAATTGCTAGCTCATCCATACCATTTAAAATAGATGCCACAGCAAATTTAACTTCTTCTTGATATTTATTTTTTATGATATCTATTATTTTTTTAATAGTATTCCCCGTGGTTACTTCGTCTTCCACAAAAATAATTCTATCAACTTTAGTTATCCACTTTCTAATATCATTTTCAACAAGTTTTTGTTCAGTTGCATGACTATGTGATTCTGTAAAAAATAAATATTCAACGCCTGGAATTTTTTCCCTTGTTGTTTGAATATAAGTTCCTCCAAAAGTAATTGCTACTCTTGCACCAATAGCTGTTGCTGTCTCGGCAAATCCAACGAATAGCACTTTTTCATTCTTATATTTTTCTTTTAAAATTTGTGCTAAACTATCAAACATATCAAGTGCATTTTTAGGTTTAACAGGTATATGTTTACCTTGCAATTTATTAACCACCAAATATGTTCTTTTTTGATTATTTTGTCGTTTTGCAATAACAACCAAATCATCTTGCTTGTAATTTTGATTATTCATCTTCCCCTATTTTCCCATCCTTTTCATTTACTAGTTGCGTTTTTTCTTTTCTATACTTACTTGGTGTCAATCCTGTATGTTTAAAAAACACTTTTCTAAAATGTTTATCATCACAATAACCTACATCGGTCAACACTTCAATAATTGGTTTTTTAGTATCTACTAAGAGCTGTTCAGCTTCTTTTATTCTAATTTCCGTTAAAACATCAATATAGTTTTCACCTGTTTGCTCTTTAAATTTTCTACTAAAATAACTTGTACTCAAATTACATTTTTCAGCTAAAACATCAAGCGTTAGTGGTTCTTTATAATGAACTTTCATATATGCAATCGCTCTATGCGCTATTTCTTTTCCATTATCTGTCTCATCTAATACTATATGACACATTTCAACTAATAAAATTTGTAATTCTTCCATTCTTTTTGTTCCGTCAAATACATTTCCTATCGCATTAAAACGTGCTTTGGGAAACATAGTCAACTTATTATTTTCACCTAATTGTTTTATATTTTCATATATTTCTCCACACAATTTCCTATACGCTGGTGGATACTGTTTAAAATCTGGTTCATATTTTTTAAAAAAGTATGCAAACCAGTTATTTACTGCTCCAATATTTCCAAGCGCCACATAACGCACTAACTCTTTTATAGCTCTTTGCGGAATTATATCATAAAGTTCTATTTGATTTTTACACACATCTTCTGCAAAAATAACATTATCATTTTTGATCATCCTATATTCTTGAGCATCTATTACCTTTTCAAGTGATTTACCTATTTCACTTATACTACTCACTATAGGCCCAACTGTTAATGAAATTGGTCCATCGGATCTATACATTGATTCATGATCCAAATAATTTTTTAAACGATGCAATTCCATTTGAGCTAGTTCTTTTGAAAACTTTTCAGAATAATTGATAATTCCAATTAGACCTATTGAAGGTTCACTCGTTGCTATAATTTCATTTGCATTATTAAGAGTTTTGACTGACAATTTATAAATCGCACGAATAAATGACATATTGCTTTGATAAATACTATATTTACCCAAACCAATAATTGCGACTCTATATCTGTTCTCTTCTAGATTTAGTTTATATCGATTATTAATTTCTGGAAGTAAAAATTCGAATTCCTTAGGCTTTTCAAGAATATTTTTAACCATTCTTCCCATAATTATAGACCTTTTTTTGAATTCGTACTCTTCTAAACGCATTCGTTCTTTATAGTCTTTTTGCGTTTTTCTAAGATTACCTGTCAACTGCGCTAATTGTATTGCCAGGTCCACATTATCTACTGGTTCTACCAAAAGTGCGTCAATACCATGCTTTATACAACCATAAGCACAATCAAAGTTTTTATTTTCTATAATAATTAAGAAGCGTGCTAAATTTGTTTTTAATTTTATAGAATCAATAAATCTTAAAATCTTCTCTGGATTATTTGTTTCTTCTTGATTCAACCTAAATGTATAAATTGTCGGTTCATCTTCTACAATTTGTTTAATAAACTCGTTTGTAAAGGATATATCTTTAATTTCTATTTCATATGGCGAAAAACACTCTAAATTTTTTAATTGTGTGTGAATTATATTTTTTACATATATTTGTAATTTTTCCATATTTCCTCTCAATTCCATGGTCATTTTTGTTTTGCAATTATTGCACCTTGTCGCTTTAAATTCACCATGTTATTATACAACTGTTGGAAACAAATGACAATGATTTATAGGTACTTAGAAACTCTAAGTATTTGACTATATATTGTAACCCTTTCCTTTATTCCCCTTATAAATATATACCCCCCTTTTGATTCGTTCTGTCGTAAACAGAACAAAAAAAGCACCATAACAAAATGTTATGGTGCTTTTTTTTCTTCAGCCTTTGGTAAAATTTCTATATTAAATTTCTTAGCAAGCGCTAAACATTCTTTGTAAGTTGCAACATCTTGAATAATTGTAGTATCGTGTGCGTCAATTCCTACAATTGCTTTGTTTCCTACTTCTCCAGCAATTTGCCAGAAAAATTCATTTGGATAATTTCTGTTCGTTGCCTTTCCTAACATATTAAATTCTAAAGGAATATTTAGTTTTTTCATTTCTTCACACAAATGTCTCATATGTTTATAGTAAATTTCTTTACTACCTGTGTAATAAATCAAATCTGGATGTGCCATGTATGTAAAGCTATCTGTTTTAGCACCTTCAATAGCTAATTCAACGTATCCTTTCAAAATTTCTTCGTTAGTAGTTTGCGCTCCTGAATAAGGTCCATTAAATTCTGTTCCAATAAAATGTTGTCCTAAAATAAGATAATCAATATCATATTCTCGACAAATATTCATTTGTTCTTCATAGAATTCTCTTATATACTCAGCTTCAAATCCAATTAAAATATCAATGTCGTTTTTATACTCCCTTTTTAGCTTATTGAGAGTATCAACATATCCTTCTACTTCACTTAACTTCATTCTCATTGTAGAAACTTCACCATTTTTAAATGGGCAAAAAATATGATCCGAAAAACCAAACTCCTTGATTCCCATTTCAATTGCAGTCTCAACATACTCTCTTTCTGTTCCATAAGCATGTTGACATCTGTATGTGTGTGCATGTAGATTTGCTTTTAAATAATTCTTTATTTGTTCACTTTGCATTACGTAACCTCTTTTAACTATTCTTTATCTTAGTCACATAAGCCATAGCACTTTGACCTGCAACAAGTCCTTCTCCTACAGCCTTTGAAACTTGGAGTGGTAAACCTGTACAATCACCTGCTGCATATAATCCTTCTATATTGGTCTGCATTTTCCTATCCACTTTTATATAATTGCCATCTAATTCTATATTAGGAAAAAGCTCGTTTGGCGCAATTGTTGGTCTTAAAATAAACACTCCATCCACCGTATATTCTACATCGGATACTTTGATTTTTTCAACCTTATCTTTGCCTTCAATTACAACTTTTTTAGGATTTTCAAAATATTCTACATTACATCCAATACCTTTTAAAAATTCTGCTTCTTTCTCATCACTTTTTCCATATCCAATTACTGCTACGTCTTTTCCTCTATACAACATTCCATCACAAGTTGCACAATAACTAACACCTTTACCTATTTTTTCTTCTTCACCTTCAAACTTCTTGCCTCTAACAATTCCACCTGTTTGAACAATTGCATACCCTTCATAAAAATCGCTTCCAGCACTAACCATCCAAGACTTACCATTTTTCATCGTATTTAAGACTCTTGCCTCTTTAATTTCTACCCCCATATCCTTAGCATGCGAAACATAGATATCCATCAATTCCTTTCCTGTTTTTCCTGGTAAGCCTAAATAATTATCTATTTTTTCTGCTTTCATCAATGGATTTTCTTCTAGACTAGTTCCCAAAACTAATGCGCTTCCGCCTCGTTGTCTAACATTTATTGCAGCTGACAGTCCAGCTGGTCCTGATCCTATAATAATTACATCATACATGTTTTGTTTCCTCCTAATCTCTTAATTTTCATATTTTGTTATTTTTTTCTTTCAATTTATGTTATCTTTCAATTCATGCTATAAAGCATCCTTAATTATTACATCTATTAGGGTTTGTTTATCGTAATATTTTACTATAAATATTACTCAATCGTCGTATTATTCTCCATAAACCTTTTACTACTTAAAATTCAATTGTGCACAATCTTTTTTTAGATTACTTTATTTCTTTTTATATGTCAAGATTATTTCTACTTTGTTTATATTTGTTTATAAATTACCGAAAAATATAATGTGAAATGAAAATATGAATGTAGGTGAACTATTTTGAACTTTAATATAAATATAGGCATTTTATTTTTTTCTTTTTTAATATTGTCAGTCTGTTTAATAAGTACATTTAAAATTCAAAAAAAAGCTGCAAGTAGCGTACGCCCTTTTATTGCAGCTGTACTTTTTATACACATTGATACCTTTTTATTAATTGCATATAACTCTGATTGTATTGCCAATATTGCTTTTGTTCTTTACTTTATTGCAATTGATTGGACCTTGTTATCACTATTTTTCTTTTGTTCCACATATACAAAATACATTTTTTACAAAGATGCTGTTCATAAAGTTTTAACCACGCTCACTATACTAGATTCTATTTCATTGCTTTTTAATTTTAAATTTCATCATGTTTTTAAAATAACAAATGCTCAACTTATTTTTACCCGTGGTGAGCTTTATATAACAACTTATTGGGGATTTACTTTGCATTTTACCATAATTTTCATCATTTTAGCTTTCTCATTTGGAATATTAATATATAAAATAATAAGCACTCCATTTTCATATTTTCACAAGTACATTTTTATTGGATTGTTTGTGTTTATCTCTATAATTTTTGATTTATTACATATTTTTGAGTCATCTGATCCCATTTTACCAATAATTGGATACTCTTTTTCAGCGTTATTAGTTTATTATTTTTCGTTTTTTTATGTTCCAAAAAGATTACTTGAATATATGCTTTCACAAGTAATATCCAATTTTTCTGATGCTATGATTTTCTGTGATATTGATAATACTTGCATATACATGAACGATGCCGCTCTAAATTTACTTGGTCTTACTGAAAATAAGATTTATCTTAGCCAAGAAATTTTAAAAATATGGGTTAACAATCCACACCTTGGGGAAATTTCAGATGATTTTACTTGTTTTTGTTCTCGAATGGTTAATAATAAACTTTTGCATCTACAAATAGATTACCACAACGTTTATAACAATAAAAACAAACGCATAAGTTCTTACTATCAAATTATAGATAAAACTGAATCTGTTGATATTTTGGAAAAACAACGCTATCTTGCTATTCACGATACTGTAACTGGCGTTTATAATACAACTCATTTTTTTAAGGTTGTTAGAGACTATATTGAAGAATTCCCTCAATTTAGATATCTTGCCGTTGTTGTTTCAATCAATCAATTCAAACTTATAAATGATGTTTTTGGCTCATTCATCGGCGATGATGTCTTACATATGACAGCTACTGGTTTAAAAAAACTTAGTAAAAAACATGAAATTTTATACGGAAGAGTAAGTAGTAATAAATTCGGATTTTTAATAAAAAGAAATGAATTTAAAGACCTTGAAATTAAAGAGCTTTTTACAAATTTAGCTGACAACTATAACAAAATATATTACCCTATCGTTTATAAAATAGGAATTTACGAAATAACAGATGATAGAATTCCTATTACCTTGATGTTTGAGCATTGTATTCAGGCTATTGAAAGTTTGAAAAATAATTACAATCACCAAATAACAAAATATAGTCAACATCTTGATAGACAGTTACTTTGGGAAAAAGAAGTTAGTGAAGGCATTACAAATGCCATTAATAATAACGAACTCCTATTGTATCTTCAACCTCAGGTTACAAAAGATGATTTAGTGGTCGGTGCCGAAGTACTAGTTAGATGGCAACATCTTATCAAAGGCTTACTCTATCCTAATCAATTTATTCCTATATTGGAAAAGACAGGAACAATTATCGAATTAGATAAATTTATGTGGGAAAGTAGTTGTAAATTACTATCAGATTGGAAAAAAGAAGGCCGTAAAAACCAATTAGGTGACGATTTATATCTCTCGCTTAACATTTCTCCTATGGATTTTTACTTTTTAGATGTTCATAGTGAATTTATTCGTTTAACAAAAAAATACGATTTATCGCCTCATACACTACGTCTTGAAATTACTGAGGATGTTTTGATGAAGGATATCGATCGAAAGATTTCTGTCGTTCAAAAACTTAAAAACGATGGATTTACAATTGAAATTGATAATTTTGGAAATTCCTATACTTTTTTAAATATTTTAAAAGACTTACCTATCGATGTTTTAAAACTAGAAATGTCATTTTTATATGAAACAAGAGAACCAGAAAAAAACCACTCTATTTTAGAACATCTAATACATCTTGTTCGCGAACTAGGGCTAACTGTAATTACAGAAGGTATTGAAGTAAAAGAACAGGTACCATTTTTATCAAAAATGGGCTGCGATTTGTTCCAAGGTTTTTATTTTTCAACACCTCTACCTGCAGATGAATTTGAAGCTAAATATACTATTTCAACTAAAAATGCAGTTTTACCTTCTGATGAAAAAGAATTATAAACTTTATCACTACTTTTATTGATATTATTTCTAATTATCGAAAACATTACAAAAAGGTGCAAGTTGTTGTTACTCTTGCACCTTAATTTATATTCACACAATATTATAAACTTATATAGTTTGATTTATGACATTATAACTTTATAACTTTATAACTTTCTACCATGTTCTCTATACTTCTATTTTTATCTCTATACTTCTATTTTTAGAACTCTTCTTAGCTTCTTTTTTTGAATTTTATCAGCTCCGATTTTAGAATTCTTCTAACATCTTGTACAATATTTTATATAACATTCTCGCTTCTTCTGGCTCTAAATTGATACAACCTTTCATTTTCTGTGGAACTTCTACCGCTATATCTCTTAATGCTAAGCCACTTTGAGTTATGTTAACATTTAACAAACGCTCATCTTCTTTACATCTTTCTCTTGTTAATAATCCTTTTGCTTCTAACTTTTTTAAAACTGGTGTAAGTGTCCCCGAATCTAAAAAAAGACACTCCCCTAATGTTTTAACATTTAATGATTTCTTTTCCCACAAAACCAACATCGTAATGTATTGTGTATATGTCAAATCAAGTTTCTCAAGTATCGGATTATAACGTCTTATTATCTCTTTTGAACATGCATACAAGGGAAAACATAGCTGATTTTCAATTTTTAATGATTCATATTTATCACTCATTCTGTACCTCGACTTCTTACTACCTTAAAAACTTTATCTGTATATATTATCTTTTTTCGGTATATTATAACTAGTCGTTACATTTTATATTTTTAACTACTTATTTACGAACTCAATGATTTCTTCTTTACTGTGAAAACCTACTAGTCTATCCACTTCTTTACCATCTTTAAACAAAACTAAGCATGGAATATTTGTAATAACATATTTTTGTGCTAATACGTGATCACTATCTACATTAACTTTTCCAATTTTAAATGTATCATTTTCTTCTGCGATTTCTGATAAAACTGGCGAAAGCATTTTGCATGGGCCGCACCAATCTGCCCAAAAATCTACTAAAACAGGGCTATCTGAATTTATTACTTCCTCTTCAAAATTTGATTTTTTTATAATTAACTCTTTCATTTATTACCTCCGAACAATATCTTGTAAAAAAATTGTATACAATTAATTCTTTGTTGTCAACTCCACTTCTTTTCAACACTCTCTAGTATTATAACGACATAAATGCGCTAAAAATCTACCCTTTTGAGGTAATTGTTTTCTATGTTTTGTGTTTTTTAATTTATTTTAATTTAATTTTTATTTTATTCTATCGTTTATTCAGTCATATTTTCTTTTAAATTTTAATAAATTAACTTTTATTTCACTGATTCTTTATTTTATTTTTAATTTTTAATATGCAAGTAGAAAAAAACAGTTTTAAGACAAAAAAAGACAGTTTCACGTCAAAAAAATTCCAAGCTAAAATTTTGTGCTATATTATAACCATAAGGAGTAACGATAGGGGAGTAAAAATAGTTACAAATTTGGGTGTATAAATATTATAAGGGATGGAAGATCCGATTTGATTTAGGGGTAGGTCATTTCGGATTTTCTTTTGTATTTTTATTTTTATTTTACCAGCTCTTTTTTCTACTAACCTGGTGTTAGTATTTAAAACAAAAAACTGCTCTAGGATTTAAATTTTCCTAGAGCAGCTTTTTTTATGTAAGTACTAATTAAAAAATTCCAATTGATTGTAAAAATAGTATAAACATTACAACTGGTGCAACGTATTTTATCATCACTCGATAAACAATCTTTCTTCTGAATTTTTCTCCGTTTTTACAAACTTCATTAACTACCCAATCTGGGCCGACTATCCATCCAATTAAGATTGCTGAAATACATGAAATTAATGGCATTAAGAAACTATTACTAATATAATCCATAATGTCTAATAACTGACCATTTGATCCATTTGGCAACTTAACATCGAAATAAAGTACATTATAGCCCAAGCAAACAACAATTGAAGCAATCATGTAAATTGCTGTTAAAATTAATGTTATTTTCTTTCTAGAAACTTTAAACAATTCCATACAATTTGCTACTAATGTTTCTAAAACAGAAATGCAGGATGAAAGTGCTGCGAAAAATACCATTACAAAAAATACTAATCCTATGATTTTTCCAGCAATTCCCATTTCATTAAAAACTTTTGGTAATGATATAAAAATCAAACCTGGACCGGCAGACATTCCTTCTACTCCTGAGAAAACATAAATACTTGGAATAATCATTAAACCTGCAAAAAATGCTGCTGCTGTATCAAAAATTTCGATCTGAGATACTGCTTTATTTAAATCAATATCATCTTTTACATATGATCCATAAGTTATCATAATTCCCATTGAAACACTAAGTGAGAAAAACAACTGACTCATTGCATCCAAAAGGATTTGCAAAAATTTCTTAATTGTTAATCCGTGAAAATCAGGAATAACATATACTTTGAATCCTTCTAATCCTGTTCTAGTTACATGTTTACCATTGGCTAAGGTTACATCATGAGATAATGTCAATGAGTAAATTGCAATTCCTACAATAATCAAAAATAATCCTGGCATAATAATTTTCGAGAACTTTTCAATTCCTTTTTCAACTCCCAAAAATACAATTATGGATGTTAATGTCATAAAAAATAACATCAAAATAATTGGCGATGCCTTAGATGTGATAAAGTCCGTAAAATAATTATCTTTTATCGCATCCTTACTATTATTGGTAAGATAAATCACAATATATTTTGTAATCCATCCACCAATAATTGCATAATAGGTCATAATAAGAGCTGGAACTAAAAATGTAATATAACCTAAAAATTTCCATCCAGATTTCATTTGACCGTATGCATAAATTGAACTCATTTTGGTTTTTCGACCTATTGCTAAATCACTAGTCAAAAGTGTAAATCCAAAAGTAAGTACTAATGCAAAATAAATAAGTAAAAATAATCCACCGCCATCTTTGGCCGTAAGGTAAGGAAATCTCCAAATATTTCCTACACCCACTGCACTTCCCGCTGCAGCCATTACAAAACCTAACTGTCCCGAAAATCCACCTTTTTTCTTATTTTTCATTCTAAATCTCCATCTCTTTATTATAATTTAAACATCTCTACATTGAATGCACCAAGTATTGATGTTACCAAAATAACAATTAAAAATATAATGGCAACATATTTAATTACAAATCTATAAACTCTTCTTCTTCTAAACTCTGAAGTTTCCATAATTTCTTCTTCGATTTTATCAATCTTAACAACTTTTAATACCAATAAACATGTGGCAATCGCTGCGATTGGCATCATTACTGAGTTTGTTAAAAAGTCAAAAAATGAAAGAATATCCATATCAAAGATTTTAACAGCTGATAATACATTAAATCCTAACGCTGATAACATACCAAGTAACAACATAATTGTTGTTGTAACTGTAGCTGCTCTTTTTCTTGTAAAATGTAATTCATCTTCAAGAGTAGAAACAACACTTTCTGCTAACGCAACAGAACTTGTAACTGCTGCAAGTAATACTAATAAGAAAAATACAATTCCAATAACTCTACCAAATCCCATGCTATTAAACACTTTAGGTAACGCAACAAACATTAAACCTGGTCCTGCATTAAGATTTTTACCACCATCAAATGCAAATACTGCAGGAATAACCATAAGACCTGCTAATATAGCAATTGCTGTATCGAAAATTTCAACTTGTTTTGTTGTTTTTTCAATATCAATATCTTTTTCCATATATGATCCAAATGTATATAAAATACCCATAGCAATTGATAATGAATAAAACATCTGGCCTAATGCCGCAACTACAGTCTTATACGAAAACTGTTTAAAGTTTGGAATCAAGAAATATTTTACACCTTCGATTGCTCCTGGTCTTGTTACTGAATAAAATACAATTACTATCGCTAAAAATACTAATATAGGCATCATTATTTTAGAAACTGCCTCAATACCATTTTTAACTCCACCAAAAATTATTATCATTGTTAAAATTGCAAACAACACAAACCAAAATACTTGCTGTTGTGCTGAGCCTATAAAATTATTAAATGCATCTGCCTTAGATGCTGTATTTCCTTGTCCTGTTAAATAAATAAATAAATATCTCATTACCCAGCCACCAATAACTGAATAATATGGAACTATTAATAACGGAATGATTGCATTAAGCCAGCCACCAGCTCTTAACCACTTAGGTGCTCCTAAATATTTAAACGCTCCTACAGGACTTTTCTCTGTTGATCTTCCTAATGTTGATTCAGTCATAATCATTGTATAACCAAATGTAAATGCTAAAATTAAATATACTAATAAAAATATTCCTCCGCCGTATTTCGCCGCTAGATAAGGGAATCTCCAAATATTACCTAATCCAACTGCACTTCCAGCTGCTGCAAGTACAAATCCTAGCTTGCTCGAAAACTTACTTCTGGGTTTCTTCTCCATAATTCTTTTCCTCTCTTTATCTCTTCCTATACCAGAGGTATTCATGAACCAAAACGTACTATAATTAATTTTTCATGAAAATTTGTTATATGATAATTTCAGATTATATCTCTAGTATCTAATAATTATACACATTAACGCGTTAAATGTCTACATTTATTTGTATTATAGAGAAGATTTTTCTTTGTTTTTTTTGGAAAAAAAGTGGAATACCTAAAGAAGTATTCCACCCAAAAATTAATCCATATCTTCTAATTTTCCATGTTTTTCATAACATGTTTTTCTTGTAATATGATTGTTTGCATCCACAAATACAACCTGAGGTTTATGTTCCTTTACCTCTTTTTCATCAACTGATGCATAACACATAATGATTACATGATCATTCACCTGAACTTCTCTTGCTGCCGCACCGTTTAAGCAAATCATTCCGCTTCCTCTTTCTCCAGCAATTGTGTATGTTTCAAAACGATTTCCGTTCTCAACATCTGCTATATGCACCATTTCGTATTCATTAATTCCTGCAGCCTCTAACAAGTCTGCATCAATTGTAATACTCCCAACATAATCTAAGGCAGCTTGTGTTACTACTGCTCTATGTATTTTTCCTTTTAACATTGTAAGATTCATTTCTAACTTGCCTCCATAGTACCTTTTAATTATTTATATTTCCCCATTTGAAAAACTTATGAACTATACCATTTCAATTACAATTGAATTATCAACAATAAAATTGTCTATAAGTCTTACTTTTCCAATATAAACTGCAACCGCCATAAGAATAGGACCATCAATCTTTTCTACTTTTTGCAATTCATTCCAATCAACTATCTCAACATAGTCAACTTTTGCAAGAGGTTCCGACTCTATAATGTTTCTAACCGTTTCTACTATTTTATTTGCGTCAGTTTCCCCCTCGTTTACCATTCGCTCTCCTTCTTCTAAGGCTTTATGTAAAATAGTAGCTTTTTTTCTCTCTTCTGGTGTAAGATATGTATTTCTTGAACTTTTAGCCAATCCATCCTCTTCACGTACAATTGGACATCCTACTATCTGAATATTGTAATTTAAATCTCTTACCATTCTTCTTACAATTGCTAACTGCTGTGCATCTTTTTGACCAAAATAAGCTCTGTCGGCTTCTGTAATATTAAATAATTTTGTTACTACTGTACACACTCCATTAAAATGTATTGGTCTACTTTTTCCACATAGTCCTTCAGATAATGTATTTACGCCAACATAAGAATGAAAATCATCTTCATACATTTCACATGGTTCTGGATTGAAAATCAAATCAGCTCCAATACTTTCACATAGTTTACAATCAGCCTCAAAATCTCTTGGATATGTAGCTAAATCTTCCTTTGGTCCAAATTGAATTGGATTTACAAAATCAGATACAATCACTCTGTCATTCTCTTCTCTTGCTTTTTTTATTAAACTTGCATGACCTTCATGTAAATATCCCATTGTTGGAACAAGACCAATTGAAAGTCCTTGTTTTTTCCATTCTCTAACATTTTGTTTTACTTGACTAATTTCCTTTGCAATTACCATTTCCTTACTCCTTTACGCGTTAACTTCGTTTGCATTTAACTGGTTATTAATTATAACCTCTATTTCTTTATTTTTGCCTTCGCATTCTTTTTCTAATGCTTCAATTACTTGATCATCTATTTTAAAATTATGCTCTTGTGCTGGAAAAGCTAATGATTTAACTTCCTGATCATAGTCTTTGAATGCACGCTTCATTTCTTCTCCAATATTTGCAAAATGTTTTACAAATTTTGGTTTGAAACCAGAAAACATATTTAGCATATCTTGGTATACTAAAATCTGTCCATCACAACCATTTCCTGCTCCAATACCAATTGTTGGAATTGATAATTCTTTTGAAATTAAAGTTGCTAATTTTTCTGGAACACATTCTAGAGTTACCATAAATGCACCTGCTTTTTCAACTGCTTTTGCATCTTCTAAAATTTGTTTTGCTCTGTCTATATTTTTCCCCTGTACTTTAAATCCTCCAAATGCATTAATTGATTGTGGAGTAAGTCCGATGTGCGCAACAACTGGGATATCAGCCTTAACTATAGCTTCTATCTGCTTACAAACAGATGCTCCTCCCTCTAATTTTACAGCTTGTGCATGACCTTCTTTAATAAGTCTTCCCGCATTTTTTACAGCATCATATACAGATGTCTGATAAGACATAAATGGCATATCCGCTACTAAAAATGTATTTTTTAATCCTCTTGAAACACATGCTGTATGATGAATAATATCCTCTACTGTTACTGGTAAAGTATCTTCATATCCCATCATTGTCATCCCTAATGAGTCCCCCACTAAAATACCATTAATTCCGGCTTCATCCATTAAACATGCTGTTGTATAGTCATAGCATGTTAACATACTAATTTTTTGACCATCTTCTTTCATTTTCTGTAAAGTTGTTACTGTGTTTTTCATACCCATTCTCCTTCTTAAATACCTTTTAATATTGCTTCCATTTCGCTATAATTTACATCCGAGTGCTTGTCTTTTGCTATCTCTAATGTTTTTAACGATAAAATATCATATATTTTTTTATTAATCCCCTCAATAGCCGCCAAATGTTTTTCCACTGTTCCAACATCATTTCTTTCAATCGGACCAGTTAAAGCTTCTTTTGTACCTACTTTAATTATTTTCTCAACGTTTCCCCTTATTAATGGAGTCAAAGCTTTACACGCTGATTCAAATGTAAAACCACAGTCCATAAGTTCCTTTTGAGCGCTTTCAATAAGAGCAACTACTAAATTCGAGCTCATAACAGCTGCAGCATGATATTTCATCTTTACCTCGGCATCAATTGTTTCAACTTTAATGCCAATTTTTTTAAATAAAGATTTAATTTCATCAATATTTTCTTTGTTTCCTTCAATTGTAAAAATAGCGTTTGGAAGTTCTTTATATGACGCGTATCGATCTGATACGGCTAATAATGGATGAATAGAATAACCGTAAGCACCGGTATTTTCTATATTTGAAAAGATTTTTGACGATAACGAGCCACTGCAATGGCATATCATTTTTCCCCTGATAGGTAACTCTTTAAGACATTCCCACACTTTAGAAATTTCATCATCTGGTACTGTCAAAAAAAGTGTATCACATTCCTTTACTAAATCTCTTAGATTAAAAAATTGCTTTGTTTTGGTAAATTGGGCAGCCTCCTGTGAGGACTGCGAGCTCTTGCTGTAATAACCAATTACATTACTATAATGCAGGTTAAGTAGCATTCCTAAAGAACACCCTACTTTTCCTGCTCCTATAAATCCAACTTTCATGACACCACCTCCTAATACGAAGGTAATACAAGTCCCACTCATTAAAAAATGATGCAAGCTTCGTCATTTAGTTTACTCTACCCTTAATTTAAAAAAACATATCACTAAATTACGGTATAGTTTCTTTCCGAATACCATCCGTTTTTTAATATAACACTTAATTCAATTATTGTAAATAGAATTTTGTGCAATTGTTTGTTTTTTTTGAATTGTCATTTAATTTGTCTTGTGTTTTTCTTTTGCAAATTAGTTATAACGCAATTTAATTATTTAATATATTGCGTATATAACTAACTTTTTATGGATGTTATTATTTATAGCTTATGTTTTTATTTGTTTTCATATTCACGTTTTGTAATTAACAATTTTGCTGTGATTAACGCAGTTAATGGTATAATAGTCAAACAACCAATATTAGAAATTACAAGCATTAATATATTTTGTAAAAAAGATTTTGAATTTATCAATTCTACAAAATCATAATGTCTTCTCACAAATATTATCCAAACAAAAAAAGCATCGCCTAATTCTGCAAAAAGTAACGTATTAATTGTTGTTCCTAATATATCTTTTCCAACTTTATTACCTGCGATAATTAGCTTCTTTTCTTCTATATCTTTATTGTTAGAATAAACTTCAAATTCAACGGTTGCTACCGATAGCGCTGTATCACAAATAGCGCCAATTCCTCCTAAAAAGCACGAACTAACTAGTAACGCATTTGCATCTATTCCAATTTTATTATTTAAAAATGCCATATCTTCATCAAGAGTATATAATTCTCCAAAGCCGCCAAGATTAAAATTATTGACAACAACAGTGCTAATTAGGCCAAGCAAACACATAATAACTAGTATCGATATAAATGCTGCTAATGTTTTTAAATTCACACCATTTTGTGCAAATAATGTAATGAATAAGAAAAAAATACCACATAATAGTGTAACAACGTAAATATTATGACCTCCTGCTAACAAATAGAGAAATATTATTAGCAATACGATATTTCCAAATATAGAAAAAACTGATACTATTCCTCTTTCACCGCCAATGGCAGACATCATAATAAAGAGGAAAACTGCTAATATGTACATTATCATTTTTTATCCTCCTTATCTTTAACATCTACATTTTTTAGATCTACATTTTTAGCATCTACTTCTTTAACCATGACTTTTCTGTATTTTTTTATATTTAATAATACTGCAATACATGCAGATACTGGAATTGCAAGTACAATGCCGATTGCACCTACTAAAAATCTTATTATTTCAAATTCTTCACCATTCCTCATAATTTCCAAAAAAGAAAAACCATTTTTCATCTTCAAAACATACAAAGGAATCTCACCACATATAAAACTAAAAAATACAACACTAATCATAGTACCCATTATATCAAACCCAATTTCTTGAATTGAATTAACTAGTTTTTTAAATGTAATTTTTTTAGAAACATTCAAAATTTCACACGTTGCAGAATTAATTGTAATTGCAACATCCGTAACTGCACCTAAGATTCCAAATACTAAAGATGCATGATACAAAGTCTCTAAATCTTCAAAGCCTATGGTATAAGGAATATATTCATAACTTAATTTTGGTGAATATACATAAGCTAGTGCGTATATTATAGCAACCAACGAAACGGTAACTATTGACGATAAAATAGTTCCAATTGATTTTATGGAGAAACCGTTAAGTATTATAATTGCACTAACAATGAATAATAATGTCATTATAATCGTTAAAAAAACTAGATTTTTACCTGTTGCAAATCCCTTCAGTCCAACAACAAATACAATTCCATTTATTGCAAGCGATAACATTATCAGTAAACCACTATAACTAATGACTGAAAACACGAATACACCAAAAACAGCTATCAACGTAATTGTCACATAATCTAATTTCAATTGTGTAATTGATACTTTTTGTGTATCAACTACTTTATCACCATTCGTTGATTTCATGTGCAAAAAAACATCCTGTCCTTTTTTGTATTCTGAACTTTGAAATTTCGAATACGTAAATCTATTTTTAACTTTAATAATTTTCCCTTTATTTGAGGTATTTCTTATTTTTATTTTTAATGTTTGCTCATATTCTTTTTCCATAGCATCACTTTGATTTTTATTCGTTTGGACAGTTTTATTTTCAATTATTGTTCCAATTGCTTTATCATAAAGGAAATAATTATTTCTAACGAATAAAAAAATAACTATGACAAAAAAAGCTCCAATAAGAGCTTTTTTCAAAAACTTTTTATGTTTCTTATATTTATTTAGAATATCTTTTTTACCATACTCTATATTTTGTTTTTTTAAATTAGATTTAAATTTTTGCTCTAACATTATTATAACCTTTCATGTTAATTCTCTTTAGCATGTGATATGCATAATGTTAATAATGAAAATCCATGTCAATCCATAATAAGTAACAACAGCCACCAAATCGTTTACGGTTGTAATCAATGGACCTGATGCAACTGCTGGATCAACACCAATCTTCTTAAAGACAATCGGAATTATTGTACCTACTAAACTAGAAATTATCATTGCTAATAATAACGCCGTGCCTATACATGCTGAAATTGAAAATGCTGTAACAAGCACTGTTTTTTTGAATAAAGCTATATACAATCCAATCCCTACAAATGACAACGAACCTAATAATAAACCATTAAGCAAACCAACTTTCATTTCTTTTAAAATCAAGCCAAGTTGTTTTTTTCCTGTTAACTGCTCGTCCATCAAAACACGAATTGTTACAGCCAATGACTGTGTACCAACGTTACCTGACATATCTAAAATCAAAGACTGGAAGCAAATAATCATAGTCAATTGTGATACTACCGCCTCAAATAAACCAACAACGCTCGATACCACTAAACCAAGACCTAATAATAGCACAAGCCATGGTAGTCTTTTTCTTACACTTTCTAAAATTGGTTCTTTTAAATCTTCTTCTGCCGTTAAACCCGCAAATTTAGCATAGTCTTCACCCATTTCATCATCTACAACTTCAATTAAATCCTGTGCTGTAATTACACCAAGCACTTTATTTTCATCCGACAAAACAGGAATAGATTTTTCTGAATAATCTTTAAGATTTTCTATACAATCATCTATTTTTTCATCTGAATAAACATATGGATATGATGTTGAAATAATGTCTATTAACTCATCATCTTCACGAGCAATAATTAACTCATTTAAACTAATTGTTCCATAATAAATTTCATTCTCATCTAATACAAAAATGTTAGAAATATTATCATGACTTTTTGCTTGTTTAATAATAGATGTCATTGCTTCTTTAATTGATAATTTACAATATAAAGTAACAAAATTAGTAGACATTCTACTACCGATTTCATCCTCTTCGTATGAATAAAAAACATTTATTGTTTTCAAATGCTCTTTATTCATAAGACTTAACCAAGCCTTGCGCATTTTAGGGTCAGCATCCTTTAAGATATCAACCGCATCATCAGCGTCAACTAATTCAAGAATTCTCGCTGCTTTTTGGATGTCAATTTCTTCTAATAATTCACTTGCATTCTCAAGATATTCAAATACATCTGCTAAACTTTGCATATCTAGCAATCTGTAAAACATTTCTCTTTCCTTGAAATTACAAACCTCTATTACATCTGCAATATCACTTGCATGATATTCCGTTAATTTATCTTTTACTACTCTTGGGGAACTTTTACTCCTAATTAAAG
This sequence comes from Lachnobacterium bovis, assembly GCF_900111325.1. GTDB lineage: Bacteria > Bacillota > Clostridia > Lachnospirales > Lachnospiraceae > Roseburia > Roseburia bovis_A. The sequence goes on from NZ_FOGW01000009.1 coordinate 86,751, forward strand.
ACAATATTTCATCTTGATAATTAATTTTGAATTTATCATTATCTTTTAAAACTTCATTTACACTTGTCATTTTTTCCTCTCTTTCTGCCTAAAGCCAATATGGTCTAATATGTAGAACAGAAGGAAACACATATCCTTTTTTACACACAAAAAACATCAAGTCCATAAATAATCAACAAAAAATTAAACTTGTAAATCTAATCATAAATATAAATATAATTATAAATATAAATTACAAATATAATCGCAAATATAATTATAAATATAAATTACAAATATAATCACAAATATAATTATAAATATAAATTACAAATATAATCACAAATATAATCATTAATTAAAACTTGAATTTTATATTTTAAATTCATTATCTTCTCTTTATACAAAATCATCGTAATCAATTTAAAACAATATTTAATTTCATTCACAAATATGTGTTATAAGTCATTAATTGGAAAAAAATTGAATAACTCTAAGAAATAAATAGTTATATTTATCTGACATATGAAATCTTATTTTAAACCTAATAGTTAAAGTTAATATTTAAAATATTTTTATATAAAAACCTATTATCTAAACTATTATAACCCTATATATTTTTTAACAAGGTCAGACAAATGTAAAATTTATTTATATACTTAATACCGGGCCCTTCAGTCTCTTTTCCAGAAGAATATCCTGACCTACTCCCTCCATTATCTCCACTTTCCATTTGTCTCACCTCTCTTTTTCTTGATTAAATTCTTCTTAATAATTGTATCATATCAATTAATATTTGTAAATTTTATAAATAAAAAAAGAACTATGTGTAACATCAGCATTACACATAGCTCAATTTATACCGATTAAACTAACTCAAGAATAACTTCTAAAGCGCCGTCACCTTTACGTTGTCCAATCTTTACGATACGAGTATATCCACCGTTACGTGTAGCATATTTTTCTGCATACTCGCCAAATAATTTAGCGCAAAGATCAACCTGGTGTCTATCTTTCTTTTTAGTTCCTTCAGTTACTGTATATAAAACTTTGTTAATTTCTTTTCTTGCATGATATCTTGAAGGTAAGTCTCTTTTTACAACTTTATCTACAACATCAAAACATGCAACTTTCTTTCCGTCAACAACTTTTTTAATTCTTTTTCCGTTCTCATCTCTACGTGGAACTTTAGCTTTTACAGTGATTTCTTCGAAGTTATCTTTTTCTTTAACTGCTTTTGCAATTAATCCTTCTGCAATTTTACGAACTTCTTTAGCTTTAGCTTCTGTTGTAACGATTTTACCGTTAGCTAAAAGAGCAGTTACCTGTCCTCTTAATAAAGCTTTTCTCTGACTAGAAGTTCTGCTTAATTTACGATATTTAGCCATTTTAATTTTCCTCCTGTGGTACCTACATTTCTACGCCCTTTGGACTTATTAGAAGTGCAGGCTTATATAATGAAGAGCTTCATTTCATAGAGCCCTTCAATTGCCACTCATGACTATAGACATACTCCATGCCACATGGACTTACTGTTTCTGCCTAATAATGAGTAATTTTAGTTACTATTAGAGTTTTATTCAACTCCGTGATTTAATTCAAGTCCTAGCTCTTTTAATTTAGCTAAAACTTCTTCTAATGATTTACGACCAAGGTTACGAACCTTCATCATATCATCAGGTGTTTTATTAATTAGTTCTTCAACAGTGTTGATACCTGCTCTCTTTAAGCAATTGTATGAACGAACAGAAAGTTCTAATTCATCAATATTCATAACAAGAACTTGCTCTTTAGCATCACTTTCTTTTTCAACCATTACCTCAGCCTGCTGTGCAGCATCAGATAAATCGATGAATAAGTTTAAGTGTTCGCTAAGAACCTTAGCAGCTAAACTAACTGCTTCATCTGGTTCAAGTGTTCCATTTGTATAAACATCTAAAGCGAGCTTATCAAAATCTGTAACTTGACCAACACGAGTATTCTCTATTGAAAGATTTACACGCTCTACCGGAGTATAGATAGAATCAACAGCAATAACACCGATTGGAGTATCATCTGTTTTATTCTTATCTGCACTTACATAACCTCTACCTTTAGTTATAGTAAGCTCCATGTATAATTTGCTTTCAGCGCCACCGTTTAAGTGAGCTATTACTAAATCCGGGTTCATTATCTCGATATCAGAATCAACCTGAATATCAGCTGCGGTAACAACGCCTTCACCTTCGAATTCAATATAAGCAACTTTTGGTTCATTTGTAGAACTGGTATTTTTAATTGCAAGATTCTTGATATTCATGATGATCTCAGTAACATCTTCCTTAACACCTGGAATTGAACTGAACTCATGTAAAACACCTTCGATCTTAACCTGGCTGACAGCTGCTCCTGGTAATGAAGAAAGCATAATTCTTCTCAAAGAATTACCAAGTGTTGTACCATAACCTCTTTCTAATGGCTCAACAACAAATCTGCCATATTTTTTATCATCTGATATTTCAGCGATTTCAATTTTTGGTTTTTCAAAATCGAACACTACAAAGTCCCTCCTTCTCGGGTATCGTTGCTAATTTACTTAATACTAATTATTATTTAGAATATAACTCGACGATAAGCATTTCGTCTACTGGAACATCGATCTGCTCACGTGTTGGTAAATTCTTTACAGTTCCCTGTAATTTTTCTGCATCAACGTCTAACCACTCTGGAACTAATCTTCCACCAGCTACTTCTACAACGTCTTTCATTCTCTGAGAATTTTTTCTAGCTTCTCTGATTTCAACAACATCACCAGCTTTTACAAGGTATGAAGGGATGTTTACTAATTTTCCGTTAACTGTAACGAACTTATGTCCTACAATCTGTCTAGCTTCTCTTCTTGTTCTTGCGAAACCAAGTCTGAAAATAACATTATCAAGTCTAGACTCTAAAATAGTCATAAGGTTTGAACCAGTGATACCTTTCATTCTATCAGCTCTTTCATAATAGTTATGGAAAGGTTTCTCTAATACACCATATATGAACTTAGCTTTCTGTTTTTCTCTTAACTGAAGTCCATATTCAGAGATTTTTCTACCTCTTTTTAAATTTCTTTTTGATTTTTTATCATATCCTAAGTAACTTGGCTCTAAACCAAGAGATCTGCATCTTTTAAGTACAGGTACTTTATTAACTGCCATCTTAATCTATACCTCCTATTAGACTCTTCTACGTTTTGGTGGACGACAACCATTATGAGGTACTGGAGTTACATCTTTAATACTTGTAACTTCAAGACCACATGCAGAAAGTGCACGAATTGCTGCTTCTCTACCTGATCCTGGTCCTTTAACCATAACGTCTACAGTCTTTAATCCATGAATTAAAGCTGCCTTTGTTGCTGTTTCAGCTGCCATCTGTGCAGCATATGGAGTAGATTTCTTTGAACCTCTAAATCCTAGACCACCAGCACTTGCCCATGATAAAGCATTACCTTCAGCATCTGTAATTGTAACGATTGTGTTATTGAAAGATGACTGAATGTGTGCTTGTCCGCGTTCAACGTTTTTCTTTACACGCTTTTTAGTTGTTTTCTTTGCAACGTTTTTAGCCATTTTAAAACTAACCTACTTTCTTTCAAATTTATGTTCTAAGTACACCACTTGTACTCAGTATTTACATTGTTATTTTTTAATTATTTTTTCTTGTTTGCAACAGTTCTCTTTGGACCTTTTCTTGTTCTTGCATTAGTCTTTGTTTTCTGACCACGAACTGGAAGTCCTTTTCTGTGACGGATTCCTCTATAACATCCGATTTCTTGTAATCTCTTAATGTTAAGAGCGATTTCTCTTCTTAAATCACCTTCTACAGTCTGAGTTTCATCAATAACTGTACTGATTTTCTTAACTTCTTCATCTGTTAAATCTCTAACACGTGTGCTAGGATCTACACCAGCTGCTTCAAGAATACGATTTGAACTTACTCTACCAATACCGTAAATGTATGTTAAACCGATTTCAACACGTTTTTCTCTTGGTAAATCTACACCTGCAATACGAGCCATGTGTGTTTACACCTCCATATTTTCTCTTTTTTATAACTTGCTTAGCATATCTGCAACAAAATATACTTTTATCCGAATCTCATTCTTGCACAGCTACGGTTGCACGTCCTGAAATGTGTGTACAACAACGAATATTCCATATTTTCTTTCAGTCAATGACTTACTTGACATCTATTTTAATTTACACTTACTCGGTATTATAAGCATAAATACAGTAGGATGACACTACTGTTTATTATGAACAGTACATAAATGCACTGCAGCCGCACATAATCATAATAATCAGTGATTTACTGATTTTCAAAAGAATATCTTTTATGCACAAATAACAGGGTTAATATAATTGATTAGCCCTGTCTCTGTTTGTGTTTTGGATTTTCGCAGATAATTCTGACTCTTCCTTTTCTTTTGATGACTTTGCATTTTTCGCAAATAGGTTTAACTGATGATCTTACCTTCACAGCAAATCCTCCTTTCTCTATCAAGCTTCCCCAAACTTGTCGAGGAATACTTTCCAAAAGTGTCCGTTTTATATTATAACTTTAAACACTTTGAAAGTCAATACTATTTTATTTATCTCTCCAAATAATTCTTCCTTTAGTTAAATCATAAGGAGACATCTCAATAGTTACCTTATCTCCAGGTAAAATTCTAATGAAGTTCATTCTTAATTTACCGCTGATAGTTGCTAAAATCTGATGACCATTTTCTAATTCAACTTTAAAAAATGCATTTGGTAATTTTTCAACTACAACTCCTTCAACTTCAATTACATCTGCTTTAGACATTACTTTATCCTCCTGTGTCAATTGATTTTTGATTTTAGTTAATTTATTTAAAATAGTTCTAGAAAACCATCTTCTTTTTCTTTTTCTGTTAGAGTCAAAATTTCAGGTTTGCCATCTGTAATAAGGACTGTATTTTCATAATGTGCTGAATTTTTCATATCAGACGTTACTGCTGTCCAACCATTACTACACAAATCGACTTTAAATGTTCCTTCATTAATCATTGGTTCAATAGCTAATGTCATTCCCTTTCTTAATAAAGGGCCTCTATTAGTACACACAAAATTTGGAATTTCTGGCTCTTGATGTAAACTTGTACCGATTCCATGTCCTACAAAACTTCGAACCACTCCATATCCCATTCCTTCTGCATAATTTCCAATTGCATTCGAAACATCGCTCAAATAGTTACCTGCTGAAGCTTTCTTCATTCCTTCAAAGAAACTCTTTCTTGTAACTTTTATCAATTTTTCTGCACTTTCTGAAATTTTTCCAACGCCAACTGTTCTAGCTGCGTCAGAATGATATCCTTTATATATTACACCAGCATCTAAACTTATAATGTCACCTTCTTTGACAATCCTAGTCTTTGAAGGTATACCATGTACTACCTCATCATTTAAAGATATACAAATTGATGCTGGAAATCCTTGATAATTTTTAAAAGAAGGTATACATCCATACTCTCTTATCAAATTTTCGCCTATCTGATCAATTTCATATGTAGACATACCAGCCTGAATTTCTTGCGCTAATCTTTGGTGTACATTAGCTAAAATCTCTCCTGCTTTACGCATGAGGTCAATTTCACGTTCAGATTTAATCGTAATACTCATTATCTATCACCTAAAATTGTAACTATGTCTTCGAAAACCTTATCTAAATTTTGTGTTCCATCAACTGTTTTTAATATGCCTTTTTTACTATAAAAATCAATTAATGGTTGTGTTTGATCATGATAAACACTTAATCTATTTTTTACAGTTTCAGGCTTATCATCTTCTCTTAAAACAATTTCGTTGCCACATGCATCACATACACCCTCAACTTTTGTTGGGTTAAATTCGATATGATATGTAGCTCCACAATTTAAGCAAGCTCTTCTTCCGCCCATTCTTTTGATAATGTTTTCATCTGGAACATCAACATTGATTGCATAATCCATGCTCTGTTGAGCTGATGTTAACGCATTTTCAAGTGCCTCTGCCTGTGGAATAGTTCTTGGAAAACCATCTAAAATGAAACCATTTTTGCAATCTTCCTGTTGAATTCTATCCATAACCAAATCACATGTTAATTCATCTGGTACTAAGGCACCTTTATCCATGTACTCTTTAGCTTTTTTTCCTAAATCTGTACCATTTTTTATGTTAGCACGAAAAATATCTCCTGTTGAGATATGAGGGATTTCATACTTTGCAGAAATCTGTTTTGCTTGAGTTCCCTTTCCTGCTCCAGGAGCTCCTAACATAATAATTTTCATCATTTTTCTCCTTTTACACTGACCCAGTATAATCCATAATTTATGATTTTATTATAATTGCACAGAAAGGAGATACAGTCTAAGCCGTATCTCCAATTGTGCATTCAAATTAGTCGCTTAAGAAACCTTTGTAATAGCGCACTAACATTTGTGACTCAACCTGTTTAATTGTTTCAATGATAACACCTACGATGATGATAATAGATGTTCCACCAAATGAAACTTGAGCTCCGAAAACTCCATTAAAGAAGATTGGTACAAACGCAACAATTGCTAATCCGATAGCTCCTGTGAAAACAACATAATTTAAAATTGTATTCAAATAATCGCTTGTCGATTTACCTGGTCTAATACCTGGAATAAATCCACCAGAACGTTTCATATTATTTGCAATTTCTAATGGATTAAAAGTAATCTGTGTATAGAAATATGCAAACGCTATAATTAATAAAATATACACTAACAAACCGATATTATATTCAGGATGTTCCGCTTTACACCAGTTTGATTGTGATAATGTATTAAGAATCTTTGCTCCAATACCTGTTCCTTTATCTTTTCCAAGAACACTTGCAATAATTACAGGTGTTTGTAACAATGATTGTGCAAAGATAACTGGAATAACACCAGCTGTATTTACTTTTAAAGGAATATTTGTATGTTGTCCGCCAACTTGTTTTCTTCCTTGTATTTTCTTTGAATACTGAACAGGAATTCTGCGCTCTGCTCCTTGAAGTAAAACTACGAACCATACCATAGCAATTATAATAACAGCAATAATAAATGCTGCCAAAGTTGCTTTAGGTATTTTCTTTCCAGAAATAAATTGTGTCCATAAAGAACCAATATCTTCTGGCATTCTTGAAATAATATTAATTGTTAATACAATAGAAATACCATTTCCAATACCCTTCTCAGTAATTTGTTCACCGATCCACATTAAAATAACTGAACCAGCTGTTAATACAGAAACTACCATAACAATATTAAGTGCTGTTGGTAATTTTGTATTTAAGTATCCGCCACGGTAAAAACTTACAACCATTGCAATAGACTGTACTAGGCCTAAAACAACAGTCAAGTATCTTGTAATCGCAACAATCTTCTTTCTACCATCTTCTCCATCTTCTTGCATCTTTTCCAATTGTGGAATAGCTACAGTTAGAAGTTGAATAATGATAGATGCTGTGATGTATGGTGTGATATTCAGTGCGAATACCGACATATTTAAAAACGAACCGCCAGTAATTGCATTAAAAAATCCCAATCCATCTGATGTCTGGTTTTTAAACCACTCCGAGAATACTTTGCCATTTACACCAGGAATAGGAAGTTGACTCCCTATTCTGATGACTATAAGCATAAAAAAAGTATATAAAATTTTCTTACGAATATCTTTAATTTTAAATGCATTACGGACTGTTTCTAGCATTAGATCACCTCAGCTTTTCCACCAAGTGCTTCGATTTTCTCTTTAGCACTTGCGCTGAATGCGTCAGCTTGAACAGTAAGTTTTTTAGTTAATTCTCCATTACCTAAAATCTTAACACCATCTCTTGGATTCTTAACGATACCACATTCGATTAATGTAGCAACTGAAACTGTTGTATCATTTTCGAATCTATCTAAAGTGCTAATATTAATTGCAACGATGTCTTTAGAGTTTCTATTTGTGAAACCTCTCTTAGGCAAACGTCTGTATAAAGGCATTTGTCCACCTTCAAAACCTGGTCTTGGTGCTCCTGAACGAGCTTTCTGACCTTTATGTCCTTTACCAGCTGTTTTACCATTGCCTGAACCATGTCCACGACCTTTTCTAAAATTGCTGCTTTGTCTTGAACCAGCAGCAGCTTTTAAACTTGATAAATCCATACTTGCACCTCCTTATCTTAAAACTAAATTATGCTTCTTCTACCTTTACATATGGTGCTACTTTGCGAAGAGCTCCCTGTGTAGCTGCATTATCTGGCAACTCAACAGTTTTGTTTAATTTTGTTAATCCCAAAGCTTCGATTGTTTTCTTGTTCTTAGGAACTGCACCAATTGTGGACTTAATAAGTGTAACTTTTACTTTCTTATCTGCCATTATTCAATTCCTCCTTAACCCAAGATTTCTTCAACAGATTTACCACGAAGTCTTGCAACTTCTTCTGGGGATTTTAACTGTCTTAAAGCTTCAATTGTAGCAAGTACAACGTTCTGCTTATTGTTTGATCCTAATGATTTTGTACGAATGTTTTCGATACCTGCTAATTCGCACACACTACGTGCTGGACCACCAGCGATGATACCAGTACCTTCAGGAGACTTCTTTAATAATACAGAAGCACCTGTATATTTACCTGTTACGTCATGAGTAACACTCTTGTTATCGTCTAATTTAACGTTGATTAAGTTCTTGATTGCATCTTCTCTTCCTTTACGGATAGCTTCTGGAACTTCAGCTGCTTTACCAAGACCAGCACCAACATGACCATTCTTATCGCCAACAACAACGAGAGCTGTGAAACGCATGTTACGTCCACCTTTAACAACCTTTGTTACACGTTTGATGTCAACAACGTTGTCAACTAATTCTAATTGACTTGCATCAATGATTTCACGTTTCATGTTATTTCCTCCTAAAATTTTAAATCTTTCCACTTTTCTAAGTAGAAAGCGGAGAGTCTAGAAATTTTCTAGAACTCTAATCCAGCTTCTCTTGCTGCTTCAGCTAAAGCTTTAACTTTACCTTGGTAAATGAATCCGCCTCTATCAAAAACAACTTCTTTAATGTTTTTGTCTAAAGCTTTTTTTGCAATAACTGTACCAAGCTTAGCAGCTGCATCAACGTTATTTGTATACTCAAGTTCTGCTTTCACGTCTTTATTAAGAGTAGATGCAGAAACAATTGTATGTCCAACAGTATCGTCAATAATCTGAGCATACATATGTTGATTGCTTCTGAATACTGCTAAACGTGGACGTTCTGCAGTACCTGCAAGATGATTACGCATTCTTTTATGTTTCTTTTCACGAACCTGTGTTCTTGATTTTTTACTAACCATTACTTGTCCACTCCTTCTAATTATTTCTTACCAGTCTTACCAACTTTACGTCTAATAACTTCATCAGCATATTTGATACCTTTACCTTTGTAAGGTTCTGGTCTTCTCTTATCTCTGATTTCAGCTGCGTACTGGCCAACGCGTTCTTTATCGATACCTTTTACAATAATTTTATTGTCTTCAACTACTGCTTCAAGACCTTCTGGATCAATCATTTCAACTGGATGTGAGTATCCTAAGTTTAATGTTAATTTGTTTCCAGATTTAGATGCTCTATAACCAACACCATTAACTTCAAGAGTTTTTGTATAACCATCAGTTACACCAACTACCATGTTGTTAATTAATGTTCTTGTCAAACCATGTAATGATTTCATTTTCTTTAAATCATTAGGTCTAGTAACAACAACTTTGTCTTCTTCAATAGCAATATTCATTTCAGAAGAAAGTGTTCTTTCAAGAGTTCCTTTAGGACCTTTTACAGTCACATGATTATTTTCTGCAACCTCAACAGTTACGCCTGCTGGAATTGCGATTGGCATTCTTCCTATACGTGACATGCCCGTACCTCCTATTTTGTATTGATGAAAATTCATCGTTAATATATAGTATGTCCAACCTAACAAGATTGGTTTATACTTTTAGAGTTCATTTTAGTCATTTACAGACTAAATAGCGTCCTTAGCCCATTACCTAAAGACTTAAGTACAAATCTATCGATTTATACCTTGAAATACTACCATACAAATGCTAATACTTCTCCACCAACTTGAAGCTTTCTAGCTTCTCTATCAGTAATGATTCCCTGGTTTGTTGAAAGAATAGCTGTTCCTAATCCATCAAGTACTCTAGGGATTTCGTTTTTACCAGTATATACTCTTAAACCTGGTTTAGAAATTCTCTTTAATCCAGTGATAATTCTTTCACTTTTATCTGCGCTGTATTTTAATGTAACACGGATGTTTTTGAAATTTCCATCTTCAACAATCTCGTATTTTTCTACCCAACCTTCATCAACAAGAATGTTAGCAATTGAAACTTTTGTTTTAGAAGCTGGAATATCTACTGTATCGTGTTTAGCAGTGTTTGCATTACGAATTCTTGTAAGCATATCTGCAATTGGATCACTTGTTACCATGCTTTAGGTTTCCTCCTTCTTGAGAGTAAAATTAATATCATTACAATCCTGTCTATGGCTCGGGAATAACTTCCCTCACCACCTACTTAGGATTTCTACTACCTACTTTTAGAAATTACCAAGAAGCTTTTCTTACTCCTGGGATTTCTCCTTTGTAAGCTAATTCACGGAAGCAAACTCTGCAAATTCCGTATTTTTTTAATACTGAATGTGGACGACCACAAATTCTACAACGTGTGTATTCTCTAGTAGAGAATTTTGCTGGACGTTGTTGTTTAACTTTCATTGATTTCTTAGCCATTAAAATTCCCTCCTACTTATTTAGCAAATGGCATATTGAATAATGTCAATAATTCACGTGCTTCTTCATCTGTTTTAGCTGTAGTTACGAAGATAATATCCATACCTCTAACTTTGTCAACTTTATCATATTCGATTTCTGGGAAAATAATCTGTTCTTTAATACCAAGAGCATAGTTTCCACGACCATCGAATGCGTTAGGATTTACACCTCTAAAGTCACGTACACGTGGTAATGCAAGGTTAATTAAACGATCAGCGAACTCATACATTTTTTCTCCACGTAATGTAACTTTACATCCAATTGGCATACCTTCACGGATCTTGAAGTTAGCAATAGCGTTTTTAGCTTTTGTCTTAACAACTTTTTGACCTGTGATTGTTTCCATATCTTTAACGGCTGCATCGAGAACTTTGCTATTTTCTTTAGCTTCTCCAACACCCATATTTACAACGATTTTAGAAAGTTTTGGAATCTCCATAACATTCTTATAACCAAATTTTTTGACCATTGCGTCTTTGATCTCGTTATCGTATTGTTCTTTAAGTCTACTCAACTGAATTTTCCTCCTCTCTCCAGTAATTATTTAGATTCTCTTACTTTTTTCTTGTCAATGACTGTATCAATTACTTCGCCAGTTTTTTTAGCATAACGAACTTTTTTACCGTCTTCTACTCTAAAACCAACTCTTGTACGAACGCCATTGTGCATAAGCATTACATTTGAAGCATCGATTTTGCCTTCTTTTTGGATAATACCACCTTGTTGATTAGCCATGCTAGGTTTAGCATGTTTTGTAACCATGTTAACACCTTCAACAATAAGTGAATTATCTTTTTTGTTAACAGCAATAACTTTGCCTTCTTGATTTGTATATCTACCAGCGATTACAACAACATTATCGCCTTTTTTAATTTTCATGCTAGCCATCTGTAAGTACCTCCTATAATACTTCTGGAGCTAAAGAAACAATTCTCATAAACTGTTTCTCACGAAGCTCACGAGCTACTGGTCCAAAAATACGAGTTCCTCTTGGAGTATTGTCATCTTTAAGAATAACTGCTGCGTTTTCATCAAATTTAATATATGAACCATCTTTACGACGGGCACCTTTTACTGTACGAACAACAACGGCTTTTACAACGTCACCTTTTTTTACAACGCCACCTGGTGTTGCATCTTTTACTGTAGCAACGATAACATCACCAATGTTCGCATATCTTCTAGTAGATCCACCCATAACGCGGATAACAAGTAATTCTTTTGCTCCTGTATTATCAGCGACTTTGAGTCTACTTTCCTGCTGTACCATGCTTGTAGCCTCCTTTGATTATTTTGCTCTTTCTATTACTTCTACAAGTCTCCATCTCTTATCTTTTGATAGAGGTCTTGTTTCCATTACTTTTACTTTATCACCGATTTTAGCATCGTTTAATTCATCATGTGCTTTTAATTTATATGTCTTTTTAACGATCTTGTTGTAAAGTGGATGTCTTTCGTTGTTAAGAACTGCAACAGTAATTGTTTTGTTCATCTTGTCACTTACAACAACACCAATACGTGTTTTTCTAAGATTTCTTCCTTCCACGATATAAATCTCCTTTCTGTAGGATATCGATTACTCTGCAACTTTTGATTTTTCAGTAATAACAGTTTGAATTCTTGCGATATCTCTTCTAACAAGTTTAATTCTAGCTGTGTTAGTCAACTGATTTGTTGCATTCTGGAATCTCAAATTGAAAAGTTCTTTTTTTGCTTCTACAAGCTTAGCCTGTAAATCTTCAACAGACTGTGCTTTTAATTCATTAATATAATTATTTTTCATTTGATTCACCGCCTTCTAAATCTGCACGAGAAACTATCTTACATCTGCAAGGTAATTTGTGTGTAGCAAGACGTAAAGCTTCTTTAGCAACGTCTTCAGGTACACCTGCGATCTCAAATAATACTCTTCCTGGCTTAACAACTGCTACCCAGTACTCAAGGGATCCTTTACCTTTACCCATACGAACACCCATAGGTTTACGTGTTACAGGTTTTTCTGGGAAAATTTTGATCCAAACTTTACCACCACGTTTTACGTGTCTTGTCATAGCTACACGGGCTGCTTCGATCTGATTAGATTTAATCCAACATGGATCTAAAGCTACGATACCGTACTCACCATAAGTGATTTTGTTACCTCTTGTAGCTTTTCCAGCCATAGAACCACGGAACTGTTTACGATGTTTTACTCTCTTTGGCATTAACATAATTATTTAGCTCCTCCTTCCTTATTAGCTCTTGTAGGAAGTACCTCTCCTTTATAGATCCAAACTTTAACACCAACTTTACCATAAGTTGTATCTGCTTCAGCGAATCCATAATCAATGTCAGCTCTTAATGTCTGAAGTGGAATAGTTCCATCACTGTAACTTTCTGTACGAGCCATATCAGCACCGCCAAGACGTCCAGAACATGTTGTTTTGATACCCTTAACTCCTGATTTCATAGCTCTTCCCATACAAGATTTCATTGCTCTACGGAAAGAAACACGGTTCTCTAACTGTAATGCAATGTTCTCAGCTACTAACTGAGCATCTTTGTCTGGTCTTTTTACTTCTTTAATATCGATAACTAGTTTTTTAGATGTTAATTTCTGAACTTCTGCTTTAACTTTCTCAATTTCAGCTCCGCCCTTACCAATTACAACACCTGGTCTAGCTGTATAAATGATAACTTTTACACGATCAGATGATCTTTCAATATCAATCTTTGAAACACCAGCTGCGTATAACTTATTTTTCAAAAAAGTTCTGATTTCATGATCTTCTACTAAGTAATCAGCGAAATCTTTGTCTGCATACCATTTTGAGTTCCAGTCTTTGATTACGCCAACTCTTAAGCCATGAGGATTAACTTTCTGTCCCATGAATTCTCCTCCTATCTTTCATCTAGCACAATTGTGATGTGGCTCATTCTTTTTTCGATTCTATAAGCTCTTCCTTGTGCTCTAGGTTTGATTCTCTTCATTGTTGGTCCCTTGTTAGCATAGCATTCAGCTACTACAAGGTTCTCTTCTCTCATACCGTTATTGTTAACAGCGTTTGCAATAGCTGATCTTAATAACTTTTCAACAAGACTTGAAGCATATCTTGGATTGTACATTACAATACCAAGAGCTGTCTGTACGTCTTTTCCACGAATAGCATCTAAAACGAAACATGCCTTCTGAACAGATACTCTTGCGTAAGATAACTTAGCTGAAGGTCTGTTGTCTTTAACTGCATTTCTATCTCTTTTAATTTGTGATCTATGTCCTCTTGCCATGGTTAGAACCTCCTTTCAGTAATCTTACTATCTGCCTACTGCAGATTTCTTTTCATCCGCTCCATGACCTCTGTAAGTTCTTGTAGATACGAACTCACCAAGTTTATGTCCAACCATATCTTCTGTAATATATACAGGTACGTGTTTTCTACCATCATGAACAGCAATTGTGTGTCCAACGAAAGATGGGAAAATTGTTGAACGACGTGACCAAGTTTTGATTACTTGATTTTCGCCAGAAGCGTTCATCGCATCAACTTTTTTTAATAAGCTTTCGTCAGCAAATGGTCCTTTTTTAAGTGAACGTGCCATTATAATAACCTCCTAATTATTTGATTGCCTTACCATCTCTTCTTCTTATGATAAGTTTGTTAGAATGTTTATTTTTCTTTCTTGTCTTCAATCCAAGAGCTGGTTTACCCCAAGGAGTCATTGGTCCTGAACGTCCAACTGGAGCTTTACCTTCACCACCACCGTGTGGATGGTCATTAGGGTTCATAACAGATCCACGAACTGTAGGACGAATACCCATGTGACGTTTACGACCAGCTTTACCGATATTAATAAGGTTATGTTCAGCATTACCTACAACACCGATTGTAGCACGACATGTGATTGGTACTAATCTCATTTCTCCTGAAGGAAGACGTAATGTAGCATACTTTCCTTCTTTAGCCATTAACTGAGCTGCATTACCTGCAGAACGAACTAACTGTCCACCTCTACCTGGCATGATTTCGATATTGTGAATTTGTGTACCAACTGGAATATTTTCAAGTGGTAAGCAGTTACCAACACGAACTTCTGCTTCTGGTCCGTTCATAACTACCATTCCATCTGTAAGTCCCTGTGGAGCTAAGATGTATGATTTTCTACCATCAGCATATACGATTAACGCAATGTTTGAAGTTCTGTTTGGATCATACTCGATACCGATAACTTTTGCTGGAATACCATCAATGTTTCTCTTAAAATCGATTAATCTATATTTCTTTCTGTTTCCACCACCATGGTGTCTAACTGTAATTTTACCCTGATTGTTACGACCAGCGTGTTTCTTTAATGGTGCTAATAATGATTTCTCAGGAGTTGTTTTTGTAATCTCTGCGAAATCTGAGCCAGTCATATTTCTTCTAGAAGGTGTATATGGGTTATATGTCTTAATTCCCATTCTCTTTCTCCTTTCGATTTTTTATCGCACTTTTCTGTGCATATTCTTCTTCGCTGTTATTAAGCTTCTGCGAAAAGTTCAATATCTTCACTTTCAGCTGTAAGTGTAACGATTGCTTTCTTAGTTTTAGCAGTTTTACCGTAAACCATTCCACGGCGTTTTTTCTTTCCAGAGCAGTTCATTGTATTTACTTTTGCAACAACTGTTCCTGGGAACATTTTCTCAACTGCATTTTTAATCATAGTTTTGTTAGCTTCTGGATGAACTAAAAATGTATATTTCTTTTCAGCCATAGCTCCCATACTCTTCTCAGTTACTACTGGTTTGAGGATTACATCATAGTATTTAATATCAGCCATTATGCATATACCTCCTCGATATTTTTAACAGCAGCTTTAGTTACGATAACTGTATCATATTTTAATACATCGTATACGTTAAGCTCATTAACCTGAGCTGTTTTAACAGTGTGGATATTTTTTGCAGATGCAATAACATTCTTGTTCATATCCTCTAATACAACTAAAGCTTTATTTGTTTTAAGGTTATTTAAAACTTCAACAAATTTCTTTGTTTTGATTTCATCTAATTTTAAATCATCAACAACAACAAATTTTTCTTCTGAAACTTTTGATGTTAAAACTGATTTTAAAGCGATTCTCTTTTCTTTTTTGTTAATTTTGAAAGAGTAATCTCTTGGTGTTGGAGCGAATACCATTCCACCACCTGTCCATTGTGGAGCTCTTGTAGAACCCTGTCTTGCATGACCTGTTCCTTTTTGTCTCCATGGTTTTCTTCCGCCTCCACGAACTTCAGAACGTGTTTTTGCTTTCTGTGTTCCTTGGCGATTATTTGCAAGCTGTTGAAGTACAGCCATGTGAACTAAGTGTTCATTTATTTCTACACCGAATACTGAATCATTTAATTCAATTGATTCAACTTCAGCGCCTTCCATATTATAAACAGCTACTTTAGCCATCGTAAAGTTCCTCCTTTCTTAATTCAAGTGCTTATCTAACCTTGCAAGTCTCTTTAATAGTGATAAGTGACTTTTTAGCTCCTGGTACAGCACCTTTTACTAAAAGTAAATTGTTCTCAGCGTCAACTCTTACAACTTCAAGATTCTGAATTGTAACTTTTACGCTACCCATGTGTCCTGGCATTCCTTTTCCTTTGAATACTCTACTTGGTGTTGAACAAGAACCGTTTGAACCCTGGTGACGGTGGAATTTAGAACCGTGAGCCATAGGTCCTCTGTGCTGTCCTAATCTCTTGATTGCACCTTGGAATCCTTTACCTTTTGAAATTGCTGTAGCATCAATCTTATCGCCTTCTGCGAAGATATCAGCTTTAATTTCATCTGCTAATTTGTACTCATCTGCGTTTTCAAATCTGAATTCTTTTACAAATCTCTTACCTGAAACACCTGCTTTTTCAAAATGTCCCATCTGAGCTTTGTTAAGGCCATGTCTATGACCAACTTTCTTGTTTCCATTAGCATCTTTGCTTACAACTTTTGCTACCTTGTCAGCAAAACCAACCTGAACAGCGCTGTAACCATCATTCTCAACAGTTTTGATCTGTGTTACTACACAAGGACCAGCTTGTAATACTGTAACTGGTACTAATACGCCATCAGCATTGAAGATCTGTGTCATACCGACTTTTGTTGCTAAAATCGCTTTCTTCATTTCTTTACCTCCTGTTTTCTACAGCGGAACGCTTCTTGCTTATTATATAGAATAAATAAGTAGCGGACCCGTTCATCCTAGAGCAGTCAATCTATATTAACTAATCAGGGATATCTTAATTATTTTTTGAGAAATTTTATTTCTCTTTCATTTTGATATCGATAAATACACCAGCTGGTACTTCTAATCTTGATAAAGCATCAACAGTTTTCTGTGTTGGTGTTGTGATATCAATAAGTCTCTTATGAGTTCTCTGCTCAAACTGCTCGCGTGAATCTTTATATTTGTGAACAGCTCTTAAGATAGTAACAACTTCCTTCTTTGTTGGAAGAGGTACTGGACCGCTCACCTGTGATCCGTTCTTCTTTACAGTTTCGATAATTTTTTTTGCTGATGAATCAACTAATTCGTGATCATAAGCTTTAAGAGTAATTCTCATTACTTGACTTGCCATAAAAAAAGTCGCCTCCTTTTCGCACTTTTACTTCAGTACGACAAGCGGTGACTGTACACTTCCCCGTGTGTGTCATCTATTTGAACACACGTTATCCCTACACTTTGGTAGTCCATATTGTTTGTACAGTGACTTGTCGTCAGTTTCCTAACTTGACATTCGCTCCATGGAAAACCTACCACATCGGGTAGCAACCTCACATTTCATCGCTATCAATGTCACAGCAATTCATATTATAACCTAATATCATCTTTTTTGCAACATATTTTCCGTTTTTATTTTTAAAATTTATCACCAATATTTACAAAAAATATTTTGCTTTTTTGTGCACTTTTTCATTCTTTAATTATGCTGTTTTAAAAACATATTTATTCTCTTACAAGTACACTTACCACTTCTATGTGTTTAGTAAATGGAAATTGATCATATGGTGTCATTTCCTTTACTTTATAATTTTTCATTTCAAAATATTCCAAATCTCTTTTTAATGTTTCAGGATTACAAGAAACATATACTATTCTATTTGGTGCAAGTTTTGATGCTGCTTCAATAAATTCTGGTGTACTTCCACTTCTAGGTGGATCCATAACAACAACGTCAACCTTCTCACCTTTGCTTGCTAACTTAAGCATAAATTCTGTTGCATCTTCATTATAGAACTTAATATTTCTACTATTATTCTTTTTGGCATTAGTAATCGCATCTCTTATAGCATCTGAATTTAATTCAACGCCTATTACTTCTTTTGCTTTTTTACTCATTACAAGTCCGATAGTTCCAGTTCCACAATATGCATCTATCATTTTCTTCTTTAAAGAAGGTTTTGCATATTCAACTGCTTTATAATAAATTTTTTCTGTTTGCTCAGGATTAACCTGGTAAAAAGATGAAGGTGAAATTCTAAATGTCATTCCACATAATTTATCTTCTATAAAACCTTTACCATAAATTACTATATTTCTTTCTCCAAGAACCATACTTGTTTTTTTGTCATTAACATTAATCACTACTGTGCTTATATTAGGATTATCTTTTCTTAATGCTTTTACGAAGTTATTCTTCGATGGTAGAATTGGTGATGATAATACTAACACAACCATTATTTCATTATTATAATAACTTTTTCTAATCATAACATGACGAAGCAAACCATAACCTGTATCTTCATCATACGTTTTAATTTTAAATGACTTCAATAAATTCTTAATGTCATTTATAATCTTCTTGCTTTCTAAATCTTCGATTTGGCACTCTGGAATATCAACCACATCATGTGTTCCTTCCTTATATGTACCAGCAATTACTTTTCCTTGTCTAGTAAAACTAAACGCTGCACTTACTTTATGTCTATAATTATATGGATTTTTCATTCCAACAATATTTTGAACTCTTCCATATTTACCAAGTAATTTATTTATATATTTTTGTTTTTTACTTAATTGTTCATCATATGAAATGCCTTGGTAATCACAACCTCCACATTTCTTTTTATATTTACAAGCTTCCATCTTGTCTCCTTCTAAACGATTTTTAATTATCTAGCGCATACTATTCTAGCACAGCCTTTTTAGTTAATCCAGTTAATTTTTTATTAAAACTATGCTATACTTATTTTATTATTCTTTATTATTCTTTATTATATCTATACAAAAGGAGGTTCGTAATGGATAGAAGTGAACTAGCTGTTTCCTATAAACATGACGGCTACAATTGTTGCCAGGCTGTACTTAAAGCCTTTTCTGATTTAACTGATATGGATGATGCTATGGTTCGAAACATCGGAAGTAGCTTTGGAATTGGAATGGGCTGTTTTGAAGGAACTTGCGGAGCTTTAATCGGAGCTTCAATTGTTGCTGGCTGTATCCCAAGTGTAAATCCTAAAAATCCTTCAAATGGTAAATTACTATTAAGTTATTTTTCTCAAGCATGCGGTGATACTATTTGTAAAAATATAAAGGGCATTGAATCCGGAAATATGCTATGCTCTTGTGATAATTGTGTAAGACACGCTGTTTATGCAATTGAAAACGAATTATTACACAAATAAAAAGCTGTACTAGTCTCAATGTTTAGCCAAGCAACGGCCTTTAGAGATTAGTACAGTTTTTCTGTTTCTACCTATTAATAGATATCTTCTATTTACATTAGAATTTATCCATAAAGGATTCTTTTAAACTCTAATTTATTTTTCATCAACAACTTGAAAAATATAAAATTTCAAATAATAACTTTCATCAGCTGCCCATAAAATAGGATGATCTGGTGACTGAGTTCTAAATTCAACCTGTTTTAATCGTTTATGTACATTTCTTGCAGCCTGACCTATTGTCTTTGTAAAAAGCTCATAGTCCATAAAATGAGAACATGAACATGTTGCTAAATAACCACCATCTTTTACTAATTTCATTCCACGAAGGTTAATTTCTCTATATCCTTTTACTGCATTTTTTATTGAATTTTTTGATTTAGTAAATGCAGGTGGATCAAGAATTACAACATCAAACTTTTCACCTTTTTTCTCTAATTCTGGTAACAATTCAAAAACATCTTCGCATTTAAAGTTAACAACATTCTCTAAACCATTTAATTTAGCATTTTCAGTAGCTTGATTAACTGCAAGTTCTGAGGCATCAACACCTGTCACACTCTTTGCACCTGCGATTCCTGCGTTTAAAGCAAATGAACCTGTATGTGTGAAACAATCAAGTACCTTTGCACCCTTACACAATTTTTGAATTGATAATCTGTTATATTTTTGATCTAAAAAGAAACCTGTCTTTTGACCATCTTTAACATCTACTATGTATTTAACACCATTTTCGATTATTTCAACATTTGTGTCAAACTCTTCTCCAATAAATCCTTTAACTTTCTTTAAACCTTCTTTAATACGCTCTTTAGCATCACTTCTTTCGTAAACACCTTTTATTTTAATTCCATCGTTCAATAGAATTTTCTTTAAAAGTTCTACTATTCTAAGCTTAAATTGTTCCATTCCAAGTGCCAAACATTGAACAACTAATACATCTGAAAATTTATCAATAACAAGTCCTGGCAAGAAGTCAGCATCTCCAAAAACAATTCTACAGCTACTTGTATCAACTGTTTTCTTTCGATAGTCCCACGCTTCTTGCAATCTTATTTTTAGAAATTCATCATCTATCTCTTGTTCAATATTTCTTGTCATTAATCTTACTCTAATTTTAGAATTCTGATTAATGAATCCTCTACCCATTGGGTATCCGTCAAAATCGTGAACCATTACTACATCGCCGTTTTTAAAGGTTCCGACAATTGTATCAATTTCGTTATCAAAAACCCATAAACCGCCTGATTTTAAAATTTTACCTTGACCTTTTTTTAATGTTACTATTGTATGATTTTTCATTTTATATCCTTTTTCTTAAACTTTGTTTATTTTGTTATTTGTAAAACTTTCCCTATACTCTATCGTTTGCTTTACCACCAATATAAATACCTAAACTTACTAAAATTAATGCTATTAAGCAGCGAATTCCTATAACCTTTTGTTCATTTAGTAAAATAGCTGATAATACAACACCAAAAACTGGGTTCATAAATCCTAAAATTACTACTTTAGAAACATCGTTATATTTAAGTAAAATTCCCCATAACGAATATGCAACTGCTGATACAAAAGCGAGATATACTAATATTAAAATACCATGTGATTTAAAATCACTAATCTGAGCTCCCGACACTTCAGCATACATCATCATCAATATTCCACCTAACATAAATTGATAGCCACTAAGTACTACTGGATTTTCAGATTCTGAAAAAACTTTTAAAAATACTGAAGATAACGCATATGCAACCGTTGATAATATTAAAAAACCTTCTCCAAATAGAGAAAAACTAAAATCTAATCCTTTTCCTGACAAATTAACTATTATTACTCCTGAAAAGCCTAATAAACATCCACATATTTTATTAACAGTCAACTTCTCTGTTTTAAATATAATAGCCGATACAATTATTGCAACGAAACCACTAATTCCTTCTATTATAGATGCCTTGACTCCAGTTGTATGTGCCAAACCTATATAAAAGAAAATGTATTGTCCTACCGTTTGAAATAGTGATAATACTAAAATTTTTGTAGATGATTCAACTTGAGGTTTTAATATTTTTTTTTGAAGAATACTACCTATTAATATAGTAAGAAATCCTGCTAAAAAAAATCTAATTCCCGCATATAAAATCTGATGATTTATTTGCGAAGCCTTAATCCCCATTGTTTTATATCCTATTTTTATAGCTGGAAATGCACTTCCCCACAGTGCACAACAAATTAAAGCGCCAATTGTAACAACTATTGGTTTTTTTAAAAATTCATTTTTATTCATGGTTGTATTACCTCCATATAAGCTCAATAATTGTATCATAAAATCATGAAAAATAATAGCTTTCAGCGTGTAAATATGCAACAAAAAGGAAAGGAGAAAGCATAATGTGTAACATCCTACATTTATTATGCTCATATGTCATATGAAAACAATTAGCTTATGTATGATCGTCAAAAACGAAGAAAAAATTTTAAAAAGATGCCTAGATTCTATTGCACCTCTTATGGACGAAATAATCATCGTTGATACGGGATCAACTGACAACACTAAGGCTATTGCTTCTTTATATACTGATAAAATATATGATTTTAAATGGATTAATGATTTTTCCGCTGCTAGAAATTTTTCTTTTTCAAAAGCAACTATGGATTATATCTATGCACCAGATGCTGACGAAGTATTAGATAAGGAAAATCAAGAAAAATTTAAATTATTAAAAGATGCTCTTGTTGACGAAGTTGAAATTGTTCAAATGTATTATGTCACTCCAACTTCTAATAACACAGTTCAAAACGCCCAAAAAGAACTACGACCAAAATTATTTAAACGCTTACGAACTTTTAGTTGGATTGATCCGATACATGAAACCATTAAAACAACTCCTACCATATTTGATAGTGACATTGAGATTCTCCATCTTCCAGAAGGGAATCACAGTAAACGCGATTTTTCAGTTTTTATTGATTCCTTTGAAAGAGGCAACACACTTTCAAATAAAATTCTTCGAATGTATATCAAGGAATTATATAAATGTGGTACCGATGAAGATTTTTTAAAAAGCAAAGAAATTTTTTTGCATTTTCTAGATAACACAGTTTGCTTCAAAGAATTATCATGTGCTTTAGCTCATTCTTACCGCATATTAAAAGATTCAACTTCCTTTTTTAAATATGCATTAAAAGATTTTGCCACTGATGCTTGCAGTGAAATGTGTTATGAAATTGGTCTCTTTTATAAGGAAATAAAAGATTACAACGAAGCAATTATTTGGTTTTATAATTGTGCCTTTGAAGTTGGACCTATAATTGATGTTGAGATTTCTGGTAAAAAAGCATTTTACGAACTAGCTGATTGCTACCAAAAACTTTATAAATTATCTACTCCTAAAAATAAAGAATACCAAAAAATGGCTAACCTTTATAAAGAAAAAGGAGATTCCTTTGTTTTACCCGAAACAATTTGACATCTCTTTATCCTTTTTTATACAATATGTATATGAAATTTTGTCGATTTCTGTTAAATCAACCTACTATTTGTGTTATTTTTTACAATTGTAAATTTTTTATAAAAGTAGTAAGATTAAAGCATGACAAAAAAATAACAATCTTTTTTGTATAAGGAGGATAAAATGGAATTTTTAAAGGAATATAATGAAAAACTTGTTTCTGCTGATGATGCAGTAAAAGTTATACACTCAGGAGATTGGGTTGACTATGGTTGGTGTAATGGTACACCTGATTTGTTAGATAAAGCTCTTGCTAAAAGAACTGATGAATTATTTGACGTAAAATTACGTGGTGGAATCTTATTAAAACCACTTGCTATTTTTGAGCGTGAAGATGCTGGGGAACACTTCACATGGAATAGTTGGCACATGAGTGGTCTTGAACGTAAACTTGTATCGCGTGGTTGTGCATATTATTCGCCAATCCGTTACTCAGAGTTACCTAGATATTATCGTGACTTAGAAGTAAAACCTGCAGTTGCAATGTTTACAGTTGCTCCAATGGATGCTCATGGTTACTTTAATTTTGGACCAAATGCTTCTCACTTAAAAGCAGTTTGCGACTCTTCAGCTAAAATTATTGTTGAAGTAAATAAAAATATGCCAGTTTGTCTTGGCGGTACTGAAAACTGTATCCATATTTCAGAAGTTGATTACATTGTTGAGGGAGAAAATAATGCTATTCCAGAATTACCATCAGGTGGTCCTACAACTGAAATTGATCAAAAAGTTGCAGAATTAATTGTTAATGAAATACCAAATGGTGCATGCTTACAGCTCGGAATTGGTGGAATGCCTAATGCTGTAGGCTCTCTTATAGCACAATCTGATTTAAAAGATCTTGGTGTTCATACAGAAATGTACGTTGACGCGTTCGTAGACATTGCGAAAGCTGGAAAAATAAATGGTTCTAAGAAAAATATAGACCGTTATCGTCAAACATTTGGATTCGGTGCCGGTACAAAAAAAATGTATGACTATATAAATGAAAACCCTGAACTTATGAGTGCGCCAGTAAGCTACACTAATGATATTCGCCAAATAGCTGCACTTGATAACTTCATTTCAATTAACAACTGTGTAGATCTTGATTTATTTGGACAGATCAACGCCGAATCAGCCGGCATTAAACAAATCAGTGGTGCTGGTGGACAACTAGACTTTGTATTAGGTGCATACTTGTCAAATGGTGGTAAGAGTTTCATCTGTTGTTCTTCTACATTTACTGATCGCTCTGGAAATACTTTTTCTAGAATTAAACCGACACTAACTAATGGTTCAATTGTAACTGATACAAGAGCTAACACACACTATGTTGTAACAGAATATGGTATTGTAAATTTAAAAGGAACATCAACTTGGGAACGTGCAGAAA
The DNA here is from genome assembly GCF_900111325.1 of Lachnobacterium bovis. Taxonomy (GTDB): domain Bacteria; phylum Bacillota; class Clostridia; order Lachnospirales; family Lachnospiraceae; genus Roseburia; species Roseburia bovis_A. The sequence continues at coordinate 111,124 of NZ_FOGW01000009.1, forward strand.
AACTTATTTCCATTGCACATCCTGATTTTAGAGATGAACTTATTTCTGAGGCTGAGCGCCTTAAAATTTGGAGACGCTCAAACAAAAAATAATATTTAGTCTTTAAACACATTATGTTCACACTTTAAACATAGTTTATTTCATAAATAACACCAAAGCCCTGCTAATATATGCCGGGCTTTTTGTAATTATTGAACAATCTCATTAAAATTTAATTAGAATTCTAATAGTATAGAGAACTGCACATTTTATTTTTTGTTTATTTTTTATATTTTTCTTGTTTTTTTAGTTCTTTTTTTATTAATCTTTCCACTTGTTTTTATACCTATTTTTTTTTAATCTAATTATTATAAGATGGAGGTATAAAGATGTCTATTAAATTTAGAAAATTCAATTTCCCAAAATTAAATTTTCCAAGAAAAAAAGATGATGCACACACAGAAAACTCTAATGTGAAAACTATTTCTCCTGAACGTCAAAAACGTATAGATTTTCTTAACAAATATTCTTTACTATTCCACGTTTTACTTTCATGTGGCTTAGTATTTGTAATCGAATGGATTTCTAGACGTAGTTTGATTTCAGCATGTGGTTTTGTAGGTGGTCATACACTTGCTTACTTCTACAATGCATTTTTAGTTTTCGCCTCACTAACATTAGTATACTTATTTAGAAGACGTGCATTCTTCCGATTAATTATTAGTTCGGTGTGGTTTTTACTAGGGGTAACAAATGGCGTTATTTTATCAAATCGTGTAACTCCATTTGCCTTTACTGATTTTAAAATGGTATCTGATTTGCTTGCAATGACTAATACTCATTATTTCACTATTACGCAAGCAATTTTAGTTGTGATTGGTCTTGGTTTATTTATTTTATTCCTTGCCCTATTTTTTATCATGGGGCCAAAATACCAAGGTAAGATTCATTACATAATAGCACCAATCTGTGTATTACTTATTTTATTTGCAGGTGTTCCAACCATAACAACTGCTGCACAAAAAAGTCATGTTGTTGCAAGTTATTTTGCAAATATTGCCCAGGGATATGAAAACTATGGCTTTGTTTATAGTTTTTCATCTAGCGTAATTGATCGTGGTATGAAAAAACCACATAATTACAATCAAGAAACTATTGATTCAATCGAAGCTAAAGTGAATAGTCAAAAACAAACTACAACTTTAGCAGATAACGAAAAACCAAATGTTATTTGTATTTTATTAGAATCTTTTTGTGATCCGGAAGAAATCAAATTCCTACACACTAATAAAGATCCTATACCTACATTCCATAAATTGGAAAAAGAATATACAACTGGTTACTTAACTGTTCCTGTAGTAGGTGCTGGTACAGCTAACACAGAATTTGAAGTTTTATCAGGTATGAGTCTTAAATATTTTGGTACAGGTGAATATCCTTATAAAACAATTCTTAAAGATACAGATTGCGAAAGTGTTGCTTCTGATTTAACAAAAATTGGTTATAGCACTCATGCAGTTCATAACAACGGTGGTAATTTCTATAGCCGTGTAAATGCCTTTACTCAAATGGGCTTTAACTCATTTACAAGTAAAGAGCTTATGAATATTCAAAGTTATACACCTAACGGAAGCTGGGCAACTGATGATATTCTTGTAAACGAAACAATCAAAACACTTGATTCGACACCAAATCAACCAGACTTTACTTATACAATTACAGTAAGTTCACACGGAGATTATCCAAGAGAACCTGTTATTGCAAATCCTGAATTTAAAGTTTCAGGTGTATCTGATGAAGCAAAAGCTAATCAATATACTTACTACGTTAACCAACTTCACCAGGTAGACAACTTTATTGCTGATCTTACTTCTGCATTAAGCAAACGTAATGAGAAAACAATTGTAGTAATGTTTGGTGATCATTTACCAACAATGGGACTTCAAAATTCAGATATGAAATCTGGTGATATCTACAAAACAAAATATATTACTTGGAACAATTTTGGACTTACTAAGCAAGATGCCGACTTAAAAGCATATCAACTTCTTTCTGATACTACTAATAAGCTTGGTATCCACGAAGGTACAATACTTAACTATCATCAGACTCAAATGAATTCTGATAACTACGAAAATGGTTTAGAGAATTTACAGTACGATTTACTTTATGGTAAACGCTTCTCATATAAAGGCAAAGACCTATATCCTGCAGCTAATTTAGTTATGGGTATAGATGATGTTACCGTTAAAAATGCAAAACAATCAATTGATGGATCGCAAATTATCATAGAAGGTTCTAATTTCACTAAGTGGAGCCGTGTATACGTAAATGGTTCAAAAGTTGATACAGACTTCTCATCAGATAAGTTATTGACAATTAGTTCAAAAGATATTAAACCTGGTGATAAAATTGTTGTTAACCAACTTGGTTCTAGCAATACAATTTTCAGAAGTTCGAATGAATACAAATATTCAGGAAAATAAAGCTTACATAAATCTACAAAATAATAATTTATAACAAAATATCCCATATACTTTCTCATATAATGAGTTTGTGTATGGGATATTTTTGTATTTTATTTAGTTTTTACTATAGATATCTTTGATACATTTTTTGATATCATTCTTAATATAATCTAACAACTTATGAATTGATTTTTTCTTTACTTTCTAAAACTTCAATTGCCCTAGAAAGTAATTCTTCATTTTCGATTTCAAAAAATCTACCTTCATCAGCAATTTGTGCAGCTTCTGGATTAAGTGGTAATTTTCCAAGAACTTCTATATTAAGTTCACTAGCCACATCATCTATATGACTTTCACCAAATAATTTTATTTGTTTACCACAATCTGGACATAATAAATAACTAAAGTTTTCAACTACTCCAAGTACCTTGATTTTCATCATATTTGCCATATTGTAGGCTTTTTTTACAATCATCTGAACTAATTCCTGTGGAGAAGTTACAATTACAATTCCTTCGACAGGAAGAGACTGAAATACTGTAAGTGGTACATCACCTGTTCCAGGTGGCATATCCACAAATAAATAATCCAAATCGCCCCAACATGTTTCATTCCAAAATTGTTTAACAACGCCTGCAATAACTGGTCCTCTCCAAATTACTGGAGCCTCTTCATTTTCCATCAAAAGGTTAATCGAAATAACCTTAATTCCTTCTTTTGTTTCAATTGGTAACATTCCTCTATGATCACCAACAACCTGCTCTTTAATTCCAAACATTTTAGGTATTGATGGTCCTGTAATATCTGCATCAAGAATACCAACCTTGTATCCTTTTTTTGCCATCTGAACGGCTAATGATGATGTTACAAATGATTTTCCAACACCACCTTTACCACTTACTACTCCTATTACATTTTTTATATTTGAAAACGCATTCATTGGCTCTTTTAAACTTTCAGCTGTAGTTTGCTGAGGTTTTTTTTCGCTTTCTTGTTTCCACTCTTTTCCTTGTTTTTCCATGTTTCTTTTTGTTCTTGAAAATGCTTCAAAATTTTCCTTACTCATTGTTTCCTCCTAATTACATTTAACTCTTACTTTTTGCTTTTTGTAAAATCAGTATCCATATGAATTACAATAAAATATTTTTCTCCTATTTCCTTATTAACAGCCTCCTGAATTTGCTCAGATAAAGCTTCTTCACTAGCATTCATATAATATGGTACTAAAACATCAAAAATCAAATTAGTATGTGTCATTCCTTTTACAACTCTAAAATCATGTATCGTTATGGATGATTCTATTCGAGCTACAATATCTTTAATAGTATCTCTTAATTCAAGTACCTCTGCATCTGATGTTATAACTGGATCCATATGAATAACTGATATACAGCCTAGTTCTTTATTTAACTTATTCTCAATACGATCTATAATATCATGCAATTCTATAATATTTCCATCAACAGGTACTTCTGCATGTAAAGAAACTATGCGCCTACCTGGGCCATAATCATGAACCATTACATCATGCATTCCTACAATATTTCTATCAAAATGAGTTACTATATCGATTATTTTATCAACAAACTCTTCTTCTGGCGGTTGTCCTAACAACGGATTAATTGTATCTTTTGCTGCTGAATATCCCGCATATAAAATAAATATTCCTACAAGAACACCTGCATATCCATCTAAATATCCATATCCATATCTTCCTAAAATAGACACTATAAGAACAATCATCGTTGCAACACAATCACTTAAACTATCCATAGATGTTGCAAGCAATGACGACGAGTTAATTTTTTTTCCCACTCTTCTATTATAAAATGCCATATAAAATTTAACAAGAATTGATATTATCAAAATTAAAAACATATAACCTGATGTTTTGGAAATTAATGGATTAAAAATTTTCACAAAAGATGATCTAATTAATTCAACTGCCATAATTATAATCAACATAGATACTATAAACCCTGAAATATATTCTATTCGCCCATGGCCATATGGATGGTTTGGATCTGGTTTTTGTGCCGCTAACTTAAAGCCAACCAATGTCACAACAGACGCACCTGCATCTGACAAGTTATTTAACGCATCAGCCGTTATTGCTATCGAACCACTTATTGTGCCTATTATTACTTTTCCTAAAAACAATAAGATATTTAAAAATATTCCTAATCCGCCACATAGAACTCCATAAACTGTTCTCATTTTTTCCAATGTATAATCAGGTTTAATAAATATTTTTTCTAAAATTCCCATTTTTCCCTCCAAAAAAGTGTGCAACTACATTACGCTACATAATGTATTATTGCACACTTTCTATATATAATCTACTTCATTTCTCCAAAATCCTCAAACGGAAAATAGATAAAAATACCTTTACCTATTATGTATTCTTTTTTTACAAATGTATGCTTCCAATATCTTGAATCATTCGAATTATTTCTATTATCCCCCATTACAAAATAAGAATTTTCTGGCACTTTATACTCAAGTGGTCCTGACATAACATACCAATCTTCCTTCAAATAATCTTCTTTTAATGGGACTTTAGAATCATTGATATAGATTTTTCCATTCATTATTTTTATTTTATCTCCAGGCAAACCTATTATTCTTTTTATAAATTTCTGTGACAAATCATCTGGTGCATAAAAAATTATAATGTCACCTCTTCGAGGATTATCCCATAAATATGCTAATCTATTTCCAAAAATATTGTCACCCGGTTTTATCGTTTTTTCCATCGAACCTGTTGGAACTATAGCATTAATTATTACATAATTTTTTATGCATAGCGCAGCAATCATTGCTAATGCAATAGTTAAAATCCATCCTAATATACTTCTTAATCTACTTTCTTTTTTTTCCTTTACCATAATTACACTCATCCTTGAAATTTTTATTTTAATCCTTTGTTTTACATGTAACCCTCGACTTTAAAATCAAGCTAGTATTTTTTTCGGAAAAAAAGACCGTTTGCTTAAGAAAAGAACCTATATTCTAGTCATAAAATTTCTACTCAAATTAAACAATTTGCATAAAAACTAATCGTAAACTAAAATTTAGGTTCTTATATCTAATAAACTATTATTTATTTTTCATAATAAATCAATTTTTACATAATAAATGAACTTTTTTACATAATAAATGAACTTTTTTACATAATAAATGAACTTTTTTACATAATAAATGAACTTTTAATAATTACTTCCTTAAATTAGCAGACTCCCTGAGCTAACATTGCTTCTGCTACTTTTTCAAAGCCCGCAATATTTGCACCTGCAACGTAATTACCCTCCATTCCATAACGTTTTGCTGCATCAGAAATATTGTGATAAATATTTTTCATAATCTGCTGCAATTTTCCATCTACTTCTTCGAATGTCCAGCTCAATCTCTCGCTATTTTGTGACATCTCAAGTGCTGAAGTTGCAACTCCACCTGCATTCGAAGCCTTACCACAAATAAATAATACACCATTATCTTGGAGATATTTAGTTGCATCTAATGTTGTAGGCATATTTGCACCTTCGCAAACTGCTGTAACACCATTTTTTACGAGTTCTTTAGCGTCTTCAAGTAATAACTCATTTTGTGTAGCACATGGTAATGCTATATCACATTTTATCTGCCATACGCCTCTACCCTCATGATATTCTGCATTAGGTTTAGCTGCTTTATATTCTGTTAAACGTGCTCGTTTTACTTCTTTAACTTCTTTTAATAATTCAACATCTATTCCATCTGGATCATAAATCCAACCAGTAGAATCAGAACATGTTACAACTTTTGCTCCAAGCTGCTGTGCTTTTTGGATTGCATAAATTGCTACATTTCCTGCCCCTGAAACAACAACTGTTTTATCTTTTATATCCATTCCATGATCTTTAAGTAATTCTTCTGTTATATACACAAGTCCATATCCTGTTGCTTCTGTACGAGCAAGTGATCCGCCATAACTTAATCCTTTACCAGTTAAAACACCTTCATATGTTCCTTTTATTCTTTTGTATTGTCCAAACATATATCCAATTTCTCGCGCACCTGTTCCAATATCGCCTGCTGGCACGTCAACATCAGCGCCAATATATTTACATAATTCTGTCATAAAGCTTTGGCAAAACGCCATTACTTCTCTATCTGATTTTCCCTTTGGATCAAAATCAGAACCACCTTTACCTCCACCAATTGGAAGGCCAGTTAAAGAATTTTTAAAAATTTGCTCAAATCCTAAAAATTTGATAATACCAATATTTACAGAAGGATGTAATCTAAGACCGCCTTTATATGGTCCAATTGCATTATTATATTGAACTCTATATCCAGTATTTACCTGAACCTGTCCCTTATCGTCAACCCAAGGTACACGGAATTTTAGTTGACGATCTGGTTCAACTAATCTCTCTAATAGTGCTTCTTTTCTATATTTTTCTTCATTAGCATCTATAACAGGCCTTAATGACTCTAGTACTTCCTCTGCTGCCTGTAAAAATTCAGGTTCAGATGCATTTTTTTCTTTTACTCTTTTTAAAACCTCATCAACATAACTCATCTTCTCATTCTCCTTTTATCTGAAATATATTACTTCTTTTTTATATTAATTCTTTTTTTAGAATTTGTAAACATATTTTTCTTTATTTCTGTATGTTTTTACAGTTGTAAAGTATTGTAGGATAATTATGTGTATTGTTGCGAATTTTTAAATAAAACTTGACTTTGATCCAAAATAATATTAAAGTTTATCTGAAATAAAGTTTTATAATTATGGAGGAACATAACATGTCACTTTTTATTGAATCATCAGCAACATCTGATGGTACCACTTACACTTTTACAAAACTAGGTACTACATCCATTGTATTAGCAATAATAGCTATATTACTAATATCATGTGCTCTACTTGGTAAAAAAACAAAAATCACTTCAAGGCAACTTGCCTTTACCTCTTTGACATTAGCACTTGCTTTTTTAGCATCTTTTATCAAATTATTTCAGATGCCAATGGGAGGTTCTGTCACTCTATTTAGTATGTTTTTCATCACTTTAATTGGATATTGGTATGGTCTAAGTGTTGGAATAACAGCCGGAATTTCTTTTGGATTGCTTCAACTTATAATTAATCCATATATTCTATGTCTTCCACAAGTTATAACAGATTATATTTTAGCTTTCGGTTCGTTAGGATTATCTGGTATTTTTTCAAAATCAAAAAACGGTTTGCTAAAAGGCTATGTCGTCGGTGTATTTGGAAGATTTTTCTTTGCTGTACTTTCCGGAGTGATTTTCTTCGGAAATTATTCTTCTTTTTTAGGAATGAGTAACTCCCTTTTATACTCAATCATATATAATGGTTCATATTTATTTGCAGAAATGATTTTAACCATTATATTCCTACTCGCATCGAATTATAATAAGAATTTTAATATGGGTATTTCATATATTACTAAGCTTGCAACTAACCGCGCTTATCACTAACTATTTTGCTATTACTACAAGTATTCTTATGAAGTAATAGCAAACAATCAAAAAACCATGCTCCTTAGATATAATGTAATCTAATTAACTTTTGAGATTACATGTATCTTGAAGCATGGTTTTTTTATCATTATAGCTTATTCAAATCAAACACTTTACTGATTAAACAGGCATAACAAGTTTCATTCCGCCATAAATTCCAGCATCATTTCCTAATTTTGCTAATTTGAATTCTGTTGTTCTACAAGCATGGAATGCATTTTCTCTGAAATGTTTTTCTACTGTTTCTGTTAAAATACTACCAGCTTTTGAAACACCTCCACCGATTACGATAACCTGTGGGTTTACAACACAAGTAATGTTTGCTAATGCAAGTCCTAAATAATCTGCTACTTTATCAACTACTTGAAGAGCAACTTCGTCATTTTGTTTTGCAAAATCAAATACATCCTTTGATGTGATTTCATTTAAACTTCTTAATTCACTTGGATCATCGTTTTGTTTTAATCTTCTCTTAGCTAATCTAACAACACCTGTTGCTGATGCATATTGTTCTAGGCAACCACTTTTTCCACATCCACAATTTTCAATCTCTTCACGATTCATTGTCATATGGCCGATTTCTCCGCCAGCCCCCATTGCACCTGATACCATCTGTCCGCCAATGATGATTCCACCACCAACGCCAGTTCCAAGTGTAACAACAACTACATCTTCGTAGCCTTTTCCGCCACCTTGCCACATTTCACCTAGTGCAGCTACGTTAGCATCATTACCTACTTTAACAGGTAATCCAATTTTTCCCTCTAATTCTGTTGCAGCATTAAATACTCCCCAACCTAAGTTAACACAACGATTTACTGTTCCGTCAGCCTTAACTGGTCCAGGAATGCCCATACCAACTCCAATAACATTTTCTTTTTGAATATCGTGTTCTACAATTTTATCTTCGATTACTTTAGCGATATCGCTTAAAATATTTGCACCTTCATTTGTTTTATCTGTAGGAATCTCCCATTTTTCTAATAATGAACCATCTTCTAAAAAGAGACCCATTTTAATTGTAGTTCCTCCAATATCCACACCAAAACCATATTTTTTGTTTTCCATAATAGTTTGTTTACCTCCTGATGTTTCTAAGTTTTCATTCTCATCTATTCTATCACATATCCACAAATAAATGTAGAAAAACATATAATTTCCACAAAAAGTGTACAATAAAAAAAGGTCACATAGCTTTTTTCTTCTACATGACCTTTTGTGTATTACTAACCTGCAGTTTGACTGTCTCCAGGTGTTGTTCCTTGATTATTTGTATTTGAATTGCCGTCTCCACTACTATTAGAAGGTTGTGTTGTATCTCCATTTTGTTGTGTATCTGGTTGTTTTGGAACTTCAGGGGTACCTTGATTATCTTGATTATTCGCATCATCTGGAGAAGTTACTTCATTCTCGTCACCAGTTTCTTCTTCTGATGGTTGTTCAGTTTGAACTTCCTCTCTTTTTTTAAGTCCTTTAACCTCTCCTGTAGGTGGAGTATAACTTGGAAATTGTTCTATTTCTAATCCCTTATGAATTTTATTCATAAATGCTTTCCAAATTTTACCTGGATATGTTCCGCCATACAAATTACTTACACTTCTTGGTTTATCATATCCAACCCAAATTGCTGTTGTATAGTATCTTGTATATCCACAGAACCATCCATCCTTTTTATCATTTGTTGTACCTGTTTTAGCTGCACATGGCATACCATTATCAAGTCCCAAACCATATGTTGTACCATATGATACTTTAAATCCTTCTGTTAAAACATCTGTCATCATTCTAGCAGCATTTTGTTTATAAATAACTGTCTCTATCTGCTTAGACTCATAAATTGCCTTGCCATCAGGATTTTCAATTTTTACTATACATGTAGGTTGTCTATATGCACCATCATTTTCTAATGCACAATAACCTGATGCCATTTCAACTGGTGATACACCAATTGTAAAACCACCTAATGCTGTTGCTAAAGTTTCATCACTTTTCTTAATTCGTGAGAATTTCATATTTCTTATATATGATAGTCCCGCTTTTGGGGTTATATCATCATAAATTTGCCATGCTACTGTATTCAATGATCTAGCAACTGCTTCTCTAATAGTAACATTACCATAATACCCACCACCAGAGTTAGATGGACCACCTTCAAATTTATGATCATTTATAACTGATTCTGGACCATAACCTTTTTCAAAGGCTGGTGTATAAACTACCAATGGTTTAATTGAACTACCAGGCTGTCTAAAGCTTTGGAATGCTCTGTTTAGAGTATATGATGTACTTTCTTGTTTTCTACCGCCTACCATTGCAACTACATAGCCTGTCTTATTATCAATACAAACTGCTGCACTTTGCATTTCATATACGCCATCACTAGTTTTAGAACCAAAACTCTTTAATCCTTCATCTACAGAGTTTTGAAGTTCTTCCTGCTTATTCAAATCAAAACTTGTATATATTTTATAACCTTTAGCATATAATTCTTTTTGGCATGTATTATATGCTTCTTCATACATTTTATTGTATTCTTTTTGCTCAAAATCAGAAGAAAACTGTGTTTTAAATTCAAAACCTTGTTTTTCCATAAGAGCTCTTGTTGCACAGTAAATGCTATATGTATCTAACGAACTATTCTTTTTAATATTTGTACTTTCTGGTCTATTTAATGTGATTTGCTCAGCAATCGCTTTATCATACTCAGCTTTTGAAATAACCTTGTCTTCATACATATTTTTCAATATCAAGTTACGTCTTGTTATTGTATGATTTGGATTTACAACAGGATCATAATATGTTGGACTATTTGGAATTGCACACAAAAATGCTACCTGTGATAATGATAAATCCTTCATATCACAATTAAAATAACCTTTACTTGCTGCTTTAACTCCATAATATCCATTTGCAAAATATACATTATTCAAGTAAAATTCCATTATATCTTGCTTAGTATAAAGTTTCTCGAGTCGCATTGAAATAAAAATTTCTTTAAGTTTTCTCTGAACTGTTTGTCTTGAATCTAAGAAAATATTCTTAGATAACTGCATAGTTATTGTACTACCACCTTGAGTAATCTTCTTTTTTTGTATAAATGCAGTTCCTGCTCTGAAAAATGCCTTATAATCTACTCCGTTATGAGTCATAAATTTCTTATCTTCAATACTAATCATTGCCTCTTCGAAATACTTAGGTATTTCTACATATTTTGCATATTCAGATCTCTTTTCTGTTCTCAATTGTGAAATAACTTGTCCATTACAATCATAAATTGTACTAGACTGTCCTGGTTTAAAAGTATCTCTATTTGACTTCGATACAATTTCTATTGCATCATTCTTTAAATCTTCTAAATCTTTAACATATCCGCCAAAATAAAATACTCCTAAAGCTGTAGCTACAATACACAAGCAAAATACTTGGAATTTAACTACAAACCACCAAAAACGATGTTGCTTCTTCTTTTTATTTTTTGCCATATACTACTCCTTTTATGTCCGTTATTCGTATTTTATACTTTTTAGCAAAATTATGCAAATAAAAATTCATATTTAAATCTACATAATTTATCGGCAATAAAATATATTTTTCCGATAGTATCTTTTTTTAATAATATTTAAAATAACACATATATATAACTGTTATTTTGTCCTGTCTATACTATCAGATTTAATTCTAGCACATATCCTCTCCTTATCACACGTTAAATTTAAATTTTTCTAATTTTTTTTACAAATTAACTCCTTTCTAGGAATTTTGTAATTCAAAATTAATAATTACTCTTTCCTAAAAAGGAGTCACTTTAATAAATATTATGTATTATTTCTTCTGCAATAGTTTGAATATCTTTTGAATCTGTAGTAATAACTATATCTGCCACGTCTTCGTATAACGCCTTTCTTTTTTGCATTAATTGTTCAATATATTCAATATTCATATTACCATTTAAAATTGGTCGATTCTTATCATCTTTTACTCTTTCAAAAATTGTTTGTGGACTAGCTGTCAATAGAACAACTTTACCACAACGTTTCATAATTTTAGTATTTTCGCTTCTAACAACTACTCCACCGCCACATGAAACAACATATTTTTTACCAGTATTAAATTCCGTTTCTATGTTTTTAACCAAATTTGTTTCGAGATTTCTAAAATAATCTTCTCCATATTTTTCAAAAATATCTGGAATCGACATACCACTATCATCGACGATTTTTTGATCCATCTCTAATACTTCATATGGCATTATTTTTTCTAATTGTTTAGCAATCGATGTCTTTCCCACACCCATAAATCCAATCAAAAATAATTGCGGTTCATTTTTAAATACACACTTGATACTATTATAGTGTAAAAATTCTTCTTTTTGCGCGAGTTCTTGAACTTCATCGGAATTAACAAATTTAAATTCTGATATTTCTGTGCTTTGAATTTTTACATCATTTTCATCATAGTCCATATAAAACTTATATATGTCAACAAAATAATTGTCACCTTCTTGTGGATTTTCTCTCATATATGTATGAACTAATCCACCTTTGGCTTTTGAAACATCCAATCCAATTTCTTCTTTTATTTCACGAATAATTGCTTCACGCGATGTTTCTCCTGCCATTGCTCCACCGCCTGAAATTTCCCAAGCTCCGGGTGCATATTTTTTAGTTTCTATACGTTTTGTAACAACAAATCTTCCGTCTTGTCTTTGAACTATTCCTATAACTGTAAGATGAAAATCACCATCATTCATATTCCAATCATTTCTGTTCATAGTACGGCCGGTCTTTTTTTTGTTTCTGTCGTAAATATCCCATTTTTCCATTTTATTATCATCCTTTAACTAAAAAATTTTTCTTTTACCTCTTCTACTGGCATATCACATCCTGTATATAATTTGAATGCAGCAACACCTTGCCATAGCAACATTCCTTTTCCACCTATTGTCTTGCAACCGCAAGCTTTAGCATCTTTAATCAATTTAGTTTCCTCAGGATTGTAAACCACGTCACATACAACTTGTTCTTTTGAAAAAACTGTCGGATCTTTTACAACACTTAGATCATCTAATGGCTTCATACCAACAATTGTAGCATTAACAAAAATATCACTTTTTTGGATTTCTTCCTTTAATTTAGACTCATCATCTATATCAAATACATTAACAATACATGTTGGAACTTCTTTTTTTATTTTTTCCGCAGTCTCTAGTGTGCGGGAAAAAAATGCATCTTTTTTATTAAAAATTGAAATTTCTCGAATTCCATCAAGTGCACACTGTACCTGAATCGCAGTGGCAGCTCCACCTCCACCACATATTGTCAATTTTTTTCCTTTAATGTCTACATCATTATCTTTTAAATTTGCAACAAATCCTTCGCCGTCTGTTATGTAACCTTTTAATACTCCATTGTCATTTACAATAGTATTAACTGCCCCTATAATTCTAGCCGCTGGTGATAACTCATCCACATATTTAGATGCTGCTATTTTATCTGGCATTGTCACATTACACCCTCTCATGTCAAACATTCTCATTGCATCTAGCGCATCTTTTACTTTGTCTTCTTTGACATCAAATGCAACATACACATAATCAATTCCTAAATGCTTAAAACTATAATTATACATTTGTGGCGAACCTGAATGGCCAACTGGCGATCCAATTAATGCAAGTAATTTTGTTTTTCCTGAAATCATATTTTCCATACTTAATCTCCTATTTTCATATTTTATAATTCCCATTATTTCTTTTTAATAATTCTTATGCAATTGCCTCTAATAAATCACTTGGTTTATCAATAAAACATTTACCGCCATTTTCACGTAAGAAGTTTTCATCCCTAAAACCCCACTTTACGGAAACACATGGCATCTTTGCATTTTGAGCAGTCTGAATATCAACTTCAGAATCTCCTACATAGATTGCCTCCTCGTTAGAAAAATTGAGCTCCTCTAAAGCTTTATTAACAGTATCTGGAGCTGGTTTTTTTGCGACCTTCACATTTTCTCCAATTGCAACACTTACATATTCGCTAAAATAATCTCTATTTAAAATTTTTACTGCTTCATCCATCTTATTCGAAACAATTGCTATTTCATATCCAAGTTTTTTTAATTCTTCAAACAAATCATATATTCCATCATATGCTTTAGTATTTTCCTTACAATGTATTTCATAGTATTCTCTAAAATATGCATAAGTTTCTTCAAATTTTGGATTATCACAACCTCCTGGTACTGCGCGTTCCATTAATTTTCTAACGCCATTACCAACAAATCTTCTAACCTCATCTAAAGTCCTAATTGGCATATTACTATACTCTAATGCAGCATTTGTTGCATTTTTTAGATCCTCTAATGTATCTAAGAGTGTTCCATCTAAGTCAAAAATAATTGCTTTTAAATTTTTAGGTTTATTAATACTTCCTACTACCATTTTATAGCCTCTTTTCTTTAAAACAAAAATATATTAAAAATCCTCTGTAAAACAAAAGATCCTATACTCTTTTATATGAATCCATAAATTTATCTTTTTCACAAATTGATAAATCTCGAACATCCTTACATTTTATTACTAAATAATCACCTTTTTTTCCTAAAATGTAATCATCCTCATTATCCTGCGAAAAAATTTTCACATTTTTTTCTACTGGTTTAGCATACACTATTTCTCTACCGTCGAAAACACATTTTTTGGCATAGTAACCTAAACCTATAGTTATACCTGTGTTTACACTTTTTACTGTTGGCATATATTCTACATTATCTAATTTATATTTTCCGGGTTTAGAGACATAGTTTTCATTAAAATATTCTTCTGATATTTCCCATACATCTCCTTTACCGTCAAGCATAATTATTACTCCTGATTCTACGTTTATTTTAACATCCTTACTAAATGTTCTAATATAAACTGATGAACCACTTTCATATAAATCAGACAATCTAACATATCCTAATTCGACTTCTTTTTTCTTATAAACCTTCATAGAAGAAAAATCAATATTGTATTTTTGAGAATATATTACTTCTGATTGTAAAAAATAATCAATCATCTTATATTCAAGGAAATCACTAATTTCTTGTCTTGATGGATTACACAATTCATTTTCTGAATTTTCATATGAGATATTAAACTCTTCACAATACTTCTGATAAGCATTACGCAATAAATTTAACTGAATAAATCCACCTGCTTTAATTTTATGACCTCCACCGGATCCAATATCTCTACATATGTAATCCGCTAATTCACATGCTTTTACTTCTTTACTACAACTTCTTACTGAAATCTTTATTCCAGTTGCATTTATACTATAGACTAAACATGTTTCTATTTTATCAACTTCAATAACAATGTCACTAATTAATCCAAGTATGTTAGGATCACATGGCCTAACTTTTATGATTGCAAACTTGTATTCATTGTTATACTCATAATGATTTATTGCCTCACCAGCAATACTCAAATCATTCAATGTAAGATTTGAATTTTTAAATTTAACAATTAATGCCTTGTCAAAATTAGCTGTATCTCTTAAATCTCGATCACATGGATGATCCATTTCTGTAAAACCATTTGTATCTGTATATAAACCATAATACAAAGCAGTTGATAATTTTATGTTATCGCCTATATAAAATCCTTCTTTTTTCAATAACATCCACATTAAAGTTGCACACGATCCTAGATTACTCTTAACTTCAAATAATTCCGGCATCTTTACACTTATTTGATGATGATCGATTACTGCTATATTTTGCGCATCAAAATGAGTGACATTGCCCTCTC
Organism: Lachnobacterium bovis; assembly: GCF_900111325.1. Classification (GTDB taxonomy): domain Bacteria; phylum Bacillota; class Clostridia; order Lachnospirales; family Lachnospiraceae; genus Roseburia; species Roseburia bovis_A. The sequence continues at coordinate 126,892 of NZ_FOGW01000009.1, forward strand.
CATATTGACAATCAACTGTCACTAGAAGTTCTGGATTATCTAATTTTGTTACATATTCAATTGGAATATCTAAACTAGATACCATTAATTCTAAACTTCTCTTCTTAATTTTGTATTGTCCACTATAAACCAATCTGACATTTTTATTATATTTTTTTAAATATTCATATAACGCCATTCCACTTGAAATAGCATCAGCATCTGGATTATCATGACATTGTATCACAATATCATTATACTGCAATAACTCTCTAAGGTTCATCTCGCCACTCTCCAAATTAGCATATTTTTATTATATTTATATATTTTTTATATTATAAACTTATTCGTTTAAAATTATATCATATTTTTAATATTTTACGTAGAAAGAATTATTATTCAACTTCCGATACTCATAATGATCATAGAACAATTTGTGAGGTGAGAAATATGCCAGGTTTTACAACACATTATTTATTTGGATCTGATTTATTTAAATTATTACCAGAAAATTCTTTAAAGAAAAATATAAGAAAAAATCACAGTGCCTATTCCCTTGGGTTACAAGGTCCTGATATTTTTTTCTTTTATATTCCATCGCACATTTTTCATAAAGAGAATTTAGGTGCACTCGCACAAGATAAAAAAACTGGTGCTTTTTTTTTAAATTTATTAGAAAGTAGAACCCTCTTTACAGGTAATAAAAAACATCTACAAATCGCAGATGCATATATTATGGGCTTTATTGGACATTACACTTTAGATACAACGTGTCATCCATTTATTTACGCCTTTACCAATTATACACCTGATTCACCTCCAAAAGATACTCACTATTTCGGAAACCATGCATATTTAGAGACCGAAATTGATAATTCAATGCTTAAATATAAAAAACATATTCGCCCAAATCAATTTCATCAAGACTCAACTATAATGGTTTCGCCAACCCAAAGACGTGTAATTGCTAAAATGCTATGTCATGCTTTTAAAAATACATACACCAATTTAATGGTTAACAAGGCTATGATGCGCGCAGCTATAACATACTCAATCATTGGCTCAAGACTTCTTAGTGATCCAACTGGACAAAAAAAAGTTTTTATACGCCTAATTGAACAAAATTTAATAGGAAAAGCTTTTATTTCTCCGATGCTACCTAGCGATAAATATTATTTTTTCAAGGATCCTCTCAACACTCGCCATAAACCTTGGACACATCCTTGGCTACGAAATAAAAAGTCACGAAAAAGCTTTTTAAACCTATATAACTATGCTCTTGCTGTTTTTTTAAAACGATTACGAGGATATTACAAACTTGTACATACAGATTTTTCAGAAGAAAAAAGAATTTTTTATTCTAAACATTATTATGGTAATCTATCTTTTTTAAGCGGTTTACCTCTTGAAGATTAAGGAAACTTAGCATCTATATTTTAGCTAAAACAAAAGTCCCTTGGGCTACTAAAAAATTTCACACTCAAACTGCTTTTGGTAATTTTTAATTTCTTTTAGTAACCTTTAGGACTTTTCTATGGAATATAAAACTATTCCTATAAATTATAAAATTCTTTTATTTGATTTAATATAATACCCATTAATCTTTCTCTAGCTTCAATACTTGCCCAGGCAATATGCGGAGTAATGATTAATTTTGTACTATCTTTTATGCTTCTTAAAGGACAAGCTTCACTCATTGGTTCAATATCTAAAACATCTAAACCTGCAGCCTGAATCTCCCCTTCATTAAGTGCTTTAACTAAATCCTTTTCTACTACAATTGGACCTCTACCAACATTAATAAAAATAGCAGAATTCTTCATCTTTTTAAAAGCATTAAAATTCATTAAACCCAATGTATCTTCATTTAATGGTGCATGTACGGAAACGAAATCTGATTGAATTAATAATGTTTCAAAATCAACCCTCTCATAATCTTTATCAACATGTTTTCCTGATGTAGAATAATAAATCACTTTACACCCAAATGATTTAGCAATATCAGCAACTCTCTTACCAATGTTACCAAGACCTATTATTCCCCAAGTTTTTCCATTTACTTCATTAAATACCTTAGCAAAATGCGTAAAACTTACATCATTAACATATTTTTCTGATTTAACATAATCATCATAATAACTTAATTTTTCTAACAAATAGAAGAACATAGCAAAAGTATGTTGTGCTACAGATTCTGTAGAATAGCCAGCAACATTACGCCATTGTATATTCTTTTTATCCAGATAATCTTTGTCTAAATTATTAGTTCCAGTTGCTGTCACGCATACTAGTTTTAAATTTTTTGCTTCTCCAATTGTTGCTTCATTAATTGGTACTTTATTCACAACAACAACATCTGCATCTTTAGTTCTTGCTTTAGCTTCTTCAACTGTTGAAAAACTATATTTAACAACTTCGCCAATTTTATCAAATCCTGACAAATCAATATCGTCACCAATTGTCTTTGAATCTAAAAATACTATTTTCATTTTTTCTACCTTTTTCAACCTTTCACAATATACTATTTTACGGAAAAACGATAGATAGTTGTTGAATCATATGACTCACCTGCATCAAAAATAGGTTTCTTAAAATTATCTTCATTAACTGAGTTTGGATAATACTGTGTTTCTAAACAAACAGCAGATCTTTTATTGTAAACAGCATTATTTTTTCCTTTTTCACCGTCAACAAAATTTGCCGTATATAATTGTACACCAGGCAAATCAGTTAGCACATCCATTTTTAAGCCAGTTTTTTCACAGTAACACGTTGCAATTAATTCAACTTTCTCACCTTTTTTATCAAGTGCAAGATTGTGATCGTATCCATTTCCATATTTTAATTGGTCATTATCGTCAAATATATTTTTTCCAATTTCTTTAGCTTTTCTAAAATCAAACGGTGTATCTTCTATACTTGCAATTTCTCCCGTTGGAATTGATTTAGAATCAATAACTGGAGTGTAATGTGACGCATTAACCTGTAAAATATGATTTAAAACATCTCCTGAGTCATGTCCTCCCAAATTAAAATAACTATGATTTGTAAAGTTCATAACTGTTTTCTTATCTGAAACTGCATGATATTTAATACTTAATTCATTTTCATCTGATACTTCAAATGTAACTTGAGCTTGCATGTTTCCTGGAAAATCTTGTTCTAAATCCTTGCTTAAACAATTAAAAACAATTTTATTTTCTTCAACACTTAATACATCCCATATTTTTTTATCAACTCCATGTGATGCACTGTGTAAATTATTTTCATTATCGTTTTTTTCAAGTTCATAAACTACACCGTCTAATTCGATTTTTGCATCAGCAATTCTGTTGCAATTTCTTCCTACAGTGGCACCAAAATAGCATGTTCCATTTTGGTAGCCTAAAACGTCGTCATAACCCAACACAACATCTCTCTCGATTCCATCTTTATCATGTAATTTTATCGAAGTAATTGTCGCTCCATAATTTGTTACTCCAACTTTCATTCCATTACAATTTGAAATAAAATAATTTGTTACCTCCTGACCATCTTTGGTATTACCAAAACTTACCTGTTCCATATCCTTTTTCCTCCTATAACTAGTTTTAATTAAAAATAATCTAGCATTAAAATATTACCCCCTATAAAATGAAACTATTATTTCCCCTATAATATTTTACATTTTACATAATTATTTTACCTTTTATTTTATTATTTTTCAATAAAAACACCTCATCTAACCGTTCTTATATTACTTATTCTGCCCTTTACTTATAAATAATAAAATTTATGATATTTTTAAAAATTTTTCTGTTACTATAAAATTTAATTTATTTCTTCCGAAATACACTGATGATAGCTCGTATCGGCTATGTCTTTTTTAAATTGTTTTTTAATACAAGTTAACAACTAAAGATATCATAAAGTACTATTAGTTTATAATATCCGTTTAAATAGTGTTTTTAATTATAACAAGAAAGTAGGGATTTACTATGAGTTCAGATATGACGAGTTTAGTTGGATCAAACAATAATCTTTCAACAGATTATTATTTACGAAAGTTCTATGAGCATAACAGAGAAGTTTCAAAAGCTTCAAAACGCTCAGATTACACAAACAACGAATTGATTTATGAAGATACAATAGCACTAAAAAAAGCGGCAAAAATGTTGTCCTCATTTGAGTACAAAGAAAATAATGATGATAAAAACATATACAATAGTATACGTGCTTTTGTTACAACGTATAATAATGCAATAACTTCATCTGGAAAAGTAAATGATCCAAACCTTAAACGCCAAGTGAAAAATCTTATGAAAGTCACTGATAAATATTCAGATGCCTTAAAAAACATTGGCTTAGAGATTAAAGATGACGGAACCATAAATATAAAAGATGGAATCCTTTCTAAAGCTTCACTTTCTGATATTAGTAAAGCTTTTAGCAAGGAAACCGGATATATGAATGCCTCTACAATAAGTGCCAAGAGAATAAATGAACGAACTTACAATATTTTGTATAATCAGATTCTGGGCCGAGGACTTCACCTAGATATTACATTATAATTTTAAATATACCCATAAAATTTTGCTTTTAATTACTTATTACGTTTTAAGCAGATTTTAATATTTCATTTTTATAAACGAAATATTAAAAATATTATAATTTTGCTGTACATTTCAGTTATATTATTAATATATTATATTTTTTTATTAAAATTTTTATAATTTTCAGTATATATATTAATGTTTTTTTCTTCAAGATATGTTAAAATTCAATTATCAGAAATTTTATCATTCTTTTGTTGCTCTTTTTTGGAGGAATTTATATGGGTAAAGTAATTAAAAATGGTATTATATTTGGTTCAGATGGAATTTTCGCTGAGCGAAACATATACATAAATGATCACAATAAAATTTTTAAATTGACACATCCATTAGTTGCTGATTCAGACAGCTTGTTTTCTGATGCAGAAATTATTGATGCTCAGTCACAATACGTTATTCCTGGCTTATGCGACATTCACATTCATGGTGCAAAAGGACACGATTTTTGTGATGCAGATACTAATGGTCTAACGGAAATTGCCGAATATCTTCACGAAAATGGTGTTACGTCATTCTGCCCTTCGACATGCACACTTCCTGAAGATCGATTGGCAGAAATCATGAAATCACTTAATGGTGTACCAGATGACTCCTCTCATTCCCGAATAGTTGGAGTAAATATGGAAGGTCCTTTTATTAATAAAGATGAAAAAGGATGTCATGATGAAGAGTTCATTCAAGCACCAAATATTGCATTGTTTAATAAACTTAATGCACTATCGGGAAACAGAATTAAATTGATAAATGTTGCTCCAGAAATGAAGGGAGCTGCAAAATTTATTGAAACTCTGCATTCGAAGGTAAATATTTCACTTGGTCATTCACACGCAAACTACAATCAAGCAACTACCGCTTTTATCGCTGGTGCAAATCATGTAACCCATGTTTTTAATGGAATGTACACTTTTCATCATCGCGACCCTGGCATTGTTGGTGCAGCTTGCGACGATCCAAAAGTAATGATAGAAATTATATGTGATGGCGTTCACGTTCATCCTTCCGTTGTGCGTATGATATTTGCAATGTTTGGCGATGATCGAGTTATCCTTGTAAGTGATTCAACCAGTGGAACAGGAATGCCAGATGGACAATATCACTTCAACAACCAAGTAACTACTAAAAAAGGAAAACATTCCACTCTTAAAGATGGAACAATTGCAGGTTCTGTAACTAATTTGTTTAGCTGTATGAAAAATGCAATTTCTTATGGAATTCCAATTGAGTCTGCAATCAAAGCTGCAACCATAAATCCAGCCAAAAGTATCGGTATGGGTGATTTGATTGGTACAATTAAACCCGGTGCAGAAGCAGATTTATTAATACTTGATAAGCAATTTAACATTGTACGAATTTTATGAAAATTAAGCATAACTAAAATGATTTAATTTCTCAAAAAACACTTGCATGCTACAAAAAAATATGCTAGATAATGTACATAAAATGCGATACGATTATAATCTTAAATTAGATATTCTTACATTGCGATGCAATTATTATCTTAAATTAGATATTCTTACATTGCGATGCAATTATAAACTTAAAAAATAATAAAATTATAACTTTAATTAAAGAGATATCTCTCAACCATTTTTTTAGCAGGGGTATCTCTTTAATTTTATCCTCTCATAAAAAAGCATTCCTCCTATAACTCATACACTTACTTAAATTCTAATTTTTCATTCAATGCATTTAATATTTTTTATACTTTTATGTATTTAATGCTGTTAATGCTTACCTTCATCTTTTTTTTGATATTATTCGTATATAAATATTATTACTCCATAAACATTATTACTATATAAACATTATTACTATATAAATATTTTTACTCCATAAACATTATTACTATATAAACATTATTACTATATAAATATTTTTACTCCATAAACATTATTGTACTTTAATTAATCTTGTGATATAACAATTATTATTCACAAATTCAATAACCTTATCATTATTCAAGAAAAATAAAGGAGGAAAAATTTGAAGAAATTAAAAAATACTCATTTATCCACTAGAAAAAAAAATGTCATACTCGTTATAATCTCTTTACTATGTATAGTATTTATAACTTTACTGACCTGGTTTATCATCAAGCCAATGTTTGAACTTGCATCAACACCGACTGCTTTTCGAAAATATATTTATAAACAAGGTCCCATTGGCACTATACTCTTTATTATTGTATTAATTTTGCAAGTAATTGCAGCCATTATCCCTGGTGGACCATTCGAAATTGCAGCTGGTTATACCTATGGACCACTAAAAGGCGCCCTAATTTGCAATATAGGAATGACTATTGGTAGTATTATTTCATTCTGTGCAGTAAAAAGATTTGGCAAAAAAATAATTCATTTATTTTTTTCATCTGAAAAAATTGATAAGCTAAATAATTATATGGAAAAACATAAAGAACAAATCACAAAAATATTTTTTACTATTTTTTTGATTCCAGGTTCACCAAAAGATTTATTGTCATATTGCGCTGGTTCGACAAACATAACACTTATTAAATGGAGTGTTTTATGCTTCATCTGTCGCACCCCAGCAATTCTACTCTCGACATTTAGTGGTAGTAGTTTATATAAAAAAAATTATGAACAATTTATATTACTTATCATAATAATGGCACTTTTAAGTATTATAGGAAGTTCACTCTTCAAAAAAATCACAAAACACTAACTCGAAAATAAATTTTTAGCGACATTTTTTATCTTATAAAAATATTTTTATAACAATACAGATTTTTAAAATAATACAGAATTTAAAATAATACAGAATTTAAAAACAGCGTAAAATTCACTCTTGGTAAAAATTACGCTGTTTTTTCTTTAATTGCCTATCTCTAATTAGCTTTACAACAGGACTAATAAAAAGCAATTAAATCTTATTTAATTTATTCGAATCTGTTATGAAATACATATAGTTGTTTTTTTTACAAAAATTTTTTACTTCTCGAATTTTATCCTTATCTTTTGTATATTCAATTAATGAAACAGACAATTTTTTCTTTCTGCATTTTTCAAAGTACTCAACATAATAGTCAACATCATCTTTAGCCTGATTTTTGTATATCAATTTACCATCATCACCAACATTATATGTTGTAAATACGCTCTCTTGATTTACACCAGCAATTAAATTAACCTTGTTTTCCTTAAGCAATCTTTGAACGAAATAATCTCCTCCATTAATTATTAACTTTGGCTTATATTTATTTAACCCATCTATTATTTTTAAAAGTCCTTTATATATGTCATTAGCCTTGGCTTCATCCTTCATGTAGTAGTATAAATCCGTATTATCAATAAAATAATCATCCACATTCTTCTGACTAATTTGTTTTCCTAATACATTAACCACGTAATTTTGCCATCTTTTTGATGTTACATCTATTTTTACTTCGTCATCCCAATTTGGATACGTACCTAAACTTAAATCCGAAAATTGTTTATAATATTTTCTATACTCTTCTAATGATCCAATGTTTAAATAGGCATAAACTTTATGACCTTCTTTATGAAAACGTTCTATGTCATTTTTTGAATAATTAGTAACATCGATTACAACTGTCTCATATTCTGAGAACTTATCAACCGATAATTTATCTGCCCCAATAAAAAATCCTATTTTGTATTTGAAATTATTTTTTGAAAAATTCATTTTGAGTAAATCAAGCTTAAAAAAAATTAATACACCTAATACCAATACTAATACCAATACTATTATCATTCCAAATATAATTGTTGTTTTATTTCTCATATTATTCTCTCTCTTTTTATTATTTGTTATTGTTACTCATTGCTACTATTTATATTTCCCAATATCAATATATACACTAACCCTATAAAATAAATATTTTTAATTATTCAATAAAAAAAGCTGTCATTTTTTTACAAAATGACAGCTTCATGAGACATCGGGGATTCGAACCCCGGACAACTTGATTAAAAGTCAAGTGCTCTACCAACTGAGCTAATATCCCATATGAGTGCCCAGTTCCGGAATCGAAGCAGAGACACGAGGATTTTCAGTCCTCTGCTCTACCAACTGAGCTAACTGGGCACAGAGTTGCGGGAATAGGATTTGAACCTATGACCTTCGGGTTATGAGCCCGACGAGCTTCCAGACTGCTCCATCCCGCGTTATTACTTAAATATATCTTGTTTTTTAATGGGCAGAGGTGGATTCGAACCACCGAAGCAATTTGCAGCAGATTTACAGTCTGTCCCCTTTGGCCACTCGGGAATCTGCCCATATTAAACAATATATATACCTATAAAGGCTTTTTGAAGATTTATCGCTTAGATAAACCAAGCCGATGATCGGACTCGAACCGATAACCTGCTGATTACAAATCAGCTGCTCTGCCAATTGAGCCACATCGGCATTTTAGTCTTCTGACTAAATGGGACCTACAGGGCTCGAACCTGTGACCCCCTGCTTGTAAGGCAGATGCTCTCCCAGCTGAGCTAAGATCCCATAACGACCCAAGAGGGACTTGAACCCTCGACCTCCGCCGTGACAGGGCGGCGCTCTAACCAACTGAGCCATTGGGCCATCTAAGATACATTTTATATATCTTCAAAACTTCATACAAGTTATTAAAAACCTTTTGGTCAAGCCTTCGACCTATTAGTAACAGTCAGCTACATACATTACTGCAC
>NZ_FOGW01000020.1 GCF_900111325.1 Lachnobacterium bovis
AGTATCAACATGCGAATTATAGAACTGCTTTAAAGGAACATGGAATTATTCAATCTATGTCTCGAAAAGGTAACTGCTATGATAATTGTATTATGGAGACATTCTTTGGAAGATTAAAAAATGAGATGTATTATGGCTATGAGAAAGACTATGCTTCTTTTGAAGACTTTTCAAAAGCGATTGAAGAATATATAGATTACTACAATAACAAAAGAATTCAGGCAAAAACAAAATGGATGCCACCTGTACAATACAGGATAGCATCCATGTGTTCCGCCTAGTTCATAAATATGTGTCCAGGATTCTGGGTACATATCAGAGTTTTCTCAATAACAGGGCTTTTAAAAATATAATTTATATTATAATTATTCTATTATAATATTATTCTACTGTAACAGATTTTGCAAGATTTCTTGGTTGATCTGGATTTACACCTCTGCCAGTTGATGTATAGTATGCAATCATTTGTAAGATTACAACTGATTCGAAAATTGTAAATTCATCAGCAACTGGTGGAATGTGAATATGTACGTCACAAATTGTTTTATCTGTAATGATTTCATCTTTACTAATTAGAGTAACGTAAGCACCTCTTGCTTTAACTTCTCTAATATTAGAAATAACTTTGCTGTATACATGATCCTGTGTTGCAATAGCGATTACAGGAACACCATCACTAATTAAAGCAATTGTACCGTGTTTTAACTCACCTGCAGCATAAGCTTCAGCATGAATGTAAGAAATCTCTTTTAATTTTAAAGATCCTTCCATTGAAAGAGTGTAATCTAATCCACGACCAATGAAGAATGCGTTTGTAGCATTTGTCATACGTTTTGTAAGTTCTGCAACTTTTTCTTCCTGAGTTAATACTGTTTTGATCATTTCAGGTACTTTTGTAAGGTTTTCGATGAATACTTTAGCATCTTCAACACTTAAACGGTTAGTTACAAGACCTAATTTACATCCTAATAAATACATACTTGCAACCTGAACTGTATATGCTTTTGTACTAGCAACGGCAATTTCAGGACCAGCATGTGTATATAATACATAGTTACTTTCGCGAGCAATTGATGATCCCTTAACGTTAACAACTGATAAAGTTTTTTGAGTATATTTCTTAGCTAATCTTAAAGCTTCGAGAGTATCAATTGTTTCACCTGACTGAGAAACAACAATTACCATAGACTTATCAGAGATAACAGGTCTTTCATATCTAAATTCTGAAGCAATAGCAACATTTACTGGAATTCCAAGTTTGTTTTGAATGAATGTTTTACCAACCATTCCAGCGTACATTGCTGTACCACAAGCGATAATTGTAATATCAGAACAATCTTCAAAGAAAGAATCTGGAATATTGTCATCTCCAAAATATGGAAGAGAATCTTTGATTCTTGGGCTGATTGTACGATTAATAGCGCGTGGCTGTTCGTGAATTTCTTTAATCATATAGTGAGGGTAGCCTTCTTTTTCAGCTGCTGTAACATCCCAATTTACTTCTAAATATTCTGGTTCAACTGGATTACCCTCTAAATCTTGAATTGTAAATTTATCTGCTTCCATTGTGACAATCGAAAATTCAGGTACAATGAAGTAACGTCTAGAGAATGTAATAAATGCAGTTAAATCTGAAGCTACGAAAGTACCATCTTCTGTTTGAGTTGCAACCATAGGGCTTACATTTCTTACGCAGTAAATTTTTCCTGGATGATCTTTGAACATAATACAGAAACCAAAAGAACCTTTAAAAAGAGGTACTGTTTTCTTAATTGTTTCAATTGGATCACCATTGAACATTTTATCAAATAAAGCTGCAGCAACTTCTGTATCTGTTTCAGATTTTAAAACAGGTTGTAATTCATATTTTTCAACAATTTCATGGTAGTTTTCAATAATACCATTGTGAATTAAAGTGACTTTTCCTACTTTATGAGGATGAGCGTTTAAGTTAGAAACACCACCGTGAGTTGCCCATCTAGTATGACCAATACCACAAGTAGAAGAGTTTTCATCATCACAAATTGCACGTAAATCGTTTACTTTACCAGCAGTTTTACGAATGGAAATATGTCCACCATTATCTTTGAAAAATGCAATACCTGCACTATCATATCCTCTATATTCTAGTTTGGCTAAACCGTCTAATAAAATATCCTGAGCTTCTTTCTTCCCAGTAAAACCTATAATTCCACACATGTTTAAATAAATCTCCTTTTGTATAACAATAATTTATATGGATGTAGCTTTTTGTTAATAAGTTACCTTGTTGTTTGTTACTACATGCGTTCCCATATAAAAACGTTCAAGCATCCGCCGAATAATTCGATAACTTGAAACCTCGTCAACCAATTATGGATAATTGGTACATGGCGCTAAAGTTTTTAAACTTTTCGAAATTCGTTTCCTCCTTTTAAAACGGACTATAATAGTTTATCATAATTTTAAAAAAAAATATACTAAAAAAAAAATGATTATTCAATGAACTACTTAGTTACTTTTACTAGATTTTAAAAAATCTAAAAAAATATATTATCCATTTTGGTGACAAAAATATAAATTTATAAATAGAAATAATAAAAAAATTAAAACAATAAAATAAAACTAAATAAATTATAAACTAATAATAAAAAAAAGAAAAAAAACAATAACTCTATTGAACTTATATTTCAAAAGTTATATAGTTGTATCTGTCGCCTATAAGTATTAGATTATAAATTAACAAATGATATTATAAATTTGTTATTAAAAATAGAGAGGATATTATATTATGTTAGAGCATGATGAATTAAATACCTTAGAAATACTCCATAGAGGATATAGGGTACATCAAGACTTAGATACGAAGGCAGTTTATCTTAAAAGAAAAGATCATATTGTAGCCAAAATGCCATGTAGAAGACCATTAGATGAGGAATCACTCAGGGTTCGTGTGGATTGTTACATTGAGTTATTACGTATATGCGAAATGATAGAAGAAAAGAAATCTCGAGAGCGTAAAGAAAAGGTTCGTGGACCAAAAAAAAAAGAAAAAGAAAAAGAAGTAAATGAAAATAGCAACCTATCAAACAAGAATTCTGTAAAAGCTAGATCATACTTTAGAATGTAATAGATACGAGAATATAAATAATGTACAGAAATATAAATAATGTACAGATATAAGAGATTGTAGAAAGTAATAACCATGAAGCCTTTTATAAAGTAATAGATATGAGAGCTTATATAATGAAAAATCTCGGAATTAAATTTGCCCAGTGAAAATTAGTTGTGTGACATGAGATTAATTATTATATAAGCTTTTGTTTCATATTAAAATTTATCCTTTATAAGATATTAGTATTATATAATTCTTATAGTTGTAAGTTATTTAAATATTCGATATATTTGACAGACATTTCTTTCTTGTTAGAATCAGAAATAACACCTACATATACTTTTGAATTTTTTGTATTACTTTTACGAGTAACTTTTATATTGCTGAGCTCAATAGCGCATTTATAATTACTATACTTACTAGTGGTATTAGTTACCTCTTTAGTAGAGACTAATTTGTTTTTTAGTGATTTATAGATTTTAGGATCATTTGTTTTTATTAGCTTTTCTAGATTACATAAATATCCGTTTTTGCACATGTATTTGTAAGCGTCTATGTCCATAAGAACAACATCTAGAGAGTTTGTATGTGAATAAGATACAAGTCTCATCTGTTCATTTGAATTCATCGTTATTTTTCCCCCAGAGCGTGTTGATAAATTAATTGAATCGTAAATAAAAATCTCTTTTTTAGGAGAATTAATATGTAGTGATTTCTTGAAATTATCAGAATAATCAGTTGCTTTAGCTTTATTGTCAAGAGTAATGTTGACAGTTCCGATTTGTAAAATTTGTTCCTTGCGGTTGTTATAGGTTGTTATAATATTGTATAAAGCAATTAATAGAATAGCTACAATTATTATATGTATTTTGTAATAATACCAAATGTTTTCAAGTCTTTTTTTTGTCATTGTAAATACCTTCTTCCTTTATTTCATATAATGATTATAATACGAAGAAATATTATAAACAAATAGTAAATGAGAAAAATCATATAAAATGCTTGAAAACGATGTTATAAATAAAAAAAATAACATGTGATAAAATAAAAATATAAGGTAAAAGTGAAAAAAATGTTGAATTCAAAAAAAAGATAGGGTAAAATTTATTTTGTGAAAATTTATTTAATAAATGGAGGAAGAATATGAAAAAAGAGACTAAATGTATACATAGTGGTTATCAGCCAAAAAATGGTGAATCTAGAATGATTCCAATTATTCAAAGTACAACTTTTAAATATGATACAAGTGAAGATATGGGTAAGCTTTTTGATTTAGAGGCAGAGGGATATTTTTATTCAAGATTACAGAATCCTACTACAGATTATGTAGCTAAGAAAATAGCTGATTTAGAAGGTGGAACAGCTGCAATGCTTACATCATCTGGACAGGCAGCTAATTTTTTTACAATTTTTAATTTGGCCCAAGCAGGAGACCATGTAGTCGCTTCGTCTACAATTTATGGAGGAAGTTTTAATTTATTCAATGTTACAATGAAAAAAATGGGAGTAGATTTTACTTTTGTTGATCCAGAATGTAGTGATGAAGAATTAGAAAAAGCTTTTAAACCTAATACAAAAGCAGTATTTGGTGAGACAATTGCTAATCCAGCTTTAATTGTTTTTGATATAGAAAGATTTGCTAATGCAGCACATAAACATGGAGTGCCATTAGTTATAGATAATACTTTTGCTACACCAATTAATTGTAGACCTATAGAATGGGGGGCAGATATCGTTACACATTCTACAACTAAGTATTTAGATGGACATGATGCTACAGTAGGTGGCTGTATAGTTGACGGTGGTAAATTTGATTGGATGGCTCATAAAGAAAAATTCCCAGGATTAACTACTCCTGACGAGTCATATCATGGAATTACATATGCAACTAAATTTGGAAAAGAAGGTGCTTTTATCACAAAGGCAACAGCGCAGTTAATGAGAGATTTAGGTTCGATACAATCACCTATGAATGCTTATTTCTTGAATTTAGGTATTGAATCACTTGCTGTACGTGTTGAGAGACATTGTGAAAATGCACAAAAAGTAGCTGAATTTCTAGAAGGTAATGACAAAGTGTCGTGGGTTAATTATCCTGGACTCAAGGGAAATAAATATTATGAGCGAGCAAAAAAATATATGCCAAATGGGACATGTGGAGTTATTTCTTTTGGTATTAAAGGTGGAAGAAAAAAAGCTGAGGAATTTATGAAACATCTTAAGGTTGTAATGATAGCAACACATGTTGCAGATGCTAGAACTTGTATTTTGCATCCAGCATCATCAACTCATAGACAGTTAACAGATGAGGAGTTGATTAAAGGTGGTGTGGCTCCAGATTTAGTTAGATTATCAGTTGGAATTGAAAATGTAGATGATATTATTGAAGATGTAAATAATGCATTGTCGTTCATTTAATAGTGAAAATTGGATACTTTATCTTATGTTTTTTGTCTTTTATTCGTGGGGAGGTAATAATGGAAAAGGAGTATAGTAAAGAATTCAATATAATTTTTGAAGAAAATGATAAAATCGATCATTTATCTGATGAAAATAAAGTTATTGAATTTGATAAAATTAAAAAAAATGTTCCGGAAGAATTACAGGAGATCAATTCTCATAGAGAGATAATATCTAAGATTGCATATTTGATTGGTGTTAAGAAAATGTTTTTTGAATATGCTAATCAATCGCCACAATTAGAAATTTACGATGAATTAGATCAAAATAAGAATGCTAGAATTATTCGAAATTTATGTATATTAAGAACAACTATAGAAAGAAACTTTAAATTTATAAAAGATGCTATGAGATATGAATTTAAAACTCTTAATACGATAAACAATAAATATATAAGTGAGGCAATCAGTAAACTTAGAGAAGATGATATTGATATTGTTAAGTATAATAAGCAAAAATTGGCACAATATATTATAGATATCAATCAGTTGATTTCAAGTCATATATTTTATTGCAAAAATTTATTTCCAGATTGGATAGTTTGGGATTATATAAAAGATTTATTTCTTATGCCAAATGGTTATACAGAAAAAGGAACAAAAGCAGCTATGGAATTGTATTATCCAAATGTTAACAAATATCCGTATAAAATGTATATTAATTGGAAAAATCCTAAAGATGAAGGCAATATTTTATATAATGACAAGAAATTTTTAGAACTGTTATATAACATGAATGGCGATGTGTTTAAAGATGTTAGTAGGGTGTCAGATATTTCTTCGGAATCAAAACTAAATATCAAAGAATTTATACAAAGTGCTAAAATAGTAGATGCTATTTGTGATTGCGAAAATTCAGATCCTTATATGTTGGCTTCTGTTTTTAATAATATGAATGCTGAGTTAACATCTAAAATCAATAAAATAATATTAGTTGATGATCAAAATACAGTGAAGGCATGGAATATTTTTGATCAATTAGTAACTAATATTGAAATTGAGCACATATCAACAGAACGTGTTACTAAAGAAAAATCACTTGTTGATATTGTTCTGACAGCTGAAACTTGTAAAGAGCATTATGTAAATCATGTGGATTCATTTATTTTAATTAGCTCAGATTCTGACTTTTGGGGCTTGATTAATACCTTGCCAGATGTGGAGTTTTTAATTTTTGCTGAAAAAGAAAAATTTGGTCATAATATGCGTGAGATTGTTGAAAATGCGAATATACATTATTCATATATTGAGAATTTTTATTCAGGAGAAGTAGATATTAGAAGACGCGTATTATTGATGGAATTTAGAAAAGAAATAGAAAATAGTATTTCATTTAATGTAAACGACATTTTCAAAAAAATTTCCAATGAAACAAGAGTTAACCTATCGGAAAAGGAACTAGAACAATTTTATGATTGTTATGTTAAGCCATTGAAAATAACATTATCTGATAATGGAAAACTTGAATTAGAACTTGGAAGTCAAAAATAAAAAAATACTTGACGTGAATACTATATACATATTATTATAAGGATAGTGTGTTTATGTACGAGGATGTACATAACACACTATTTTCTATTATTACTCAGCTTTGATACGGTAGAGAGTAAAAGTATTATTATGGATAGGAGAAAAATTATGAACAGAAAGAAAAAAACTGCGTTGATTTTGATGCTTATAATTTTGCTTTTAGTAATTTACACATTTGCATGTCCTGTGAATATGGGAAATCTAAAAGGTTATAAAAGTTTTGCAGAGAATTCATTTTTTTCATTACTACCTCCAATTATAGCTATAGCACTTTCATTAATTACGAAGGAAGTATTTTCGTCATTGTTTGTTGGTATAGTTTGTGGATCGGTTATTTATTCGAATTTTAACTTAGAATTAGCGATGCATACTATGTTTTTTAAGAAGGATATAGGTTTAGTTGAACAGTTGACAAATACAACACATATGGGAATCATTGTTTTCTTAGTTGTATTAGGAATAATTGTTTCGCTTATGAATAGAGCTGGTGGCTCTGCAGCCTTTGGTGAATGGGCAAAACAGCACATTAAGACTAGAACGGGAGCACAATTAGCAACTATGTTCCTTGGAATTCTTATCTTTATTGATGATTATTTTAACTGCTTAACAGTAGGTAGTGTTATGAGACCTGTTACTGATGGACACAAGGTATCTAGAGCTAAATTGTCATATATTATAGATGCAACAGCAGCTCCAGTATGTATTATAGCACCAATTAGTTCATGGGCAGCAGCTGTAACATCGTCGGTTCCTGAAGGAACTGATATTAACGGATTTGTTGTTTTCTTAAGAACAATTCCATATAACTATTATGCGGTTTTGACATTAATAATGCTTGCATATATAACAATAAGAAGAATTGATTATGGTTCAATGCGTGTACATGAAGAGAATGCAATTAAAGGCGATTTATATACAACACCAGAAAGACCTTATGCAAGTGATAGAGAAAACGTTGTAAATCACAAAGGAAAAGTAATTGATTTGGTTTTACCAGTTGCTGTTCTTATTTTATCATGCGCATTATTTATGCTTTATACAGGTAAGTTCTTTACTGGAGAGAACAATTTTGTTGATGCGTTTGCTAATGCAGATGCTCAACCGGCCTTAGTAATGGGCGCTGTTGTTACATTGATATTTATGTTTATTTTGTATATGTACAGAGACGTTTTGAGTTTTGAAGAGTATATGAGTTGTATATCAGAAGGATTTCAATCAATGGTTTCTCCAATACTTATTTTGACATTTGCTTGGACTTTATCAGGAATGACAAAAGTTCTTGGAGCTGAAAGCTATGTATCGTCACTTGTTAATTCATCAGCATCAGCTTTTACTATTTTCTTACCAACAGTTATTTTTGCTGTTGCTATGGGATTGTCATTTGCAACAGGCACATCATGGGGAACATTTGGTATTTTGATTCCAATAGTTATCGGAGTATTTCCTTCTGGGGAAATGATGGTTATTTCAATTGCATCATGTTTATCAGGTGCGGTATGTGGAGATCATTGCTCTCCAATTTCGGATACAACAATTATGGCGTCAGCTGGCGGACAGTGTAGTCATGTAAACCATGTTTCAACACAGCTACCATATGTATTAACTGTTGCTGCTGTTTCAATTGTTTCATACGTTTTTGCTGGTATAATACAGAATTCAATAATTAATTTAATGATTTCAATTGCGTTGTTATTAGTTGTATTATTAGTTATTGAAAAATATACAGGACGAGAAGAACGAGTTTAAGGTAAAACGGTCAATTTAAAAAGCTTAAAATGAAACGTAATAGTTACTTTTTGATATTTTTAAAGTGATTATTACGTTTTTTTGATGGACTTTTAACAAAAAAAATTAATTAAAGTAATTGTAGAATAAATCTTAAGAAAATTTAAGAAAGTATTTAGATTAATCTAAGATTAATATATTAGAATACTATCTGGTAAATAGATAAATTTATAAAGAAATCGCATGAATATTACATTAATTTATTTGTAATGATGAATAAAGTAGGAAGGAGATAGCTAATGAATATTATTGAAAATATTAAGACACAAGCTATTGAAAATGGGAAACAAGTGGTTTTTAAATCTCGTATGGGACAATTAAGCTACTTACAGTTATGGAATAAATCAGAGCAAGTAGCTCAATGGATTAAGGATAACGTTACTGGTAAAAATGAAATTAATCCAATTGTTATTTATGGACATAAAAATCCATTGATGCTTGCTTCTTTTTTCGGAAGTACTAAAGCTGGAAGAACATACTGCCCAGTTGATAGATGCATGCCAATAGAACGTATCGAAGATATTATTGAAACAGTTGAAAATGATTATGTTCTAATGACAGAAAATTTAGTTGAGAGAATTTGTAAAGAGGATCCTCAAAGAGAGGCTGACGTTGAAAAAATTAATGAATACACATATAGAATGTCAAATGTTAATTTTATCGATGTTAATGCTTTGTTAGTTGCTGCTTTTGAAGATGTTGATGATTCACTTGTTGAATTAGTTAATGAAGAATCATATTTAGGTAAAGACGATGTTTATTATATTATTTTCACATCAGGAAGTACAGGTAAGCCAAAGGGAGTACAAATTACAAGATCAAGTTTAGAAAACTATTTAGATTGGTCAACAGAAGTTGGTGATTCAATTGGAGCTAAACACGGAAAACATTTCCTTAACCAGGCACCATATTCATTTGATTTATCTGTAATGGATACATATACAAGTTTAGTTAGTGGCGGAACTTTAATATCAGTTGATAAAGAATTACAGCAAGATACAGCTGCTTTAGTTAAATATATTAAAGAAAATGAAGTTAATTATTGGGTATCAACTCCTTCATTTGCAGCGATGTGTTTATCAGAACCATCATATTGCCAGGAAGAATTAGATAGCCTTAAATTCTTTATGTTCTGTGGGGAGACACTTTCTAAGGAAACTTCAGAAAAATTAATGGAGAGATTTCCTAAAGCAAAAATTATTAATACATATGGTCCAACAGAATCAACTGTTGCAGTTACTTCAATTGAGGTAACAAGAGAATTGTTAGCAGATGAAAAGTCTATTCCAATTGGATATGAAAAACATGGGACAGAAATTTTGATTTTAGCAGATTCTACTGAAGGCCAAGAAGTAACAATTGCTAAACATGATGAAATTGGTGAATTGGTAATTTTAGGAAATACTTTGAGTATTGGATATTACAAGAATGAAGTTAAGACTGCTGAAGCATTTAAAACTATAATTTACAAAGGTAGAGAAGTACCTGCATATTTTACAGGTGATGCTGGTTTTAAAAATAAGGATGGAATGATTTTCTTCTTAGGAAGAATTGATAGACAGGTTAAACTTCATGGATATAGAATTGAGTTAGGTGATATCGAGTCTAACTTAACTAAGATTAAAGAAATTACACAAGCAGCAGTTATTCCAAAGAAGGTTGATGGTGTTATAAAACAATTAGTTGCTTTTATTGTTAGTGATAAATTAAACGAAGACTATGATAGTAGAAAATATGTTAGAAATCAGCTTCAAGAAATGATTCCTAAATATATGGTTCCAAAGAAAATAGTTGTTTTAGATAAAATGCCTCTAACTAACAATGGAAAAATTGATTATAAAAGAATGGAGACATTAGTGTAGTATGGAATTATTTACTGGATATATATTTTTTAGTGCATTAGTTTTATTATCGATTCCAGCAATTATTCTAGGAATTAAAGAAAAAAATATTAAGTATTATAGTTTTTTTGTTACTTTAGTTTTTGTTATTTGGGCATTAATTAAATCACCACAAGCAATCGCTTATTTAATAGCATTTTGCATATTTGAATACTTAATAATTCAGGCATATTTGAAAATTTATAAGGCAAAAGGAAGAGTGGCAAGTACATATTACACTTTTTTGTTTTTGTCATTATTACCTTTAATGCTAAATAAGTTTTTACCAATGTTGCCAGGACATTATAAGATATTTGCTTTTTTAGGAATATCATATATGACATTTAAGGGGACTCAGATAGTAATTGAGATATATGATGGTTTAATAGATAATGTGAAATTGTTTGATTTTATGTATTTATTCCTATTTTTTCCAACAATTACGTCTGGTCCAATTGACAGAAGTAGAAGATTTGAAGAAGACTTGAAAAGAAAAATCTCAAAAGAAGAATATTTAGAACATTTAGGTGATGCAATATTTAGAATTCTTTTGGGAGCATTGTATAAAACGGTTTTTGCAGCAATATTCTACCAAGCAATGCTTAGATTAGAAAGAACAAGTAATATGCTTGAAATGATAGGTTACATGTATGCATATGGATTTTATCTATTCTTTGATTTCGCTGGTTATTCTCATATGGCAATTGGTACAGGTCAGATTTTTGGTATTAAATTACCAGAGAACTTTAATAAACCATTTGTTAGTAAAGATTTAAAAGAATTTTGGGATAGATGGCATATTTCATTATCACATTGGTTTAGAGATTTTATCTTTACAAGAATTGTAATGAAAATGGCAGAGAAGAAACGTCCAAAGAAAAAATTACATAGAGCATCACTTGCATTTTTGATTAATATGTCGGTTATGGGTATTTGGCATGGAACAGAATTGCAATATATTGTATATGGTGTTTATCATGGTTTACTTTTAGCTATTACAGAAATTTATGAAAAAAAATCTAAATTTCATAAGAAAAATAAAAAGAAAAAATGGTACCATGCAATTCAGTGGTTTGTTACATTTAATTTAGTAATGTTTGGTTTCTTGATTTTCTCAGGAAAAGTAGTATAAAGAAACTTAAATAATAATAAAAATATAGAGAGGTTAAAAAAATGGAAGAAAAGATTTTAGATATTTTAGAAGAATTATGTGGAGATGAAGTAGTAAGAGAGGATTTAGATATCGATTTATTAGAAGAAGGTCTATTAGATTCATTAGATTATTCTGAATTATTAGTAGATATTAAATCAGAACTTAATGTTGTAATTTCGCCTTCAGAAGTAACAAGAGAAGAAATGAATACACCACGAAAGATTATTGATAAGGTTAAATCTAAGTTACAATAGATCAGAAAAGTTAAGGTGTGACGAAATGAAAAAAATCAAGGCATTTATAGTAGCAGCGTTGTTATTTACTGTTTTTTTGGTGATATTTGAGATATCATTATCTTACAAACTATATACAGATGATAAGAGTATGGGAATGTGGAATAGTGCATACAAAGATAGATCTTATGAAGCGATTTGTCAAAATATTAATGACAGTACTATGATGATTTGCGGATCTTCTGAGTTCGCACATGGACGTAATTCAAAATATCATCCTATGAATATGTGTCCAAAAGAAAGTAAAAATTGGATGACAATTGGAAGTTCATATAACCAGACTCTTTTACATGGTATAGCAGTAGGTTCAGTTGGAAAACAAATGAATGGCAAAAAAGTAGTTATGTTGCTTTCACCAACATGGTTTTATAAAAAAGGTATTTCAGGAGAGCATTTTGAATTAAGATTTTCTGAAACAGAATATTATCATTTTATGGAAAATAAAACTATTCCAAGAGATATAAAAGAATACTATGCGAAACGTTCGAAAAAGCTTTTGGCAAAAAATGATGGTTTACAATCAAAAGTAGAATTATGTAATAGTATTAATCTTGACAAGAATGATTCAAAAATAGCTAAGTTCCGTTATAATTTTTATAAGGACTATGCTAGACAAAAAGATTATATTACTGTAAAGACAGCTTATAATTTAGATCATAAGTTATATAATAAAGGCTTAAAGAAAAAATATTTAAACAAAGGTGAAGTTAAATTTGATGATAAAAAAATGCTTGCTAGAGCAACAAGAAGTTCAAAAAGAAAATCACACAATGACTTCACAATGAGAGATAGTAATTTCTCAAAATTAGAAATGAATATTCTTGGATTAAAGAATTCTCATGAAAAAGATTCTTGGGAAGTATCAAAAGAATATAAAGACTTAGAATATTTTATTAGATTATGTAATTCTCAAAATATTGACTTAGACATTGTTCTCTTACCAGTTAATGGTAGATGGTATGATTATACAGGAATGGATAAGGGAAAAAGAGAAGTATTATCAAAGAATTTATCTGCGATAACATCTAAATATAATGTGAGATTAGATGATTTGTCAGAGTATTCATATGACAAGTATCTAACAAGTGATGCAGTTCATCCATGGAATTTAGGATGGGTTTTAATTAATGAAAGATTATATGATTTTTATAAAGGTGGTAAATCATGAAAAAAGAGACAAAAGAATTTATTATTTTAGTTTTAAAATATTTTTTGATTATGATGATTCTTTTTATATTTGCCATGTATAGTGGAATTATAGAAACACCAAAATTTACATATGCTGAGTTTTAAAGAAAACGTGTGATTTATTAGGGTCCTCGCAAAACAGGTAATGATTGTTTGAGGACCTTAAAAAATTATATTGATATTTAATAAAGCATTGCAAAATTGATTTTTTTAGTGTACAATAGAAAACGTAGCTGTAAAAAGTATATTAACGAAAGGAGTAAATTATGGCTAAAGTATCGAAAAAGCTTATCGCAAACAATAAAAAAGTTCGTCATGATTATTTCCTTGAGGAGATATATGAGGCTGGAATTAGTCTAGCAGGTACAGAGGTTAAATCTTTGAGAATGGGCAGATGTTCTATTAAAGAATCATTTATCCATATTGAAGATGGTGAAGTGATTTTATATGGTATGCATATAAGTCCTTATGAAAAAGGAAATATTTTTAATAAGGATCCACTTAGACCACGTAAGCTTTTAATGCATAAGAAGGAAATACAAAAGTTAATTGGAAAGATTGCTCAAAAGGGTTATACTATTGTTCCAGTTGAAGTGTATTTTAAAGGAAGCCTTGTTAAAGTTGAGGTCGCATTAGCTAAAGGTAAGAAGCTTTATGATAAGCGTCAGGATATAGCTAAGAAAGATCAAAAACGTGAAGCGTTAAGAGAATTTAAAATTAGAAATTTGGGCTAGTAATGGTTTCGACGGGGTACGTGAAGTTGGAGAAGCGAGCCGCATGCAATGCGTTAAATGGCACAATTAAAATTAAACGCTGAAGATAATAATTTAGCATTCGCTGCCTAGTTTGCAGCAGTCTGACCTAGTGCACCTACACATTAGGACCCAGGCTTCGAATATGTAGGAAACGACATAGGCTAAGCTTTGCACCTATGGGCGTATTATGAAGCTACTGAAGTTGTTAGGGTGTTAGTTCTCGAACAATGGAGGGAATTCTAAATGACTGACTACACTCGTAGAAGTACAATGAATCTTATTTCGGACATGGGTTCGACTCCCATCTAGTCCACTTAGAACTCTAGATATTTTATCTAGAGTTTTTTTTATGGGCCTGGCGGTGCACGTTTCTAACGCAATGTCATTAACTTTAGAGTATTTCTTACAAAAATCAAAGCTTTTAATGATGGTAAGGAAGATGATTGTACGGAAAAAATATTTTTGGGCATGCAAAATAGGCAGGAATATACTCCCTGCCTGTTGCAGATATTTCTTGATAGATTAAATCTGTCTTGCGGGCGTGAAAATTTAATAGACCAAGTGGATATTTAAGGTCTCTAAAAGAAGTTTCTATTCCCCAGCGCATAGAGTATAGCTTTTTAATTTCAGAAAGCGAAAATGTTTCGGCAGGTAAATTTGTAATGATTGTTTCACAGGTATCTTCGCCGAGCTTAATTTTTAGAATTCTAAAAGGAAGATGATAAAACATAAGAACATCGCACGCACCTGTAGGATTAGTTGGTACGTGTAAATCAGAACCATCAATAGCTAAAACGCGGTAGCTCTTGTATGTTGCATTAGGATTTGAACTGTTGGTAAAGAATTTGAAGATATCCTCAAAAGCAGTTGGAAGTATTTTGGAACGTTGCTGTACAAATGCAGCTGCAGTTGGAGTAGTATCTGAACAGTTGAAAAAGGATAAGAGTTCGTTGTTTATACTACCTCTAGACATTTGGAGAATTGAGTTAATAATAGTTTTAAAAGAAAGCTTACGCGTTCTAGAGTGGTCAGTTGGATTTTTTACATAAGATGCTTTGTTAAGTAAAATTTGGTCAATAGAATCAAATAAATTTCTACGTAGTGTGTTAGGGTTTAAATATTTCATGCGGTTCCTCCTGTGAAAAAATGAATGTACTTAATCACAAGGAATTTTTTGCTAATTACTTAGCAAAAAATCCGCACACTATGAAATATTTGTCAAGCTATTTTAATTTTTTTCTTAACTTAATGCCATTGGTTTCTAACGGATTAAAGTCTCGAATCCGCTTTGTAGTTGGAAGGGTGTAGCCGAAGACAAGTGTGTACGCCGTGAGGCGGAATTTGAATTATCCAAGTAGAATTATTATCTGAGTTCTAAGATAATCTGAAGGAAGCTGGATGTGGGAAATACACTAACTAACGGCAAAATCTCTGATCTAACTAACAGAAATCTCATATGAGATTATACATGAGGGTAAGGCTGCACTACTAGTCAAAACCAAATAACTACACGGAATCATACATGATAAATGAGGCATATGTGAGAGGGCGGCAATCAGTCACCGTCTCCTACTTGATTGCAAAAAATTAAATATTATCAAATAATCTTAATATAAAATTAATAGCATATTGCTAATTATTAAAAGTCTTAAACTTTTCTAAAGTGAAGAATTTTAGCAGATTTTGTGCCGAAATATAGGGTAACAATCCAAGGAAATATTGTACAAGGCAAATTTTCTGAGAAAGGCGGTGAATCATCATAGAGTTTTCACGAGTGGGAAATCACACCATTCAATGCGTTGTTACAGAAGAAGAAATTATAGGTTTGGGTTATACCATGGATGATATCATGTCGAATGGAGAAAAGACACAAGAGTTTATGCACCATATTTTCAACATGGCGGAAAAGGAATTTCATATTGACTTAGAGCTTGGAGTTAAAAAAGTAAGAGCCAATTTTAGACCAAATCATACGATTGCTTTGACATTTTCAGAAACACATCTAGATCCTTGCGAGCTAGATCAGGATTATGAAAGAGAGCGTATAGAAGAGATTCAACCGGACGATAGAGTAGAAGGTTTACTGGTTTTTAATTCTTTTAATAATTTGGAAGAGTTTTCAAATAAAGTCAAAATAGAAAAGAGTGTTCCAAATCGCTTATATAGATTAAATGGTTCATATATTTTGTTAATAGAAATAGGTCGTTTGACAGATGAACAGGTAAAAAGCCTATCATTTATAACTGATGAGTATGCGGATGGTGCGTATACAGGTGTAGAGAAAAAAGCTTTTATTGAAGAACATGGAAAAATGTTGATAGAAGCTAATGCGTTAGAAGTGTTAAAAAAATTATAAATTCATTATTATATTAGCATAATAAAAATCAAAAGGTGTAAAAAAATTGTTATAGGTTATTGTAATACTTAAATGTCGAAAATAATAAAAATTATTATATATGTGTTTTAAGTAATAAAAGTAATTAATAGAAAAAACAAACTACTACAAAAATATATAGATTGCAATTTTCTAGATATAATAGAAAAAATGCAATCTATATATTAGACATTTTAAAGCTTGTCATATTGTGTGGTTTGTTTTTTTGATGTTTTTTTTATTATTTTTTGTACGATTAAAAAGGTAAAACTTTTGTAATCTAATATATGGTCCTAAATTTAGTCTCGGAGGTAACTAAATCTATGGTACGGCTGTTGACGTTTTCAATCTGAATATAACTATCTGAGGTTAGTTCTTTTAAAAGTTGATATATGTTAAAATACTCACCTTGCACCTCCATAGTAACTGTTCCATCAGAATTATTTTTGACCCAACCGGTTAGATTAAGATTTGAAGCAATGCTTTCAGCTGTAAATCTAAACCCAACTCCTTGAACACGACCACTAAATATTATCTGTCGTCTTTGCATAAAAATACCATTATTCCTTTCTTCTGTACTTATTATTAATATAAACATAATTACGAGTTGAGTCAAATGCTACGATAGTTAAATTTGGAATAGATGAAATAAATTTAGATAGAGTGGAGTAACCAAATTCTTTACCTTTAAAATTAGGATATTTATTGTGAATTTTTGTGCCAAGTAAACCTAAATCGATTCCTTCATTGCCATATTCTGAAACGATTGCAATTATAAAGTTAATAATTTTTTCTTTAAAAGATTTATTATTAATCAGACGGATTGTAACGGTATTATTATTAAGGCGTCTAAGCTCAACTGATTTTATTTCTTGCATAAATGTAGAAAGGGAGCTATAGCCGTAGCTTCTAACATCAAAATCAGGATATTTCTTTTGTAAGCGGTTTCCTATTTCGCCTAGTTCCGTGGTACGACCTTTATTATTATTTTCTGTAACTATTTCAATAACTGAATTTTCAATAATATCTAGGCTAATTTTTTCAATGCTATATAAAGTATTATTAGGTACGGTATTTTCGATTGATGAATTTTTGACTGAATCAATAGAATAATTTTTATAATTTTGATTGATATCAGTGTTTTCATCTAATAATAAATCAAGTGCAGTAAAAATAGAACAAGCAACTTTAAAGGAACGTGGTGTTTTTGATTCACCCATTCCAATAACTTCCATTGCAGATTCTTTTAATCTAGAAACTAGTCGAGTGAAATCACTGTCGCTAGAGACTATGCAAAACCCATCAACGTTATTAGTATATAAAATATCCATTGCATCTATTATTAAAGCAGAATCGGTAGAATTTTTTCCGGATACGATATTAAATTGTTGTATAGGAGTAAGAGAATATTTAAAAAGAACACTTTTCCAAGAGGCTGATTGAGGAGAAGTCCAATCACCATAAATTCTTTTATAAGTTACAACTCCGTAACGTGTCATTTCATCCAGAATAATACCAATATATTTGGCAGATATATTTTCAGAGTCAATTAAAACGGCATATTTCTTTTCGTCCATAGTTCCTCCATATATAAAAATTGCAATAATTTAATGACTATTTCATAATTATTTTATATTTCGGCATATAAAAATTAATATTGACAAGCAATTAATTCTAAAAGAAAACCATTTGTTAAAAAGTGATAAAAATTAAATTAAAATTTTAAATACTTGCACAAAAAAAACAATTCAAAAAAGTCATTTAATAAAAAAATATAAAGTGCATAAAAAAACAATTGAAAATTTGTGAAATTAATTTTAAAAAAATATAGAAATTATTTCAAAATATGTTATACTATTATATGTAGGGTATATTTAATTAACAAAAGAATAGGGGGGATATAAATGTCAGGATTAGAGATCTATTTTGAAGTTTATTATGGCATCACTACATCACAGCAGAGTGAAGAAAAATAAGATGCATATATAAGAATTTCATTGCCAATTATATTGTTTAGGAATATAGTTAGTAAGTAAGGATATTTGCGTGGGGGCAGATGTTCTTTATGAATGCAATGAGATCATTAAATAAAGGCTGAATACACGTAGTAAAGAGAGGTCTAGGTGTATTTGGCTTTTTTGTTTATGTAATTAATATAAAAAAAATATAAAATTGCCGATATATGCTATGTGGTCTGAAATATTTAATATGGGGTGGAGTAAAAATGGGAGATTTTGTGTATAGTATTGAGTCTAGAGAAAGAGAAAAGAGTAAAAATTTTATAGATTCGGTGTATTTGTGGCTTGCTAATAAAAATAATAACAAAGAGTCTAATTATTTTTCATTTAGCCAATTTGTAAAGAATTCCTGCTTTTTTACTATAAATATATCAAAAAACTTAATTGTAGACTTTCATGTTGGTGGAATTGGTTCACCAATTGACGATATACATATGTCTCATATGAAATATGATAGAGCATATAAAAATTTAATTATTCATAATATAGAATCTCCAAATAAAAGAATTGCATCTGACTTTTTTGATATAGATCACTTATTTCAAGATTATGAAGAAGGACGTACGTACCAGGAAGAGCATTTTGAAATGTATATTGGAGCAAATAAGAAAAAGCATAAGATTTGTATTAATAGACAGCTATTACTTAGATATGATACAAAAGATATTTATGCTTTCTTTTTGTTGCTAGAAAATAAAAATGAAGATATAATAAATAATTTTCAAAAGAAGAAATATGAATTAAAACAGTTGGAAAATAAATATAATTTTTTGGACAAAGAAAATTATAAAGATAAAAATTATAATAATCAAAATTATAAATTTATAGAGGGTCAGGCTAGCGATAGTTGTATCAAAGAAATTGATGAGGCTAATATTGATAAATTGACTAAATTATATAATATGTATAAGTTTAATGAGTTAGCAACAGATAGATACAAAAATGCTATTAAGAATAAAAATCACGGTAAATTTGCTTTGTTGTTTATAGATATGAATGGATTTAAATATTTTAATGAAGAGTTTGGCTTTTATGAAGGCGATTTGTTTTTAAAATATATCGCAGAACAGTTGCAAATTATTTTTAAAGATCAAATAGTAGCAAGATTGTATGATGATCATTTTGTGGTTTTCACAGATCATGAAAATATTTTGTCAGATGTAGTAAAGCTAAATAGCAGAATAAAAAAATATCATGCTAATGAAAAAGTTTATTTGAAAGTTGGAATATACAATTTTGACGAGTTTTCAAGTAAGGACATAATAAAGGCTATAGATAAAGCAAAATTAGCGTGTCAAAATGTTAAAAGTAGATGTGATATTACGTATTGTTATTATGATGAAAAAGTTGCTCAACGAGAAAAGAAGGAGCATTATATAATAACAAACATAGATAATGCAATAAAAAATGAATATATTGAAGTTTATTTTCAACCGGTTGTACGAACTTTGACGGGAGAATTATGCGGTTGGGAAGCATTAACACGATGGCGGGATCCAATTTATGGAATGATTAATCCCGTAGAATTTGTGGATACTCTTGAAAAAGCGCATTTAATTCAGAAAATTGATACATATGTAATTAAAAAAGTGTGTCAGAAATATGTAGAATTAAAAAATAACAACGATTTAGTTGAACCAGTATCGATAAATTTGTCTAAGTTAGATTTTGAGTTATGCGATATTTTAGATATTATTCAAGAAGAAGTTAAAAAAAGTGGTATTCCTAAGGCATTAATACACTTTGAAATTACAGAAAGTATTATAAATGAAAAAGTAGATGTCATTAATAACAGGATAATACAAATACAAAATGCAGGATACCAGGTATGGATGGATGATTTTGGAAGTGGCTATTCATCATTTAATTCTTTAAAAGATTTTAACTTTGATTTTCTAAAGATTGACATGAAATTTTTGGAAGATTTTGAATTTAATGATAAAACGAAAATTATATTGGCATCAATAGTTAATATGGCAAAACAGCTTTCGATAGGAACACTTGCTGAGGGCGTGGAAACAGAAACGCAGGCTGAATTTTTAAAATCAATTGGATGTGAGAAAATGCAGGGCTTTTTGTATGGAAAACCACTTCCATATCACGAGGCTGTTGCAAATATTGAAAAAAAAGGCATAAAAAAAGAAGTTGCTCAAGATGTTGCTTATAATGTGATTATAGATAAAATAAATCTATTAAATAGTAATCCGTTGTTGAATATAAATTTAAGCGATAGCATTAATGACTTTTATATATTGAGAGATTATAAAAAAGAATTCAATGACAAGACTAATTTTGCATTTTCATCTGGTTTTCCATTGGCACTGGTTGAATATCATAAGGGAAAAATCAGATATATACTTGCTAACAATGAGTATATGAATTTTCTAAAGGATGTTGGGTCTAATTCATTAGAAGAAAATGAAATGCTATTTAATAATGGCTTATTAGACAGTAAAAAAGGGATTATTGAAATTGCTAAAAATGCTAGAAAACAAAAAGAGGAAAAGAGTATAGATTATGTCAGAAATGGGTATTTATGTAATTTGACAATTAATTATATTGCATCAAATATTCATAGAAAGACGCATGCATACTTATTGGCTGTAACTCATTCGCTTTATGATGTTGGTTTTGAAAGAGGAAAATGGCTTAGTATGTATACTAAAAAAATGTTTTCTATGTTCATTTGTATTGATTTGATTAATGTTAGAGAAAATAGGATTGAAAATTTGTATTATAATGGAATGTCTATTGACAGAAAAATAATAGACAATAGATTTGATGAAAGTGTAGATAATTTCATTGAGACAAATTTATATCCTAAAGAAAAAAAACAAATGATGGATTTTTTCAATTTTGAGAATACAGAGTTTGATTTTCAAAATGGAGACATTACGTATAAGGAACAATTCTTTAGAGTTAAAAAGAAAGAAAATATGTATGATTGGTTTACTTTTTGGTTGGTTTATCAAAAAGGTAAAAAAAATGATGAATGTTTATTGTTCATAAAAAATACTAGTGAAACAATTAAAAAATTACTTGAAAACAGAATTGTTCAGAAAGAAAAAGATTACAATAAAAATAAGATCAATGATGAAGTTTTGAGAAATGTCCTAGAACTTAGTAATGTTGGAATCTTTTGGAAGGATAAAAATCGTCGTTTCATAGATGTGAATGACTATTTTTTGAATTTTTATGGAATTTCTGATAAAGATGAAATTATTGGAAAAACAGATGAAGAAATGGGTTGGCACATTAATGAGGATGGTCCAAAACTAGAGGAAATAAAGGTAATTAAAGATGGTGAATCTGTAATAAATCATAAGTTGAATTGCATTGTAAAAGGAACAGTTCATGAATTGATTATAAATAAAAGACCTCTTTATGTGGATGGCGAAATAGTTGGCTTGATTGGAGGTTTTAAAGATAATTTTTATGATGAAAAAGGTTCACTTACTATTAACAAGCTTGCTGTTACGGATGAACTTACAGAAGTGTTTAATAGGCGAGGATTTATAGAGATGCTGGATAAATATGAACGTGAGTATAGTCGAAAAAAAATAGATTTTGTTTTATTTTATATTGATGTTGATGATTTTAAATATTATAACGATACATTTGGTCATCAGTTTGGAGACAAAGTTTTAAAAACGGTAGCTGCTTATTTGAGAGAAAATTACGGAAGTAAATCTGTTATTGCAAGAATTGGAGGCGATGAATTTGCAATAATAAGACAAAGTAATGAAAATTGTAATTTGTATGAAATAGCACGAGAGATTCATAATGGAATTAGTGCTATAAAGAAGATAGATTACGTTCCATGCAAAATAAGATTATCAATCGGTTTTGCAAAATTTAGTGAAACTATTAGTTTAAACAAATTGATAAATGTTGCCGATGTCAGAATGTATGAAAATAAGATGCGTAAGAAAAAAATTAATGACGAAATAAAAAAAAGAAAGAATAATAGTTAGTAACTAACAATTACCCCTCGTTAGAGCAATTTATGAATAATATATTTAAACTCTAATGAGGGGCTTTGTGTATTAACTTGATTTTTTTAAGGGTAGTATTGTCTATTTTTTGTATATTTATTTGGGTAAGTTATATTAAAATCCGCTACAATTTCCTCTTAATATTGCACCAGAAATATCATTCTTTCCATTTTTGCTAATGCAACTATCAATAATTGCTTTGCCGAAAGTAACTTTATAACCTAAAGCAGATGGTTTACCAGTTGCAGGCCAATTATAGTTATTTCCTTTGTTAGAATCAGCATAACATGATTTCATAGTAACTATACCACTTTGGTTATTCCTATCAAAACCAGCTGCGTAGTTTCCAACAGCACTACATCCTTCTAAATAATGGTTAAGAGGATCAAGATGAGCTTTTTGACCAGGTGTTTTGTTATCTACACCACCCATTTTAAAACCATTTCCGTCGCCACGGATTCCGTTACAAAGTCCGTTGTAATTTGCACGACAGTTAATCAATTTTAATGCACCATGAGCAGCATAGCAGTCCCAACCGTCATCACTGTTGTATTCAGCTACACATTCTTCAAAAGTGTTACCTACACCAGAGTGTAACTTTACTGCAAAACCGTCAGCGTTTTCACCTTTTGCATCTGCATTATGGTGAGAAGTACATTTATAAAAATAATTGTTTGCGCCACCATTACTTACTTGGAATCCAGCGTCGTGGTTATAGCAACATATTACATTTTTCAAAGTGTTATTATTACCAGAAATAAAAATACCATTATCTGCAGCATTTTTAATTGTAATATCTGAAATTGTACTTCCGTTAGAAGGTAAATTTAATCCTTTACCATTTCCGCCTGTTGTTGAACTAAAGTCGATTACTGCATTGTTAATACCTTTGATATTAACGCCAGAAGGAACAGTAACTGTGTTAGATTTTACAGTTCCATCAACGACAATTGTTGTACCACTTTTTGCTGTTTTTACAGCATTTACAAGTGAAGCATTACCTTTAACAATTACACTGTTACCTGAAATAGCAGGAGTTGAATGGTTGCTGCTATTATTATTATTATTATTATTATTGTTATTATTGTTATTATTGTTATTATTTGTGTTATTTGAAGGAGTATTTGTAGCTCCTTGTTTTAAATCTACTTGGATTTTGTATAGATGAACATCACTATTATTTGAATATAGATAAATGTATCCTTTGTTACCAGAGTAGTTATATGTAGCAAGATTTCCTGTTGTTGTTGCGTTTAAAGTACCAAGTTTTTTTCCAGAATTGTTTGCAACAACGAGTTGACGTTGAGTTGCACCAGAACTTCTGATAACAGCTTTGATAGTACATGGACCGTTAACAAGGAATTTTACGGCTCTATATTTTATAGAACCAGTACCTCTAAGTGCTAATGCATATGTATAATCAACAGAATCAATATTTATTGTTTCAGGGACTACACTCATATTTTTTGTTGCATTTGCAAGTAGAGTTAGATTTTCAATTGTTGTATTATTTGAAATGTTAGATAAATATTTGAAATTATTATCTTTAAAATTCCATGAAATTGAGTTATTTGAGACAGAAGCTGCCAAAACAGTTTCTACGTGTACTGTATTAAATGCGCCTGAAATTAAGCAAGCAGCAGATAATACTGCAATTGTTTTTTTAAATAATTTAAACAAAATAGTTCCTCCTGTAAAATTAGACAATAAAAAAATTTACAAGTTAACACACAATAAATAATCTATCATAAAACTATAAATAATGGAATATGCAAAAATTATAAAAATTTATAATTTTTATGTTTGAAATCACAAAATAGGGTATAATAGTTATGAGGAAGTTGGAAAAATTAAAGAGGGGAGTATGTATGGAAAATTTAAAGAAAAGATCCAATTTATTAAGAAAAATTGGTAATATTATTTTTACTTTAGTAGTTATTTTATGTATTCCATTTAGTATCCCAAGAATTATGGGATATGAAATTTATGCTGTTAAAACAGGTAGTATGCAGCCTAAGTATCCACAAAATTGTGTGATATATGTTGAAGAAGCAAATGTGATTGATGTTGATGAAAATGATGTTATTACCTTTAAGTTAGGAACAGATACGAATGATGTCATGACGCACAGAGTTGTTAAAATTGATCAAGCTAAAAAAGCTTTTATAACAAAGGGGGATGCAAATTCAGGAGTAGATAAAGAACCAGTTGTCTTTTCACGATTTATTGGTAAACCAGTTTTTATGATCCCATTTTTAGGGGTGTTAAGGCCATTATTTTCCACTATTATAGGTTTTGTTGCATTAGCCTTTCTAATTGTTTTGGTTGTTGCTTTATGGATTAGTTCAGATATTTTATACAAGAGGTACAAAAAAGAAAAAATGCAGCAGGATGAGATTGAAAAAAAAGATACTGCAGGTCAAACTGATAAAAAAAAGCATAAAAAGTTTTCTCTTAGCGTAGTTGTTCCATTAGTTTTAGGAATTGTTCTAGCAATATATGCAGGTGGTAAATTGTTTTTGATTTATCATGATTATGGAAAATCAAATCAATTATATGCTAATTTAGCTAATCAGTACGCAAAAAAGAAAAGGAAAGTTAAAAAGGATGAGTGGTACAATAAAATAGATATTGATTTTAAAGATTTAAAGAAACAAAATTCTGATGTGGTTGGATGGATTTATTTTGAAAATGATGATATTAGCTATCCAATATTATATTCAGGAGATAATAAAAAGTATTTAAGAACTGCATTAGATAAGAGTGATGCAATAGCAGGATCTATTTTTTTGGAAGAAAAAAATAAAACAGATTTTCAAGATTCACATTCTTTGATATACGGACATAATATGAGAAATTTGAGTATGTTTGGTAAATTAAAATTTTATAAAAGAGAACCTAATTATTACGAAGGACATAAATATTTTCAAATTATAACAGAGAAGAAAAAATATAGATATGAAATTTTTGCTTATGAAGATGTAAGCGAAAGAAGTTTTATTTATCAAGTACCATTTGATAAAACAGATGAGTTTCAACAATTTATCGATAAGATACGCAACAAGTCATATTTAAAGAGTGATATTGAAGTTACAAAAGATGATAAGGTGGTTACATTGTCAACATGTTCTGTAGAAAAGCAAAGATTTGCGGTACATGCTAAAAGAGTAGATGAAAAATAAATACATTGTATGAATAAGAGAGGGGAAAATAATATGAAAAAAGATGAGGAATTAGTTAGAAAGATTACGGAATTAATAAAGGCAACAGAATCTAATCAGATAAAGTGGAAAATAATATGTCAGACAACAGACTATAATGACATAAATTCTAAACCCAAAGAGTGCATAGATGGAGAGTTGTGGACTGTAGATGAATGCTTTGTTTCGTATGAATGTACCTTTAAAAATGAGCATTTTTTAATGATTACGTATGAAATGATACATTCAAACGGGAAAGAACAAAAATCTTCGAGCTTTGTATTTTTGCCACCACTTGGAATTAGATTGTTTGATTTACATGTTTTGTTGCCATACTCGGTTGATAATTCAAAGATGCTAACCTATGTTGTGCATTCATTATGGGTATTGTTGTTAAAAAAATATAAAACACATGATGATAAAATCGACTTAGAGATTGAAAGTAGGGAATTGACAATTGATTAATAGTAAGAAAGGTTATAAATATTAACTAAATATTACATGATAAATGAAGGTTGCATTTTCGTACTAAAAGGCACGAGAATGCAACTTTTTTGGGCAAAAAATTTTTTTTTAAAAATAAAAAAGAGCAAAAAAAACATGCAAGAAAAAAACATGTAATATTTTTTTAACAGAAGGGAAACTAAATTTCACTAAAAATTCAAAAAAGTTAGGAGAAAAAAATATGATTAGAAGGTATTATAAAGTTTATGGAGAGGTTCAAGCTGTTGGTTTTAGGCATTTTTCGAAGGTTGTGGCGGATAAACATAATCTTACAGGCTATGTTCAAAATGAATATGATGGTAGTGTTACAATTGAGGTTCAGGGAGAAGAGGAAGTTGTCCGCAATTTTTTAGATGAAATTGAAAAAGTGTCATATCATGTTGAAATTAGCAGATATACATGGGAAAATCTTGCAATTTGTCCCCAAGAAACGGAATTTTCAATACTTTAGGAAACGACAGTAAAAAAGCAGTGCTAAAAAGCATATATAGTTCCTGATAAACCTTGAAAACACTAGTAATATTTCACAAAAAAACGAAACTGTATTTAGTGAAATAATAGGTTGAATATTTATTAATTAGATGTTACAATAAAGAAAACTTAACAAAATGGTTTGGTTTCCATTTTGAACGGTTGATTTTGATATGATTTTGATAGAAAAAAGAGGTATGTTTAAACATGAGATGGAAGTACAAAGAATCAGAATTAAGAGAATTTATCTTAGACACTACAATTCAGCTATTTAAGCTAAAGGGATTAAAATTTACAATGGATGAACTTGCTAAGGAAATGGGAATCAGCAAGAAAACTATTTATAGAGTTTTTCCAGATAAAAAGACAATGTTTTATAGAATGGTAGACTTTTTCTTCGATAAAATTAAAAGTGAAGAAGAAGAAATTTTAAAGAATGATAAATTGTCTACAGTTGATAAAATTAGAGCAATTCTTGGTGTAATGCCAGAAGAATATAAAGATATTGATTTTAGCGCTTTGTATATTGTTAGAGATAAGTATCCAAAGAGCTATGAAAGAATAGTTGAGAGACTTGAAACAGGATGGGATAACACAATCAAATTGATTAATCAAGGAATTAAAGAAGGCGTTGTTAGACCAATCGATGTCACAGTTGTTAAGGCAATGCTTTCAGCTACGATTGAACAATTTTTCCAGAAAGATATTTTAGTTAGAAACGATATGAGCTATCCAGAAGCATTAGCATCTGTAGTTGATATTATTTGTTGTGGAATTATTATAAAATAATGTATATAAAAAATAAAAAGGTTTGCACATATCATATTGTTACGGGGTAAGTATTATGTTTGTGCGTGGAGGGAAAATGAATAGAATATATCTCAATGATGGATGGCAATTTTTGCCTGAATACAAGGAATGTTTACTAAAAGATAATTTAGATGAACTTACTCAAAGCCAAATTTGTGATATACGAATTCCTCATACTGTAAAAGAAGTACCATTTGATTATTTTGATGAAAGTGAGTATCAAATGATTAGTGGATACAGAAAGAAGATGTTTGCTCCTAAAGAGTGGGATGGAAAATTGATAAATCTCACTTTTGAGGGAGTTGCGCATCAAGCCACAGTATATGTAAATGGACAGTTTGCATATTGTCATAAATGTGGTTATACTGCTTTTACAATTAATATAACAAAAATGCTTAAATATGGTAGTGATAACATAATAACTGTTAAGGTAGATAGTAATGAGACTCTAAATGTACCACCATTTGGATATGTTATTGACTACATGACTTTTGGCGGAATATATCGAGATGTTTATGTTGAGATTTCAAATAGTAACACTATCTTAGATGTATTCCCTATTATTTTATTAGAAGACAGTGATTTATTAAATCCTGATTTAATAAATAAAGAGGAAAGCAGAGAAGGTTTCACGGGGAAAAGAGTAAAGAAAGCTGTAGTAAGAACAAAAATTGGATTATCGAAAAGTTTGATTGATAATTTACACCAAAACAAAAATATACGGATAACACATACGTTGTCTAATAAATATGATGAATTTGAAACAAAATGGGATGTATCATTGTTAGATGATTGCGCTGAAGGAAATCATGAAGTTGAGAATGTGTTTTTATGGGATATAGAACATCCAAATTTATATGAACTAGAAACCACCCTTTTTATTGATGATAAAAGGATTGAATCTAGGATAGAGAGAATTGGTTTTAGAAAAACACAGTTTAAACAAGATGGATTCTATTTGAATGCCCAAAAAATCAAAATTAGAGGAATGAATAGACATCAAAGTTATCCATATGTTGGTTATGCAATGCCAAAATCTATGCAAGAGCTTGATGCAGATATTTTAAAATATGAATTGGGGTTAAATGCAGTTCGAACCTCTCATTATCCTCAGTCACAATATTTTATTAATAGATGCGATGAAATTGGCCTTTTAGTGTTTACTGAGATGCCTGGTTGGCAACACATTGGAGATGAAGAATGGAAGCTACAAGCAATAGAAAACACTAAAGAAATGGTATTACAATATAGAAATCA
Organism: Lachnobacterium bovis; assembly: GCF_900111325.1. Taxonomy (GTDB): domain Bacteria; phylum Bacillota; class Clostridia; order Lachnospirales; family Lachnospiraceae; genus Roseburia; species Roseburia bovis_A. The sequence goes on from NZ_FOGW01000020.1 coordinate 28,767, forward strand.
TCCATCAATTTTTTTATGGGGAGTAAGAATAAATGAATCACCAGATGATGATGAATTCTATGTAAGAACGAATGAAGTGGCAAGAAAGCTTGATCCAACAAGATCAACGGCAGGAGTTCGATGCTTCAAAAAAAGCAATTTATTAGAAGATGTATATACATATAACGATTTTGTTCATTCTGGGGATAATATGGGATGTGAAAAAAAGTCAAAGGTTACATCAGACATTTCAAAAGCTTATCTAGTCAGTGAATATAATGGTCATATGTATCCAACAAAAACATTTGATTCAGAGGAACATCAGTCAAGTCAGATGCTAAGACACGCAAGAGTTTTAAATGATATACAGTTAGAAGAAGATATAGCGGGTTCATTCGGATGGTGTATGTTCGATTACAATACCCATAAAGATTTTGGAAGTGGTGATAGAATTTGTTATCACGGAATAATGGATATGTTTAGAAATCCTAAAATGGCTGCTTTAATTTATGCATGTCAGCAAGAAAAAAATATCGTTCTAGATATAAGTTCATCAATGGATATTGGAGAACATCCAGGATGCAATAGGGGAAAAACGTATATCTTATCAAACGCGGATTATGTTCGTATGTATAAAAATGGAGATTTGATAAAAGAATATAACTGTAGAAAGGATTCTGAATTTAAAGGCCTAAAATATGGTCCTATTGTGATTGATGATTTCATAGGTGATAAGATAGGAAAAAACGAACCTACTTTTTCAAAGAAGAAGGTAAGAGATATTAAGTATGCACTTAATTATACTGCAATAAATGGATATGGCAAATTCACACCAAAATTATGTTGGATAGCTTTTAAGGCATTAACAATATATAGAATGAAAATGTCAGATGCTGTTAAATTGTTTAATAAATATATAGGAGATTGGGGACAGACATCAACGGTGTATAAATTTGAAGCTATAAAAGATGGTAAGGTTGTTAAAACAATCACTAAAGCTCCTATGACAAAAGTATTTATTAAGGCAAAAGTATCAAAAGATGTATTAGTAGAGGAAAATTCATATGATGTAGTTGAAGTTCGTTTGATGGCATCTGATGAGTACGGAAACAGACTTCCATTTTTTAACGAAGGTGTTGTTTTAGGAAGCTATGGTCCAATTGAAATTATAGGTCCTAATATTACAGCATTTAGAGGCGGATATTTAGGAGTATATGTAAAAAGCAAATCGGAAGCAGGAAAAGCAACATTAACAGTTACACCTTCATTAGGTAATAAACTTTCATTAAATTTTGAGGTAAAAATTTAATGAAAAAAATTATTTTTAATAATAAGAAAATAAAAAAGAAGGGAGAGGAAAGATGAAAGATAGATCTAGAGTGATTTTTGGAAATGAAATGTCCAATAGAGTTTATAAAAAAGCATTAAAATCCAAAAAGAAGAATCTAAAAAAATTTGGGGATGATTCTAAAGTAGATTATAAAATTTGCTTAAAGAAGAATCCTGTTATAGGAGATATGCTAGGTGTATCGGATGTTCTTTTAAACGATGAAAAATCTAAAGAAGAGTTTGATAGACAAAAAGGTATAATCGTTGGAAATATTAGAATGGGATTTGGACACTATAGAATTTCAATGGCGATGGCTTCGGCTGCTAAAGCACTAGGTTATAAACCATATTGGATGGATTTGAATGGGTATCCACAGACTACATGTACTAAATTAATAAGTGCACAAAATGATTTATATTCATTAGGTTCAAGATTATCCAAAAATCCAATTTTTAACAAACTTGTGTGGGAACCAATGAACTATGAAGGATTTAGAAAACTATCCTATAATTCAACGGATCAAAAAAATGCTGAGTTAATGGCACCTGTTTATAAAAATGTGCCAAAAGATATTCCGGTTGTTGGAACTCACGTATGGCCAGCCCAAGCAGCTATACATGCCGGAATGAAGTATGTTGTAAATGCAATTCCGGATAATTGGCCAATGGCTTTGCATTTGGCAGAAGGCAGCGTTCATACGATACAATGCAGAAATTCATACATGGGATATAGGATTTTAAATGGCTTTAACAAAGATAAAGTTTGTAAACCAATGCCTAAGGAAAGTTTGGTATATACTGGCCACTATATTGATCACGAATTGGTATCAAATATAGAAAAGGATTGTGAGCAGAGAATTAATAGGAAAAAGAATAATAAACCGATGAGATTTTTGCTTACAATTGGTGGCGCAGGTGCACAGCAGGAAATATTTATTGCTATTATTAAAGAATTACTACCTAAAATCAGAGAAAAGAAAGTTACCCTTTTTGTAAATGTAGGAGATTACGAAAAGGTATGGCATAGTATGTTAAAAGAAATTCCACAGATGAAAAATATATCGGTAGAACATTTTAATGATTGGAACGAAACAAAAGAATTTTCAGAACAATTATTAGATGAACAAAAAAACATTTATGGAATTCATAGCTTTAGTCATAAAAATATATTTGAAGCTGTGTACTGTACGAATCTTTTGATGAGAGGTATAGACGTTTTAATTACTAAACCAAGTGAATTAGCTTTTTATCCAGTACCTAAGCTTTTTATTAAGCGTGTTGGTAAGCATGAAATGTGGGGGGCAATTCATTCAAGTGAGATTGGAGATGGTACATTAGAATGTAGAGACATTCCACATACAGTTCAAATGCTTAATCTTTTTTTAGAGGATAATCAGTTGTTAATTGACATGTGTGAGAATATAAAAACAAACAAAAAAATAGGGTTATATGATGGAGCATATAATGTCATAAAACTTGCAATGGGAATGAAAAAGTAAAGACATTATAGAAAATTAAAAAGTTAAATAATAAGGAAAAAATATTTAATAGAGGGCAAGGTATTAAGATGAATGAAAAAAGATGTTTAACCGCTAAGGAAAAAGTCTCTTATGGTTTAGGGGCTGTAGGAAAAGATATGGTATATATGTTATCAGCAAGCTATATACAATATTACTATTATGATTTATTGGGAATGAGTGCAATGGCACTTGGAGTTATTTTATTAATAGCTAGAGTTTTTGACGCATTTAATGATCCTATAATGGGAGTTGTGGTTGCAAAAACAAAAACAAAATGGGGTAAATTTAGACCTTGGTTATTAATTGGAACAGTTACAAATGCTATTATATTGTTTATTATGTTTGCTTGTCCACCAAAATTAAATGGGCCTGGACTTGTCGCATATGCAGCAGTATTTTATATCCTTTGGGGCGTGACGTACACAATGATGGATATACCATTTTGGTCAATGATTCCTGCTTTTACAAAAGGTGGAAGTGAAAGAGAAAGTTTAACAACATTAGCTCGTTCATGTGCAGGCGTTGGTTCAGCAATAGTTCAAATTTGCGCATTAATTGTTGTACATGCATTAGGAAGTGCCTTTGGAGGACACGGAAATGATAGTATCGAAATTATTGGTTTTAAATGGTTTTCATTAATTGTCGCATGTTTATTTATTATTTTCACATTAATCACTTGTATTAATGTAAAAGAAAAATCAACAGTTGATATGGAAACTGCAACTGTAAAACAAATGTTTAAAGCTTTGATTCAAAACGATCAAGCAATGTCTGTTGTTGTTACAATTGTATGTGTTAATACCGCATTATATATTACATCTAATTTGGTTATTTATTTCTTTAAATACGATTTAGGTGGAGTAAATTGGTATGCTGATAATACATTATTTAACATGGTAGGTGGTGCTTCGCAGATTCTTGCAATGATGATGTTGTATCCACTTTTAAGAGTATTCTTTAATAGTATTAAAATATTTTATATTAGTTTATCAATTTCTATTATTGGATATGTTTCATTATTAGTATTAGCAATGTGCGGAATTAGATGTTTGGCAATTTTTCTTATTCCAGGAGTGTTAATTATGGCAGCAGCAGGAATGAATAACGTTTTAGTAACAGTTTTTCTAGCTAATACAGTTGATTATGGTGAATTGAAGAATGGAAGACGTGACGAATCTGTTATTTTCTCAATGCAGACTTTTGTCGTTAAATTGGCAACAGGTTTAGCTATATTTATTACATCAGCTGCTCTTCAGTTCTTAAACTTGAAATCAGGAGATGCATCAAAGGCAGCTCAAACAATGGACTTATCAAAGAATGTTAGTCAGGCGTCTAAAATGGGACTTAGAATGGTAATGACAATTATTCCAATTCTTGGTTTAATATTTGCATTGGTCTGGTTTAAAAATAAATATATTTTAACAGATAGCAAGTTGACAGAAATTACTAACGAACTTGAAGCAAAAAATTAGTCAAAACTATTGTTAGAATAATAAAAGGCAATAAAAGTAATATAATGACAAAAGTGTTGTAATTAGAACAGATTATGAATACACAAAAAGGATTTGATGAAAGATATGATAAAACAATATGGTAATTATTTTCAATTAGACACAAGTAACACAACCTATAGTTTTAGGGTTACACAGACTAAACATTTAGAACATTTATATTATGGAGAAAAAATTAAAATAGACTCTGAAGATGAGGCAGATTTTTTGTATGAAAAGCATGAATTTGCTGCAGGTAATACAGTTTTATATAACAATGATAATGTTAATCTTACGCTAGAAGATGAAAGATTAGAGTTTTCATCTTATGGAAAAGGTGATATAAGAGAACCTTTTGTTATTGTTACAGGTGAGGATGGATTATTTACATCAGATTTTCTTTTTAAAGAGGCCAAAATAACAAAAGGAAAAGAAAAATTTAAAACTTTACCAGGGTCATATGATATGGCAGAGGGCGTTGATCATTTAGAAGTAATACTTTTAGATGATAATGCAAAAATTGAATTGCAATTGCATTATTTTGTTTATGAGGATACGGATGTAATTACTAGATCGGCTAAAATTGTTAACAGAAACGAAGATAAATCAATTTGTGTGGAACGATTAATGAGTACACAGCTTGATTTAGATGCAGATGATTATGTTTTGACAACTTTTAATGGAGCATGGGCAAGAGAGATGGAAAAACATGAGTTTAAAGTGACAGCAGGAAAGCATGTGAATTCATCATACACAGGTACATCTTCAAGTAGAGCTAATCCATTTATTATGTTGTCAAAAGAAAATACAACAGAGGATTTTGGCGAGGTATATGCATTTAATTTGATTTATAGTGGAAATCATTATGAAGCTGTTGAATGTGCAAGTAATCACAAGCTTCGTGTTGTAACGGGAATTAATCCAACTAATTTTATGTTTAAAATAGCAGCAGGAGAAGCGTTTGAAGCACCTGAAGCAGTTATGACGTATTCAGCAAAAGGATTTAATGAAATGAGTCATAATATGCATGAATTTGTTCGTGAACATATAACAAGAGGAAAATATAAATATGCTAATAGACCAATACTAATTAATAGTTGGGAAGCTTCATATTTTGATTTTAACGAATCAAAATTATTAAAACTTGCAAAAGCTGCAAAAGATGTTGGCATAGAATTGTTTGTATTAGATGATGGTTGGTTTGGAAAAAGAGACAATGATAAATGTTCACTTGGAGATTGGTTTGAAAATACTCAAAAACTTCCAAATGGTCTTGAAGGATTGGCAAATAAAATTAATGCATTAGGTTTAGATTTTGGTTTGTGGGTTGAACCAGAGATGGTTAATGTCGATAGTGAATTATATCGTATGCATCCAGAGTGGTGCGTAAGTCATCCAGATAAGCCACATTCTGAAGGAAGAAATCAAAGAATTTTAGATTTGTCAAATGATGAAGTAGTAAGCTACATAATTGAAGCAATGACTAAAGTTTTTTCGTCTGCGAATATAAAATACGTAAAATGGGATATGAATAGAATTTTTAGTGATTACTATTCAAATGCTTTAGCACAAAGAGGTGTTTTTGCTCAAAAAGAATTATCGCATCGTTATGTAATGGGCTTATATAAAATTATGGAAGAACTAACACGAAGATTTCCAGATATATTATTTGAAGGCTGCTCAGCAGGTGGAAATAGATTTGATTTAGGTATTTTATCTTATTTTCCACAAATATGGGCAAGTGATGACACTGATGCAATCTATAGAGTTGGGGCACAAAATAACTATAGTTACGGATATCCGCAAAGTTGCTATACAGCACATGTTTCAGCATGCCCAAATCATCAGACACTTAGAGAAACGCCACTAGATACAAGATTCAATGTTGCTGCATTTGCTTCGTTTGGTTATGAATGTAATCTTTGCGATATGAGTAAAGAAGAATTGGACGAAATAAAAGAGCAGATTGAAATTTATAAAAAATACAGACAAGTCTTTTTGTATGGTGATTTTTATAGATATGACAGAAAAAATACAGATAACTTGTATCAATGGATAGTTGTTTCAAAAGATAAGACAACAGCGATTGGAATGATTTTACAGAAACTTGTAAATGCTAATACGACTTTTAATATGTTCAAATTGAAAGGTCTAGAAAATGATAGAAAATATTTGTTTACAAATAGAGTAATTAAACAAAATATAAAAAATTTTGGGGATTTAATTAATACTCAGTCTCCAATACATATAAAAAATAAATCATTTTTACAGCATTTAGTATCTAAATTTGTATCAATGCCAGGTGAAACAGAAGTTTATTTATCATCAGGTAGTGCATTTATGAAAGGTGGAGTTAAGTTGACACAAGCCTACGGTGCAACTGGATACAATGATAAAGTAAGATATTTTCAAGATTTTAGCTCAAAAATGTACTTTATTGAAGAAAAAATAATAGAAGAAAATTAAAAAAAATGATAAGTTTGTTCATATTTTTGCCGTACTAAATATTATAAAAATAAAAAAATAATAATAAATTAAATGTCAATATCTAATTTGAAATTTTTTGAAACGATATATTAAGTATATGTTAATAATAAGAGTATATAAATGTTAAGTGTATATTAACATTTATAACAAACTCATATAAAATATACATATATAAGAAGGTAAAAAAGAAAGGGTAATGACAAGAAGTTTAGGAGGGTGAAATATGAACAAAAACTTATCTCTTAGAATACGAATAATAATCGCAAATATAATCTTAATCATTATAATATCTGTAATTATGGTTTTTAATACCAAAGATGATCAAAATAATAAGAAAAAAGATAGGATAGCTATCACAAAAAATGAAATTGAATTCGAAAATAAAATACCCAAAAGTTCAAATGAAGAAGAGAATGATTTAGAAAAAAAGGTGTCAGATAATAATCTTGTTATGGAATTAAATCCATCAAAAGTATCAAAAGTGGAGGTTATTGGTACACAAATATGCAATGAGAGTGGTTGTCCAATTGCAATTAGAGGAATTAATATTGATTTAAATTCAAATTATATTAACTATGAAACGATGGAATTTTTTAAAAAAAATTGGAAGATTAATGGAATAAAAGTATCTGTTGATGTTACAAAAGAAAATGATTCATATAATGGCAAAAATTCCAAGGAAATAAAACAAAAATTGAGTCAAGTTGTACAAAACGCAAAAAAATTGGATTTGTTTGTAATGATTGAAGGAGATGTTTTGTTAGATTCTCCAATGGAAGATGTATCGAAATTTTACTCAGAATGTCTGCAATATGTTAGTGGAACATCTAATATGATGTTTGCTATCAAGTTAAAAACAAATGAAGGACTAGATCCAATTGATATAAAAGACTATGATGAAAAAACTGGTATTGTAAAGGAAGTAACAAAGAGCGACAAGATTAGTAACAATAATTGGAAAAAATATAAAAAACTAATCAAGGAAATAATCTTTGCGTTAAGAGAGAATAGCAATAATTCGTTACTAGCAATTAATATTCCTTATACACATATAAAAATTGATTCTATCAAAAAAAATGAGTTTAATACATATAATATTATTTTTTCAGTTGATGTAGGTAACCAGGATATTGAAAATGTTGAAATTGCTATAAAAAACTTCAAAAAGAGTGTTGATTTTGGAACGCCAATAATGATTAGTGATTGTGGAATGTGTGGCAATAGTGACAAAAACGAACAATTATATGCTAGCATCAGGGAAGATATTGATCACTATAAATTGACGTATTTTTATGGTGGTATAAATAATAAAGGTGAAAAAAACTCAATATTAAAAAAAGATTTAAATAAAAACTCAGATTTTAGTGAAGATGATTATACAGCAGTAGGAAAAATTTTATACAAATATAATAAATGACAAGCTTTAAAAAACTTGTCAATCTGACGAAATAGAGTAAGGTTGAGTACAAGAATTATAGCAGATAACAAAAATAAAGCATTGAAATGTAGTGCGTAAAGTAAAATGCATGAAAATGTCTGTATTCGCGTACAAAATCTTAAAACTATTGTATTTTGTATACAAAAGGTATATAATATATACCGACAAATCGAAATGTGTCGTAGGTAAAAAAATTATTGATGAATATTTATTTTCAAGGAGGAACATTCATGAAAATCCTAATTTATGATGCGAAAAGTTATGACATCGAATCATTCAACAAAGAAGTAAAAAATCACAAAGGTATTGAACTTGATTATATCGAGTCTGATCTTGACATTAGAACAGCTTCATTAGTAGACGGACACGAAGCAGTATGTGGTTTCGTAAGCTCTGATTTCAGTGCTGAAGTAATCGCTAAATTAGCTAAAAAAGGCGTAAAAGTTATCTTACTTCGTTGCGCTGGATTTAACAACGTTGATATGGAAGCTGCTAAAGCTCACAACATCAGCGTATTCAGAGTACCAGGATACTCTCCAGAAGCAGTAGCTGAGCACGCTATGGCTCTTGCACTTGCAGTTAACCGTAGAATTCACAAAGCATACATCAAAGTTCGTGAGAACGACTTTAGTTTAGGCGGATTAAAAGGTAGAAACTTACACGGTAAAGTAGCTGGTATCATCGGAACAGGTAAAATCGGTGCTGCTATGGCTAGAATCTGTGCTGGTTTTGGTATGAGAGTTATCGCTTATGATAAATTCCCTAACAAAGATTTAAAATTTATCGAGTACATGAGCTTACATGATGTATTAGCTCAGGCTGATTTAATCTCTATCCACTGCCCACTTACAGATGAGAACTACCACATGATCAACAAGAAAACTATCTCTACAATGAAAGATGGCGTTATCCTTGTTAACACATCTCGTGGTGAATTAGTAGATACAGATGACTTAATCCAAGGAATCCGTGCACACAAATTCCATGGTGTAGGTCTTGACGTTTACGAAGAAGAACGTAACAACGTATTTGAAAACAGAAGTCATGAAATTCTTGAGACATCAATTACATCAAGATTAGTTTCATTCCCTAACGTAATTGTTACTTCTCACCAGGCATTCTTCACAGAAGAAGCTTTAAGCGCTATTTCTGAGACAACATTAAAGAATGCTACAGGATTCATGAATGGTAAACCATTAGAATTCAACCAAGTAAAATAATTTAACGTTTATTAAGTTAATTATTGGTGTATAATAATGAGGTAGGCATTAGCTTACCTCATTTTTGTTTGCAAAGAAGCTTTATGAAAAGATAGAGAATATGGTTTTATTAGATTAAATTATTACGAAATGAATAAGAGAGGAAATAACATGGCCAAATTATATTTCAGATATGGAGCAATGGGAAGTTCTAAAACAGCAAATGCTTTAATGGTTCAGTATAATTATCTTGAGAGAGGAAAAAGTGCTTTATTAGCTAAACCTAGAACGGATACAAGAGATGGGGAAAGAATAGTAAAATCAAGAATTGGTTTGCAAAATGATTGTATTTTAACAGAAGAATTAGTTGAATTTTCAGATGATGAAATAAAAAAATATGATTGTATCATTATAGACGAAGCTCAATTTTGTACAAAAGATCAAATAAACTTTTTTACTCATATTGTTGACGATTTAGATGTTCCAGTAATTTGTTACGGTTTAAGAGCAGATTTTAGAAATGAATTATTTGAGGGTAGTATGTGGTTACTTGCATGGGCTGATACTATTGAAGAAATAAAAACAGTATGTTGGTGTACTAAAGCAGCAAAATGTAATGCTCGATTTAATAAGAATGGTATTATTAGAGAAGGTTCTCAAGTAGTCCTAGGTGGAAATAGCTCATATATTGCTTTGTGTAGAAAGCATTGGAAAGAAGGAAATTTAGGACCTGATTTCATGAACAGAATAGAAGAGAAGTAGATAAACTAAGTATTACTAATGTGATATAAATAAAAATTATAGGGAATATAATTTTTTGTTCTTATAATTTTATAAAAAAGAGTTGACACACAATATTAGGTATTATATACTTTGTGTAAGTAAATTGTTACTACAAGAAATAAATGTTTGTCAAAAATATAATAATTACCGAATTGAAAGATATAATTAAATAATTTAAAATCTGTGATCGAAGGTAAGTACTTTAGAGGATGATTTTCAGAGAGCAAATGGTTGGTGTGAATTTGTAATTTAATCTAGAGGAATGGATTCGTGAGATGCTAGGTGAATTAAAAGTAGCTGAGGCCGTTTCCTAACGTTACATGGGGAGGATATCGATTTTGAGTTAGCTTTTTTAATGATAAATCCGTATCTGGTGAGATTGTATGAATTAGTGGCTGATGTCTAATTGTAGATGTCAGCTTTTTTTGTAAAAATATACAATGAAGATGGGTGGTACCACGATTTAAAAGTCGTCCCTAGTAGTTTCAGTAAGAAACTATTAGGGATTTTTTGTTAAAAAAATCGATAGGAAGGAGAAAAAGATAAAAACTAAAATGAAGACTAAAATGAAGACTAAAATGAAAACTAAAATGAAAACTAAAATGAAAACTAAAATAAAACTAATAGGAAAAGAAAAATGATAAATAAAAAGAGGAGGTGTTAAGGCTTGATTTTAGATGATATCGTTATGAAAAAAATCGCATTTTTAGAAAAGCAAAAAAAAAGGATTCCACTAAAAAGATTAGAAAAAATTGCATTAAGTGGTTTAAAAGAAATTGATAAAAATAATTTTATTTTAAATCTAAAAAAGGATGGAATTTCAATAATAGGTGAATTCAAAAATGCTTCGCCAAGTGCAGGTGATTTTGATTCAAAAATAGATTTAAGAAGTAGAATTGCAGAATATAATGAATCAGTCGATGCAATATCATGTTTGACGGAGGTTGATTATTTTAAAGGGAGTATTGAATATTTTGAACAGATAAAAAAATTAACACAACTTCCAATTTTAAGGAAAGATTTTGTGATAGACGAGTATCAAATTTTTGAATCAAAAGCAATTGGAGCTTCAGCTCTTCTTCTAATTTGTGCAATTTTAGATGATAATCAATTAAGCTATTTTTATGATTTGGCGAGAAGTTTACAGTTAGATGTTTTAGTAGAAGTTCACGATGAGAAAGAGATGGAAAGAGCGCTAAAACTAGATGCTCGTATCATAGGAGTTAATAATAGAAATCTAAATGATTTTAAAATTGATTTAGATACGACTAAAAGGTTAAGAAAGCTGGTTGGTGATGATAAAGTTTTTATTTCAGAAAGTGGAATATATTCTTTATACGATATAGAGTATTTAGCAGATACACAAATTGATGCCTTTTTAGTAGGACAGTTTTTGATGGAAGCATGGCAACCTTCTTTAGTGGCAAAAAATATCAAAAATACATACAAAAAAGGAAGAGATGTTGTTTATGAAAATTAAAATATGCGGTGTTACAAGAGAGGAAGAGATAATTTATATCAATGAGTTTGCTATAAATTATGTTGGATTTGTTTTTTATAAAAATAGTAAACGGTATGTTGAAATATCTAAAGCAAAAAAATTAATGGACAATCTAAGAGATCGTATTAAGACAGTTGCCGTAACAGTTGATCCAGATGAAGAACTTATTGAAAAAATAAAAAAACTCAATTTTGATATAATTCAAATTCATACCAAAAGAGATGATTTTTTTGATAGTGACCTGCTGACAAAAATAAGTGCTCCGTTATGGTTAGCATTTAATGTTGAGAATTCAGATGATTTGAAACATTATATAGAAAAATTTGATTCATTATCAAACAAATTAAAAAAGAAAATTCAAGCAATTGTTTTTGATAATAAAAATTTTGGAAGTGGTAAAACTTTTTCTTGGAAAAATGATATTGGATTTAGAAAGCTGCTAAAAGCATTTCGAAAAAATAATAATTGTGAACTTGTTTTAGCAGGAGGATTGAATTGTCAAAATGTGTCAGAGGGAATAAAAACATTTTATCCAGAAATTGTCGATGTTTCGTCATCATTGGAGGTTGAATGCAACTATATAAATAAGAAAGTGTATAGAAAGGATAGGGAAAAAATTATGAAATTTGTTGATGAAGTAAAAAAATGTGAAGTTGAAATTAATAATCAGATGAAAAAGGGTTATTATGGAAGATTTGGTGGAAGATTTGTGGCGGAATCGTTGATGAGTGTATTAGATGAAGTAGACAAAGAATTTGAAAAAGCTAAAAATGATGAACAGTTTAAAAAACAATTTGACTATTATATGAAACAATATGTAGGAAGAGAAACTCCACTATATTTTGCAGAAAAATTAAGTAAGAAATTTGGAACAAAAATTTATTTAAAGAGAGAAGATTTAAATCATACAGGAGCTCATAAAATTAACAATGTTATTGGGCAGTTATTATTGGCTAAACGCATGGGTAAAACAAAAGTTATTGCGGAAACAGGCGCAGGACAACATGGTGTTGCAACGGCAACTGGAGCAGCTTTATTTGGAATGGAATGTAGTATTTTCATGGGTAAAGAAGATATAGAACGTCAAAAATTAAATGTTTTGCGAATGGAAATGTTAGGCGCAAAAGTTATAAGTGTAGAATCTGGAAGCAATACGTTAAAAGATGCAACAAATGAAGCAATAAGAACATGGGCAAAAAATGCGGAGGATACATTTTATGTTCTAGGATCTGCAGTTGGTCCATATCCTTATCCAAAGATTGTCAAACATTTTCAAAGCATAATTGGAAAAGAAGCTAAACGACAGCATATCGAGGCAGAAGGAAAAAATCCAGATGTTGTAATAGCTTGTGTAGGTGGAGGATCGAACTCAATAGGCATTTTTTCATCTTTTTTAGATGATAAAGATGTTGAATTGATAGGAGTTGAAGCAGCAGGATGTGGAATTGATACTTCAATGCATGCTTCTGCTATGGCAGGAGAACAAATTGGAATTTTGCATGGTATGAAATCATATTTGCTTCAAGATGAAAATGGAAACGTTAAATTAGCACATTCTATTTCGGCAGGTTTAGATTATCCAGGTGTCGGTCCAGAACATGCTTATTTAAAGGAAACGAAAAGAGTTTATTATACATCAATTACGGACGATGAAGCAATGGATGCATTACTTTTATTATGTAAGGAAGAAGGAATAATTCCAGCTATTGAGAGTGCACATGCTGTTGCGTATGCTTTAAAAAAAGCAAAAGAAATGAATGAAAATCAGTCAATGATTATTAATCTTTCTGGTAGAGGGGATAAAGACGTTAATACAATTTCAGATTATGTTAACGGAAAAGGGTATTTGAATTAGCTTTAAAATGGGTTGAATAAATATATGGTATGAAAAATGTTGTGCTTAAAACCATTATTTAAAAACCATTACGTAAAAAACATATATATTAAAAAGAAAAAATTATATGAGGTGAAAATATGAATAATATGGAAAGTATAATAACAAATAAAATAGGGAAAAATGAATCAAAAAATAGAATAGAAAAATGCTTTGAAAATTTAAAAAATGAAAACAAAAAAGCGTTTATTACTTATGTTACAGCAGGTTATCCTGATTATGAAACAACTAAGCAAATATTATTTTCACAAGAAAAGGCTGGAGTTGACTTAATAGAACTTGGAATTCCTTTTTCTGATCCAATAGCGGATGGGCCTGTTATTCAAAAAGCTTCATTTGATGCAATTCAAAAAGGTGCAAATTTAATTAAAACATTTGAGTGTTTAAAAGAGGTTAGAAAACAAGGCTTAAAAATTCCGGTAATATTTATGCTTTATTATAACACAATATATTTTTGCGGATTAGAAAAGTTTGTAAAAATGTGCGTTGATGCTGGGGTTGATGGAGTTATTGTGCCAGATTTACCATTTGAAGAACAGGATGAATTGCAAAATGAAATTGATAAATATGCGAAAAACAAGATATTTATAATTCAATTAGTTTCTCCGATTTCAAAAAATCGAATGGATATGATACTAAATAATGCAAAAGGTTTTGTCTATTGTGTTTCATCTATGGGTGTAACTGGACAAAATGCTGATTTCTATAATGAAGTAGAAGATTATTTAGAAACAGTGAAAAATAAAACTAGTATTCCAATTGCATTGGGATTTGGAATAAGAAAATATGATGATGTAGAAAAAATAATAGATAAGGTAGATGGAGTAATAGTAGGTACTCGTTTAATAGAAGTGTTAATGGAAAATGATTTTTCAGTGTCTGAAGCCTATGAGTATTCGAAGAAATTTAAGGATACATTGGAGATGAAAATAAAATAGATAAGAAAAGCATCTAAATTAAATGATTTTTTATAAGGAGGAAGTATATGAAACAATTGTTGAATAAATTGGTAGCAGGAAAAAACTTAACAACAAGTGAAGCTATGTGTGCACAAGAAGAAATTTTATCAGGCAAGGCAACGCCTGTTCAGATTTCAGCTTTTCTTACTGCGCTTAGATTAAAAGGAGAGACATTAGATGAAATAATAGGATTGGCTACTGTCTTAAGGAAAAAAGCAAATAATATATCGCCGAAAGTATCAAATTATGTCGATTTGGTGGGTACAGGCGGAGATTGTACGTTTTCATTTAATATATCAACAACCTCAGCTTTTGTGGTTGCAGCTGCTGGTTTGCCAGTAGCAAAGCATGGAAATCGTTCTATTTCGTCTAAGTGTGGTTCGGGCGATGTTTTAGAAGCACTAGGTGTAAATATATGCTCGGATTTGAATACAGTTCAAAAATGTGTTGATGAAGTAGGAATAGGATTTATGTATGCACCAGCTTTTAATCCAGCAATGAAGTATGTTGGAGGAGTAAGAAAAGAGTTAGGAGTTAGAACTGTTTTTAATATTTTAGGGCCGATGGCAAATCCTTCAAGAGCAAAAAATATGTTAATAGGAGTGTATGACAAATCATTAACAGAAGTTATTGCAAAAGCAATGGCTAAGTTAGGAGTTGAAAGAATAATGGTCGTAAGTGGGCATGACAATATGGATGAAATTACTTTGACCGGTGAAACTTACGTGACTGAGATTATTGACAATAGGATAAAAAATTATGTCATTACTCCAGAAGAGTATGGATTTAAAAGAGTATCTTTAGATGCGCTTAGAGGAGGAGATTATAATGAAAATGCATTGATTACAAAAAATATTTTACAGGGAAAAGAAAAAGGACCAAAGAGAGATATAGTATTACTTAATGCGGGGGCGACACTATACATCGGTAAAACAGTAAACAGCATAGAAGAAGGAATTGAACTAGCAAGGAAAATGATAGACAATAATAAGGCATACAAAGTTTTGGAAAATATGATAAAAATGTCTAATAATAACTAAATAATACTGATTAGACAATAAAAAAATTATTTTTAAAGCAAATTCTTGCAAAAATATTTGTTATAAAATATAATATTTATAGGTTCGAAAAAAAACGAAAACTAATAGCAATAGCTAATAGTAACGACAAAAATAATAAAAAACAACAAAAGGAAAAGAGGAATTTAATGAAAACTATAAATACATTATGCGAGAATTTGCTAAATGATGATGGAACAACTACTTTTACATTATGGTCTCCAAGTGCGAAAGCAGTAAATGTAAATATTTATAAGGATTCATTTGGGGAAAAAGAAAATTCTTATAAATTAGAAAAAGATAGTTCAAATTTTTGGAAGGTTACCATTAACAAAAATTTAAAAAATAAATTTTATGATTTTGAAGTAACAAACAGTAAAACAATAATTGCACAAGATCCGTATGCTGTTGCAGTTGGAGTAAATGGCATAAGGGCGATGGTTTGTGATTTAAAGGATACTAATCCAGAAGGGTTTGAAAATGACAAATATGTGTCATTAAAAAGAGAAAACGATGCGATTATAATGGAGACTTCAATTGCAGATGCGACAAATGATAAAAGCATAGATATTCCTGAAAAGTACAGGGGCAAGTTCCTTGGAATGGCACAAAAAGAATATATAGATTATGTTAAAAAATTGGGGGTAACTCATATTCAAATTATGCCATTTTTTGATTTTGGAAGTATTGATGAAAGCAAAAATGATGGTATGCAGTATAATTGGGGGTATGATCCGGTAAATTATTTTTCGTTAGAAGGATCTTATTCGACAAATCCATTCGACGGAAATACTAGAATTAAAGAATTTAAAGAGCTTGTTAACACTTTACATAGGAACAATATAGGAATAATTATGGATGTTGTATTTAATCATACATATTCATTAGGGGATTTTTGTTTTCAGAAAATTGAACCAGATTATTTTTTCAGAAAAACTAATTCATCATATTCAAATGGTTCTGGATGTGGAAATGAAGTTGCTTCAGAAAAAGAGATGGTAAGAGAATATATAATTAAATGCGTATGTTACTGGACAAAAGAGTATCATATTGATGGATTTAGATTTGATCTTATGGGCTGCATTGATATAGAAACAATGAATCTTATATCTAGAGAACTTAAAAAAATAAATCCTAACATCATATTATATGGAGAAGGATGGTATGCATTACAATGTGGCTTAGAGAATAAATTATTAGCTTTAAAAGAAAATGTTAAACAGTTAGAAAAAATAGGAGTTTTTTCAGATGATATTAGAGACTCAATAAAGGGACATGTTTTTTATAATGACAGTATGGGATTTGTAAATGGAGGAAATAAAATGGAAAATGATATAGCATTTTCTGTTGTCGGAGCAATAAGGCATTATCAGGTTGATTATTCGAATTATTCTTATTCCTTTAACGGACCATGGAATGATAATGCATGTAAAATCATTAATTATGTTTCTTGTCATGATAATTATACACTTTGGGACAAGCTTAACATAGTTTATGATGAAAATATTAAAAAAAGTAGCAAGCTTAAAAAAATTAATAAGAAAAAATTGTTACTCGCACAAAACAGATTATCAGCAGCAATCGTCTTTACTTCGCAAGGGATTCCTTTTTTCTTGCAAGGAGAAGAAATATTAAGAAGTAAAGAAATGTATGATGGTGATAAATTTATTGGATATGCAGAAAATAGTTACAATTTGTCCAAGGAAATAAATAGCATTAAATATAACTTAAATGAAGAGAAAAAGAAAATGCTAAATTATTATAAGGGATTGATTGCGGTTAGAAAAAAATTTAATCAGTTTAAGTTAATTACAGAAAATGAAATAAATAAAAGTATAGCCTTTTATAAATTAAACGAGAAAATAGTTTTATATACTATAGATGATTTGATAGTGATTTATAATGCAAACATTAGAAGTAAAAAGCTTAATTTAGGTAAGATTTTAGAAAACAAAATAATTGGCAAAAATCTTGAGGTCTATGTATATGATGATAAAGCATCAGATGTACCTTTGAAGATTTTAAAAGGAACAAAATGTTTTGAATTAAAAATCCCAATGGTTTCGTGTACAGTAATAAAAATTTCATAAAATACTATAAATCTATGGAGTGTCTAAAGTGGCTCCATAGATTTTTTTTTATTGTGTAGCAAGGTTTTAATAAACCCCCTGCTATGCAGGGGGACAACAGACGCTTTAGCTTACAGTAAAAACCTCCCGTGATATAATAACTTTGGTTCGCCAGCCAAGCTAAATATTACAGGAGGTGGTCCAAGATGGACATGAATAGTTTATCACATACAAAGTGGGAATGTAAGTACCATATTGTATTTGCGCCAAAATTCAGAAGAAAGGTAGCATATGGGCAATTGCGACAAGACATAGCCAACATTCTCAGCATGTTGTGTAAAAGAAAACATGTAGAGATAATCGAGGCGGAAATATGCCCAGATCACGTGCATATGCTGGTGAGAATTCCACC
>NZ_FOGW01000017.1 GCF_900111325.1 Lachnobacterium bovis
GGACCGGGATGGACGAACCACTGGTGTATCTGTTGTCGACCAACGGCATAGCAGAGTAGCCAAGTTCGGAAGGGATAAACGCTGAAGGCATCTAAGCGTGAAGCCCCCCTCAAGATGAGATATCCCCTCCTAAAAGGAGATAAGACCCCTGAGAGACTAACAGGTAAATAGGGCAGAGGTGGAAGTGCAGTAATGTATGTAGCTGACTGTTACTAATAGGTCGAAGGCTTGACCAAAAAAGGTTTTTAATAACTTGTATGAAGTTTTGAAGATATATGAAACAATTAAAGATTGAAGGGGTGTAGTTCATCGGTAGAATAAGAGTCTCCAAAACTCCAGAGGAGGGTTCGATTCCTTCCACCCCTGTGAGAAGTACTTATTTTAAGTACTTCTTTTTTTATGCTATAGATTAACATCTTTCTTGACAAGGAAAGAATTTATTGATACTATGGTTAGGTGAGATAAACTGATGATTGAGAGTAGTAGATATGTTAGTAAACGTATAGAGAGTCGCTGATGGTGGAAATGCGATGGTTGAGATGTATTGAATGGACTCATGAGGGCGAAAACAAAGCATATTTGTTATATATGTGATTAGTTTTCGACGGTATTGCGCCGTTATTGCAAGGCATATGATAGTATGTTACAAATACACAGGTGGCTATATACTCTTATCCTATGTGATAAGGGTTTTTTTATTTTATATTATCTGTTTAGGATAGGCAGCACAAATTACGTAGCTTGTTAGCTGTATATAATATAAGCTTAAAAAATATAAAAACAGTCTATATAGTATAAGCTTAAAAAATATAAAAACAGTCTATATAGTAGAAGCTTAAAAACATAAAATAGTCTATATAGTATAAGCTCAAAAACATAAAAACAGTCTATAAAATGCAAGCTAAATATTATTAAATCGATAAGTAGATATTAAGTAGATATTATGTAATAAGAGAAAGTGTAGGGAGAAAGAGATATGGAAAAGATAATTTTAACAGGAGATAGACCAACTGGAAGATTGCATGTTGGTCATTATGCAGGTTCATTAAAGAGAAGAGTTCAACTTCAAAATAGTGGAGAGTTTGATAAAATATATATTATGATAGCTGATGCACAAGCGTTAACTGACAATTTTGATAATCCAGAGAAAATTAGACAGAATATTATAGAAGTTGCATTAGATTATTTGTCTTGCGGCATTGATCCAAAAAAATCTAATATTTTTGTGCAATCACAGATTCCAGAATTAACTGAATTAACATTTTTCTATTCAAATTTAGTTACAGTTTCTAGATTACAAAGAAATCCTACTGTAAAAAATGAGATAAAAATGAGAAATTTTGAAGCAAGTATTCCAGTAGGATTTTTTACATATCCAATTAGTCAGGCTGCTGATATTACAGCTTTTAAAGCAACAACTATACCAGTTGGTGAAGATCAGTTACCAATGATTGAGCAGGCAAGGGAGATTGTTAGAAAATTCAATTCAGTTTATGGAGAAGTTTTAGTTGAGCCTGAAGTAATTTTGCCAGAAAATGATGCTTGTATGAGATTACCTGGAATTGATGGAAAACAAAAAATGAGTAAATCATTGGGAAATTGTATTTATCTATCAGATTCAGAAGAAGAAGTTAGAAAGAAAGTAATGAGTATGTATACTGATCCTGAACATATTCAGGTATCTGATCCAGGTCATATTGAAGGAAATACTGTTTTCACATATCTAGATGCCTTTTGTAAGCAGGGACATATTGATGAGTATGCCCCAGATTACAGTTGTCTTGATGAAATGAAAGCACATTATAAACGTGGTGGATTAGGCGATGTTAAAATTAAAAAATTCTTAAATAATGTTTTACAAGAGGAACTTTCACCAATTAGATTAAGACGTAGCGAGTTTGAAAAAGATATTTTAGGTGTATATGATATTCTAAAAGAAGGAAGTATTGTAGCTAGAGAAAAAGCTGCTCAAACTATGAGAGAAGTGAAAGAAATGATGAAAATAAATTATTTTGAAGATGAAGAATTAATTAGAAAACATTGTGAAAAATATTCTTCAAAGTAATATTTTGATTAAACCGATATAATGTATGAAATAACTTTATGTAGGTTTAATTGGTTAGTTTTATTTATATTAGCTAAAGCAAGATAGGAAAGTTTTTTATGATACGAAGAGCAAGATATGAAGATATATGTCAACTAATGGATATATATAATGAAGCAATAATTAATTCAATTGCAACTTTTGATACTGAAGAGAAAAGTTTTGATGAGCGAAAAAGATGGTTTGAAGAGCATCTTGAAGATCCATATGTTATTTTCGTTAAAGAGATAGATGGTGTTGCAGTGGGATATGCATCATTATCAAGATATAGAGATAGAAAAGCTTTTGATGGAAGCGTTGAAATTTCAATATATTTGCATAAGGATTATCGCGGACAAGGTATTGGAAAAGAATTAATGGAATTTGTCCTAGATTTTGCACAAAAGAATAAAAAAATTAATACAGTTGTTTCATTGATTACTGGTGAAAATATTTCGAGTTGTAAGCTTCACGAGAAATTTGGGTTTAAATATTGTGGAGAATTAAAAAAGGTTGGTTTTAAATTTAATAAGTGGTTAGATTTAAAAGTTTATCAGATTATATATGAAAGAGATGAAATGAATGGTTAAGTATTATAAAACTGATAATAAGATGATTTTTGAGCAAAAAGAAATCGGAAGCGGTGTTTGGGTTCAAATGATCAATCCGACCGTTGCGGAAGGACAATATATTGCGGAACAATTGAAGGTAGATATTGAAGATGTCTTGGCAGCATTAGATGAGGAGGAAAGTTCACGTATAGAATTACAAGATGGCTACACGCTGATTTTGGTGGATATTCCGACGACAGAAATTCGTCACGAGAAAGAATCTTATACAACTATACCATTAGGTATAATTCTAACATCTGATGTTATTTTAACAATTTGTACTGAAGATACTCAGGTTTTACATACTTTCATTCAGAATAGGGTGAAGGAATTTTCTACGAAAAAGAAATTAAGATTTGTGTATCAAATATTATATAGAACAGCGGCGCTTTATCAGAGTAATCTTCGTGTTATTGATAAAATGCGAACAGAAATAGAGGGACGTATTGGAAACGACACAAGAGAAGAAGATTTAATAGCGTTACATGAATTAGAATCTACACTTGTTTATTTTGCGACATCTTTAAGAGCAAATGGCGTTGTATTAGATAGATTAACTAGATACAAACGACTTGAACAATATCCTGAAGATAAAGAGCTTTTAGGAGATGTTATTATTGAAAATCAACAGGCGTTTGAGATGACTAGTATTTATAGAGATATTGTACAAGGTACGAGAGAATTGATTTCATCGGTTTTAGATAATAGATTGAATGCTGTAATGAAAACACTTACATCTGTAACTTTAATAATGGCTGTTCCAACTGTAATATCTGGTATATATGGTATGAATGTTGATACTAGATGGATGCCTTTAGCTAAAACTACACATGGATTTTCAATAATTATATTGTTGACTATAGTTATATGCGTGATATTGATATTGATTTTACGTAAGAAAAAGATGCTGTAGAAAAAATAGAGGACTAGAATTAAGATATTTAAAATAAAAGTCTAGGATATTAAGATATTTAAAATAAGAGTCTAGGATATTAAGATATTAAAAATAAAAGTCTAGGATATTAAGATATTAAAAATAAAAGGATAGATATTAATATATTTTCTAAATAGAGTTAAATCTAAAAGGAGAATATATAATATCTATCCTTTTTGCAGTTATAGTAAATATATTATTTTGGTCTATTTGCCTTCAAATCGTCCACTTGCACCACAAGGTAAAACTAATCCTGTTGAGTGAACTGGTAGTCCAATTTCATCAGCTGTAACTGTTCCAGGAAAATCTTTTAATGCTGTTGTAATCATGTATTTTAATACGGCTGGTTGTAAACCTGTTGTGTATGAGTTTACAAGGAAAAATAGAGGATTTGGAACTAAAATTTGAGTACATAATTTAATTAAATTATAAATATTGTCTTCGATTTTCCAAATTTCCCCTTTAGGTCCACGGCCATATGATGGTGGGTCCATGATTATAGCGTCATAGTGATGTCCACGTCTAATTTCACGTTCAACAAATTTTACACAATCATCAACTAGCCAACGAATAGGAGCATCTGCTAAACCTGAAGAAATAGCGTTTTCTTTGGCCCATGCAACCATTCCTTTTGAAGCATCTACATGAGTAACCTGAGCACCAGCTTCTGCAGCCGCAAGAGTCGCTCCACCTGTGTAAGCAAAAAGATTTAAAACTTTGATAGGACGATTAGCGTTTCTTATTTTATCTGAAAACCAATCCCAGTTAACTGCTTGTTCAGGGAAAAGACCAGTATGCTTAAAGCTAAATGGTTTTAATTGAAAAGTTAAATTTTTGTAATTAATACTCCATTGTTCTGGTAAATCGAAGAATTCCCATTCGCCACCACCTTTTGAACTTCTGTGGTAATGTCCATTTTTCTTTTTCCATCCCTTACTTTTTTTAGGAGTATCCCATATTACTTGAGGATCTGGACGAACTAGGATATAGTCACCCCAGCGTTCTAATTTTTCGCCTCTAGAGCAATCTAAGACATTGTAGTCTTTCCAATTATCAGCAACCCACATATATAAATCTCCTTTCGTGAAATCGTCTGAATTAAAATTTAGTTATAGAATAATTATTTATTTAATAATTATGATTATCAGTTTATATAGTATTTATTTGATAATCAGTAGAGCAATGATTTATGTTTTAGAGTTTGAGTTTGTATGAACTCTATAGAATCTCAAAAAATACGCAACTTCAATTATAATGTCATAAGAGAGATACGTCAATTTATTTTTGTATTAAAAATATATAAAAAACAATTTTATAGTAAACCTTTTTTATAGTAAGTTTTCCTGTGAAATAAGAAACGTAATTAAAAAAAATAGTATACCGATATAGTTTTAAAGAGATATATGGTCTGTAGATGATTAAAGAGGAAGGATGAAACTAGAATGAGCTTAATAGAGATAAAAAAAGGTCAGATAATACATGGTCTAGAGGATGAAGTTAATACAATTGATATTGTTTTAAAAGGCACAATAAAGATGTTTTCTGATTGTATTGATGTAAATATTTCTACAGGAGGAATATTGGGATTAGGGGAAACTCCAAATGAAAAATATTTAAACACTTATCAAGCAATGACGGATGCGACTGTGTATAGTTATAAATATGAATCAGACAATGATATAGAAAAAGCAATATTATCGAATCCTAAAATAGCAAATGTTTTAGCATCCCAAACGGTACAACTTTCGTGTAATGCATATGTGAATTTGAAGAAAAAGTATGAAAAAATGTTATCAAATATAGAAGAATTAAGAAAAAATGAAAAAGAATATCCTACTCTTTGTGCGTTAGTAGGTGAACCATGTAGAACTTTTTTCGAACTCTATAACATAGAAGAGTTAAAGCAAAGCGAAATAATTAACAGTTGGAGGGCCAATTTTGTTACTGAGTTATATAAAAATGATGCTAAAATACGTGAAAATTTTTACGGAATAAATGCTTCAATGTGTAGTGGAACGGTACTTGTAAATGCGACTTTGTTTAGAAAAATTTTAGCTGAAAGTAAATATATATATGAATATAATTTGAATTTCATGAAATCATCTGCTAATTTTAAATCTATTTTTTTAAAAGTAAAAGCTAAATCGGAACAGTTAAAGAGAGATTCTTTTGAGGATGATGAAAATGTAGTTATCGATAATGCAATAGATGTTATTCTTGAGTATGCAAACATTGATGTTGATTTAAAGATTAGATTTAAAGAAAATGTTGAAAAATATAGTGCCTCTTCGAATAGAACAGATACATCGGATGAAATGCGAATACTTAGAAGAGATATTGCAAAGGATTTTTATAGTATTTATGTAAATATATTCAAAAAAACATTAGAAGAAGAGATGGTTCCGATAGAAGTGACGATGTTTTTGATGTTTGGTTTTATTGACGAGAAACTTGCTGGGGAGGAATACACTAAGGAGTTGTATAAATTAGCAAAAAACTATGAATCTGATGAAGATGGTAAGGTTGTTACATTGGTTGAATGGCTTAGAATGGTATATGACGAAAAAGTTGAGCCATCAAGAAATGAGTTTGATGCGGATTATCCAACTTTTCTTAGAGAGCAAAAGGCTCATGGTGAAATTTCAGATGCAGAGTATAACGAGTTGCTTGAAGATAAAGAGAAAAAATTAGAGTTTGAAGTTAAGAATTTCTTTACATTAGGAAATAGAATGTCTTTTGGTAGGATTTCTGTTTTTATACCTATATTTGACAAGGAAAATGTTCAAAAACCATTAGATGTTTCTTACATGTCGAAAGAAGTGATTAACGATATTTTGAATAAAATAAAAAGTATTGATTATAGTTTATTTTATAGAGAGACGGTTTTTTCAGATGTATCAAAAGGAATTAATCAATTATATGTGAAAAAAGAAATTATGCCTTATGTAATTTTGTTCCCAAATTTAGGAACAAGAAGTTCTATGTGGCAGGAAATAGAAGGAAGACGTAGAGCTACACCAGCAAGAATGCTTATTTCTATATTCCATTTTGAAGATGTTGAAATGAGTTTTTTGAGAATCTGTGGCGAATATCGTTGGGAGATGTGCAAGACTGTACAAGGTGCATATTGGAATAATATTAAAGATCCTTCATTAACATCTGAGTATTGTGATTATTTACAGTTTTATAAGAAAAATTCACAGTTATCAACAGATCAAAAGGAAAAGTTGAAACTACAGTTGAAAAAGTATTCAAATAATTTTAGAAATGTTTTTATAGCAGATTATATGACATATATGAAATTTGAAGTCGCAGGATCATTGAGATTAAATAAGGTTACAAGAGGAATTTTATCAACATATTGTGCTTTTTCTAAACCATTTAGAGAAAAATTAAAAGAAAATCCTCAGTATAAAGAAGTTCTTGCAAAATATGATAATACTATTAATTCACAACAAGTATTAATTTCTAACGTTATTAAGAAATTAGAATCACAGGGGGCAGAGATTCCTGAAGATGTAATTATGCAAGAAAAATTCTTGAAACTTTAAGCAAAATTAACAGTAAAGTTGATGAGTAGTTGATACGAAATAGTTAATGTAAAGGATGAGAGATTATGAATGTAGGGTTAAATTTGATATAGAAATCTATACTATGTAAGTATAGTTTATATATAGATGATGGTTCTCATAGGGAAAGTTTCTAGAATGACCTATGAGGCCATCATCGTAGTTTATGGTCAAAAATCATAAAAAAGTTTTTTAAAGTTTTACATATAACATTTATAAATTAATTTATAAATTAAAATATTTATTCCAATCTTCTAGATTACGTTGACTAGTAAGAGTAAGTAAATAAGTGTGGTCTTCAGTGTCAATTGAAATAGTATATTTATCATCAGTTTGTTCAATATTGTTAATTGTGCAAGAAATTAATTCATTAACAGCTTGTTTATAATTTTCTTCTGGTATAGGTGAATCGTTTACAGTTTTTAAAAGTTTTCCATCTGCGTTATAAACTTTATAGCCTTCGTTTATAAAGGATGTTATTGTGGCTTTTTCTAATGTTAGTATTAGATTATTAGTGCGCATTGTACGAATATCACGATTAGTAGAATTAGATGGTAAAATTTTTACATTATCGAGATATAGCATAAAGTTATCTAGCGAAAAGCGAATATCACTTATATATGCGTCTTTAAAATCAAAATTTTGTAATTCATTTTCTGTTGTAAATTTCATTATATTATATTACCTTCTTTCGTTAAGCTAATATTAATTATAAAAAATTTGATAAGAAAAGACAATAATAGTGTATTGAAAGAAACTTTTATATAAAGTAGAATTATTGAATAAAAGTATTATAAATACCTTATGTTTAGTACGAAATAAAGTATGGAAGTCTAAATTTAAGAAACAATGTATATGAATTTAGAATTAAGAAGCAATGTATGCAAATTTAAATTATATTTTGTATGTAGAATGAAGAATGTAAGTTTTTAAAAGGAGATTTTGTATGGATTTAAATGATAATATTAAGCAGGAATATAAATCAGTCACACAAATTGCGCAAGAATGGAAAATAACAACTAGGGCAGTTAGAAATTATTGTCAGGAAGGAATGATTCCTGGAGTACAAAAAATAGGAAAGATGTGGCTAATTCCTGAAAACGCTAGAAAACCTATTAGAATGGAGAGTAAAAGGAAGAAAAAAGGTTTGTTAAAGGCGTTAGAGATAGAAATGAAAAAAGGAATTGATGATGGAATTTATCATGGATTTGTTATTGATGCTACATTTAATACGTTTAAATTAGAGGGCGGAAAATTATCAAGAGAGCAAGTTCGCTATATGCACGACGATAAAAGTTTATCATTAGGTGGAAATATTCTTGATGTTGATGAAATCATAGAGATGAGTAATCATTTTAGATGTTTAGATTTTATTATTAAAACAGCAAAAAAGGATCTTGATGAAAAATATATAAAGAAACTATTTTTTATGTTAGAAAATTCCACTGATGTAGTAGAAAATCTTACTTCAAAGAATTCATGTTATAAAAAATCAGAAAATAAATTTAATGAAATCGAAACTGTAAAACCAGAAAATGTTGAAAAAGAAATAAAAATATTATTAGATGAATATAATTCAAAAGAAAATGTAGAATTAGACGATGTATTATATCTTTTACACCGTTTTATGATGATTTCGCCATTTTCGATTTCTAATGGAAAAATCGCGAGGCTAATAGTATTGAAAGAATGTTTAAAGAATAGAATTGTACCGTTTTTAATTGAGGAAGATATGTCTGTCTTTTATTTAAGAGGAATAGAAAAATGGAAAGAAGAACCTTCTATTTTAAAGAACATAACATTAGTAGCACAAGAAAAGTTTAGTTCATATTTAGAATATTTTGGAATTAAATATAATAATATTTAACCTACCTATTTACAATGTGATGTTATTATGATAATCTATTACCATATTAGCATACTAAAGTAAAAAGGAGAGAAAAATATGAAAGCAAAAAAACTAAAAATTTCTTTATTGGTTGTAATAGCGATACTTATTGCGGTGTTAGGAGTTTATAGTGGCTTACACAATAAGAAGAAAGTACAAGATAATAAGAAAGATACATTTGTAGTTGGTTTTGATCAAAATTTTCCACCTTTTGGATATAAAGATAAAAATGGTGAATTTAAAGGCTTTGACATCGATTTGGCAAGAGAATGCGCGAAAAGAATGAATAAGAAACTTGTTTTAAAACCAATTGATTGGGATTCAAAGGATATTGAACTTGAAACAGGAAATATAGATTGTATTTGGAACGGATTTACAATAAACGGAAGAGAGAAGAATTATGCTTGGACTAAGGCATATATGGATAATTCTCAAGTGTTTGTAGTTAAAAAAGATTCGAATATTAATAATGCAAAAGATTTAGCTGGAAAAGTAATTGACGTTCAGATGGATTCATCAGCAGAAACAGCTTTAAAAGATGAAGATCATAAGGATTTATTAAAAAGTTTTTCTAAAATGCAGACAGTAGGAGACTATAATACAGCAATGATGGATTTAGAGTCTAGTGCAGTTGATGCAGTTGCAATGGATGTTTTTGTTGCAAAAGATCAAATAAAAGGACGTGAAGATAAATTTGCAATTTTAAAGGATAAAATTTCAAATGAAAAATATGGCGTTGGATTTGAGAAGAAAAATACTAAGTTAAGAGATTTAGTTGAAGAAAAATTAATTGAAATGAAAAAAGATAAAACTTTTGCAAAAATCTCAAAAAAATGGTTTAAGGCAGATGTTTGTATTTTAAAATAATAAAAAATGGAAGGGTTGTTTTGATTTTTTTATGAATATGATAGATATTGTATTACAATTAGCTGATGGCATGATGGTTACAATAATGATTTTTATGTTGACACTTATTTTTTCATTGCCTCTTGGTTTAATTGTAACAACAGGAAGAATGTCAAAGAATTATTTATTACAGGCAGTTGTTAAGGTATATATTTCGATCATGAGAGGAACACCTTTGATGTTACAACTGTTAGTTGTATATTATGGACCGTATTATTTGTTTGGATGTAAATTGTCGCCAGAATACAGAGGCATTGCTGTTATTATTGGATTTTCTATAAACTATGCAGCATATTTTGCGGAAATTTTTAGAAGTGGTATATCATCTATGCCTGCTGGACAATACGAAGCAGCAAAAATATTAGGCTACAATAAGTTTCAAACGTTTATTTTTATAATTTTACCACAGGTTATAAAAAGAATATTACCGGCAATTACCAATGAAGTAATTACATTAGTTAAAGATACTTCGTTAGCATTTTCGATTGCATATTCAGAGATGTTTTCAGGGGCTAAGGCACTTGCAGCATCAGAAAAAAGTATGCTTCCTTTTGTAGTAGCGGCTATTTTTTACTATATATTTAATTTTGCAGTAGCTACAGTTATGGAACTTTTTGAAGATAAATTAAGCTATTATGAAATATAGTATATGTTTAAAAATAAAATATTATGGAACGGAGTATATTTATGTGTGTATTAGAAATGAAACATATAAAAAAGAGTTTCGATGGAAACGAAATTCTCAAAGATATAAGTTTTAGAGTAAATGAAGGAGATGTCGTTTCGATTATTGGACCTTCTGGTTCTGGAAAATCAACACTTTTAAGATGTGCAACTTTTCTTGAAACAATTGATGATGGAGAACTTTTATATTTAGGAAAAAAAGTTGTTGAATCTGATGGAAAAAAAGCTATATATGCTGATAAAAATAGTGTGAAAAAAGCAATGGAGTGTTTTGGCTTAGTTTTTCAGAATTTTAATCTTTTTCCACATTATTCAGTGTTGAAAAATATCATTGATGCACCTATTAGAGTGCAAAAGAGAAATAAAGAAGAGGTTATCAAAGAGGCTAGAGAATTATTAAAAAAGATGGGATTAGAAGGAAGAGAAGATGCATACCCATGTCAATTATCAGGTGGGCAGCAGCAGAGAGTTTCAATTGCTAGAGCACTTGCACTAAAGCCACAAATACTATTTTTTGATGAACCAACTTCAGCCTTAGATCCAGAGTTAACAATAGAAATTTTAAAAGTCATTAAAGAATTAGCAAAAGAAAAAATGACAATGGTAATTGTAACCCATGAAATGGATTTTGCAAAAAATGTTTCAAGCAAAATGATTTTTATGGATAAAGGATTTATAGTTGAGGAAACAACTCCAGAGGAAATGTTTAATTCGAAGAATCAACGAACAATGGAATTTTTAGGAAAATATAAAAATGTTAATTAAAATTTGACATTTCTGTAAATAATGTATAAAATAAGGTTAGGTGTCTCAAGAAATATTATGTTAAATTATTCTTGAGGCATTTTTAGTTTTAGGTGATTAATATTTGTAAAATATATAAGATATAGAAGACAGAGAGTTGAATATGAAGGCATTAATTTTAGACAAGGATAAAAATAATGAAGTTGTTGTACTTAGAGAAGATGGTGAAATTTTAACTGTCGATTGTCAGGGTATGATAGGCGAAACCATAGAACTTGAAAAACAAAAAAATATAAAAGATGAAATGGTAGAGTATATCAAAGAAATAATGTTTGCATGCGTATGTTTTGCAATTGTTTTAATTGCAACAGCTAGTTATAATTTTTATTGTCGAAGTCCATATATATACGTGTCACTAGATATTAACCCTTCGGTAGAGTATACTCTAAACCGCCAAGGAAAAGTAATTGAAGTCAGTGCACTCAATATTGATGGAAAGAGGGTATTAAAAAAATATAATACAGTATGTAAAAAATATTGTGACTTTGATAAAGCAATTGATACAACGACTGATATCCTTTATAAGGAAAATTATATCAAGAAAACTAATAATTATATTCTTATGAATATTTCAAGTGATAATAAGAGTACAATTAGTAGTTTAGAAAATCATATTGAAGAATTGATTAAGAAAAAAGGCGATAAGTCTTTAAATCTATATTTTACAGAATCAAATAAAAAAGTGCATGAAAAGGCTACTAAACTCGGTATTTCAACAGGACGTTATGTCATGATGGAAGACATATATAAGGATGAGAGTGACGATGATGGTGAAATACCAAGCGAGGAAGAAAAGGTCAAGGTATGTCAAAATGATTCTGTTTTTTCATTGTTATCATCAACTGGAAGAATTTCTAGTGATAAAGATAAGCAAAGTGATAGTACCTATAGTGATGAAAAAAAAGAAAAAATAGATGATTTTTCAAAGGAAAAGGAATATAATAGAAGTACTAAAGATGACAAAGAGATTTGTTATCAAGAAAAAGTAGATAAACAAGAAAACGAAATGGATTTTGAGACTTTAAATCAAAAAAATAATGATAGTAAAGTTAATAAAGAATTCACAGATAAAAATGGAAAATCGCTCAAATACAATAGTAAAGGTCTTGTTAAATCAAATGGATCTAAGTCGAAAGATACGGCAACGATTGATGAAACAACGGATCCTACAAAACAAGCACAAAGTAAAGAAAATTCAAAGTCTAACAATAAGACCGAAGAAGACGAGCGATAGGTTGAAATATTAAACTTTTTGTGGTAAAAATAAATTATATATAAATTTTATAAAAAAAGATTCGATAAATATTAATATAATATTATTTATATATATTTACTAGTTTATTAATAAGACAAAAGGGGGGACTTATATTATACTAGTATTTACATTATAGGGGTGACTAGAAAGCTAACGAATTTAACCAGTATTCCTTTAATGGAGAGAGGAAACTTATGAAAAAATTGTTGGTTCTAGATAGTAAAAATTATACAGATGATATGCCTGTTTTTGAGAAACACGCAGTCCGTACAATTATTGTTAAAGAAAATAAAATTGCAACGCAGCACGGAACAGCAGGTGATTATAAGATAATCGGTGGAGGTATAGAAAACGGGGAAACCTATATTGATACGATTATAAGAGAAGCAAGGGAAGAGGCAGGTCTATTAGTAAAACGAAATTCTGTTAAAGAATTGGGCGAAATTGAAGAGATTAGAGAAGATTTGTATCAGAAAAATTTAAAGTATGTATGTCATTCTTATTTTTATTTTTGTGAAGTAGAGGATGAGATGGTTGAGACGAATATGACTTTAAGTGAAATAAAAAAGGGTTATCATTTATGCTGGGCTACGCCAGAGGAAATTATTGATGCTAATTCATATTTTTATTATTCACCATGGATTTATAGAGATACAATGTTTGTAAAGATGTTACAAAATCATCAATTTGATGACGTTATTTCATTTGACAGAAAAAGTGAAGAAGTGTCTAGAATGTTAGTAAGGTAATTTCAATTTTAGTTCTGTTATTATAATTGACATAACCATGATTGAATTATTTTCCTTCAATAAAATGTGTTAAAGGCGAAAGGTACGGTTAAACGTTATTAGAACATGTGACAGTGTATGTTGGTTAATTGGGGGGATGTATCATGGAACACACATTAAAAAATACTCCGGTAGTATTTAGGACAAGAATAGAATTTAGTGATGATGAAATTCGCAGACAGGAAATTATTAGAAGATGGAAAGATGAAACTTTTCAACATGAACATAGTGTTGCAAGAAATAAGGTTATTGATTATATAGAATTTTTAAATAAATTGTATATAAAAAAGACTGGAGAAGGTTTTGCAAGACATATTGAAAGTAGAATGAAAACTGCAGATAGTATTTGCGAGAAGCTACAGAGAAAAGGTTGTAAAGTTAATTTTGATGTTGCGTTAACTAGACTAAATGATATTTCTGGAGTTAGAGTGATTTGCTTTTGTTTAAAAGATATTTATTGGATTGTAAATAAAATAAAATCAGATGGTAAATATCAAGTTATAAAAGAAAAGGATTATATCAAACATCCAAAATCAAATGGTTATCAGAGTTATCATTTAATTTTAGGAGTTCCGATTGAGACTCCTAAGGGGCAAAAGATGATGAGAGTAGAGATTCAACTTCGTACAATCATTATGGATGCGTGGGCTTCTGTTGATCAGAGAGTAATCTATAAAAAGAAAAAACGTATCTCATCTAAATTAAAAGAACGAGTTAAACAGTATGGTAAGATGGGAAATATGCTAGATGATTTAATCCAGGTTACTTTAGATGAAAATTATAAAAAGGTATAAAAATCACAAAAAGAAGTAAATCTGATAAAAACGAATTAAAACATTAAGAGCTAGGAGAGTAAGTATAATTCTTCTAGTTCTTTTTTTGGTATGAGAGAAATTATTGCATAATAAACAAAAAAACGTATATTTTTTCGTATATTAATATCTAGTTACAAAATTATTAGAATATGATAAAATGAGAAGGGATAGGCGGAGTGTTGATTGGAATTAAAAGATAGATTCTAAGAGACATGTTATAGATAAATGAATTAATAAAATAAGGGTTTGATTAAGAAAGGGTAAAAAATGGAGAATAAAAACAAGGAAAATCAAAAAATTGATGTCGAAATGACAATTGAAATAGAAAACAAAGAATTAGGAGAATTAATTGTAGCATATAATGAGCACAAAGATGCAGAGCATCTTACTAAACTAGTTAATCATATCATGGAATGTAGGGTGTTAGTACCAGCATTAATGAGTGAAGATAAAAGTCCGGTGCCAGCTTTTATACAAAATAGTGATGATGAGTTGTATATGCCAGTCTATACATCTGCAAAACATATTCCAGAAGAACCAGCTAGTCCACTAGTTATTAATATGCCATTTTTAGCAGTGGTTGAGATGGCAGTTACTCCTGAATTTAATGTTGAGGGTATTATTCTTAATGCTTTTACAGATAGTTTAATTTTTAAATTACCACTTTTAGAAAAAATAGTTGAAGTTGAAAAAGAGAAAACACAAGGTGTAATTCCTTTAGATGAACTTACAGATGAGCAATATCATGTTTGGACAAGAAAACAAGTTGAATTTACACTTTTACCTAAGAAGTTATTTGAAGAAGGGGATAAATTTATTCAAGAATTATCTGATGGAAAAGAAAAGTACATGGACGAACTTTATGAAGAGTTTTATCAGGAAAAAAGAATGTATCCATATTTAGAGGAAGAATTTTCTGTTATGACTATGAACATAAGTGATGATGTTTCTATTGTTCGTGTAGATTTTCCTGAAAGATATATGCAAGTGCCTTCATGTTATAGAGTATATCTTGTATGGGATAGACAAAAAAATGAAGGTAAATACTTTACAATCGAAAAAACTGTAAATGAAGATATAAGATTGTTAGGTGGGGTTATGCCAAAAATATCACATGCTAGTTATGGAGAAGCACCTGATGAAGGTAACGAGTTACAAACAATTATAGATCTTATAGAAGATAAAGTAATTGCGTAATAAATTTTTGTTATTGACCTTCACCGAGAAGTATCAGATGTGAGCTAATTAGCTCATTTATGGAGGTATTGTTTATGTACGCATATTTAGATGATGGAACTTTTGATTTGCTGGGAATGAACTATATTTTAGAAAAGGGTATTGAATTATCAGCGGGTCATTTCCAACCAGAAGCTTATATTAATTTTGTGAAAGAACCAGATTTTGGCTGTGAGGGTCGTCCGGAAGGAAAACCTATTTTTGCAGAATTAGAGGTTTACACAATAAAAGGTCCTAAGACTTTATTAGCTGCTTTACAGACTTTAGATGAGACTGGTTTATATGATCAGATGTGGGTCGGATACTTAAAGAAAAAGGATGGCTCACTTGAATTTGTAAGTTGCAGAGATGGTGTGGATGAGTACACTGTTGTTGATAAGGTGAAATGGGATAATTTAATGGTAAAAAATAAGTAAAAGTTATATAGAAAAAAATAAGTATACAGTTATATAGAAAAAATAAGTATACATAGAAAGAAAAGAAGTAGAATAAAAGTAAAAGAAATATGATAAAAATAAAAGTCATACAATTGCAGAAAAATAAATGCAATTGTGTGACTTTTTGCGTTTTGAGATTTTCTAATTTAACGAATTATATCGCCAAAAGATGCACGAACAACTTTTGCTAGATCATGTGGATTTAATTTGATTGAAGTTCCAATTCTTCCACCGCTTATATAGATTTCGTCATATTTTTCAGCAGTTGAATCTATTATAGTTTGGAATTGTTTTTTCATTCCAAGAGGTGAACACCCACCTCTGACATAACCTGTAATTGCTGTTAAATCTTTGACGTGGATCATTTCTACGGATTTTTCGTTAACTGAACGTGCAGCCGCCTTTAAATCAACTTCTTCAGCGATAGGAATAACGAATACATAGTAGTTATTACTTTTACCCTTCATTACAAGTGTTTTATAGGATTGCTCTATAGAAGCACCAGATGCTTCGGCTGTGTGAATGCCATCAATAAATTCATCACATTCATAGTTTATAAGTTCATAATTTACCTTGTTACGTTCTAAAATACGTACTGCGTTGGTTTTTGCTTCCTTCTTAGCCATTTCTTTCCTCCTATTGGAATAAACGATTTTTGTATTGACTTAGTCAACATGGATTATAACAAACTAAATAATAAATTACAAATTTAATAAAAAATGTTATCTTGAAGTGAAATATTTAGAATGATATAATGAAGCTGAATAGAATGGTATAAATAGGAGTGAAAAATTATGTATAAAGCGTTGAAAAAGATATATAGCATTTATAATAATGCGATTGCAATGGCTATAATTTCATTTGTTTTTGGATTAGTGTTATTAATTTTTCCAATAGGAAGTGTATCAGTATTAAGTGTAGTAATAGGCGTTTTATTTATTGTTGCTGGATGTTTTTTAATGGGTAATTATTTTTTAGATCAAGCAACAGCGGGTTTTACAACAGGATTAGGCTTGTTTCCTTTGGTTTTTGGAATATTGTTAATAGTTAATCCAAGATTTTTTATTGATTTTATTCCAACAATGTTTGGAATATATATGTTATTTCTAGGTTTAGGTGAATTATCTAAAGTTTCAATGTTAAGAAACAGTGGATATAATGTTGGCCTTAGTAAAGTTATGGCAATATCAACAATCGCAGTGGGCATGTTATGCATGATTTTTTCATGGTTTGTTGCCAAAACTGCTATTAGAATTGTTGGAGCTGCATTAATTTACAAAGGAATATCTAAAGTTATTTATGATAGAAACATAAAGAAAAATGCATCAGATTTTTTTGATAGGGAATCTGGTTTTAATGCATCTAGATATGATGATTCAGATATTATAGATAGTAAATTTAAAGATGAATAATAGAAGAGTATGTTACAGAAAGAAGGAATTGTATGAGAAGAATGGAGTTTAAAATGGAAAGACCAGGCCTTACAAAAGTTGGTGACCATTTAAAGATTACAGAAGGTAAATTACCTACTTCATATTATTATACAATAGAACATGCAATTGCAATGTCAGGTAATTACGAAGTTAGTCAACGTCTCAAGTCAAGAGAAGGAGAAGTCGTAGAAATAGAAGAGACAGAGAAGGGGTATTATGTTATTATGGAGTTTGATGAATAAATTTGTGAGGATAAATTAAAAATGGTAGGACAAAGAAAAAGTAATGCTATTGATGAGGTGTTAGCTGAAAGCTTAAAAGCGTTAGTCGAAAAAAGACCATTAGAAAAAATAACAATAAAAGAAATTACTGATAAAGCAGGAGTTATTAGACCAACCTTTTACAACCATTTTCAAGACAAATATGAATTGACGGAATGGATAATAATGACAGAGTTAATCGAACCAATGCGTCCACTGATTCAAAATGGTATGGTTAGAGAAGGTATGGAGATTCTGCTTACCAATATGGAAAAAGATAAATTATTTTACACCATGGCAGTAAAACTTGAAGGACCTATCACTTTTATGGATATAGCAAAAAAGTGTGCCGAAGAGGTTTTATTAGAAATGATAAAGGAAAATTCAGAAAATACTCATATGAAAAAACATAGATGGCTTACACCAGAACATGTTGCAAGTTATTATGCCCAATCAATGTGTTTTGTAGCAATTGAATGGGTAAAAAGTGGAATGTCAGTTTCTCCGAAGGAACTTTCAGAGGTATATGAGTATATTTTAACGCTTTCGCTAGACGACATTTTTCAGAAAATGTAGTTTTTAGTATACAGATTTTTAAAAATGTATATTTAACTGAACACATATAAAAGATTGAATATTTTAATATTCAGTCTTTTTTTTTATTATATATGTATAGAAAATAGTGAAAGAGAAGGTGGCAAAATGATTAAGTTTGGTAAGTCAGTTGTTAAGCTAAGAATTCCAATATTAATATTATCGTTTTTATTATTAATACCAGCAGGAATTTCATACTTAAACACAAAAGTAAATTATGATATTTTATCATATTTACCATCACAAATTGATACTATGAAAGGTCAAGATGTATTATTAGATAAGTTCGGAACTGGTGCTTTTTCTTTTGTGGTATTAGATGGAATGGAAGATAAGGAGATAAAAGATCTTGCAAGTGAAGTAAAAAAAGTTGATCATGTAAAAAAAGTACTTTGGTACGGATCAGTTGCAGATGCAAGTATTCCAACAGAAGTTCTCCCAAGTGAAGTAGAAAAATTCTTTAAAAACAGAGCAAAAGATTCACAGTTGATGGTTGTTTTATATGATAAATCAATGGGTGATGATGTTACAATGGATGCAACAGATAAAATTCAAAGCATTCTAAAGAAGGATTGTTTTGTAAGTGGTATGTCTGCTGTATTAAGAGATACTAAGCAGCTTTCTGAAAAAGAAGTTTTTGCATATGTTGTAATTTCAGCAGTATTATGTTTCATTGTTTTATCAATTACAATGGATTCATTCATTATTCCAATCTTATTCTTATTAAGTATTGGTATGGCAGTAATTTATAATTTAGGAACGAATTTTGTACAAGGACAGATTTCATATATTACACAAGCACTTGCAGCGGTACTACAGCTTGCAGTAACAATGGATTATTCGATTTTCTTATGGCATTCATACCAAGAAAATCAAGAAAGATATGGAGATGATCATCTTAGAGCAATGTCACATGCCATCTCTAATACAATTACATCAGTTGTCGGAAGTTCAATCACAACAGTGGCTGGTTTCGTAGCATTGTGTTTTATGAGCTTTACACTTGGATTAGATTTAGGTGTTGTAATGGCAAAAGGTGTTGTATTTGGTGTATTAGGTTGTGTAACAGTTTTACCAGCAATGATTCTTGTATTTGATAAATGGATTGAAAAAACAAGACATAGAGTTTTACTTCCTGACATGGGAATTATTTCAGATTTTGTTGTAAAACATTTTAAAGCTATATTATTGATATCATTTATTATTTTAATACCATCGGTATGGGGATATACACATACTAATGTATATTATGATTTGGCCGGAACAATGCCAGACAGCTTGAAGAGTAAACAAGGAAATGATGAGTTGGCTAAAAACTTTGATATGGGTGCAACTTCAATGATTTTGACAGATAGTTCTATGAGCCCTAAAGATAGTCGCCATTTGATAAAAGAAATAAAAGATTTAAAAGGTGTTAAATTAGCAGTATCACTTGATTCTATTGTTGGACCAAGTGTACCAGAGGAAGTTATTCCTGATGAAGTAAAAAAAGAATTAAAATCAGGTAAATATCAATTAATGTTAGTTACATCTGAGTATAAAACAGCATCAGATGAAATAAACGCTCAATGTAAACAGATAGAAAAAATAATTAAAAGATATGATAAGTCAGCTAAGTTAGTAGGTGAAGCGCCTTGTACTAAAGACTTGATTAATATTACTAATGAAGATTTTAAACGAGTTAGTGTAGTTTCAATCGGCGCAATATTTATTATTATTTTATTAGTATTTAAATCAATTAGTTTACCATTTGTATTAGTAGCAGTTATTGAATTCGCTATTTTTATAAATATGGGAATTCCAGCATATACTAATACAACATTACCTTTTATTGCATCAATCGTAATTGGAACAATTCAATTAGGTGCTACAGTTGATTATGCTATTTTGATGACTAATAAATACAAGAAAAACAGATTTAAAGGAATGTCTAAACGTGATTCAATTAATTTAGCATTAGAAAGTGCAACACAGTCAATTATCGTTAGTGCATTAACATTCTTTGCAGCAACATTTGGTGTAGGTATGTATTCACAAATTGATATGATTGGTTCACTTTGTTCACTACTATCAAGAGGTGCAATAATTAGTATGTTTGTTGTTATTTTAGTATTACCATCTATGTTCATGGTATTTGATAGAGTGATTTGTTCAACAAGTGCGGGTTTTAAAAGTGAAAACTTTCATGTAGCAGACGAGAGTGTTAACAGAGAGTAATAACTCAGGGAAATAAAGGAAAATAGTAAATAATAGTTTTAGGATAGGAGGATTATCATGAAATTACAAGAGTTAAAAAATGTATTTAAAAATAGATTTACAGTAAAAGTTATAGCAGGTGTTTTATCAATTTCAATGATTGCTACAGGTGCATCAGTATATAGTGTTTATGCTGAAAAAACACAAGCAGAAGAAGTACAACAAGAAAAAGAGGAAACTGTAGATGAATTAGTTGATAAAGAATCTAATACAGTTTCTGAAAAAGATATTGAAAAAGAAGAAACAGTTTATGTTCTTTCTAATGCAAGTGGAAAAGCAAAAAAGACTATCGTATCAGAACATTTATTAAATAAAGATAAAAAAGATAGTATCGAAGATAAATCTGATTTATCTAATATAAAAAATGTAAATGGTGATGAAAAATTTACAAGAGACGGAGATAATCTCAAATGGGAAGCAAATGGTAAAGAAATATATTACCAGGGAACAACTAAAAAAGAAGCTCCTATTACACAAAAGATTACTTACAAATTAGATGGTAAAGAAATTTCACCAAAAGAGTTAGCAGGAAAATCAGGTAAAGTTACAATTCGTTATGACTTTACAAATAATACATCTTTCAAAGAAAAAGTAAACGGAGAAGATGTTGAAGTTTGCGTTCCATTTGCAGCGGTAACTGGCTTAAGTTTAGATTCAAAATTCTCAAACGTTGAAATTACAAACGGTAAACTTGTAAATGTTGGCGAAAAAACAATGGCAATTGGATATGCTCTTCCAGGTGTAAAAGATTCACTTGGTGTAACAAATAATGATTTTACAGGTGATGTAAACATTCCAAACTATATTGAAGTTACAGCAGATGTTAAGGATTTTGAATTAGAAGGATCAATGACAGCAGTAGTAAATGCAGCTTCATTAATGGATAAAAAAACAGAAAATAATTCTGATTTAGATTCAATGGTAAATGAATTAGTTGATGCGACAAATAAATTACAAAATGGCTCAAAAGAATTATCAGATGGAATCGGAACACTAGATTCTAAATTCAAAGAGTATGCATCAGGTATTGGAGTACTCCAAAATGGTATTAAAGAATACACAAATGGTGCAAGTAAAGTAGCTGATGGAGCAAATACATTAAATAATGGTGTTAAAACATTAGCATCTAGTTTACCTGCTTTATCTAGCGGTTTAAATCAGTTGGCAAGTGGTGTAGATCAGGCTAAAGCCGGTAGTGATAAATTAATAAGTGCTTATAGCGGTAACGGAACAGCTCAAAATCCAGGTTTATACAATGTTACTCAACAATTAAAACAAGGATTAGCAAGCTTTGGACCAAGCATTACAGCATCAATTGATAATTCATTAAATGGTGTGTTTGCTAAAGTAAATGAAGCATTAAAAGCATATAACATGAGTGTTAATGAACAAAATCATACGCAGGTTATCAATGCTGTAGTTGGAAATTTATCGCAGCAATTAGCTACTCTTCCAACAAGTGGAATGTCACCAGATCAGATGGCTGTAGCACAACAGAAAATTATTACTACAATAGCTTCATTAGAGCAGGCAGAAGGAGCAATTAATACATTACAGCAAACAAAACAAAGCTTAAGCCAAAATGAAGGAATTGGAAAATTACAAGCAGCAGTTAATGGAATTGCACAGTATGTTGGTGATGCGAATACTCCAAATTCACTATATGGTGGAACAGTTGAATTATCAAAAGGATTAGGAAAATTACAAGCAGGTACATCTACAATTAACTCAAAAGTACCAGAATTATTAAATGGTGTAAATAAATTAACAAACGGAACACAACAATTAGCAAATGGTTCAAATACATTAGTAAGTAACAACGCAAAATTAAATAATGGTGTAGATCAATTGAACAATGCAACTGGTCAGTTGACAGTTGGTATTGCAAAATTAAATGATGGTTCTAAACAGTTATCAGATGGTATTGTTAAATTCAATGATGAAGGAATTTCAAAAATTGTAAATTCTTATAACGGAGATTTAAAACCATTCGCTAATAAGTTACAGGCAATGTTAGATGCAAGTAAAGATTACAATAGTTTTGCAGGTATTTCAGAAAATACAAAAGGAAATGTAAAATTTGTATATAAAGTAGCTGAAATTAAGAAATAATAAAAATATACTGGAAAATATGATAACATTATGTATAATATGTTATAGATAATAGTTGTAGGAGGAACAATATGACGTGGGTTGAAAATTTACTAATCATAGTAGGACTCTCATTGGATGTGTTTGCAGCTATGGAGTGTCAGGGATCATTGGTTAGAAAAGTTGATAAAAAACATTTATCATTAGTTACAGTGATTATCGTTGTAGCCCACTTGTTAGCACTAGATATCGGTTATTTCCTGGCTACACTTCTATCGAAATATGGTGATACTTCAGAAGAAGTATTCATTGGACATATTCTTGCAGTCATTATCTTATTTGGTCTAGGAATTAGACTTATAATTAAAGCTATTGTTAATGAGCAAGTTAATGAGCATTTAGAGCAACACCTTGGTTTTAAACGATTTATTCCATTGACAGGTTTGACAGGAATTTATACATTGGTTGCTGGATTTGCCTTTGGGTTTATCGGAACTACAATATGGCAGTTATTAGTGATGCTTGCAATAGCACTTGTGTTATTTGTAGTAAGTGGAATGTATTGTGGATTTAGATTCGGGTTTGAGTCAAAAAGACGTGCATACGTTATTGGTGCAATCTTGCTAATAGTAGCTGGCTGTGATATGGTACTACGTTTGATTTTCAACACGGGCGTGTAAAAATTGATAGGAAGTAGTAGGTATACAGATAGGCTATCTATAGGCTTACAAGTAAAAAGTTAATATAAGTCAAATAATAAAAACCATCTGATTTTTGGTAACAGATTAGTTGCCTTAAATTTAGATGGTTTTTTAATTTATAGTTTTTTTTTCTCTAATGTGTTACAATAATAAAAAAAACGAAAGGTTTTATTCTAAATAATGAAAGTTTTCTTGAAAAAAATTGAAGACCATAGAAAGAAAAAACAAATTTTTTACAAAGAAGCTAAAGAAGAAATTGCGCAAAGAAATTTGTTGACACTTAGAACAATAAGTATAATAGTTACTTTTTTAATATTATTTTTGATTACGTTTACACCATTGTTATTAAAAACATGGAAAATTACAATACAGTATATAGTTTTTGCCCCAATTGCAGCTATATTTGCAATTATGGCTATTATAGCAATATCTGAAGAAGTCAAGAGTCCTAAAGTTATAAATACGATGTGTATGATTTTTGAGATTGTAATTATGGGCTTTATTATGGTTATTGATATTTTTCCATATCCTGACAGTCAATGTACATTTACACCACTTGCACTAACTGTAGCATCAACGTTATTTATTTTTCCAGCACAATATGAATTTCTATTTTTAAGTCTTTCAGAAATAGTTTTTATATATCTTACGGTGAACCAAAAACATGATTTCGTTGCTAGAAATGATATTTTTGCGTCGTTAGTGGGATTTTTTGTTGCGTGCGTTTTATATAATTTGTTTACTAAAATACATTTGAGTTACTATCTTGTTAAAGAACAGTATATAAAAGTAAGTCAAAGGGATGAGCTTACAGGAACTCTTAATAATATCGTTTGTGAAAATAAAATGAGAGAATATCTTCGTTTAAAAGATGATAAGGATACAGTAGCTCTTATTTGTATTAATCTTGATTATTTTAAAAAAGCAAATGAAATTTTAGGGAAAAATGTTTGTGATAATATATTAAGAAAGTTTGGTAAACTTTTGAAAAAAACTTTTGCAGATAACGCTATTATTGGAAGAAATAAAGGTGATGAATTTATAGTTTTAATGCAAAATGTTGAAAATGAAAAAGACATTGAAATCAAGTGTTCAAAAATTAAAGAGGGACTTGAAGAAATGTCTAATATAGAACTTAATGTTCAGTTAACTTGTAGTATCGGAATAGTTAGTACAGCAGATAAATTTTATTCATACTATGATTTAAAGGGAATAGCAATGGATGCGTTATATATTGCTAAAAATCATGGTAGAAATCGTATTATTTTTAGAAATCCAAAAAATATTGATTATAACTCTCAAAAGAAAAGATTTATTATTGTTGCGCATGATAAGGAAGCTGAGTTTAAAGAAATAAGAAATAAGTTTGGAGATTCGGCTGATGTTTTATGGGCAAAAAATGGGAAAGATGCTGTTGAACAGTTAAGTTTGTACTCTAGAC
Source organism: Lachnobacterium bovis (assembly GCF_900111325.1). GTDB lineage: Bacteria > Bacillota > Clostridia > Lachnospirales > Lachnospiraceae > Roseburia > Roseburia bovis_A. The sequence goes on from NZ_FOGW01000017.1 coordinate 24,787, forward strand.
GAATAAGTGCGTTTATTTTAAATATGAATTTTGAAGATTACGACGGTTACGATATTTTGCATTTTATGAAAACAAGAATTTATACAAAAAAAATTCCAGTATTAGTATTAGCAAAAGATGAAAAAACAGTTGATAAAGCAATGCTTTATGGAGCAGATGAAGCATCATATTTTCCAATTGACACAACTGACATTAAATTAAAGGCTGATCAAATTATGCATAATAATGTATAGATAGGAGATAAACGTGGAGAATAAAAATAGTGAAATAATAAGGCGTTTTAATGAAAAATATGGAACGGAGTTATATTGTTATCTTAACTATTCAAAACCATATGAACTGTTATTTTCGACTATTTTAAGTGCGCAATGCACTGATGAAAGAGTTAATCAAGTTACAGAAAAGCTATATAAAAAATATGACTCTTTAGAAGCTTTTGCAAAGGCTGACGTTAACGAAGTTGCAAGGGATATATATTCGTTAGGTTTTTACCAGAATAAATCAAAAAACATTGTGAAATGTGCAAAAGTTTTACTAGAAAAATATAACGGAAATTTACCTGTGACATTAGAGGAATTAGTGGAATTACCAGGAGTTGGTAGGAAAACAGCTAATGTTATCAGGGGAAATCTCTATAATGATCCAAGCATAGTTGTTGATACACACGTAAAAAGAATTTCAAAAAGATTAGGTTTTACTGTACAAACAGATCCAGTAAAAGTCGAATTTGATTTAATGAAAGTATTGCCTAAAAATCAGTGGATATTGTGGAATTTACATTTGATTACGTTTGGAAGAACGATATGCTTTGCTAAAAAACCATTGTGTAAAGAATGTTTTTTAAACGATTTATGCAATTCAAAAGATAAGGTGGTATAAATGAATTTTGTAGATGATTATACAGTCCTTGATTTAGAAATGACAGGACTTGCAGTAAAAAAAGATAAGATAATAGAAGTAGGGGCAATAAAAGTTAGAAATAATCAGATAGTTGATACATTTAAATCATTTGTTAATCCTCATATGAAGTTAAGCGATAAAATTATAAATTTAACGGGGATAGAAGATGGTATGCTTGTTGATGCTCCTGAAGAAGATGAAGTTATGTATAAATTAATTGAATTTATAGGTGATGATTGTTTAGTGGGGCAAAATCTTATATTTGATTATAGTTTTATAAAACAATGGGCAGTTAATAAAAATCTTAAGCTAGATCTTTACTATTGTGATACTTTAAAAATAGCTAGAACGATTCTACCAAAAGATGAAAAAAAGGATTTAGAAAACTTATGTAAGTTTTTTGACATAAAAAGAGAAAATGCGCATAGAGCTTTAGATGATTCTATCGAAACTATGCAGATTTATGAGAAAATGAAAGAAATAGCAAAAAGAAATGATTTAGAAAAATTATGTTTTTTACCACGAAAATTTAATGTTAAATTAAAAAAACAATTAAAAGCAACTAATAAACAAAAAGAACAATTAACAAGATATTTAGCCAATAAAAATGTTAAGTACGAAATAAATTGGGAGACTTTAACTCGAAACGAAGCCTCCCGAATAATGGATAGATTATATGTTAAGTATGGTAGATAGCTTCAAGTTTTTGAACAAGAGAATCTTTAGTAATCATTTGGAGACTTGAAGCTTTGTTTATTAAATCAGGTATTTTTTCTGTTTTTCCAGAAGATTTATAAATATCAGCAAGTTTAGTATAAATAATACCGACATCTGCATTTATTGAAACACCAAATTCAAGTAATTCAATTGCATTATCAATATGATTAGTGTCTATTAAATCATCTGCATATTCAAGTATAGTCGTAATTAATTGATTATAATTATTTTCATATTCAGATAGTATTTCAAGATTTCCAACACCATATTTTAATTTTAATTCTGTGTTAGTCATTCCAGAAAAGTTTATTATTTTTTTTTCAGATAAAGATCTGAATTCATTTTCCGCTTTAGTATTAAGTATAGGTGGAAATCTTTCAAGTGGTATGCTAATATAATTAAGTGTCGAAATATCAGCTTTTCTTGTGGCATTAGCTTCATATTCCTTTTGCCAAAAAGCTGATTCAACTTCGGCTTGTTTAGCATCAGATTTATGTATTTGATAAGTTAAAATAGCTATAAAAATAATAAAAATAGTTAGGCATGGAAACATGGCAATTATTCCTTTCTTTATAAAATTTTTAACTTACTTATAGTATATCGTAATAAAAGAAAAAGAGGTAAATAATATGAAAAAAATTAACAATGAACAAAAGAAAAGAATTTTAGCAATAATTTCTGCTGTTTTAGTATTAGCAATGGTTATTACATCCTTCTTAGCTAGCTTTGTAAAATATTAGAAAAGTATTGAAAAAATGTAGTAATATGATACAATATCACAAGTGAAACAACTAAAAGTTTACTAAAACTATACATAAAATTTATTAAGAAGGTTAAAAAAATTATGCAATTTACAAAAGTTAAAAAAAGAATTTTAGTTGCACTCGGAGTTTGTGCAGTAATTGGAGTTACATGTGGTGGAATTGCTTTTGCTAATGTATCAAAAAAAAGTGATATCATCAAAAAAGGAGTTTATATCGGAAGCGTTGATGTTGGAAATATGAATTCTAAACAAGCTAAAAAGGCTATATCGGAATATGTTGATTCATTTAAGGCATCAAAATATGTATTACAAGGACCAAATGGTAAAATTGAGGCAACACCGGAAGAGCTTGGAATTAAAGTAGATGAAGAGGCTACTGTTAATGAAGCAAAGGCGGTAGGTAAAAGAGGTAACCTAATTAAGCAATATAAGGAAAATCAAAATATCAAAAAAAATAAAATCAAAATTGGTCTCAAATTAGTAGCAAATAGGAAGAAAACTGCTAAATTTTTGCAGAACCATAAAAAAGAATTAAGTATTAAGGCAAAGGACATGTCTTTAATTAAAGAAGGAGATAAATTTAAAGTAGTTGGTGGCCAAAAAGGAAAAGAAGTCGACTACGTTAAATCTGTATATATAATCAATAATTTTATGGCAGACAAATGGGATACAAGTAATAAAGAAATTAAACTTGCAGCTAAGGTTGTTGAGCCAAGAGGAAATAAAAAAGAATTATCAAAAGTAAAAGATTTATTAGGAAGCTATACAACTAATTTTTCATCATCAAGTGCTGGAAGAGCTAAGAATGTTAGAAATGGTGCATCAAAAATCAATGGAACTATCCTTTACCCAGGTGATGAATTTTCAGTTTATGAAACAGTAAGTCCTTTTACAAATGAAAATGGATATGAGTTAGCAGGTTCTTATTCAAATGGAACTGTAGTAGAGACATTTGGTGGTGGAATTTGTCAGGTGTCTACAACTCTTTATAACGCAGCAATTAGAGCTGAGTTAGATATTACAATGAGACATAATCATTCTATGATTATCAATTATGTTAAACCATCAGAGGATGCTGCAATTGCAGGAACTTCAAAAGATATGAGATTTGTTAATAATACAAAGAGTCCAATCTATATTGAAGGAGTTTGCAATGGTGGTAATATTACATTTAATATCTATGGAAAAGAAACTAGACCTAAAAACAGACAGATTTCGTTCGAAAGTCAAGTATTAAGTGAAACTCCAGCACAAACAGAATTCAAAATTGATGGTGGAGCACCACTTGGATCATTTGCATCAGTACAAGCGGCACATAAAGGTTATGTTGCACAATTATGGAAAATTGTAACTGTAAATGGAAAACAAAAGAGCAGAAATATATTTAATAAGAGTTCATATCATGCAGCACCTAAAATTATTAATGTAGGTGTAGCAGGGGCATCGGGTGAACAAGTTGGTAAAATTAAGGCAGCAGCGGCATCAAAAGATGAAGGTGCAGTTAGAGCGGCAGTAGCAAGTGTTAAAGCAGAGATTGCTCAAGCTCAAAAAAATCAGGCTGAGGCAAAAGCAGCAGCAGATGCAGCACAAGCACAGGCAGCAGCTGAAGCAGCAAGACAACAAGCACAGCAGCAGCCACAACAGCCAGTCGAACAACCACAGCCACAGCAGCCAGTTGAACAGCCACAACCAGCAGCCTAGTATGTTTTGCAAAAACTACATAATTTTTGTATAATAGTATCATATGATTTTAACAAAAAGAAAAGGAAGGGTCTATGAAAGCAGGAAAAGTATCAGAGGCTATTTTAAAGAGAACAATTTTAAAACAATTAAATAGTAATAATGAAAATGTGATACTTTCTTCAGCTGTAGGAGAGGATTGTTCTAGGATGAAAGTAGGAGAAGACGAAGAGGTTGTTTTTTCAGTTAATCCTATAACAATGCCGATTGATGAAAATAAGCTTGGAGAAAGAGCAGTATATAGGGCCTTTAATAATGTAAGAGCTAAAGGTGCAAGACCAGTTGCAATTTTAGTAAGTTTACTTGTACCTACAAGTTTTAATGAGCAAAATGTTAGAACTATAATAAAACAAATAGATGCAGTCGCGGGCAAGCTAGGAGCTCAAGTTATAGGTGGTCATACTGAATGTACTAGAGCAGTTTGTGTACCAATAGTGACTGTAACTGGAGTAGGCCTGGCAAAAAAGGATAAATTTATATCCAATAAAGATGTAATCGCAAATATGGATGTAATAGTAACAAATTGGATTGGCATGGACGGAACATTGGCATTAGTTGACAATGAAAAAGAACAATTATTAACAAGATTTGCAGAACCTTTTTTAGATCGAGTTGATGTATTTGAAGAATATTTATCGATTGAAGAAGAAGCAAAGATAGCTTATGAAAACGGTGCAGTAACAATCCATGATATCTCAGAAGGTGGTATCTTAGGAGCACTTTGGGAATTAGCCGAAGGAGCTAATGTGGGATTAGAAATTGATAGTAGAAAAATTCCGATTAAACAAGAGACAATTGAAATTTGTGAATTTTTCAAAATTAATCCATACAAATTATCATCTATGGGAAGTGCTTTAATTATTGCTAAAAATGGAAGTCAAGTAGTTGAAGCAATAAAAAGAATCGGTAAAAATGCAGAAGTTGTTGGAAGAACGACCGATTCAAAAGATAGAGTACTTTTAATTGGAGATGAAAGAAGATTTCTAGAAACTCCACAGACAGATGAAATTAGAAAAGTTTTAGTATATTAAAATATTTCTTACAAGAAAGGGAGAAAGTGGAATTATGCGTGAAAAAATTTTAACTTTTATTGAAAAAAATAGTAGAATAGATTTAAATGAACTTGCAATAGTGTTAGGCGTAGATGTTTCAGCTGTTGTAAATGAGCTTGAAGCAATGGAAAAAGAACATATTATTTGTGGATATCACACACTTATTGATTGGGATAAAGCTGGTATTGAAAAAGTTTCAGCTTTAATCGAAGTTAGAGTAACTCCACAAAGAGGTATGGGATTTGATAAAGTAGCAGAAAGAATCTACAACTATCCAGAGGTTAATTCAGTTTATCTTATTTCTGGTGGATTTGATTTAATGGTAACTCTTGAAGGAAAAACTTTAAGAGAAGTTTCAAAATTTGTATCTGAAAAATTATCAGCACTTGATACAGTATTAAGTACAAAGACTAACTTTATTTTGAAAAAATATAAAGATCATGGAACTGTAATGACTGCTCCAACAAAAGATGAAAGGATTATGATGTTCTAATGAGAAACCCATTATCAAAAACAATAACAACTATTCAACCTTCAGGAATTAGAAAATTTTTCGACATCGTTAGTGAAATGGATGATGCTATTTCATTAGGTGTTGGTGAGCCAGATTTTGATACACCATGGCATATTAGAGATGAAGGTATTTATTCACTTGAAAAAGGTAAAACTTTTTATACTTCAAATTCAGGTTTAAAAGAATTAAAGATAGAAATAATTAAATTTTTAGACAGAAAATATAATCTTTCATATGATTACAAGAATGAAATTATGATAACTGTAGGTGGAAGTGAGGCTATTGATATAGCAATGAGAGCTATGCTTGATCCAGGCGATGAAGTATTAATTCCACAGCCAAGTTATGTATCATATGTACCATGTTGTGTATTAGCAAATGGTAAACCAGTACCAATTGAGTTGACAGCTAAAGATCAATTTAGATTAACAGCTAAACAGCTAGAGGATTCAATTACAGATAAAACAAAATTATTGGTATTGCCTTTCCCTAATAATCCAACAGGTGCAATCATGGATAAAGAAGATTTAGAGGCAATTGCTAAGGTAGTTATTGAACATGACTTATTTGTGTTAAGTGATGAAATTTATTCAGAGTTAACATATACTGAAGGAAAATCTCATGTTTCAATTGCTTCTATACCTGGAATGAAAGAAAGAACTATTGTAATTAATGGTTTTTCAAAGGCATTTGCAATGACAGGATGGAGATTAGGTTATGCATGTGGTCCAAAAGTAATATTAGATCAGATGTTAAAGATTCATCAGTTCGCAATCATGTGTGCTCCTACAACAAGCCAATATGCAGCTGTTGAGGCAATGAAAAACGGTGACAAAGATATTGAAATGATGAGAGAAGAATATAACGGTAGAAGACGTTATTTGATGCATCGTTTCAAAGAAATGAAATTAGATTGTTTCGAACCATTAGGAGCGTTTTATGCATTCCCTTGTATAAAAGAGTTCAATATGACATCTGAAGAATTTGCAACTGAATTTTTGAAAAATAAAAAGGTTGCAGTAGTACCAGGAACAGCATTTGGTGATTCTGGTGAAGGATACTTAAGAGTTTCATATGCGTATTCATTAGACGATTTAAAAGTTGCATTAGATAGACTTGAGGAATTCGTAACAGAATTAAGAGAAAAGAATAATAAATAATAGTTCTAATCTAGATACCTAAAGCCCATTGATTTTACAATGGGTTTTGGCATTTTGAAAAGAATTTTTTGATTTAAATATATAAAAGTGTTAGATAGGAAGTAATAAAATGGCAGAATTAAATATTGTATTATATGAACCAGAAATACCAGCAAATACAGGAAATATCGGAAGAACTTGTGTGGCTACAGGAACAAAATTACATTTAATAGAGCCACTAGGTTTTTCGTTAGATGAGAAACATTTAAAAAGAGCAGGAATGGATTACTGGAAAGATTTAGATGTTAGAACTTATGTTAATTGGGAAGATTTTTGTGAAAAAAATCCTAATGCAAAAATTTACTATGCTACAACAAAAGCAAAAAAAACATATGCAGATGTTAAGTATGAATCAGATTGTTTTATAATGTTTGGTAAGGAAAGTGCAGGAATACCAGAAGAAATTTTAAAAGAAAATAAAGATACTTCTGTTAGAATTCCTATGATTGGAGAAACTAGATCGCTTAATTTGTCAAATTCAGTGGCAATTGTTTTATATGAAGCGTTACGTCAAAATGAATTTGATCATATGAAATTAGAAGGTGAACTTCACAGATTAAAATGGGATGATTAATATGAATATAATAAAGGCAATAAACTTAGTTCACGAATATATAAAACGTGATGAAGATAATAATGTATCAGGGATTACAAAGGCTCTAGATGATGTGAGCATAGAAGTAAAAGAAGGCGATTTTGTTGCAATTTTAGGGCATAATGGTTCGGGCAAATCAACATTTGCAAAACATATTAATGCTTTACTTAGTCCAACATCAGGAACATTAATTGTAGATGGAAAAGATGTATTAGATCCAACAAAAACTTTAGAAATAAGAAAGCAAGCAGGTATGGTTTTTCAGAATCCAGATAACCAGATTATTGCAAGTGTCGTTGAGGAAGATGTAGGATTTGGCCCTGAAAACTTAGGAGTACAAACGGAAGAAATTTGGAAAAGAGTTGAAAAGAGCTTAAAAACAGTTGGAATGACAGCGTATAGACATCATTCGCCTAATAAACTATCAGGAGGACAAAAGCAAAGAGTAGCTATAGCTGGAGTTGTTGCTATGGAGCCTAAATGTATTATTTTAGATGAACCTACTGCGATGCTTGATCCAAATGGTAGAAAAGAGGTAATAGAAGCAATTACAGAACTAAACAAAAAGAAAAATATAACTGTAATTTTAATAACTCATTATATGGAAGAAGTAATTAATGCAGATTTTGTTTACGTGATGGAAAGTGGAAAAGTAATAATGAAAGGTGTGCCTAGAGAAATTTTTTCACAAGTGGAAGAATTAAAAAAACACAGATTAGACGTACCACAGATTACACTTTTAGCGCATGAATTAAAAAAGAGTGGTTTAGATATTCCAGATGGTATTTTGACACGAGAAGAATTAATAAATGCGTTATTAAAAGTTTCCCAACAGTAGAAAGGTAAGAAAAGAAAGAGGATATTATGTCAATAATTTTAGATAAAGTTAGCTATTTATATGGACAGGGTACTTCATATGAGATTATGGCATTAAAGGATATTAGTTTAAAAATTGATGATAATGAATTTATAGGAATAATAGGTCATACAGGCTCAGGAAAATCAACATTAACTCAACATTTAAACGGATTAATTAAGGCTACATCAGGTCATATTTATGTTGACGGAGAAGATATTTACGATGATGATTATGATATGAAAAAATTAAGAGGAAATGTCGGCTTAGTTTTTCAATATCCAGAACATCAATTATTTGAAACAACAGTATTTGATGATGTTTGTTTTGGACCTAAAAATCAGGGCCTTGATAAAAAAACGGTTGAATTAAGAGCTTTTGAGGCACTTTATAATGTCGGTTTTCCAGAGGAGTTATTTTATTCCTCTCCATTTGAATTATCTGGTGGTCAAAAAAGAAGGGTTGCGATAGCTGGTGTTTTAGCTATGAAGCCTAAAGTTTTGATATTAGATGAACCTACAGCGGGTCTTGATCCAGCAGGTAGAGACGAGATATTTGATCTCTTAAAGAAGATGCAACAAGAATTAAATATGACAATTATTTTAGTTTCACATAGTATGGAAGATGTTGCTAATTATGTTAATAGAATAATCGTTATGGACAAGGGTCAAATTATGCTTGATGGTAAACCACGAGAAGTCTTTAAATACTATAGAGAACTTGAAAAAATGGGCCTAGCAGCACCACAAGTGACTTATTTAATGCATGAATTAAGAGAACGTAATTTAGATGTTGATGTAGATGCAACCACAGTAGAAGAAGCAAAAATAAGTATTTTAAAGGCTTTAGGGGAGATATAAAATGATTAGAGATATTACAATAGGACAATATTATCCTATGGATTCAATAATACATAAATTAGATCCAAGGGTAAAGTTGTTTGCAACACTTATTTATATAATAGCTTTATTTTCGTGTAAAGGAATAGTAGGGTTAATAGTAATCACATTTTTTTTGGCAACAGCAGTTAAGTTATCTAAGATTCCATTTTTGTACATAACAAAAGGATTAAAAACTATTGTTATGCTTTTGCTTGTTACGACAATTTTTAACTTGTTTTTAACACCAGGTAAAGTGACATTTTGGCATTATGGAATTTTAAAAATTACGGATGTAGGAATAACAAATGCAGTCGTTATGACAGTAAGATTAATATATCTTATAATTGGAACATCACTTATGAGTTTGACTACTACACCTAACCAGCTTACAGATGGATTAGAAAAATCATTATCTCCGTTATCAAAAATTCATGTACCAGTTCATGCAATTGCAATGATGATGTCAATTGCACTTAGATTTATACCTATCTTGGTAGAAGAAACAGATAAGATTATGAAAGCACAAATGGCAAGAGGCGCTGATTTTGAGAGTGGAAATATCATAAAAAGAGCTAAAAATATGATACCATTGCTTGTTCCACTAATGGTTTCTGCATTTAGAAGAGCTGATGAATTAGCAATGGCTATGGAAGCAAGATGTTACACTGCTACTGAAGGTAGATCTAAAATGAAACCACTACATTATGAAAAAAGAGATAAGATAGCATATGTAATAATTATTTCGTTTCTTGTAATTGTAGTTGCTGCAGGAATTGTGATTCCTTATCCACAATAGTATACAAATGTAATTAAGGAAAGAAATATGAGAGTAAAATTAGTAGTAGCATATGATGGAACAAATTATAAAGGATGGCAAGTACAACCAAATGGTGTAACAATAGAAGAAAAATTAAATGAGGCCTTATCGCATTTATTTAAAACATCAATAAATGTAATTGGAGCAAGTAGAACTGATTCTGGAGTTCATTCATTGGGAAATGTGTGTATTTTTGACGTTGATACGCGAATGCCAGCAGAAAAAATATGCTTCGCATTAAATCAAAGATTACCAGAGGATATCGTTGTAATAGATTCGTCTAAAGTGGCTGATGATTTTCACCCAAGATTTGTAAAAAGTAAAAAAGTATATGAATATCGAATTTTAAATAGAAAATTTCCAGATCCAACTAGACGATTAGATACACATTTTTATTATTATGATTTAGATGTAGAAAAAATGAAAGAAGCAGCAAAACACCTAGAAGGTGAACATGATTTCAAAAGTTTTTGTGCAGCAAATGCGCAGGTCAAGACTACAGTTAGAACAGTCTATGCCTGTGAAGTAATAAAAATAGATGATATTATAACTATAAGAGTCACAGGTAATGGCTTTTTATATAACATGGTTAGAATTATAGCTGGAACACTTATAAAAGTCGGTTCAGGTGATATTCAACCAGATGAAATAAAAGATATAATTGAACATAAAGATAGAAGCTATGCAGGACCAACGGCACCAGCAAAGGGGCTTACGATGATTAGTTGGGAAGAAGAAAAATAATCTTGTGAAAAATCAACAAAAAAAATTCTATATAGTTGAAAGAATTATGCAAAACAATTATAATTAATTTAGGGGGATATTCTATTTTTCCCCTAAATATTTTAACTAATGGGGGAGAAAAATGGGAGAAAGTAGCATCGAATTATTATTACAAATTCTAAACGAAGCAAAAGATAATGACGCTTCTGATATTCATTTAGCACCATCAAGTAATGTTATGATTAGAGTAGATGGTGATATGATTCCATTAGAAAAATATTTTTTAAAACCATACGATATAGAGGGCATTTTAAATGGAATGCTAAAGGAAAAACAGTTACATGAACTAGAAGAAAATGGAGAATTAGATTTTGCATATTCTGTTTCCGGATTAGGTCGTGTGAGAGTGAATGTTTTTAGACAAAGAGGAACGTTTGCGATGTCTATGCGTATTTTACCATTCGTTATTCCTGACGCAAGAAGTTTAAATATTCCGGAATCGGTAATAGACTTATGTAAAGTAAAAAAAGGATTAATTTTGGTTACCGGACCTTCTGGAAGTGGAAAATCAACAACAATAGCAGCATTATTAAGAGAAATAGCACAAAATTCTATAAAAAATATAATCACAATAGAAGATCCAATAGAATATTTGCATCAGCATGGAAAATCAATAGTATTACAAAGAGAAATTGGAGTAGATACTAGTTGTTATTCTAGAGCAATTAAGGCGGCATTACGACAAGATCCAGATGTAATATTTGTTGGTGAAATGAGAGATTTAGAAACAATATCGTCGGCGATTGCTGCAGCTGAAAATGGTAGATTGGTATTCTCAACATTACATAATAATAATGTCGTGGATGCAATAGATAGACTTATTGAGGTTTATCCAGTACACCAGCAGCAACAAATAAGAGTTATGTTAGCTAGTGTAATTAAGGGTGTTGTTGCACAACAGTTACTACCAATAAAAAATTCAAAAGGCCGAGAAGTGGCGTTTGAGGTTATGTTAAACAATATGGAGATTTCTAAATTAATTAAAATTGGAAAAACTAATCAAATAATAAATATAATGCAAGAAAGTAAAAAAGATGGAATGCGTCTTATGGATGATTCAATCTATGATTTATATATGAAGGGGATAATAAATGGAGAAAGTGCTATAAGTTATTCTAGCGACAAAACTTTAATGAGTGAACGTGTTCAGTTATTTTAAGGAAAATAAATGCTATTATTATCTAGCAATTTAGGGAGTGCGGTGTTATGAAAAAGAAAATGTTGTGCTTTGAAATTGGGAATCAGATTGCAAAAATATATTTTGTTACAATAAAGAAAAGAAAATCCATAATAGATGCATTTATGATGTTTGATACACCCAAAGATGTTGTTTATGATGGAAACATTTGTGATGCCCAAAAATTTATAGACCTTTTTGAAAATAAATTAGAAATTATAAGAAAAGATATTACTGCAAAAATATATGACAAATCAATAAAAGAAGTTATATCCCAAAATAAAAAATTAACAATAGCAGATCTTAATGAGCTAGGTTATAAAACTGTTGGTATGCTTGTGCATTCAACAAAGATAATAGCAAAAAGAGAAAAAATTCAAAGTTCCCTAAAAGTAAGAAATAAAAAAGTTAAAGATCAAATATTATCGGAATTTCCAATCAATAAAAAAATATTTTATGTTTTTATTGATGAACAAAATGAAAAACAGACATTTAAAGAAAGAAGATTAAAAGAAAAAACATACATATTAACAGCTGTACCTAAAAAAATTATGGATGGAGCTAAGAAAACTTCCGATTTATTAGGTATGGAGTTTACAGGATTAAACGTGGTTGAAAATGTGTATGATGATTCTTTTGCGCGAAAATATAAAAATATAACAATCGTAGATATTGGAATGTCAAAAACAGTATTTTTTGATGTGAAACGTGGAAGAATAATTAATAAAAAGGTTATAATGTATGGTGCTAATGAAGCAATTAATTCGCTAATAAAAAATAAAGTTTTTGAAGAAGATGAAGTAAGTGAAATTATTGCCAAGATGGAAAAACGTGATTGTTTTAATCATGGAACGGACGGAGAATACGAAGAAGAATATAAAGATTCAGTAGTTAGAAGGCTACATTTTTTATTCGAAGAAATTAAAGATAATGTCTTAAAAACAGATATTATGACGAGAAGAAAAAAAGTGGTATATGTGACAGGAATTGCTAGTCATATGTCTGGTCTAGAACTTTTTTTGCAACGCTTTTTAGAAACAGAAGTTAAAATGCTAGATGAAGGAACAATTTATGTTGAAGAAGATAAGTTAATAGAACAATATCGAAAGGTAGAAAAACATAATGATAATAAAACAGGTATAATTTTAAATTCAAATAGATTTGCAAAAATGTTTTTGACGGCATGTGTAGTTTTTGCAATATGTGTTATTGGTATTCCAACAGTGGAAAAAATAAAATATAAAAATAAATTATCTGATTTAAAAGCAAGTTATAAGGAAAGAATTTTAGCAGATAATGTAAAAAATGCTGAATGGAAAGAAATACAAACGGAATTTGAAAAAAATATAAAAAACACCGATAAAATAATCAAATTAGATGTTACAACAAAAAATGTTGTGGCGATAATTCAAACGAGCTCGCAAGAAGATGCATTAAAAATTGTAAAAAATATTGAAGGAGGAAAAATAAAGCAAATAAAAGTAAGACAGTTAGTAAAAGATAGTAAGAGCAATAATTGGTTTTTAAGCATAGAAGGGACACTTTAATATATGAGAAGAATTATAAAAAAAGATTGTTCAAAAAGTAAAAAAAATATTCAAAAATCTTTTAAAGTTTGGTATTATATATGTGGTGTTTCTATGGTAATAGTTTCATCAATGGTGAGTATTAATTTATATGGGGGAGAAAAGAGGAAATTGAGTTATAATATTGTACAGATGAGATGTAGACTAGACTATCTGCAAGGGGAATTAGATAGTGAAGCTACAATCGCAAGGGACTTAAACACACTAGATAATCGACTAGAGAATCATGGTGTAGGACGATTAGAAAAGGAATATGAAGGAAATATAGTTGGCAATCAGAGTCTGTTAGAAGCACAAGGCTTTAAAAATATTACATCAGATACGCAAATTTTATCTGATATAATTAAAATTGAAAAAGAAGCAGAGGTTTCTATTGACGAAGTTAAAATCGATTGCCCTAAAATGATTTATTACAACAAAGAGAAAAAAATAGGCAAAATATGCAAGGATGTAACCATTAGTGTGGAAGCTAATAGGACAAAATTTGTAAAATTTATTTCTAAATTAAGATATAGTTCAAATTCATCTAGAATAATAGAAGTCAATGCAGATACAAGCAGAGGCGATGATGAAATTGAGGCAGTAATAAGATTAGAATATTATTAACTGCTAAGATTTAAGAAAATAAAAAGTTGAATATTAAAAAATTAAAGCCCTCCAAAGGTTAGTTAATTATTTTGATATCAAGATGTATCAAAAAATAGCCTTTGGGGGGCGATATAATATAATAAACTAATTAAATAGTTTCTGGTTCTGGATATTCAACACCAAAACATTCAACAGAAACAGATTTCATAACTTGATCTTCTAATGGACGATCAGAAAAATCAGTTTTAGTTGTTGCAATTTTATCAACAACATCTAAACCTTCGATAATTTTACCAAACGCAGCATATGCACCATCAAGGTGAGGAGCGTCTTTGTGCATGATAAAGAATTGGCTACCTGCAGAATTAGGCATCATAGAACGAGCCATTGATAAAACACCAGCTGTGTGAGCTAATGAGTTTGGAAAACCGTTTTGAGCAAATTCACCACGAATGCTATAAGCAGGGCCGCCCATACCAGTTCCGTCTGGATCGCCACCTTGAATCATAAAGTTTTCAATTACGCGGTGGAAAATTAAACCATCATAAAAACCATGGTTTGCTAAGCTGATAAAGTTGTTTACAGTATTTGGAGCAACTTCTGGATATAATTCAGCTTTCATAACGTCGCCGTTTTCCATTACAAATGTAACGATTGGATTTTGTGTCATTATAAATTCCTTCTTTCGATAATATTATAAATGTATAGAATGATATAAAGTTTAAAAAATAATAAAATATATCATACTATCTGCTAAAAGTACATGCATAATTGTAACGGAAAAGAAGTAAAACGTAAAGAAAAATAAATATAAAAATATAAATAAAAGCGAGGAAGGTTAAAACCACAAGAATTATATGGAAAGAAAATTAAAAAAAATAATTTTATTCAGCAAAGAACAGCCTGATGAAGAGAACTTTATAAGGTTAAGAGATATAGAATTAAAAAAACATAACATGGAAGTATTAGAAATAAATAAAGACACATATAATAATATTGAACTTAATAAAATTATAAAAGATATTAATAGTCAAAAAGATGCATTAGCTTTTGTGACAAAAGCAGAAACATTGGCGGTGTGTCAAGAAAATGAAATTCCTTGTATAGCGTGTGAAACATGTATGTGTGCAGATGAAAATTTATTTAGTGCAGACGTATTTTATAGCGATTTTACGGGTGTTGTATTTGAAGATATAGAAGATGTTTATAAACGTTTTTATGGAATTCCAATTGAAATTTTTGAAACAAAAAGATGTATTGTAAAAGAGATGGATTTAGATAGATTCGATGAATTTTATGAAATGTACCAACAGCCATCTTTTTGCGATTATATAGAGCCTTTATTTGACAGAGAAGAAGAATTAGAGTATCAAAAGACATATATCAAAACGGTTTATCCTTTTTATGGGTATGGAATGTGGATTGTAATTGATAAAGATACTGATAAGTTGATAGGAAGAGTTGGTATAGAATATAAAGATAGGGGAAAAGAACATAATATAGAAATAGGATATGCAATCCATCCGGATTTTCAAAGAAAAGGAATTGCGACAGAGGTTTGTATGAAACTATTTGAAGTTGCAAAGGAAGAATTTGGAATAAAAGAATTAGTTTGTTATGTTGACTTAGAAAATGAGCCGTCAATTAGTTTCGCTAAATCCCTTGGATTTAAGTACGAGAAAGATATAGAAGATAAAAGTGTAGTGCTGAAAAAATACATAAAATTTTTATAAAATCTAAAGAATGCTTTATATTGATTTTTGTGTTAAAATAAAATATAATATTTTAGTGTAAATTTAGTAGTATTAGCAAGTTATAAAAGGTAGGTGATCAGTATGGCAGATATTTCAAAAGAAGAATTAGAGAAAATTGAAAAAGAGTTCCATTCGCATGCTGATAGCATTAAGGCAATTAAGGAATTTGTAAGTCCAGAAAACTTATACAATGAATTAATTGAAAGTATAAAGAAATATCATCCATCAGCTGATACATCCTTAGTAGAAAAGGCGTATAAATGGGCTTATGAATCACATCAAGGTCAAGTTAGAAAGTCAGGAGAGCCTTATATTGCTCATCCACTCTGTGTAGCAATAATACTTGCAGAATTAGAGATGGATAAAGAGACAATTGCAGCAGGTCTTTTACATGACGTTTTAGAAGATACAGCCGCTACTAAAGAAGAATTAGAAGAAGAATTTGGAGCTGAAGTTTTATTATTAGTAGATGGTGTTACTAAGTTAAAACATTTACATTTATCTCAAAAAGAGAATAAAACAGGAAAAAATAAAACTGCAACAGATAGATTAGAGATGCAAGCGGAAAATCTTAGAAAAATGTTTCTTGCAATGGCGAAGGATATCCGTGTAATTATTATTAAATTAGCGGATCGTTTGCATAATATGAGAACTTTAAGATATCAATCTAAAGAGGCTCAAACGAGAATTGCAAGAGAAACACAGGAAATATATTGTCCGATTGCACAAAGACTAGGTATCAGTAAAATAAAAATAGAATTAGAGGATTTATCTCTTAAATACTTAGAACCAGAAGCATATTATGATTTAGTAGAAAAAGTTGCACTTAGAAAAAGTGTAAGAGATGATTACATTAGAAGTTTAGTTCAAAAAGTAGATGAGCAGGTTAAGAATGCTGGTTTTGTTGCTGATGTATCTGGTAGAGCAAAACATTTCTTTAGTATATATAAGAAGATGTTAAATCAAAATAAAACAATAGATCAGATATATGATTTATTTGCTATAAGAATATTAGTAGAATCGATTAAAGATTGTTATGCGGTACTTGGAATTATGCATGAGATGTATAAACCAATTCCGGGACGTTTTAAGGATTATATTGCTATGCCTAAGCCAAATATGTATCAATCTTTACATACGACTCTAATAGGACCTAGTGGTCAACCATTTGAAATTCAGATAAGAACTTATGAGATGCATAGAACGGCAGAATATGGTATCGCAGCTCATTGGAAGTATAAAGAAGCCAATAATGGTTTAGAAACTAAGACAACAGTTACAGAAGAAGAAAAATTAAGTTGGTTAAGACAGATTCTTGAGTGGCAGCAGGATATGGCAGATAATAAAGAATTTCTTAAGTTATTAAAAAGTGATTTGGATTTATTTTCTGATACAGTATTTTGTTTTACACCATCAGGTGATGTCAAAAACTTACCAAATGGTTCTACACCAATAGATTTTGCGTATAGCATCCATTCCGCTGTAGGAAATAAGATGGTAGGTGCGAGAGTAAACGGTAAATTAGTTCCTATTGATTATACGATTAAAAATGGTGACAGAATAGAGATTATTACATCTGGTAATTCAAGGGGACCAAGTAGAGATTGGCTTTCTATAGTAAGAAGTACACAAGCCAAAAATAAGATAAATCAATGGTTTAGAAGTGAATTAAAAGAAGAAAATATCGCTAAAGGAAAAGAATTATTAATAAATTGTGCGAAAGAAAAAAGAATTGACTTTAGTGAAATTAATAAACCGGAATATCAAGAAAAGATATTAAGAAAATATGGTTTCCACGACTGGAAATCATGTCTTGCAACTGTAGGTCATGGTGGTTTAAAAGAAAGCCAAGTTATCAATAAGATGTATGATGAATATCAAAAAGATCATTTGGTAAGAATCACTGATGATGAAGTTGTGGAGAATATTTCAGAGAATAAAACACAAAATGAACATAGACGTTCAAAGAGCGGCATTGTAGTTAAGGGATTATATGATGTTGCAGTACATTTTTCTAAGTGTTGTTCACCAGTTCCAGGTGATGAAATCGTAGGATTTGTAACAAGAGGACGAGGTGTTTCAATTCATAGAACTGATTGTATTAATATTTTTAATCTTTCAGAACTTGAAAGAGAACGTTTAATAGAAGCCGAATGGCAAGAAGGTATTAGTGAACAAGATTGTGAATACTTTACAGAAATTAATCTCTATTGTCAGGATAGATCAGGACTCTTAGTGGATATATCTAAGATTTTTACAGAAAGAAATATAAACATAACAGGTTTATTTTCTAAGATAAATAAGCAGGGTATTGCTACAATAAATGTTTCTTTTTACATAAAGAGTAAAAGAGAAATGAACAGTTTGATTGAGAGATTAAAGCAAGTAGATAGTATTATTGACATTAGAAGAACCACCGGCTAGAACGGTGGTTTTTCCACGAAATGAAATGTGAAAGGGACTATATGAGCAAATTAAAATTAAAACAATATGTAGTAGGTCCGGTTATGACAAATTGTTATTTCGTTATTAATGAAGAAAATAATGAAATGATAGTTATTGATCCAGGAGATAATGCGGATAAGCTTATTAAACAAATTGATAAAGATAATTATAAAGTTAAAGCTATTCTTTTGACACATGGACATTTTGATCATGCAAATGGTAGTAAAGAGTTAAAAGAATATTATAAAGTTCCAATTTATATTCATGAAAAAGAGAGGGAAACTTTAGAAAACCCTCAATTAAATCTTTCAAATTGGCTTGGTAGCACTAAAAAATATGAAGCAGATATTTTTCTAAAAGACGAACAAGAATTAGAGATTGCTGGATTTAAAATAAGAGTATTGTTTACTCCGGGGCATACGATAGGTGGATGTAGTTATTATTTTCCATATGAGTCAGTAGTGTTTGTAGGCGATACATTATTTGCAGGTTCAGTAGGAAGAACGGATTTTCCACGAAGCAGTCAAAGTGATTTAGTTCGTGGTATTCGTGAGAAACTTATGGTTCTACCAGATGATACGAGAGTTTTTCCCGGTCATAACGAAGAAACTACAATCGAAACTGAGAGGATATACAACCCATATATATGATAAATGTAATTTTAAATAAGGCAGATTTTGAATATGACATTTATGGAATAGTTAAAGCTTTTTTTCCAAAAGAAGAGGTTGAATGTTATTATACAAATGATGTTGATATTGAATCAAAAAATGTAGCAAGTACAGCTCATTCAGTAGATAAAGCTGATGAAAATGCAAAGTTTTGGCTTGATGTTGATTTTAAAGACAGTGATAAAATCATAAAAATGACTTTTTTTGAAAAAGGAAAAGAAGAAAAATATAAATGTGAATTTGAAACATTTGCCGATGATAGAAAAAAAACAAAAGATAATTTAAAAAAGAGTGTCTATAAATTAATGTCAGAAGTTTCTAACAAGGAACTACCTTGGGGAACATTGACAGGTATTCGACCAACAAAAATACCTATGAAACTTCTTTTAGAAGGGAAAAGTACACAAGAAGTATTCGATGATATGAAAGCTAAATATTTATGTTCAGATGAAAAAATAAATCTTAGCATAGAAGTGGCACAAGAAGAGATTGATATTTTAAAGAAAATTGATTATGAGAACGGATATAGTTTATACATAGGAATTCCGTTTTGCCCAAGTACATGCTTGTATTGTTCATTTACTTCGTATCCACTAGGAATATGGAAAAATCGAGTGGATGAATATTTAGATGCGTTAGAAAAAGAAATTGATTTTACAGCTGAAAAATGTAAAAATAAAAAACTAAATTCAGTATATTTTGGTGGCGGTACTCCAACAACTTTATTGCCACATCAATTAGATAGATTGATTAAAAAAGTTAAATCGAGCTTCGATATGTCGTACTGTGTTGAATTTACAGTAGAGGCAGGACGTCCTGATTCTATTACAAGAGAAAAATTAGAAGTTTTAAGAGCAAATGGAATTGATAGGATTTCTATTAATCCTCAGACAATGAAACAGGAAACATTAAAGCTAATTGGTAGACATCACACTGTTGAGCAAACAATTGAAAGCTTTAAATTAGCTAGAGAACTTGGCTTTTCTCATATAAATATGGATCTAATTGTTGGACTTCCAGGAGAAACAATAGATGATGTAAGAAATACAATGGAAGTTTTGAAAGAACTAAAACCAGATAATGTCACAGTTCACTCACTTGCAATTAAAAGGGCGGCACGACTTACAGTATTTAAAGAACATTATGAAAAAATGAAAATGATAAACACAAGTGAACATATGAAAATGTGTGAAAGATACTGTAGAGAAATGGGGCTTGTTCCATATTATTTATACCGTCAAAAAGGAATGGCTGGCAACATGGAAAATGTTGGTTATGGTCAAAAAGGTAAGGCTGGTGTATATAATATCTTGATTATGGAAGAAAAACAGACTATAATGGCTCTTGGTGCAGGTGCATGCACGAAGCTAGTTTTAGACGAATATAATCAAGATGGAAATCGAAAAATAGCTAGAGTTGAGAATGTCAAAGACGTCAAGAATTATCTTGAACGAATTGATGAAATGATAGAAAGAAAAAGAAGCAAAATGGAGGAAGTAAAATGGCATTAAGCAAGAAACCAGTTACTGGTATGAAAGATATATTACCAGATGAAATGGAAATTAGAGATTATGTGACAAGCGTAATCAAAGATACATATCGTAAATTTGGTTTTACACCAATTGAAACACCTTGTATGGAAAATATTTCTAATTTAAGTAGCAAACAGGGTGGTGAGAACGAAAAATTAATTTTTAAAGTTTTAAAAAGAGGAGAAAAATTAAACGTAGAAGAAGCCAAAGAAGAAGCAGATGTTGTTGATTTTGGTATGCGTTATGATTTAACAGTACCTCTTTCTAGATATTATAGTAATCATGCCAATGAGCTTCCAACACCTTTTAAGGCATTACAAATAGGTAGTGTATGGAGAGCTGACAGACCTCAAAGAGGAAGATATCGTCAGTTCACACAATGTGATATTGATATTTTAGGTGAACCATCTAATTTAGCTGAAATTGAATTAATTACAGCAACAACTACAACAATAGGTAGATTAGGTTTTGAAGATTTTGAAATCAGAATTAATGAGCGAAGAATTTTAAAAGCAATGGCAGCTTATTCTGGGTTTGAAGAAAAAGATTATGATGAAATTTTCATTATCTTAGATAAAATGGACAAAATTGGTTTAGATGGCGTTAGAAATGAATTAATTGAATGTGGCTATAATCAAGAATCGGTTGAAAAATATTTACAACTATTTACTTTATTAGAAGATAAAAAAGATGTTGTTGAAGGTGTTAATTTATTAAAAGAAAAATTAGCTGATTATTTAGAAGATGAAGTTGCAACAAGTATGACAGAAATTGCAACTGCAGTAGAAGCTGCTAAAACAGCTAAATTTAAACTTGTATTTGATCCAACATTAGTTAGAGGTATGAGTTATTATACAGGAACTATTTTTGAAATTGCTATGCCATCACTCGGTGCAGCTTGTGGCGGTGGCGGACGCTATGATAAGATGATTGGTAAATTCACAGGACACGATGTTCCTGCTTGTGGATTTTCAATTGGTTTTGAAAGAATTGTTTTATTATTAATGGAACAAGGATTTAAAGTACCAACATCAGGTAAAAAGGTTGCTTATTTAGTTGAGAAAAAATGTTCAGCTGAAAAAGTAGTTGAAGTAATGAAACAGGCTAAAGAAGCAAGAGAAGAAGGACAACAAGTATTAGTTGTTAGAATGAATAAAAATAAAAAATTCCAAAAAGAACAATTGATGCAACAAGGATACGAAGAATTCGTAGAATTTTTTGCAAGATAAAATAAAGTTAATTTGTTAAAGGAGAATTATTATGATGCAGTCTCGTACACATACATGTGGACAACTAAGAGCTTCTGATGTTAATAAAGAAGTAAAATTAGTTGGTTGGCTAGAAAATTTTAGAGAAGTAGGAGCTAACTTAGGATTTATCGTTCTTAGAGATTTCTACGGAACAACTCAAATTGTAGTTGAAACAGAAGAAATGATGAAAGTAGTTAAACCAATTACAAAAGAATCAACAATTTCTGTAGTTGGTGTAGTTAGAGAACGTAGTTCTAAAAATCCAAAACAAGATACTGGTGATATTGAAGTTGTTCCTAGCGAAATTAAAGTATTAGGAAAATGTAGATACAATGAATTACCATTCGAAATTAATCACAGCCGTAATGCTGATGAAACAGCAAGATTAAGATATCGTTATCTTGATCTTAGAAATCCTGAAGTTAAGAAAAATATTATTTTACGTTCAAACGTTATTTCAGCTTTACGTCAGGCTATGACAGATCATGGATTTATGGAAATTACAACTCCTATTCTTACAGCATCTTCACCAGAAGGCGCTCGTGATTACTTAGTACCTGCAAGAAAACATCCAGGTAAATTCTATGCTTTACCACAGGCACCACAGCAGTTTAAACAGTTGTTAATGGTATCTGGTATTGATAGATATTTCCAGATTGCACCATGTTTTAGAGATGAAGATGCAAGAGGTGACAGAAGTCCAGGTGAATTCTACCAATTAGATATGGAAATGGCATTTGCTTCACAAGAAGATGTATTTGCTATTTTAGAGGATGTTTTACCACCAGTATTTGCTAAATACGGTACATATAATAGGGCTTCAGAAGCTCCATTCAAGAGAATTCCATACTTAGAGTCAATGGAAAAATATGGATCAGATAAACCTGATTTACGTATTGATTTAACAGCAGATGATGCAACAGACTTATTAAGTGATGTAGGATTTGAACCATTTAATAACAATGTTGTTAAAGCCGTTGTTGTATCTGATTTCAAGGAAAGTAGAAAATTCATCGATAAAACATGTGAAGAAGTTGAAGTTCAAGCTGGTAACAAAGTATATTGGTTTAGAGTTGATGACAACATGGAAATCGTCGGTGGTATTTCTAAATTTGTTAAACCTAAAAAAGATGAGGTTATTGAAAAATTAGGATTAAAAGCTGGTGATTTAGTATTAGTTTGTGCAGGCAAGAAAACATTAGCTCAGAAAACTTCAGGTGTTATTATCAAGACATTTGGTGCTAAAGTTCCTGGACATATGGACAAAGAACAGTATGCATTCTGTTGGATTGTTGATTTCCCAATGTACGAAATCGGTGAAGAATCTGGAGAACTTGAATTCTGCCATAACCCATTCTCAATGCCATCAGGTGGTTTAGAGACATTATTAAAAGCTGAAAAAGGTGAAATTGATCCTTTGACAATTACAGCTGATCAGTACGATTTAGTATGTAACGGTGTAGAATTATCATCTGGTGCTGTACGTAACCACGATCCAGAAATCATGGTTAAAGCTTTTGAATTAGTAAGATTATGTGAAGATGATGTTAAAGCTAAATTCCCTGCTATGTATAACGCATTCTGTTATGGTGCACCACCACATGCAGGTATCGCTCCAGGTGTTGATAGAATGGTAATGCTTCTTGCAGGAGAAGATTCTATTCGTGAGATTATTCCATTCCCAATGAATAAGAATGCTCAGGATATCATGACTGGTGCTCCAAGTGAAGTTTCAGAACATCAATTAGAAGAATTACATATTAAAATTGATCTTCCAGAAGAAAAAGAAGAACAATAATAAACCAATGTTTATATATTAGAAATGTTTACAAATAAATACTTGAAATTATAGTGGAGCTATGCTAGAATGGTGTTTCTCTACTCATAATATACATTATTCTGCAAGCAGTGTGTTAACATTGCTTGCAGAAGTATTTTTCAAGAAGGGTGAGAAAATTGAAAGAAAATTTTGAGAATATCAAGCTTTATATTAAAAAAATAATAAATAAACTCAAGGACATTAAGTTCAAAAAATTTAAGCTTAATATGTCGTTTTTGTTAATTATAACAAATATGGTTACCATTATTGCAGTTGTTATGCAAATTGTATCGACTAATTATCAACTTCGACTTCTTAATAATCAATTGAGTTATATGCAAGATACCAATTATACGATGCAAGCTCAAATTGAGAACATGCAAAAGAGCATAAAGAAGACATTAGAAGGTGAAGCGAGTTTAATAGCTAAGTATAGTATAGAGCCGGTTTCGATGGATTTTCAGAAAGGTGTATATACTCTTCAAGTAAAGGTTACACCAAAGGAATACACAGAGTATACAGATGCGATAATTTTCTTTGGAACACAAGAATATAAGCTAGAATATACTAAGAATTGTTATGAGAAGAATATAACTTTACCACTTAATGAATATTATGATGGGCAAGTTACATTTTTATTTCAGAGTGGAACCAAGAAAAATACAGAAGTTTTAAATGAGTATTCATGTTTTCTAAATATTTTCAAAAATGCACTTAGTGGAAAGATTAAAAAGAGTCCAAAAGTTTCAAATGGTTTTCTCGAATTTGAAGGTGATTGTAGTTATGCACTTGATGGCCAAAAAAAATACACGTTTTCCACATTTGAATTGCTAGTTGATGTGGATAATGTCAATAAATTTACCATTGACATGTTGAAAACTCATGAAGAAGAGAAGAAAAAAGGCGAGAATACTGATAAAAAAGCAAGCTCTTCTAAATTGTCTGACGTGTTTGCGCATAAGCAAGAGGAAGGTAATAAAGTGGACAACGATGTGGATAAGTTGAATTCGTTAGATACTGATACTCAGGAAACACAAAAGACAGAAATTTCTAACATTTCAGGAAAGATTGACTTAGCAAAATATATAAAAGATAGCTTACCTATAGAAAATGGTAACAAAGTTAGAATTTATTATAAGGCAATAACTTCAGAAGGCTATGTATTTACTTATGATTTATTTAATGGTATAGTTGATGTGAATTCTGAAGATGGCTGGAAAGCCGGAATTGCTCCATATAAGATATACTATGAAGTTAGAGATTTAAATGATTATCCATTAAGATTGAAATAAAATAAGATTGAAATAAGATTAAAATAAAATAAGATTGAAAGTAAATTAAAAATAAATAAAAAAAGACATGGTCCATATTATATTTGAGGCAGTTCTCAAAAGTATGAATCATGTCTTTTTTATAATCAAATTATTAAATTCATTTTTGAATAAAATCATAAATCAAATCATAAAATTAATTTTTATAATTAAATTATTCCATCAAATTATCCCATCAAATTATCAAATCAAATAATTTTAGTTTGATTTAGTTAAGGTAAATATAAATTCTGTTCCTGCGCCAAGTGTACTAACCACGTTGATATTTTCTGAGTGGGCATTTATTATGGCTTTGACAATTGATAAACCTAGCCCGGATCCCATTTTATTTTTGCCACGAGAAGAATCTATTTTATAGAAACGATCCCATATTTTCTTTTGGTTCTCAGATGAGATTCCTATTCCGTGATCTTTAATGCTTACAAAAACTTTACCATGTTTTACATAAGTTTCAAAATCAATAGAACTGCCTTCGTGGCTAAATTTAATTGCGTTATCAACTAAGTTGTATATGACTTGTTGAATTTTATCGAAATCGGCCTCAACAAAAAGCGCGCCTGGTTCAAGTTTAGTCTTTATTGATAAGTTTTTGCTTTTTAGGGAGACACCAAAAGCTCGTGTTGTTGCAAGTATTACTTCATTGATATCGAAAGAAGTAATGTTGAGTTTTGGAGCATTTTTACCAAATTGATTTAATTCAAGTAGAGATTCAGTTAATTTAGAAAGTCTATTGGTTTCGTCTAAAATTATTTGTAGATACTGATCTTGAATTTCAACTGGGATGGTGCCATCCATTATAGCTTCAACATATCCTTTGATAGAAGTAAGTGGTGATCTAAAATCGTGTGAAACATTTGAAACAAAAATTCGCTCTTCATCTTCAAGAGTATCAAGCTCTTCGGCCATATAGTCGAGAGTATTTGATAAATATCCTAGTTCATCATTATAGGTATGATTTATTTTTTGGGAATAATCACCTTGAGAGTATGAGTAAACGACTTTCATTATTTCACAAAAACGTCGATATAGCGTAAGTTTTACAAAAAGCAATATAATCCAAAGAATAAAAATCAGTATAATCATTGATTGAAAAATTGTGATCATATAGCAATTTACATCTTCGGCTATTACAGAATCACTCAAATGTACAAGGATGTATCCTTTGGTCTGTTTTGAATGAGTTACCATTTTGCAATAACTTAAAGTGTTATCTGGCATAGTTTTGTCGCAATTGCCATAAACTGCAGGATAAGTGGAGTTAAATTTTGTTTTGTCATCGTAAAAAATATTAGTATTTATCGTACAATCTTTAGTTGTATCTGTTGGTAAATGGGTTATTTTTTTCCCAGTTTTATCAAGTAGCCATATTTCAAGGTTTAAAGATTGACTATAATATTTAGTGTGAATCTCAGCCTCTTTCTTAGAAATTTTATTTTCAAAAAAATTTTTAGCATAATCTTTGTAAATCAAGTTTGAAATATCACAAAGTCGGTTGGCTGCTTGATTTTTTCCAATGATGGTAGTCTTCATTTGAGTATATGTACATAATAAAATAACGGCCACAAGGGTAAATACAATGTTTACAAGTGTGATTTTTTTATAAATAGTAAATTTCATAATCTAGCTCCTAAAAAAATTAATCTGTACTTAATAATTCGAATTTGTATCCAATTCCCCATACTGTTGATATTTTCCAATATTGAGTGTCTCCAAGTTTTTCACGTAAGCGTTTAACATGAACGTCTACGGTTCTTGTGTCGCCGACATAATCATATCCCCAAATATTGTCGAGGAGTTGTTCTCTAGTGAAAACTTGGTTAGGAGCTGATGCAAGGAAGAACAAGAGCTCTAATTCTTTAGGTGGCATTTCTATAGAGTGACCATCATGGATAACCGAATAATTTGTAAGATTGATGCTAAGAAGAGGATATTCAACAATCTTAGAATTAACCGGTTGTGGAGATGGTGAATTAGGAGTGTATCTTCGGAGAACGGCCTTTACTCTAGCAAGTAATTCCTTAGAATCAAAAGGCTTCATTATGTAGTCGTCAGCACCTAATTCTAATCCTAAAACCTTATCAAAAATATCTCCTTTTGCTGAAAGCATAATGATAGGAGTGTCATGTTTTGAACGGATTTCACGACATACTTGGTATCCGTCAACTCCAGGTAACATAATATCTAATAAAATAAGGTTTGGTTTATAAGTGGCGAATTCGCTTAAAGCAGATTCGCCATCAGTTACAATTTTTGTATCATAACATTCTTTGGTTAAATATAGTGAAATAAGTTGAGCGATGTTAGTATCATCATCAACAATTAAAATTTTTTGTTTTGAAACCATATCAATGTACTCCTTTGCACTGTTTATAGTGTGAAATATTTTTAGTCGAATTCGGCAATTGTAACACCAGCATCACCTTCGCCGAATTCTCCAAGGTGATATGATTTTATATATTTTTGACGTTTAAGATAAGCCTGTACAGCTTTTCTGAGTGCGCCAGTACCTTTTCCGTGAACTATTCTAACAGATGATAAATGAGCAATATAAGCATCATCAAGGTATTTATCAAGTACAGCTAGTGCTTCATCTGTTGTCATACCAATTAAGTTTATTTCAGATGAAACATTTGCAGATTTAGACATTTTTATTTTACCAGCTCCGCTAGAATGTTTTTTGCCAGAAGAAATTGGTTTAGAACCAAAAGTTGTGCTTTCATCCTTAACTAGAACAAGGTCACTAATATTTACATTAGAACGTAAAATACCCATTTGAACCTGTAAATCTCCACGCGCATTTGGCAAAGTGTGAACAGTTCCGATTATGTTCATGCTAAGAACTTTTACTTTGTCGCCGATATGAAGGTTCTTAGGAACATTGTTGTTAACAGCTTTTTTCTTTTTTATGTTAGAAAGTTTCTTTTCGTTGTCAGTCATCTTTTGACGAAGAGCTGTTCTTTCACGTTCCATTTGAGCCATAGGAGCAACACCTTTTCCGTATTTGTGGAAATTGCGGATAGTTGTGTCGGCAAGGGTTTTGGCTTCTTGTAAAATTCTAAGTGCTTCTTCATTAGCATCACGAATGATTTTTTGTTTTTTGGCATCAATGTTTTCTTTTTTAGTTTCAAGCTGTTCCTTAAGAGTTTTGATTTCTCGCTTGTAATTTGCAATAGCAATTCTTTCGTTTTCAATAGTTTTACGACTAGTTTCGAGATCTGCAAGTAAATCTTCAAAAGCTTCATCTTGTTGGCCAAGTCGTGATCGAGCATCATCTATAATATTGTCATTTAAGCCAAGTTTTGATGATATGGCAAAAGCATTACTTTTTCCAGGAATACCAATGAGTAATCTATAAGTTGGACTTAAAGTTTCTACATCGAACTCGCAACAAGCGTTTTCTACGTTATCAGATGTTAAAGCGTATACTTTTAATTCGCTGTAGTGAGTAGTTGCCATAGTTGTAGAACCGTATTGAAGGAGCTTATTTAAGATTGCAATTGCTAAAGCAGCACCTTCGGTTGGATCAGTTCCGGCACATAATTCGTCGAATAAAACAAGGCTTTCGCTGTCTGCGTGTTTTAAAATTTCAACAATATTTGTCATATGAGAGGAGAAAGTACTAAGACTTTGTTCAATACTTTGCTCATCACCAATGTCAGCGTATATTTCCTTAAAAATAGCAAGTTCAGAACGGTCAGATGCAGGAATTAATAAACCAGCTTGACCCATTAAGGTTAGAAGACCTACTGTTTTTAAGGAAACTGTTTTACCACCAGTATTTGGACCTGTTACAATTAGTTGATTATAGTCGGAACCAATATGAATATTAATTGGAACGACTTTCTTTTGGTCTAGTAAAGGGTGACGTCCTTTTAAAATATTTATATAACCATTTGTATTAAAAATTGGTTTAGTTCCGTTATAATCTTTTGCTAGGTGTGCCTTTGCAAAAATAAAATCAAGTTCAACTAAGATTTTATAATCTGTAGCAATTGCAACAGAGTAAGATAAAACTTCTTCGCTTAATTTTTGTAAAATTACATTTATTTCTTCTTCTTCTGCTATAAATAATTTTTTTAAATCATTATTTAAATTTACAACAGCCATTGGTTCAATAAAAAGAGTAGAACCGGTTGAAGATTGGTCATGAACCATTCCTGGAACCTGAGATTTATGCTCGGCTTTAACAGGAAGACAATATCTTCCATCACGCATTGTAACTACAGCATCTTGTAGGTAAGAACGTGTAGTAGAATTATTCATAATAGTCATAAGCTGAGCATGAATTCTATCATTCATACCACGTATTTTTTTTCGAATAGACGATAAAGTAGAACTTGCGTCATCTGCAATTTCATTTTCTGAAATGATGCAACGTTTAATTTCATCTGATAAATTTGTGAGTGGTTCAAGACTA
Source organism: Lachnobacterium bovis (assembly GCF_900111325.1). Taxonomy (GTDB): domain Bacteria; phylum Bacillota; class Clostridia; order Lachnospirales; family Lachnospiraceae; genus Roseburia; species Roseburia bovis_A. The sequence continues at coordinate 54,174 of NZ_FOGW01000017.1, forward strand.
TCAAATAATGGTGTTAAAGAATCGTCACCAGTATTTGATTCACTTCTTGAGTAAGATTTAGCACGTTTGGCTACTTCAAGTAGAGAACTAATTTTTAAAAGTTCTATAGTATTTAAAGAACCACCTATTTCTATTCTTTTGAGAGAACCATTAATATTAGATACGCCTACAAATGAAAGACGAGAATCTTTAAAAATTCGATTTAACGCATCATTAGTTGTTTCTAAGAGATAATTGATTTTATCGATATCAGTTAGAGGCTTTATCGAAAGACATCTTTTTTTAGCATCAGAAGATGCAGCATAATTAGCAAGAGTGTCTAATATTTTATTGTATTCTAGTGTTTTATAAACTTTCTTATTCATATATTTTTCCTTTTGTATCATTCATAAATTTATTTTTTATAAAAAATTTTATATTTTATTATTAAATTAAAACCTACATTATTATTATATATTATAATTTTAGAATCGAAAAGATTTATATAAGTGAAAAAAATTATATTTTTCTAAAAAGGTTGCATGAAAATATGTTTGCTAATATAATTAGTAGAGAGACAAGATGATATAGTGGAGGATAAAATGAGATATATAGATACACTTCGTGAAGGAGATCAAATACAAGAGATTTATTTATGCAAAAGTAGACAGACTGCATTAACTAAAGGTGGAAAGCCTTATGAGAACGTTATTTTACAGGATAAAACTGGTATTTTAGACGCCAAAATTTGGAATCCAAATGATAGCGGAATCAGAGAGTTTGACAGTTTAGATTATGTAGAAGTAACTGGTAGCATAACGCTTTTTATGGGGAAGAACCAATTATCTATTCGTTCAACAAGAAAAGTGGAAGAAGGAGAGTATGATCCAAGTGATTATTTACCAATTTCACAGAAGAATTTAGATGAAATGTATGGTGAACTTGAAAAAATAATGAATAGTGTTCGTAATCCATATTTAAATAAATTATTACATAGTTTTTTTGATGATCCAGAATTTGTTAAAAGATTTAAATTTCATTCAGCAGCTAAAAGTGTACATCATGGATTCGTTGGAGGCTTATTAGAGCATACATTAGGAGTAACTCAAAATTGTGAGTATTTTGCAAAACAATACCCTATTTTAAATAGAGATTTATTAATTACAGCAGCTATTTTCCATGATATGGGTAAATTAAAGGAAATTTCTAGATTTCCAGAGAACGATTATACAGATGTTGGACAATTATTAGGTCATATTATGATTGGTGCAGAATGGATAGGTGAGCACATTCGTCAAATAGAAGGATTTCCAGTTATACTTGAGAATGAATTAAAACACTGTATTTTAGCACATCATGGAGAGTTAGAATTTGGTTCTCCTAAGAAACCTGCATTAATTGAAGCACTTGCGTTATCATTTGCTGATAATATTGATGCTAAAATGGAAACAGTTAAAGAAATTCTTGATAAGACAGAAGAAGATAATCTTGAATGGCAAGGATTTAATCGTTTATTAGATAGTAATTTTAGAAGAACAAGTAAGTAGGAGAGTTTTATGCAAAAAAACGATATTTTCCAAGTAGAAATAATGGATATAGGCGTAGATGGAGAAGGTATTGGTAAATACGAAGGTATAACTTTTTTTATAAAAGATGCGGTTGTAGGAGATTTGGTAGAAGCCAAAATCACTAAGCTTAAAAAAAATTATGGATATGCTAGAGTTGAAAAAATTATTAAACCTTCATCAGATCGTGTGGAATTAAAATGTAGTATTGCCAAACGATGTGGAGGATGCCAAATACAGCAAGTTTCATATCAAAGACAACTTAAATTTAAAGAAGATAAGGTGAAAAATAATCTTATAAGAATTGGAAAGTTTACTAAAGAAGAAATAGAAAGTGTTTTTGAACCTATAGTTGGAATGGATGACCCATTTAGATATAGAAACAAAGCGCAGTATCCGGTTGGAATGGATAAAGAGGGAAATATTGTAACAGGATTTTATGCACAAAGATCGCATGATATTATTTCAATAGAAAATAATGATTGTAAATTAGGAATTACAGAAAATGCGAAGATTCTTGATTTAGTGAAAGAATATATGCAGGAAAATTCAATCAAACCTTATAATGAGAATACTAAAAAAGGTTTAGTTAGACATATCTTGATTAGAAAAGGTTTTGACACAAATCAAATCATGGTATGCTTGATTATAAATGGTGATATTTTACCAAAACAAGAGAAATTGATTGAAAAACTTAAAGGTATACAGGGAATGACATCAATTTCTATTAACAAAAATAAAGAAAATACAAATGTTATTCTTGGAAAAGAAACAGTTGTAATCTGGGGCGAATCATATATAAAAGATTTTATTACGTTAAATGAAGTAAATAGAGATAAGACGGGTAGAATTTCGTTCCAAAGAACTGATAAAAAAGTTGGTTACCAGATATCGGCTCAATCGTTTTTCCAGGTCAATCCACAGCAGACAGAGAAGCTTTATAGTCTAGCGTTAGATTATGCTGGTTTAAAGGGCGAAGAGAGTGTTTGGGATTTATATTGTGGAATTGGTACTATTTCTTTGTTTTTAGCAAATAAAGCAAAAAATGTTTATGGTGTAGAGATTGTTGAACAAGCAATTGAAGATGCTAAAAGAAATGCTAAGCTAAATAATATAAATAATGCTAAATTTTTCGTTGGAAAAGCGGAAGATGTAATCAGTCAATTTTATCAAAAAAATAATATTGACGGAGATAATACATCAAAGCAATCAATTGATACGTCTGTTGATGAAGAGATGATGAAACCAGATATTATTGTTGTAGATCCACCTAGAAAAGGTTGTGATAATCTTTGTTTGGATACTATACTAAACATGGCACCTCCTAAAATAGTATACGTAAGTTGTGATTCGGCAACATTGGCCCGTGACTTAAGATATTTGTGTGAAGGTGGATATGAGTTGAAGAAGGTTTGTCCAGTGGATCAGTTTGCACAGACGACACATGTCGAGACTGTAGTGTTGCTCACAAGAGTGAACTAATAGAAATCCTTGAATTTACGCACTTTTTCGAGCATTTCACGTTTGATAAGACTGATTATTCTGAGCGTGGAAAGCACATGAAAAAGTATATTCGGGTGGTTGTAGCTGTCGAACTCGTGACAGTAGGTGCAAAAATAGAGCCTACGTCGTGACAGTAGTGCACTACTTGAATATGTCTGATATAAACAAAATAAGAATCGTCGGAAGACGCTTAACTTACAGCATTTCCTGTAAGTTAGGCGTCTTTTTGTTGTGCGCCTAGCGGCGCACGTTTCTTACGGGTTAAAGTCCCGAATCCGCCCGGTAGTGGGAAGGATATAGCCGAAAGCAAGGGTGTCCGCCGCGAGACGGAATCTGAAGGAAGCTGGATGTGAGGAACATACTAACTCACGGGCAAATCTCTGGTCTGACGTACAGAAATCTCATATGAGGTTATGCATGAGGGTAAGGCTGCGGTACAAGTTGAAGCCCAATAACTACACGGAATCATGCATGATAAATGAGGCAGATGGATGGAGAGGAAGAAACGTGTGGTACCTAGGGAGGTCTGTGTGAAACGCTCTGAAAGGAGTAACCACCGTACAAGGTAACGAGGCGGTGCTGAACATGCAGAAGTCAGCAGAGGTCATAGTAGGGATATGGACATGTAAACATGGACATGCTAACCGAAGGACCGAATCAATAGGAGTCTTAAGTATGACCGAGAAAGGAGGAATGACCGTTAATGGTAGAAAACATTGAAGATAATGGCTGTTCGCAAAGAGATAATGCGGAACATGAAGGGTATGCGAAAGCGCTTAGGTCATTCAATCGGATATGGAAAGAAAGAGACAGTGCACAGCCGAAGCTCTTGGAAGCGATACTGTATAAGGACAACTTTAACAGAGCGTATAAAAGAGTTAAGGCAAACAAGGGAGCGCCAGGTATTGATGGTATGACCATTGAAGAGGCACTTCCGTACCTTAAGGAATATCAGCAAGAGTTAACTGTGTTGGAGTCAGGCGAGATTAGCCATTTTTAGACCGGTAGAATTAACCAATTTTAGGACATATAAAAATAGCCAATGTACCTTTTCCTTTCGTTTTACTTATTATTTAATGGTGATAATTCACCAGCTGTTATTGCTACAGTTTCACATTTGCTTCCACGATAGCTGTTTCCTTTAATCATAAAAACCATCGCATCGTCAAATATTCTATCAAGTGCGCAAAGTAAAGAAGAATCTTCTCCGAAGTATTCACCCCATTTATCAGGGCTCTTATTACTTGTAAATATCATATT
>NZ_FOGW01000050.1 GCF_900111325.1 Lachnobacterium bovis
TCCTCTTCTGATTTGTTTAATTGTTTTTCTATTGCGTATCTTTTTTTGTCACTATGTATATACACCTCACGTACATGATCATAAACGCATGCAGTTAATGTTAATTCCAACGCAATCACACATACATATTTTAATATTGTATATTTTTTTGATATCATCCTAATTACTCCTTCCTTAATCTTCAGTAATTAATTCATCCTTAACAGACGAAACGCTATCTTGAAAATGATTTCGTATATTATGACTACATGAAATACTGTGGTGATTATCCATAAAGTCACCAAAATTGCACATGTCATCCATAAAATCATACTTTTCAGATGAGCTTTGTAAATCTATTTTTTTATTCATAAACGTACGATACATTTTTTTATCTTCTTTTAGTACATTCATAAATTTTTCCTTACCTCCAGCTTGATCATTATATGTAAAATTAACTATAGATTCCATACCATCCTTTTTCCATTTTTCCATTTCTATCCTAATACAAGGATCAAACCCTATATCTGTAATGTAAGAATAATTATATTCCTTGTTAACATCTTTCCCTGCTTCATCTGTTCCCTCATCATAACAGCAAAAAGAACCAAACCATTTAGAATAAGCAAAATCAACATTATCCTTATAATCTTTTTCTGCCTTATTACAATCCGACAAAAGTTGATTGGCTTGTGCTAAAGCTGTTCCTGCATTCAAAATAGAATGCACACCAGTTTGACAGTATTCTGGCACTTTATCTTGACCTGATACGCAATTATAATTAGTTGAAGCTATCTGATCAACACTATATAAAGTGTCATACAATGCTCCTGCTCCTGGTATAATTTGCAAAGCAGACAGTTCAACAGTTTTAAATAGCTGTTTCTTATCTTCTCTTATTTTTTTTTGATCTTCCTTTTGTTTATCAGATATATTTTTTAAATCATCTCTTCCATTGTCAGCTTTCTCGAACGTGTCCTTAAATTGAATATTCAACGTAGTTTTATATTCCTTTTCATATAATTTATCTTTCAAATTATACTTACGTATTTCAAACCTCTCAGTATATTTTTTAGAATCCTTTACTGGCTTATCGAGAATTACCATTCCATTCTTTGAATTCAAATCCTTCACAGCTGCTACTGCTGAAACTGTTTCCATTATTTCTTGATATGAAGCATACATACTCTGCGCATTTTTCATATCTTCATTTTTATATTTATTCTTTGGATCATGTGCAGCATTATAGCAATTAACTGTTTGATTACTATACATTTTTGCCTGAGCTAGTTCCCCACTTAAAATCATATTATCCCACTGAGACCTATAGCTTCCAAATGCCTTATTATTTTCTTCTAATATTTTAGCCGCAGTTTTATAGCTTTTATCTTTTATTGATTGTTCATAACTTTCTAGTGCGAAATCTCTTCTTGCAACCTCATCCATATACGGACTAGTCCTTCCATCTGGGGTTTTTTTTGCACTATATTCTTCTCCTGGACTTAAAGCATATATACTAGTGTTCTTTACATTCTGTAATTCACAAAATGCTTTTTTATCCTTATGAAACAACACATTAACATATGTTACTAAAAATGCCTTTGTGTTACCATCAACTATATCCGGATCTTCTAAAAATAGTTTTTTTAAAGATTCTTTATCTCCCTTTATTATGTATAAAATTTTTTTACTAGTTTTAGGATTTTGATATAAAAAGTAAATATCTCGCATACTTAATCCATATTCTTTTAATTTTTGGATTCTGTTCTTTGATATTCCTAACTTCTCAATATTTGATTCATATGCAATTGATAACGTTGCTTTTACCTTCTCATCTTCTGCTAGTTCATTTCTAAATGACGAAACCTGCTTTGGAGAATATTGTCCATTTGTAAATGACCCCATTATTTCGTCTAACAATCCATTAGCTTTATCTCTATATGTTTTTCCTTGCGTGAAAAAATTAGATGTGTTTTTTTCAATATCTTGATATTCTTGTATGTAATGGTTACATATATTTACTATTTCATTATAATTTTTTATATTATAACCATAATTTCTTATATCATTTCTTAATTGTGTACTTCTTTGTGCTGCAGCCTCACTATTATCATTAGCACAGCTATTTAAATTTTTCTGAATATTCTCAAGACGGCTTTTATTTGTCTCTATTGTTGTTTCAGCAGTAGCTACTTGATTTTGTAAATTTCCTACATCAATCTTGTTAATATCTACATTGTTTATAGTCTTTTTTAACATTTGGCAATCATTTAAATCAAAATTTACTGCTGTTCCCATTGCACCAATTACTAATATATAATCTGACATTACTGCTTTTAAATTGTCAAAGCTTTTGCTCTCTATTGTTTTATCTGTTGTAAAACTATCTATATCTTTTTCTTTTGCTTTAATAGTACTCCATACTTCTTGGTATCTATCTATTGCACTACCGCATTCTTTTACTAACATATCTCGATCCAGCATTCCGTTTTGTGCCATTATCATAACCTCCTACTTCTATTTTGTATTTTCTTTCTTCATTGCTTTATCATGTTCTATATGTGCCTGTAATAGTTTCGTAATGTTATCTGCATCTGCTGTGATGGCTTTTTTTAATTTTTCATTCAAATTTTCCATCTCTTGATATGAAGTCTGCAAGTTATGATTAGCTGTTAACGTACTTACATTATCTACTGGAGATAAATCTTTTTTTGCTAGTTTATCACAGCTTTGCTTTATTTTCTTGGCACAGTCCTTTATAAAGTTTTCATTTATATTATATTTGCCTGACATTTCTTTATTCTCCTATTTATATAGCTGATAGTCTTGTTCTAATATTTTTTTCTTCCTCTTCAAGTTTTTCTCTATCACTATAAATCAATCTTTTATAGTTTGACAAATACTCATCTCTTTGTTTTTGCATATTTAAAATATTATTTCTGATATTTTCCACGCATTGAGATATCTTCGGTTCCTTTAAATTACATGTTTCTTCTGCAATTTTATTTATTTCTCTTAAACCTTCAAAATATTCTTCAGAAAACCTTTCATTTTCTTTCTCTATCTCATAAAGATTTTTTTCTAAGTCTTCACGCATCTTTTGATTTTTCCTAAGTTCTGACACA
>NZ_FOGW01000002.1 GCF_900111325.1 Lachnobacterium bovis
GGGAGTTTGACTGGGGCGGTCGCCTCCGAAAGGGTATCGGAGGCGCTCAAAGGTTCCCTCAAAATGGTCGGAAACCATTTGAAGAGTGCAAAGGCAAAAGGGAGCTTGACTGCGACATCGACGGATGGAGCAGGTACGAAAGTAGGACTTAGTGATCCGGTGGTATGAAAGTGGGATTGCCATCGCTCAACGGATAAAAGCTACCCTGGGGATAACAGGCTTATCACTCCCAAGAGTTCACATCGACGGAGTGGTTTGGCACCTCGATGTCGGCTCATCGCATCCTGGGGCTGTAGCAGGTCCCAA
>NZ_FOGW01000013.1 GCF_900111325.1 Lachnobacterium bovis
CCCCCTCAAGATGAGATATCCCCTCCTAAAAGGAGATAAGACCCCTGAGAGACTAACAGGTAAATAGGGCAGAGGTGGAAGTGCAGTAATGTATGTAGCTGACTGTTACTAATAGGTCGAAGGCTTGACCAAAAAGGTTTTTAATAACTTGTATGAAGTTTTGAAGGTATAATACTTCAATTAAATAATCCTCGATAGCTCAATGGTAGAGCACTCGGCTGTTAACCGAGTTGTTGTAGGTTCGAGCCCTACTCGGGGAGTTATGGCTCCGTGGTCAAGCGGTTAAGACATCGCCCTTTCACGGCGGTAACACGGGTTCGATTCCCGTCGGAGTCATTTTTTATATCTTTGGTGACTTAGCCAAGTGGTAAGGCGTGGGTCTGCAACACCCTGATCGCCGGTTCAAATCCGGCAGTCACCTTTAACCAAGTCTATAATTGACTTGGTTTTTTTGTGTTTTAAACAATTTTTGGTTTAGGCAGGAAGTTATAAACATAAATAGGATAATTGATGTTTATATGTGTATAAAGATTACAAAATATGCATATGTAGTTGAAGAATATAATGGTATTAAAAATATAGTCTATAAAATGAAAGTATAGCATATCATAATTGGATGAGTTTGAATATCATGGAGTTACAGTAATTGCTAATAAATAAAGTAATAAATAAAGAAATAAATTAAGTAATAAATTAAGTAATAAATAAAGCAATAAATTAAGAAGAGTAATAATGTAAGTAATAAGTATTTTGTAGTAATAAAAAATATATTTATATGATGTATCTAAATAATATAGATAATAATTTGTTTAATCAAATAAAAATCCCCTAATTATACTTAATAACATGTAAAAAAAATAATTTTTATATAAAAAAATGCCGATTAATAATAATGTGAGGTGTGTTGTTTTGAAAATTATTGGTTTCTTATGAATGCGTTAAGTATTAGTATTTTATGATAAGGATAAAAAAATGTGAATATACGAAAAATTATGATTAAATGTAAAAAAAGATAATAAAGACTTCTTTGGTGAAAATATACAATTTGTAAGAAAATTTTTGTGAATGATTTTGACATATTTTGGTTGACGTTGAATGAAATTGACTCTATAATTGTTATCATGATAAATAAAAATTTATCAATGATTTGGATATTTAGTGGTTATATATAGATAATTTAAAATTAAAAGTAAATTAATAATAAAGTATCAAATGTATTATTAAGTATCTTATAAAATATATTTTTTAATATGCTATTAAATGTATAATTAATAAGATTTCATATTTGATAAGTAATTTTGCTATATATATGTTTTTATGTATAGGAATTGTTTTGAGAATTATTATAATTTTTTTAATTATCTATGAAAAAAATAACTGTTTATGGAGAGTGATTTATGTTAGCTGAGGAGAGATTTGCTAAGATATTGTCTATTATAGAAAGGGAGGGAAGTGCGACTATTACAGAGTTGATGGCATCTTTGAATGCTTCTGAATCAACTATAAGGAGAGATTTGAATACATTACATTCAAACGGAGCCTTAATAAAAGTTCATGGTGGTGCAATTTCAAATAATGTTGTTGTTAATACTATGGATGAAAATTATGTTAATAGAAGCGGATTAAATAAAGAAGATAAATCTGTGATAGGCAAGTATGCAGCTACATTGATTAAACCAAATGATTTTGTTTACGTTGATGCTGGTACAACGACATCGATGATGATTGATTATATCACTGAGAAAAAAGTTGTTTTTGTGACTAATGCTATTGAGCATGCAAGAAAGCTTTCGCAGAGAGGTTATACAGTATACCTTCTCGGTGGTGAGATGAAAATTAGTACAGAAGCTATTGTTGGGGAAAGCGCGATAGAAAGTTTGAATATGTATAATTTTTCAATCGGTTTTTTTGGTGCGAATGGAGTTAGTACAGTTAAAGGAATAACGACACCGGAATTAAAGGAAGCTATGGTTAAGAAATCTGCTATTAGTAAATGTAAGAGAAAAATATTATTGGCGGATTCGAGTAAATTTAATGAAGTATCTAGTGTGAAATTTGCTGATTTTAAGGAGATGAGTATTATTACGACAAATCTAAAACAGCAATCACTTAGAAAATATAAAAATATAACGGAGGTTTCTTAAGATATGATTTATACAGTTACATTTAACCCATCGTTAGATTATATTGTTTCTGTTGATAACTTTAAAGCTGGAGAGGTTAACAGAACAACTGATGAGATTATTTTTCCAGGTGGAAAAGGAATTAATGTATCTATTGTACTAAAAAATTTAGGATTCGATAACACAGCATTAGGATTCATGGCTGGATTCACAGGTGATGAAATTTCAAGATTACTTGAAGAAAAAGGAGTAAAAACTGATTTTATCCATGTTGAAAAAGGTTTATCAAGAATTAATGTAAAGATGAGATCTAATGAAGAATCTGAAATTAATGGTAGAGGACCTGAAATTTTACAAAGTGATATTGATAAGTTGTATAAACAGTTAGATAAATTACAAGAAGGCGATACATTAGTATTAGCTGGTAGTATTCCTAGTGTTATGCCAGAATCAATGTATATGGATATTATGAAATATTTACAAGATAAAAAAATTGATATTGCTGTAGATGCAACAAGAGATTTATTAGTAAATGTTTTACCATATAAACCATTTGTAATCAAACCTAATAATCATGAATTAGGTGAAATTTTCAATGTTAAAATTGAAACAAAAGATGATGTAGTAAAATATGCTAAGAAATTACAAGAAAAAGGTGCTAGAAACGTATTAGTATCTATGGCTGGTGATGGAGCAGTTTTAGTTACTGAAGATGGAAATGAATTTAGAGCAGAAGCTCCAAAGGGTGATTTAAAGAACTCAGTAGGTGCTGGTGATTCTATGGTTGCAGGTTTTATTGCTGGATATTTAACAAAGAAAGACTATTTTGAAGCTTTCAAAATGGGTGTTTGTACAGGTAGCGCAAGTGCTTTTTCAGAGGAGTTAGCTACAAAGGCTGAAGTTGAAGCATTATATGAAAAAAATAAAGATTTATTTTAATTATATTAAGGAGGTAGACGCGTGAGAATTAAAGATTTATTAGCAGTTGAGAGTATTAGTCTTAACGGTAAAGCTAGTAGTAAGACAGATGTTTTAAATCAAATGGTCGATTTGATGGCAAAAAGCGGAAAAATTAACGACGTAGACACATATAGAAAAGGTGTGTTTGCAAGAGAAGATGAATCTACAACAGGTATTGGTGATGGAATTGGTATTCCACATTGCAAATCTCCAGCAGTAAATAAACCAGGACTTGCTGCAATGGTTTTACCAAACGGAGTTGATTTTGATTCATTAGATGGACAGCCAGTTAACTTAATTTTCTTAATTGCTGCTCCAAATACTAAAGATAACGTTCACTTAGATGTATTAAGTAAATTATCAACACTTCTTATGGATGTAGATTTTACAGAAAAATTAAAAAATGCAAAATCAGTTGACGAATTCCTTAAGATTATTGATGATGCAGAAAGTGACAAAGATGAGGAAGAGACTGCAAAATTAGCAGCTCAAGAAGGTGCAAGTTTTTCTGTACTAGCGGTTACAGCTTGTCCTACAGGTATTGCTCATACATACATGGCAGCTGAGTCATTAGAGCAACACGCAAAAGATAGAGGAATTTCTATCAAAGTTGAAACAAGAGGATCTGGTGGTGCTAAAAACGTATTAACAGATCAAGAAATTAAAGACGCAAAAGCTATTATTGTTGCAGCTGATACAAAGGTTCCTATGGATAGATTCGATGGTAAACCTGTTATTCAAGTAAAAGTTGCTGATGGTATTAATAAGGCTGATGAATTATTAGATAGAGCAATGAATGGTGATGCTCCAGTATTTAATGCTGCAGAGTCAAGTTCAGATAGCGAAGATTCTTCAAGTTCAGAAGGTGCAGGAAGATCTGCTTACAAACACTTAATGAGTGGTGTTTCTCATATGCTTCCATTCGTTATTGGTGGCGGTATCATGGTTGCACTTGCATTCTTAATTGATACAATCTGTGGCTATGGAGCTTCTGGTAGTGGTAACTTTGGTCAAATGATGCCTTTATCAGCATTCTTTAAATATGTTGGTGGACTAGCAATGGGACTCATGGTTCCTGTTTTAGCTGGATACATTGCATATTCTATTGCAGATAGACCAGGTCTTGCAGTTGGTTTTGTTGGTGGTATGTTAGCATCATCAGGAAACGCAGCATTTAAAGATTTTGTAGGCGTATGGCCAGATAAATTAAATGGATTTGAGAAATTTATTGCTGACTTTGGTTTTGCAGGTAAAGGTCAGACAGTTTCAGGATTCCTTGGTGGTATTGCAGCTGGTTTCGTTGCAGGTGCAATCATCTTATTATTAAAACAACTTACAAAGAATTTACCAAGTTCATTAGATGGTTTAAAACCAACATTAATTTATCCAGTATTTGGTATATTATTAATGGGTATCGTAATGTGTTTCGCATTAAATCCATTAATCGGTGAATTTAACACAGTATTAAATGATATGTTATCAGCATTATCAAAAGCAAATATGCTTCCAGTTTTAGGTTTAATCTTAGGTGCTATGATGGCTATTGATATGGGTGGCCCAATTAATAAAGCTGCATATGTATTTGGTACAACAATGTTATCACAGGCAGCTGATTTAATTAAAAACGGTGCAAGTCAATCTGATCCAGCAGTTCAAGCTTGTTATGTAGCAATGGCAGCAGTTATGATCGGTGGTATGGTACCTCCAGTTGGTATTTCATTAGCATGTTTCTTGTTCCCTAAGAAATTTACAAATGCTGAAAGAGAAACAAAAATTACTAACTTAGTAATGGGATTCTCATTCATTACAGAAGGTGCAATTCCATTTGCAGCAGCTGATCCATTACATGTAATTCCTTGTACATTAGTTGGTGCTGGTGTAGCAGGATGTTTAGCAGCTGTATTTAAATGTACATTGATGGCTCCACACGGTGGAATTTTCGTTATTATGACGATTGGAAAGCCATTAGCATTCGTCATTTCGTGGTTAATTGGTTCTCTTGTTACTGCAATTTTACTAGGATTTATAAAAAAGGATGCAAAATAAAAAAAAATGAGTTATAATAGTAGCGAAACACTTTTGTAATAATAGGAGGAAATTAATTCATGAAAGAGTTTAAGTACACAATTAAAGATGAAATGGGAATCCACGCTAGACCAGCTGGATTATTCGTAAAAGAAGCTGCTAAATTCCCATGTGCTGTAACAATCGCAAAAGATGGAAAAGAAGTTGACGCTAAGAGAATTTTCGGAGTAATGAGCCTTGGTGTTAAATGTGGTCAAGAAATCACATTAAAAACTGATGGTGATCAAGAAGAAGAAGCTTGCGCAGCTTTAAGCAAATTCTTAGAAGAGAATCTTTAATTTAGGTTTTTGAATTAAATTATAGAATTTTTTTAGAATTATTGATGTCTAATTAAAAAAAAGGAGTTATCCCAGTAAGTTTAAATGTTTGTTTTTACTTACTGGGATAATGTCGTAAAAGGTGTACTTATTATAATAGACTTTGTATTAAGAGGTTATGTAATTTTTAAGTGCAAGGTATAATAGTGTATAATAAGTTACGTTAACTAAAATCATTTAGTGAATATGTAGTAAGAAATTCAGAATAGTAGATATAATGAATAAGGAGATTTATATGGTTATCGAAGGAAAAAGTGTCTTTAGTGGCGTAGCCATTGGTAAGCTTTCTATTTTTAATAAAAAAGATAACACTGTAAAGAGAAATACTATACAGGATGTAGAAGCTGAAACAAAGAGATTTGAAGATGCAAGAGAAGTAGCTAAAACACAACTTGCAGGAATTTATGAGAAAGCGGTTAAAGAAGTTGGTGAAGTAAACGCACAGGTATTTGAAGTTCACCAAATGATGCTTGATGATTTAGATTACGTTGAATCTATCACAAACATGATTGAAAGCCAAAAAGTTAATGCAGAATTTGCTGTAGCAACAACAGGAGATAATTTCTCAGATATGTTCGCATCTATGGATGACGATTATATGAGAGGAAGAGCTGCTGACGTAAAAGATATTTCTAATCGTGTAATTTCTATTTTACAAGGAAATTCAAACGATGCAGATATGGCTGATGAACCAGTAATTTTATTAGCAGATGATTTAGCTCCAAGTGAGACTGTTCAATTAGATAAATCTAAAGTATTATCATTTGTTACAAGACATGGTTCAACAAATTCACATACAGCTATCTTAGCTAGAACAATGAACATTCCAGCATTAATTGGTGTAGACTACCCAGAAGATGCTAATGGTAAAGTTGGTATAGTTGATGGTTTTGAAGGAAAAATTATTATTGATCCAGATGAAGAAACATTAAAAGTTTACCAAGAAAAGAAAAAACAAGAAGACGACAAAAAACGTCTTTTACAAGAATTAAAAGGACAGGATAATGTAACTCTTGATGGTAAGAGAATTAACTTATATGCTAACATCGGTGGTGTAGGCGATGTTGCTTCTGTACTTGCTAATGATGCAGGCGGAATTGGATTATTCAGAAGTGAGTTCTTATACTTAGAGTCAGATACATATCCAACAGAAGAAGCTCAGTTTAGTGCATATCGTAAAGTAGCAGAAAATATGGCTGGTAAAAAAGTTATTATTCGTACTTTAGATATTGGAGCTGATAAACAGGTTGATTATTTTGAACTTGATAAAGAAGATAACCCAGCATTAGGATACAGAGCTATTCGTATTTGCTTAACTAGACCTGAAATTTTCAAAACTCAGTTAAGAGCTATCTTAAGAGCTAGTTATTATGGTAACATTTCTATCATGTTCCCAATGATTATTTCTGTATCTGAAGTTAAGAAAATCAAAGAAATCTTAGCTGAAGTTAAAGCAGAATTAGATGCTGAAGGAATTCCATATAAGAAAGACATCGAAATCGGTGTTATGATTGAAACTCCTGCAGCAGTTATGATCAGTGAAGAGCTTGGAAAAGAAGTTGACTTCTTCTCTATTGGAACAAACGATTTAACTCAGTACACACTTGCAATTGACCGTCAGAATCCAAAATTAGATGATTTCTATGATTCACATCATCCAGCACTTCTTAAGATGTTACAGATGATCGTTGATAATGGTCATAAAGGTGGCGCTTGGGTAGGTATTTGTGGAGAATTAGGTGCAGATACTACATTAACAGAAACATTCCTTAAAATGGGATTCGATGAGTTATCAGTTAGCCCATCTATGATTTTACGAGTAAGAGATAAGATTCGTTCAATCGACACAACAAAATAATTTTTTATAGATACAGTTTAAGAAGATTATTTCAAGATAAGGTATTAATTTAGAGAAGTCTAATTATTACCTTATCTTTTTTTGTTAAAAAAATTATTATATTTATAAAAGTTGTAAAATTTATGTGGTTATACTAAAATAAAAGGGAATGAAAAAATGATTTGAGGTATTTATATGAGAATAATAATAGCAAGACATGGGGATCCTAATTATGAAATTGATTCTTTAACAGAAGTTGGTTGGAAAGAGGCCGAATTATTATCTGAGAGAATGCTCAAGTATCATGATAAATATGGAATAAAGGATATTTATGTGTCACCTTTAGGAAGAGCAAAGGATACAGCCTCTAAAACATTAGAAAAATTAAATATGAAAGCAACAGAGTGTGAATGGTTAAGAGAATTTGCACCTAGAATACATAGACCAGATACGCAAAAACTAAAAAATGCGTGGGATTGGTTGCCTGAAGATTGGACTAAGGAAAAAGATTTTTATGACGTTGAAAAATGGACAAATCCAAGTGCAATGAATGAAAGTGATGTTCCAAATGAATATAAATGGGTTTGTGAGGAATTCGATAATTTATTAGAAAAACATGGCTATAAGAGAGAAAATAATTATTATAGAGTAGAAAATGCAAATGACGATACAATAGTATTATTTTGTCACTTTGGTTTAGAATGCGTATTGTTAAGCCATTTATTACATGTATCACCGATGATTTTATGGCATGGATTTTGTGCACCAACTTCTTCAGTTACGTTGTTATATACAGAGGAAAGAAGAAAAGGAATTGCTTCATTTAGAGCAAATTGTTTTGGGGATACATCACATTTATATGTGGCAAATCAAGAACCTTCATTTTCAGCAAGATTTTGTGAGATGTATGATAATGAAGATGAAAGACATGATTAAAAAGAGATTACAGGTATAATCGAAATTTTAAAGAGTAATATAATTAAAGATGGGGATTTTATAAATAAGAGGAGAGTATTTAAATGAGTGCACAAGAAAACACAGAAAAAGTTTTAAAAAAGTTACATATAGCAATTTCGAAAAGTCCAGAATATGAAGGAGATAATAATAAGATTATTGTTGATAAGTATCAAATGATAGGACTACTTAAGAATCTTACTAAATGCATGGGCGAGTTGATGGAAGAGTATGAAATGACTAAAGCTAGTAAAGATAAAGCTGAAAGAGAATTTCGTAAAAAAAGTGAAGAAATTGTTATAGATGCAAATCATAAAGCAGAAGATATTTATGCAGCGTCAGTTTTATATACAGACGAAGCGTTGAATAGTATACAAGATATTATGCAAAGAGCGCAGGACTCGGTAAAAAGAGTATATACTCAAATGGATGAAAAGTTAGCTGAGCAAAAGCGAATTGTAAAGAGTAATCAATCTGAATTAAAATCACAATTAGAGGGTTTGGTTGATACAGATAAATATCTAAAGCTTATTGAAGAAAGAAATAGAGAAATAAAAAAAGCAAAAGCTTTACGTGCATCAGGTTTAAAATATCAAAGAAAAAAATTTACACCTTCATATAATAACATTCAGCCAGAGGTAAAAATTAATCCTAAGTATTTTGAAAAATTAGGAATGACTATGGATGAAGCTGATAGTGTGGCAAATGATGATTTTGGCGATTTCGGAAATGTAGCTAATTTTGAACCTTTTACAGGAGAATTAGAATCGTATGATACTAATGAATTAAATGAAGAATATTTACAGGAAATTGCAAAAAATTTTGATGTAGATAGCTTTATTGAGGAAGAAAGAAGCATTTTACCACAAGAGACTGATATTCAAGTTAATTTAAATTCTGCATATTTTAAAAAGAAGAAAGAAAATCAGGAAATCAGTGAAAAGAAAAATAATGATCATACAAAAGATCAAAAATCTGAGCATATACCTTCAAAGGATATAAAGAAAAGAAGTAAGGCTATAATTGCAAGGGATAAAGAAAACAGAAATAAAAAAATATATTTAAATCAATCGCCAGAAAAACAAGAAAGACTCAAAAGAGTGTCTGAACCTATAGAGAGATTAGATTTAGATGATGAAGATGAAGAAATCCTTACGCAAAGAGATAAAATGGATGAGGTTTTCTTGAAAAAATTAAAGGAAGAGGAAGAAAGTGCGTACCGTTCATTGGCAAATGAAGTACAAAAATTGATGAAAGATAATTAAATTCTTGCTTTTAGAAGGTACAATAGCTATAATTTTAAAAAGAAATTTTTTTTGAGAGGAATAAGATTATGAAATTATACGAAAATGGAGCTTATTTAATTAACGGAAAGGAAATAGTTGTAGATTCGAATGAAGCTTTGTTAGAAATAAAAAGCAAATTTGGAAAAGATACAACTAAGGAAGAAGCTAGGGAAGAGACTATTGCTAATGGTATTTTACAAAAACACAATGTATCAGGCGATAAAGAAAAATTACAAATTAAGTTTGATAAGTTAACATCACATGATATTACATATGTTGGTATTATTCAAACTGCAAGAGCATCAGGATTAGAAAAATTTCCAATACCATATGTTTTGACAAATTGTCATAATAGTTTATGTGCAGTAGGTGGTACAATCAACGAAGATGATCACATGTTTGGATTAACAGCTGCAAAAAAATATGGTGGTATTTATGTTCCACCTCATCAGGCAGTAATTCATCAGTTCGCAAGAGAAATGTTAGCTGGTGGAGGCCAGATGATTTTAGGTTCAGATTCACATACTAGATATGGTGCCTTAGGTACAATGGCAATTGGTGAAGGTGGACCGGAATTAGTAAAACAGCTTTTGAATAGAACATATGACATAAATCGTCCAGAAGTAGTTGGAATATATTTAACAGGTAAACCAATTAAAGGTGTAGGTCCACAAGACGTTGCTTTAGCTTTAATAGGTGCAACTTTTGAAAAAGGTTTCGTAAAAAATAGAGTAATGGAATTTGTTGGACCAGGTGTTAAGGAGTTAACAGTTGATTTTCGAATTGGCGTTGATGTAATGACAACTGAGACAACATGTTTATCTTCAATTTGGGAAACAGATAATGCAGTAAAAGACTTTTTAGATATGCATGGAAGAATAGGAGATTATAAAGAATTAATTCCTGGCGAAGTGACATATTACGATAAATTTATTGAATTAGATTTAAGTAAAATTAAACCAATGATAGCTATGCCTTTCCATCCAAGTAATACGTATACTATTGAAGAACTAAACAAAAATTTAATAGATATTTTAGATGATTGCGAGAAAAGAGCTAAAGTAAGTTTCGATGGAAAAGTAGATTTAGACTTAAAGAGCAAAGTAAGAAACGGAAAATTATACGTAGATCAAGGAATTATAGCAGGTTGTGCAGGTGGTGGATTTGAAAATATTTGCGATGCAGCAGATATTTTAAAAGGTTCATCAATTGGTTCTGATGAATTTACACTTAGTGTTTATCCAGCATCAACACCAGTTTATATGGAATTAGTGAAAAATGGAGCAGTTGCTAATTTAAT
The DNA here is from genome assembly GCF_900111325.1 of Lachnobacterium bovis. Lineage (GTDB taxonomy): Bacteria > Bacillota > Clostridia > Lachnospirales > Lachnospiraceae > Roseburia > Roseburia bovis_A. Next base: position 10,863 of record NZ_FOGW01000013.1, read on the forward strand.
GGCTTCAGGAGCAATTGTTAAGACTGCATTCTGTGGTCCATGTTTTGGAGCAGGAGATACTCCAGCAAATAATGCCTTCTCTATTAGACATTCTACAAGAAACTTCCCTAACAGAGAAGGTTCAAAAGTTCAAGATGGACAGATTGCATCTGTTGCATTAATGGATGCTAGATCAATTGCAGCAACAGCGGCTAATGGTGGATATTTAACAGCAGCAACTGAAATTGATGTAAATTATACAAAACCTAAATATTTCTATGATAGTACAATTTACGAAAACAGAGTTTTTGATAGTAAGGGAAAAGCAGATTCAAGTGTAGAATTAAAATTCGGTCCAAACATTAAGGATTGGCCAAAGATGAGTGCACTTCCTGATAATTTGGTCTTAAAAGTTGTTTCAGAGATTCATGATCCAGTTACAACAACTGATGAATTAATTCCATCAGGTGAAACATCTTCATATAGATCAAATCCATTGAAATTGGCTGAATTTGCACTTTCAAGAAAAGATCCACAATATGTTGAAAGAGCAAAAGAAATTCAAAAAGCACAAAAAGCAGTTGAAGAAGATAAATGTCCAGTTTCTATTGTAGATGAAATAAAACCTATTATGGATGTTATACATAAAGAATTCAAAGGTGTAAAAAGAGAAAACCTTGGATTTGGAAGTACAATATTTGCTGTAAAACCAGGTGATGGATCAGCTAGAGAACAAGCTGCATCATGTCAAAAAGTTCTTGGGGGATGGGCAAATATTGCAAATGAATATGCGACAAAGAGATATCGTAGCAATTTAATTAATTGGGGTATGATTCCATTTTTGATAAAAGAAGGAAAATTACCATTTGAAAATTTAGATTATATTTTTATTCCGGATATTAAAAAGTCTATTTCTGATGGAAAGACAGAATTTGATGCCTATTTAATTAAAGATGGACAAAAACATTTATTCAAATTAGGAATGGATCCTTTAACAGATAATGAAAAAGAAATTATTTTAAAAGGATGTTTGATTAATTATTACAAGAGTCAAATGTAAATTATATGTAAAAAAGGTTATATCTAGAATAAATACATAAAAAAAAAAGGAGCTTAAAATTGCAAAATAAAAAAAATGAAAAAGAGTTGGAAGAATATTTAAAAATAGGAATTACACTTTTTTTAACTCTTTCAAGTGTTATAGTCTTCTTTTTTGTGATATACAGGTTTGATAGTTTTGCTGATATTTCAGCAAAGCTAATTAGAACTGGTCAGCCTATTATAATTGGTGCGGCAATAGCATACATATTAAATCCTGTAATGAAATTTTGGGAAAAGCAGATTCACAAGATTGCGCCTAAATTTATTAAGGATGAAAAAAAAGAAAAAGGTTTTACTCGAGCCTTAGCAGTTACAGCATCAATTACAGTGTTTATTATTTTGATTTTCTTATTAATAGCATCTATTGTTCCTGCAACAATGGAAAGTATTAGTAATTTAATATCACGTTTTCCAACTGAAATGAGAAATTTTACTAAATGGATGACAAAATTATTACAATCAGATAGTAGAGCATCAGAAGTTGCGAAGACAACGATGAATAAAGTGACACAAGAATTCGAAAAATGGACAAAGGGTGATTTATTACCACAAATTCAAAGATACTTAACACAAATAACAAGTGGTGTAGTTAGTATAGTTACAGGATTTTTTAATTGTTTTATAGGATTAATAGTAGCAATATATTTGATGGGAATTCAAGAACAATTAAAGGGACAAAGTAAAAAAATAATATATGCAATATTTAAACCTAAAACAGCTAATGAATTGATTGAGATAATACGTCATTCAAATTCTATTTTTGGTGGATTTATTACAGGAAAAATAATTGATTCAGCAATATTAGGAGTTATTTGTTACATTGGGTGTTTATTCTTAAATATACCAAATGAAATTTTAGTTGCAGTAATAATAGGTGTGACTAATTTGATTCCATTTTTTGGACAATTTATTGGAGCTGTTCCAACATTGCTTATAACATTAATTCAAAGTCCAATTCATGCTTTGTATTTGTTAATTTTTATGGTTATTTTACAGCAAATTGATGGTAATATCATTGGACCAAAAATTATTGGTAACACAACAGGATTATCTTCATTCTGGGTTATGTTTTCAATTTTAATTTTTGGAGGAATGTTTGGATTTGTTGGAATGTTACTAGGAGTACCAATTTTTGGTGTTATCTACTATTTAGTAACAAAAGTAGTAAACAATATTTTGAGAAAAAAAGAATTGGAATTAGAAACAACTGCATATATAGATGTAGTTAAGGTAGATGAGAAAACAAACGATCTTGTTTACGAAAAATTAAATGACCAAAAAGGTGACAATAAATCATCTAGAGAAAAAAAGAATGAGAATTTTTTAATAAAAAAAATAAAAAATAAAGATAAAAATTCAAATTCAGAAAAAGATAAAAAGTAATTTTTTTGATTTAAAATTAAATATTTAATACTAAAAAAGAAAAATGTACAGTTATGTGAAAAAAATAAACGTAACTGTACTTTTTTTGCGTGTTTTTTTGACATACATTCGCTGCTATGTTACACTAAAATATATATAATTAGCTACAGTTGGCTAGTTGTGTATATATATGGAATAATTGACGGTAATACTGACACTTTTGTTACTGATAACTTTAGACAAGTGAGTAATTGTACTAGAAACAATTAAAAAATCATTCACAATGAGGTGACAGGAATTGGATAAATATGAATATAATTTAAAATTAGATGAAATAAAAAATCTATACAAGGATAGTAAATTTGAGGCGGCGGCTAAAGTTGCAGATGGGATTAATTGGAATAAAGTTAAGAACGTTAATATTTTAGTAAAAGTCGGTGAAATTTACGAAAAATTAGGTAGATTAGAAGACGCTAGAGAAATTCTTATTTTAGCATATAATCGTTCTCCTTTAGGCAGAAATATCATTTATAAATTAGCAAAATTAGCATTAAAATTAAATGATATCGAGAGTGCAAATGAATATTATGATGAGTTTGTTGAAATTGGACCAAATGATGTATTAAAGTTTGCATTAAAATATGAAATTAAAAGAGCTACTGGGGCTACAACAGAGGAATTAATTCCAATACTAGAAAGTTTAAAAGAGCACGAGTACACAGAAGAATGGGCATATGAACTTGCATATTTATATCATAAAGCAAATATGGTTCAAAAATGTGTAGCAGCGTGTGATGAACTTATTTTATGGTTTGGTGATGGTCCATATGTCGAGAGAGCACTCGAATTAAAAATCTTATATCATCCACTAACAAAAAAACAAGAAGAGAAATATAAAAAATTTCATTTAGATGATGAGAAGATACAAAAAATCGAAGAACTTGTTGATCAAAATGAATTACCTGAGGCAACTGATCAAAATGAAAATAAAGAAAATGAAGAGAAATATGATACTGATTCATTAAAAAAATCTCTTGAAGATTATATTGAGCAAATTAAAAAAGCTGATAATCGTGATCAAATTGAAGAAAATCTTGATAATATCAAGAAATTGGTAGTTGATATGCCTTATTTAAAAGTTGTTCAAATTGATGATGAGATTTTGAAAAAAACTAAAAATATTGAAACTGACGAAGAAATTGATGGTTCTTTAAAATTGAATTTTAAAGAGTTATTGAGTGAAGAATCTGAAGGTAAAATTAATATTACAAAATCAGAAGATGAAAGCGAAAATGAACAGCTTAGTATTGATGATATTCTTGGTAAATGGGAAAAAACTAAACGTGCAGCAGAAACTGCATTAAAGAATGCCGAAGAAAAGAAATTGAATTCTTCAAGAGCGAGAGCATTAGCTGTTGCAGAAGATATTTTAAAGAGATTAAATGAGGTTATTCCTAAGTTAGAGGAAGGTCATTCTCCAAAAGAGTTACTAGAGAGAGAATATTTGAAAGATAAATATGATTTAATTGAAGCTGCAAGAGAACACAATCTTGGAATTGAATTAGATCCAGATAAGATTAAACAAAGAGAAACTGTCAAAGAACAAAAAGAGATAAAAAAAGCTATAGAGGCAGAAAGAGCAGTTTCAGATATTTATAATTCAGATATTAATGAAACACCAGTAACTCGTGAAAGAGCAGAAGCTGTTGATTTATCAGAAGATGATAAAGCAGAAACAAATGAATTTGATGAACAAGAGCAATCAGAAAATGATTCTTTAGAAAAATCAGAAGAAAATGTTGAAGAGAATTTATCAGTCTCAGCAGAGTCTATTAATGAAGTAATTAATACAGAATCTTCAATTGAAACAGAACAAAACGAAGAAGCAACAGTAGAAGAAAATGTCTCAAATGAATATAAAAAAGTTAATGATACAGATGTTTCTGAGTCAAAAGAAAACAATTTTGAAGAAGAATCAGTTAAAGAAGAAATTTCTTCAAATGATGATTCAGTTAATTCAGAAGAAAATAGCATTGAAGATGTAGAAAAGTCTGAGAGTGAAGAGGAATTATCAGAAGAAGATAACAACGATTCTTCAGAGAATGAAGCTGATAAAGTTGAAAACATTGGTGAAGAAGCATGGAATGGTATTTGTAATATATTAAGTACAGTGTTCAAATCTAATGATAATGAAGATATAGAACAAGATACGGTAAATGAATTATTAGATAAGAATGATGAAATAGCAGACAAAACAGGTGTATTAGTTGACTTTGATTCTGTTAAATCAACATCAAACAAAAAGGATGATAATACAGAAGTAAAAGATAACAATATTATCACTGAAGAAACTAAACCAATGCCTACTAGAGAAGAACTTGAAGAAGAAATAAAGAAACAGTTATCTGAGAAGAAGGCGGAGAGAAGTAAACTTGTTAAAAAAGAAACAGAGTTAGTTGAAGAACTCACTAAAGAGCAAAAATCAATTTTCTCTTATTTTGTACCAATTAAAGGTATGGAAAAACAGCTATGCCAAGTTTTAACAGGATTGAAAGAAAGATTAAAGGATAATTCAAATGCTAACGAAAGAAACTTAATTGTCCAAGGTACAAGAGGTTGTGGTAAAACTGTTTTAACAACTGGAATTATTAAAATTTTACAGGAAGAAACAGGTAAACCAGAAGGAAGAGTTGGTAAAATACAAGCTTCTGCATTAAACAAAAAAGATATCAATAAATTAATTAAAAAGGTATCTGGTGGATGTTTAATTGTAGAAAATGTTTGTGAATTAACTAAAAAAACAGCAGTTGCATTATCACTATTAATGGAACATGATACAAGTGGAATGCTTATTATTTTTGAGGATACACCAAGTGGAATTGAAAAAGCATTTTCTTTAGATGCTGGTTTAGAGAAGAAATTCTCTGAAAAAATTACAGTACCAATTTTTAACAATGATGAATTGGTAGCTTTTGGTAAAGCATATTGCTCAGAATTAGGATATGCTATTGAAGAAATGGCGATACTTGCACTTTATAATAGAATTAATAATATTCAAAGATTAGATCAAGCAACTACAATTTCGGAAGTAAAAGATATAATTGATGAAGCTATTATAAACGAAAGAAAAAGAAGTCGTATAAAAGCGTTTTCTAGATTTAGCAATAAAAAACGCTATACAGAAGATAACAGAATCATCTTAAGAGAGAAGGATTTTGAATAATAAAAATTAAATATATTTTGGAGGAGAGTAGTATGAGTAACTTTACTGAAATGGACAGCTATTTGTTTGGGCAGGCGACACACTATGAAATTTACGAGAAGTTAGGAGCTCATGTGTGCAAAAAAGATGGAAAAAAAGGGGTTGTATTTGATCTTTGGGCACCACATGCTAAGCAAGTATTTTTAATAGGCCAATTTAACGACTGGAATGAGACATCACATGAGATGGTTAAACTCGGAGATGATAAAAATGGCATTTTTGAACTTTTTGTAGAAGGTGTAAAAGAGGAATCTTTATATAAATATTTGATTATCACAGAAGATGGTAAGAAATTATACAAAGCTGATCCATATGCTTCATATGCAGAATTACGTCCAGGTACAGCTTCAGCTGTATATGATACATCTAAGTTTAAATGGACAGACAAGAAATGGATGAATGAAAGAGCTAAAAAGACAGAAGAAGATGTCTATAAAGAGCCAATTGCAATTTATGAATGTCATCCAGGATCATGGGTAAGACATCCAGGAAGAGATGATGACGGATTTTATACATATGAAGAATTAGCAAAGAAACTTATCCCATATGTTAAAGAAATGGGATATACTCATATTGAATTAATGGGTATAGCAGAATATCCTTTTGACGGATCATGGGGATATCAAGTAACAGGTTATTATGCACCAACATCAAGATATGGAAAACCAGATGAGTTTGCAGCATTTATTAATGAGTGTCATAAAGAAGGAATTGGTGTTATTTTAGATTGGGTTCCAGCACATTTTCCTAAAGATGCACATGGATTAGCAGAATTTGACGGTCAACCTTTATATGAATATCCAGATCCAAGAAAGGGAGAACACTCTGATTGGGGAACTAAGATTTTTAATTATGAAAAAAATGAAATTAAGAATTTTCTAATTGGTAGTGCGTTAATGTGGATTGAAAAATATCATGTTGATGGATTAAGAGTAGATGCAGTTGCATCAATGTTGTATCTTGATTATGGAAAACAAAATGGTGAGTGGATTCCAAATAAATTTGGCGGAAATAAAAACCTTGAAGCAGTTGAATTCTTCAAACATATTAATACAGTTGTATTAGGAAGAAATCATGGAACACTTATGATCGCAGAAGAATCGACAGCTTGGCCAAAAGTAACAGGTAAGGCAAATGAAGATGGATTGAACTTTACATATAAATGGAATATGGGATGGATGCATGACTTTCTAGATTATATGAAATTAGATCCATATTTTAGAAAAAATAATCATAACAAAATGACATTTGCAATGAGCTATAACGAAAGTGAAAAATACATTTTAGTATTATCACATGATGAAGTAGTACATTTGAAATGTTCTATGATTAATAAGATGCCAGGTTACGAAGTTGACAAATTTAAAAATTTGATGGCTGGTTATGCCTTTATGATGGGACACCCAGGTAAGAAATTATTATTTATGGGTCAGGAATTCGCACAATTACAAGAGTGGAGCGAAAAAAGAGAACTTGATTGGTATCTTCTAGAAAATCCTAGACATAAATTTATGCAAGATTGGGTTAAGGCATTATTACATTTGTACAGAGAAAATAAGGGTATGTATGAGTTAGATCACAGTTGGAAAGGTTTCGAATGGATTAATGCTAACGATGCAGACAGAAGTATTTTTAGTTTTGTTAGAAAAAGCGAAGATGGAAAAAATAATTTATTGTTTGTAATCAACTTTACACCAATGGAAAGATTAGATTATAGAGTGGGTGTTTTGGAGAAAAAGACATATAAATTAGTCTTAGATAGCGATGATGCCAAATTTGGTGGTACTTCATCACATAAAAAAGCTTCATATAAAGCAGAAGAAAAAGAATGTGATAATAAAAAGTATTCATTCGCATATCCATTACCAGCATATGGTGTGGCAGTATTTAAATATTAAGTGACTGTTTTTAGTATGCTTTGCTGTCGATATACTATATAAGTATAGTATTGAAGTGACAAGCGAGGGATAACTATGAAGATAGATATTACATCATATATAGATAAAAAAGAGATTGAAAAAAATAAAGATGGAATTGAGGAATTTCTTTCTGATATTAAGGAGAATTCCTCAAAGACATTTTTCAAAAATCCAGAATATAAGGCAAGTGATTTATCACAAAATGATGCCATTGATAGGTTTACATATGTTAAACCTAATTTAGGTGTCAAAAAAGATGAGTCACTTGCCAAATCTATTTTAGAGGATATTAATTCACCGATGAATAAAACTGCAAATGATTTGGCAGTAATTGCGAATACCGTTTCAGCAGAAGATTTAAAAGAATTAGAAAAAAATGGATATTCAATTAATGATACTGATGTAAAAACAATTGTAAGTGTCACAGATAAGATTAAGGCTACACTTGCAAAAGCTGGAGTTGATATATCTAAAATTTATGGTTCATCATTATCATCAGAAGAATTAAAGGAGATAACAGGCGATGTTGCAATAGCAAAACAAATAGAGAGAAGCCTGAAAGAAAAAGATTTACCAGTTAATAAGGAAATAATGGAAAAGGCATTAGATTCTTATGAAAAAGCTTCTGATATATCAAAATTGCAAGAATCGACTATTTCGTATATTGTAAAAAATGATATAGAACCAACAATTTCTAATGTATACTTAGCGCAAAAAAGTGCAGGAATCAAACCAAATTTAACAGAAAATTTAAACGATTTTCAGAGAGATAATATTAATGATTTAAAAAAACAAATTGATGAGTTCTTGATAAAAAATGGATATGAAAAAACAAATCAAAATATAGATAATAGTAAAACAATTATAGCAAATAATATAAATCTTACCAAAGAAAATCTGGATTATTATAATGAATTATCTAATTTTGAAAAGTTAGAGAGTACTCAGATTATAGACAAATTGGTATCTGCTGTTATGGATGGAAAGAGTCCGGAGAGTGCTTATATTTTAACAGGATATTCATATTCTGAGCTTGCTATCAAAGATTATGAAATTATTAATTCAGCTGAAGTTGAAGATTTAGAATATGTTATAGAGGAAAACAAAGATGTTACAATTTCTAATTTGGCAGATTCAATAAAACAAAGACAAGATGAATCTAGAGAAACGACAAGAATTAATAACAAAGAAATAATAGCGGACAAAGATTTAAAGATTTTAATGGCAAAAAGACAGTTAGAAGAAGTAAGATTGATGATGACAATAGATGCCAATTATAAATTATTGAAACAAGGTGTTGCATTAGATACAAAGCCACTAGAAGAGATAGTGGATGAACTAAAAAATCTTGAGCAAGAATATTATGATTCGATTTTTAAAGAGAAGGCCGTATCAAGTGAAAAAATAGATAGATTTGAAGCTACAAATTTTGCTATAGAAGAATTAAAAAATCAACCTTCAGCAATATTAGGTAGAGTCGATAAGGTACTAACAATAAATGAGTTAAATGAAATTGGGGATAAGGAATTTGTTGATTTTAAAAGAGTAAATGAAAATTATGAAAAAGTCATGACACAACCAATAGCTCAATTAGGAGATTCTATCAAAAAGGCATTTTCAAATTCTAACTATTTATTAGAAAATTTAGGATTAGATGTTAATGAAGAGACTCTTAGAGCAGTTAGAATTTTGGGATATAACTCAGAAGATGTAACAATTGAAAATATTGAAAAAGTAAGAGATATTGATATTAAAATTCAAAACACTTTTAAAAATTTGACACCTAATGTTACTGTTGAAATAATTCAAAGAGGAATTAATCCATTAGATATCCCAATTGAGGATTTAAACAATATGGTTTCGACAATTGCAAAAGAAGTTGGTCCGACTAAACAAGATAAATTTAGTGAATATCTTTGGAAATTAGAGAAGAATAGTGATATATCACCAGAAGAAAGAAAATCTTACATTGGAATTTATAGACTGATTTCTCAAGTAGAAAAGACAGATGGAAGTGTCGTTGGAATGGTATTAAAGCAAGATCAAAAAGTTACTATGAGAAATTTATTAACTGCAATTAGAAGTAAAAACAAGTTAGATATGGACTATGAAATAGATGACGATTTTAATGGAGTTGATTCAAAATATACAAATGCCATTGATAAGCAAATTGAAGAAGGAATAGTATTAAATGCTAATAAGGCTGAACTTGTTAGAATAAAAGTTAATAACATTGTTGATGAATACCTTAATTCCAATAAATTAAGTGGAAAACTAATTAACAACTGGCAAGATATGAATCTAGATGATTTGAAAAAAGAAATTTCAAAAGAAAATGAAGAACATTTTTCTGAGAATACAAAGCTAGAGAACGAATATTTTGAAGAAGTAAAAAATGATTTTATAAAGGTGCTTAGCACAAAAGATGAAGTCATAGATATGCTTGAAAAATATGATATGCCATGCAATCTTATAAATTTATTAGGCGCAAGAAGCTTAAGACAGCCAGATAAAGTTCTTGATATGTTATTCAATGGTGATTTTTCTGAAATTGAAAAAGTACAAAAGATGAAAGAAGAAATAATTAGAAGATTTGGAGAGAGTATAAAAGAACCAAAAGAGATGGCTGACGCTCAGGAAGAACTAGCCGATTTAGCAGAACATGCTATGGATGATATGCTAGTTGAAAATAAAACAATCACGGCAAAAGAGTTAAAATCATATAGAATAATGGCATCATCTCTAAAAATTATGGCTAAGCAATCAAGAGAAGAGGCTTATGTAATTCCCGTTGATACAGCAGATGGCGTGGCAGGAATCAAGTTGAGGATAGTAAGAACTTCTGAAGAAAAAGGAATGGTGAATCTATTATTTAAGGCAAATTCTAATTATAAAGTTGCAAGTAGTTTAAAAGTTATTGGAGATAATGTTGGAGGAATGATTGCGTCTGATAATAATGAAATCGTAGATAAAATAAAAAAAAGCTTAGATGTTATAAAAAAGAAATTGCCTTTTGATGAAAATAAAATTCAGATTGATATAGCGTATTCAGAAAATTTAGATTTAAATAAATTTGATAATAGTAAGATTACTAGTGAATATGATTGGAAACAAAATGAAAAAGAATCAAAACCTCAAACTAAAGTACTTTATAATGTAGCCGAGATTTTGGTAAAGCAATTTTCTGATTTATAGAATTTATAATAAAGAAAAAAGAAGATTAAAAGGTAGATAAAAAAAGAGCGCTGAGCATATATTATGAGGTTTTTCCTTCAAATTTAAATCGTTGGAGATTATAAAAACCATATATGCTAGTGCTCTTTTTTAGTTTGTGTTTTATTTTAAGTTCGTATTTTTATATGTTATTTCAATTTTAATGTTTTAACTATAGTATCCCAGGTAGATTGATCTTCAAATCCTAATTTCCAATAAGCAGCTCCGGCAAGTTTTTTCTTATTTACAATGTTTAATTTTTTAGAAATAGATTTATTATCTTCAATCCAAACCTTATAAAGATTCTCATTATCTTTATACTGTATATAATATTGACCTTCATCACTTAGCCATTTTTTAGTTGTTTTTGTATCAGTTACAAGTTTGCTCATTGCGACAAGACCTAAAGTAGATTTGATTTTGTAGCCATTGTTGTCAGATGAATCATTTACATTTGAAAGAGGTTTAAACCATAATCTAGAGTAAAAAGGTATGCCCATAATCACTTGGTTGCTAGGTACATCATTTAATGTTTTCTCTATTCCTGATTTGACCCAAGAATAAGAAGCAGTAGATCCAGCTGATGGTGAACCTGAAGTATGTTCATCATAGGCCATTATACAAATATAGTCAGCAAAATTAGCTTGTTCTTTTATATTATAAAAACGAGTATAATTAGCTGGAGTGTAATTATCAACTGATAAAATCAAATGGTTATCTTTACATTTTAAAGATAATTCACGAACGAATTGAATGTAACTATCTCCAACTTTACTTCCATTTAGTGATTCAAAATCAAGATTAATACCGTCTATGTTATATTGTATAGCTTGCGAAATAATTTGGTTAACTAAATTGTGTCGTGTACTAGTGTGAGTTAATACATAAGAAGTATCAACATTTTTATTTTCAATATTACTGTATAGTGCCCAAACTTGAATGTTTTGTTTGTGACAATAATTTACATAGTCAATACTAGCTACGCTTTTTAAATTTCCATTATTATCATTCAAAGAAAACCATGTTGGAGATATAACATTTACTTTTTTAGTAGATGCTAACACACTAGAAATTTTTGAGTTAGCAGCAGGTGATGTAACTTGATGCCATGCCATATTTATAGTGGAATTTAAAAGTTTATGTGTAAAATGTTCTTTTTTAAAATTTGTTTTAAGGTCTTTTTTTGTAACATCGGAAAGTGCACTATTTTTTACATAACCGATTATGCCATCGCTAGACATTACCTTTGACCAGTTGTCATATTTTTTGATAAGTCTAAGCGATTCTCCGGAGTTAAGATCTTTTAAAATAGGACTTTTTATTCCACCTAATACTCTAATTTGAGTGCTTTTTTCACTTGAACAGTAATCTAGATTTTTGAATTCTGTGGTTAAAACTATTCTTGATGGATTTTTATAAAATTTATAATCAAAATTTGAGAATTTTTTTATAAAATTCACATTTATATAGCAATTATCTCCAGATGTCACCACGATTTTTTTGTTAAAGTTCGTGTTAGTTCGGTTAACAAGATAATTAGATGAATCAGGAGAAACCATGATGAGATCTTTATTAGTTGTGTAAAGAAGTTTATTCTCATTTGAATCCCAATATAATCTAGAATTTAGATTTTTATGAATAAATTTATAATTTAAATACACATCACCGTCAATTAAAGTACCTTGAGACTCTTCAAAATTAGCATTTAAAATAACGGCGACTTGTTCATCGGTTATTAGACCGTAGTTCTTACTAATATCTGCATGAGCATTGTTTGGAGAAAAGTGTTTATATAGAAAAATTCCTATGAAAATACAAACCAATAAAAAAATAATGGCACATGGAATTAGTAATTTAGACATAATTTTTTTCATTTTTGTCTTCCATCCTTTATATATTTTTTTTAATTATATCATATAATATGTAAAAAATTAACATTGATATAGAAAAGAAAAATGACCATTCCGGCAAAAGAATGATCATTTTATTATAAATGATATTAAATTGAAAAAAACCACTTAAGTAGAATTGACAAGAAGGTATTGAGCACCTTTTGTGTATAAATGTAAATTTGTGGTATATAACATAAAAATCCTTGTTACATAAAGTCTTTTGTCAAATCTTGGAAAAATTTCCATTCAGCGGAAGTAAGATGAAACGGATTAAAGAAAAAGGGAATAGAATTTAAAGAGTAGTGATATTGTTTAGAAAATGATTTTATATCGTTTGGAAGTCCAAGATTAGATAGTAGAGTTGTTTTTGTGTTTTTTAAAACAGTACTCTTTGAACTACTTTTTTCTATATCGTAGGGCGATAGAATAAAATCAATATAATTATTAAATGTTGAAGCCTTTATTTTATTGCTATAGCCAATAACAAAATGTACGTCATGTCTTAAAAATTCAGATAAGACATTCTGATTTAAAACACCCATATCCACAATAAAAAAATTATATTGTTTAGAACGAATGTTAATAAGATCACGGAATAATACATTCGGATAAAAATCAATGTTTAAGTGCTTAAAATGGTCTGTAATAAATTTTTGATTATTCAAAAACGAAATTCTATTTGATGAATTAAATTCTAAATAAGCAACCTTAAATTTGAGTTTATTTGCTAAGTAATTTGCTAAAGCTAATGAAAAATGTGTGCAGCCAACATTAGGTTCACTTCCAGTAATCGCTATTGTTGTCGGTGTTTGAAAATGTTTGTGAAATCTAAAAATCTTCTTTTCCTCCCTTCAAGATGTAAAATTTGCCGAAATATTTTATCTTTTTTGCTACTGTATATAAATGGATTTGTATCATAGGAAAAAGAATAGATTGGCAAATTATAATGTTTAGAAATTGCAATTAAATGTTTAGAACGTGATATAGATAAAGTTGATAAATTAGCTATAAGTACAACATTTTCTTTGGAAATAACGGATAAATACTTTTCAATTGCCAAAATATTTGATTCAAATAGCCATTCAGATGAAGGCAATACAATAAGGAATAAATCATAATCATTATTTCTTAATTGGGTTAAATCATTTAACACGCCAATATCATGAATTTGAATTTGAGTCTGAGAATTTTTAACAATAATACCATCGCCATAATTAGGTAATCCGTTGAAATTCTTATATTTAAGATAACCATCAATTTCATTTACATTAGAGTTTGCTTTTTGAAAATCAAGTAGATGATTAGAATTATTTTTTTCTATGTAAACAGCTGGTATTTGTTGTGTATAAAAAAATGAAGTTATTGCAATCGAAAAATGTGTACAACCGCATCCAGATAAAGTGCCTAAAATTGCAATTTTTGAATATTGTTGCGTGTTATTATACGACCTTAAATCTTGTATATCTTTTAAAAATATACTAATAAATCTGTCGACCGTTTCAAAACGACATTTAGGATCTAAGGATAATGCTTTATTTAAAGCAGATATAGAACTTTTGGAAAATGTAAATTCTAAATAATTCATAACATATTTTATTAATTTAGCCAAAGTATATACATCTGACCGTATAGTAATTTTTTCACCATTAAGTAATTCAGGAGATGAAAATTCATAATTACCCTTTATGGTAGAAGCATTATCAGGGTAAATTGTATCAAAATTTCCGAAATCAATTAATTTTAAAGAGTCATCTTGTATATATATGTGTTCTGGTTTTAAATCCTGGTAAAAGAGTGGAGTTTCATATGAATTATGTAAAAAAGTGTAAATATCTGATAATTTTTCACATAAATTTATAAAAAAAAGGGGACTAATATGTTTGTTATTGTATAAAAATTCTCCAAGGGTTAAACCGGAAACATATTCTTGTATAAGATAAACGTTGTTTTGGTCTTCTTCTACATCATAGATAATTGGAATTCCGGGATGCCGTAAAGATTTAAGAATTAAAGCCTCCGAAATTATAGATTGGTAACTGTTTTTTTCTTTTGAAATAACTTTTATAGCTCGTAGAGAATCTAATGTTTTGTGTTTTGCGAGAAATACAAAGCTAAAAGAACCAGTTCCAATTTGTTTAATTATTTCATATTTTTGGATTATATTTGATGAAAAAATAGATATGTCCATAGAATTATTATTCATTTAAAACTTCCTTCCTGCTTACGCAACGTATATTTTTTATATCATGAAAAAAAAATAAATTCAACCCCTATAATTATAAAATATAAATTTCTATGAATTATGTGGAAAAAGATATGACATTGATATGTTAAAATTGAAAAATAGAACAATATAAAAAAAAGCATTGTAAAACATGTTGTGAAATGGTTATAATGTAGGTTGATAGAAGTAATAAATAAACATAAAATATGTAGATTAGAAAAATTAATTGCGTAAAACCTTTACATAAATAAAAGGCTTTATTATAATGAGTGTAATTTACATATTAATAAGGTGTGCTGACAAGAAGGAAGGGTAAAAGTGAAGATCGAAAGAGTAAATGAAAATCAAATTCGTTGTACATTAACAAGAGAAGATTTAGAAAATAGACAGATTGAATTAAGCGAATTAGCATATGGAACAGAAAAGGCTAGAAATTTATTTCGCGATATGATGCAACAAGCTAATAGTGAGTTTGGATTTGAAGCAGATAATGGTATACCTCTTATGGTCGAAGCAGTTCCGCTTTCAGGGGGAAATATTATATTAATGATTACCAAAGTAGATTATCCAGAAGAATTAGATACACGTTTTTCTAAATTTACTGATATTGATGAGTTTGACGCATTTGGGGCTGCAGAAAGTAAAAAAGCTAAAGTACAAGGCGTTGATGATATATTAGATATATTTAAAAAAATGCATGATGATGAGAACGAAAATGTTGATGAAGAAGATGAAGAAGATGTAGATGATTCAGACGATGATGAGAAATATTTAGATATAACAAATGATATAGTAGCAATCAGGCCAATAAAAGACGAAGACGATAACTTAGAATTAAAAGAATATAAGAGCGTCGAAGAACTATTAGATGAAGTTTTCGCAGATAAAGTCTCTAAGGAAAAGAAGAAAAATGATTCTTTAAGCGATGAGGATAATTTCGAGGAAGAAGAATCTGACAAATTGGTTGATATAGTAAGAATGTATGAATTCAGCAGAATAGAGAGCATTATTCGTTTGGGTAAAGTTTTAAAACGTTTTTATAACGGAGAAAATAATTTATATAAGAATACAAAGACAAAAAAATATAATTTAATTCTACATAAGAATAATCATTCTCCAAAAGAATATAATAAAATTTGTAACGTTGTATCTGAATATGGTAAGTTACAAATATATTCAAAATCAACAGAGGCGTTTTTAAGAGAACATAATAAATTGATTCTTGAAAAAAATGCGTTAGAAGTATTATCAGAATTAGATTAATAAAAATGAATAAAAATGAATAAAAAATAAAAACCTTTATGCCATAAAGCGTAAAGGTTTTTTAAATTTAAAGGAATGATTAAGCTAAATCATGCTCTAAAAAATCGTTGATATCAGCAACTAAATCATCAGGATCAATTCCATGAACCATAGCAGCTTCTTCAATTGTTTCCATCTGAGATGAAGGACATCCGAGACAGTGCATACCAATTCCTAAAAGCATAGGTGCAATATTTTGATCAATATTTAAAAGTTCGCCGATCATTGTTTCTTTTGTTACTTTTGCCATTGTTTTATCCTCCTTAAAAAATCCTAGCTTAAAACATTATAATATGCTTTAAACATAAAAGCAAATAATAAAAATATTATTTATTTTTTTTTAATTATCTTCTGTATAAGAAATAATTTTTTCAAGGTCGATAAACTTACTAGATATATTTTAGAGAATTTTTGCTAGAGATTAAGTGAGTTATTAATATGTCTATTAGTAGTACGAACTGACATGGATAGTCAGTTATGAAATGCATGGAAGCGGACTCGCCAGTTGGCAGAATTAGGAGAAATGATATAGATGAGAATTAACCATAATTTATCGGCTGTTATTACCAATACACAGTTAAAGAAAATAGAAGAAAGATTAGCGGCGTCTACAGAGCGATTATCAACAGGTTATAAAATTAATAAACCAGGAGATAATCCAGCGGGCCTTGCAATTTCGTATAGAATGACTTCACAAACCAAAGGTGTTACGCAAGCAAAGGATAATACTTCTTCAGGAATTTCAGTAATGCAAGTAGCAGATGGTGCACTTGGAGAAATTGTAGCAGTATTACAAAGAATGAGAGAGTTGTGCGTTCAGGCGGCAAGTGATTCGAATGTTTATGATGATAAGCAAGCTATCCAAAAAGAAATCGAAAAATTAAAACAAGAAGTAGATAGAATTGCAGCTGATACACAATTTAATAGTAAAAATTTATTAGATGGAAGTCAGGATATTAGATCTTATGCAGATAATGCAGATAGGATTATGACTTCAGATGAAGTAAAAGCTGGATTTTATAAATATGAAATTGTAAGTCCAGCAGTGAAAGCTCATATGGATATGAATCCAATTGATTTTACGACAGATGATCCCTTTGGTGTAGAAGGAAAATTGACAATCAATGGAAGCATTATTGATTTAACTGCAGATATGACTAACAAAGAAGTTTATGAAAAAATCAGAAAAGGTGCTGAAATTGGAGAAGGAAAATTTAGTAGAGAAAACGGACAAAACAAATTAGAAGCAATTGAGTATGGTGAAGATTATCAGTTTAACATTACATGTTCGTCTCAGGAATTAGCAGATAAATTATTTGCAAATTCGGGTGATTTTACCACTGTAGAAGGTGGAGTAAGCTTTGTGACAGATGATTTGCAAAATTATTCTCAATATGGTGGTAAAGATGTTGGGGTTAATTTAATTCCATCAGATGACGGATTTTCTGAGAATGCTACTGCTTACACGAAAGGCAACAGAATAGAGGTAACAGATATTGGTGGATTTAATATAGATTTCTTAAATGTACTTGATAAAGATACATATGCAGCTGCAGGAACGCAAGAAATAGAAGTGACAGATATTGGTGATATTACTATGCAGGTTGGATCTAATCAGTATCAGGAAATTGATGTTAGAATTCCAAAAGTTTCATCAGAGGCTTTATATATTGAAAAAATCGACGTTTCTACGACAAATGGTGGAGGACGTGGAATTGCTTTATTAGATGAGGCTATAGCAGCAGTTTCTAAAATTAGATCTGGGGTTGGTGCAGCACAAAATAGATTAAATTATGCAGCAAACAGTTTATCAGAATTAGAAGTTAATATGACAAATGCATTTGCTACACTTATGGATACGGATATGGCTGAAGAAATGACAACATATACAGAACAAAATATATTAAATCAAGCTACGATTTCAGTTTTATCGCAGGCAAATGATATGCCACAACAAATTTTAGCGTTATTAACAAAATAAGATGGGAGAGAAGATAAGTTATGACACAAGAAAAGATTCAAGAATTTACAAGACGTTTAAGTCAATGCAATAAGAGCGAGCTTACAATCATTAACTATGAAATTGCATTTACTTATATGGAGGACGCAGAATCTGCATATAATAATGGTGATTATGCTGAATTTAAAAAGAATATTGAGTGGGCTGAAAAAGCAATTGAAGAATTAAGAAGCGTTTTGAACTTTGAGTATGAGTTGTCGAATAATTTAAATGAAATCTACTTATATTGTAATAGAAGTCTATCAGAAAGTGTTTACAAAAATGAAACAAACGGCATTAAGGAAGCTAAAAAGTTGTTGGAAAAATTGTATGAAAGTTTTAGAGTTGCGGCAGAATCAGATAATTCTGGAAGCATGATGGATAATGTGCAAAATGTATATGCAGGAATAACATATTCAAAAAATGATTTGAATGAAACATATACGAACGATTCAAATAGAGGATTTTTGGCTTGATAAAATTTAATAGGTGAAAAATAAAAAAGTCGCCAAGAAATTTAGGTTTCTTGGCGATTTGTTATGTTTTTGATATAAATTTATTATAGGGAAAATCTTTTATTATGTTTCTTATTACAAAAAAATAAAAAAATAGAAGTTGTAAAATGGATGTTTTTTACAAATATCACAAATCAAATAAAAAGTTGTGGACAAAGGTAAAAAATCTTGTTATACTTCAAAAAGTAAATGAGGTGATAAACATGACAAATCTAAGTGCCTCACATTTTATTCTTTTTATCGTTCTGATAATAGCAGTTTTCCAGGATATTAAAACTTATAAGATAAAGAATAAGACGATTTTAGCAGGCATTTCTTTAGGAATCATATTAAATTTATTTCAAAATGCGTATCCATTAAAGGTTGGTCTCATTAATAAAATCATTGTGATATTAGTTTTATATATATTTTATAGAATAAAAGCAATCGGATCAGGCGATGTGAAATTATACTTTGTGTGTGCTTTTTTTGTAGAATATTCGTTATTTTATAAGATTATATTTATTTCATTTGTTCTTGGAGCGATAATTTCGATTATAAAGCTAATTGTTGATAAAAAATTCAAATTCATTTTATTTAAATTTTTTATCTATATAAGAGATCTCTTCTATGGACGTGTCAGAAAATATGAGGTTGAAAAAGATCAAAAAAAATCTGTAATACATTTTTCGATTCCAATTTTTTTAGCAGTTGTCATTAATTTTTGTATCTAACATAATGAACTAAATTAGTCATAGGAAAGGAAGTAATTTATATGAAAAAAATAAAATCTGGTTTTCTTGAGAAAAATAGTGAGTATATAAGGCGATTGAATAATTATATTTTAAAAAATAACAATGACAAAATAGAATCATTTGTTTTTAGTGAAATTCAAAAATTAAAGGATTTTTTGGAGCGAACATCAGAAGAGATTGATTTATTATTTTTTGAAGAAAATCCGGAAAATTATAATGAAATAGTAAGTATATGTGAATTATATAATATAAAAATGATTTGTTTTGCAGAAAATATTAATGAAGTTGGAAAGAATAATCTAGAATCTGGAGATGAAAAAAATCTAATAGTAGTAGATAAATTTACAGATGTTGATCAATTGCTAGAGGATACATATTACGATATTTGCGATGAAGAGTATACTCTAAATATTGATAAAAGCAGTATTAATACTTCAAAAATAATTGGAGTTTATTCCTTAGCAAATTCCCAATTTCAGTTACCTTTTTCACTTTTTGCAGCGGAAAGTATTTCGGAAAATGATATTTCAAACGATAGAGTTTTACTGCTTGATATGCAAGAAAATAGTGGTCTTAAATTGTTTTTAAATCAAAACAATCAAAATTCAAATAAAATGGGACTTGAAGATTTATTAGTGATGACAGAAACCGGGACTATATCAAGTAAACGTTTAACAAGTTGTAAAAGTTCGCTTGGTAAGATAGATATTATTAATCCACCAAAAGATTCATCTGTAATTGCAGATATGACTTTTGAAATGTGGAAAAATATGATTAATATTTTAAGCAAAGAGTTGAAGTATAAATATATAATTATAAATTTTGGGACAAGGTGTATAAATTTTTATGATGTATTAAAAGAATGTAAAAAGATTTATATTCTTAAAGATGAGTCATTAATTTCAAATAATAGATTATCTGATTTTTACCAAGAGTCTAACTTAAATGAATATGAAATTGTTGAAGAAATTTCGCTAATACAACCAAAGAATAAATTATTAGATATTTCTAAAATTGTCGAAGCTTGGAAATGGAGCGAATTTGGAGATTCAATAAGAAAGAGACTGGTGATCTAATAATGAATAATTCAGATACAAAAATATATGAAAATATACGAGAAGATGTTCTTAAACGTTTAGATTTTACAAGAGAAGTTGATGATGAAGAAATAAAATGCATTATCGGAGAAGAAACAGTAAAAAATCTAAATGGTATAAATTTTAAAATACAAGAACGTATCGAACTAGAAAAAAGTATTTTTAATTCATTAAGGAAATTTGATGTCTTACAGGATTTGATAGATAATCCTCAGGTAAGTGAAATAATGATAAATGGACCTAAAAATATTTTTTATGAAGAAGCTGGAATAATAAAAAAATCAAATCTAAATTTTGCGTCTGAAGAAAAATTGCATGATGTTATACAACAAATTGTTGGAAAACATAATCGAGTAGTAAATGAAGCAAATCCTATAGTAGATACACGTTTGCCAAATGGATCAAGAGTTAATATAGTTTTAGCTCCGATTTCTTTAAATGGTTCTTCTATATCAATAAGAAAGTTCCCAAGTAAACCATTAGAAATGGATGATTTAATAAAAAAATGTAGTATAACTGAGGAAGCGGCAGTTTTTTTGAAGATGTTAGTAAAAGCTAGATACAATATTTTTATTTCAGGAGGAACAAGTTCTGGTAAGACAACTTTTTTGAATGCATTATCACAATTTATTAATTCAGATGAAAGAATTATCACAATAGAAGATTCCGCAGAACTACAAATTCAAGGTGTAGAAAATATTGTGAGATTAGAAACGAGAAATGCAAACGTTGATGGTGTAACACCAATTACAATAAGAGATCTTATTAAATCTGCATTAAGAATGAGACCGGATAGAATTATAGTAGGTGAATGTAGAGGCGAAGAAACACTAGATATGTTACAGGCGATGAATACAGGACATGATGGAAGTTTATCAACAGGACATGCAAATTCAAGCAGAGATATTCTCTATAGAATTGAAACAATGGTACTTATGGGAGTAGATATTCCACTTCCTGCAATAAGATCACAAATAGCATCAGGTATAGATATCATTGTTCATTTAGGAAGGTGCATTGATAAATCAAGAAAAGTTCTTGAAATCGCAGAAGTAAATGGCTTGAAAAATGGAGAAATTCAATTGAATAAAATCTATGAGATTAATTCAGAAAATATATTAATAAAGTGCAATGAATTAATCAATCAAGATAAGTTAATCATGTCAGGAGTAATATAGATGAACAGTAATATTAATTATAACGAATATATACTTTCAAAAATAGAAAAAAAGAAAATTCTATTTATCAGTATAATTCTTACGATAGTAATAGCATTTCTTTTTTATAATTCTCCAATAGCATTAATAATATTTTTTTTACTGTATAAATTAGTTAAGGATAAACTTATAGAAGATGGTAAAACTAAAAGGAGAAAAATTCTCGAAAATCAATTTGTTGATGCGCTACAGAGTATATCAACTTCTATTTTATCAGGATATTCCGTAGAAAATGCATTTAAAGAAGCGGAAAATGAGATAGAACAATTACATTCTAAAAAATCCGTAATGTATAAAGAATTAAACCAAATAAATAAATCGGTCGATTTAAATATACCATTAGAACAATTGCTAGATGATTTTGCTCAAAGATCTGGTGTAGAAGAAATAAAAAATTTTGCAGAAGTATTTTATTATGCTAAAAGAGGTAGTGGCGATTTTGTAAAGATAATAGAAAAATCGGTATCACATATAAGAGAAAGTATTGATATTTCTAATGAAATTAATGTTTTAATTGCTGCAAAAAAATACGAACAAAAAATAATGAGTATGGTACCAATTTTTATTATTGCTTATTTAAGAGTAACTTCTGGTGGATAT
This sequence comes from Lachnobacterium bovis, assembly GCF_900111325.1. Lineage (GTDB taxonomy): Bacteria > Bacillota > Clostridia > Lachnospirales > Lachnospiraceae > Roseburia > Roseburia bovis_A. The sequence continues at coordinate 33,279 of NZ_FOGW01000013.1, forward strand.
TTAAATCCGCTCTATAATAATTTTTTTGGCGCTTTTTTTATGAGTATATGTTTAGTAGCTTATTATATTTCTTTAAAATGGGAGAAAAAAATTTTAGAAATAGAGGTTTAAATGAACAAGAGTAAAATAGATAAAAAAAAGTTAATGATTATATGTATTATTTTTGCTTTATTCGGTTTAGCTGCTGATATTATTGGATTTCTTGGAAAGGATAATTTGATTTTAAAGAAAAATAAAAGCGGAGAAGGGCAGAAAATAGTACATGTTAAAATTGACGCAGATGGAGTTGTTAAAAATTATGATTATGACATCAAAATTCGTGAATCATTAATTACAGCTAAACAAGCGGCAAAATTTTTGAAACAAGCAAAAAAAGAAATTAGTAGTCAAATTTTTGCAAAAGGAGATAATGTAAATCATGTAACTAAAAAATTACAACTTAAAGAAAAATGGGCAGATGGAATGGTTGCAGCAGAATGGTACTTTGATCGTTATGATGTTATAACACCAGCAGGAAAGCCAATTTTTAATAAAATATCAAAAAAAGGAAGTAAGGTTAATCTTCATATAAATCTTATTTGTGGCCAGTATTCTGATAAAACCACACTAAAAATGATACTCTATCGCAAAAAACTTTCTAAAAAAGAAAATCTTATATATGAATTAGATTCTAAAATTGCAAATAATCAAATAAATTCCCAAACTCAATATTTTAATTTACCGCAGAGAATAGATGGAGTGGAAGTAAAATGGAAAAAGAAATCAAAATTTTATTTTGTAAAAATATTATTTTTTTCTTTTATAGTAATGATTTTATTGAAACTATCTGAGTTAGAAGAAATGAAAAATAAAGAAAAGATGAGACAAATGCAACTTAGAATTGATTATTCACAAATTGTAAGCAAGTTTGTGATTTTGATTGGTGCAGGTATGTCGATATCAAGTTGTCTTCATAGAATTGCAGAAAATGCTAAAAATAATAATGAAGAATTAGGAAATAAAGAAGGTTATAAACAACTTATTATTACTAGTAATGAGATAAAAGATGGTATTTCGGATAGAATTGCCATTCAGAAACTTGCAGAGAGGGTAAAAATTCCAGAATATAGAAGATTTTCAAGGCTTTTAATTCAAAATATGCAAAAAGGGTCGACAAGTTTGGCAAAATCTTTAGAAGAAGAGATGTATAAGTCCTTTGAAATTAGAAAAAATTTAGCAAAAAAATTAGGAGAAGAAGCCAGTACAAAACTTTTAGGCCCAATGATGATAATGTTTGGAATTGTAATGGCGGTGGTTATTGCACCTGCCATATTTACATTTCACATATAAAAAACTAATAAAAAAAGAAAGGAGAATCAGGGTTGATTAGAATACTTTTTAATAACTCTGAAAAAAAGAAATGAAATTTTTAAAAAAATTAAAAGACACAGAATTAGTTAATGTTAAGAACTTTTTAAAGGAGGAAGACGGTGTAGGTGTTGTAGAAATGATCTTAATATTGGTCGTTTTAATAGGCTTGGTACTAATTTTCAAAGAACAGTTAACATCAATTGTAAATAAAATCTTTAAAACAATATCTGATAAAGCATCTTCTGTTTAAAAGAAAGAAAAAAATAAATAACTATGAAAAAAACTCAAAAAGCGAGTATTACAGTTTTTGCAACTTTATCCTTTATGTTGGTTCTTGCAGTTTCCTTTTCTTTATTGGAAGCGGCAAGAATTACAGAAATACAAAAAGTTACGCGAATGAATTCAGATGCTGTATTAGAAGGTGTTTTTGCAGAATATAATACGCCATTATATCAAAAATATGGTTTGCTAGGATATTGGGCGGATAATGAGAAAGGAAATGTTAGTTTTGATTCAACTATATCAAAAATACAAAATTATACGTATCAAAATTTAAAAAATCAACCATATTTGTATAATAAAAATGCCTTAAATTTACTTAGAGTTAGTAATTGTGATATAAAAGTAGAAAAATATATGTTAATGACAGATGATAATGGAAGGGCATTTACACAATCAATAGTTGAAAAAGAAAAACGAACAATTCCTCAAAGATTAGTTAATGAACTAAAGGAACGCCTAAGAAATATAGATGCAAATAAGTCTGGCGATAAAATGGATAAAGATTTAGATGATGCTCAAGAAGCAATTGATAATCCCAAGGAATACGCAAAAAAACATAATATTTCACTAGAAGACAATTATAAGAAAGAAGCTTCAAAGAACAATTCTACGATAGATGTTCCTAATGATAATAATACTGTAAATAAGGTAAGTGACGAGGTAAGTAAGTTTCCTGTGAATCAATCCGAGGCAGTATCAAATGAAAAAACAAATCCGTTAAAGGTGATAAATAATTTAAGAAAAAAAGGTATCCTAGAATTAGTTTTAGAGAAACCGGGTGAAGTATCTAATAATGAAATTGATCTTAAGAAGTCATTGTCCAAAAGACGCATATTAAGTGGAAATATAAAGGTTACATCTGAAAGTATGTTGATAGACAAAGTCGCACTAACACACTATTTTAGTGAGTATTTTTCTTCATATACTAAACCAAGGCGAGAAGGTGCTTTACAATATGAACAAGAATATATTTTATCAGGAAAAAAAGATGATTGCTCAAATTTGAAAAGTACAATAAATAAAATATTAGTAATGCGAACAGCCTCTAACATGGCGGCTATTTATAAGGATCCGTCAAAAATGTCTCAGATCGAAGCTTTAGCAAATTCATTGGGTGTTGTAACAGCAAATCCAGTTATTATGAAGTGTGCAAAAATTGGATTGATAACGGCATGGGCTTATGGTGAAAGTATCTTAGATTTAAGGACGCTTATGAGTGGAGGCAAAATTAGTATTATAAAATCTCAAAATGAGTGGACTTTAGGATTATCTAACATAGGATCATTAACGGATTTAAAATTTAAGGCTAAAGAAAATAAAAAAGGTATAAAGTATGAAGATTTTTTATCAGCTTTTCTAGCTTTAAAAAATCAAAAGGAAACTACAATAAATGCAATGGACATTATAGAGCATACAATTGCACAACAAAAAGGATATGAAAAGTTTAGATTAGACAATGTGATAATAGAGGCTGAAGTTGATTATAGATATCGAATAAACACTGTATTTCTAGGGTTTGTCAACTTGAATACAAGCAAAATTAGTTCAGTAGAAATAAATAATAAATCAAGGTATTCATATCTAAAAAACTGTAAAGAATAGTATAAAGATAATTAAAAAAAAATTTAACCCATACATATTTCAGGTGTATATGGGTGTCTCTATAAAAACTCATCTCAAAATTAAAAATAAATAATAATAAAAAAATAAAAAATAAATAAGAAAGGAAACTCTCTCAATATGAAAACGAAAAATAAACATACCAAAATTTCAGAGACACCCATATGCACCTGGAAAAAGGGTTCTCTGACATTAGAAGCTACTGTAGTCATTTTGTTTTTAGTGTTTACTTTTGCCAGTATTCTCATGCTGTTTAGGGTACTACAGGTGCAAACGGCTGTACAAGAAAGTGCAACTTATGCAACAAGGAAGACAGCAGCTATGGCAGTGAATGTTAAGAGTGATACAGTAGCTCTTTCTATGGCAAAGGGTTATTATTTTCACCACGCAGCAAAATATAAAGTGGTAAAAAAATACATGAAAGGTTCTTGGGTAATGACAAGATTTGATGGAAGTAGTTGTGATAAGGATGATATAGTACTAAAGATCAGCTATGAAATCAAGATGCCTATAAAGTTTGGAACAATAGATTCACTTAGAATATACCAATCATCGCACCAAAGGAGATGGTCAGGAGATAAGCCAAGATTAGATGCGAACGAAGACTCAGAATATGTATATATTACAGAAACAGGGTATGCATATCACAAAGATATAAAGTGCAGTCACCTAGATTTATCGATACATTTAATAAGTAAGGAGAATATAAATTCCGCAAGAAATTTATCAGGTGGAAAATATTACAGATGTTCACACTGTGTGAAAAAAGACGTACCTTACTATTATATAGCTGATTATGGAACAAATTATCATTCAAGTATATTGTGTAGTGGATTAAAAAGAAGCGTAGAAAGGATAAAACTTAAGGATGTAAAAGGTAAAAGCCCTTGTAAACACTGCGTTTAAGGTAAAAAGTTAGAAAGGAATTATAATGCAAAATATATCTATTTTTTCTGCAATAAAATTAATACAAATATATCCTAATATGGCTAAATATCTGATAATACCTATTATTTCAAATCTAATATGCATTAGTTATTTAGGTTACAACGCATATTTAGATATAAGAACAAAAGAAATACCAGTAAAGAATTCAATAATTATGGCATTTATAGGTGTGGCTTTATCAATAGTATCGGTCGTATGTAGTGGTTACTTTGGTATGAGACTATTGTTTAGTGTACTAATGAATACGGCTATTTCGTTGATTCCAGGGATTATATTGTTTTTAGTTTCTAAATATACGAATCAAATGATAGGATATGGGGATACAATGGTTATTGTTGTATTAGGGCTATATTTAGATGTGAAGAATTTAATGGGATTAATTGTATTAGCTTTTTTCATAGCAGGATTAGTAGCTTTATACGAATTCATAATAAGGAAAAAAGATAAAAAACATGAGATTCCGTTTGTGCCATTTTTATTTATTTCATACGTTATTATAAATTGTACACAGTTTATTCATTAACAGTAAAAAAGTACAATAATAAAAGACATGTAGAAGATAGGAATAAGCAATATGTTAAAAAAAGGATTAATAAAATTAAGGTTATACAAGAAAAGTAAAAAAGACAATAGTATAAACTTGTATGGTATAAATTTAGAAAAAAAATTACGTGCTTCGTACACAATTGAAGCCGCAGTTATGGTTCCAATAATATTAGCCGTATTTTTAGTGACTTGTAACCTATCGATTTCATTATATAAAGAAATTAGTAATGAACATGAAGATAAAAAAATCGAAAAAATGTGGGCGGTTTCAGATTTTTATCTTGTTGAGTTTAATAAAGATGAACCATACATAGAAAAATAACATTATTAACAGGAAAGGATAAGTATAGTATGTCAGATTTTTTACAAGAAGTTTCTTTTTTTAGGACACCAACAAAAAGTTTTATGAAAATACCGGTGGGAGAATGTGAAAAATTAGATCAGGAATTACTTTTAAGAAAAGAACTTGAAAATACGTTGAATTGTAAAAAGAATTATAATGATGGAGTTGCAGAATATTGGTATGATATAACAGGCTATCAGTCTTTTGATAAATATTGTAAATTAAAAAAGCCAACGATTAAGTTATACAAACATCTGATAAATAGCATTTTTATGCAAATTGAAATTCTTGAAAAAAATCTTATAAGTATCAATTCGTTAGTATTAGATCCAAGATATATTTATATAGAAGAAAAAGAAATCTTTTTTACAATTTATCCATCAAAAAGTGTGAGTTTTCTAGAAAAATTTCAAAATTTAATGGAAATTATATTGAAAGAAATCCCACATGAAGAACATGATATAGTTGAATTTGTTTATGGAGTGTATGAGAAAATTGGAAAAGATGAAAATTGCTTTAAATCTATCAGAAAATATGTCAAAAAGTATGAAATATCAGATCAAAAAAGTGGAAAAGTGGAAAAGTTTGTTGACAACTCGGAAAATATATCGAAAATCAGCTCTGAGAAAGTAGAAAAACTTGAGAATTTAGAAACTTCTCCACAACAAGAAAAAACCGTACACAGTATACCTCAGGAAAATACCCCTAAAAAGAAGAAAGAAGTAGAGCGAAAGAGGAATAAATTAAGTAGACTTATTCAAGATAAAATTAAAGAAACACGAGGGGTAATATATGAGTTTTTAGGTATCTCAGATGAAAACAATTTTCCAAGGTTAAAATCAGAAGAAAAATCAGAAGAAAAATCAGAAGAGTTTGATTTAGAGAAGCAAAGTAAGACTAACGGGTGGAAAATTCCAACAAATTTTTTAGGAAAAAAACAGGAGAAGGAACAAGAGCAATTACAAGTTATTTATCCAGATTTAGATTATGAAGAGTCGGATGAAAATCTTGTTGAAACATTTGAAACGGTTTGTCTAAGTGTTGAAACAGATAAAATAAAGGGAACATTTATTTATGAAGGGATAGATAATTTAAATGATTTTTATGTAGATAAAGATGTAGTATTAATTGGTAGTTCACAAACTGCAGATGTATTTATAAAAAAGAATACTGTCAGTAAAATGCATTGCCAAATAAAACGTGATAACGCGGAATATTATGTAGAAGATTTAAATTCGACAAATGGAACATTATTAAACGGAAAACTATTAGAATATCAGAAAAAATACAAGTTAAAAAGAAACGATATTCTATTAATTGCCGATGCAAAATATCGTGTTCTGTAAAAAATTCTAAGATGTTTTAAAATTGAAAAATTAATTTTTGAGTGATATAATCGAAATAAATTACAAAATTGAATATTTGTTGATAGATAAACTATATTTTACGGAGGATGAAAATTGTGGTAAAAATAGAACAAATAAAGAAAAAATTAGATTTTGTAAGAAGATTTCCGATAACTGTGACAATAATAATGGTTTGTGTCGTGATTTTTATCGTAAATAATTTTATTTTTGATAAAAATAATTATATCCTGATTTATAAATACTTTGGATTAGTTGAAAATACTATAAAAAATAAAGAATACTACAGATTATTGACATGTTTTTTTATACATTTTGATATAAATCATTTAGTAGGAAACATGTTTATCCTACTTTTAATGGGGCATAGAGTGGAAGAAGTTGTGGGGAAACTACGATTTTTATTAATTTATCTTTTCTCAGGAATTGTTGGTAGTATACTTGAGATTATATTCATTACAAATTTCAGAGTATATAATAATTATGTATCTGCAGGTGCATCAGGAGCTATATTTGGAATAATAGGTGCATCAATAGTATTAATTTTATTAGATAGCAAAAAGAAGATAGATATTTCTAAAAAAGGAATAGTATTTTTGGCTGTATTTTTATTGCTAATAGGTAAAACAACAAAAACCACAAATATAAACAATATAGGCCATATAACTGGATTATTAAGTGGATTATTTATTACAATGTTGTTATATTTTGTGGAAAAAATCATAAAAAAGAATAGTGTTATTTCTAAAAGATATAAATTTATTTTCTAATTTCATATTGATACATCTGAAATTATTATAAAGATACTTACCTTATATTTTATAATCGAACAAGGTTGATTTTGTTTAGAAAAATTAATATACTTAATTATATAAGGTATAGATAAACAGATTTTTGAGTAGTTTTGGGACATATTAAAAATTATGTTAAAGGGGTGCAAGATATGAAAATAAAAATTTATTATGGGGGTCGAGGGCTTTTAGATGATCCAACGCTTTATGTAATAACAAGAATGGAAAATGTATTACGTGAATTAAGAGTGGATGTTGAAAGATTCAATATATATGAGCATAAAAATGAAATAGCAACCCTTCCACAGACATTTAAAGATGCTGATGGAATTATACTAGCAATAACAGTTGAATGGCTTGGAATTGGCGGATATATGCAGCAATTTTTAGATGCTTGTTGGCTTTATGGAGACAAAAATAAAATTGCAACGACATATATGCAACCAATTGTTATGTCAACAACATATGGAGAACGAGAAGGTGAAATGACATTATGTAATGCTTGGGAGATTTTAGGTGGTTCTCCATGTCCAGGTTTGTGTGGATATGTTGATGATTTGGCCATGTTCAAAATGAATGAAGATTATAATCTGATTATAGAAAAGAAAGCAGAGAGTTTATATAGAACTATATCTCAAAAGGTAAAAAATTTACCAACAAGTAATCAGGCTGTTAAACAAACGGTATTAAGAACTCAATCCTTAAGTCTTACACCACAAGAAAGTGAACAATTATCGAAGTATGTTTCAGATGATACTTACGTAAAAAAACAAAAAGAAGATATAGAAGAATTAGCATCTATGTATAAAGATTTATTAGGACATAGAGAAGAAAAAAATATAGAACCTTATAAGAATGATTTGTTAGCAAGGTTTAGACCACAGGGAAGCCTTAAAGTAGCGTATTCTTTCATCATAGAAGGATTCAAAAAGCCGCTTTATGTTGGAATAAGCGGAGCAAATATCGAAGTGTATTATGGTGAAAATGAAAGCGTAGATGTGGTAATAAAAATCAGACAAGAAATGTTTGATGATATTTTAGCAGGTAGATTGACATTCCAAAGGGCATTCATGACGGGCTCGATAACAGCGAAAGGTAACTTTAAAATACTTAGGCTTCTAGATGAAATATTTTTATCAGAGCAGTTAGTATAAAGTTTAAATATTTATAATAAATAGAAAAGAGGATATAAGATGAAGGAAGATAACTGTATTTTTTGTAAATTAGCAAACGGAGATATTCCTACAAATTCAATTTATGAAGATGAAGATTTTAATGTTATTTTAGATGCTTCACCAGCAACAAAAGGACATGCTTTAATTTTGCCTAAAAAGCACTATAAAGATGTATATTCAATTGATTCAGAATTATTGGGAAAGGCAGCTATTTTAGCACAAAAGATAATTAAAGAAGAAAAAGTAAAATTAGGATGTCAAGGATATAATATAGTGCAAAATAATGGAGAAGTCGCAGGGCAGACAGTATTTCACTTCCATATGCACCTTATCCCAAGATATGAAAATCAAGAAGAGGATACAACTGGTGTTGTAGATTGGGAACAAAGAAAAGTTGATCCAGAAGAAATGAAAAATATTTGTGAAAAAATGAAGCTTAATTAGTTTTAAAAATTGTTTTTCATATAATTTAATAGAAGTAAAAATAAAATATGCATATCTACAGTTAAAAGTAGATATGCATATTTTTTATTTTCTTAATTTATATAGTATATAATATGAGTTTATTGTAAAAGTTTAATTAAGGTTTAAATATCATACATTTAATATTATATTTGAAAAAGTGTTAGTCTATTTTAAATACACTCATTGATTCTTTAATTCCAACAGCAGATTCGGTAACAGTATTAGCTGAATCAGCAACTTCCTCACTTTCAGCAGCAACTTCCTCAGCAGAAGTAGCTAATTTTTCAACGGAAGAAGATACTTCTTCACTACTTGCTGATTGTTCTTCTGATATTGCAGCAACAGAAGATGCGATGTTATCGACGTTACTCATCATATCCATCATTTCTTTGATAGTTAAGTTTGTATTTTGAACATCGTCATAAATTTCAGCAAAAGTATTACCAGCAACTGTAACGGCTTCTGAGCTAGTTGCAATTTCTTCTACATTTTGTTTAGATTTTTCGTAAAGTTGATCAATTTGTGCATTGATATCTTTGATAATTGCAGCAATTTGAGTCGTTGAATCTGCAGAGTCAGAGGCAAGATTGCCGATTTCGCTAGCAACAACAGCAAAACCTTTACCGGCTTCACCAGCTCGAGCTGCTTCAATCGAAGCGTTCAAAGAAAGTAAGTTGGTTTGCTCTGCGATAGAGTTAATCATTTCTATAATAGAATTAATCTTTTGTGTTGACTCATTAACGGCAGAAACGACATCGTTCATTTCGTTCATAGAATTTGCAATATCTTGCATTCCTTGTTGAACGTTCTCCATATCCTGTTGGCCGTTTTGAGCCTTAGTTACTAGAAGACTCATTGTGTTATTAGCTGTATCACCTTTTACCATAAGATCGCTTACTTCACCTGCTAAATCGGTGGCGTTATTAGCAAGTTCACTAACTGCATCTGTCATACCATCCATGGCAAGTCTTATTTGTTCCATAGAACTAGATTGCTCACTAGCCTGTTGGCTTAACAAATCAGAAGAGCGTTTACTGTTTTCTGCTTGAAGAGCTAAGTTGTCAGATGTAGTTTTTACTGATGAAATAGAGTCTTTCATGTGACTTACAAAGGTTTGTAGTGAATCGCTCATGTATCCAATTTCATCAGAAGAATTAGAATTAATACTTACGGTAAAGTTACCTTGTGTGATTTCGTGAATAATAGCAGTAATTTCTTTTATAGGTTTTGAAACAAATTGTTTTATGAAAATAAGTAAAACAATAGCAATAATAGTAACAGCAATTACCATAATAATATAGCCAATACGTTGGAAAATTTTAACTTCAGCAAGAGCAGTGCTTTCTTTTACGGTACAAGCAACAGTCCATCCTACACCCTTTACAAGCGCAGGAGATACATAATACGTCGAACCATCTTCTCCTTTTATGGAAGTTGTAGGGTTGTTTTTGCCATATATGATAGAATCTCCAGCTTTTTTTAGAATAGGTTTTAGGTTTTCGATAAGTTCATTATCAGTTATTTCTGATAATTTTTTGTTGTTATATTTTTTGATTCTAAAATAAAGTATATCATCACCACTTACAAGCATCATTGATCCTGTATTCATTGGTTTTACCTTTGAAACTCGGTCAATTAAAGAGGTAAGGATAATATCTGAACCAGCAACACCAGTACGTCCGTCTTTTAATTTGATTTTTCTTGCCATTGTTATTACTGTAGCACCGGTATCATGACTTGTGTAAGGAGAACCAACAAGAGTAAATTTCTCTTTGTCTAGACCTGCTTTATACCAATCACGCTCTAAAGGGTTATAGGTATCTTCATAACAAGGGTCTGTATCCGGAGAATAGCCCGGAGTGTCATATTGGTCATAATAGTAATATTTTTTATCTGAAAGACCAAAATAAACACCAGATCTAGAAAGGTTAGAGTATGTACGAGTTGGTTGAATAGCACGTAAAAGATCTGCGTCAGATTCATAGTCAGAATGCTCAATAGTGCTCATGACTCCTTCAAAATGTGATATAAGTGGCAATAACTCGTCAGAAAGAGATGCAGCTTGATAGTGAGATTCATTATCTAAAGAATCCTTTACTGTTGTTAGGATAGTGCTTTTAGCATATTGCATAAGAATCATAATAAGTATAATGGTTAAAACTGCAATTAGAGGGACCAAAATACTTAAAAGTTTTCCACTAACTGATTTAAAAGCACCAGGTTTTTTACGCCCATTAGAGTTTGTTTTACTTGTATTAGTGGGTCTGTTCATATAATTTCCTCCTTAATTTTATAGATCTAAGTATCAAACACATTCTATAACAGGTTTATCGGAGGATAAAGGAACAATATAGGGACAAGAATAATTAAAAAATTATAAATAAAAAAGATAAAAATATAAATAGAAAATATAAAACAATAAAATTAAATAAAAAATATGAATAAAAAAATAGGAATAAAAAAATAAGAAAAAAAATAAGAAAAAAAATAGGAATAAAAAAGGATACATTAAAAAAATGTATCCTAATGAAAAATAAAAATTGTTTTATAGAAAAAAATTTTATATAGATGTTTCTTTGATTAAAGAGATAATAGCTCCAATTGAATCAATTTGTCCACTTGCATTCATTGCTTTTATATATTGTTCTTTGTTTTTAAAAGTAGAATTAACTGTTTCTAATAAAAGCTTATCATTTAATGATTCTTCTTCGATTACAACAGAAAATCCTTGACGCTTGAAAGATTTAGCGTTTAAAATTTGATCACCACGGCTTGCGGCTGCAGATAGTGGAATTAAAATATTAGGTTTTCGTAATGCTAAAAGTTCACAAATTGAATTAGCGCCAGCACGAGAAATAACTAAATCGGCAGAAGCAAACATATCTGTTAATTCTTTATTAGCATATTCAAATTGGGCATATCCAACTAAACCATCAAGAGAAGAATCTAAATTACCTTTTCCACAAAGATGGATGATGTTGAATTGTTCTAAAAGTTCAGGTAAAACTTTGCGAACAGAGTCATTTATTACTTTTGAACCTGAACTACCACCAACAATAAGAAGAATAGGTTTTGTAGTATCTGTAAAATGACAATATTCGATTGCTTTGTTAGGATCGCCACCAAATAATTCAGCACGGATAGGTGAACCTGTTAAAACCGCTTTATCTTTTGGTAAATATTTCATTGTCTCAGGGAAGTTACAGCAAACTTTTTTTGAACGTGGAATTGCGAGTCTATTAGCAAGTCCAGGAGTTATATCAGATTCATGAATAATTGCTGGTACTTTGCAGAACTTTGCTGCAAGTACTACAGGAACTGAAACAAAACCTCCCTTAGAAAATACAATATTTGGTTTAATTTTTTTAATTAGACGAATAGCTTGAAAATAACCTTTTAAAACTTTAAAAGGATCAGAAAAATTTTTCCAATCAAAATATCTACGTAATTTTCCAGAAGAAATTCCGTAATATTTAATGCCCTGCGCTTCAATTAAACCTCTTTCCATACCGTTGTAAGAACCGATATATGAGATGTCGTAACCAGCTTCTTTAAGGGCTGGCATTAAAGCTATATTAGGTGTAACATGACCAGCAGTTCCGCCACCTGTCATAATAATTTTTTTCATATGTTATAACCTCTTCTTTCTATATAAAAGCCTTAGCAAGTTCAATATTACAACTTTAGGAAAAAATAAGCAAATACAAAAGTGAATTTTTCATAAATTTTCGTGAATACCTTGAATAAAATTCTTAGGATTGCTATAATTTAAACGAATTCGTCAAACCAAATAAAGGAGTGTTTAAAGATGTGTAAAATTACATTTGATTATTCAAAAGCGTCATCTTTTATTAGTTCAGAAGAAGTTTCTTTCATGGAGAAACTTGTAAACGACGCTAAAGAGCAGTTAGTTAACAAAACAGGTGCTGGTAATGATTTCTTAGGATGGATTGATCTACCAGTAGCATACGATAAAGAAGAGTTTTCTAGAATTAAGGAGGCTGCTAAAAAAATCCAGTCTGATTCAGAGGTGTTTGTAGTAATCGGTATTGGTGGATCATACTTAGGAGCAAGAGCTGCAATTGAGTTCTTAAGACATGGTTTCTACAATAACATTACAAAAGAACAGCGTAAAACTCCAGAAATCTATTATGCAGGAAATAGCATCAGTGGTACATATTTAAGAGACCTTATTGATGTAATTGGAGATAGAGATTTCTCTGTAAATATTATTTCAAAATCAGGTACAACAACAGAACCATCTATCGCATTTAGAGTATTCAAAGAAATGCTTGAGAAAAAATACGGTAAAGAAGGCGCTGCAAAACGTATCTATGCAACAACAGATAAAGCTAAGGGAGCATTAAAGAGCCTTGCAACAGAAGAAGGATATGAAACATTCGTAGTACCTGATGATGTTGGTGGACGTTTCTCAGTTCTAACAGCAGTAGGTTTACTTCCAATTGCAGTAAGTGGTGCTGATATTGATAAATTAATGGAAGGTGCAGCAGCAGGTAGAGAACTTGCATTAAATAAAGAGTTTGGTGATAATGACTCATTACAGTATGCAGCAATCAGAAATATCTTATTAAGAAAAGGTAAAACAGTAGAAGTTTTAGCTAATTATGAACCAAGCTGCCACTATGTTTCTGAATGGTGGAAACAGTTATACGGTGAAAGTGAAGGAAAAGATCAAAAAGGTTTATTCCCAGCTTCAGTTGATTTAACAACAGATCTTCATTCAATGGGACAGTTCATTCAAGATGGTGCTAGAATCATGTTCGAAACAGTTTTAAATGTAGAAGAATCACGTAGAGAAGTTGTTATCGGAGAAGATAAGGACGACTTAGATGGTTTAAACTATTTAGCTGGTAAAAACATGGATTTCGTTAATAAGAGTGCTATGAATGGTACAATTTTAGCTCATACTGACGGAAATGTACCAAACTTAATCGTTAATATTCCAGAGCAGAATGAATTTTATCTTGGAGAATTATTCTACTTCTTCGAGTTTGCAGTTGGTGTAAGTGGATACTTATTAGGTGTAAATCCATTCAATCAGCCAGGTGTAGAAAGCTATAAAAAGAACATGTTTGCATTACTTGGCAAACCAGGTTTTGAAGCTCAAAGAGAAGAATTATTAAAGAGACTTTAGTTTTTAAATTTACTTTTTATTAAGATAACATGCTATTTTTTGGTAGGATAACACGTTATTTTTGCTAAGAAAACATGTTAAATTATAGAAGAAAATGCTAGATTTTAAAACGAAATATTAAGGTTGTAAGAGGTTAAAAATACCTCTTACAGCCTTTTTTTTATGTACAAATGTAACAAAAATAAGCCATTTTTTAGAAAAAACAGTTAGTTTACTCTAACAAAATGACAATAAGAAATGAAAATTAATTAATGAATCAAAAATGCGTATAAATAAGATAAATAGGGGAAAAGATATTACAAAAATGTTACAAGATACACATTGATGTAATTGTTAAGGAAAAGATAAATCTTTTGTGCAAATTGCCTAAAAGAAATAGCGTCTAACAGTAGTTCAAATGAAGAAAATGTCCTAAAGAGTCCGTAAAATAGGGCTTTTTGGGGATGCGAAAAATAAAATGATCTATAAAACAGCCCTCGATTTGACAAAAAAAATAGTGTCTGTTATACTTTGTGAAGTAATAAATTTGTAACAATTGAAACACAAAATTCAAAAACGAAATATTAGTGTAATAGATTTTTAAATCTATAAACACCATATGGAGGTAAATTTATGAAGTTTAACAAAAAAGTGATAGGTAGTATGACAGTACTTAGTTCACTTTGTGTTATGACTACAGTTGCAGCAATGACAAACAACGGAGAAAGAACATTAGCTGATCACAATAAGAAAGTTGTTACCGTAGCATACACTGAATCAAGCAGAGGACGTGCAGGTTTTGGAGCAGAAATAGCTAGAACATCCGTAGAAGCTGACAGCGTTAAAAAAGCGACAATTAAAGAAATTGGATATGAAGCGATTGGTGAACAAATCGAAGGCCTAGTAAAAGAGTTAAAATTATCAGATGAAGAAAAAGATTGGGCTAGCGCGTTAATGCCAAAAGTCGAAGATTTTTTACTAGTTAGAACAGAAGCTAATCAGGATTCACAAGTAGTTGGAAAATTATATAAAGGCAATAAAGCCACAGTTGTAGAAAAAGGAGAAGAATGGACAAAAATTTCTTCAGGAAAACTACAAGGATACGTAAGAAATGATATGTGTTACTTTGGCTTAGAAGCATTAAACTATGCAAAACAATCATGTCAGATTGTTGCTGTATCAAAAACAGAAGGACTTAGAGTTAGAGCATCACAAGATGCAAATGCAGAAGTTACAAAGGTTCTTTCAAATGGAGAAGGAATTTCTGTTGATACAAATGCACAGGCTAATAATGAGTGGGTTGCTGTTAAAGTTAATGATGCTACAAATTTTGTTAGTAGACAGTTTGTAGATGTTAAAATTAACACAGGTGTTGGAGTAACACTTGAAGAAGAAGCAGCAGCTAAAGCAGCTGAAGAAGCAAAGAAAGCACAGGAAGCACAAAGTGCAAAAGAAGCACAGGAAGCACAAAGTGTAAAAGAGACACAGACTACAAAATCAGCACCTGCAAGAACAACAGGTTCATCTCTTGCAGCAAGTGCTAATGATGTGACATTACTTGCAGCATTAATTCAGTGTGAAGCAGGTGGAGAATCATACGAATGTCAATTAGCAGTTGGTGCAGTTGTAGTTAACCGTGTACAAAGTGGATATGCTGATGGTACTCTTTACGGAGTAATTTATCAGAGAGGACAATTTGGACCAGCAATGACAGGTAAACTTGAAAGAGTATTATCAAAAGGACCAAGTTCAACATCAGTTAGAGCAGCTCAAGAAGCATTAAGCGGTGTTGATAATGTTGGTGGTGTTAAAAATTTTAGAGATGTTTCATCAAGTTCATATAGTGGACATGTAATTGGTGGAATGGTCTTTTTCTAAAAAAGGTATTTAGTTTTTTAACTTTAAGCATAATTTTAAAGAGCGCTGAGCACTAAAAAGTTAGTGTTTCAGTGCTTTTTTTGTATCTTAAAAAGGGTCTAGACTTGCTAATATTTGGTACATGGGTTAAAATACTATTATTACAAAAAGGGATAAAAGCGAAGTTTAACATAAAACGGAGGAATAGTTATGAATTTAAAAGGTAGAAATTTTTTGAAAATTAAGGATTTTAGTCCTGAAGAGATTTTATATTTGATTGATTTAGCCAAAGAGCTAAAGGATAAAAAGAAACAAGGAATTCGACATGATGATCTTAAAGGAAAAAATATAGCATTAATTTTTGAAAAAACATCAACAAGAACACGTTGTTCATTTGAAGTTGCCGCATATGATTTAGGAATGAATGTTACATATCTTGATCCATCAGGATCCCAAATTGGAAAAAAAGAAAGTATAGCAGATACAGCACAAGTTCTTGGAAGAATGTATGATGGTATAGAATATCGAGGATTTGAGCAGGAAATAGTAGAGGTATTGGCTGAGTATGCTAACGTTCCAGTCTGGAATGGTTTAACAAATGAATCTCATCCAACACAGATGATTGCAGATATGTTGACAATTAAAGAAAATTTCGGTAGATTAAAAGGAATTCGTTTTGTCTATATGGGTGATGCTAGATATAACATGGGAAATTCATTGATGGTAACATGTGCAAAATTAGGAATGGATTTTGTGGCATGTACTAATTCAAAATATTATCCTGAAGATAAATTAGTTAGTTATGCGAAAGAAGAAGCGCAAAAATCAGGTGGAAGCATAACATTGACTGATAACATAGAAGAGGCAACTAAAGATGCAGATGTAATATATACAGATGTGTGGGTATCGATGGGTGAACCAGATGAAGTTTGGAAAGAAAGAATAGACGATTTATTACCATATCAAGTAAACGAAAAAGCATTTGAAAATGCAAAAGATACAGCGATATTTATGCATTGTTTACCAGCTTTCCATGATCTTAATACCAAAATAGGAAAACAAGTATATGAAAAATTTGGATTAAAAGAAATGGAAGTTACAGATGAAATCTTTACAGGAGAAAGATCTGTTGTATTTGACGAAGCTGAAAACAGAATGCACACAATAAAAGCAATAATGAGAGCAACATTAGGAGATTGATTAAAGTGAAAACTGCAATATTACGAATGTTAAGAAATTCAAATGAAAATTATATTTCGGGTCAAAAATTAAGCGAACAGTTACAGGTGTCAAGAACTACGGTATGCAATGAAGTAAATTCATTACGCGAATATGGCTATGAGATTGATGCTGTTAGTAGAAAAGGTTATCTATTAAAGACTACTCCAGATATTGTAAATGATTTTGCGGTAGGAAGCCTTATCAAAGGTGGAGAATTTGGAAAAACGATAGTCTACAAAGATGATATACCATCTACAAATACGTTGGCAAAAGAGTTAGCCGAAAAAGGATATGAACATGGAACAGTAGTAATTGCAGATACACAGTCATCGGGACGAGGTAGAAGAGGCAGAAATTTTATGTCGCCAAAAGGCGTGGGGATTTTTATGACGGTAATTTTAAAACCGGATTTTAGTCCATATTGTGCTCCGATGTTAACACTTTTAGCAGCACTTGCAGTATCAGATGCAATAGAAGAAATAGTAGAAGTACCAGCCAAAATAAAATGGCCAAATGATATTGTCATAGGAAATAAAAAAATATGTGGAATATTAACAGAAATGAGTATTCAATCTGATTATATCAACAATATTGTTGTAGGAATTGGAATAAATGTTAATAACCCATCGTTCCCAGAAGAATTAAAAAACATAGCGGGTTCTATTTTTACAGAAACCAATAAAAAAATAAATAGAGATGTTCTAATAGAACGTGTGCTATTTTATTTTGAAAAATATTATAATATTTTTTTAGAAACAAAAGATTTAAGCAATGTGAAAGTCATTTATAACCAAAAACTAGTTAATTTAGATAAAGAGGTTAAGGTGTTAGATCCTACAGAACCTTATGAAGGAATAGCAAAAGGAATAACAGATAATGGCGAACTCATTGTTGAAATAAATAATCAAATACGCCACGTATCAAGTGGCGAAGTATCAGTGAGAGGAATGTATGGATATGTCTAAAAACAACATAGAAAATTCTAAAGACGAAGTTGTACTTTGTGGTGCAAGTGCATATAACAAAAAATATTATTTAAATGAGAATTTTATGGGGCTACCAGATTCAATAAAAGAAGAACTAAGAATCATGTGTGTTTTATACACCGAGGAAATAGGTGGGATTTTACAATTAGTTTTTGATGGAAAAGGAAATCTAGAATTTAGAACTTCATCTAAAGAGGGAGATTTACTATATGATGATATTGGAAGCATCCTTAAAATAAAACAATTACAAAAAACAAAAGTGGAATTGTTGGAGTCCGTAGAACTTTATTACAGAATTTTATTCTTAGGAGAGGGCTTCGACCAGGAGGAATAAGAAATGGTTTTAGCAATTGATGTCGGTAATACTAATATTACAGTAGGGGTTTTTAACTGTAAAAATGACAAAATGGAGGCAAGTTTTAGAATAACAACTAAAATGCCTAGAACATCCGACGAGTATGCAATGATATTGACAACATTATTGGAAAAAAACAAAATATCAGTAAGGGATATTAATGATGCAATTATTTGCTCAGTAGTGCCTAAAGTAATGCATTCGCTAGAGGGGGCATTTATAAAATATTTTGATATTAAACCAATAGTAGTAGAGGCTGGAATTAAAACAGGTATACGAATTGTAACAGCTAATCCGCAACAGATTGGTGCAGATAGAATTGTAGATGCAGTAGCTGCATATGAAATATATGGAGGACCGGTCTTAGTACTTGATTTTGGAACAGCAACAACATATGACTTGGTAGATGAAAATGGCGCATTTTTATGTGCTGTAACAGCACCTGGACTTAGAATATCAGCTCAGGCATTATGGGAAGAAGCTGCTAAGCTTCCAGAGATAGAAATTAAAAAGCCAGATACAATTATGGCAAAGGAGACTATTTCAAGTATGCAAGCAGGTCTTGTGTATGGACAAATTGGTCAAACAGAATATATAATCAAAAAGATGAAAGAAGAAGCAAAGATGGATAACATAAAAGTAGTTGCTACAGGAGGACTTGGAAGAATAATTGCCGAAGAAACAGATAGCATAGACATTTATAATCCAAATTTGACTTTAGAAGGAATCTATAGAGTTTACAAAAAACAAAATAGAAGAAAATAAGTAATATATATAGAAAGATAGTAACACACATGAATAATAATCAAATTACAAAATTAAAAATAGGTGATGTGACATTACCAAATAATTTGATTTTAGCACCAATGGCAGGGGTAACAGACCTGCCATTTCGTATACTTTGCAAAGAGCAAGGTGCAGGACTATTATGCATGGAAATGATTAGTGCTAAAGCAATTTTATACAAAAATAAAAATACACAATCTCTTTTAGCAATAGATGAGAGAGAAAAACCAGTTTCATTACAATTATTTGGTTCAGATCCTGACATTATGGCACAGATAGCAAAAGAGATAGAAGATAGACCGTATGATATTTTAGATATAAATATGGGCTGTCCAGTTCCTAAAATCGTTAATAATGGTGAGGGTTCTGCACTTATGAAGAATCCAAAATTAGTTGGAGAGATAATAGAAAAAGTTTCAAAGGCAACCAAAAAGCCAGTAACGGTAAAATTTAGAAAAGGTTTTGACGATGAACACGTTAATGCTGTTGAAATTGCAAAGATTGCACAAGAGTCAGGAGCAGCAGCAGTGGCAGTTCATGGAAGGACTAGAGAACAGTATTATTCAGGAAAAGCTGATTGGGATATTATTCGTCAGGTAAAAGAGGCTGTATCAATTCCAGTTATAGGAAATGGTGATTTGTTAACAGCCGAAGATGTTATTGCAATGAAAGAACAAACTAATTGTGATGGATTTATGATAGCAAGAGGTGCTCAGGGAAATCCGTGGATTTTCAAACAGATATTACATTATTTTGAAACAGGCGAGCATTTGGCGAAACCTTCATTAGAAGAAGTGGCAAATATGATTTTAAGACACGGCAAAATGATGATAGATTTTAAAGGTGAGTATACTGGAGTAAGAGAAATGCGAAAACATGCAGCTTGGTATACAGCAGGATATCATAATTCGTCGAAATTAAGAGTGAAATTTAATGCAGTAGAATCATATGAAGATATGCAAAGATTATTAGAACAAGAAATTTTTAATAAAAAATTATAAAGAAAATACTGTGATTTTGTATAATAGTCAATGTACTTGTTTTCTTGACATTGACATGATAATAATATACAATATTCTAGTTAAAATAGGTACATTATATATTAAAAGAAGGGTAAAAATATATGGATAAGAAAAACATTTTGACTTACCAAGGTCTCAAAAAACTTGAAGATGAACTCCAAGATTTAAAAGTTGTAAAACGTAAAGAAGTAGCACAGAAAATTAAGGAAGCTCGTGAACAAGGCGACTTATCCGAGAATGCAGAATATGATGCTGCTAAAGATGAGCAGCGTGATATTGAGGCTCGTATTGAGGAAATCGAGAAAATCCTTAAAAATGCAGAAGTAGTTGTTGAAGAAGAAGCTGATACAGATACAGTAAATATCGGGTGTAAAGTTAAAATTTTAGATTGTGAATTTGATGAAGAACTTGAATATAAAATCGTTGGTTCTACAGAAACAAACAGCTTAAAAGGAAAAATTTCTAACGAGTCACCTGTAGGTAAAGCACTACTTGGACATAAAGTTGGAGATACAGTAACAGTAGAAACACAGGCTGGAGAGTTAAAGTACAAAGTACTAGAAATTCAGCGTTCAATGTAAAAAACGCAGATTAAATTCTGCTAAGAAAGCGGAGGAAAATATGGCCCAGCAGAATAATGGACAAGGCGGACAGGATATTAATCAATTATTACAGGTTCGTCGCGATAAGTTAAAAGATTTACAAGAAAGAGGATTAGATCCTTTTCAGGTTACAAAATTTGATGTAACACATCATTCAGTAGATGTAAAAAATAATTACGAAGAATTACAGTTTGAAGCACCAGTTGATGAAAATGGTAAAAGTATTGTAGTTCCTGTAGAAGATTTTCCAGAAGGTAAACTTGTAACAGTTGCAGGACGTATGATGTTTAAACGTGTTATGGGTAAAGCATCATTTGCAAATGTTCGTGACTTAAAAGGCGATATTCAAATTTATGTTACAAGAAATGATATTGGAGAAGATACATATAAAGACTTTAAGAAATATGATATCGGAGATATTATAGGTGTTAAGGGCTTTGTTTTCAAAACAAAAACAGGTGAAGTATCAATCCATGCTAAAGAAGTTACTCTTTTATCAAAGAGTTTACAGATTTTACCAGAGAAATTCCACGGATTAACAGACACAGACGTTAGATATCGTCAAAGATATGTTGATTTGGTTATGAATCCAGAAGTTAAGGAAACTTTTGTTAAGAGATCTAAAATACTTAAAGAAATTCGTAATTTCTTAGATGGAAGAGATTTCATGGAAGTAGAAACACCAATGCTTGTACATAATGCTGGTGGTGCTGCCGCTAGACCATTTGAAACACATTACAATTCATTAGATGAAGATGTTAAATTACGTATTTCTTTAGAGTTATATCTTAAGAGATTAATCGTAGGTGGTTTAGAGAGAGTATATGAAATTGGTAGAGTTTTCCGTAACGAAGGTGTTGATACTCGTCATAATCCAGAGTTTACATTGATGGAATTATATCAAGCATATACAGATTACTATGGAATGATGGAACTTACAGAGTCTATGTTCCGCTACTTAGCAGAAAAAGTTTGTGGTACAACAAAGATCACATACAACGGAATTGAAATTGATTTTGGTAAACCATTCGAAAGAATTACAATGATTGATTGTATCAAGAAATACACAGGAGTAGATTTTGATGCAGTTGAAACAGATGAAGAAGCTAAAGCTATTGCAAAAGAACATAATGTAGAATTCGAAGAACGTCATTCAAAAGGTGATATTGTAAACTTATTCTTCGAAGAATTCTGTGAAAAGAATTTAATTCAACCTACATTTGTAATGGATCATCCACTTGCAATTTCTCCTTTAACAAAGAAGAAACCAGAAGATCCAACAAAGGTAGAACGTTTCGAATTATTTATTAATACATGGGAAATGTGTAACGCATATTCAGAGCTTAATGATCCAATCGATCAAAGAGAACGTTTCGCTGCTCAGGAAGAAGCATTTGCAGCAGGTGATGAAGAAGCTAACCATACAGACGAGGACTTCTTAAATGCATTATCAATCGGTATGCCTCCAACAGGTGGTATTGGTTATGGTATTGATCGTCTTGTTATGTTATTAACAGATTCACCAGCTATTAGAGATGTACTTCTCTTCCCAACATTGAAGAACTTGGATAAATAATCCTAGTATTTTCAAGGGTTTCAGAGGTTGGATGACAGGATTTACGACCAATTTACGACCAGATAATTGAAAGAGAACACGATTAAGGGAGTTTCCACCTATGTGGAAGCTTTCTTTTTATTTAAAAGGCGATTGACTTTGAAACAGTTAGATAAAAATAAATGTTATAAATCATGCGAAAGAAATCTAACGATATGGGTTACAATTAAATATGTGAATCGTAGACGAGCCCACTTATTCTTAAGTGGGCTTGACTATTACAAATCAAACCCTCCCGAGAATGTCAAAGCTAGTGAAAACAATCAGTATTTTGACATGACCTGTGGAGGGTTTGTTATTCTTTTTGGAAGTATTTATGTTAAAACTATTCCTCGGAAGGAATATAATTAAATAGATGATTATGTGAGCTTTTGGAGGATATGTATGGAATATTTATCGACAATTACAGAAGGACCCAAGGGCTATTATTCGAAAAATAAAGAGCTACTCTTATTTTATTGTTTTGTGTTACAATATCTATTGGTTCTATTGGAGCTTATGCCTATTACGGACACTAACAAATAAACAAATTTATAAAATAATGAAAAACTAGCGGTTGATTCTATTTTGGTAGTTTCAACTGCTTTATGGAGAAAAAATGAAAGCACTCAAAAAAACAAAATATACGACAATATTATTAATATTGCTGTATTGTATTATGCCAATTATAACGATTTTAACGATACAACACATTTCTATAACTGATACACTCTCAAAAATGGAAAATGGAAGTTTTGGAATAAGTCAGACGAATTATAAAATCAAAACTAAAAACCCTGTAAATTCCATAATAAAATCCTGTAAGCAACAATCTACCAACATCGCTGTTATATGTTCTAGTACAAATATAGATGAAAAAGTACGCTATATTTACTTCAACAACATATATGCAACCTTTCCTATGGAACGTGGAAGATTCTTCAAACCTTCAGATTTTACGCCTAACAACAAAGTTTGTGTTATTGGAAAAAATCTTGAAAAAAACACACAGAAAAAAAATGGAAATTTATACTATTCATATAAAGGAACCAATTATAAAGTTCTTGGAATAATTGGATATGAAAAGAAAACAATATGCGATTCATATATATACCTAAACATGACATCAGAAAAAATAGATGCTGACATTTTCACATTTGATTTTTTCAAAACTGCTTTTAGCTTTAAAGATATAGCAACTAGGCAAAGTGAACTTTTATCTAGTTTAAAATCTAACGGATTAAATCCTGAAGATTTTTCTGGTGGAACTTGCTTTTCTGAGTCAATTATGCCCAAACTTTACTCTATACGTTGGCTTTCAATGCTTGTAGTAGCGTGTTTTTTATGTATTCTTTTAACATCCATACGCTGGATTAATCAACAGAAAAATGCCGTATGCATCTGTCGAATATGCGGTGCTAGAAAAACAGATATTCTTTGCAACCTTGTTTTCCGTTATATTTGTATCACCATATTATCATTTATAATTAGTGGAACATATTGCCATATTATTTATCCTTCTTATTTTATATCTTTTTTTAAAGGATTTTTCATATGCATTGGATTCATGTTTGTTGTACTGGCAATATCCATTTTTAAACTTTTTAAATCACCATTAGAGGAGGTAATTCGTTAAGTATGAAATTAATAAGTGGCTTTAAAATTCTAAACAAACACAAAGTTCAAGTTTTTTTAATGATAATTTTATCTGGATTACTTTTCTCTTTATTCGGATCAGTTTTAAATTCCAACCAAAGGCAAGAAAAGGTTAAAAAAGAATTTGATAAAACATACGGAAATGTAAAGCTATATAAAACAGGAGAAAATCTTTCTGCTGTTGATTTAGACAATTATACAGATAAAAGTGGTAAAAAAGGGTTAGAAAACATGTGTCAATTTAAACAAAAACTCTGTCAAGAAAAGGAATTTAAGTTTACAACAATAGGTTCCCAAATGCTAAATATTTATAACAAAAAAATTCCCAAAAAATTTTTGTATTCTTATGATTCTAAAAATCCAGATGCAACCGATGTCTCTTTTTGTATAACTAAACATGATAAAAACACTATATATTCCGTTAAAAGTTTACAGATTACAGACAAATTCTTTGAAATTTTTAATATATCTATAGCAGAGGGACATCGATTCTCTAAAGATGACTTCATTTATAATGATAAGAATACAATTCCAGTTATTCTAGGAAATGATTACAAAAAATACTTTAAAATGGGCAATACTTTTGACGCCGAATACATGGGCACCAAACGTCATTATATTGTAATCGGTTTTTTACGAGATAAATCATTCTTTTATGATTCCTCTTCCTGTGAAATGTCATCTTGTAATACATATATGATTATTCCAGCAATTACACCAGCTACCAAAACATATTTTGCTAAAGAAATAGCTCTAGATCACACTAATGGAATAATAAGTTCTAAGATAGGGGCAAAGAAAACAGCAAACATTTTTGAAAAACATAAAAAGGAAACTGGATTAACCAACTATCAAATTTATGTTGCTACTGACAATAAAGATGATGAAAACATTTTAGAAACTTATTCATCTATGACAAAAGAAGTTACTAATCAGTTTAAAATAATTCTTGCAGCATTAACCCTTTTAGCATTTACGATTATTGTTAGTGTATTTTTAAATATGCTTCGTGAAAACGATGCAAATTTCTGTATCGAAAGACTTTGTGGAGCAAGACAAGTAGATATTGATTTTGAAGCTTTCGTTCCCGTATTTGTAGTTCTTTTGAACGGCAATTTACTTGGATTTTTAATACTAATCACATTTAATGAACTCACAATTACATATTTGTATGTCCAGATTTTAATAGGATTCATACTAATAGCTACTTGTACTATAGTTCATTTTTATATGAAAAAATTACATTTACACCATTACATTGGTGGAAAAGAATAAAGTTTTGATTAAGAGGTAAAAAAGATGATTAAATTCAATAATGTTTCAGTACACTATGGCTGCGATGAAGCCGAGACTATCGCCCTAAATAATGTTTCTTTTGAAATAACAAAGGGTGAATTCGTAACCATTATCGGTAAAAGTGGAAGTGGAAAAACCACGTTATTAAATGTTCTTGGCGGTATTACAAAACCTACTACAGGAAATTACTATTTTGAAGGAAATAATATTGCAAATTATAACGATCGACAAATATCTTCATACAGAAATGAGAAAATAAGTTTTATCGTACAACATTTTGCTCTAATACAAAACTTTGACGTTATTACAAATATTTGTATTCCTTTAAAATATAGACGTAACAAAAAAATACCCAAAAAATCGTATATATATGAAGTTATGGATAAGCTCGGTATTCTTGATTATGAATACAACTTTCCTTATGAACTATCTGGTGGAGAACAGCAACGTGTAGCAATCTGTAGAAGTATTATTTCTGACACAGATATAATTCTTGCTGACGAACCAACTGGCGCACTCGATGAAGAAAATGGTAACAATATCATCGAACTTCTAAAAAATTTAAATAAAGCGGGTAAAACAATTATCATGGTCACACACGACCTGGAACTAGCTAAAATTGGAAATCACAGAATTACGATGAAAGATGGTAAAATAGTAGCTGAAGAATTCACTACTGATTAATGTTTTTCGTTATTTTATATATAATACATTTTTATATATAATACATTGACACTTTTCTCGTTTTTTAAAAAATTCCTTTTATATTATTTAGAATAAATCTTTTCTATCAAAAAGACACATATAATCGCATTTCTGCAAAACATATGTGCCTTTTACAAAACAAACCCTCCCGGGAATGTCAAAAGCATTTTTTTAGTTACATAAAAAGGATGTGATAGGCTCTTGTACATGCTTAGTAAAAAGCTTTACAGCCATACCTGTTAGTAAAGCAGAAATTATAGTACCTTCGCGAGTGCCAACGATTTGATAATCGAAGAAAAACAAAGACAATAAGATGGCAATAATTACACATGACACATCAAAAATCGTCTTTATTGCACCAAAATCTTTTTTTATTGTATCAGCAATAGCTTTTACAAATGCTTCGCCAGAATTTAAAATTACATTTGCTATTACTGATAATGCAATTCCAAATCCAAGAATAAAAATTCCAACAAGTAATAATGCTACCCTTACGGCGTAGTTAGGAACAGGAATATATGAAACAATTTTCATTCCGATATCTGTAAAAATTCCGAATAAAAAAGATAATGGAATCTGTAATAATTGTATTTTCTGGAAATTTTTTCTAAGAATTAAAATTTGACAAGCAATCAAAACACAATTCCAAATGACAAGCCATGTTCCAAGTGACAAAAATGAGTATTTACAACTCAAAACATTAGCAACAGAAGAGATAGGTGAAACACCGAGTTCACCATGTTTAGTAAAGGCAACTCCAATAGCTGCAAAAAATAATCCAATAATAAATAATAAATAGCGTTTAATAAGTTCATTTTTAGACATAAATTATTATTCCTCCATATAAAATTCATTTATCATTATAACATCATAATTAATAAATGCTCAAATATTTTTCATATCAAGGACACTTTCTAAAAGAGAAATCTTTTAGGAGAGTCTTTTTTGTTATGGGCATAAATATGACAGAAAGAGCGTAACTTGCGGTATAATGAATAATACGATATTATAACTATGTTATGACGTGAAATATTAAATTATTATGAAGTTAACCTTAGAGAAATTCTTAATGATGAAAGGAAAAGTGAGAATATGAACAATGAAATGAAAGAAACAGTATTACAGGCAGTAGATTACACAAATACAGAGGAAGAGATATGAAATTTATTTTTGTGGCACTTGGTGGTGCATTAGGCGCTATAGCAAGATATGCTATTAGCTTGATACCGGTAAGGATGACATTTCCTGTCTTAACATTAGTTACAAATATAGCTGGAGCTATTTTAATAGGATTCATTGTAGGGATAGCAGATAGAAAAGGTGACGTATCAGCGAATGCAGTACTTTTTTGGAAAACGGGGGTATGTGGTGGATTTACTACATTTTCAACTTTTTCACTTGAATCGTGTAATTTGTTTGAAAAAAGAATATATATAGCTGGAGGAATATATGTGGCATTGAGTGTCGGATGTTGTGTTTTGGGAATATTAATAGGTAAAAAGTTGTCATACTTAATATAAGGAATATAAGAAAGGACAGAGAATTATATCAGTGTATGATAAAGAATTACAATGGATAGCGAGCATTAAGGTTTAAAAAATGTTCTTGAAATTGTAATATAATTATAAAAATGTTATAATTTTTCGGAAGGTAATATTAATTGACTTAATAATGAGTACACAGAGGTAAATATTATGAAAATTGCAATATGTGATGATGAAAAGGAATTCGTTAACATAATGCAAAAGGAGTTGCACAAGTTAGAAAAACAGTTAAATGAAAAAATTGAAACTGTTTTGTTTAAAAATGGGGAGGAGTTACTAGAAACATTTAGTATTAGTAGTTTTGATTTGTTTTTTTTCAAGGTATGTAAAAGTATTAATGTTAAAGATGCGGCAGATGAGTATGTGGTCTTTATTTCTAAATTTGAAGATGATTCTGTTAATCCAGTACTATTTAAATCATTTGGAAAATTAAAAAAGGATAGAATAAAACTCGATTTGATTTTACTTATAAAAAAAGCGTATATTTTTTTAAAAGAAAATAAACAAAATTTTATTTTATTTAAAACAGATACTAAAATAGTGAAGTGTAAAAAACCAGAAATAGTCTATTGTACGGTATTAGATAGAAAAATTCAAATTAATATAAAAGATGGAAATAGATTTGATATACGATCGACTATTAAAAAAATGATGTCAACTTTAAATGACATACATTTTTTGAAAATTAATAGCGGAACAATTGTTAATGTTGCTTTCATAAAAGAAGTTAGCAATAAGGAGGTTGTTATGGATAATGGAGAGATTTTATCATTAAGTAGGTCAAATTCAAAAAATGTAAGAAATGCTGTCAAGGCTTACTGGGGATATAATGCAGATTAAGCAAAAAAACAAACAGAATACGCAAAATACCTATTAAAAAACAAAAAGAATGCTAAAATATAAAATGTAAAAAGTAAATTAGAAGGGAGATAGGAAAATGGAACTAAAAAAAGGAAAGGTAGCTGTATTGTTTGCGGCAGCGGCAGTTGTTGTATCGACGGCATGTGTGGATGTATCAGCATCAAATGATGCGGTAGCGTTTACAAACTACAGATTGAAACCCTGCTATGCTAATACATATACAACTTCAAGATATCGTCAAACAACTAATCCAGATAATAAATGGAAGGTAAATTTAGCTTATAGTACTGAAGGAAAGGGTTCAATTGCAACATTTTGGCTTGCAAAAGCAAATTCTGCACATACTATTGTGTCGGGTACACATAATGTGACACAAGGGTCAGGAAATCATTATTTTGCGGCAACATCGGGGGCATCAAGGTCTAATGTGTGCTTAGGAATGGAAAACAATAATTATACTACTGCAGAGTATCATGTTTCTGGATATTGGGATGAAGAAACAGATTAACAATGATATAAAAGTTTAGATTAAGTTAGAGGTATTCTGAATTCACATGAGTTTGGAATACCTCTGTAAAAAAGTTTTAGGGGGATAGTAGTTATGTTACTCAAGTATCAAGTAAAAAAAATATGGAATGATCCAATAAAAAATTTCATTTGTTTTTTAGTTTTATTTTTCCCATGTTTGGAGATTATCTACAATTTATTTGATTTAATTTCAAGAGAAGCTCATGTGTTAAGGCCAGAATTTATGTGTTTTTTGGTTGGTAGTTCAACTCGTATATCTCATGTCTTTCAAAGTATTGTCTTATGGTTTTTCCCATTATATAGTTTGTTATTAACAGCAGAAGATTGTATAGAAGAAAGAAAAACAGGAATAAGAAATATTGTGATTGCAAAAGAAGGTAAGAAAAAATATATAAAATCACATTTATATAAAAGTTTTATTTTTTCATTTTTATTGATAATGCTAATGCTACTTATAAATATGGCTTTAGTTTATATTATATTTGCAGGTGGCAAAACGCCTAAGTATGATGACTTGATGCTTTCATTAAGAACAGATAATTTGCTTTGGGCTTGTAAGAATGGTTTGTTAGTTAATTTCATTTATATTATTATCACGGCTGCTATTTGTGGTCTAATTTCTATGGTTGGAACAATTAGTGCAATTATGCTTGTAGATAGAAAAATAGTTTATGGAATTACTATGTTATTTTGGTTTGCGCCAACGTTTTTATCAAAATCATTACTTTATGTATTTCAACCTTTTACAGAATATTCTCTTAGCTTTGTTGCACCAACCATTATCGGTGTTTTCGTGGTTTATATATTATATATTAGTGGTTGGTATGTGAAGGAGGTATATTTTGACAAAAAAAGTATTTAATAAAAGGGTGTTATTTGCACTTCTTTTCTGTTTGGTTTTAAATGTAATTAAGGTATATGTTGATAATAAAGGTTTCGCAGAAATGTATAGTAAAGGTTTAATGACAAAGGTTAGCTATAATGAAGACCTATTGTCTGGGGCCTATTATACTATTGTGGATTATGCAGTTTGGCAAGCAGCTGTATATTTGATTTTTATAGAGTATGTTATGAATTATAACCGTATATGTTACATGATAAGATATGTTAATCGTGATGAATATTGGAAAAGTCAGATTAAAAATGTAACAAAAGCTACAGCATGTTTTGTTTTTGTACATGAGTTAGTTAGTTTTTTTCTCACAATTCAAAAAGGTGATTATAAGATACTAATGAAGCACAATTGGATACAAGGACTATTTTTGCAGTTTGTTGCTGCAAATTTGTTTTATTTATGTACGTATCTTTTTTATGAGTTTTTAAGATCATATTTTGGAAAGAGCAAATCAAATGTGCTTATTGTAATTATATATTTTGTAGAATACGTTTTGAGCAGAAATGTTTTGGATAATTTTTGGTTTCCAGAAAATGATGTAAATATGATGACAAAGAGGTGTGTGGATAACATGCCGTTACTCATGTGTTTCTTAGGAATATTTAGATTGGCGATGGAAGTATTCATAATGAGTCGAATCTTATCTTGGAAGAAGGGAAAGGAAGATTTGTTGATTTATGAAAAGGTTAACTAAAATAAATTAGGAAGGTAATGGATAGGATGTATAGATTAAAAAATGTTACAAAGGTAATAAAAAATCAGAGGGTTTTAGAAGATATAAATTACGAGTTTGAAAACGGTAAAATATATGGACTTTATGGAACAAACGGATCAGGAAAAACTATGATAATTAGAGTTTTATCTGGGTTAGTAGTTCCAACAGAAGGTGAAGTTGAAATTGATGGAAAGGTTTTGCATAAAGATATTTCATTTCCGCCAAGTGTTGGTATTATAATAGAAAATATGGAGTTACTCCCTAAATTAACAGCTAAGGAAAACTTGAAAGCTTTATCAGAAATAAAGGGGATAGCAACTGATGAGGATATAGAAAGTGCTTTAGAAAAAGTGGGGTTAGATACGAATAAACCTGTAAAAAAATATTCGTTAGGAATGCGTCAAAAATTAAATATTGCGCAAGCTATATTCGAAAAACCAGATTTGATATTATTAGATGAGCCAACTAATGCATTAGATGAAAAAAGTGTTACTCGAGTATATGATGTTTTGAGAAAAGAAAAAGAACGTGGAGCTTGTATAATTATGGCAACTCATAACAAATCAGATTTTTCAAGTATCTGTGATGAAATTATAAAGGTTGATGCCGGAAGAATTGAGGAGGTTGTCAATGAAAACTAAGAGGTTTCATATAAATATAAAGACGATAGTTGGAATTTTTTGTGTGATGTGTTTATTGGCTGAGGCTTCAAACATTTTTTTGAAAAAAAATTATGCGTATATGTTTGAAAATGATATTAAAGTATCTGAATCAGAAATTAAAACGACTAAAAAAACTAATGATGGCAAATATGTATATAAGATTTTGAAAGACAAAAAAAGCATTATATTGAAATCTTATAATTGTTTTGATGAGAAAGATGTTATTGTGCCATCAAAAATAGATGGTTATAAAGTTATCGGATTAGATGATTCAGTTTTTGCATGTCATGAAGAGATGAAAAGTATTGAAATACCTGATTCAGTTGAGAAAACTGAAATGGCTACCTTTGGAGGTTGTACTAATCTAAAGAAAATACTTTTTAAAGGTGATGTGAAACAGGTAAGTAAATGGACTTTCTTAGATTGTAAAGGCGTTGTAGTTGCAAAAAACAATTCAAATATCGAAAAATGTGCAAAAAAACAAGGCATGAAAGTAGAAATTGAAAATTAAAACTGTTTAGGAGGCCTTGTGTTAATGAAAAAAAATAAAGAAAACATTTTTTGTTACGTAATAGCTTGTATTGTTCAGACTATGTATTATTTTTTTAGGAGAAATAAAGTTTTTGTTTTTGCAAATGGGATACCCGGAGTAAAAATGGGGGAGGGTTTTCCGATTTTAGATATTTGCGCATTAGTCATGCCTGGATTAATGATGTTTTTGATTTTTTCTAATTTCTATTCTTTTCATATGGAAGAGTATGGAAGATTATTATTGGTACGAGATTGCAATATAAGAAAAAGAATTTATAAATTATTTAAAAATATTGCAATTGAAGAGTTGATATTGATTTTGTTACACATTGCAGTTAATATGGTATTTGATATGAATTATTTTATAAGGAATTTATATCAAATAATAAAGGGAGGAGCAATTTATTATTTAGTAATGCTTGTTCTTTTGACTGTGGAATTTTTCGTGTCGACCTGGTTTGATGATAGTATTGTGATGACGAATTTGGGTTTATACCTATTCGTTTCTGTTATTATTGTGATTATTAGCGATAATAAAGTTTTAGGAACATTATTTTTTCCAGGCAGAATTTTGAGACTTTATAAAATAAATGCAGCAGATGGATTAATAGGATTTTTTGTCCCTTCGATTGTTACTGCATTACTGTTTATTGTGGTGTTATTAGAGTTGATAATTAAACGTTGTAGTAATAAAGATTATTTTTAGAAAGATATATTGTATTAAAAAAGAAGTTATAACACAAAAAAGTGTGATAACTTCTTTTTTTGTAATTCTATGTGGGTTTAGATATAAGTTATCACAAATAATAGGTATTAGATATTATTAAAGTTATTTGACGTAACAGGAAAAATAAGGTTTAATATAATATATAGATTGTATAATTGTATGTAATCTATAAAGAGGATATAATTAAATATAAAATAAGAACTAGAATAATCAAATAATCTTATGAAGGTGAATACTATATATGAGTAGGGATGGGTAAATATATGTTATAACGGAGAGAATATATGATATTAGAATTACTACAGAAATTAGATGATGTAATGTATTATCCAATTTTGATTATTGTTATGGCGATAGCAGGATTATACTTTACAATTAAAACAAGATTTGTTCAGATTAGACATTTAAAAGATGCCTTTAAATTAGTAATGGAAAAGCCACAGGATAAGTCACAAGTCTCATCATTTCAGGCACTTATGGTTTCGACTGCATCGAGAGTAGGTACAGGAAATATTGTCGGCGTATCAACAGCAATCTGTTTAGGAGGCGCGGGTTCAATTTTCTGGATGTGGGTTATGTGTATTATAGGTGCATCTTCTGCATTCGTAGAAAGCACTTTGGCGCAGATTTATAAACAAAAAGAAGAAGATGGTAATAGTTATGGTGGACCAGCTTATTATATTGAACAGGCATTAAAAGCTCCTTGGTTATCAGTAGTATTTTGTGTTTGCTTAATAGTTACATACGCGGTCGGATTTAATTTATTATGTTCTTATAATTTACAATCAACATTTGAAACATATAGTTTTTATAATAAAAATATTACACCATATGTAGTCGGAGTGATTATTACATTATTAGTTGGATTTTGTGCCATGGGTGGCGGTAAAAAAATTATTAAATTTACAGAAATATTAGTGCCTATTATGGGTGTTTGTTATGTTTTAGTATCTTTAATTGTAATAATTTTTAACATAAAAAATGTACCTACAATGTTTATAACTATCTTAGAAGATGCATTTGATTTTAAATCAATTCTAGGTGGTGTCGCTGGTTCGTGTTTAATATATGGTGTAAAGAGAGGATTGTATTCGAATGAAGCAGGTGTTGGTTCTGCACCAAATGCATCAGCATCGGCGAATGTAAGTCATCCTGTAAAACAGGGCTTGGTTCAAACAGTTTCAGTATATATTGATACAATGCTTCTATGCACAGCAACTGGTTTGATGTGTTTGAGTTCAGGAGTAAAAGCTTCAGAAAAGGTTGCAGGAATGCCTTATGTACAAAATGCAATTAGTACTGTTTTTGGAAAATTCGGTCCTATTTTTATAACAGGAGCAATGATTCTATTTGCAATAACAACACTTTTAGGAAATTTATATTATGTTGAAAATGCAGTAATATACCTTAATGGTAAAAAAAGACCAAGTGAAAGATTTTTCAAAATCTTTAGACTTATTTGTGTTATTATAATTTTCTTTGGATCAATAGTTTCAATGGATGTAGCTTGGGCTGCAGCAGATATAACAATGGGCTTTATGACGTTGATAAACTTACCATGTTGTGTTGCATTATTTAAAGTAGTCAATTTGGCATTAAAAGATTATGAACGACAGTTAAAAGAAAACAAAAATCCAGAATTTAAAGGTGTAGATATTGGATTAGATAAAAATGATATTTGTTTCTGGAAATAATCAAGAGGACATATGGTTAAAGAAATAGTAAGAGATCAAATGTTTTTATGGTTGGACCTTTTATTTTTTCAATGGTAAACCCTAAAATCGTGAGAAAAACTGGAAAGTATGAAACCCAGGAAAGCTGATATAATTTGGAACAAATACAGATGGATTTAACGTAAAGGAGAAAACTAGTGATTATTTTGAAATTTATTAAATTGATTTTAACTCCAGTTGTTTGGGTAATCCAATTACTTTTATCAATATTGGCATTTTTGATAGAATTAGTTGGTGTTATGTTAGAGATTATTTTTGCTATCGCAGGTACAATTGGTGTGGTAGTAGCAGTATATGGAATTTACACTCAAAGTATAGATCCTGTAAAAACTATAGCATTGTTAGTAGTGTCATTGCTTTTGGCATCAATTACAATATGCTTACACAGATGGGGAGCAGCAGGGATACATTCTTTAAAAAGATGTATCTCAAATGTGTTTTAAATTATATAAATAAAAATATTAAGAGATGTGTTACCAAATATTTTATATAAAAATTCAAACCTTGCAGAGAGTATGTAGGGTTTGGATTTTTTTTATTGCTCTTTAATGTATGTAGAGATATAATAGGAATGAAATAAGTTAGTTCTAACTAACGGAAGAGACATAAGGAGGCGGGATAATGAGCTTAGGAGCCAAAATAATAAATTGCGGAATAAAATTATCGGGAATAAAGAAAAAGTATTTACTGCCAGAGGATGAGTTTTTAAATGAGATTAAAAAGATGAATAAAAATAGAGGATTTTATTTGCCGAAGGATAAAAAAGCGTTTTACAAGGAACATGAAGTGATGGAAAATAAGTGTTTGATAGTACAAAGCAGTGAAAAATTATCTCAAAGAGCAATTTTATATTTTTTTGGAGGTGGGATGATATTAGGCCCAGATAAGGGTGATGTTAGTGTTATTTTGAAACTTATGAAAAAAACAGGATGTGATATATGGTTTCCGATGTATCCATTGTGTACAAAAAGTTCTATAATGGATTCTTTTGAAATGGTATATGAATGCTATAGACAGATGATTGATTTATATGGAGGAGGAAATGTAAGTACATGTGGATTTTCCTCAGGAGGCGCATTAGCAATAGGAATAGCAACATATAATAACACAAGAAAGAATAAACTTCCTATGCCTCGTCATATTGTTGCGGTTTCACCGGGGGAAGTTCCATGGAAAGATGAAGAGAAAGCAGCAATGAAAAAGAACAATAGAAAAGATATGATGGTAGATTATTCTTTTATGGAGAAAGTAGAAAAATTGGAAAGGCATGGAAGGAATGATGTTCCTGATTATATGATTCATATCTCTAAAGGGGATTTATCCGGAGTTGATAATATTCATTTTGTATATAGTACAGATGAAGTTTTATACGGTGCAAAGCAATGCTTTATTGATGCCTGTAAAAAATATAATGTCAAATATTCTGTGCGTGAACGAGCAGGAATGTTTCATTGCTATGCAATGTTGCCATATTTTAAGGAGGCAAAAGAGGATTTTGAAGAAATAGCTCAGATTTTATCTGAATAGAGAATAAAAGTTTATAGAGAGAATAAATAAAGAAAAATAAGAGAGTATATAAAAAGAAGGAAGGAGGCAAGTATGATTGTGTCCATAGTTAACACATCATACAAAGGATATGCTGAAAATGTGGGAAATTATTTTGATTCCTTTTATTGGAACAAGCTTAGGTGCAGCAAGTGTATTTTTATTCAAAAAGAAAATGGGAGAAAAATTACAGAGAGCATTAACCGGATTTGCGTCAGGCGTAATGGTCGCAGCATCTTTTTTTAGTTTGCTTATTCCGGCGTTAGAGCAAGTACATGATATGGGAAATTTAAAATTTATTCCTGTAGTGATTGGGTTTGGAATAGGAATGTTATTTTTACTTGTGCTTGATTTAGTGACACCTCATATGCATTTTAATAATTGTGAAGAGGGAGTAAAAAGCGGATTAAAAAGAACGACGAAATTGGTATTGGCAGTTACGCTTCACAATATTCCAGAAGGAATGGCGGTTGGTATAGTTTGCGCAGGATGGATGTATGGAAGCGCATCAATTACGTTTACAGGCGCACTTGCGCTATCACTTGGTATTGCAATTCAAAATTTTCCAGAGGGAGCAATTGTATCGGTGCCACTTTTAGGAGAAGGTGTACCAAAAAAAAGAACTTTTATATATGGAGTTTTATCAGGAGTTGTAGAACCTATTGGTACATTACTTGTAATTGCTGCATCAAAATTTTTGATTCCAACAATGCCATATTTATTGAGTTTTGCAGCAGGGGCGATGATGTATGTTGTGGTTGAGGAGCTGATACCAGAAATGTCAGAAGGTCCACATTCAAATACTGCAACAATATGTTTTGCTGCAGGTTTCATACTGATGTTATCGCTAGATGTTGGTTTAGGTTAAGTAAATTTCATAAGAAAAAAGACGATTATTCTATTAATAAAAAATAAGAAAAAAGACATAAAAAATTTATAATTTTTAATATAGATATTAGTATAAATAAAGGTTATGTGACGATATATAGTATGGATCATTGTGTAAATCTTTTGGTGATTTTGTTTTGTCGAATTTAAAAAAACATGGTGGATAAAAACGGAATTAGTAAAATAAAAAAACAAAACATAACACAGATGATTTAGTAAATTTTTATTATGGAGGATAATATGGAAAAAAAATCGTCTTTTTTTTCAAGCATTAAAACAAAACTAATATGTTCAGTGTTCGCAGTTTCTGCTATTCCGTTAATTGTAGCTATTACGGTTACGTATATATCATCTACAAGAAAAGCTGAAGCTACGACAAAAGATACACTAGAATGGTCAGTTTGGTATGTTCAATCAACAATAAATACATTGTTTACAAGAACACAGGCATCACTAGAGGCTTTGGCGGATTCAGATGCTTTAAACGAATTTTTAGTTACGGGTGGAAATAAAGCTGAAGCTAAGAGACAGATTGTCGAAGTTAATAAAAATTTTGATGATAAGAATCAGATTGTTCTTTCGGATATGACAGGTATGATGGTTCTTCGTTCTGATGACAGTGGACTTGTTGATATACATGAACGTGATTATTGGCAGGGAGCGTCTAAAGGAAATAATAGTTGTTCTTCTGTAATGATTAGTAATTCTACTAAAACAAGATCGGTTTGTTATGCTGTTCCAGTTTTTAAAAAAGGAACAAAAACAGTAATCGGTGTATTACACAGAAGTTATGATTTAGATCAAATCCATGATATTTTGGCTGATGCTGGTGGAGAGTCATTTATTGTTGATAATAAAGGAACATTAGCTGCACATTCGAATTACAAGATTAGTGTTAAGGATAAACCAGTTGATTTTAGCAAATCGCCATATATGACATCTGGTAAGCAAGAAGGCACTTATGAGAGTTATGCAGTAGGTAAACATACATATGTTTCGTACGTAAAGGAGCCATTGTCAGGCTATACTATTGCTTCTGCTATAGAAGTTAAAGAGGTTGTAAAATCTGCTAGAGAGTCAGCATTAATAACAATTGTAATAGGAATTATTCTTTTAGCAATAGGTGCAGTTTTTTCATTTTTCCTAGCTGCAAGTTTCATTAAACCAATAAAAGAAGTTGATAAGTCATTAGCAGAGCTTTCAAAAGGTAGATTCTGCTTGATAAATAAATATACACAGCGTAAAGATGAGTTTGGACATATAGTAAGAAATACGAACTTGTTAATTGAAAAACTTTCAAATATCGTTGGACATCTTAAAGAATCTTCGGGCACAGTTGGAAATTCTTCAGAAAGATTATCTGGAATGGCAAATCAAATTGCTGCCACAACGGAAAGTGTAGCACTTGCAGTACAGCAGATTGCAAGTGGAGCTGTTCAACAAGCAGATGATATTCAATCATCAGCAGAGAGTGCAAAAGATATTATGGATGCTGTTGAAGGGGTACAAGGCTCAGCAGAAGATATGGCGTCTCTTGCAGAAAGGATGAAGAGTGCGTCAGAAATTTCAAGTAGGTCATTGTCAAATCTTCAGGGAACAAGTACAGAAATGACAAATAAGATTGAAGAAATCTCTAATAGAATTTCATCAACTCAGCATGCAGTAGCTAATATAAACGAAAGAGTTGAAGGAATTACAGGAATTGCTGCACAGACAAATCTTCTTTCATTAAATGCATCAATTGAGGCAGCTCGTGCTGGTGATGCAGGAAGAGGTTTTGCAGTTGTTGCGGATGAGATTAGAAAACTTGCAGATGATTCAAAGAGTTTAGCTTCAGAAATAAGAGTTCTTATGGATGAACTTTTAGTTGAGGCAAATCAAGCTGTTAGTGTTGCAGAAGAAGTTAGAAGTGGAAATATTGAGCAACAGAATGCACTTAAAGAGACATTCCATGCAGTAGATGGAATGATAGGTGATATAGAAGAGACTGTTATAAGTGTTTCAAAAATTAAGAAAGAGGCAGATGTCTGTGTTGCGTCAAATACAGTGGTATCTAATGCTATGACATCGCTATCTGCGGTTTCTGAAGAAAATGCAGCAGCAACAGAGACGACAGGAGCTTCGTTAGAAGAGTTATCTTCAACAGTTACAACATTAGCAGATGCAGCAACTAACCTTAATACAATAGCAGATCAGCTAAATGAAGAAATAAAATTCTTTGAATAATATTGAAAAGAATAGTTAATATGAAAGAAATTTAATATGATAATAAAGAAGAAATAAAAGTTAAAATACTCTCTTTACTTAATAAAAAGTAAGGAGAGTATTTTTTTACAATTTTATATAAAAAGAGTTATAATAAAAAATGTTTAATTAAATAATTTAAAACTAAAATTTATCATATATGGAGGCAATATGTTTTTAAAAAAAGAGAATAAATCAGGTTTGAAATTACGTCCACATCATGGAATGTGTTTTGAGTTTTATGAAGGAAAAGGTTATAGCGGTGAGTTTACAGATCATATGGGAAAGATAATCAAAAATTTTGAAAGCAACCCAAATCAAATTATTACGGTAACTGCAGATACAGATATTGTGTGTAAACACTGTCCTAACAATAGTGGACTATGCTGTGAAAGTCAAAGCAAAGTCATGAAATATGATAATGCTGTATTAGAGTTATGCAATTTAAAAGACAAAACTACGATAGAATATGGTAAGTTCAGAGAAATCGTGAGAAATAAAATTTTAAGAAAAAATTTGAGAAAAGAAATATGTGGTGATTGTCAATGGAATAGTATATGTGAGAAAAAGTAAACCAATGAGAACTGCATTCTAGGCATCAAAACTTGCGATTGCGGCATTTATCGTGCCTTATATGTTTTGCTATAATCCAGCAATGTTATTAATTGATACAGATGTGATTTCTGTAATATTAATATGTATTACATCAGTTTTAGGTGTATTATATAGTCATAGTAAAAAGTATCCTAGAGATTAGAAAAATAATATATAAAAGTTAAGTAAAGGTTTGGAGAAAATAAAAATGAAATTAAAAAGTAAACTCAAAAAAATTGATATTGTGATGGTAATTGCCTGGACGTTAGCAATTATTTCTTCCTTTTTTGTGAAACCAAGTCTAAAATATATAGACTATATTGATTTTAGATCACTTGGAATTTTATGGGGATTGATGGTTATTATACAAGGACTAAGATATCATCATGTATTTGAAAAAATAGCTAAATTTTTATTAGAAAGAGTAAACAAACAGTGGCAATTGGTGATGGTTTTAGTTTTTATGTGTTTTGTTGGAAGTATGTTTATAACAAATGACGTTGCACTTATTACATTTGTTCCTTTTTCGATTATGATTTTAAAGAGTTGCAAAAAAGAACAAATAGTAGTGCCTGTTATTGTTTTACAAACGATTGCAGCAAATCTCGGAAGTATGTTAACTCCTATTGGAAATCCGCAGAATCTATACATGTATGGTTTGATAAAAATAGATTTTTTAAGTTTTATAAAAATATTACTTCCATACACATTGGTGTCAACTGTTTTAATTGTGATATCGATTTTTATATTTGCATATGATAAAGATGATTTAGATACATCTGAAGTAGAATTTGAGATAGATGATAATGTACAAAAAATAAAAATTACAATGTATTTTGCATTGTTTGTAATTGCTATTTTATCTGTAGTAAGAGTAGTTCCTTGTATGGCATTTGTGTTAACGGTATTAGTTGTTGTAGGAATTTGTGAGTTTAATATTTTGTTTAAAGCAGATTATATATTGTTACTTATATTTATAGGCTTTTTCATTTTTACAGGTAACATGGGACAAATAAGAGCAATTCGAATTTTTCTTGAAAGTGTTTTAAAAACACATGAGTTTGCAGTTGGTATTGTTACAAGCCAATTTATAAGTAATGTTCCTGCAACTCTTATGCTATCAGGTTTTGCCAAAAATTATCGCCAGCTTTTGATAGGAGTAAACGTTGGGGGCTTGGGAACTCTTATTGCATCCATGGCAAGTCTCATTTCTTATAAGGCGTATGTTAAGGAATATCAAACAGGGAGTGGCAAGTTTATAAAAATATTTACAGTTCTTAATGTTATTTTCTTAATAGTATTAGGTGGAGTGAATGTATTTTTTTACGGAGGAATATAAATATTGTTAGTAAAAAGTCTCACTAGATACTTGTGATGAGTGTTTATGTGGGGCTTTTTTTATATGAAAGTTCCAATTTTCATTAGTTGTAAATACATATTAGACGATATGTACAATGTGATGAAGAAATTTGGAGGGATAAATATGAGTGAAATGGATAAAAAAGCAATGTATAAGCTGACATATGGCCTTTTTGTATGCACAGCAGTATTAGGTGAAAAGAAAAATGGATGTATTATAAATACTGCAATTCAGGTCGCATCAGATCCTAATTTGATTTCGATTGCAATTAATAAATCAAATTATACCCATGATATGGTAAAAGAATCAAAAAAATGTAATATATCAGTATTGTCTACAGAAGCTCCGTTTGAATTGTTTAAGCATTTCGGATTTCAATCGGGGCGTAACGTT
Source organism: Lachnobacterium bovis (assembly GCF_900111325.1). GTDB lineage: Bacteria > Bacillota > Clostridia > Lachnospirales > Lachnospiraceae > Roseburia > Roseburia bovis_A. The sequence continues at coordinate 74,597 of NZ_FOGW01000013.1, forward strand.
GATAAATTTGCAAATTACAAAAAATATAGTGTTGCAAGCAATGGAATACCATATATTTTAGAAGGAACAAATGCGTATTTTTCTTTAGAAGTAGTCCAGATGGTTGATTTAGGATCACATACATTATTTATTTGTAAGCCTACGGGAATGGAAGTTTTGAGAAATAAACAATCCTGTACATATGAATATTATCAAGAAAATATAAAACCAAAACCTGAAGCAGTTGGTGTAACAATAGAAGGCGAAACGGTATGGAAATGTCGGATTTGCGGTTACACTTATGTTGGAGAGGAATTACCAGATGATTTTATTTGTCCAATCTGCAAACATCCAAAGGATGACTTTGAAAAAATAGTTAAGTAAAGATTAGACTAGATTATTTATTGAATTTTTGTTAGTATAGTGTATGTTGATTTTTTTAGGAGGTCTAATAAATGGAAAACATTGAAACAATTAAGACTGAAGAATGTACTAGCGGAGTTGAGAATACAACTACAGTAAGTAACGAAAATGTAGAATGTGAGAAGAAATCTAACGTAACATTACTTCCTTTTGAAGAAGAAAATGTTGATTTTGGTACATTTTGCAAATCTGATTTTAGAGCAGTAAAAGTTAAAGAATGTATTGCAGTTCCAAAGAGTAAGAAATTGTTACAGTTTACACTTGATGATGGAACAGGAAAAGATAGAACAATTTTATCTGGTGTTCATGCGTATTATGAACCAGAAGAACTTGTAGGTAAAACATTACTTGCAATCGTTAATCTTCCACCAAGAAGTATGATGGGAGTTGAATCTTGTGGAATGCTTATGTCAGCAATTCATGAAGAAGACGGTGAGGAAAAATTAAATCTTGTAATGTTAAATGATGCAATTCCTGCAGGAGCAAAATTAGAGTAAAAAGATATAGAGCATTGCCTAGTTGTGTTTGATAGTTTATACTAGATATCATAATATTAGGACAGTGCTCTTGTTTTTTAGAAAGAGGTTAATTATGGTAAAAGATATTGTAAAGGATACTTTATTTTTAAAGCAAAAATCGTTACCTGCAACAAAAGAAGATAAAGATGTAATAGTGGATTTGATAGATACACTGCGTGCCAACCAGGAAATATGCGTTGGAATGGCAGCAAATATGATAGGTGTAAAGAAACAGATTTTGGTATTTTCGGTAGGACCATTTATCGTACCAATGGTTAATCCTAAAATTGTTAAAAAAAGTGGAATGTACCAAACACAAGAGAGTTGTTTGTCATTAGAAGGGGTCAGACCATGTACTAGATATGAAGAGATAGAAGTTGAATATTTAGATCAGGATTTCAATAAAAAGAGTGGAAAATATTCAGGTTTTACTGCACAGATTATTCAACATGAAATGCAGCATTTTTCAGGTGATTTGATATAACAAGAGGGGGATATAGGTGGAGAATGATATAGTAAAAACTATTCAAAGACAAATTTTTGAAAATAAAGATATTGAGTATAAAAATTTTCAAAGTAAATTAATACCAAATATTGAAAAAGACTGTATAATTGGTGTAAGAACGCCGATACTTAGAAAGATAGCAAAGAGTGTATCTACTGATGAGCGCAAAACATTTATGAGTAAATTGCCGCATAAATATTTTGAGGAAAATCAATTGCAAGCGTTTTTTATATCAGATATAAAAGATGAAAAAGAATGTTATATCAGATTAGGTGAATTTTTACCATATGTTAATAATTGGGCAACATGTGATCAGATGTGTCCAAAGGTTTTTAAAAAGAATAAAGAAAACCTTATTGAATATATAAAAATTTGGTTAGATAGTAAGGAAGAATATACCGTTCGATTTGCAATAAAAATGTTGATGACGTTCTTTTTAGATTCAAATTTTAATAAAGAATATTTATATTGGATTGCGCAAATTGATAGAGAAGAGTACTATATAAAGATGATGCAAGCTTGGTATTTTGCGACGGCATTAGCAAAACAGTACGAGAAAACAATTTGTATTTTTGAAGAACAAGTATTAGATGATTGGGTACATAATAAATCTATTCAAAAAGCAATCGAGAGTAGAAGAATAGCAAGAGATATTAAAGAGTATTTGAAAAAATTAAAGGTTAGGTGATGAAAGATGTATGGAAAAAGATTAAGAAAAAGTCAGGACAAAAAAATTTTTGGTGTATGCGGAGGAATTGGAGAATATTTTGGTATTGATCCAGTGATAATTCGTTTAATATGGTTAGTTGCTATATGTTGTTTTGGAACAGGCTTACTTCTTTATATTGTTGCTGCAATAGTAATGGATTAATGGAGTTATACGTATTGTGTGAAAATTATAAACATGTTAGAAAGTTTAATAAATGTTGTTATATTTTTGTGTGGTCTAAAACATTTTTTTGTGCTAAACTAGTTGCTGTTGAGTAAATTTATAATGCGCTAATTTAGCACATTTTTTTGTGCATTTTAGCAAGAAACGGAGGAAAAAATGGGCGAAAAAAAACACGCGATTTATGACGCCACGACATTGGGTAAACCCAAAATGTTATTATTAGGTTTGCAGCATATGTTTGCAATGTTTGGAGCGACGATTTTAGTTCCAATTTTAGTTAATGGATATTTCCATGGTGAAGGACTTTCAGTTCAGGTAACATTATTTTTTGCCGGAATAGGAACATTAATTTTTCATTTATGTAGTAAATTTAAGGTGCCAGCTTTCCTTGGTTCATCTTTCGCTTTCCTAGGAGGTTTTTCAACAGTAGCAAATCTTAAGTCAGGTAAATTTGCCACAATGCCTTATGGAGAAAAACTCCAATATGCTTGTGGTGGTCTTGTAATTGCTGGATTATTTTATATTCTTTTTGCACTAATCATTAAATGCATTGGCGTTAAAAAAGTAATGCATTTTCTACCACCAGTTGTAACTGGTCCTATTATTATTTGTATTGGACTCTCACTTGCTCCATCAGCTATACAGAATGCATCTTCAAATTGGTTATTAGCAATTGTTGCACTTTCAGTTGTGATTATTTTTAATATCTGGGGAAAAGGTATGTGGAAAATTATACCAATTCTTTTAGGTGTTGTTATATCATATATTGTAGCTGTAATTATGAATGCTTGTGGAATGACTAATGCAGATGGAAGTGCAATTATTAATTTTGCACCAATTGCAAAAGCTTCTTGGGTTGGTGTGCCACCTTTCCTTATTGCTAAGTTTGATATAACTTCAATTTTAGTAATGGCACCAATTGCGATTGCATCTGTAATGGAACACGTTGGAGATATTTCAGCAATTTCAGCAACAACAGGTAAAAACTTTATTGAAGAACCAGGTTTACATAGAACATTATTAGGTGATGGCTTAGCAACTGCATTTGCTGGATTATTCGGAGGCCCTGCTAATACAACATATGGAGAGAACACAGGTGTATTAGAGCTTTCTAAAGTATATGATCCTAAAGTAGTAAGAATTGCAGCTGTTTATGCTATTGTATTAAGCTTTATTCCAAAAACAGCAGATGTAATTGGAACAATGCCAACAGCTATTATTGGTGGAATTAGTTTTATTTTGTACGGAATGATTTCTGCAATAGGTGTTAGAAATGTTGTAGAGAATAAAGTTGATTTAACAAAATCAAGAAACTTAATTATTGCAGCAGTTATTTTAGTATCAGGATTAGGTTTTGGTGATGGTTTAACATTTAAAATTGGTACAACACCAGTAACTCTTACATCTCTTGCAATTGCAGCAATTTTAGGAATTTTATTAAACGCAATTTTACCAGGTAATGATTATAATTTTGGAACAAGCTTAGAAGGTGATATAAACCGTGGAGTAAGTTTTAATAAATTACCAGAAGATGAAGAAGAATAAAATTCGAAAATAAAAAAGAATATTGTTTATATGCCTATTTAGTTATACAATCATAATTAAGTAGGCATAATTTTTTATCAGAAAGGATGAGAATATGAGTAAACTTTTAATTAGTGAGACAACAAAAGAAGAAAGAATTGCATTAATAAAAAAATGGATTCCAGATGATGATGGATTAAATGATTCAGATATGGATTTATGGGATATTTATGCAGATTATATTAATGGCAAAAGAGAGATTGCGGAAATAAATGCTTCAATGACAGGACAGTATTACACAGAAGAAGATTTAAAGTAAAAAAAACTATTGCTTTAATTGAAAAGTGTGCTATAATTATGTGCGAAACAATATAAGATGTAGTTATAAATGGGGCTACATTTATTAAAACTATGATTTTTATTGGCAGAGTAGAGCTTTATGCGTTAAGTGCCTTCTGAACAGGGAGTTGTCAGTTGGACGAAGAAGTAATTCGCGGTATAGGGCTCGCATCCCGCTGCTACATAATGGAACAATATAGAAGAATCTTCCTTTATGTAGTCTAGGAACTGCTGAAAGGAGGATTTTTTTATGAATTATTTTAAAACTATGTTTGAACCATTTAAAGAAGAAAAAATTGTAAAAACAATATCATTGATAGGAATCCTAGGAGCACTATCAATTGCATTGTCTTTTACAGCAACTATTTCGCTAGGTCCATATTTAAAGATTGGGTTTGGAAGCTTAGCAAATAGAATTGTTGACTTTATATTTGGCCCAATTGTGGGAGGAATATTTGGAGGAGTGATGGATATCATCAAGTTTGTATTAAATCCATCAGGCCCTTTTCATTTTGGATTTACTTTAAATGCTATTTTAGGTAGTGTATTATTTGGAAGCGTAGTTTATAACAAAAAACTTACAATCCATAGAATATTAATTGCTAATGTTCTAGTTAAAGGAATTGTAAATATTGGCTTAAATACTTTATGGTTGTCACAGATTTCAGGAAAAGGAATATACGCTATTATCGCGCCAAGAATTGCATCGAACTTTGTAATGATTGGTGTTGATACTGCAATTTATTTTTCAATTTTCAAAATAATAAAAGTACTAGTTGATAATTATTATAAAAGTACAAACAAAAGTAATTTAACGGTTTAGCAATTTATAATAATCTACATATTAGATATTATTCAAAGACTTTATTAATATTTATTTGACTTCTAGTATTTAAAGAAAGTACAATAAACGATAGAAAATATAGATTATATATTAATAAAATTAGAAGTAAGCAGGTAAATATTTATGGGTAATTTTGCTGTAATCGATACAGAAACAAATTGGAAAGATCAAGTAATGTCAATCGGGATTGTTGTAGCTGATACAGTTACACTTAATATCGTAGATGAACAATACTACATCATTGATCCCGCATATAAAACAGGTGGAATGTATTCGTCGGTTTTAGGAGTAGATGCAAGTGATCCTTGTAAAATAAAAAAAAGAATAGAAATTATAGATGAAATGGTTGAATGGTTAGAAAGCTTATCGGTTGAATCGATATTTGCATATAATGCCATTTTTGATAAAAATCATTTGGATGAATTAAGAAAATTTCAATGGTTTGATATTATGAAGGTTGCCGCGTATAAACAGCATAATCCAAAGATTCCTAAAAATCTAGAATGTTGTAAAACAGGAAGATTAAAAAGAAATTATGGTGTAGAACCTATGATAAGAATGATGACAGGAAATTTTAAATACAAAGAAGTTCATAATGCTTTGTATGATGCAAGAGATGAATTGCAGATTATAAAATTAATTGAAAAACCATTAAGCGAATACTTTCCACTGTAGTCGTATTGACTTTTTATGCGTTGAATGTTACTCTAAATGTGTATAGTTTAATATTTAAACGCATTGAAGAAAAGAGTAGTTTTATTAAAGCTGATAAAGAGAGCTCTTGTGTGGTGAGAAAGAGACGGCCGTATAGAATGAAGATGGTTTTGGAGTGGCGAGACTGAACTATAATTAGTAGATAAGTTTCGACAGGTGCGCCTGTTATAGCGTGATTAAGTAATTTATATTTTATGAGTTACTTATAGAGGCTTTTGTTGTGAGACAAAAGTAAAATGAAGTGGTAACGTGAATAATTCGCCTTCTGTTATATACAGGAGGCTTTTTTTTAACTCTTTATAGTAAGTGTAGTAAATAAATTAAACTTACAAATTATAAAAATAAGAATAGATACAGATTTTTATATCTATCAAATAGAAAGATTATGGAGGAATATTATGGCAACAAACAAAGGTAAATTTTATATGACAACAGCCATTGCATATGCATCAGGTAAACCACATATTGGTAATACTTATGAAATAATTTTAGCAGATGCTATTGCAAGATATAAAAGAGCAGAAGGATATGATGTTTATTTTCAGACAGGTACAGATGAGCATGGTCAGAAAATAGAGGAAAAAGCTAATGCAAAAGGAATTACTCCAAAGCAGTACGTAGATGAAGTTGCAGATGAAATTCATAAAATTTGGGATTTAGTAAATTCCTCATATGATAATTTTATTAGAACAACAGATGAAGATCATGAAAAATGTGTAAAGAAGATTTTCAAAAAATTATATGACAAAGGTGATATTTATAAATCTTCATATGAAGGATTATATTGTACACCTTGTGAATCTTTCTGGACAGAATCACAGCTTGTAGATGGAAAATGTCCTGATTGTGGAAGAGAAGTTAAACCTGCTAAAGAGGAAGCATATTTCTTTAAAATGAGTAAATATGCAGATAGATTAATTGAGTATATCAATGAGCATCCTGAATTTATTCAGCCAGTTAGTAGAAAAAATGAAATGATGAACAATTTCTTATTACCAGGATTACAGGATTTATGTGTATCAAGAACATCATTTAGCTGGGGAATTCCAGTAGATTTTGATCCAAAACATGTAGTGTACGTTTGGTTGGATGCATTAACAAACTATATTACCAAAATTGGCTATGATCCAGATGGCTCAAGTGAATTATTCAATAAGAACTGGCCAGCAGACTTACACTTAATTGGTAAAGATATTGTAAGATTCCATACAATTTATTGGCCAATTTTCTTAATGGCATTAGATTTACCATTACCAAAACAAGTATTTGGACATCCATGGTTATTACAAGGTGGAGAGAAAATGTCTAAATCAAAAGGAAACGTGATTTATGCTGATGATTTAGTAAGAATGTTTGGAGTAGATGCTACTCGTTACTTTGTTTTACATGAAATGCCATTTGAAAATGATGGTATCATTACATGGGATTTAGTAGTAGAACGATTCAATTCAGATCTTGCTAATATTTTAGGTAATCTTGTTAATAGAACTGTTTCAATGAGTAACAAATATTTTGATGGAGTTGTTAGAAAAACAGGTGTATCCGAAGAAGTAGATGAGTCATTGAAGGAAGTTGTTACAAATGCAAAAGCTAAAGTAGAAGAAAAAATGTCTAAACTTAGAGTTGCAGATGCAATTACAGAGGTGTTTAATGTATTCCGTCGTTGCAACAAATATATTGATGAAACAACACCTTGGATTCTTGCAAAAGATGAAGATAAACAAGATAGATTATCAGAAGTTTTATATAATTTAGTAGAATCAATTACAATTGGAGCAAGCTTATTAAATAGTTTCTTACCAGAGACTGCAGAAAAAATCTTCACACAACTTAATACACAATGCAGAGATTTTGATGAGTTAGACAAGTTTGGATTATATGATAGTGGTAATAAGGTTGTTGAAAAACCAATTATGTTATTTGCTAGATTAGATCAAAAAGAGATAGAAAAACAGGTAGAAGAAATTATTGCAAAACAAAAAGCTGAATTTGCTTCAACAGAAGGCAAGAGCGAAGAAAAAGCTGAAGGTGAAGTAATTGATATTGAACCAAAAGAAGAAATTAGTTTTGATGATTTTGGAAAAATGCAATTCCAAGTAGGAGAAATTATTGCATGTGAAGCAGTACCAAAATCAAAAAAATTACTTTGCTCACAGGTTAAAGTTGGAAGTCAGATTAAACAAATTGTATCAGGAATCAGAAAATACTATACACCAGAAGAAATGGTAGGTAAAAAAGTAATGGTATTATGTAATCTTAAACCTGCAAAATTAGCTGGAGTATTATCAGAAGGAATGTTATTATGTGCAGAAGATGCAGAAGGAAATCTTGCACTAATGAAACCTGAAAAAGATATGCCAAGTGGAGCAGAAATTGCATAATATATAATAGTAATTTATGAAAGTAGAATTTAGGATATTAATCCGGTTCTACTTTCTTTTTTTGTCCGAAAAAATATATAAAAGATAGTTGTTTTTAAAAATTTTATATTTATTTCTATTGACATTAATATAAAAAAAGGATATTCTTAAATCAAAGATTAAATAAATGTTTAATCGATAAAATGAAATGTAAAAATTAATATTATGAAAGAGGTGCTATTATGAAAAAAACATACAAAATTGATGTGGATTGTGCAAACTGTGCAAACAAAATGGAGGAAGCTACACGCAACACAAAGGGAGTAAAAAATGCAGTTGTTAATTTTATGACTCTTAAAATGAAAGTGGAATTTGATGAAGGTGTAAATCAAAAAGAAGTAATGGAAGAGGTGTTAAAGAATTGCAAAAAAGTTGAAAGTGATTGTGAGATTTTTCTATAAAGAAATATTACTTTTGGAAAAGAGATAAAGCTATATAGGAGAGAAATATGAATAAAAAACAAAAAAATGTATTATATAGGATAATAATATCTGCTATAGTGCTATCGATTCTTCTATTGGTCGAAAAGGTGAGTGTTTTAAAAAACATAAACAAATGGATAATATTTGCAATGTACATGGTTCCATACGTTATAATTGGATATGACATTATAATTAAGGCGTTTAAAGGAATAAAAAATAAACAGCCATTTGATGAATGTTTATTGATGGTAATTGCAACTATTGGAGCAATCGCAATTGGATTAATTGAAGACGGTGATTATATAGAAGCAATCGCGGTTATGTGGTTTTATCAAGTTGGTGAATTGTTTCAAAGCTACGCAGTTGGTAAAAGTAGAAGAAATATTTCAGACCTTATGGATATTTGCCCTGAATATGCAAATGTCCTCGATGAAGATGGAAATATAGAAGAAACTGATCCTGAAGATGTTGAAGTTGGAAGTAAAATTGTAATCAAGCCAGGAGAAAAGATTCCAATTGATGGTGTTGTTATTGATGGAGAAACAAGTTTAGATACTGCAGCACTAACGGGAGAATCAGTTCCAAGAAAAGTTAGAAAAAATGATGAAGTTATTAGTGGTTGTATAAATATTAATTCTGCAATAAAAGTTGAGACTACTAAATTATATGAGGACTCAACTGTGGCAAAAGTTTTCGAATTAATAGAAGATGCAAGTTCACGAAAATCAAAATCAGAAAAATTTATTTCAAAATTTGCAAGATATTATACACCAATAGTCGTTTATGCGGCACTAGCATTAACTATTTGTCCGCCGATCTTTCTTATGTTTGCAGGAAAAGATGCAGATTTTAAAGTTTGGTTATACAGAGCATTGACATTTTTAGTTATTTCATGTCCATGTGCATTGGTTATCAGTATACCGTTGAGCTTTTTCGCAGGAATAGGAAGCGCTAGTAGAGAGGGAATACTTGTAAAAGGTTCCAATTTTTTAGAAGGATTAGCGGAAACAAAAACAATAGTATTTGATAAAACTGGCACATTAACAAAAGGTGTATTTGAGGTTGTTGCAATTCATCCTAAAACATTAGAGGCTAAGGAATTACTACATTTGGTAGCACATGTTGAACGTTATTCAAATCATCCAATTGCTAATTCAATTAGAAACGCATTTCCAGACGAAAATGATAGCTGTGATGTTTCAGATATTACAGAGATAGCTGGCCAAGGCGTGGAAGCAATGGTAAATGGTCATAAAGTAAGTGTTGGTAATACTAAGCTGATGGATATGATTGGAGCAAAATGGAATAATTGTTCAAAGCTAAAAGGAACAGTAATACATGTTGCACTTGATCATATTTATCAAGGTCATATTGTAATTTCTGATGTTTTAAAACCTAATAGTGCGCGTGCTATTGCAGAGTTAAAGAAAAACGGAATAAAGCAAACAGTAATGCTGACAGGTGATTCAAAAGATGCAGCAGAAAATGTTGCAAATGAATTAAAGATAGACAATGTTTATAGTGAATTATTGCCACAGGATAAAGTTTTGAAATTTGAAAAAATATTAGGGAATAAAGATAGAAAAAATGATGTTGTTGCTTTCGTAGGAGACGGAATAAACGATGCGCCTGTTTTATCAAGAGCTGATATCGGAATAGCGATGGGAGTGCTTGGTTCTGACGCAGCAATAGAAGCTGCAGATATTGTATTAATGGATGATGATCCACTTAAAATAACTACTGCGATAAAAATATCAAAAAAATGTATCAGAATAGTAAGAGAGAATATTTATTTCGCAATAGGAATTAAAGTGATTTGTCTCTTATTAGGTGCGATAGGTGTAGCCAATATGTGGTTTGCTATTTTTGCAGATGTAGGAGTAATGGTTATTGCGGTATTGAATGCAATAAGATGTCTTCGAATAAAAAAATAATAATGATAATACACTAAAATACTTTCGAAAACTTCAAACTTTTGATATAATATACATTGATTTTTTATCTTAATTAAATAGGAAAGTGTGAGGTAGTAATTTTTTATGTCACGTAAATACGAATTAAAAAATGTAATCCTATCAAAAGTAAAAACAATAGTTTTTGATGTTGGGGATGTATTACTAGATTATAGATGGAAAGACATGCTTATGGATTATGGTCTATGTGAAGAGGATGCAATTAGAGTAGGAAATGAATTATTTGAAGATCCAGACAGATTATGGCATGTATTTGATTTAGGAACTAAAACAGATGAGGAGATAATAGATCTTTTCTGTAAAAAGTATCCTAAAGATGCGAAAGCAATTTCCTGGTTTATAAGACACGGAGAGTTCATGCATGTAGCAAGACCAGATGTGTGGGAAAAAGTTCACATGTTAAAAGAGCAAGGTTACGGAATTTATTTGTTATCAAATTATCCTGAGTCATTATTTAAGAAACATACAAGATATGCTGATTTTCTTGATGACATCGATGGAATGATGGTTTCATACATGATAAAAAAAGCAAAACCGGATAGAGCAATATATAAAGCACTATGCGATAAATACGATTTAGATGAGACGCAATGTCTATTTTTCGATGACAGAATTGAAAATGTTGAAGGTGCTATTGCTTATAGAATGCAGTCTGTACAGGTTGTATCAAGAGAGGGACTTTCAAAGGACTTAGATATAATATTAGAAACAAAATAAAATTTACAAAAGCAAGTCACTGTTGTGGCTTGCTTTTTTGGTAAATTTGAAGAGTAAAATGGCCGATAAAAGTTGTGAGTAGGTTTGAATTTTGATGTCTAAGGAGGATTTTTACATGAATGAGAATGGAGATTACAAAGATAATGGAAAAAATATGACGGCAGTATGTATTTTTTCTTCCATTGGTTGTGCAATTTTAGCTGCTGTATTCGGCGTATTAAGAATAGATATAATAGCTTTTATTGGAACAATAGGTACTGTAATATTTAATTTATTGACAATAGTTGCGATAAAAAGGATTCTTAATTCTGGTGGAATTATAAATGAAGAAGTAATTGAAATAACGAGTAAAATGAAAAAAGTAGAACAAGGTGACTTGTCAGTTAAGTTTGATGGGAATTATGGTATATATACAGAATTGACGGATTCAATTAATAAGATGCTTGAAGAGTTAAGAAAATATACAAAAGATATTAGCCATGTAGTTAGAAATATTGCAAAGGGTAATTTGACTGTTCATAAGCATGTATCATATCAAGGTGATTTTAAAGAAATAGAAAATGCACTTGATAATATTAAAGATCAACTTACAGAAACACTTAGTAGTGTAAATGATAATTCTGTTAATGTTTTAAGCTGTTCAGAGCAAGTAAGAGATAGTTCAGAACAAGTATCGGAGGGAACAAGTTCTCAAAATGAAGCCTTAGGAGAACTGACGGATGAAATTAAAGTTTTGTCGGATAAGATTGAAAAGATAACTGATAATACAAACTCAGCTGATAAGATTTCAAGAGAGACAAATATGCAGTTGAATGCAGGTAATGATAAAATGAAAAATGTAGTTATTGCGATGGAAGAGATAAATGCTACATCCGATAAGATTGGAGAAATTATAGGTACAATTAATAGAATTTCGGCTCAAACCAATTTGTTGGCATTAAATGCATCAATTGAAGCTGCAAGAGCTGGAGAAGCAGGTAAAGGATTTGCTGTTGTTGCTGACGAAATAGGTGAATTGGCAAATGAAAGTTCTCAAGCAAGTAATAATATTGCAGATTTAATAAATGGAAGTAAAAACGCGGTAGAAAAAGGAAAAGCTTTAGTTGGTGATACAGCTGATTCGATTCAAATGGGCGTAAAAAATTCAATGGATTTAGGTGAAAAATTAAAAGAAATTGTAGAATATGCTGATGAACAAAATGCTGCGTTAAAGAATATTTCAGCAAAAGTAGATGAGATTTCAGAAGTAATCAAGGTGAATTCACAAGTTTCAGAAGAAAATTCAAGAGTTAGTGCTGATCTGATTGATAGTGCTAACCAGTTACAAGAATCAGTTGCACAGTTTAAACTTAAGTTATAATAAGTGCTAATACCTACATATTAAATGCCGTTGATTAAATTTTAGTTTAAACACAAATTATGATATATGTATTTTGGTTTTATATAATATATATTAATATAGAAGAAACACGTATTAGATATAAAAAAACTTCAGATAATAAAACATAAATATATAAACAAAAGACTGTAGAAAAGTTGATGGTTCTGCAGTTTTTTTGTTTAATCAGGAAATAGATTTTATATAAAAAAATTCGTGTTTTTTTTGCAAAACCATATGGTATTAAAAACGGGGAGTATTAATATAGAGCACATTCTCTCCTACAGTCAAGTAAATTTCATAGTGAATATTAAGTATTCCCAAAATATTTATTTGTTTATATATTAAAAGTCTACTGTGTTCTCGTCTTTTTAAATCCAAAGTTGCAGCTATGATTTAAATGTTAATCTAACACAAATAGTTAATGCTTTTATGCTTTAGATATAAAATCTTTTTAGAAAGCAGATAACACTTTAATTTACACAGGGTGTTATATCCGCTTTTGAATTGAGTAAGTGATAGATTTTTATAAAAAGCATGATTTTTATTTTCACAAAAAGCAGGGAAAGTAATGTTTAATATATCTTGTGAAATATTTAATTGTAAACCAGTCCTTTCACAAGAATTAGGGTTCTTAAGAAGTTCTGAAAAAAGGGCATAATGAGTCCTTTTTCTAAAAGCCTTAGCCAATAAATTATATAGACTACAGCTAAATACAACAAAAATAACATAAGCAAAAATAGAGTTATATAATGCTTTAGATTTTAAGAAGCTAGTAAATAATAAAAATAATACACAAAGAATTAAATAACTTAAAACAACGTATAAAGTTTGGTTGATATTATTTTTGCTATGAATGTTTCTCATTGTAATCCTCCTTCGTAAAAATAAAAAAGGCATTAGCTAACATAAACACAGATAGACTTATAGAGATAAGCCTAATTAAATCGTTTATGATAGCTAATGCCTCGTTAAAAAACAAGTAACATGCTTATTTACAAGAAAAATTATATCACGAAAAAAATAGTATTGTCAATAATCATTTTTTAAAAATTGGGCAAGCAACGAAAAAGAGTATTAATATATAATTTAATTAGGCATTATGTGCAGCGTATCTTAGAGATCTAAATGAGCATATATTATATATAAGTTAAAATGACTAATGGGCAAAGAAAAAAATAAAAAAAATTGTTAAAAGTGCTTGATTTTTTTCTTAAAGTGCTTTATCATAACTTGCAGATGCGATAGGCGCTGTAAAAATTTACTTGAAAAACTATAAAAATTTCAAGTAAGGGTTAAGTACAAACAGTTTAACGAAAGTGATTAATCATATACAGCAAAGTTTTGCGAGCATTGTATTACAAAAATCCTAAAGAAAGGGAGTTAGAAGAATGGTAGGAATCATTGTTGCTAGCCACGGAAGTTTTGCAGCTGGAATTCTCCAGTCTTGTCAAATGATTGTTGGCGAACAGGAAAACATTAAAGCTTGTACTTTAATGCCAAGTGATGGACCAGAAGATATCCGTAAACAGATGGAAGAAGCAATTGCTTCATTCGACGATCCTTCACAAGTTTTATTCCTTGTAGACCTTTGGGGGGGAACACCTTTTAATCAGGCAAACGGTTTGATTGCAGGTCACGAGGACACATGGGCTATAGTAAGTGGCCTAAATTTACCAATGCTTATTGAAGCATGTGGATCAAGATTTACTTCAGAATCAGCACAGGAGATTGCAACTATTGTAATGGACACTGCAGTTGACGGAGTAAAAGTTAAACCAGAATCATTAGCACCTGTTGCTAAGACACCAGCTGCACCAGCAGCACCAGCAGCTCCACAGCAGGCTATTCCAGAAGGAACAGTAATTGGAGATGGAAAAATTAAATATGTTTTAGCTAGAATTGATACTAGACTATTACATGGACAGGTTGCTACAGCTTGGACAAAATCTGTACAACCAAATAGAATTATTGCAGTATCTGACAACGTAGCTCACGATTCATTACGTAAACAGATGATTGAACAAGCAGCACCTCCAGGTGTTAAAGCACACGTTGTTCCAATCGATAAAATGATCCAAGTTGATAAGGATACAAGATTTGGAAACACTAAAGCATTATTACTTTTCGAAACACCACAAGATGCTTTAAGAGCAATTAAAGGTGGAGTTTCCATTAAGAAAATTAATCTTGGTTCTATGGCACATACACCAGGTAAGGTTGTTGTATCAAAAGCCGTAGCTATGGATCAAAAAGATATCGAAACAATTGAAGAGTTAATTAAACTTGGCGTTGAGTTCGATGTAAGAAAAGTTCCTGGTGATGCACCAACAAGCATTGAGGGAATGCTTAAGAAAGCTAAAGAAGAATTAGCTAAATAAGGAGGAAATATTATGTCAGTAGTTACAGTTATTTTAATAGCTTTAGTAGCGCTACTAGCAGGTATGGAAGGTATTCTTGATGAATTCCAGTTCCATCAGCCATTGGTAGCGTGTACACTAATTGGTTTAGTAAGCGGACACTTAGGAGCAGGTATTATCCTTGGTGGTACACTTCAATTAATGGCTCTTGGATGGGCAAACATCGGAGCAGCAGTTGCTCCAGATGCAGCTTTAGCATCAGTTGCATCATCAATTTTAATGGTATTAGCATTAAACGGTGGAAATGTTAAACAAGGAGTTGCAATCAATTCAGCAATCGCTGCAGCAGTTCCACTTTCAGTAGCAGGTTTATTCTTAACAATGATTTGTCGTACACTTGCAATTCCACTTGTACACGTACAGGATGCAGCTGCTGAAAAAGGTGATTTTAAAACAATCGAAGTTGTACAATGGGTTGCTATTATAATGCAAGGTGTTCGTATTATGATTCCTGCAATGGCACTTTGTGCAATTCCTTCAGGAACAGTTCAGAGCACACTTGAAGCAATGCCAGAAGTTGTAACAGGCGGTATGGCAGCTGGTGGTGGAATGGTTGCAGCCGTAGGTTATGCTATGGTTATCAACATGATGGCAACAAAAGAAGTTTGGCCATTCTTTGCAATCGGTTTCTGTTTAGCAGCTATTAGTCAGTTAACACTTATTTCTCTTGGTGCAATCGGTGTTTCACTTGCATTAATTTACCTTGGACTTAAAGAATCAGCTAAGTCAAACGGAGGAAATGGTGGAAGTGGTTCAGGTGATCCACTTGGAGATATATTAAACGATTATAAATAATTGGAGGGACATTGCAATGATGGAAAAAAAGAAAAAATTATCAAACGACGACATTTTTGCAGTAACATGGCGTCATCAGTTCCTTCAGGGATCATGGAACTATGAACGTATGCAAAATGGTGGATGGTGTTATTCAATAATACCAGCTATTAAAAAATTATATACAAGCAAAGAAGACAGAGCAGCTGCTTTAAAAAGACATATGGAATTCTATAATACACATCCATACGTATCTGCACCAATCATGGGTGTTACATTAGCTCTTGAAGAAGATAGAGCTAATGGAGCAGACGTTTCTGATGAAACAATCCAAGGTGTAAAAGTTGGTATGATGGGACCTTTAGCAGGTGTAGGTGATCCTGTATTCTGGTTCACACTTAGACCAATCCTTGGTGCTTTAGGTGCTTCACTTGCAATGGGTGGAAGTATTTTAGGACCTATCTTATTCTTCGTATTATGGAACGTAATAAGATTCGCATTCTTATTCTATACAACATATTTCGGATATAAAGTAGGTACAGAAATTACAAAAGATTTATCAGGCGGATTATTAGGAAAAATCACACAGGGTTCTTCAATCCTTGGTATGTTCGTAATCGGTGCACTTGTACAAAGATGGGTAAGCATCAACTTCGCTCCAGTTGTATCAACTGTTAGACAGCAAAAAGGTGCATATATTGATTGGACAGCTGTAGCACAAACAAAAGGTGGCACAGCTAAAGTATTAAAAGAGGCATTTACACAGTACAACCAGTTAGGTGGTACAGGTCTTAATGTTGAAAAAGTTACAACATTACAGCAGAACTTAGACCAGTTAATTCCAGGATTTGCAGCATTATTATTAACACTATTATGTTGTAAATTATTAAAGAAGGATGTTTCTCCAATTGCAATTATTATCTTATTATTCGTAGTTGGTATATTTGGTAAATACATCGGCTTATTCTAAGAAATATAATTAAAATATGAGTTACAGTTTAATACCCCACTATAAAAGTGGGGTATTATGCATATAAAAAAAGGATTAAAAGAGGAAGAAAAAATGATAAGTTCAATGAACACAAAAGTAGATTTAACAATGAGAGCGAGTGCTTTTATTGGAATGACAAAAACAGGACAGATTATGATTGGAGATAAAGCTTTTGAGTTTTATGGAGAAAAAAGTAAAAGAGATTATATTCAAATTCCATGGGATAAAATCGATTATATAGCAGCATCGGTATATGCAAATAAGTGGATTGCACGCTTTACTATTTTTATAAAGGATTCCGATAAATACTATAGTTTTTCAGGAAAAAACAATAAAGAATTATTAAGAGCAGTTAGAAATTATATTCCAGAGAAGAGACTTGTTAAGTCATTGTCATTTTTTGATGTGATAAGAAAGGGGATTTGTGGTTTATTTCATAGAAATAAATTATAAAATATGAGCAAAGAAGATAGTTATTTTCATAAAGCGTTAAAAAATTTTATGTATGATATGGCGAGCGCAGGAACAATTAGAGCTTTAACGAAAAAAGGTTTAAGTACCAAAGAAATAAAAAAGAGATTAGACTTTCCTACGCCCGAAGATGTAATAAGAGAAATTTCTTGGGAGTATTTAGTTTCCGAAAAAATAATACTATTAGAAGATCCTAAAAAGGAAACTCCCAAGAAAAAATATAAGTATGTTAAAGAGTATGGAAAGTATGGCAAGACATCTTTAAAGAGAGTTTTGATTGATGATGAAGAAGAAATTGATAAAGAAAGTTACATTCCGATAAAGTTTGGAATTTTATTATATAAGGACAAAGATTTATTTTTAAAAAAATTGGAAAAATTAAATGAAAAAGATAAAGATTTTATTTTAGGACTCCCTTGGCCAGTTAAAATAGTGTATTATAAAGAAGATGAAAGAATTAAGAGAATAATAAAAAAATTAGGAGAGTAGAGTAAGAATGAATAAATTTTTGGAAAAATTTAAAATAACAAACAATTCACCAGTTATAGTTGTATTTACATTGCTATGTTTTGGGGCTTATATTTTAAGTCAATTAGTAGGATATAAAATTAATCATATGTTTTTTTCGGTTTATCGTTCTTCATTAACTAATCCACTAACTTATCTTAGATTTTTCACACACGTATTAGGTCATGCATCAAGAGAACATTTGATAGGAAATATCACATTGCTACTTGTAGTAGGACCATTATTAGAAGAAAAATATGGTTCTAAAAACATATTAGTTATAATTCTGTTGACAGCTTTTATAACTGGCATTGTAAATTATATGTTTTTTCCAGGAAGAGCATTATTAGGGGCAAGTGGCGTAGTTTTTGCATTTATTTTATTGTCGCCATTCACTAATACAAAGAGTGGTTATGTTCCAATTACATTAATTTTGGTTGCACTGTTTTATATCGGTGGTCAGGTTTTTGATGGACTATTTGTAAAAAGCAATGTGTCAAATTTAAGCCATATTATAGGCGGTGTTATAGGAGCGTCATTTGGTTTTGTATTACAAAAACGATAAAAAATAGAATACTATAGCAAAGTTATGGTAGAATATAGATTATTAAGCAAAAAGAAAAATGTTACAAGTGAGTAGGAGGATTTTATGGCAACACTTGGAAATCCAAAAAATACTATAGAAGTATTACAAAAATATAATTTTAATTTTCAAAAGAAATTTGGACAAAACTTTTTAATAAATACAGGTGTTTTGGAGGATATTATTGAAGCATCTGAAATTACAAAAGATGATTTTGTTGTTGAAATTGGACCAGGAATTGGAACAATGACACAGTATTTGTGTGAAAATGCAAGAGAAGTTTTAGCAGTGGAAATTGATACAAATCTTATTCCAATTTTAAAAGATACATTAAAAGAATATGATAATGTTGAGGTTATTAACCAAGATATTTTGAAAGTTGATATTAATAAAATTGCAGAAGAAAAAAACAATGGACGTCCTATAAAAGTAGTGGCAAATTTACCATATTACATAACTACACCAATTATTATGGGATTGTTTGAGAGTCATGTACCAGTAGAAAGCATAACAATAATGGTTCAAAAGGAAGTGGCAGATAGAATGCAAACTGGCCCAGGAAGTAAAGATTATGGTGCACTTTCACTAGCAGTTCAGTATTATTCTAATCCTAAAATAGTATTAAATGTTCCACCAAGTTGTTTTATGCCACAGCCTAAGGTTGGTAGTGCAGTAATAAAATTGACATGTCACGAAAACCCACCGGTTGAAGTAGATGATGAAAAGATGTTATTTAAAGTTATAAGAGCATCATTTAATCAAAGACGTAAAACATTAGCAAACGGACTAAAAAATTATGGTGGAATTCCATTGAGCAAAGAACAGATACAAGAAAGTATTGAAGAACTAGGGGTAGAATTAAATATTAGAGGAGAAAAATTATCATTAGAACAATTTGCAAAATTGAGTAATATAATTAATAGAAAATTAAAAGAGGGTTAATATATGCAATACAATAATGATTTTAATTATATAATAAAACCAAAAGGCAATAGAAAAAAAGTAAAAGATTTTACGAAGTCGTTATTAGCGGTACTAATGCCTTTTCAAGCTATAATAGCATTAATTAGTTGTATACCATTTAGAGAAAGTATAGAATTAACGATACAAGTTAGTAGAAGAGAAAAATGTAATGAATTGTTGTATACAACTTCTTATGAAATATGGTCAAATTTTATGATGTGTATAAATGTCCTTATAATTTTAATCATTATCTATGATATTATTCAGATAAAAAGAGCTGGATATAAAATTTTTGGACACATATTAGTACTTTTCCTTATAAGGGACATATATTTGTTATATAGAACATGTAATTTTAATGAAAAGCTATCATTTGCCGATATTATTTCGGTGATTGGAGGCGTATTTAGGATGGGAACAGTTGTAATTATGGCTATAACATTGGTACACTATCCTGAAATGTTAGATATTTTAATGAAATCTAATGCTCTAATTTTTAGATAAGTTTTATTGATACTTTAAGTGTTATAAATTTGAGGCGTTAATGAATTTTTATTTATTAGATAGGAGTGGAAAATGAATACAAGGGATTGCAATGATGAAGTAAAAAAAATAGTGGATCAAATACTCGACAATCGAAGAAATGATGCGAGATTAACGCTAGAGTATTGCGATAAATTGCTAAAATATGCCCGAAAAAATAGCAATGTAGTTGCGTATGGATTAGGATATTATTTTAGGAGTGAGATATATTATTGGCTAAATGATTCAGAAAAGTTTTTTAATGATTCGAGCAAGGCTTTGACATATTTAATAGAAATGAATAAAAATAAGTTAATAGCAAAAAGTTATAATAGAATGGGCATTTTTACTGCAAATGGTGGAAATGCTCCTATTGCTATGGATTATTATTTGAATGGCCTTAAATATTGTGATTCTATAAAGTTAAATGAAATAAAAAGTATTATAGAAATGAATGTTGGTACTTTGTATTTTTCAGTGGGAAAAATAGAGGAAGCCAAAAAAATGATTAATAAAGCATTAATTTTTTTTGAAAATAAAGAAGATTATAATGATACTGTAATGCTATGCATATATTCTAATTTGATTAAAATATACATTAAGCAAGAAGAATTTGAACGTGCAAGAGAAACAATACGACTTGCCGTAAATAATTTTTGGGATGGTTCAGAAAATATAGATAGAATTTCGTTTCTTACAATCGAAGCAATTTATTATCATAAAATAAAGGATTACAAATCAAGAAATGCATGTGTAAAAATAATAACTGAAAACTTACCAAATCATATGGGGATAATAGATTGTTTTGAAGATATAGATGACTATTGTAATATGTTATTAGAAACAGATTTAGATGATGATTTGTGGGCTGTGATAAATGTCGTTGAGCCAATTTTAAAGAATGTTAGGATGATTTATTTTCAAATGCGACTTATGTCAATAAAAATAAAATATTATAGGATCCATCAAAAAAATGCTGAATTTTTAAAGGCAACAGGTTTGTATTATGAGTATTCAGAATTGATGGATGAGGAAAATAATATTATGGCTAGATATATGCTTACTATCAGAATGAGCTTAGAAAATGAAGAAAAGCGTAGACTTCAAATGGAATTAAAAAATCAACTTTTACAAAAAAAATCAGAGATTGATCAACTGACCCAGATGCCAAATAGATATGGGCTTGTAGAGTATGCCAAAAAGGCAATAAAACGGGCAAGAATGTATCAAAAAGCAATAGCAATAGAAATATTAGATGTTGATTTTTTTAAGGAATATAACGATAATTATGGACATCAACAAGGTGATGAGTGCTTGCGTTTAATATCAAAAATAATAAAAGAATTTGTTGGCAAAAAAAATGGATTTTTTGCGCGATATGGTGGAGATGAATTTATTATTATCTATGAAAACGTAACACTAGAACAAGCAATTTTAAACGAAAGACTTTTACACGAGGCAATAGGTAGGGCGAATATTAAACATGAATATTCTAAATGCGATAAAAAAGTGACAGTATCGCAAGGTATTTGTTGCGGAATTCCAAGTGCAGATAATAAGTTGCAAGACTATCTAGAGATTGCAGATAAAGCGTTGTATAAGGTTAAAGAGGCAGGTAAAAATGACTACGAGGGTGGAATACTAGGTGAAAAAGTTAGCATTTAATTCTGTACAAAAAACAGAAAAAGAAATACGTAAAAAAGAAACTAAAGATAAGGCACTTTCTAAAGAATCGATTAACGCACAGAGTAAAATAACTTGCCAAGACACTAAATGTACGAATTATACATATATAGTAAAATGCAGTGATGGCACATACTATACTGGTTGGACTAATGATTTAGAGAAAAGAATTAAGGCCCATAATGAAGGAAAAGGGGCAAAATATACAAAGACTCGACGACCGGTTGAGTTAGTGTATTATGAATCTTTTCCAACAAAACAAGAAGCAATGAGTCGAGAATGGCATATTAAACAATATTCTAGGAATAAGAAGGAAACACTGATTAAAAATCTTGACAGTGAAGCCAAAAATTGATAAAATTGAAATGTTAGATTAGAATAATAGAAAATAGATATACGAAGAAAACCAGGTTATTAGAACGCTGCATTCAGCGTTCTTTTTTTAGGTATACACACAGAAAGGATATATATGAAAACAGTGAAATTTGAAGATCTTGAGTTAAAACCTCAAATTTTAAGAGCTATCAAAGACATGGGATTTGAAGAGGCGACACCGATTCAAAGCCAAGCAATTCCAGCAGTAATAAGCGGGGTAGATGTTATTGGACAGGCTCAAACAGGAACTGGTAAAACAGCTTCATTCGGGATTCCACTTTTACAAAAAGTAGATCCAAGTATTAAAAAAACACAAGCAATTGTATTATCTCCAACAAGAGAATTAGCAATTCAGTCAACAGAGGAATTACATAAATTATCAAAATACATGCACGGTGTTAAAATTTTACCAGTGTATGGTGGACAAGATATCGGACGTCAAATTAAGGCGTTAAAAGGTGGAGTTTCAATTGTAATTGGAACACCAGGCCGTATTATGGATCACCTTAGAAGAAAAACTATTAAATGCGATGAAATTAAAACAATCGTACTAGATGAAGCAGATGAAATGCTTAACATGGGATTCAGAGAAGACATTGAGACAATTTTAGAGTATATGCCATCAGAAGATAGACAAACAGTGTTATTTTCTGCAACAATGCCAAAACCAATCATGGATATTACAAGAAAATATCAACATGATGCTAAGCATATCAAAATTACTAAAAAAGAACTTACAGTACCAAATATTGAGCAATATTATTATGACGTTAAAAGACATGATAAAATCGATGTCTTATCAAGATTATTAGATTATTATAATCCAAAACTTTCAGTTGTATTTTGTAATACAAAGAGAATGGTTGATGAATTAGTATCTGAATTAAAACAAAGAGGATATTTTGCAGAAGGTTTACATGGAGACATGAAACAAGTTCAGCGAGATAGAGTAATGCGTAAGTTTAGAACTGGTAAGACAGATATCTTAATTGCAACAGACGTTGCAGCTAGAGGTATTGATGTTGATGATGTGGAAGCTGTTTTTAATTATGATATTCCACAAGACGACGAATATTACGTACATAGAATTGGTCGTACAGGTAGAGCAGGACGAGAAGGAAGAGCTTTTACTTTTGTAAGAGGAAAAGAAGTATACAAATTAAAAGATATTCAGAGATACTGTAAGACAAAGATTAAACATAAGGCAATTCCATCATCAGAGGATATAGCTCAAATTAGAGCAGAAAAGATTATGGAAGAGATTTCAAGAATTATCGATAATGAAAAATTAGACGATATGATTGATATTATTGAAAGTCAAGTTAATGAATCTGATTATACTTCAATGGATATTGCAGCAGCATTTTTAAAACAAGCATTAGGTATGGTTGAAGGCACAAAAGAAGAAGTTGAAGAAGAAAGTTCTTGGGATTTCAGTGATACAGGTGCGGAAGAAGGCATGGTTAGATTATTTGTTAATATTGGAAAGAATCAAAAAATCAGACCAGGCGATATCCTTGGTGCAGTTGCAGGAGAAGCTAACATTCCAGGTAAACTTGTAGGCGCAATTGATATGTATGATAATTACACATTTGTTGAAGTTCCAAAAGAATATGCTAAAGTTGTATTAAAAGCAATGAAAAAAGCTAAAATCAAAGGAAAATCAATTAATGTAGAGCCAGCAAACGCAAGATAATTGTAAGAATAAAATTTTTATAATAAAAAATAAAATAAAAATTTTTTCTGAAAAAACTATAAAAAAATAAAAAAGAGACGATATATTTAATTGAGAAGAAGTCAATGGATTATTTATATATGCCTCGTAAGGGGTGAGAAGCGGGGAAGTACTGGGGAGTATTTCATATAAACTGTTTCACTTTTATAAACTAGTAGGTTCTGTATGAGCGGAAAAGAACCTGCTAGTTTTTTTGGTATAAAAAAAGAAAATGTGATAAAATAGCAATGGAAAATTGTAGTAATTTAAAAATGAAAGGATAAGATATGACATTATATGTTTTACGTCATGGTCAAACTCCATGGAACAAATTAAAAAAGTTACAAGGTAGAATGGATATTCCACTTAATGAAAATGGTTTAGAATTAGCTGCTAAGACAGGAGAGGCAATGTTAGATGTCCCAATTGATATGGTTATCTGTAGTCCATTAAAAAGAGCAAGACAAACAGCAGAGCTTATTACTGTTGGTAGAAATATACCAATGATTATAGATGAAAGAATAGAAGAAATATCATTTGGTGATTATGAAGGCGAAAGTGTTTTAGAAGGTGAAAGTGAAGTTATTCCAGAAGATTTTTTACACAAATTTTATAATAATCCATTAAAATGCAAAAGACCTCCTCATGGGGAGACGTTTAAGGATGTAATTGAAAGAACAAAAGATTTTTATGAATCCTTAGTAAATAATCCGGAATACAAGGATAAAAATATTTTGATTTCATCACATGGTGCAGCAAGTAGATGTTTTTTATGTAATTTCTATACAGATAAAACAGATATTTGGAGAGGTAAGGTTCCACCAAATTGTTCAGTAACAATCGTAGATGTAAATGATCAGGGACAAGGAAGAGTAAGAGTTTTAGATAAACAGTTTGCTAAACTCGAAGATAAGTAGTATATAATACTAAGCCCTTAAAATAGAATAATCAAATATACGATATTAAGAAAAAATAGAGAAAAAATAAAATTGAAAAAAATATAAAAAACAGTTGACAATGATCGACTCCTATGATAATATAATTTGTGTCGAGTGACAAATTGAATAGATGCAGGGGTATCGAAGTGGTCATAACGAGGCGGTCTTGAAAACCGTTTGTCCGCAAGGGCACGTGGGTTCGAATCCCACCCCCTGCGTTTTATAAACAATCAACATTTGTTGGTTGTTTTTTTTATAAAAAAATATAAAAAACTAGCAACACAATACTATATATTCTTAAGTATAATGCTGCCAGTTGTGTGTATAAAGTAAAATATAAATTAAGATTTAATAAAAATGGAGTTATA
>NZ_FOGW01000063.1 GCF_900111325.1 Lachnobacterium bovis
CCACGTTGATCTTCAGGAATTGTAATTGTATATGTAATTACGTTTTTTCCTAAATCAGTTAATGTAACTGGAGTAGGGTTTTGCGCACTTACTAAATCATAAATTTTCGTTATTTTAATTTCAAATGAATAACCTAATTTTAATTGATCATCATGTATTGCAGTTTTAATACTATCAGTAGCCGCAGCATCTGTGATTTCAGCTTTTATACGTAATGCTTTTTCTTCAGTTGTTGTTGCTAAATCTTCTAACTCTGTAGAAACAAAACCAGCTGCTTTTACAGCTTCATATACATCACCAGCTTTTGCAGAAACTTTAGCATCGCTAGTTACTTCTTTTGAAATAACAGTTGGTTTGCCTTTAGAATTTGTATTTTGTTCAACGGAAAGATCAGTATAATTTGCAACACTAGTAATTTTAATTTTTACATCATCTTTTGTAAATTTGCCAGCAGGAATTGTTACTACATATTTATCTCCATCAGATTTAAATTTTTTTCGTCATCAGTCATATTGATTTCAGAACTCGTCAACACTGGGATAGAGTTATCAGTGAATTTACATTTTGCCTGTGGTGATACAGTAATAGTTACCTGATCATCTTTTGTAATTCCAGATGTTTTCGAAACTGATACAGTAGCACCTCTTAATCCTGAATCATCTACTTTAATATTAGAAAGAATTTCATATGAACCGCCAGTGATAGTTACGTCAGTGTTTTTATCTGCTGTATCTTCAGCTGTACCTGTAAAAGTTGTTTTTATTTCATATTCGTAAGTAGAATCATCTATTTTATTTCCAGTTTCAGTTTTATCTACACCATACGTAACTGTAGGGGCACTCGCAAATTTACGTCCTTCTTTTGCTTTTACAGTAAGAATTGCTTTTGTATTATCTACTTGATCTAATTCAGTTTTATCTATTGTATATGTTATTCCATCCGGAACACCAGAACCTTTAACAACAGTTAAATTTTCTTTAAGAAGTGCAACTGTCGCCTCCGAATCAAATGTGGTTTTAGTTAATTCACCTTTATCATTAAGTTCTACATCATACGTTCTAGCCTGGTGAACTAATCTATAACCCGTATCAGCTTTAACTGTAATTGTTAATTTACCGTCACTATACGCTACGCCCTCTACAGTTGAATGTGCTGGTTTAGTAATTGTTACTTTTTGTTCTCCTTGTAAACCAACAACAGTAACATCCTGAGATGTTGTTACATCCGCCGCCTTAACCTCTTGAGCAAAACTACCAACAAGTGGAACATTTGGAGCTAAACTAGTGCCAACAACAGTAGCACTTAATAAACCAATAAGTAATTTTTTCTTTAAACC
>NZ_FOGW01000060.1 GCF_900111325.1 Lachnobacterium bovis
TCATGGTTTATCTAAAATAATTTACATATGTTTTGCCAAAAATTATGTTTTTTCAAACCATATGCTTCTCTTATCTCTTTAAGCTTCTGCTCTACTATTTCCTTATGTTCCGGATGACGACGTTCTACATAGAACTCGCATGCTGGAACAAGATATTTGTAGAATTCTTCGTAGCCGATGATATCTTCTACATCATCATAACCCGATTCTAAAAAAAAGCATATATTATTTTCCCCAAAATAAAATTCATCATACGGATCATCATAATCATCTGAAAATATCATCCCATAACTTGGGTTATAATCACTCAATTTATTTTTCATGTCATCTAAAAGTTCTAAAAAACAATTTGAGTTAACGTATTCAACAAATACATCAGTAACTGCGCCCTTATTACATTTTTTTTTCCAAAAATAATCCCCAAATTCTTTATGTTTTTTTAAAATTTCAAAAATTTCATCATCATTAATCATTCTTTATTATCACTCCATTCTAGTACTGAACCTTTTGCCTCTTATATCTTGATATTTTACTTATCACTTTATTTATTGATAGTTTTGTATTTTTATATTTTGAGGTTTATCCCAACTTAAAGCTTCTGTTACAATTCTATAAATATCGTGACATTTACTATAATCCAATTCAAAAACTTCTTCTATGTTTTCATCATCCTCACATATATAAATAGAAAAATATTCTAAACAACATATTTTTTCTAATAATTTCATAAGTTTATTGTCTGCTAATAATTTAGGATTTGTATTGGCTTGCCACTCTAATTTTCTTACTAGTCCAATCACTTTTAGTTCAATCGAACCTTCTATTTCCATCGGCTCTTCAACTTCTATCAATTGTATATCACCATATCCTTTAAATCTTCTAGGCGAATATGAAAAATCCTTTTCTCCCCAACTTGTAAACATTTCAATTATTCCAACATCTTCCAAATCGATTTGTTTTAATTTAAAAACAATACTATAATCCAACTTATTATCCTCCTAGTTTAATATTTCTGGGTCTGAGCGATACCAATATCTATTGTCAAAATCATACCTAAATACATGCTGATGAGGATTGCTATGGACATTTGCTTTCTTAGCTGGCTTCTTTACCTTTGATGCACCCTCGGTTATCTTGCCTGCTTTTGATGCTGTTCCGATTTTCTCTACATCCTTTGGCTTTACTTCTTTGACTTTCGGTTTCTCAAGTTCCGCAATCTCCGACTCTGATATAGTGACTTCTGGTATAAATGCAACTGCATTTTTTCCCATTTTAGATGCATAATCATCATCATAAGATAATATCATGGTTTATCTAAAATAATTTACATATGTTTTGCCAAAAATTATGTTTTTTCAAACCATATGCTTCTCTT
>NZ_FOGW01000006.1 GCF_900111325.1 Lachnobacterium bovis
CGACATTTTTGGTGCAGAGGATATTATGTAGACACTGTAGGAAAAAATGCGAAGAAAATTCAAGAGTATATTCAGAATCAGTTAAAAGAAGATTTAGAATATGATCAAATGACACTGAAGGAATATGTAGACCCGTTTACGGGTGAGCCGGTAAAGCAAAACAAATAAAAAGAGCCCATGGGGCTCAGTAGGGAAATGATGTTGCGGCTGGCGAACCTTTCGACGAGTCTTTAGACTCAGTGCCGGTAATATGCCCTTATAGGGCAAGAGCAAACCACCGGCTAAGCCGGTGGTGCTGATTAATTATTTATTAAGAAAAAATATAAGCTACAAAACAATGCTGGTTAGTTATTCTTAACAAATAAAAGGCGGTATATAATGGAAATTGGTTAAAAAATCAATTTGATGATGCAAATGTAAAAATTACAGTTGCTAAAATGATGTAAATGCACATAAAAATGTTGACATAATAGTGCAAATGCACTATTATGTATTTAAGGTAAATGGAAAGGTAATAAAAAGAAATCAAAAAGGTTTAAGGAAGGGGAAATGAAATGAGTAAAAAAATTATGAAGGCTGTTTTGTCATTAGGGCTTGCATCATCTTTTATCATTACAGGAAGCTTTAATATAGTTAAAGCTTCACAGGCTAATGACTTCGCTCAAATGACACCAGATCAACAAGAGGCAAATTATGGAAATAAGATGTTTTTTAAACCAGTGGATCAAAATGGAATTAAATCATTTGTCGGAGATCCAATGCCTTATTATGAGAATGGAAAGTACTATATGTACTACTTAAAAGATGGAGGAGATAGTTTTAGACACTCAATTTATTTAGCTACTACTAAGGATTTTGTGAATTATGAGGAATATAAAAAACCAATTATTGAAACAGAGGGAATAGGACAGGAAGAATGGATTGGCACAGGATCAATGGTAAAAGTTAAAAATGAGTATTTATACTTTTATACAGCACATGCTAATACAGATGCAACAGGCTTTAAAGAGACAATACGTGTTGCAAAAGGAAATAATCTTACAGATTTAAAGAAAGATAAAAAGTTTGAAGTTACACCACCAGAAGATATTCATCAAAAGAATGATTTCAGAGATCCTCAGGTGTATTACGATAAAAAAACTAAAAAATTATCGATGACAGTTACAGCATCAAAAGACGGTGTTGCGAGAATTTTGAAATATTCAATTAGCGAAAACTTGAAAGAAGTTAAATATGATGGAATTATATTTACAGAACCTACTGGAGTATTTTGGAATCTAGAATGTACAGATACATTCAAATTGGGTAATCGTTGGTATATTACTTATTCTGCACAGGATGATACATTATGGTATGCTTCATCAGATTCTCAATTTGGACCATATAGTGAGCCAAAGAGATTAGAAGGTAAACTATTCTACGCAGCAAAACATGTTGAAGATGGTAAGAATACATACATGGTTGGTTGGTCAAGACGTTCAGATCAAACAACATCAATGGATGTAAATGCATGGGCTGGAAATCTTGTTGTGCAGCAGTTGAAGGTAAATTCAGATGGAAGTTTATATTTAGCACCAGTAAAAAATTATGTTAGTACATTAAAAGCTGGACAAAGAAGTAAATTTAATCATTTTACACAGACATCAGAAACATATATGATAAGAGGATCATTTTCATATAAATCACTTGGTAATTTTGGCTTGAGTTTTGGATATAGCGACGATGCAAATCAAAATAAGTTAATTACAATTAATCCACAGGATAATACATTAGAGTTGAATTATGAAAATGGTAAGAAGCTTATAACTAAAGTAAATGCTCCATTAAAACCAGGCAAAAAATATTCATTCACATATATTAATGATGGTTCAACAGGCGTATTTTATATTGATAAAATAGCAGCGTTAACAGTTAGATTACACGGAGTAACAGGAAAAAATGTATATCTCTACACAAAAAATGATTCTGTGAAATTTAGTGGTATGGAAATATATAGAAAAAATTAAGGTATAGATAAGATACAAGCAAGTAATACAATACATCGCAAAACTTCCCCAACGTCAGAATAAAATGGCGTTGGGGTTTTTATAGTTAAAAATGACATAAGCTTAAATTATCTTCTTAAGGTGATTTTTAAATTGTTGGTTTGTTAATATAGTTTGTTTTATATTTAGAATAAATAATTTTTTGACTAGTATATAAGCCAAAATATCCAGAAAATAGATAACTGAAAGCAGTTGTAATCAAGAAGAAAGGCATTCCTTGGTATCCAAATAATTCAAAACTTATTAATAGAGATGAAATAGGACAATTAGTTACACCGCAAAAACAAGAAATCATTCCGATTGCGGAAGCAAAAGCGGGATTTATTCCCAAAATCAAGCCGACAACACTTCCGAAAGTTGCACCAATAAAGAAAGATGGTACAATTTCGCCTCCTTTATATCCACTAGAAAGTGTGAGGCAAGTGAAAACGATTTTTAAAAAGAAAGTATAAAAACAAACGTTTCCAGCTAAAGCATTATGTATAACATCAATACCAGCACCGTTGTAATCGTGTGTTCTTAAAAGCAATGTTAAAATTTGGACAGATAAACCGCCTGCAATTATTCTATAATATGGATTTTCAAAATATTTTTTGAATAGGTGTCCACTATAATGAAGCATGATACAAAATAAAATACTAACTAAAGCTGTAAGTATCGTAATTAAACTAGTCGAAAGAATATTGGGTAAGTTGTACGTTGGAATAAAAATTTTGTACATTGCTGATTTAGCACCGAAATATGTTGCAATAGCATTTGCGGTTAGCGAACTTATAACGCAAGGAACAAGTGCAGCATAATACATTACACCAACACTTACGACTTCGATTGAAAAAATTGCTGCGGCCATTGGTGTGCCAAAAAGCGAACAAAAGGCTGCACTCATTCCGCTCATAATCATTATTTTTTTGTCTTTGTCATCGAGTTTAAAAAGACGACCTAAACTATTGCCGAGACTTCCGCCCATTTGAAGAGCTGCACCCTCTCTACCAGCAGAACCTCCAAAAAGGTGTGTTAAAATTGTAGATATAAAAATCAAAGGTGCCATCCTAAGTGGAATGTGTTCATTAGAATGGATTGCGGATAAAACTAAGTTAGTGCCTGTATCTTTTTCGTCTTTAAATATTCTATATAGAAAAACAATGCAGATACCAGCGAGTGGCAAAAAATAGATAATCCATGAATTTTGTTTTCTAAAATTTGTAACAAAATTTAATGCAAAATAAAAAATGGTTCCCAAAGAGCCTGCAATCGAACCAACAATTAATGATAAAAAAATCCACTTTAAAGAAGAAGCAAAAGCTTTAAGATGGTTATTTAAAGGTGGAATAGAAAAGTTATTCATAAAATACTCCTTTGTATATTGTATTAATGTCTAGTATATATATTACCATATTGAATAATATTTTGTAAAATATTGCATTTATAGTTGCTAATGTATAAAAAAACAAATATAATTATAATATACGAAAAAATACGAAAAGAGGTAAAAACATTAATATGAGGACTAGTGGAATTTTGATGCCAATTTCATCGCTACCTTCGCCTTTCGGAATTGGAACAATGGGAAATGAAGCAAAAAAATTTATAACATATTTAAAAAAAGCAGGACAAACATATTGGCAAATATTACCAATTTGTCCAACTAGTTATGGAGATTCGCCATATCAATCTTTTTCGAGCTTTGCAGGAAATCCATATTTTATTGATTTAGAATATTTATTAAAAGATGGTTTGCTTACTCAAAAAGAGTTAAGTGATTATGAGTGGGGAGACAATGAAAGATACGTTGATTATGGTGTTATTTATGAGAATCGTTATAATCTTTTGAATAATGCTAGTATCAGATTTAGAGAGAATATACCCAAAAAATATATAGAATTTTGTAATAAAGAAAAAGAATGGTTAGATGATTACGCATTGTTTATGGCATTAAAAGATGCAAACGATGGAAGAGCGTGGTTTGAGTGGGATGATAAATATAAATTCAGAGAAAAAAAAGCGCTTGAAGAAGCAAAAGAAGAATATGAAGATAGTATAGAATTTTATAAGATATTACAATATTTATTTAGAAAACAATGGGATGCACTAAAAAAATACGCAAACAAGAATGACATACAAATCATTGGCGACATTCCTATTTATGTATCAGCAGACAGTGCAGATGTATGGTCTAATCCAAATGAGTTTTATTTAGATGAAAATCTAGAAATGATAGAAGTTGCTGGATGTCCTCCAGATGCATTTTCTGAAGATGGTCAATTGTGGGGAAATCCATTATTTAGATGGGATGTTATGAAAAAAAATAATTATTCTTGGTGGGTAAAACGTATTAGAGCAATGTCAGAAATGTATAATATCATTAGAATAGATCATTTTAGGGGATTTGATTCATATTATGCAATTCCGGCAAAAGATTCAACAGCAAAAAATGGAAAATGGAAAAAAGGACCAGGAATGGACTTATTTAATACATTAAAAGAAGAATTGGGCGAATTACCTATTATAGTAGAAGATTTAGGATACTTAACACAATCGGTTAAAGACTTGTTAAAAGAATCAGGTTTTCCAGGAATGAAAGTTTTGCAGTTCGCATTTGATGATATTAATGGAAATGAATATTTACCACATTTTTATAATAAAGATTGTGTAGTTTATACAGGAACACATGATAATGATACTATTTTAGGGTGGCTAGAAGATGCACCAGAAGAAACGGTTGATTTTGTGAATAATTACTTCAATTTGACGAAAAAAGAAGGATACAATTGGGGAGTTATTAGAGGAGCAATGTCTTCTGTGGCTGATACATGTATAATAACTATGCAAGATATCATAGGATTAGGTAAGGAAGCTAGAATGAATATTCCGTCAACTTTGGGAAAAAACTGGAAATGGAGAGCAATTCCGGAAGATTTCTCACTATCGTCAAGAAATAAATTGTTGAAGTATACTAAAATGTATGGAAGGCTTAATAAAGCGTTCGTCAAAACAGAGATAAAAAACAAAAAAGAGGCTTAGATGGAACGAGTATATCGGCATTTTGATGTTGGTATACTCGTTTTATATGTAAATTGTACTAATTTTTTGAAAAAACGCCGTAAAAATGGTCTAAAAACCGAAAACGTACTTTGCAAATTTATTTTTTTTTGGTATAATAACAAATGCATCAGTCGTGACGGAATTTGACGGAAATTGATGCTTTTTAATTAAAAATGAAAGAAAATAAAAATAAGTAAACAATTATTAAAGTAAATTTTATTTATGAATTACGGAGGACAAATTTAAAATGAATATGAAAGAGTTTTTTGATGGTTTATATAATAAACCGCACATGTTAAAAAGATTAATAATGTGTTTTGTATCAGTTGTAATTATAGGTTTTTGTGTATACTGGTTAAATTTAGTTAATTTTGGTAATGATCCATGTTCAACAATGAACTTTGGTATAATTGGTAAAGTACATATGACATTAGGAAATTGGCAAGCTCTATTTAATTTATTTTTATTTATTATAGTATTTTGTATTGATAAATCAGGAATTGGTTTTGGTACAGTTTTAAATATGTTTCTTGTTGGATATGCAAATGATTTAATGGCATTTATTATGAAACATTTCTTCCCAACATTTAACATTAACAAAGTTTCATTTGCTGTAAGAGTTACAATTATGATAGTTTCTATCGCAATTTTTATTTTTGTAGTAGCGGTTTATATGGCTGTTGATTTAGGAACTGCTCCATATGATGCTATTCCAATTATTATTGCAAATAAACAAGATAAAGTTCCATTTAAAGTTGTTAGAATTATCATCGATTTAACAGCTACAATTATAGGTTTTTCTTTAGGACAAACAGTTGGAATCGTAACATTAATTATGGCTTTTACAATTGGGCCAGCTGCATCAGCTGTTAAGGCTCCGATTGCTAGAATGGTAGAAGATAAAGATGTTGCAATGTAATATTATTTTGTAAAAGTAATATAATGGTAAAGTAAATCGTGAGAAATAAATTTTTAAGCGTAACAGTGTAATAACTGTTGCGCTTTTTTTGCGTACTAAACGATAATATGTTATACTCTATCTATGGGAGAGTTTTTTCTATATATATTATAATAAGTATATTTTTGAAAGTGTTATAAGCAAACGTGTTTATAATATTTTTAAAATAATAACTTGTTATGGAGAAAGAAAGGCTAGAAAAGATTAGACATTAGGAGGAAATAAAATGAGTCCAGTATACGAAAAATTAATGAAGTGTTATGAAAGTGTAAAAAGTAAAGTGGATTTTGAACCTCAGGTTGCCTTGATTTTAGGATCTGGTTTGGGAAATTATGGCGAAAAAATCAAAGTTGTACAGACATTAGATTATCATGAAATTGAAGGCTTTCCAGTGTCAACCGTACAGGGACATAAAGGCCAATTTATTTTTGGTTATGTAGGAGATGTTCCAGTAGTATGTATGCAAGGAAGGGTACATTACTATGAAGGATATGAAATGTCCGATGTTGTTTTGCCAACAAGATTAATGAAACTCATGGGTGCAAAAGTTTTATTTTTAACAAACGCAGCTGGTGGCGTTATGCAAGGAATGAAAGCCGGAGATTTGATGCTTATAAAAGATCAAATAGCGTCATTTGTTCCATCACCATTAATCGGTGCTAATATTGAAGAATTAGGAACTAGATTTCCAGATATGTCTCATATTTATGATGAAGATTTACAGCAAATTGTTAGAAAACACGCAGCCTTAAATGATATTAATATTAAAGAGGGTGTTTATGTACAATTTACAGGACCACAGTATGAAAGTCCAAGTGAAGTTGCTATGAGCCGTTTGCTTGGAGCAGGAGCTGTTGGTATGAGTACAGCATGTGAAGCTATTGCAGCTAATCATATGGGAATGAAAATAGTGGGTATTTCTTTGATTTCAAATTTAGCAGCAGGAATTTCAGCAGTGCCTTTATCACATACAGAAATTCAGCAGAGTGCTAAAGAAGCAGAACCAAAATTCCAAAAATTGGTTACAGAAACTATAAAAGAAATTGGAACTATTTTAAATAAATAAAATAAATATACACATTAAATACATAAAGTTCTTGTGGTATATTTTGCCGCAAGAACTTTGTGCTATAAAAGAAAAGAGGAAAAAATGAATATTCGCTTTTATAATGCAAGAATAGTAGTGCCTAAAGAAGAAAATGAAGATAAATTAGAAGTGATTTTCGGTGAAGTTTGGGTAAAAAAAGACACAATAGTTTATGTTGGAAATGGAAAAAATTCAGAAAACGTTTGCAAAGAAAATGATATAATTATTTGGAATAGAGAAATTGATGTAAAAGGAAACGTTTTAATTCCAGGATTTAAGAATGCACATACACATACAGCAATGACATTCTTAAGATCTTATGCAGATGATGTTCCACTTCAAGAATGGTTACAAAATCACATTTTTCCAAAAGAAGCTTTATTAAAAGAAGAAGATGCATATTATTTAAATGTTTTAGGAATAATGGAGTATTTGACAAGCGGAATTACTGCATCATTTGATATGTATTTATATCCATATGCAACTGCTAAAGCTGCTTATAACACTGGCTTTAGAACAATGATTACATCAGGACTTAATAATTTTACATCTTCAGTAAAAGAAGTTGAGGAGCAATATTTAAAGATTAATGAAATGTCAGATAGAATAAAATTTGTTCCAGGTTTTCATGCAGAATATACATGCAGCAAAGAATTATTAGAAGAATTATCAGTTTTTTCAAATAAATATAAACTACCTGTATGGACTCACAATTCGGAAACTTCTTTAGAAGTAAAGGAATGTAAGGAAAGATGGGGAATGTCACCAACTAAATTTTTTGATGAATTAGGTTTGCATGAGTACGGGGGCGGTGGATACCACTGTATTTGGATGGATGATGGAGATTATGATATTTTTAAAAAACATAATATGTCTATGATTACTTGCCCTGCATCAAATCTTAAATTAAATGACGGAATTGCTCCAATTACTACATTTAGAAAAAATGGAATCAAAGTTGGAATTGGAACAGACGGTCCTTCAAGTAATAATTGTCTTGATATGTTTAGAGAAATGTTTTTAGTTTCTGGTTTGGCAAATATCAAAGATCAAACAGCAAATAGTATTAATGCTGAAGATGTTTTGAAAATGGCAATAAAAGATGGCGCAGATGCTATGGGAATAAGTGAGTGTAACGCTATCGCTGTAGGAAAAAAAGCTGATATTGTTATGATTGATTTAAATCAGCCAAATATGCAACCTATAAACAATATTATTAAAAATATCGTATATAGCGGAAGTAAAACAAATGTTAAAATGACAGTTGTAAATGGTGAGATTTTATATGAAGATGGACAATTTAATATTGGAATTGATCCAGTAGAAGTATATGAAAAAGCAAACAGTATTATTAGAGAAATGGAATAGGTGCTATTGAATGAAATTGCTAAATTGTAGTATAAATAGTGTCGATTAAATTAATGTAGTAGATAATTATGATCCAAAACTCAAAAGATACATTGAAATCTTATAAAAATTCATATATAATGAATTAAGTTATGGGTTTTGAACATTTTTAATTGAGCAAAAATAAGGAGGAAACCTATTATGATTACAGTTTTTAATGCTTTATTTAATTATCTAGTTAAATTACTAGGTATTGTTGTTATCGCTTTTATAGGCGGTTCAATTGGCGTTTCATGTCGTAAAGCGCGCAATAAAAATAAAAAAGATAAAATATACTAAAATAAAAACAGCTTAGTTGCTGCATAGAGTTTTGGAGGAAAGTTTTCATGGAAAAGAAATATGGCGTAAATGACCTACGTCGAATGTATCTTGAATTTTTTGAAAGTAAAGAACATCTTAAGATGAAGAGTTTTTCATTAGTACCACATAATGATAACAGTTTATTACTTATTAATGCTGGTATGGCACCACTTAAGCCATACTTTACAGGGGAAGAAATCCCACCACGTAGAAGAGTTACAACTTGTCAGAAGTGTGTACGTACAGGTGATATTGAAAATGTAGGTAAAACTGCACGTCATCTTACATTTTTTGAAATGTTAGGTAATTTCTCATTTGGAGATTATTTTAAACACGAGGCTATTAACTGGTCTTGGGAGTTTTTGACAAAAGTTTTAGAATTAGATCCAGATCGTTTATATCCATCAATTTATGGTGAAGATGAAGAAGCTTTTGAAATTTGGACAAAAGAAGTTGGAGTACCAGCTGAGAAAATAACACGCTTCTATCGAGATCCTGAAACAGGTGAATGTGATAACTTCTGGGAGCATGGTGCAGGTCCATGCGGTCCATGTTCTGAGATTTATTACGATCGTGGAGAAAAATACGGTTGTGGAAGTCCTGATTGTAAAGTTGGTTGTGAGTGCGATCGTTTTATTGAAATTTGGAATAACGTATTTACTCAATTTGAAGGTGACGGAAAGGGTGGATATTCTGAATTAAAACAAAAAAACATCGATACTGGTATGGGACTTGAGCGTTTAGCTACAGTAATGCAGGAAGTTGATACTGTTTTTGATGTTGATACTATGAAAGCAATTCGTGATGAAGTTTGCAGTTTATCAGGAAAGAAATATAATGTTGATGCACTTGATGATGTTTCAATTCGTGTAATTACAGACCATATTCGTTCATCTACTTTCATGATTTCTGATGGTATTATGCCTACAAATGAAGGTAGAGGTTATGTGTTACGTCGTTTAATTAGAAGAGCTGCAAGACATGGTAAGATGTTAGGCATTAAGGGAACATTTTTACCAAAAATTGCAGAAGTTGTAATTAGAGATAGTAAAGATGGTTATCCTGAGTTAGAAGATAAAAAAGAATTCATCTTTAATGTTCTTGCAAAAGAAGAAGAAAGATTTGATGCTACAATCGACCAGGGACTTTCTATCTTAAATGATATGCAGCAGAAGATGATTGAAGCTGGTAGTAAGGTTTTACCAGGAAAAGATGCATTTAAATTATATGATACATACGGATTCCCAGCAGATTTAACAGCTGAGATTCTTGAAGAAAAAGGATTTACATTTGATCAAGCAGAATTTGATGAGTGCATGGAAATTCAGAGAAAAACAGCTCATGATGCTAGAAAAACTACTAACTATACAGGTAGAGAAGCATCTGTTTTCCAGAAAGTTGATCCAAGCATTACATCAGTGTTTGTCGGTTACGATAAATTAGAAGCTAGTTCAAAAATTAGTGTATTAGCAACAAGTGAAGATATCGTTGATGCACTTGCAGAAGGAGACGAGGGAGTAATCGTTGTTGATGAGACACCATTTTATGCTACAATGGGTGGTCAGCAAGGCGATTGCGGAGTGATTGTATCATCTGAAGGTAAATTTGAAGTAAAAGATACAGTTAAGTTATTAGGTGGTAAGATTGGCCATGTTGGTAAAGTTACTGAAGGTATGTTAAAAGTATCTGATACTGTTGAATTAAAAGTAGATGTTTACAATAGAGATAATGTTTGTAAGAATCATTCTGCAACACATTTATTACAGAGTGCTTTAAGAGAAGTATTAGGTAATCATGTAGAACAAGCTGGTTCATTCCAGGATGGTGAGAAAATTAGATTTGATTTTACTCACTTTGAAGCTATGACTTCAGAAGAAGTGAAAAAAGTTGAAAAATTAGTTAATCAAAAAATTAACGAAGGTTTAGATGTTGTAACAAACGTTATGACATTAGATGAAGCTAAACAATCAGGTGCAATGGCTTTATTCGGTGAGAAATATGGTGAAAAAGTTCGCGTAGTTTCTATGGGAGATTTCTCAAAAGAATTATGTGGTGGTACACATGTTTCTAACACAAAGGATATTGTAGTATTTAAGATAGTATCAGAGAGTGGTGTTGCAGCTAATACAAGACGTATAGAGGCTATTACAGGCGATAATGTGTTTAATTATTACAATGAAGTAGAAAAACGATTAGAAGACGTTGCGAAGACTTTAAAAGCAACTCCAAATAATCTTTTGGACAGAGTTAAGGCATTATTAGATGAAAATAAAGCTTTATTAAGTGAAGTTGAATCATTAAAGAGTAAGGCAGCAAGAGAATCACTTGGAAACGTAATGGATTCTGTTGTTGAAGTTAAAGGCGTTAAATTGCTTGCTACTTCAGTTGACAATGTTGATATGAATGAGTTAAGAAATTTAGGTGACCAATTAAAAGAAAAATTAGGTGAAGGTGTTGTTGTGTTAGCGTCTAACAATGAGGGCAAAGTAAATCTTATTGTTATGGCTACAGATGAAGCTATGAAAGCTGGAGCACATGCAGGTAACCTTATAAAAGCTATCGCAAGCAAAGTTAATGGTGGTGGCGGTGGTCGCCCTAATATGGCACAAGCTGGAGGTAAGAAACCGGAAGGAATTCCAGAAGCAATTGCCGAGGCAAGTAAGGCATTAGAATCAATGATCAAATAAAATATTTATTAAAAATTTATAAAAATCAGCAAAAAGTGTTGACAAAATTTGATTTTTTGATAAACTAAATTATAGTGCAATGAAGATTACCTTACAGTTGATGCACAATATGCAACTGGAGGGAGGTTAGGTGTGAGATAATGTCTAGTATAACAGTTAAAGAAAACGAGACTTTAGATAGCGCTTTACGTAGATTCAAGAGAAGCTGCGCAAAAGCAGGTATCCAACAGGAAATTCGTAAAAGAGAACATTACGAAAAACCATCCGTAAAACGCAAGAAAAAATCTGAAGCTGCAAGAAAAAGAAAATACAATTAGTATTAAGTTCAAGGCTGTCGCATAGCACGTGCGACAGTCTTTTGTATATTGAATTTTTAAATTTAATAACTTGCATTTTGCACATAAAAGAAGTAAACTACATAGGTGAGTTAAATTTGACTAACCAATAATTTTGTTTATTAATAAAGGAGTGACACGATGACAAAAATTGATATTATTTCAGGATTCCTTGGAGCAGGTAAAACTACATTTATTAGAAAAATGCTTTCAGGAGTATTAAAAGGACAAAAAATTGTTTTAATTGAAAATGAATACGGTGAAGTTGGTATAGATGGTGGATTCTTAAAAGATTCTGGAATTCAAATTACAGAAATGAATTCAGGATGTATTTGTTGTACATTAGTTGGCGATTTCGCAAAAAGCTTAGATGAAGTAATTACAAAATATAATCCTGACAGAATTATTATTGAACCATCAGGTGTTGGTAAATTATCGGATGTTATGAAATCTGTTATTGATATGGAAAAAACACATGATGTTAAGTTAAATGGTTTAGTAACAGTTGTAAATGCTTTAAAAGCAAGTAAACAGATGAAGGCATTTGGAGAGTTCTTCAATAATCAAATTGAGTATGCTACAACGGTTATATTAAGTAGAACTCAAAATGCAAATGACGAGCAGTTAGAGTTCTGTACAACTCAGATTCAAAAATTAAATCCAAAGGCAGCAGTTATAACAACTGCTTGGGATGATATTTCAAGTGAGCAGATTTTAAATGTAATTGAAGGACAAGAGAATCTTGAAATGAAATTATTAGCTGAGCATAATAGAGCTAGTGAACATCACCACGACCATGATCACGACCACGAAGACCATGAGTGTTGCCACCACGACCATGATCACGACCACGAAGACCATGAGTGTTGCCACCACGACCATGATCACGACCACGAAGGCCATGAGTGTTGCCACCACGACCATGATCATGACCACGAAGGCCATGAGTGTTGTCATGGACATCATCACCACCATGCGGATGAAGTATTTACAAGTTGGGGAAAAGAAACTCCACATAAATTTGAAAGAGCTAAAATCGAAGAAATATTAAAAGGTTTTGTTGAGTCTGATAATATTCTTAGAGCAAAGGGTATGGTTGAAGCAACAGATGGCAAATGGATTTATTTCGATATGGTTCCAGGAGATTACGAATTAAGAGATGGTCAGCCTGATTATACAGGTAGATTATGTGTAATTGGTACTGATATTCATGATGATGAATTAGAAGAATTATTTGGCTTAAAATAAGATTTTTATTAATAGATTACAGGTAATTATAAGTCAAAAAAGTAATTGTGAAATAGAGAGGATAACTTTATGCAAGACAATATTCCAGTATATTTATTTACGGGCTTTATGGATAGCGGTAAAACAAGCTTGATTGAAGAAACATTATTTGAGAATGATTTTACAGATGGTGCTAAGGGCTTAATCATCATGTGTGAAGATGGTGATTGCGAATATGATGTAGAAAAGCTTAACAAGGTAAATTTTGATGTTGTTGAAATTGAATCTGAGGCTGATTTTACACCAGAAAGACTTAAAGAGCTAGCTGATAAGTATCAACCGGAACAGGTATTTATTGAATATAATGGTACATGGCCAATTTCTCATATTTTAGAGATTGAATTGCCAGTACAATGGATGATAGTTCAAACATTATCAACTGTTGATGCTAATACCTTTATGATGTATATGCAAAATATGAGAGCTATGATGCAGGAACAGTTAATTTGTTCTGATGTTGTAATCTTTAACAGATGTGATGAGAGTGTTGATAAGCGTCAATTCAGAATGAACATCAAAGGATTTAACAGAAAAGCTCAAATCGTATATGAGAGAGAAGATGGTTCTTTAGATGATACACCAGAGGAATTACCATTTGACTTAGATCAAGATATTATAGAAATTTCTGATGCAGATTATGCTATTTGGTATATGGATGTAATGGAAAACTATAAAAAATATAACAATAAAAAAGTTAAATTCAGAGCATTAGTTGCTAATCCTGATAAATTAAAGAAGGGAATATTTATACCTGGACGTTTTGTAATGACATGTTGTGTTGAAGATATAACATTTATTGGTCTTAAGGCTAAATATCCTAATGAGGATCAGATTCCAGATAAATCATGGATTGATTTAACAGCTAAAATAAAAATTGAATTTGATATGGGATATAAAGGAAAAGGACCAGTTCTTTATCCTATATCTATTGAACCAGCTGAGAAACCAGAAGATGATTTGGTATACTTTTCATAATAACATAAAAATAAATAGACTTGGTAGTATTGACAAAAACACTTTATAAGTTTAAAGTGTTATATTATCGAGTAGTTTAATGAACGCACTAGCTACTGTCTAGAGCGTTCCTTTTTTTAGGAGGAAAAGTATGAAAAGAAGAAAAATATTGATGAGTATTTTGTTAGCAACGACCATGCTAATGAGTCTAGGTGCATGTGGTTCAGAAAAAAGAGAATCGGGTAAAAAGGTTTATAAAGTGGGAATAGTACAATATGTAGATGATGCTTCATTGAATCAGATAGAATCTTCTATAGAAAAAGAGTTAGATGAAAAAGGGAAAGAAAAAAATGTAGTTTTTGAATATAAAAAATATAAACATAATGGTCAAGCAGATGCTTCTAATTTAAATCAGATTGCGACAGAGTTAGTAAATAATGAAGTAGATATAATTATACCTATAGCAACTCCGGCAGCAATGATTTGCCAAAATGCTACAGAAGACAAGGATATTCCTATAGTTTTTTCAGCTGTATCAGATCCAGTTTCTTCTAAGTTAGTTAAATCTTTAGAAAAACCATCAGGAAATATAACAGGAACTTCAGATGCTCTTGACACTAAAACTTTGTTTAAAGTGATTAGGGCAGGTTCAGATGTAAAAAAATTAGGTTTGTTGTATAACAAGAGTGAAGATTCTTCAATTAAAGCAATAAAAGAAATTAAACAATTATGTAAAAAGAATGGAATTGAGGTAGTAGAAAAGACAGGAACGACAACAAATGAAATCGCTTTATGTGCAGATGCTTTGATTGAAAATAAAGTCGATGCAGTATTTACACCAACAGATAATACGGTACAAGTTGCAGAAATATCAATTTATGATAAATTTCAAAATGCAAAAATTCCACACTATGCTGGCGCAGATTCATTTGCATTAAATGGTGCATTTTGCGGTTATGGAATAAATTATGTTGAATTAGGTAAGAAAACAGCTGATATTGCAGTAGATATTTTAGTTGAAAAAAAGAAGCCTTCGCAGATTCCGGTACAATTCGTCAACAGTGGAATAGCTACAGTTAATACAGAAACAGCAGAAAAGATCGGTTTAGATTATTCAAAATTCAAAGATTTGTGTACTCAAGTGATTGAAACTAAAACAAAAAAAGAATTTGATTAAAAACCTTATGGAGGATAGTTTTATAGAAAATGAGTGGAACGGTTATTTTTAGTAAATTAATTTTCATTGGAGCTCTTGAACAAGGTTTTATTTATGCATTAGTTGCATTGGCATTATTTTTGTCATTTTCGATATTAGATATAGCTGATTTGTCAACAGATGGTTGTTTTACATTAGGATGCGTTGTTTCTGCAATTATGACGGTTAATGGGTATCCAGTATTGGGATTATTAGTTGCAATTTTAGCAGGAGTGTGTTCTGGATTTGTGACAGCTATATTACAGACAAAACTAGGAGTAGAATCTATTCTAGCAGGTATTATTGTAAATACGGCTTTATATACAATAAATATGGCAGTAATGGGTTTTGTCGCAAATGTAAATATATTTGGTTGTGATACTGTTTTTTCAAAAGCTAAAATTTTTTTGCCAGATGAATATTACAAATTAATTATAGTGGTGATAATTGTAATTATTGTAGGCGTACTTTTATCGTTTTTTCTTAAAACAAAGTTAGGTTTATCAATAAGAGCGACAGGTGATAATGTTTACATGGTTCGTGCGTCAAGCATCAATCCAGCTTTTACAATTACAGTGGGATTATGTGTTGCAAACTCTTTGACAGCATTATCAGGAGGAATTCTTGCTCAATATCAAAAATCAGCGAATATTGACGTGGGAACAGGTATGGTGACAATTGGATTAGCATCACTTATTATTGGGGAAACATTGTTTGGCAAACGAAGTATTAGAGTACGAATTGTTGGAGTTGTTTTAGGAAGTTGCTTGTATAGAGTCATTATTGCTTTGGCATTACGATTAAATATTCCGGCAGACTTTTTGAAGCTTATTTCAGCAAGTATAGTGGCAATTGCAATTATAATTCCTTACATGAAAAAGAAAACTCGTTTTTTGATTAATAGGAGAGTTTCGAAAAAGGAAATTGAAAATATGTATGACCAGGAGGATTTATAATATGTTAAAAATTATTAATGTTTCAAAAACCTTTAATCCTGGTACGATTAATGAAAAAAAGGCATTAGTTGATTTGAATTTAGACTTAAAAGATGGTGATTTTGCTACGATAGTAGGAAGTAATGGTGCCGGTAAATCAACTCTATTTAATGCTATAACAGGGAATTTTTATGTTGATAAAGGTCATATTATTTTAGGTGGAGAAGATATTACTTTTAAAAAAGAACATTTAAGAAGCAAAGATATAGGACATCTTTTTCAAGATCCATTAAAAGGAACTGCACCGAATATGACAATCGAAGAGAATATGGCGTTAGCTTACCTTAGAGCGTCAACGTCAAATTATACACTTTTTAATAGGATTTCTGCAAAGGACAAAAGTCGATTTAGAGAGTATTTATCTCTTTTGAATATGGGCTTAGAAGATAGAATGAAACAGCCAGTCGGGTTACTCTCGGGAGGGCAAAGACAGGCACTAACACTATTGATGGCGACGATGGTTACACCTAAAATTTTACTACTTGATGAGCATACAGCAGCGTTAGATCCAGCGACAGCCGATAATGTTATTGAACTAACAAAAAAGATTATTGAGGAACGTAGCATAACTTGTTTAATGATCACGCATAATATGAACCAGGCACTTAAACTTGGAAATAGAACGCTTATGATGCATCATGGTAATATTGTTTTGGATATAAAAGGCGATAAAAGAAAAAACATGACAGTTAATGAGTTACTTAATGAATTTGCAAGAAATGCTGGACAGAACATGGATAATGATAGGATTTTATTATCTTAATAGCACTTTTTGCACGTTAATGCACAATATTTTAGCTGAAATCTTAATAAATTTAAGGTATAATAAATATTGTATGCCGCAGTGGCTACAGATACTACACTAAGAAATTGGAGGAGAAAATGTATCAAATAGTTAGAAAACAAA
Source organism: Lachnobacterium bovis (assembly GCF_900111325.1). Lineage (GTDB taxonomy): Bacteria > Bacillota > Clostridia > Lachnospirales > Lachnospiraceae > Roseburia > Roseburia bovis_A. Next base: position 17,200 of record NZ_FOGW01000006.1, read on the forward strand.
TTTTAGCAGAAAATATCATTTTAATGGATATTTTAGCTCCAAGAGTTGCAAAACATTGTCTTCCAGGACAATTTATTATTGCAAAAACAGATGAGATAGGAGAACGTATCCCTCTTACAATTTGTGATTATGATAGGGAAAAGGGAACAGTTACAATAGTAGTTCAAACAATTGGAGCAGGTACAAGTCGTATGATGAGTCTAGAAGAGGGAGATGCATTAGAAGATTTTGTTGGTCCTTTAGGATGTGCTTCAGAGTTGTGTAAGGAAGAAAATTTAGAAGAAACTAAAAAGAAAAATATAGTATTTATTGCAGGTGGACTTGGTACTGCGCCAGTTTATCCTCAGGTAAAATGGTTACATGAACATGGAGTTGATGTTGATGTAATTATGGGTTCAAGAACTAAAGATTTATTATTCTACATTGATGAAATGAAATCTGTTGCCAAGAATGTATATGTAACAACAGACGATGGCTCATATGGTTTCGCTGGAATGGGAACAGATCAGCTTAATGCCTTAGTTAATGAAGGTAAACACTACGATGTTTGTGTCGCAATTGGCCCAATGATTATGATGAAATTTGTATGTGTTCTTACAAAAAAATTAGAAATTCCAACAATAGTATCCATGAATCCTATTATGGTTGATGGTACAGGAATGTGTGGAGCATGTCGTTTGGTTGTTGGAGATGAAGTTAAGTTTGCATGTGTTGATGGCCCAGAATTCGATGGCCACTTAGTTGATTTTGATCAAGCAATGAAGAGACAACAACAGTATAAAACAGCTGAAGGCAGGGCAAAACTTGCGCTTGAAGAAGGTAATACACATCATGGTGGATGCGGACATTGTGGAGGTGACAAGTAATGGATATGATGAAAAAAGTTCCAGTAAGAGAACAAGATCCAAAAGTGAGAGCTACTAATTTTGAAGAAGTATGTTACGGATATAATGAAGAAGAAGCAGTTAATGAGAGTACAAGATGTTTAAATTGTAAGAATGCAAGATGTATTCAGGGCTGTCCAGTAAACATTAATATTCCTGGATTTATTTCTAAAGTAAAAGAAAATAATTTTGAAGAAGCATATCAAATTATTTCAGAATCATCAGCTCTTCCTGCTGTATGTGGTCGTGTATGTCCACAGGAATCACAGTGTGAAGGTAAATGTGTAAGAGGTATCAAAGGAGAAGCTGTTTCAATTGGTAAATTAGAGAGATTTGTTGCAGATTGGGCAAGAGAAAATGGAATTAAACCTAAAAAAGCTGAAGAATCAAATGGCCATAAAGTTGCTGTAGTAGGTGCTGGACCAGCCGGTTTAACATGTGCAGGTGATTTAGCTAGATTAGGATATGAAGTTACAATTTTTGAGGCTCTTCATCAGCCAGGTGGAGTATTAAGCTATGGTATCCCAGAATTCCGTTTACCTAAAGACAAAGTTGTTCAAGCAGAAATCGAAAATGTTAAATCACTTGGTGTAAAAATTGAAACTAATGTTGTTGTTGGTAAAGCAGACACTGTTGATGAATTATTAGAAGAAGGTTTTGAAGCAGTGTTTATTGGTTCAGGTGCTGGTTTACCAAGATTTATGGGTATTCCAGGAGAACAAGCTAACGGCGTATTCTCAGCCAACGAATTTTTAACAAGAAATAACCTTATGAAGGCCTTTAAAGAGGGTTATGAGACTCCTATATCAAGAGGTAAGAAGGTTGTTGTAGTTGGTGGTGGTAACGTTGCTATGGATGCTGCTAGAACAGCACTTCGTTTAGGAGCGGAAACACATATCGTATATAGACGTAGTGAGGCAGAGCTTCCAGCTAGAGCTGAAGAAGTACATCATGCTAAAGAAGAAGGAATTGTTTTTGATTTACTTCAAAATCCAACAGAAATTCTTGTGGATGAGAATGGTTGGGTTAAAGGAATTAAGATTATTAAAATGGAATTAGGCGAACCTGATGAGTCAGGAAGAAGACGTCCAGTTGAAATTCCAGGTTCTGAGTATGAAATTGAATGTGATACAGTTATTATGTCACTTGGAACATCACCTAATCCATTAATTTCATCTACAACATATGGATTAGATGTCAATAGAAGAAAATGTATCATTGCATCCGAAGAAACAGGCCAGACTTCTAAAGAAGGAGTTTTTGCAGGTGGAGATGCCGTTACAGGTGCTGCAACTGTTATTCTTGCAATGGGAGCAGGAAAGAAAGCTGCAAAAGGCATTGACGAATTTATTAAGTCTAAAAATTAATGAAAATTAATATGCTTAAAGCGTAAGATTAGATATTACGTATATAGTAAACGGATAATAAGAAAGTCGTTTAAACTATAAAAAGCATAAAATATGCAATAAAGCAAAAAGTGCATATATTAAAATAGAGCCAAAGATAGAGTATATAAGAGTTTTTCTTAAATCTATTTTTGGCTTTATATTGTTAAAGATTTGTATTCCCATTTTGAAAAACATTATAAATATATAAACTTCTTTAAATAATGGCATGTCCTCAAAAATAAAATACCATTCCTAGATAATGGTATATCTTCAAAAATAAAAGATCATTTCTAAATATAAATTTCAAATATTTACTGAAAATCCATAAAAAAATGTATAAAGCACAGAGTTGTTGTATATACAACATACCTGTATTTATTTCTATGATATATTTACCTTATAAACAAGAATACACAATTAATTTTAGAGAAAGGATATTTAATAAATGATTACGAAAGAAATGTATTTAGGCGAAATATTAGCAACAAATCCAGCTCTTGCTGATGTCCTTATGAACTGTGGAATGCATTGTTTAGGATGTCCATCTGCTCAAATGGAGTCATTAGAAGATGCATGTGTTGTACATGGGTTAGATGTTGAGAAAGTTTTATATAAGCTAAATGAGGTAGGATTATAAGATATGAGTGCATTTTTAGGACCAATTCATACATGGTTGTATAATAAGATAAATATGCAGAATGATTTAGTTGAAGAATTAATTAAATCTGCAATAAGTGAAAAAGCTGAGAGAGATGAACTTAAAGGAATGATTGCTAGAAGATATGGAGAACTTGAAAGTGGTAATTTAGAAGAAATCTGTGATCCAAATAATATTCATGGATGGTTACAAGAGAGAGTTTCTCTTGTTGAGAATAGGTTGGCATTTGTGGTTACTTATTTAACAATGAATGAGGATAAGAATATTGAAAAATTAGAGAAGGCAGCATATTCTTTTGGAGAGGAAAGAACAACTGAACTCACAGATGCAAAGTCAGCTTATAAATTTTTAGAGGATAATCTTTTAAATGGGATGCCATGTGATAGAGTAAATGAAGTAATCTATGAAGAAGAAAACCAAGTTTTGTGGAGACAGGTTGTTGACATTCATAGTATTTATTGGGAAAACATATCAGGAAATATGGAATATTATAATAGGATAAAGGAATCGTTTATAAATGGTTTACTTAGTCTAACAGGATTAAAGTTTGCTAAAGTAGATGTGAATCAGTACGAAATAAGGAGATAAAGTATGTACGGTATTGAAGTGTTAATAAAGGAACATGAGAATATTATACAGTTTACAGAAGTTCTTAAGCAATTATCAGTGCGGTTACTAGAGGGGAAAGAAGTAGATACAGAACTGTTAAGAGAATGTGTTGACTTTGGAAAAAACTATTCAGATAAGCAGCATCATGGAAAAGAAGAAAAGATTCTGTTTAGCGTAATGATAGATAAATTAGGACCAGTTGCTAATAAGTTAATAAAAAATGGAATGTTAGTAGAACATGATTTGGGACGTTATCATATGACAAAGTTGCTAAAAACAATTGAATTATATGAAACAGATAAGTCATCTGAAATTAAGATTCAATTGATTTGTCACGCAACAGGATATGCTGATTTGTTGAAAAGGCATGTAGATAAAGAAAACTCAGTTGTTTATACTTTTGCGGAGAGGATGCTTTCTGAAGAAGATAAAGAATTAGTAAATAAAGAAACTGAAATGTTTGAAAAAGAAGCAGCTGAGAATAAGGTACAAGAGAAGTATCTTGGATGGTTGAAAGATCAATCAGAAAGATTTTTAAAATAAGGTAAATAATCTTAATAAGAATTTGTTGTGGAATATAATACTTCATACAAATAAAAAACAAAAAATACTCTTCCTAGATATTACATTATTGTATCAAAAACAGGCACAATTCAATATTGGTGTCTGTTTTTTTTTTGAAAAAAATAAAAAAAATAAAAAAAACCTTCTTTAAATTGTTTGTATACTTGCCAATAAAAGAGAAAAAACAGATAATTCAAAAACAATAGCTAAGAAAAAACACAATAGTCAAATAATCTGACAATAGAGCAGTAAAAAACAGTTTACAGAATAAAAAAAACGTAGTATTATTATAAAAGAAAATTCATGAATTTAACGTAGTAAAATATTATTATGTTATAAGCGTCGTATAAAAGATGCAACAAGAATCAAATACACTAAAAGAGAGGATAAAGCTATGAATGAACATTTAAGTGAAAGTAATAGAATAGCAGAAGGTTTATATGATCCAAGTTTTGAACATGACAATTGTGGTATTGGTGCTGTAGTCAATATCAAAGGTATCAAAACACATGGAACTGTTACCAATGCACTTAAAATTGTTGAAAACTTAAAACATAGAGCAGGAAAAGATGCTGACGGTAAAACGGGTGATGGAGTAGGTATTTTATTACAGATTTCACACAAGTTCTTTTCTAAAATAACAAAGGAAATTGGCATTGAAATTGGAAATGAAAGAGAATATGGTGTTGGTATGTTCTTTTTTCCACAGAATGAATTTAAAAGAATTCAAGCCAAAAAAATGTTTGAAGTTATTGTTGAAAAAGAGGGTATGGAATTTTTAGGTTGGAGAGAAGTACCTATTGATTCTGATAAAATTGGTAAGAAAGCTTATGATTGTATGCCTCATATTGCACAGGCTTTTATTAAAAAACCTAGCAATGTAGAAAAAGGCATTGATTTTGATAGAAAATTATATATTGCAAGAAGAGTTTTCGAACAATCTAATGATGATACATATGTTGTTTCATTATCAAGCAGAACCATCGTATATAAGGGAATGTTCTTAGTTGAACAGTTAAGAGAGTTCTTTAAAGATTTACAGGATGTTGATTATGAATCAGCAATCGCTACTGTACATTCTCGTTTCTCTACTAATACTAATCCTAGTTGGGAAAGAGCTCATCCAAACAAATTTATCGTTCATAACGGTGAGATTAACACAATTAAAGGTAACGCTGATAAAATGTCTGCTAGGGAAGAGACAATGGAAACTGACATTTTAAAAGGAGAATTCCAAAAAGTTTTACCAGTAGTTAATCGTGAAGGTTCGGATTCTGCAATGTTAGATAATACATTAGAATTCTTAGTTATGAGTGGAATGGAACTTCCTCTTGCAGTAATGATTATGATTCCAGAACCATGGGCAAATGATAAATTAATGTCTCAAAAGAAGAGAGATTTCTATCAATATTACGCAACAATGATGGAGCCATGGGATGGTCCAGCGTCAATTTTATTTACTGATGGTGATATTATGGGGGCTGTATTAGATAGAAATGGACTTAGACCATCAAGATATTATATTACAGATGATGATTATTTAATCCTTTCGTCAGAAGTTGGTGTATTACCAGTTGATTCTACTAAAGTTGTATTAAAAGATAGATTAAAACCAGGAAAAATGCTTTTAGTTGATACTGTTGAGGGAAGAATTGTTACAGATGATGAACTAAAAGAAAAATATGCTAGCGCTAAACCATACGGTGAGTGGTTAGATCGCAATCTTGTAAATCTTAAAGACATCAAAATTCCAAATGGTAGAGTAATGTCTTATAAAAAAGAAGATAGACAAAGAATGCAAAAGGCATTTGGTTATACATATGAGTCGCTTAAAGAGGCTATTTTACCAATGGCTAAAAATGGTGGTGAAGGAACAGCAGCAATGGGTACAGATACTCCACTTGCAGCATTATCTGATAATAGAGAGCCATTATTTAACTATTTTAAACAGTTGTTTGCTCAGGTTACTAACCCACCAATTGATTCAATTAGAGAAAAAGTAGTAACTTCAACAGCTGTATATGTAGGTGAAGCTGGAAATATTTTAAAACAAGATCCAAGTAACTGTAGAGTTATTAAGATTGAAAATCCTATTTTAACTAATACTGATTTAATGAAAATTAGATCAATGAAAGTAGAAGGATTTAAGGTTGAAACTATTCCAATCATTTATTACAAGAATACAAGCTTAGAAAAAGCTGTAGCAAGATTATTTGTAGAAGCAGATAGAGCATATAAAGATGGAGCTAACATCATTATTTTATCAGATAGAGGTGTTGATGAAAATCATGTTGCTATCCCTTCACTTTTAGCTGTATCAGCTTTACAACAATATTTAATTAATACTAAGAAGAGAACATCACTTTCAATGATTCTTGAGTCAGGTGAGCCAAGAGAAGTGCATCATTTTGCAACATTATTAGGATACGGTGCAACAGCAATTAACCCTTATCTTGCACAAGATACAGTTAAACAGTTAGTTGATGATAATATGTTGGATAAAGATTATTATGCAGCAGTTGCAGATTATAATAATGCAATCGTAACTGGAATCGTTAAAATCGCTGCTAAGATGGGTATTTCAACAATTCAGTCTTACATGGGTTCAAAGATTTTTGAAGCAATTGGAATTGATAAATCTGTTATTGATAAATATTTTACAGGTACAGTAAGTCGTGTAGGTGGAATTAAAATTGAGGATATTGAAAAAGTTGTTAATGATCTTCACTCAGAAGCTTATGATCCATTAGGATTAGGAACTGATTTGACATTAGATTCTATGGGACGTCATAAGATGAGAAGCGGTGCTGATTCTCATTTATATAATCCTGCTACAATTCATATGCTTCAACAAGCAACATGGAAGGGCGATTATAATTTATTTAAAGAGTATACAAACTTAGTAAATAAAGAAGGTTCACACACTAATTTAAGAGGATTGATGGACTTTAATTATCCAGCCAAAGGAGTTCCTTTAAAAGAAGTAGAAAGCGTAGATAGCATTGTGACACGTTTTAAAACAGGTGCTATGTCATATGGTTCAATTTCTAAAGAAGCTCATGAAACACTTGCAATTGCTATGAATAGATTACATGGTAAATCTAATAGTGGTGAAGGTGGAGAAGATAAAGATAGATTAACAGTTGGTAAAGATGGAAAGAATCGTTGCTCAGCAATTAAACAAGTTGCATCAGGAAGATTTGGTGTTACAAGTAGATATCTTACATCAGCAAAAGAAATTCAAATTAAGATGGCACAGGGTGCTAAGCCAGGAGAAGGTGGACATCTTCCAGGTAAAAAAGTTTATCCTTGGATTGCTAAAACAAGATTATCAACACCAGGTGTAGCATTAATTTCACCACCGCCACATCATGATATTTATTCAATTGAAGATTTAGAGCAGTTGATATATGATTTAAAAAATGCAAATGAGGATGCTAGAATTTCAGTTAAATTAGTATCAGAGGCAGGTGTAGGAACTATTGCTGCAGGTGTAGCAAAAGCAGGAGCACAAGTTGTATTAATTTCTGGATATGACGGTGGTACAGGTGCTGCGCCAAGTAGTTCAATTCATAACGCAGGACTTCCATGGGAACTTGGACTTGCAGAAGCACATCAGACTTTAATTATGAATGGGCTTCGTAACAAAGTCAGAATTGAAACAGATGGTAAATTGATGAGCGGTAAAGATGTAGCTGTAGCAGCATGTTTAGGAGCAGAAGAATTTGGTTTTGCAACAGCTCCATTAGTAACATTAGGATGTGTAATGATGAGAGTATGTAACTTAGATACATGTCCAGCTGGTATCGCAACTCAAAACCCAGAATTAAGAAAACGATTTGCTGGTAAGCCAGAATATGTAGAAAACTTCATGAGATTTATTGCTGAAGAATTACGTGAATACATGGCTAAATTAGGCTGCAGAACAGTTGATGAATTAGTTGGTAGAGGCGATTTATTAAAGGTAAGAGAAGATTTATCAGATAGTGCTAAACTTATTGATTTAAATAACATTTTAAATAATCCTTACGGTAAAGCAGGAGAGACAGTTGTTTTTGATCCAAAGCATGTATATGATTTTGAACTAGAAAAAACTAAAGATAAAACAGTTATTTTAAAACAGTTAGAAGATGCATTGAAAAATAAACAAAGACGTGAATTATCACTTGAAATTACTAATACAGATAGATCTTTAGGAACAATTTTTGGATCACATATTACAAAATTATATGATGATACACTTGATGAAGATTCATATATCATCAAATGTAATGGTTCTGGTGGACAAAGTTTTGGTGCATTTATTCCAAAAGGATTAACATTAGAATTAATTGGTGATTCAAACGATTACTTCGGAAAAGGTTTATCAGGTGGTAAATTAGTTGTTTATCCACCAGCAGGAAGCAAGTTTGAAGCATCTGAAAATATCGTAATCGGTAACGTAGCACTTTACGGTGCAACAAGTGGTAAAGCATTCATCAGCGGTGTTGCAGGAGAACGTTTCGCAGTTAGAAACTCTGGTGCTACTGCAGTTGTTGAAGGTGTTGGAGATCACGGATGTGAATACATGACAGGCGGTAGAGTTGTAGTTTTAGGTAAAACTGGTAAAAACTTTGCAGCAGGTATGTCAGGCGGAATCGTTTATGTATTAGATGAGGATAATGATTTATATATTAGAACAAATAAATCAATGGTATTTACAGAAGAAGTTACAAATAAATACGATGTTATCGAACTAAAACAGATGATTGAAGAGCATGTAACACTTACAAATTCTAAAAAAGGTAAAGAAATTTTAGATAACTTCAGTGAATATTTGCCTAAGTTCAAGAAAGTTGTACCTTATGATTACCATAAGATGCAAACAGCAATTGTAAAAATGGAAGCAAAAGGATTAAATCCAAAACAAGCTCAAATTGAAGCATTTTATGCAAGTATCAAAGGTTAAGGAGGTAATAAGAAAATGGGCAAAGCAACAGGTTTTTTAGAATATGAAAGAGAATGCGCTAGAGAAATCGAGCCAAAAGAAAGAATAAAGAATTTTAATGAATTTCATGTTTTTCTATCACAAGAAGAACAAAGAAAACAGGGAGCAAGATGTATGTCATGTGGTGTACCTTTTTGTCAATCAGGAATGACAATTGGTGGAATGACATCTGGATGTCCTTTAAATAATCTTGTACCTGAATTTAACGATTTGGTATATACAGGAAATTGGCGTCAAGCATATAATCGTCTTAAGAAAACAAATAATTTTCCTGAATTTACTTCAAGAGTATGTCCAGCACTTTGTGAAAAAGCATGTACATGTGGACACTGGGGTGAGCCTGTAACAGTTAGAGATAATGAACATGGAATTATCGAAACTGCATACAAAGAAGGTTATGCAAGCGCTAAAGTACCAAAAGTAAGAAGTGGTAAAAAAATTGCCGTAATTGGTTCTGGTCCTGCAGGTTTAGCTGCAGCAGACCAACTTAACCAAAGAGGACATAGTGTTACTGTTTTTGAAAGAGATGATAGATTAGGCGGCCTTTTAATGTATGGAATTCCTAATATGAAATTAGAGAAGGATGTAATTTATCGTAAAATCAAAGTAATGGAAGAAGAAGGCGTTGAATTCAAAACTGGAGTTAATGTTGGTGTTGATGTAAACGTAAAAGATTTATTCAAAGAATTTGATAGAGTAATAATGTGCTGTGGAGCTAAAAAAGCAAGAGATATTGCAGCTCCAGGTAGAGAAGCAAAAGGAATTTATTTTGCAGTTGATTATTTATCAAGAAATACTAAGAGTTTATTGGATTCTAATTTTGCAGATGGTAATTATATCAGCGCAAAAGATAAAAATGTAGTTGTAATAGGTGGCGGAGATACAGGAAATGATTGTGTTGGTACATCTATTAGACAAGGTGCTAAATCAGTTGTTCAAATCGAAATGATGCCTGCACCACCAAAAGAAAGAGCAGCAGATAATCCATGGCCAGAATGGCCAAAGGTTCTTAAAACTGATTATGGCCAGGAAGAAGCAATTGCAGTATTTGGTAATGATCCACGTATTTATGAAACAACTGTAAAAGAGTTCCATAAAGATAAAAAAGGAAATCTTACAGCTATAACAACTGTAAAAGTAAGACGTGAAAAAGATGAAAAAACTGGAAGATTTAAAATGGTAAATGTAGAAGGATCAGAAAAGAAAATCCCAGCAGATATCGTTTTAATCGCAGCAGGATTTGTCGGAACAGAAGATTATGTTGTTAAGAATTTTAAAGTTTCTACAACAGAACGTGGAAACGTGGCTACGAAGCAAGGATCTTACGAAACTAAAATTCAAAACCTTTATGTTGCAGGTGATAACAGAAGAGGTCAATCTTTAGTAGTTTGGGCTATTAGAGAAGGAAGAGAAGTAGCAAAAGAAGTAGATAAGAGCCTTATGGGTTATTCATATCTATAAAATTTTATTAAACGTAATAATATAATTTACTCAACTTTCCCACCTGTAAACCAGTCGGTAATTTATGCTGGGAAAGTTGAGTTTATAAAAAACTATTGACAATTGAATGATTAAGAAGTAGAATGCAAAAAAAGAAGAGAAATAAACTAGTGACCGAGAGTAGTACATGTATCAAGTTTGATTTACAGAGAGCTACAGATAGTGAGATTGTAGTAATGAAAGGAACATGGAATGGACTTGGGAAGGTGGGAGCAAAGAGCAGTGGCTCGAGTAATGCCCAACGGGATTTCCGCTCGTTATCAAGGGAAGATGTATGTTAGTACATTATGTGAGTGGGTGCATTTTGCATCAATTTAGGTGGTACCGCAGGAGTATAGACTCTTGTCCTAAGACAATGAATTGAGATACATTGTCTTAGGACAAGAGTTTTTTTTTGGGGAGGTGAAAAGAGGAATGAAAAGAAGATAGTAAAGAGGTTGTTGAAAAAATTGTTTATGAAATGAAAGAAAGTTAAGATGGTTAATAGAGTTGTTGATGCAGTTAAGAAAGGGAAGAGATAATGAAAAAAATATTGTTGATCGATAATTATGATTCTTTTACATTCAATGTTTATCAATATTTGCGCGAATTACAGTATGATGTTATTTGTGTAAGAAATGATAAAATCACACTTGAAGAAATCGAACAAATGGATTTAGGAGCGATTTTTATTTCGCCAGGTCCTGGTAATCCACAAAGTGCAGGCATTTGTTTAGAGGTTGTGAAGAAATTCGCAGGGGAAATTCCAATGTTTGGAATCTGTCTTGGACATCAAATTATAGGAGAAGCATTTGGTGGTAAAGTTATTCATGCAAATCAGTTGTTTCATGGAAAAACATCAAAAATAATATCTAAAGGATTAGGAGTTTTTAGTGATTTTCCTAGTGAGTTTATTGCAACTAGGTACCATTCTTTGATAGTTGAAAAAGACAGTTTGCCAGATTGTTTTGAAGTTACATGTGAAACTGAAGATGGAGAAATTATGGGTATTGTACATAAAGAATATGAGATAGAGGGCGTACAATTTCACCCAGAATCCATAATGACCCAAAGCGGTCTGAAAATGTTAGAAAATTTTTTGAATAGAATTAATCTCAAGAAAGAAACAGTGGGAACACATAATCAGAATACTATTTGCTATGAGGCATTAAAAGAGATTCATGAACTTGGAATTAAACAGTATGCAAAAAAAGAAAGTCTGAAAACAGATTTTATTAATGTATTTAAAGCATTGAGAAAAAGGTTTGGAACAGAAAGTTGTTGTTTATTTGATTCAGTAAAAGGACCTGAAATTGATTGTGGCAATAGCTATATAGGATTGTTCCCAGAGCTTGAAATTATTGTTGATAATCATAAAATGAAAATACTGAGCGATTCAAAATATTTAAAAGAAAAATTTGAAATTAATTTTCGTGAGATCTTTGATAATGAACGGCAAGAATACAATTTGGGAGAAAGATGCTTTTCGGATATATTTCCTATAATTTCGGCAATGTTTAAAGAAGAAAAAGTTCATGACTTTGAGTCAAATTTTACAAACGGATTAATGGGAGTTTTTTCATATGAATATTTACACTATATTGAAAAGATTGCTGACAAGAACAAGCGAGTGCTAAATTTCCCGGATATTCATTTGAAATATTATTCACACATAATAGAATATAATCCAAAGAATAATGAAATATTGATTATAAATAATATTTTACCAACACAAAAGTATAAGGACATAGATATTATACAAATTGTAAATGATTATTTGAAAGAATCAAATAACGAAAACGCAGTTGAAACAGGTAAAATTGAATTTCTTCATTCTAATATTGAAGAAAGAGAATATTATCAAAAGGTGAAGAAGGCAAAGGAATATATAAAAGATGGTGATATATTTCAAATACAATTAGGTAGAAGACTTCACATAAAGCAAAAAATTAATCCGTTTAGTATATATGAAAAGCTTAGAGCAGTTAATCCTTCACCATATATGTTTTATTGGGAAGATAAAGCATATCAGTTAATTAGTAATAGTCCAGAGTTACAGTTAAGGGTTGAAAATGGAAATGTTATTATCAGACCAATTGCTGGGACATCCAAAGGAAAAGGAAAGAGTAAGGTGGAGGCTGAGTTTTTAAGAAAAGACTTGGAGAACAATCCGAAAGAGCAGGCAGAGCATATAATGCTAGTAGATTTAGCAAGAAACGATATTGGACGTGTTGCGGATGCAGGAAGTGTAAAGGTAACTACACTGATGAAGAGTGAAGAATTTTCTCATGTTTTTCATCTGATTAGCAGTGTGGAGGGAAAAGTAAGCAAAAATATCAATACAATGAAACTTTTTGAATCTACATTTCCAGCAGGAACTTTAACCGGTGCGCCTAAAGTACGTGCTATGGAAATTATAAATGAACTTGAAAATGAAGAAAGAGGACCATATGGTGGTGCTACGGGATTTTTTGAGTTTAATGGAAATATAGTTAGTTCTATTACAATAAGAACTATCTTAAGAAAAGAAGATGATTTGTATTTACATGCATCAGCTGGAATTGTAGCTGACTCGAAAGATTATCTTGAGTGGCAAGAAATTCAGCATAAGACAGAAGCAATAAAACAAGTATTAATAGAGGAGACATAAGATGTATTTAATTAATGACTCAACTTTCACAGCATAAATTACCGAACATCGCTTGGATAAATCCAGCCTGGGATTCTATCCAAGTGGTTACTTGATTTTTAATTATTTCTGTGATTTGTACAGAAAAACTCAGAAAGCATATCATAGTTTATGTGTGCTTCTTTGGTTTTTTTGTTTTTATTTAATTTTCTTTACATTTTTCAAAAGTTAGTCTATACTAATTATAACAAAAGTAATTAAACTAGGAGGAGTAATGATGTTATTAGAAATAAAAAGTTTATGTAAATCGTATGGAAAAGATGAGAATAAATTACAAGTATTAAAGGATATTACATTTTCAATACAAAAAGGTGAAATATGCGTGCTTTTAGGACCATCAGGATCTGGGAAATCTACGTTATTGAATATTATTGGCGGAATAGATGTGGCAGATAGTGGTTACGTATCAATCGATGGAGATAAGACTAAAAATATGTCTGAAAAAGAACTAACCATGTATAGAAGAAAACATTTAGGATATGTTTTTCAGATGTATAATTTAATTCCAAATTTAACTTTAAAGGAAAATATTGAGGTTGGAGAATATCTTTCAGATAATCCCCTTGATATTAATGAACTAATAAATGTTTTGGAATTATCAAATCATGAAAATAAAATACCAAATCAATTATCGGGTGGCCAACAACAAAGAACAGCGATAGGGCGAGCTATTATAAAAAATCCTGATATTTTATTATGCGATGAGCCAACAGGCGCTTTAGATTATAAAACTTCGAAAGCAATTCTTAAATTATTAGAAGATGTTAATAAAAAATACAAAACAACGATTATTATGGTTACGCATAATGATGCTATAAAAAATATGGCAGATAGAATAATTAAGTTAAAAGATGGAGAAATTAGAAAAAATTATTTGAATAATGAGAAAATATCAGCAGAAGAATTAGAATGGTAGGTAGGAGAGCGAAAATGAAAAATCCATTAAGAAAAAGAATATTAAGGAATATGAAAAGTGAAATTGGAAAATATCTAGCTATTTTTCTTTTTATGGTAATTTTTATAGGATTTATTTCAGGATTTATAGTAGCTGATGTAAGTTTAAAAGAAAGTAATAAGAAGGGGTTTGAAAAATATAATATTGAAAATGGAAATTTTACATTTGCAGATAAATTAGATAAATCCACATTGAAAGAAATTGAAAAGGAAAACAAAATAAAAGCGTATGAGCTTTTTTATAAGGATCTCAAAATAGAAGAAAAAAAAGAAAGAGAACTTCGTATTTATAAAAAAAGACATCAAATAAATCGAGAGTGCCTAATGCAAGGAAAATTTCCTAAGAAAAGAAATGAAATAGCAATAGATAGAATGTTTGCAAAATTAAATAATTATGAGGTAGGAGATAAAATTAAACTAAAAGGTAAAAAATACAAAATTAGTGCGTTAGTTGCCTTTTCTGATTATTCTACGCTTTTTAAAAGCAATTCAGATATGATGTTTGATGCTAATAAATTTGGTGTTGCGATAACAACGGCAAATGCGTATAACGAGATTAAGGAACGAGAAATTAACAAATATGCATTTAAATATAATAAAAAAATTGATAATAAAGTAAAAGACAATCAGTCAGAAGAAAAAAAGATATCAGATAAAATGGTGAAAAGACTCTTTTATAAGGGAAAATTAGAGGATTTTACACCAAGATATTTAAATAATGCGATAAAGTTTGCTGGAGATGATTTTGAAAGTGATGGTGTAATGATAGATACACTGTTTTATATCTTGATAGCAATAATAGCGTTTATATTTGCTGTTACAGCAGATAACACGGTTGTAAAGGAAGCAAATGTGATTGGAACACTCAGAGCCTCAGGTTATAAAAAGAGCGAGATTATAAGACATTATATATGCTCGCCTATGGTAATTACTTTGATTTCGGCTATTGTAGGTAATATATTAGGTTACACATATTTGTTTAAAGTATGTGCTGATTTATATTATAATAGCTATAGTTTGCCAACATTTACGCCTATTTTTAGCATGGATGCATTTATTAAAACAACAATTTTACCACTGATTCTAATGTATGTAGTTAATTATGTGATTTTGCGCCGAAGACTAACATTGTTACCTATTGATTTCATTAGAAGAAATTTGACCAAAAATAAAAAGAAAAAAAGTATTAGATTGCATAATTTTAGTTTTATGACAAAATTTAAAATTAGAGTTTTTTTACAGAATTTTCCAAATTATGTGTTGCTTTTTATAGGAATATTTTTGGCAAATGTATTATTATTTTTTGGATTAGCTTTAGTACCTCTATTAGATAATTTTGAAAAAATAACTATTGATAATATGGTTTGTGAATACCAAGTGTATTTAACATCGCCACAGAAGACTATGACAAAGGGCGCAGAAAAATTTTATCAAAAAACATTAAGTAATTTGCCAAATTCAGAATTTAGACAAGAAGATATTTCGATAATGGGAGTTCCTAAAAAATCAAAATATTTTAAAATTAAACCCCAAAAAGGTGAAGTGATAATTAGTTCATCAATTGCAGAAAAATACAACTTGTCAAAAAATGATGTTATTACTTTAAAAGAAAAATATAATAAGAAAAAATATAAATTTAAGGTATCAAGAGTATTTGAATATCCAGCAAATGAAACGATTGTTTTAAATGAAGCAACTTTTTGCAAGAAATTCAATGTTAAAAAGGAGAATTTTACGGGATATTTAACAAATAAAAAAATAAGAGACATAGACGAAAAAAATATATTAACAATTATTACGAAGTCCGATTTAACCAAAATGACTAGACAATTAAAAACTTCAATGGGAGGAATGTATAAGGCAGTTAATGTATTTGCTATAGTTACTTTTATGTTAATTATTTTCTTGTTAACTAAGTTGACGATTGAAAAAAATTCAAATTCAATTTCAATGCTTAAAATTTTAGGTTATACTCCAAAAGAAGAAAGAAAATTATATTTAATGACAACAAGAATTGTTGTATTTTTCTCAGTTTTATTGAGTTTGCCAATTACATATTATTCTTTTTCTATAATTTATAAAAGTATGATGAAAAAAATGTTCTCAGGATGGATGCCATTAGAGATACCACTAGAGGTTTACTTAGAAGTTATATTGTTAGGAATGCTATCTTATTTTGTTGTAGAACAATTTATTTACAAAAAAATAAAGAAAATTCCAATGGACTTAGCATTAAAAAATATAGAATAAATAATTTAAAATCTTTTGTTTTAGTGCTTTGTGTGATATACTAAATAGACATGTAAAAGATAAAGGCGCATAAGTTAAATTTATGCGTCTGATTATTATGGAAGGGGTAGACGTTATGTCTATTGGTATAAATATGAAAGAAAATAGTTATATATTAAATGTAAAAAATGCATACACACATGCCGGAAGTTTTCATTCGGACGATGTTTTTGCAACAGCATTTTTACAAATATTAAATCCAAATATTACAGTACATAGAATATTTAAGTGTACATCAGAGCTTGATGGAATCATTTATGATATTGGTTGGGGAGAATTTGATCACCATCAAAAAGACAAAAGATATAGAGAAAATGAAGTGCCTTATGCAGCGTTTGGTTTACTTTGGGAGAAATTCGGAACATTAATTATGGATGAAGAAAGTGCTCAAAAATTTGATGAGTATTTTATACAACCTTTAGACCTTTCGGATAATACAGGCTGTGATAATGATTTTGCAATGGCTATTTCTGATTTTAATCCAAAATGGGACGAAGATAAAAGTACAGATGAGGCATTTTTTGAAGCAGTTTCTTTTGCTAAGGGAATCTTAGAAAGAAGATTTGAAAAAACAAAATCAAATTTAAAAGCTCGTGAAATAGTTAGAGAAGAATTAAGTAAACTTCCAGAGGATATTGAGATTTTCGAGTTACAAAATGATGTTCCATGGAAATCTGCAGTTAAAGATACTAACATAAAGTATGTTATTTATAAATCAAATCGTGGTGGATATAATATTCAGTGCGTTCCTTCAGACGAAGATAAAGATGAACTAAAGAAAGCGTTACCTGAAGAATGGAGAGGCAAAACACAGGAAGAACTAGAAGAGTTGACAAATGTTAAGGGATTTAGATTTTGCCATAATTCTGGATTTTTATGTGCAGCAGAAACAATAGAGGGTGCTAGAGCTATAGCTAAAATGGCACTTGAGTTTTAATGGAGGAAAAATGAAGATTAATAAGAAATTATTTGTTATAATTTTTTGTTTGACTTTGCTTGTTGTGACAACATGTGTTTTTGCAATGATAATAAATGAAAATCATAGCGGAAATGCAGCAGTTGATTTATCAGATGAAAAGATTGTTGCAAATGGTGAGGGTGTTGTATTAAATAAGTCAAATATAATTATTAATCGTGCTGGAGTGTATGATTTTTCAGGTAAGATTTCAGATAAACACATAATTGTTGATGTTAAAAGTGGAAATGTTGTTATCAATTTTAGCAATGTTGTTATTTTAACTAAAAACTATAGTCCTATCCAAATAAAGAGAGCACATAAGGTTACCTTGAATATAGAAAAAAATACAACGAATACTCTTACTTTTGGAGATGAAAATGAGTATAACAAGAAGTTAGATGATAAATCTAAAAAAAATATTCAAAAATTAAACAATATTTATCAACAAAGTGAAGGTAGTCAACAAGATAACCTAAAAATTGCAAGTCCAAAAACTACTAAAGAATCAAAATCTAAAAAAGATACAGTAAAAGATTTTACAAAGCATTTTAGAGATAGGGCTGTTATCTCTACGGAGGTTCCGTTAGAAATTCGTGGCTCTGGAGATTTGTTTATTAATGCGTATAGAGGAAGCTCGATTGTTTCACAAAGTGATTTAAATTTTTACAATGCAAATTTGACTATTAAATCATGTGATAATGCGGTTGTTGCTAATAAAAATATTGACTTTAATGGTGGATTATATACGATATCATCAGGTAATCGAGGCGTTTATGCTGGGGGATATATAAATGGTTCACTAGCAAAAATTAAAGTACAAAATGGACAGGCTCAGAAGAAAGCATTTTGCGAATTGTATCAAAATGAACGAATTGATGCAATGAATAAATATATGGATTCTCAGACATATAACAATTATTTATCAGGCTTAGATTCTGAAAGTGGAATTTCATTAAACAAAAGTAAAATGAAATTAGATACATTTGGAAATGCTATATCAGCTCAGAATGATATTACTTTAATTGAAAATACTTTAAATTTAAAAGCTAATAATAATGCAATTTTATGCGAAGGCGATTTAAAAACCGTAAAAAATGATTGCTATATAGAAAATTCGTATAATGCTATCGTAGCTGATGCGTTTATTATGAATGATAAATATTGTGAAATAAATTGCAATAAAGTGGCTTTAAAGAGTAAATCTTATGATAAAGACATAAAAATAGAAACAGGTAAATATGTGATTAGAACTAAGGATATCTTGTTTTGGACATCAAAATCTGTTGTTTTGAAAAATAGTAATGTTTACGCTGAATCAAGTTCGGAAGACGAAAATTCAATTTGTAAAAATTCTCAAACAAATGGAACTATTGTCGTAAATGATGGTAAGTTTATAGCATGTGTCAAAAAGTTTGATGAGCAGATTTTGAATGACGATGATGATAGTAATTATTGTATATTAGATATTCCTGAAAATATTTTAGATGGTACAGACTACAATATTAGTGTCATAAATGGACCTCAATTCTATCAGGGTAAATTTGTGGCTGGAACCAAAAAAATAATTTGCGCATCAAATAAACTACAGGACAAACTGAAATTTACTTATGCTGACAAAGTATATGAATATCCGGTGATTGTAGTTGATGATGAGGAGAACAACTAAATGGAAGAATATATAAAAGAAGAAGGTTACACAGGCATGCCAGATGAGCAGATAATTAGCGAATTAGCGGAAGTATTTAAAACATTTGGCGATAGTACAAGAATTAAAATTTTGTTTTCTCTTGCAAAAAAAGAAATGTGTGTTGGAGAGATTGCAGATTTTGTTGACATGTCACAATCGGCGATATCACATCAATTAAAGATTTTAAAGCAAAAAAAATTGGTTAAATCCCAAAGAGATGGAAAACAAATAATTTATTCCTTGGCAGATGATCATGTTTATACTATTATAGGACAAGGATTAGATCATGTAAAAGAATAAATGAATTAGTTATATGTGGAAGGAAGAAAAATTAATGCACTCTAAAGTTATTTTTTTTGATATTGACGGAACAATTTGGGATGAAAACCATAAAATTCCAAAAAGTACAGTTGAAACAATTAGATTGTTAAAAGAAAATGGACATAAAACATTTATTTGTAGTGGAAGAGCTAGAGGAAATATCATCGATGAAAGATTATTAAATATAGGCTTTGATGGTATAATTGCTGCGTGCGGAAATCATATAGAGATGGATGGCGAAGTTCTTTACGAAAATATTTTATCAGATGAGTTAGTTGAAAAATCTTTGAATGTTACAACACAGCAACACATTCCAGTAGTATTAGAAGGGCCAGAGTATCATTGGTTTGATATAGAAAAGTTTTCAGGTGATCCATACACTAATAAATTAAAAAAAGTATTAAAAGATAAAGCGGTCCCTCTTGAAAATTATGAAGGAAAAATAGTGATAAATAAATTTTCTGGAGATATAACAGAAGATACAGATATGAATGTTGTCGAAAAGGAATTAGGAGAATACTTTGATTTTCTTATTCACGAAGGCGATGTTATAGAATTTGTCCCAAAAAATACTTCAAAAGCAACAGGAATAAAAAAAGTATGTGAAATTTTAAATATCAAACATCAGGATACATTTGCAATAGGTGATAGTATAAATGATGTAGAAATGCTAGAGTATGTAAATACTGGAATAGCGATGGGAAATTGCACTCAACCAGCAAGAAAAGTCGCAGATTATGTGACAACAAGTTTGTGGGAAGATGGTATTTACAATGCTATGAAACATTTTGAGTTAATATAGTTGCTTTAAAATGCAACATATTCGAATTGATATAGTTAACAAAAATGCAACGTATGTCAATAAAACGACATAGGTTGTATTTTTTTATTAAAAAAAGAGAAAAGATGAGAAAATCAAAGAAAAGAAGAGAAAAATGGCAGAAATATACACATAAACCGATAAAACAAGCAAATTACCCTTGTTTTATAGGATTGCAAATGATAGCAAAAAAAGTTTATTATTAAATCATCAATTAGCACTCAAAAGAAATGAGTGCTAACAAGAAAAGCGAGATAAGATAATTATTTTGATATTTACGAGGAGGCATATATAAATGAAATTAGTACCATTAGCAGACAGAGTTGTCTTAAAACAACTTGAAGCAGAGGAAACAACAAAATCAGGAATCATTCTTACAAGTTCAGCACAGGAAAAACCACAGGAAGCTGAAATTGTAGCTGTAGGTCCTGGCGGTGTGATTGACGGGAAAGAAGTAAAAATGAATGTAGAAGTAGGTCAGAAAGTTATCTATTCTAGATACGCTGGATCTGAAGTTAAATTAGATGGAAAAGAGTATATTGTCGTAAGGCAAAACGATATTTTAGCAATCGTTGAGGATTAATAGTTAGCAAATAATATTTATTGGAAAAGAGGTATTTTATAATGGCAAAAGATATTAAATATGGTTCACAAGCTCGTGCAGCTTTAGGCGCAGGTGTAGATAAATTAGCAAATACAGTACGTGTAACATTAGGACCTAAAGGAAGAAATGTTGTATTAGATAAATCATATGGTGCACCATTAATTACAAATGATGGTGTTACAATAGCAAAAGAAATTGAACTTGAAGATGCATTCGAGAACATGGGTGCACAATTAGTAAAAGAAGTAGCAACAAAAACAAATGATGTAGCAGGAGATGGTACAACTACAGCAACTGTTTTAACACAGGCAATGGTTCAAGAAGGAATGAAAAACCTTGAAGCTGGAGCTAACCCAATTGTTTTACGTCGTGGAATGAAAAAGGCAACAGATAAAGCTGTTGAGGCTTTAAAAGAGATGAGCCAAAAGGTAAATGGTAAAGATCAAATTGCTAAAGTTGCTGCAATTTCTGCTGGTGATGAAGAAGTAGGTAACTTAGTTGCAGATGCAATGGAAAAAGTTACAAATGATGGTGTTATTACTATCGAAGAATCTAAAACAATGAAAACAGAATTAGATTTAGTTGAAGGTATGCAATTTGATAGAGGATATTTATCAGCATATATGTGTACAGATATGGACAAAATGGAAGCAACATTAGATGATCCATATATTTTAATTACAGATAAGAAAATTTCTAATATCCAGGATATTTTACCATTGTTAGAGCAAATTGTTAAAACAGGCGCTAAATTATTAATTATTGCAGAAGATGTTGAAGGTGAAGCTCTTACAACATTAATTGTAAATAAATTACGTGGAACATTCAATGTTGTAGCTGTTAAGGCACCAGGATATGGCGACAGAAGAAAAGCTATGCTTGAAGATATTGCAATTTTAACAGGTGGACAGGTTATTAGCTCAGATTTAGGATTAGAATTAGCAGATGTTACAATCGATCAATTAGGAAAAGCTAAATCAGTTAAAGTACAAAAAGAGACAACAGTTATTGTTGATGGTGCTGGTTCTAAAGATGCAATTCAAGCGAGAATTAAACAAATTCGTAATCAGGTTGAAGAAACAACTTCTGAATTTGATAAAGAAAAATTACAAGAAAGACTTGCTAAAATGGCTGGTGGTGTTGCAGTTATCAGAGTTGGTGCAGCAACAGAAACAGAAATGAAAGAAGCAAAATTAAGATTAGAAGATGCATTAAATGCTACTAGAGCAGCAGTTGAAGAAGGAATTATCTCAGGTGGTGGATCAGCTTACATTCATGCAGCTAAAAAAGTTCAAGAATTAGTTGAAACTCTTGAAGGAGATGAAAAAACTGGTGCAAGAGTTATATTAAAAGCATTAGACGCACCATTATATTACATTGCTGCAAATGCTGGATTAGAAGGTGCAGTCATCATTAATAAAGTAAGAGAATCTGAAGTGGGTGTTGGATTTAATGCAGCAACAGAAGAATATGTTAACATGGTAAGCTCAGGTATCCTTGATCCTGTAAAAGTAACAAGAAGTGCATTACAAAATGCAACATCAGTTGCTTCAACATTATTAACAACAGAATCTGCAGTTGCTAATATAAAAGAAGAAGCACCAGCTATGCCAGCTGGAAATCCAGGAATGGGTGGAATGATGTAATTTAATAGTTAATGAGTAAATAGAAAATATTATAATTAACTATTTAAAATTAGCAAAAAAGTATATGCTTATATATAATTTATACATTATTCTATAAAAATAACACATGAAATTTATTAAAAGTAATCGGAAGAAAAGCGCTAATTGGTGGTGTTTTTCTGACGATTACTTTTTTTATAAAATAGTAAGAAAAAAATGTTGCTTTAAACATATTTGTTATGTTATACTCTACTGTGTGTGTTTATTTTGCAAGTTACTCATCTTTGTAAAAGACATACCAAATAGAAACAAGAAAACACGGTTAATGACGGTAAAACTGGTGCCTGAAAAGGTAGCTTTGTCGAGTGAGTTGACCGGAAGAATTAAACCATGGAGGTATTAAAATGAGTGTTATTTCAATGAAACAATTATTAGAAGCAGGTGTTCATTTTGGACATCAGACAAGAAGATGGAATCCTAAAATGGCTCCATACATTTATACAGAGCGTAATGGTATCTACATCATCGACTTACAGAAATCTGTAGGAAAAGTTGATGAAGCATATGATGCACTTTCTGACATCGTTGCTCAAGGTGGAACAGTTCTTTTCGTTGGTACAAAGAAACAGGCTCAGGATGCTATCAAATCTGAAGCAGAGCGTTGTGGAATGTACTTCGTAAACGAAAGATGGTTAGGTGGTATGTTAACTAACTTCAAGACTATCCAGAGCCGTATTGAAAGATTAAAACAGATCGAAACAATGTCTGAAGATGGAACATTTGATGTTCTTCCAAAGAAAGAAGTTGTTGAACTTAAAAAAGAATGGGATAAATTAGAGAAAAACCTTGGTGGTATCAAAGAAATGAAGAGAATTCCAGATGCTATCTTCGTTGTAGATCCAAAGAAAGAAAGAATCTGTGTTAAAGAAGCTCAGTCTTTAGGAATTACTTTAATTGGTATCGCTGATACTAACTGTGATCCAGAAGAATTAGATTACGTTATCCCAGGTAACGATGATGCTATCAGAGCAGTTAAATTAATTGTTTCTAAAATGGCTGATGCTGTTATTGAAGCAAAACAGGGTGTAGAAGAAGTAAACTCAGAAGCAGATGTTGAAGAAACAGAAGCTTAATTTGCTCTATCCTTTTAAAAGAAGAGGAAAAAGTATTTTAAAGAACTCAAATAGATGTGAAATGCAGTCGTAAGACTGCATCACATCGTGCGAGTTTTTTGAAATGTTTAATTAAATTAAATAATTGGAGGATGAAAATAATGGCTATTACAGCAGCTATGGTAAAAGAATTGCGTGAAATTACAGGCGCAGGTATGATGGATTGTAAAAAAGCATTAAATAAAACAGAAGGTAACATGGATGAGGCTATTGAATTCTTAAGAAAAAATGGCCAGGCTAAAGCAGAGAAAAAAGCTGGTAGAGTTGCAGCAGAAGGTCTTTGCTCAGTTAAAATCGATGGAAATACAGCAGCTATGGTTGAAGTTAACTCTGAGACTGATTTCGTTGCTAAGAACGAAGTATTCCAAGAATTCGTTGCTTCTGTAGCTACTCAGGTAGTTAATTCAAACGCTACAACAGTAGAAGAGTTATTAGAAGAAGATTGGAACGAAGATGCAAGCAAGAAAGTTAAAGATGCATTAGTAGATAAAATTGCTGTTATCGGTGAGAACTTAAAAATCAGAAGATTTGTTAAAGTTACATCTGAAAACGGATGTGTTGTTTCATACGTACATGGTGGCGGAAGAATCGCTTCTATCATTGAAGCTGAAACAGAAGTTGTTAATGATGACGTTAAAGAAGCATTATTAAACATTGCAATGCAGGTTGCAGCTTTAAATCCAAAATATATTTCAAGAGAAGAAATTTCAGCTGAGCACATTGCTCATGAAAAAGAAATTCTTCTTGCTCAGATCATGAACGATCCAAAAGAATCTCAGAAACCTGAGAAAGTTATCAAAGGTATCGTTGAAGGTCGTGTAAACAAAGAATTAAAAGAAGTTTGCTTAGTAGATCAAGTTTACGTTAAAGCTGAAGACGGAAAACAGACTGTAGCTAAATACTTAGAAGAAGTATCTAAAAAAGTTGGTGCTACTGTAACTGTTAAGAAGATGGTTCGTTTTGAAACTGGTGAAGGAATCGAGAAAAAAGAAGAAGATTTCGCTGCAGAAGTAGCTGCACAGTTAAATGCATAATTTGTAAGAGATTATACTTACTTATCCCCAAAGTCATGCGAAGTCATTGACTTTGGGGCTTTGTATATAACGAGAAAATAAAAGGATTACATTCCTTGAAAAAGTCGGATAATATCTTATTATTTCTCCTTTTTTTTAAATATTTCCACAAGATTTTATTTACAACCTATTAATATATGATAAAATATAACTAGGTATAATAATTTAGGAGGAGATTATGGAAGAAAAGGGGGAAAATGTTAATGAAGCAAGAAATAGGCGTAGGCGTATAAATAAGATAAAAAACACTATAGTTATATCTATTATAGTGTGGATGGTTTTATCATTTATAGGCTTGGTTTGTTTGAGTATTTTTGTCGTTCGCTTGAATAAAGATATTAAATTCTTATCAAAACAATTAGAACAGCGTTCTTATAATGGTGTCGGTGTTCAAAAAGATAATCTAAATAAAGTTTATCTTACATTCGAAGGCGGGCCAAGTGAAAATACACAACGTCTTTTAGATGTTTTAAAAGAACAAAATGTTAAGGCAACTTTTTTTGTTGATGGGAATGAAAGTGTACAAGCAAAAAATATTTATAAACGAATAGTAGATGAAGGACATACATTAGGGATGCGTTCGTATACTAATAAGTTGAACCAAGTATATAATTCAAAAGAGGCATTTGAACAAGATTTTTTCCATTTACAGAAGCTATTGTACAATAATACGGGAGTAAAATGTAAATATTACAGATTCCTAGGAAGTAGTAACAATCGTATAAGCAACGTGAGTATGTCAGTGTTTGTTGATTTTTTAAAAAAACATAATATAACATATGTTGATTGGAATGTTGCTGAGATTTTATCACTTAATAGTGAAGATAGAATTCAAAAAATGGAACAAGAAATTGCAAAAAATAAGATATCTGTGGTTTTGTTACATGATGGAATTGTAGAGTCAACAACGGTTGAAAATTTGGGGAGACTGATAAATGATTTAAAGAAATCTAAATCTCAAATTTTACCGATTGATAAAGATGCAAATGTAATACAGTTTTTTAATTCTAGTAGTATTGAATAAGGGCAAGTAAATATAAGGGATTAATGGAGGTTTTGAAAATGGGACTTTTTAAAGATTTTAAAGATGATTTTTCACAGTCAGTTAACGAAATTGCATCGGTGGATGAAAAGAAAAATGAAAAGACTACAAAAACAATTGAGTTAGATGTTGTAAAAAATAAAATGACATCTGAAAGCACCGATTTAAAATCAGAATTGTCAAAGCTAGATGGTTTGCTTGAACAGGTTAATGAGCAAGAAAAAAAGAATGGTTCAGCTGTTTCAACAGGGGCAAACAAAATGAATAATCAATCTAGAATAGAAGAAAATCCATTAGTAAAAAATAACGAGGAAAGAATTGAAGATGATAGAACTAAATCACAATTTATTGAATTGACAGGAGAGGCTTCTGATGATGTATCAGTTATTACTACTAGTACAACATTAGTTGGAGATATTCAGACAACTGGTTCGTTTGATATCCAGGGACAGATAAATGGAAATGTTGCATGCAATGGTAAATTGAATGTCACAGGTACAATTATCGGAAATAGTAATAGTGCAGAGTTTTTCTCTGATGCTGCAAAAGTTGAGGGAGAAATAGTAAGTACAGGAACAGTAAAAATTGGTGCTGGTTCTGTAATTATTGGAAATATATCTGCAACTTCTGCTGTAATAGCAGGTGCTGTAAAAGGTGATATAGATGTTCAAGGTCCTGTTGTAGTTGATACATCGGCAGTTGTCATGGGTAATATTAAATCTCGTACAGTTCAGATTAATAATGGTGCTGTAATAGAAGGCTTTTGTTCACAGACTTACGCGGAATTAGATGTTCAAGGCTTATTCGGAGTAAACTAAAGAGGTAATAAAAATGAAACGTATTTTATTAAAATTAAGTGGTGAAGCACTTGCGGGTGATAAGCATCAAGGATTTGATGAGGCTACAGTAACTGTAGTAGCTAAACAAATTAAAGAAGTTGTAGAACAAGGAACACAAGTTGGTATTGTTATCGGAGGAGGTAACTTTTGGAGAGGTAGAAGTAGCGAAACAATTGATCGTACAAAAGCAGATCAAATCGGTATGTTAGCTACAGTTATGAACTGTATTTATGTTTCTGAAATTTTACGTTCAGTTGGTTTAAAAACTGCAGTTCTTACACCTTTTGAATGTGGTTCAATGACTAAGTTATTTTCAAAAGATCGTGCAAACAAATATTTTGAGAAAAATATGGTTGTTCTTTTCGCAGGTGGTACAGGACATCCTTATTTCTCAACTGATACTGCTACTGTTTTAAGAGCAATTGAAATTGAAGCAGAAGGAATTTATTTAGCAAAGGCAATTGATGGAGTATATGATAGTGATCCAAAAATTAATCCAGATGCTAGAAAATATGATCAAATTTCTATTGATGAAGTAATTGAAAAAAAACTTGCGGTAATAGATTTAACAGCATCTATTATGTGCATGGAAAATAAAATGCCAATGTATGTATTTGGTTTAAATGAAGAAAATGGTATCGTTAAAGCCGTAACAGGAGATTTTAATGGTACTAAAGTGACAGTTTAGTAGGAGGAAATTCATAATGGATGAAAGACTTAATTTATACAAAGAAAAGATGCAGAAATCCTTAAAAAATCTTGAAGAAGAATATGCGTCAATTAGAGCAGGAAGAGCTAATCCACATGTACTTGATAGAATTCGTGTAGATTATTACGGAACACCAACAGCACTTAATCAGGTGGCTAACGTTTCGGTTCCTGAACCAAGAATGATTCAAATCCAGCCATGGGAAGCTTCACTTGTAAAAGAAATTGAAAAAGCTATCTTAGTATCAGATTTAGGATTAAATCCAACAAATGATGGTAAAGTAGTACGCCTTGTTTTCCCTGAATTAACAGAGGAAAGACGTAAAGATCTTGCAAAAGATATTAAGAAAAAAGGTGAAGATGCAAAAGTTGCTATCAGAAATATTAGAAGAGATGCAAAGGATTCATTTAAAAAGCTTAGCAAAGAAGGCGATATTTCTGAGGATGAAATCAAAGATTTAGAAGATAGTGCTCAAAAATTAACAGATGAATTTATCAAGAAAATTGATGCTGCTGTTGAAGTAAAAGCTAAAGAAATCATGACAGTTTAATATTTGATAACTTTATAAAGTGAAAATATAGACTGGTGGGGCATTGTATGTACATGCCCCACTTTCTACATAAGGAGAAAATTTAATGACTAATAATTATAATGAAATTAAGGATAATTTAAAAATTCCAAATCATGTAGCAATTATTTTAGACGGAAATGGAAGATGGGCAAAAAGCCAGGGAAGACCTAGAACATACGGACATACAGTTGGAGCAAAAAACGTAGAAAGAGTATGTGAGGCTGCAAATAATTTAGGAATTAAATATTTAACTTTATATGCATTTTCAACTGAAAATTGGAATAGACCAGATGGTGAAGTAAAAGCATTAATGAAGTTATTAGGAAATTATCTCTCAACATGTATTAAAACTGCAAATAAAAATAATATGAGAGTTAGAGTTATTGGTGACAAAACAAGACTTACAGCTAAATTTCAAGAAAAAATCAAGGAATTAGAAGAAGTTTCATCAAAAAACACAGGACTTAATTTAACAATTGCAATTAATTACGGTAGTAGAGATGAAATGATTCGAGCATTTAAAAAAATGACAGTTGATATTGAAAATGGATCTTTAAAAAAAGAAAGCATTGACGAAAAATTATTTTCTTCTTATTTAGATACGAAAGATATTCCGGATCCTGATCTAATGATCAGAACAAGCGGAGAACAGAGACTATCAAATTATTTGTTATGGCAGTTAGCATATAGTGAGTTTTATTTTACAGATACACCTTGGCCAGCATTTCATGAAGAAGATTTATTATTAGCAGTTAAGGAATATACTAAAAGAGATAGAAGATTTGGTAAAATAGAAGAGTAAGTGATTTTATTTTTTTGCAGAATGTTATATAATAGAATATATTATGCAAAAAATGTTTTAAGGAGACAAAATTAATGTTTAAAACAAGACTTATTAGTGGAATAATATTAGTTCTGCTTTCGATAATTTTAATTACAATTGGGGGTGATTTGCTACTATTTTCAACTATGGCAATTTCATTAGTTGGAATGTTTGAACTTTACCGCATATTTGAAATTCAAAATAAATTACTTGGATTTGTTGGTTATGCATCGGCGGTAGCATTTTATAGTAATTTCAAATGGCACTTTGTAAGTGATGTAGTATTGATTTTTATGGTAACCATGATTTTGACAATGTTTGTTTATGTTTTTACATATCCTAAATATAAAGCAAATCAAGTTTCGATGAGTTTCTTTGGTATTTTCTATGTTGCAGTAATGCTTTCATATGTATATCAAATTAGAAATCAAGTAAATAATGGACTATACATTGCATTTTTAATTTTTATTTGTTCTTGGGGATGTGATACATGTGCATATTGTGCAGGAAAATTATTTGGAAAACATAAGATGTCACCAAAATTAAGCCCTAAAAAATCGATAGAAGGTGCAGTTGGTGGAGTGTTAGGTACTGTTGTTTTGACAGTAATTTATACATCTATTTTCAAAAATAAGATGTGTAGTGATACAAGAGAAATCATAATTTTAGCAGCTGTTTCAGCGATTGCGGCATTAGTTTCTATGATTGGAGACTTGACAGCGTCAGCTATTAAAAGAAATTATGATGTTAAAGATTATGGAAAATTAATTCCAGGTCATGGTGGAATTCTTGATAGATTTGATAGTATGATTATTACAGCTCCTATTATTTATTATTTAGCACATTATATGCTTTAATAATAGAAAGTTTAGTATTAAAAATATCGGGATTACATTGTTATAGGAATTATAATGAATAAAGGAGAACCAAAGTGAGAAATATTGCGATACTAGGTTCTACAGGTTCTATAGGAAAGCAAACATTAGAAGTTGTAGAGGAACAAGGAGATATAAATGTAGTTGCTCTATCTTGTAGAGGAAATATTGATATTATAGAAGAGCAAATCAGAAAATTTAGACCTAAATTAGTTTGCGTATTTGATTCCAAAAAGGCTAAAGAATTAGAAGTCGCTATTAAAGATTTAGATGTCAAGGTAAGATCTGGAATGGAAGGTCTTATAGAAGTTGCAACTATTAAGGAAGCAGATATTGTTGTGTCTGCAGTAGTTGGAATGTTAGGAATTAGACCAACAATTGCTGCAATAAAAGCAAAAAAGGATATTGCATTAGCAAATAAAGAAACATTAGTTACGGCAGGACATATAATAATGCCACTTGCTAGAGAAAATGGTGTAAAGATTTTACCAGTCGATAGTGAACATAGTGCTATTTTCCAATCATTAAATGGAGAAAATTTTAATAAAATAAGTAAAATTCTTCTTACAGCATCAGGCGGACCATTTAGAGGAAAAACTTTAGAGGATTTGAAAAAAGTACGTATTGAAGATGCTCTTAATCATCCAAATTGGTCAATGGGTAAAAAAATAACAATTGATTCGTCTACTCTAGTGAATAAAGGCTTAGAAGTGATGGAAGCAAAATGGCTTTTTGGAGTTGATGCTAAACAGATTCAAGTTTTAGTTCATCCACAAAGTGTAGTTCATTCAGCGGTTGAGTATGAAGATGGTGCGGTTATTGCTCAGTTAGGAACACCTGATATGAGATTGCCAATTCAGTATGCGTTGTATTATCCATTAAGACGAAATTTATCAGGAAAAAGATTAGATCTATTTGAATTAGGTCAGCTTACTTTTGAAAAACCTGATTTAGATACATTTAAGGGTTTGGCGCTTGCATATGATGCAATTGAAAAAGGTGGTAATATGCCAACTATTTTTAATGCTGCCAATGAAAAAGCTGTTGCTATGTTTTTGAACAATAAAATAAAATATTTAGACATAGTAGAGATTATACAATCAAGCATGGAAAATGTGAAATTTATTGATACACCTAAATTAGAAGATATTCTTATGACTGAGAAAGAAACATACAGTTATATAGAAGAAAGGTGGTAAAATGAGTATAGTAATTGCAATAATTGTATTTGGTGTAATTGTTTTATTTCATGAATTAGGACATTTTTTATTTGCAAAATTAAATAATGTAAAAGTAAATGAATTTTCGTTAGGATTAGGTCCAACACTTTTTGGTATAAGAAAAGGAGAAACGTTGTATTCAATCAAACTCCTTCCATTTGGCGGAGCGTGTGTAATGGAGGGAGAAGACGGCGAAAGTAGCGAAGCAGAGGGGACTGATACACTTCGTAACACTTCCCAAAATGTCCAAGAAGAAATTATAGGCTCGAAAGAAAGTATACAAGTGGATGAGCATAAAGATGTTGGAAGATCATTTAATGATGCATCTATTCTTGGGAGAATGAGCATTGTGTTCGCAGGTCCTTTTTTTAATTTCATTATGGCATTTGTTTTCTTGATAATTGTTATAATGGCATCAGGATATGATACAACTAAGATTGTTGGGGTATCTAAAGGTTCTGCGGCTGCCGAAGCTAATATACAACCAGGTGATGATATAATCAGTATTGACGGAAAGAATATACATTTCTTTTCGGAATTATCAACATACAGGGTATTTCATCCTAACAAAGAAATAGATTTAAAAATTGAACGAAAAGGAAAAGTTTCAGAGGTAAAGATTGCTCCAAAATATGATAAAAAAACTAAGCAGTATTTGTACGGTATTGCAGGTGGAGCAGTGAAAAAGAATCCTAATATATTAGATGCTACAATTCATTCAGTTTATAAATGTAAGTATTATGTAGACACAACAATTAGTAGTTTGAAGCTTTTAGTTACAGGAAAGGTTAGTGCTAATGAGATGAGCGGCCCAGTTGGAATTGTAAAAGACATGGGCAGTAATTATAATGAGACAAAAGCCCAAGGTGGGATGCAAGTTGCAATTTTGTTTTTATTAAGTTATGCAGCCTTATTGTCAGTTAATCTGGGTGTAATGAATTTATTACCAATTCCTGCACTTGATGGTGGAAGATTATTCTTTTTAATAATTGAAGCTATCATGAAAAAGGTATTCAAAAAAGAAGTTGATAGAGAAAAAGAAGGATTAATTAACTTCGTAGGAATTGCATTATTGTTGGGGTTAATGGTATTAGTAATGTTTAATGACATTAGAAAAATTGTTATATAAATTTTGGAGGCAGTTTATATGTCGAGAAAAAATAGTAAAGTTGTAAAAATTGGTAATAAAGTTATAGGTGGTAATAATCCAATATTGATTCAGTCTATGACAAATACCAAAACAGAAGATGTTGAAGCAACTGTAGAGCAAATAAAACGACTTGAAAAAGCTGGTTGTGATATTATCAGATGTGCTGTTCCAACTAAAGAAGCAGCATATGCTATTAAAGAAATAAAAAAACAAATTAACATACCTTTAGTTGCAGATATTCATTTTGACTATAGATTAGCATTATTAGCTATAGAAAATGGTGCAGATAAAATTAGAATTAATCCAGGTAATATTGGTAATATAGATAAAATAAAGGCTGTTGTTGATGCAGCAAAAGAAAAAAATATTCCAATAAGAGTTGGAGTTAATTCTGGCTCATTAGAAAAAAATATAGTTGAAAAATATTCAGGTGTTACAGCTGAAGGACTTGTAGAAAGTGCACTAGATAAGGTTCACTTGATTGAAGGATTAGGATATGACAATTTAGTAATTAGTATTAAATCATCAGATGTTTTAATGAGTGTTAAGGCACATGAATTAATAGCTAATAAAACTAATTATCCACTTCATGTTGGTATAACAGAATCTGGAACACTCTTGAGAGGAAATATTAAGTCATCAATTGGATTAGGTATTATTTTAAATGAAGGAATTGGTGATACAATTAGAGTTTCTCTAACAGGTGATCCAGAGCAAGAGATAATTACAGCCAAACTGATTTTGAAGACATTAGGTCTTAGAAAAGGTGGCATAGAGGTTGTTTCTTGTCCAACATGTGGCAGAACACAGATAAATTTAATTAAGCTTGCAAACGAAGTTGAAGAATTAGTTGCTAATTATCCATTAGATATAAAGGTTGCCGTAATGGGCTGCGTTGTAAATGGACCAGGTGAGGCAAAAGAAGCTGATTTAGGTGTTGCAGGTGGTAAAGGCGAAGGTTTAATCATTAAGCATGGTGAAATCTTTAAAAAGGTTCCAGAGAATGAACTTTTAGCGGAACTTAAAAATGAATTAGATCATTGGGGAGAATAAAATTGAAGAAATTTTTTGATGTTTTTCCAACCTTAAAGATAAAAGATAATAGTGTAAATGCATTAATGACAGAAGCTGATGTAACAAAAGTAAGTGCGAATCGTGACAATAGTCGGATTCGCATTTATTTACATTCTACAAGGTTAATTTTTAAAAAAGATATTCATTTGATTGAAAACGAAATAAAGAAACAACTTTTTCCTAAAAATAATATTGAAGTAAATATAATTGAGAGTTTTACATTGTCAAGTCAATATAATGCTCAAAAATTATTTGAAATATATAAAGAAAGCATCTATGATGAATTAAGTGAATACAGCATATTAGAGGGAAATCTGTTACGAAAAGCGGATGTTTCCTTTACCGATGAAAAGCATATGACACTTGTCCTAGAGGAGACTATAATAGCTAAAACTAGAAAAGATGAGATTATAAATTTTTTAGAAAAGGTTATTTGTGAAAGATGTGGATTTGATTTAATAATAAATCCATCTTATAAGCATCCAAAAGAAAGCAAATATAGAATAAATAGCGAAAAGCAAATTCAGGAAGAAGTAGCACATATCGTTGAAAGAACAAATATCGCTAGCAATAAAAACAAAGATAGTGATATTGAAAAGGGTAACAATAATAATCAAAATATTATTACTAAAAATGATAATACAAAGGTTGAATCACATAATGGAGCTAAAGCAGATGCATCAACTAGTTCAACTTCGAAAAAACAAGAAACAGTTACTAAGAATTCTTCAACCGCAAATGCTCAGAAAACTAAATTTGCAAAAGGCGAAAATAAACGATTTGAAAGATACAAAAAATCAAATAATCCTGATGTTGTATATGGAAGAGACTTTGATGAAGAATCAATTTCAATTGAAAAATTAGATCAACCAATTGGCGAAGTAGTTGTAAGAGGTAAAATTTTATCAGTTGAAACAAGAGAAATTCGTAATGAAAAAAATATTGTTATACTTAAAATCACAGATTTTACAGATTCGATTGCAGTAAAAGCTTTTGTAAGAAATGATCAGTTAGATGACTTATTGTCATATATCAAAAAAGGTGCATTTATTAAAGTTAAAGGTAATGCAGCCCTAGACAAATACGATAATGACGTTGCAATTACAAATATAATTGGAATAAAAAAATTGAATGATTTTACAGTGGAAAGAGTAGATACTGCACCTGAAAAACGTGTTGAGTTACATTGTCATACAAAAATGAGTGATATGGATGGTGTAACAGATGTAAAAGATTTGGTAAAAAGAGCAATGAAATGGGGGCATAAAGCAATTGCGATAACAGATCATGGGGATGTTCAAGCTTTTCCTGACGCGAATCATGCTGTAGAAGGATGTGATACTGATTTTAAAGTAATTTACGGAGTAGAAGCGTATTTAGTTGATGATACCAAAGACATTATTGTGGATTCTAAAAATCAAACATTAGATGAAACATATGTAGTTTTTGACTTAGAAACAACAGGATTTAGTCCGGAAAATAATAAAATTATTGAAATAGGTGCGGTAAAAGTAGAAAACGGAAAGATAATCGATAGATTCTCTACTTTTGTAAATCCGAAGGAACCAATACCATTTAGAATTGAAGAATTAACTTCAATAAATGATAGTATGGTTGTTAATGCTGATGTGATAGAAGGCGTTTTGCCAAGATTTCTTGATTTTTGTGGGGATGCAATAATGGTAGCGCATAATGCAGATTTTGATATGAGCTTTATAAAACATAATTGTAAACTGCAAAATATTGAATTTAATCCAACAATTATAGATACAGTTGCATTAGCAAGAATGTTAATACCAACGCTTAACAGATTTAAACTAGATACAGTTGCAAAAGCTGTGGGTGTTTCATTAGATCATCATCATAGAGCAGTTGATGACGCAGAATGTACAGCAGAAATATTTGTAAAATTTATTGAAATGCTAAAAAATAGAGACTTAGATACTCTTGATAAAGTAAATAAAGCGGGCACTTCTTCAATAGAAACAATTAGAAAAATGCCAACATATCATGCAATTATTTTAGCTACTTGTGATCAGGGACGTACTAATTTATACAAATTAGTGTCTGATTCTAACGTAATTTATTATCATAAGAGACCTAGAATTCCTAAAAGTGAATTCATTAAATATCGAGATGGCTTATTAATAGGATCAGCATGTGAAGCGGGTGAGCTTTTTAAAGCAATCGTTGGAGGAAGACCAAACGAAGAAATTGCAAGATTAGTAAATTTTTACGATTACTTAGAGGTTCAGCCTATAGGAAACAATCATTTTATGTTAGAGGATGAGAAATATCCAGCCGAAACAGAAGAAGATTTACGAAATTATAACAGAAGAATAGTTAAACTTGGTGAGGAATTTAATAAATTAGTTGTTGCAACATGTGACGTTCATTTTATGGACCCTGAAGATGAAGTGTATAGAAGAATTATTATGGCAGGTAAAGGATTTAAAGATGCGGATAACCAACCGCCACTTTATCTTCACACAACAGAAGAAATGTTAAACGAGTTTTCATATTTAGGTAGCCAAAAGGCAGAAGAAATTGTTATAACTAATCCAAACAAAATAGCTGATATGTGTGAAAAAATCTCTCCAGTTAGACCTGATAAATGCCCTCCAGTTATTGAAAATTCAGATCAGATGCTTAGAGATATATGTTATAACAAGGCACATAAAATGTATGGAGAAAATTTACCACCAGTTGTAAAAGAAAGACTAGATAGAGAATTAAATTCTATTATTTCTAATGGCTATGCCGTAATGTATATCATTGCGCAAAAACTTGTGTGGAAGTCGAATGAAGATGGATACTTAGTAGGTTCGCGTGGTTCGGTAGGTAGTTCATTTGTAGCAACGATGTCTGGTGTAACGGAGGTAAATCCAATACATGCGCACTATGTGTGTCCAAATTGTAAATATAGTGATTTTGATTCAGAAACGGTAAAATCATTTGCAGGTAGAGCAGGATGTGATATGCCAGATAAAAATTGTCCAGTTTGTGGAACACCACTTTCAAAGGATGGATTTGATATACCGTTTGAAACATTCTTAGGTTTTAAGGGAAACAAAGAGCCTGATATTGATTTAAATTTCTCAGGAGAATATCAAAGTAAAGCGCATAAATATACAGAGATTATTTTTGGAGAAGGTCAGACCTACAAAGCTGGTACAATTGGTACATTAGCGGAAAAAACAGCATTTGGTTTTGTAAAAAATTATTATGAAGAGCGTGGAATACATAAAAGAGTATGTGAAATTGAACGAATTGTTCAAGGATGTGTCGGAGTAAGAAGGACAACAGGACAACATCCAGGAGGAATTGTTGTTTTGCCAATGGGAGAAAAAATATATACTTTTACGCCAATTCAGCATCCAGCAAATGATATGACGGTTGATATCACAACGACACATTTTGATTATCACTCAATTGATCATAATTTGCTTAAACTAGATATTCTTGGACACGACGATCCAACTATGATTAGGATGTTGCAGGATTTGACAGGTTTAGATCCAACAGAGATTCCATTAGATGATAAGGCAGTTATGTCCCTTTTCCAAAATACGAGCGCTCTTGGTGTGACACCGGAACAGATAAGAGGATGTGATTTAGGAGCATTAGGTATTCCAGAGTTTGGTACAGATTTTGCGATGGGAATGCTTCGAGATACACAACCCAAAGAATTCTCTGATTTAATTCGTATTTCAGGATTATCACATGGTACCGACGTTTGGCTAGGAAATGCTCAAACACTGATTCAAGAAGGAAAAGCAACAATTTCAACAGCAATTTGTACTCGTGATGACATAATGACATATTTGATTCAAAAAGGTTTAGAATCAGAAGAAGCGTTTAAGATAATGGAAGCTGTTCGAAAGGGAAGAATTGCTGGAAAAAAATGTGCAGAATGGGATGAATGGAAACAAGATATGATAGATCATGGAGTGCCAGATTGGTATTTGTGGTCATGTGAAAAAATTAAATACATGTTCCCTAAAGCTCATGCCGCTGCGTATGTTATGATGGCGTGGAGAATTGCTTATTGTAAAGTTTATTATCCACTTGCATATTATGCCGCATATTTTTCTATTAGAGCGACTGCGTTTAATTATGAATTAATGTGTATGGGACAAGAAAAACTAGAAAGCTATATGGATGAATATGAAAAAAATTCAGATTTATCTAAAAAAGAACAAGATACGTATAAAGATATGAAAATTGTTCAGGAAATGTATGCAAGAGGTTTTGAATTTATGCCAATAGATGTGTATGTGGCTAAACCTAACCGTTTTCAAATAATAGATGGTAAATTGATGCCAGCTTTTGATACAATAGATGGCTTAGGCGAAAATGCTGCAATTAATATAGCAGAAGCGTCAAAAAATGGTCCATATTTATCAAAAGATGATTTTAAAGATAGGACAAAAGTTCCACAAAAAGTGTGTGATAAAATGGCAGAAATGGGGCTCTTAGGTGATATCCCAGAATCTAATCAATTATCATTATTTGATTTCGCATAAAATAAAAACATTAAAACAATATAAAAACAGAAAAGTATTAATGAATTAATATGTTAAAATATTAAATCGCAAGGTAATGTTTCCTTTATTAGGTTGACATCAACTTGCGATTTTTTATTTATTTACTTAAGAAAATTTTGAAGTTTTCAGGTGCATTAACAGGTGCATAGTAAACTTCTTTAGATGAATAATCGGTAAAGAAATAGTATTTTGAAGTTATGTGTATGTTCTTAAAAATACCCATTTTTATTTCGTGAGGTTCTTCATTTTTGGTCAAATCCTTATAGTATAATCCAGGATGAGATGCATCATTTTTTTGGTAAATTACAAGTGTATCACTTACATTATAGCAATCGACACGATCTTTTATAATTGTTTTAGGTTTTCCACCAGGAGTTGCTTTAACTAAAGAATATTTATTATCAACGTCCATGTAATAAATATTTGAATTTTTGTCAACTATTGGTCGGTAACAATTACAATTGTAATAAAGTGTAGAAGTATCGGTGTTTGTACTGAATTTATATAAATCTCCATTTTTTTCAGTATTGTTATAATAAAACGCTTCCTCTCTTGCACTACAAGTAAAAATATATGTTGGCATTACCTGTTGTCTATTTGTACCATCAATGCAAACTTTGTAAAGGGAAGTTGCATTTTCATCATCGTAGTGTAAATAATAAATGTAATTACCTAGCAAAGAAGCATAAATACAGGGATCTTTGTCTAAAATTAAGGCTTTACTCGGTTTTACTTTATCGATTCGACAAAGGCTGTTGTTATTATATGAAAAGAAAGAATAATCATTATCCGACTTGGTGTTATTTCTTACGTAATAGAGGTAATTGCTGTCTGCGTTTATGTACATAATTGTATCATCATTTATTTTTTCAGGATTAGTTAAATCGGAATTCATTTTGTACAATTTAAATTCGTCACGAGGATTCGCAAAATAAATTACACCATCGGATTCGCAAAAAAGACCTGCATTATATAAATTTCCACCGGTATTTCCGTTTACAAAAGAAGTATTCATTTTTGTGATTTTCTTTTTTCGTGTATTAAAAAACGCAAAAAGACAGATTCCAACGATAATAATTAAAATAACCAATCCGATTATAGTTTTTATCTTTTTTTTCATAGTAGGGTACCTCCTAAAAGGAATATAAAAAATAATAACTTGTAAATAACTTAATAATGTAATATTATTTTAGATATAAGATGGGGTTAGTGTAACGAAACACTAAACTCTATTACTATTTCGAAAAATATAAAAAAGGACTTTAGTATAATGAAAGAAGATTTAATAAAAATAAGAAATGAAATTGATGAAATTGATAGTAAAATAGTGGAGTTATACGAAGCAAGAATGAGGATGTCAGAACGAGTTGCTAAGTATAAAATAGAAAATCATAAGCCAGTTTTAGACAAAGAACGAGAAAAAATCAAATTGCAAAAAGTTGGTGATTTAGCGTCGTCTGAATATACCAAAAATTGCATAATAGATTTATATAAGCAGATTATGTCGATGAGTCGTGAAAGACAATATCAATTATTAACGGAAAAAGGACAGATTCAAAAACCAAATTTTAAAGCTCTTGATGAATTAGATTTTAGTAATTCAAAAATTGTTTTTCAAGGTGTTTCGGGAGCTTATACTGAACTTGCAATGAAAGAATATTTTGGCGAAAATTGTGATAATTTTCATGTTAATACATGGAAGGAAGCTATGGAAGCACTAAAAAATAACGAAGCGGATTATGCTGTTTTTCCATATGAAAATTCAAGTGCTGGAATTGTAGCAGAAAATTTTGATTTATTAGTTGAGTATGATAATTTTATTGTGGGTGAGCAAATTATTAAGATAGAACATTCTTTATTAGGAAAAAAGGGTTCTAAAATAGAACAAATTAAAAAGATTTATTCACATCCACAAGCATTTATGCAATGTCAAAATTTTGTGGATTCACATAAAAATTTGAATAAGATTTCAATGAAGAATACAGCAATGGCAGCTAGGAAAATTAAAGAAGATGATGATTATACGCAAGCGGCTATAGCAAGTAAATCGTCAGCTGAAATATATGATTTAGATATTTTGCAAGAGTCAATTCAAGACAATAAAGAGAACTATACTAAGTTTATAATTGTTACAAACCAAAAAATATATAGTAAAAATGCAAAAAAAATTAGTGTTTGTTTTGAAGCACCACATGAAAGTGGTTCCTTATATCATATGCTTTCACATATTATTTACAATAATTTGAATATGAACATGATTCAATCAAGACCAATAAAAGAAAAAAATTGGAAGTATAGATTTTTTGTTGATTTTGAAGGAAATTTAGATGATTCAGCTGTAATAAATGCTTTGGTTGCATTAAAAGAGGATGCGGTTTCATTTAGAATTCTTGGTAATTATTAAATATTAATTTTTGGGTGATTTTCTTACTATTTTTTTATAAATTTATAGAACTTTAGCTAGAGATTAGCTATAATTAAATTAAGACATCTTTTTATTTTAATGAAGAAATGAGGTGCATAGTTTGGACATTCATACATTTGCAGCAATTTATATTGGTTCATACGAAATAAGTCTTAACATATATGAAATTTCATATAAAAAGAGAATAAAAAAGATTGATAATATCCGTTATCATATAGAATTAGGCAAAGAAGCTTTTTCGAAAAAACGTCTAGGATATGAGGCGGTTGAAG
This sequence comes from Lachnobacterium bovis, assembly GCF_900111325.1. GTDB lineage: Bacteria > Bacillota > Clostridia > Lachnospirales > Lachnospiraceae > Roseburia > Roseburia bovis_A. The sequence continues at coordinate 57,508 of NZ_FOGW01000006.1, forward strand.
AACTATGCTCTAAATTATCTGATTTTTCAAAGATAATTAATGGATATAAAGTAGACGAGTATGAAATTTATGCGTCTGCAGTTTTAAGAGAAGTAACAAATGCTACGTTTGTGCTGAACCAAATTTACTTACGTACAGGCTTTTCGATAAAAGTCATCAATAATTCTGAACATAGATTTATTAGCTATAAATCTGTTGCAGGTCGGGCAGGGTTTGATAAGATAATTAAAGATTCGGCAGCAGTTGTTGATATAGGAGGCTCAGGTACACAGGTTACATTATTTAGAGACGGCGAATTAGTCACGACACAACACATTGGTTTAGGAACGATGAAAATAAGAACGTTACTAGATAATAGAGGTATTACGTATTCTTCATATTGTAAACAGATGGAAGAATATATTATTAAGAAATTAGAAACTTTTACATCACTTTATGAATGTATAGTCGAAAATATTGTTATTATGGGAGATTATGCAACTGAAGTTATTAGAAAAGTTGATAAGAATAATAAAGAAAATGTTGTAAAAACAGAAAAATTTGTTAAATATATTTCGAAAATTCAAAAAAAAACAGTTGAGGAAATTTCTAAGGAGCTAAATCTAGCAAATGAAAGTGATCCTTTTGTTTTGCCTGCAATTTTGTTGTTTAAGAATCTTGCATTATCAGTTAAATCTAAAGAGGTTTATGTTCCTGGAGCTAATATAAATGATGGTATAGCATATAACTATGCTGAAAAAAATAAATTAATTAAGGTGACACATGATTTTGAAAAAGATATCTTATCTACAGCAAAAGAGTTATCTAGAAGATATAATAGTTATTCGCCACATATAGATGCACTTTGTAAATTGTCGGTTAAGATATTTGATACAATGAAGAAAAATCATGGTTTAGGAAAAAGAGAAAGATTACTATTACAAGTTTCGGCCATATTGCATGATTGTGGAAAATACATAAGTTTGTTAAATTCTCCACAGTGTGCATATTATATTGTTATGTCTTCGGAAATTATGGGATTAACTCATCTTGAAAGAAAAATCGTTGCGTTAACAATACTATATAATACGTATCAGCTAAATGAGTTCGAGTACTTGTCTCAAAAATTAGATCATGATGCATATCTTGTTGTAGCAAAATTATCTGCAATTTTAAGAGTTGCTAATGCATTAGATCAAAGCCACAAACAAAAATTTTCTAATATAAAAATTTCTATTAAGGAAAGAGAATTAATTATAAAAGTCGAAAGTTTTGAAGATATTTCGTTAGAACAAACATTATTTGATGATAAGACGGAATATTTTGAAAATGTATTTAGTTTAAAACCTATTTTAAAAGAAAAGAGAGTCTATTTAGAAGAAGATTAGGAGGTGTGATATGGAAAAAATCAACTTTGATAATACACAATATTATGAAAATAGAGAACTTAGCTGGATAAAATTTGATAAAAGAGTTTTAGAAGAAGCTCGTGATAAAAGCATTCCTCTATTAGAAAGATTGAAATTTTTAAGTATTACATCATCTAATTTAGATGAATTTTATATGGTTCGAGTGGCATCTTTAAAAGATATGGTTAATGCTGAATATCGCAAAAAAGATATAGCTGGGATGACTGCAACAGAACAGTTAGATGCCATAAATAAGGCAACGAGAGAATTTGCTAAGGCCCAGTATTCAACATTTACAAACTCGTTAGTACCTTTATTAAAATCAAATAAGATTAATCTAATCAACGAGCATGAAAAATTAAACGAGGCTCAAAAGGAATTCGTTGATATTTATTTTATGGATAATGTGTATCCTGTTTTAACACCAATGGCAGTGGATGCGTCAAGACCATTTCCATTGATAAGAAACAAGACTTTAAATATTGCAGCACTTTTAAAAAGTAATAAAGAAAAAGAAGAGGCTATGTTTGCAACAGTTCAAGTTCCTGGAGGACTTAATAGATTAGTTACAATTCCGAATGAAGATGGTGATGAAAGAACTTTTATATTGTTAGAGCAAATAATAGAAAGAAATCTTGATAAATTATTTTCTAATTATAAAATTTTGTGTGCATATCCTTATCGAGTAATGAGAAATGCAGATTTTACAATTGATGAGGATGAAGCTTCTGATTTGTTACTAGAAATTCAAAATAAGTTAAAACTAAGACAATGGGGAGAGGCTATTAGACTTGAAGTTGAAAATAAAATAGATGATAAGTTGTTAGGAATATTAAGAAAAGAGCTAAAACTTGATAACGAAGAAATATTTAAAATACCAGGACCTATAGATCTTACAGTTTTGTCTAAGTTGTATGATATAAAGGGGTATGATAATTTAAAATATGAAAAATATATTCCACAACAGGTATTAGAAATGAAAAATGATAAAAATATTTTTGCAAATATTAGGGAAGGTGATATTTTAATTCATCATCCATATCAATCTTTTCAACCTGTTGTAGATTTTATTAGACAAGCAGCAGCAGATCCTAAGGTTTTAGCAATTAAACAGACACTTTATAGAGTAAGTGGTAATTCTCCGATTATAACATATCTTGCTCAAGCGGCTGAAAATGGAAAGCAGGTTACAGTTTTAGTAGAATTAAAAGCACGTTTTGATGAAGAACATAATATTGTATGGGCCAAAAAATTAGAACGAGCAGGTTGCCATGTTATATATGGTCTAGTAGGGTTGAAAACACATAGTAAAATAGCATTAGTTGTTCGAAGAGAAGAAGAAGGTATACGACGTTACGTGCATTTAGGAACAGGCAATTATAACGATTCTACAGCTAAGGTGTATACAGATTGTGGTATTTTTACATGTAAGGAATCTATAGGAGAGGATGCAACAGCAGTATTTAACATGCTCTCAGGATACTCTGAACCATTATCTTGGAACGAGCTGGTTTTAGCACCATATTGGCTGAGAAATAAATTTTTGTATCTTATAAAACGTGAGATAAATAATGTGAAAAATGGCTTAGAAGGTCATATAATTGCAAAAATGAATTCACTTTGCGACAAAGAAATCATAAAAACTTTATATATGGCATCGGCTGCGGGTGTAAAAATAGATCTTATAGTTAGAGGAATATGTTGTCTCAAAGTTGGTATTCCAGGTGTTAGCGATAATATTACAGTCCGTTCTATAGTGGGAAATTTCCTTGAACATAGTAGAATTTTTTATTTTTTCAATGGAGGAGAGGAAGATATATTTATGGGAAGCGCGGATTGGATGCCAAGAAACCTCGATAGGAGGGTTGAAATTGTATTTCCAGTTATTGATTCTGAATTAAAAGAAAGAGTCAAACATATTTTGAACATAGAATTAATGGATAATGTAAAAGCAAAAGTATTATTACCTAATGGGGAATATGTCAAAGTAAATAGGAGAGGGAGAAAAGCTGTTAATTCTCAAATTACTTTTTGTAAAGAAGCAAAAAGCTTAGTAAAAAAAGACTCATTATCGGTTGGGCGTGTATTTATTCCGACTGAATGATATACATGTAACTTTATAGACTAAATAACTTACTAAAATGGGGGAAGAACTATGAGAAAGATTTTATTTTCAGATTTAGACGGAACGCTTTTATGTGATGACAAAACAATTTCAGAAGTCAATCGACAAGCAATTCAAAGAATGTTAGATGAGGGGCATTATTTTGTTATTTGTACGGGAAGAGCAATTGAAAGCGGTAGAAATGTAGCAACGGATTTAGGTCTTAATCAACCTGGATGTTTTATGATTTGTTATAACGGTGCAATTGTATATGATTTGGCAGCTGATAAAATTATCGATGAACATAGTATTCCAGTGGAGGATGTTTTTAGATTATTTGATGCTGCAAAAGAAGCCGGAATTCATGTCCAGACATACCAGGGAAATGACATAATAGCTCTTGAGCATACTAAGGATTTAGATTTATATGCAGAAAAAAGTGGTATGGCTTATTCTATAAAAAATGATATTGTTTCGGCAATTTCTAAAGAGCCTAGAAAGGTACTACTTGCTGATTTTGATCATACTGGTAAATTAGAAAAATTTAGAGAAGATAATTACGATTGGACAAGTTTGCATATGAATAGTTTCTTCTCTTGTAAAGAATATTTAGAGTACTGCCCAAAGAATATTACAAAAGGATCAGGAATCAAAGTTTTATGCAATTTCCTAAACGTTCCTTTAAAGGATACGGTTGCTGTAGGAGATGAGAGAAATGATATTCCAATGCTTTTGACAGCAGGTTGTGGAATTGCAATGGCAAATGCTTTTGATGATGTGTTAGTTATTGCTGATTCTATCACAGAAAATGATAATAACAATGATGCGATTGCTGAAGTAATTGAAAAATATATTTTTCAAGATGCAAAGATAGGAGCAAATGCTTAAAAGTTTTTTGATGTGTAGAGATAGAAATGAATGTTTAAAATTTGTAATATTATCTTGACACGATATTTTTTTATGATATAATATCAATTGTATTATTAGTACAAATAAAACATGAAAAAATATGTATTAAAGTGTTGACAAAACATTAAATATATGTTATCGTATACGAGTTGTTAGAAAAACAAGTAGAGTATCCACTCTCACCTAAGCATGATTAGATGACTTAGAGTTAATATTTCAAACATCGATTATGTTGTGGAATTACTGTAGTGGATAGTCTTTCTATCCACTATTTTTTTTGGAGGTGCAAAACCATTAGCGAATTAATGATAAATGAACAGATACGAGATAAAGAAGTACGTGTAGTAGGTGCAGACGGTGAACAAATCGGAGTAATGTCAGCGAGAGAAGCTCAGAAGATTGCAGATGAAGCTGGATTAGATTTAGTTAAAATCGCACCAAATGCAAAGCCACCTGTATGTAAGGTGATTGATTACGGAAAATATCGTTACGAATTAGCTCGTAAAGAGAAGGACGCTAAAAAGAAACAGAAGACTGTTGAAGTAAAAGAAATTCGTATTTCACCTAATATTGAAGCAAATGACTTAAATACAAAGATGAATGCAGCAAAGAAATTCTTAGCTAAGGGAAATAAGGTTAAAGTTACTTTGCGCTTCCGCGGTCGTGAGATGGCTCACATGAATAATAGCAAACATATCTTAGATGATTTTGCTGAACAGCTTTCTGAAATTGCGGTTGTTGAAAAAGCACCAAAGGTAGAAGGCAGAAGTATCAGCATGGTATTATCTGAAAAAAGATAATTTTAAGGAGGATTTTAAAATGCCAAAAATTAAGACTAAAAGAGCAGCAGCAAAACGTTTCAAATTAACTGGAACAGGTAAATTAAAGAGAAATAAAGCTTACAGAAGACATATTTTAACAAAGAAAACTACAAAACTTAAAAGAAGTCTTAGAAAACCAGCTATGACTGATTCAACAAATATCAAGAACATGAAGAAAATTTTACCATATTTGTAAGATTAGGTTAAGGAGGAAACACATAATGGCAAGAGTTAAAGGCGGTTTAGGCGCTAAAAAAAGACATAATAGAACATTAAAATTAGCAAAAGGTTATAGAGGCGCTAGATCTAAACAATATAGAGTAGCAAAACAGTCTGTAATGAGAGCATTAGCTACATCATATGCAGGACGTAAACAGAGAAAGAGACAGTTCCGTCAGTTATGGATTGCTCGTATTAACGCAGCAGCTAGAATGAACGGTTTATCATACAGCAAATTCATGTATGGTCTTAAATTAGCTAACATCGACTTAAACAGAAAAGTATTAGCTGAAATGGCTATCTCTGATGCAGCTGGATTTGCTTCATTAGCTGAGATCGCTAAAGAAAAAATTGCTTAATTATATTATATAGATAAGATTATATAAATTTGATTAGCTTATGTTATTTCATATTCTTGCTTTAAAGATGATGATGAAAAATAGTGAGAATATGAAATGCATTAAAATAGATGATGAATTTTAGATGATGAGAAATGAATATTTTTAACAGGTTATATCCGTACTAATATAACTTGAAAACCTTAATCCGTGAATACATATAAAGCCACAGCTTACATAGCTGTGGCTTTATTGCGTCTGAAATTGTTTTTTATTGTTTGTTTGTTATTGAATTTTTAATAAATATTATCATTGCATATTTCGTTTATTTTTATTGCTGGTACTACGGATGTTTTGGTGTATAGGCTTTGTTTTGTGTATTTTTGCTACTACTTTCAAGTTTTATAGTTGTTATTTATTGTTTCTTTGGCATGTTGACATATATATATTGTTTTAGTTTTTTATTTATATGAATATTTTTACTATACAAATATTTTTTTATGATGTAAACTAATAAGTGCAATGAAAATGTACAGGAGGATTAAATTATGGCAATATTAGTAACAGGTGGAGCTGGATATATCGGAAGTCATACTTGCGTTGAATTATTACAAGCAGGCTATGAAGTGGTAGTGTATGATAATTTATCTAACTCATCAGTACAGTCTTTGGATAGAGTAAAAAATATTACTGGAAAAGAAGTAAAATTTTATAAGGGTGATATCTTAGATAGAGATAGACTTGAAGAAGTTTTTGAAAAGGAAAACATTGACAGTTGTATTCATTTTGCAGGATTAAAAGCTGTTGGTGAGTCTGTTCAAAAACCATGGGAATATTATGAGAATAACATAACAGGCACATTAGTATTAGTTGATGTAATGAGAAAACATAATTGCAAAAATATTATTTTTTCATCTTCAGCAACAGTTTATGGGGAGCCAAAACAGATTCCTATTACAGAAGAGTGTCCTAAAGGACAGTGTACAAATCCTTATGGATGGACAAAGTCTATGCTTGAACAAGTTTTATCAGATATCCAGAAAGCTGATAATGAATGGAATGTAATTCTATTAAGATATTTCAATCCAATTGGTGCTCATAAGAGTGGAACAATGGGTGAGAATCCAAATGGTATTCCAAACAACTTAATGCCTTACATTACTCAGGTTGCAGTTGGTAAGTTGAAAGAATTAGGAGTATTTGGTAATGATTATGATACTCCAGATGGAACTGGTGTAAGGGATTACATTCACGTTGTAGATTTAGCAAAAGGTCACGTTAAGGCTTTAAATAAACTTAAAGAAAATGCAGGATTATCTATTTATAATCTTGGAACAGGACATGGATATAGCGTTCTTGATATTGTTAAGAATTTTGAATTGGCAAATGGCATTAAAATTCCTTACCAAATCAAACCAAGACGTTCAGGAGATATTGCAACTTGCTATTGTGATCCAACAAAGGCAGAAAAAGAATTGGGCTGGAAAGCAGAAAATGGAATAAAAGAAATGTGTGAAGATGCATGGAGATGGCAGAAGAACAATCCAAACGGATATGAAGATTAATTGAAATCATTAATGCAAAGCAATTAACACAAAAAAGTTTAATACAAAAATACTAGTACAAAACCCTACAAAGATAATTGCAAAAATCTTTGTAGGGTTTATTTATGCGCATTTAAATTTCATATTTGTTTATATTTATCATTTGGAGTTCTAGAAAATAAAAAACACATAGCGTATACTATGTGTTTCTTATCGGGTTGGGCTATTCAAAATAATAAATAGCAGCAGTTCGTACGGGAATCGAACCCGTGATTCCGCCTTGAGAGGGCGGCGTCTTAACCGCTTGACCAACGAACCGTTAATGATTATATCATGCATTAAAAATAAATGCAAGTATATCTTAAAAAAAACTTGCTTTTTAATATATAAAGTGTTAATATATAACAAGAGAGTTAATTGTGTTGAGAGAGGAAGATTTCCTCTCTCAATTTATGTATTAGGCAAGTTCGTTCTTAGTTTTGACTAGAACGAACTTTTATGATGAAAAGAAAAGAGGTGCAGATAGATGGCAAGAGGCAAAGTTTATGAAGATAAAACAACAGAATTGATTATGCCAATAGTTGAAAGAATGGGCTTTGAACTAGTGGATGTTGAATTTGTAAAAGAAGGTAGCACCTGGTATTTAAGAGCTTATATTGATAAAGAAGGTGGAATTTCTGTTAATGACTGTGAAGCAGTTGCTCGTGAGATGAACGAGATACTTGACAGAGAAGATTATATAGAAGAATCATATATTTTTGAAGTTAGTTCGCCGGGATTAGGCAGACCGTTAAAAAAAGAAAAAGATTATGTGCGTAATCTCAATAAAATGGTAGAAATTAAGACATATCGTATGATTGAACGTCGTAAGGAATTTTCAGGTATATTAAAGGCATATGACAAAGATACAGTGACTATTGTTGAAGATGACAATGAGTTGATTTTTGCAAAAGCAGATATTGCCTTAATCAGAGAATACATAGATTTTTAGCATTAGATAACATATTTAGGAGGATATAAAAAAATGAGTAATAACGAGTTATTAGATGCGTTGAATATATTAGTAAAGGAAAAAAATATTAGTAAGGATACTCTTTTAGAGGCAATTGAAACATCTTTAGTAACAGCATGTAAAAATCATTTCGGTACATCTGAAAATGTTAAAGTTTTTATAAATCAAGAAACAGGAACATTCCATTGCTATCAAGTAAAAGAAGTTGTTGAAGAAGTAATGGATCCAGTTTGTGAAATATCATTATCAGATGCTCACAATATTGATGGAGCATATAATCTTGGTGATATGGTTAATGTAGAAGTTAAATCTAAAGAATTTGGTAGAATTTCTACTCAAATTGCTAAGAATGTAATTTTACAGAAAATCAGAGAAGAAGAAAGAAAAGCTGTTTTTGATGAATATTACAGCAAAGAAAAAGAAGTTGTAACAGGTGTAGTTCAAAGATATCTTGGAAGAAACGTAAGTATTAATTTAGGTAAGGCTGATGCTATTTTAACTGAAAATGAGCAGATAAAAGGTGAAGTTTTCAATCCAACAGAAAGAATTAAGGTTTATATTTTAGAAGTTAAAACAACAAATAGAGGACCTAAGATCTTAGTATCAAGAACACATCCAGAATTAGTTAAGAGATTGTTCGAATCAGAAGTTACAGAAGTAAAAGATGGCATTGTAGAAATCAAAGCTATTGCAAGAGAAGCTGGAAGCAGAACTAAAATTGCAGTATACTCTAATAATCCAGATGTTGATCCAGTTGGTGCATGCGTTGGTATGAATGGTGCAAGAGTTAACGCTATCGTTGAAGAACTTCGTGGCGAGAAAATTGATATCGTTACATGGAACGAGAATCCAGCAATTTTAATCCAGAATGCTCTTAGCCCAGCAAAAGTTATTTCAGTTATCGCTGATGATGAAGAAAAAACAGCAAAAGTAGTTGTACCAGATTATCAGTTATCATTAGCAATTGGTAAAGAAGGTCAAAATGCTAGATTAGCTGCTAGACTTACAGGATTTAAAATTGATATTAAGAGTGAAACACAAGCAAGAGAATCTGGCGATTTACTTGATTATGAACATGAATATGAAGAGGAAAATGAAGTAAATGATGATTTCTTAAATGAAAAAGTAGAAACATCAGAAGATTTTAGTGAAGTAGATTCATTTGACGAAGGCTTCTATGATGAATTCGAGGAGTAAAAATGGCAAATAAAAAAATACCTTTAAGACGATGCGTAGGTTGTGGAGAAATGTTCCCTAAGAAAGAATTAATTAGGGTGATTAAAACTCCAGAAGATGAAATCGTTGTCGATATGACTAGCAAAAAAAATGGACGTGGTGCATATATTTGTAACAATGTCGAATGTTTTTCTAAAGCTAAAAAAAATAAAGGCCTAGAAAAGACATTGAAATCAGCTATTTCATGTGAGACATACGATAGTCTTGAAAAGGAGATAAGAAATGCAAAATAGGACATTATCCATGATTGGAATTGCTGCAAAAGCTGGAAAAATTGTAAGTGGAGAATTTTCTACTGAAAAAGCTATTAAAGAATTTAAAGCATATCTAGTTATTGTAGCAGGAGATGCTTCTGAGAATACAAAGAAAAAATTTAGAAATTCTACAGAATTTTATGAAGTAAAGTATGTTGAATTATCTAATAAAGACGAATTAGGTCAATGTATTGGAAAAGAATTTAGAGCAAGTATTGCCGTGACAGATGAGAATTTGGCTAATGCAATACTAAAAACTATAGATTAAAAAATTGAATAACGGAGGTAACTTATTATATGGCAAAAATCAAAGTTCATGAACTTGCAAAAGAATTGAACATAAAATCAAAAGACATAATTGAAGCTTTAAAAGGTTCTGATTATGAAGTTAAATCAGCTAATAGTTCGTTAGAAGATGATGGTATTGTAGAAGTGAAAAAAAAGTTTAAAGCCAATGCAAATAAGAGCCACGGCGAAGTAAAAGCTGATGAAAGACCAAAGAAAAAAGCATCAATTTCAGCTGTTTATAATGCCCAATATAGTAAGGAGGGACGCCGTCAAAGTGGAAAAGATTCGCGAAACGGCGAGCCTAAAAGAGCTAATAAAGCTAACAGAAAAAAAGAGCAAGCTAAGACAGAGCAGCATTCAATTATAAAGCCAAGACCAGTTGGCGAGCGTGCGCTTAGACCTATTAGCGAAAGAACAGCAAGTAATAATGGAGACGAAGATTTGAAGAAAAATGTAAGCAAAGCTGATAATAAAGATCGTCAGCAACAAAGAACAAATAGAAATGATAGAAACAATTCTAACGTAGGACGTAACGATAGAAGAAACGATAAAAACGGAGATAGAAACAACGATAGAAGAAACAGTGAAAAGAGAAATGACAGAGATTTTTCTAAGAATGGAAGAAGTTTCGAAGGCCGTGGAGATAGAAACAACAATCGTGGAGATAGAAACAACGATAGAAGAAACGACAGAAACAACAATCGTGGAGATAGAAATAACGATAGAAGAAATGACAGAAACAACGATAGAAACAACGATAGAAACAATGATAGAAGAAACGATAGAAGAAATGACAGAGATTCTTCAAATAATAGAAATGATCGTTTCGGTAAATCAGGATTTACTAAAGATGTCATGCCTGCAGTAGAAGAAGGCGGAAAAGAAACAAGAAATCGTAATAATAAGAGAAATAATAATAATACTAGAAGAGATCACGATAAACTTGGTAAGAAAAAAGAAAATTATGTAAACTTAGAGAAACATGGTGGTAAGAAAAAACCTCAACCACAACCTAAGAAAGAAGAAGAAGATGTAATCAAGACAATTATCTTACCAGATAATCTTACAATTAGAGAATTAGCTGATAAGATGAAAGTTCAACCAGCTACTATCATTAAGAAATTATTCTTAAAAGGTGAAATGGTTACTGTAAATCAGGACGTTGATTTCGAAAAAGCTGAAGAAATTGCACTAGAATTCAATTGTATCTGTGAACATGAAGTTAAAGTTGATGTTATTGCAGAGTTATTAAAAGAAGCAGAAGAGGATCCAGAGAAGTTAGTACCAAGAGCTCCTGTAGTATGTGTAATGGGTCACGTTGATCATGGTAAGACATCATTACTTGATGCTATTAGATCAACAAGAGTAACTGATAAAGAAGCTGGTGGAATTACACAGCATATTGGTGCGTCTGTTGTACCTATTAATGGACATGATATCACATTCCTTGATACACCTGGTCATGAGGCATTTACAGCAATGCGTATGCGTGGTGCTAATTCTACTGATATCGCGGTATTAGTAGTAGCTGCTGATGACGGTGTTATGCCACAGACAGTTGAAGCTATTAATCATGCTAAAGCAGCTGGTGTAGAAATAATTGTTGCAGTTAACAAAATGGATAAACCAAGTGCTAATATTGAAAAAGTTAAACAAGAATTAGCTGAATATGAGTTGATTCCAGAAGATTGGGGCGGAAGCACTATTTTCTGTCCAGTTTCTGCTAAGTCAGGTGAAGGTATCACAAACTTATTAGAAATGATTCTTTTAACAGCTGAAGTACTTGAATTGAAAGCAAATCCAGACAGAAATGCTAGAGGTATTGTGATCGAGGCTCAGCTAGATAAAGGTAGAGGTTCAGTTGCAACTGTATTAGTTCAAAAGGGAACTTTACATGTTGGTGATCCAATTGCATGTGGATGCAGTTATGGTAAAGTACGTGCAATGATTAATGATAAAGGTGAAAGAGTTAAAGTTGCAGGTCCATCACAACCAGTTGAAATTTTAGGTTTAAATAACGTACCTGAAGCTGGTGATATTTTCGTATGTATGGATAATGAAAAAGAAGCTAAATCTTTTGCAGATACATTTATCGCAGAAGGTAAGAATAAATTACTTGAAGAAACTAAGTCTAAGATGTCATTAGATGACTTATTCTCACAAATTCAGTCAGGTAATATGAAAGAATTAGCGATTGTTGTTAAAGCTGATGTTCAGGGTTCTGTTGAGGCAGTTAAACAATCATTAGTTAAATTATCAAATGACGAAGTTGTTGTTAAAGTTATTCATGGTGGCGTTGGTGCTATTAATGAATCAGATGTTATTCTTGCATCAGCTTCAAATGCTATTATCATCGGATTTAATGTTAGACCAGATCCAATTGCTAAGGCAACTGCAGATAGAGAAGGCGTTGATGTTAGATTATACAAAGTAATCTATAGTGCTATTGAAGATGTAGAAGCTGCTATGAAGGGTATGTTAGATCCTGTATTTGAAGAAAAAGTTATCGGTCATGCAGAAATTAGACAGATCTTTAAAGCATCTGGAATTGGTAACATCGCTGGTTCATATGTATTAGATGGATGCTTCGAGAGAGGGTGTAAAGTTAGAATTTCTCGTGAAGGAGAGCAAATCTTTGAGGGCGATTTAGCTTCACTTAAGAGATATAAAGATGACGTTAAGGAAGTTAAAGCTGGATTTGAGTGCGGTTTAGTATTTGAGGGCTTTAATGAAATTAAAGAATTAGATATTGTTGAAGCATATAAAATGGTTGAAGTACCACGTTAATTTTCATAGGAGATAAATATGAGAAAGAACAGTATAAAAAATATTAGGATTAACGAAGAAGTTATGAGAGAACTTAGTAACATTATTCGTAATGAGATAAAAGATCCTAGAATAAATCCTTTTACAAGCATTGTTGCTGTTGAGGTTGCACCTGATTTAAAAACAGCTAAAGCATATATCAGTGTGTTAGGCGATGAAAAATCTCAGGAAGATACAATGGCAGGTTTAAAATCAGCAGAAGGTTTTGTAAGAAAAAAATTAGCTAAGAATATTAATCTTAGAAATACACCTGAGATTAAATTTATTTTGGATCAATCAATTGAGTATGGAGTAAATATGTCTAGAAAAATTGATGAAATAAATAACAATAATTAGCAAATAGTATAAAAAGGTCTAGGCAGAAGTCAAGTTTTCTATCTAGACCTTTTTTGTAAATTACAAAAGGGTTAACAATAATGAATATTGATGAAATTCTAAAAGGAAAAAAGAATATAGGAATAGCTGGACATGTAAACCCAGATGGTGACTGTATTGGTGCTAGTCTAGCTTTTTTTAACTATGTTAAAGAGACTTGTAAAGAAATAAAAACGGACGTATATTTAGAGAATATTCCTAATATATTTAAATTTATGAATGGTTCAGAATGCATTATTGATAATATTTCGAATGAAGAAGATTATAATAAAGAATATGATTTGTTCGTTGTGTTAGATTGTGGTGCAATAGATAGATTAGGAAAATTTGAAAAATATTATATGAATGCTAAAGAAACATTATGCATAGATCATCATATTACAAATAATAATTATGCTGATTACAATTATGTTGTGCCAGAGGCAAGTTCAACTTGTGAATTGCTTGTTGATTTGCTTGGTATCAATAAAATATCAAAACGTACTGCAGAGTGTTTATATACTGGAATTATCCATGATACAGGTGTTTTTCAGTATACGTGTACATCTAAAAAAACGATGAATATTGCGGGTGAATTGATGCAAAAGGGTATTAATTATACTAAAATTATAGATGATACCTATTATACTAAAACATTTGAACAAAATAAAGTTTTAGGGCAAGCATTACTCAATAGTAATATTCATTTGAATGGTAAATGCGTTTCCTCGATTATTACGCAGAAAGAGATGAAAAAATATAATGTTTTACCAAAACACTTAGATGGAATTATTAATCAATTACGAGTTACTAAGAATATAGAAGTTGCAATTTTCTTATATGAAATCGAAAAAGATATATTTAAAGCAAGTTTACGTTCAAATGGTAAAGTTGACGTCTCTGATATTGCAGTTATTTTTGGTGGTGGTGGTCATGAGATGGCTGCAGGATTTTCACAAAAAAAAGATCCAGAACTTATAATTGATAATGTTATAAAAGAAGTGAGTAAGCGTTTATTATAGGAAGTTGAAGAAACATGTAGACGTTTTTAAGTAATGGAGGCTTTATGATTAACGGAATTATTAATGTATATAAAGAAAAAGGATTCACGTCTTTTGATGTGGTGGCCAAGATGAGAGGAATTTTTCATCAAAAAAAAATAGGGCATACAGGGACACTTGATCCGGACGCAGAGGGTGTATTGCCAGTTTGCCTGGGAAAAGCCACAAAAGTTTGTGACTTGCTAACTGATACTGATAAAGAATATAGAGCAGTTCTTTTATTAGGACAAGAAACTGATACACAAGATGTTTCAGGCAAGATTATAAATAAAAAAACTGTTGATGTTGATGAAGCGCAAGTAAAAGAGACGATTAACAGTTTTGTTGGAGAATATGCTCAGATTCCACCAATGTATTCAGCACTAAAAGTTAATGGTCAAAAATTAGTTGATTTGGCACGAAAAGGCATTGAAGTAGAGCGAAAACCTAGAAATGTTTTTATAAATGATATAAAAATAGAAAAAATTGATTTGCCACGAGTTACAATGGTAGTCGGTTGTTCTAAAGGAACATATATTAGAACTTTATGTAAAGATATAGGAGATAAACTAGGTTGTTTTGGTTGTATGGAAAGTCTAGTTAGAACACAGGCAGCTGGATTTAGATTAGAGGATGCAATAAAATTGTCAGATGTCGAAACGATTGTATCAAGGAATGAAATTGCAAAATATATTAAGCCAATAGATCATGTTTTATGTGATTTTCCAAAAGTTAAGGCCAATGAAGAATCACAAAAATATGTATATAATGGAAATAAGTTATCTGAAAATAATTTACAGACACATGATTTTGAGTTTCAAGATGATGTAGAATACAGAGTATATGATTTTGAAGATAATTTTATTGGAATTTATAAATATATAAATAAAGAAAAATTTTTAAAACCAGTAAAAATGTTTTTTCTATAAAATTCTCTAAGGTTTAATAAATTGTTATGTTTTTAAATTTTTTTGTGTTTTTATAGAGTAGGAAATTTTTTTGCTAAAAAAGGGTTAAATATAATGGATAGGAAGTAGTATGGAGTATATAAGAGAAACTATTGATTTTAAGGTTGCAAATGACACAGCTATTACACTAGGAAAGTTTGATGGTTTACATAAAGGACATGAATTGTTAATTGAAAATTTAATTAAAATTAGCAATGAAAAAAATTTGAAATCGGTTGCATTTACATTTGATATTCCACCGGTTAAGCTGGTAAAAGAGGATAAATTGTCTCAAAATAAAGTGATTACAACAAATGATGAAAAACACTATATTTTTGAAAAGACTGGTTTAGATTATTTGATAGAATGTCCATTTAGAAAAGAAATAATGATGATGTCACCTATAGATTTTATTAAATGGATGGTGAAGTCGCTTAATGTAAAATACTTTATTGTTGGAGAAGATTTTAAATTTGGATATAAACGTCAGGGAAATTATATAACTCTAAAGGAATATTCAAAACAGTTTGGCTATAAGGTGTTAGTTATTACTAAGATTAAAGATGAACAAAGAGATATAAGTAGTACTTATATCAGGGAAGAACTTTTATCTGGAAATATAAGAAAAGCAAATAGTTTATTAGGATATGAATTCTTTGTTAAAAGCAAAGTAATTCAAGGTAATAAAATAGGAAGAACTATAGGTATTCCAACTATAAATATGATTTTACCGCCTAATAAGATTTTGCCTCCAAATGGTGTGTATGTAACATCTGTAAACGTTGATGAAAAATGGTATAGAGGTGTTACAAATGTTGGATGCAAGCCGACTATATCAGATAATAATCCGATAGGAATTGAAACATATATTATTGATTTTTGTCAGGATATTTATGGAAAAGAAGTTTATGTAAGTTTTTTAGATTTTATTAGAGAAGAAAGAAAATTCAATTCGATTGAAGAATTAAAACATCAAATGATTTCGGATATTGAAATCGCTAAAAAGTGGTAAATATTAAATTATCTAAAGAATAATTTTTTTGTTTACTTCTTTAGGTAAATATGATATACTTACGAAGTAATTTGAAGCTTTTATTCGGTGATAGGACACTCCGACCTTCTACTGAATATTGGCAATTTAAATTTATTAGGAGGATTTTATAATGATCGCAAAAGAAAAGAAACAAGCTATTATCAATGAATACGGAAGAACTGCTAACGATACAGGATCTCCAGAAGTACAAGTTGCTATCCTTTCAGCTAGAATTGCTGAATTAACAGAGCACTTAAAAGTTAATCCAAAAGATCATCACTCAAGAAGAGGTATGTTAAAAATGATCGGTAAAAGACGTGGTCTTTTAGCATACTTAAAAGATATCGATATCGAAAGATATCGTTCATTAATCGAGCGTTTAGGATTAAGAAAATAATAGTTTAAGATTTGCAGAGTGGAGTTGTTATGATTCCGCTCTGTTTTTCATGTAAATGAAGCAATGTGATAATAAAATTAAAATATAGACACGTACAGAAATTCATCCGAGACCACTGAATAGTATAGGAAGTATATGTAATAGTAGTTTTTGATAAGCCTAAATTATTCAGTAGTTTCGGTTAAACTGATACGTGAGTAGTATAAAAGGAGACATAATATATGTACAAAAGTTATTCATTAGAACTAGGTGGAAGAACACTTAGTGTTGATATTGGAAGAGTGTGTGCACAGGCAAACGGCGCAGCGTTATTAAAATACGGTGAGACAACTGTTTTATCTACAGCAACAGCATCTGATAAACCAAGAGATGGAATCGATTTTTTCCCTTTAAGTGTTGAATATGAAGAAAAAATGTATTCGGTTGGTAAGATTCCAGGTGGATTTAACAAAAGAGAAGGTAAAGCTTCTGAAAATGCAGTTTTAACATCTCGTGTTATTGATAGACCTATGAGACCGTTATTCCCTAAGGATTATAGAAATGATGTTACATTAAATAATATGGTAATGTCTGTTGATCCAGAATGCCGTCCAGAATTAGTTGCAATGATTGGTTCTGCATTAGCAACATCTATTTCAGATATTCCATTTGCTGGACCATGTGCAATGACACAGCTTGGTATGGTTGATGGAGAATTTATTGTTAACCCTTCTCAAGAACAATGGGATAATGGTGATTTGAAATTAACAGTTGCTTCAACATCAAAGAAGGTTATTATGATTGAAGCTGGAGCAAATGAGATTCCAGAAGAAAAAATGATTGAAGCTATTTATAAATGTCATGATATAAATCAAAAAGTTATTGAATTTATTAATATGATCGTAGCTGAAGTTGGTAAAGAAAAACATGAATATGAAAGTTGCGCAGTTCCAGAAGAATTATTTGCAGCTATCAAAGAGATTGTTCCACCATCTGAAATGGAAGAGGCTGTATTTACAGATGAAAAACAAGTAAGAGAAGAAAATATTAAGGATATTACTGCTAGATTAGAAGAAGCATTTGCTGAAAATGAAGAATGGTTAGCAGTTTTACCAGAAGCCATTTATCAATATGAAAAGAAAACAGTTCGTAAAATGATTTTAAAAGATCACAAACGTCCAGATGGTCGTGCAATTGAGCAAATTAGACCTCTAGCTTCTGAAGTTGATTTAATTCCAAGAGTACATGGTTCTGCTATGTTTACAAGAGGACAAACTCAGATTTGTGATGTTGTAACACTTGCTCCATTATCTGAAGTACAAAAGATTGATGGATTAGATGCTAATGTTACTTCAAAAAGATATATGCATCACTACAATTTCCCAGCTTATTCAGTTGGTGAAACTAAAGTTTCAAGAGGACCAGGAAGACGTGAAATTGGACACGGTGCACTTGCAGAGAGAGCTTTATTACCAGTATTACCAAGTGTAGAAGAATTCCCATACACAATTAGAGCTGTTTCTGAAACATTTGAATCTAATGGATCAACATCAATGGCTTCAACATGTGCTTCATGTATGGCATTAATGGCAGCTGGTGTTCCAATTAAGTCAATGGTAGCAGGTATTTCATGTGGTCTTGTTACTGGTGATACAGACGATGATTTCGTAGTTCTTACAGATATTCAAGGACTAGAAGATTTCTTCGGAGATATGGACTTTAAAGTAACAGGTACACATGACGGTATTACAGCTATCCAAATGGATATCAAGATTCATGGTTTAACAAGAGAGATTGTTGAACAGGCAATTTCAAGAACAAGAGAAGCAAGATTATACATTATGGATGAAGTTATGAGTAAGGCAATTGCTGAGCCAAGAAAATCAGTAAATGAATATGCTCCTAAGATTGAAACTATTTCAATTGATCCTTCAAAAATTGGTGATGTAGTTGGACCAAAAGGTAAAACTATCAATGAAATTATTGCTAGAACAGATGTTAAAATTGATATTTCAGAAGAAGGTAACGTTTCTATTTGTGGCACAGATGGTGTTATGATTAATTATGCAATGGAAATGATTAGAATTATCGCTTCAGATTTTACAAAAGGACAGATTTTAACAGGTAAGGTTACAAGTATTAAAGAATTTGGAGCATTTGTTGAATTTGCGCCAGGTAAAGAAGGTATGGTTCACATTTCTAAGATTACAGATAAACGTATCAACCATGTTGAAGATGTATTAGCTCTTGGTGACGAAGTAACTGTAATTTGCTTAGGAAAAGATAAAATGGGAAGAATTTCATTCTCTATTAAAGATGTTCCTGAAAGTGAAAGATAATTTAAAGTATTGTTTAAATTATAGTTAAGATATAAATATATTTGACATTACAGTAAACTACGTAATTATATGATTAATTACGTAGTTTTTTAATTCAAAATGTTTATTTAAAGCAATAAAGTGTCCAATATATTTTTAATTGTTTAATAATAACTTGCTTAATAAAAATAAATCATTTAAAATGTAGAAATAGAAGAGGTGGATTTATTGAAAAAATTATTAAGTAAAATATTTGGTTTTTTGGCGTTAACTTTTTTTGCTATATTTATTCAGTTAAATTGGATAATATTTTGGCTCTATGTTTTAAATGAACAGTATCAGTACGCGAGCATAGGGATTCATGTTCTTGCAATAATAATTGCTTTTGTTATTCTGAATAAAAAAACACAAGTGTACAATAAAATGTCATGGATGCTTTTTATTGTGTTGATGCCAATTTTGGGCTGTATGTGTTATTTTATCTATGGGCGTTCAGAATTAACAAAGAAAACAAGAGAAAAGTTGAGCAAAACTCATAACTATTATAAGAACTTTTTAGTTGTGAATGAATATGAAAAAGAATTAGATAAATTAAAAGATAATAGGAATGCACATAAAATTGCGCAGTATATGAAAAATTATGGACATTATCCAATTCATCAATCAGATGATATAAAATATTATGAAGATATTAATGCTTTGTTTGAAGAAATGATAACAGATATTGAAAAAGCAGAAAAATACATATTCATAGAATTTTTTATTGTTGATAAAGGATATATGTTGGATAGATTATTGTCCGTGCTAGAAAAAAAGATAAAACAAGGCGTTGAAGTTAGATTTATTTATGATGATGTAGGTTGTATTAATACTATGAAAACAAAGGATTGGACTAGATTGGCTGAATTAGGAATTAAATTTGGCAAGTTCAATAAATTTAAACCTATTATATCTGTTGTGATGAATAATAGAGATCATAGGAAAAATGTTGTAATAGATGGAAAAATCACATATACAGGTGGTTTTAATTTGGCGGATGAGTATATAAATAAAATTGAACGATTTGGACATTGGAAAGATGCGGGTGTTAGATTTACTGGAAAACCTGTTATTAATTCTACAGTGATGTTTTTGGAGATGTGGAATTTTATAAAAGACACATTAGAAGATCCAACACCATATATTAGCTATCCCAAAATAGATACAAAGAATGCCGTTGATTCATATATATTACCATACGCAGATTCTCCGCTAGATTATGAAACTGTCGGAGAAAACATATATCTAAATTTGATAAATAACGCAAAAAAATATGTATATATTTTTACCCCATATTTGATAATTGATCCTGAGATGACAAAGGCACTAACGAATACTGCAAAGAGCGGAGTTGATGTTAGAATTGTTACTCCAGGTATTCCAGATAAAAAGATGATATTTTTAGCAACGCAATCATCGTACGAACCTTTAATAGAGGGTGGGGTTAAGATATATCAATATAAGCCGGGCTTTTTACATTCAAAGTGTTGCATAAGTGATGATAAATATGGTGTTGTTGGAACAATTAATTTTGATTTTAGAAGCTTTTATTTACATTATGAAAGTGCTGTTTTGATGTATAAGTGTAGTGCAATAAAACAATTAAAGAAAGATTTTATTGACACAATTGCTATTAGTGATAAAGTTACTTTAGAATTTACTAAAAGAAAAGATTATTTAATTAGATTTTTACAAAGTATTTTAAGAGCATTTGCTCCATTATTATAGAATAAGGAGACTTTTTATTCCATGGAAATGACAGTAAAATTACAAGTTTTTGAAGGACCATTAGACTTGCTATTGTATTTATTAGAAAAAAATAAAGTTAATATTTATGATATTCCAATTGTGGAGATTACTGATCAATACATGGAGTATATTGACGAAATGCGCCAAAGAGACTTAGAAGTCATGAGTGAATTCTTAGTTATGGCTGCGACATTATTATCAATTAAAGCAAAAATGCTTTTACCAAAGAAGAAAAACGAAGAGGAAGAAGAAGTAGATCCTCGAGAAGAATTAGTTCAGCAGTTATTAGAGTATAAAATGTATAAATATATGGCATATGAGCTTAAAGATAGACAGATTGACGCTGAAAAGTCAATGTATAAAAAACCTACTATTCCAAAAGAGGTTAAATGTTACGAAGAGCCTATTAATCTTGATGAATTAGTAAAAGGAATAACATTACAAAAATTAAATAAAATTTTTAAAGATGTAATGAAAAAGCAAGTTGATAAAGTCGATCCAATTAGATCTAAGTTCGGAAAAATTGAAAAGGAAGAATTTTCATTAGAGGAAAAAATGTTATATGTTGAGAATTATGCTTTGAATAGAGCTAATTTTAGTTTTAGAAATCTTTTAGAAGAACAGAGTTCAAAAACAGAAATAATAGTAACATTTTTAGCTATTTTAGAATTGATGAAAAGTGGAAAAATATATATTTCTCAGGAAGAAAAATTTGGAGATATTAATATTGAATCTAAAATTTATACAAAAGAAAAGAATAATTTTGATGTTGATATTATTAGTCCAGAGTCTAAGAAATATAATCGTGATATTTATGAGGTAGATATTAATAATTCACTAGATAAGACAACTACAAATATTAACGTACAAAGAAACGACAATCAAAAAAGTATTAATACGAATAATAGAGAGGATTTATAATCATGGAAAAAAATTATAAAGCCATTATAGAAGCTATTTTATTTACTATGGGTGACTCAGTTGAGTTATCCAAAATTGCTAATGCGATAGATTTAAGTGAATCAAAAACTAAAGATATAATTGAAGAAATGAAAAAAGAATTAGATAGTCAAGATAGAGGAATAACAATAGTAAAATTAGAAAATTCGTATCAAATGTGTACTAAAACTCAAATGTATGATTATCTAATAAAGATTGCAAAGCAACCTAAACGTAGGGTACTATCAGATATCTTATTAGAAACTTTATCAATTATAGCCTATAAGCAACCGGTTACAAGAGCAGAAATTGAGAAAATTAGAGGTGTTTCTTGTGAACACGCTATTAGTAAGCTTATAGAATATAATTTGGTATCAGAATTAGGTAGACTTGACGCACCGGGTAGACCACTTCTATTTGGTACAACAGAAGAATTTTTAAGAGTTTTTGGGGTAAAATCGTTAAATGAACTTCCAATTTTAAATCAAGTACAAATTGAAGAATTTAAGCAAGAAGCTGAAAAAGAAATGCAAATACAGTTAGAGGTTTAAAAATGACATTATATGAGGTAAATTCACACAAGAGAAGATTGTGTGGGTTTATCTTTTTTTTGTTGGCTAGAAGAATTTTATTATAGTTAGAGATTTTTTTGTGTCAAATTTTATTTTACATTATACATTTTAAAAGTTATAAAGTCAGAATATACTATTAATTCTTGAAGTATTCTGTAGTAATTATACTATTGAAAAAATAGTATTAAAATAATATAATAAAATTATAAAAATTATATAAAATGTATGGAGGAAGTGTAATGAAAAGCGAGAATTATAATGTCGCAATACAACGAATAAATAAGGTTGTTGATGAAAATAGCTTTGTTGAAATAGGCGCATTAGTAACAGCACGTAATACAGATTTTAATCTTAACTGTGAAAAAACACCATCTGACGGTGTCGTAACAGGATATGGATTAATTGATGGAAATTTGGTGTATGTTTACAGTCAAGATTCGACTGTTTTAAATGGATCAATAGGTGAAATGCATGCTGAAAAAATTTGCAAATTGTATGAGATGGCATTGAAAATGAAAGCTCCAATTATCGGTTTTATTGATAGTGTAGGAGTAAGACTTCAAGAGTCAGTGGATGCTCTAGAAGCGATTGGTAAAATTATGACTATGCAGTCAAAATGTAAGGGTATTATTCCACAATATTTAGGGGTATTTGGTAGATGTGCCGGTGTAATGACAACAGTTGCTAGTTTATCAGATTTTGTATTTGTTGATGAAAAAGCAGAATTTTTCTTAAATTCACCTGATGCTATAGAGTCGAATTTTAAAGAAAAAATGAATACATCTTGTCCTATTTATCAAGGTGAAAATAATGGTATTATTGATATGGTTGAGGATGAAGAAAGTATTTATTCTGATATTAGGAACATGATAACATTTTTACCTTTAAACAATGAAAGTGATGTTTATATTGGAGAAGGTACAGATGATTTAAATAGAGTGTGCCCAAGTCTACCTAATTTAGTTAAATATGCACACAATTTTATCGAGGAAATCGCAGATGATAATAGATTCTTTGAAGTAAAAAGTCTTTATGCGCAAGGCGTTGTGACTGGCTTTATACATTTAAATGGTATGGCGATTGGTATAATTGCTAATAATATGGCAAATCTTGATGAAGATGGTAATGATGCAAAACAATTTAAGGATAAGATTAATACGGATGTATGTGAAAAAATGTCTGATTTTATCGAATTTTGTTCTGGTTTTTCAGTTCCAATTTTAACTATTACAAATATTAATGGTATTGAGGCTGACTTAAAAAATGAAAACAACTTTGCTAGACATATTTCTAAAGTTGTAAGAACTTTTACTAAAGCTAAAGTTCCAAAGGTTAATCTTATAACGGATAAGGCTTTTGGAAGTTCATATATTTATATGAATTCGAAATCACTAGGAGCTGATATTGTTTTGGCTTGGGATAATGCACAGGTTGGTACATTAAATGCGGATCTTGCTGTTAAAATAATGTATCCAACAGAAAATTTAGCAACATTAAATGAAAAGGAAAAAGAATATAAGAAACTTCAAAATAATGTTGTTTCCGCTGCAAGAAGAGGATACATAGATAAGGTTATTAGTCCTGAAGATACTAGAAAATATTTGATTGCTTTTTTTGAGATGTTATATTCAAAAGAGTGTTTTGAATAAGATTGTAGTTTAAGTAATCAAAAGGTAAGAATTATACAAGAAAGGTGAGCTAAAATGAAGAAAAGATTGATTGTGTTTTTCACAATGATTATAATGATGTTCTCTTTTTGTGCTTGTGAATTTCAGGATGAAAAAACGACAAACTATCATGGATATTCGTATACTGATTTGAAAAATCAAGGTATAAAATTATTGTCTGAGATTGATAAGCTTGCTTCATCTAAAGACTTAAGTGAAATGGAAAGAAGCGGACAGATAAAATCGAATTATTTAGAAGCAATAAAAAAATACAAAGAAACACAAGACAAATACGGAAAAAATAAAAAAATCGGTGATTTTCATATTTCTGTTGCAGGAGATACATTAACGACAAAATATACATTAAAAAATGATAAACGAGATACAGAGTATCAAGTTATTTACAATTATAATACAATGGAAATTAAGGATTTTTCATTTAATCCAATTTTTACATTAGGTGAAAAATTACAAAGTGCAGGAAGAAATACTATAGTTTCTGTTCTTATTGTGTTTGCAATGCTTACATTCATTAGTATTGTTATTTCGGGCTTTAAATTTATTAGTGGAAATCCAAAACCTAAAAATGAAGTTCAATTAAAGCCAATAAAACAAGAAAATGTAGTAGAAAATGAAAATTTAGTAGATGATGCAGAATTAGTAGCTGTAATTGCAGCAGCTATTGCTTCATATGAAAAAGTTCAAACATCGGATTTTGTTGTTAGAAAAATTAAGAGAAGATAAAAACTTAAACTTTAGGAGGATATATAAAGATGAAAAATTATACAATTACAGTTAATGGAAATGTTTATGATGTAACTGTAGAAGAAAAAGGTGAAGGAGCTGTTGCAAGTAACTCAAGTAACAGACCAGTAGTTAAGCAATCAGCTGCACCAAAGGCTACACCAAAAGCTGTAGGAGCAGGAAGTGTTAAAATAGATGCAAAAGCTGCAGGTAAGGTATTTAAGATTGAAAAAAATGTCTCAGATGCAGTAAAAGCAGGAGATACCGTTTTGGTATTAGAGATCATGAAGATGGAAACACCAGTAGTTGCTCCATGTGATGGTACAGTAGCTAGTATTGATGTAAAAGTAGGAGATCAAGTTGAAGTTGGTGCAGTTTTAGCAACTTTAAATGAGTAGTGAATAGTGAGGGGGAAAACTTGTGAATAATCTTGGCGATATTTTAAATAATTTATTACATCAAACCGCCTTTTTTAACCTTACTGTTGGCAATTATATAATGATATTGATAGCATGTGTTTTATTGTTTTTTGCCATAAAAAAAGAATATGAACCATTGTTATTAGTACCGATTGCATTTGGTATGTTATTAGTTAATATTTATCCAGATATTATTTTGAATCCAGCAAATTCAAAAAATGGTACAGGCGGATTATTATATTATTTTTATCAATTAGATGAGTGGTCTATTTTACCTTCTCTTATTTTCTTAGGAGTAGGAGCGATGACAGATTTTGGACCATTAATAGCTAATCCAATTAGTTTTTTGTTAGGTGCAGCAGCTCAATTTGGTATATTCGGTGCATACTTCTTGGCTATTGGCTTAGGGTTCAATGATAAAGCAGCAGCAGCAATTTCAATCATAGGTGGTGCGGATGGTCCTACATCAATTTTCTTAGCTGGTAAACTTGGGCAATCATCTTTGATGGGACCTATTGCGGTTGCGGCATACTCGTACATGTCATTAGTACCTTTGATTCAACCACCAATTATGAAATTACTTACTACTGAAGAAGAAAGAAAAATTCATATGGAAAATCTTCGACCAGTTAGTAAGCGTGAAAAAATAATATTTCCAATAGTTGTAACAATAATTGTTTGTTTATTATTACCTACAACAGCTCCTTTGGTTGGTATGTTAATGTTAGGTAATTTATTTAGAGAAAGTGGTGTGGTTAGACAGTTACAGGAAACTGCATCTAATGCTTTGATGTATATTGTTGTAATTTTATTAGGTACATCAGTCGGTGCAACAACAAGTGCAGAATCTTTTTTGAATTTTGATACTATTAGAATAGTATTTTTAGGTTTAGTTGCGTTTGGTATCGGAACAGCTGCAGGTGTATTGTTTGGAAAATTACTATGTTATATAACAAAAGGAAAAATAAACCCATTAATTGGTTCTGCTGGCGTATCTGCCGTTCCGATGGCGGCAAGACAGTCGCAAAAAGTTGGTGCTGAGGCTGATCCAACAAACTTCTTGTTAATGCATGCAATGGGGCCTAATGTTGCAGGGGTAATTGGTACAGCTATCGCAGCAGGTTGCTTTATGGCAATTTTTGGTATTAACTAAGTTTTAGGAGGAGAAAATGGAAACTATAAAGGATAAAAAAGTTAAAATAACAGAGACAATATTAAGAGATGCTCATCAGTCAATGATTGCAACAAGAATGACAACTGAGCAAATGCTTCCTATTGTTGAAAAAATGGATCAAATAGGCTATCATGCAGTTGAATGTTGGGGTGGAGCTACATTTGATGCTTGTTTGAGATTTTTAAAGGAAGATCCATGGGATCGTTTAAGAAAACTAAGAGATGGTTTTAAAAATACAAAATTACAGATGCTATTTAGAGGTCAAAATATTTTAGGATATCGTCCTTATGCAGATGACGTTGTTGAGTATTTTGTACAAAAATCAATTGCAAATGGAATTGATATTATACGTATTTTTGACTGCTTTAATGATTTAAGAAACTTACAGACAGCTGTTGATGCAACTAACAAGGAAAAAGGTCATGCACAAGTTGCTTTATCATATACATTAGGCGATGCATATACTCTTGATTATTGGAAAGAAATGGCAAAAAGAGTTGAAGATATGGGAGCCAATTCCTTATGTATTAAGGATATGGCAGGTTTATTAGTTCCATATAAAGCTGATGAATTAGTTAAAGCATTAAAGGAAACTGTTGATATTCCAATTGAGTTGCACACACACTATACATCAGGTGTTGCTTCCATGACATTACTTAAAGCTGTTGAAGCAGGTTGTGACATAATTGATACAGCAATGTCTCCATTTGCACTAGGTACTTCACAGCCAGCAACAGAAGTTATGGTTGAAACTTTAAAAGGTTCACAGTTTGATACTGGATTAGATCAAAAAAAACTTGCAGAAATCGCTGATTACTTTAGAACTATAAGAGAGGAATCATTACAATCAGGATTACTTAATCCAAAAGTGTTAGGTGTAAATATAAAAACATTATTGTATCAAGTGCCTGGCGGTATGTTATCAAATCTTTTGTCACAATTAAAAGAGCAGGGTGCAGAAGACAAATATGAAGAAGTTCTAGCAGAGGTTCCTAGAGTTAGAAAAGATTTAGGAGAACCACCACTAGTAACACCATCTTCACAAATTGTTGGAACACAAGCTGTATTTAATGTCCTTATGGGAGAAAGATATAAAGTTGCAACAAAAGAAACAAAAGATGTTTTAATGGGTAAATATGGTAAAACAGTTAAACCATTTAATCAAGAAATTGTTGATAAAGTACTTAGTGAAGAAGAAAAAGCTAATACAATAACATGTCGTCCAGCAGACTTGATTGAACCAGAATTAGCTTCAATTGAAGAAGAAATGAAACAGTGGAAACAGCAGGATGAAGATGTGTTGTCATATGCGCTATTTCCACAGGTTGCAACTGACTTCTTTAAATATAGACAAGCACAGCAAAGAGGCGTTGATGAAAAAGTTGCTGATACAAAAAATGGAGCATATCCAGTGTAAAAATAAATTCGAATACATAGATTTATCAAATATAATCAGCAGAAATTAATAAGTTTATGTATTTAAATACGAATCTCCTTGAGTAGATAGTTTAGATAAGATAGTCTGCTTAAGGAGATTTTTTTGCTTTTTTATGTTTAAATTGCCACTTTTTAAAAATATGAAAATTTGTTATAATTAAATTTAAATGACTATAAAGAGTAGGAAGTAGATATATGGGCGCAAAAAACGAATTATTAAATAGAATTAATAATTCATACAGTAGTATGAGTAAAGGTCAAAAGATACTTGCAACTTATATAACAGATAATTATGATAAAGCTGTTTTTTTGACAGCTGCCAAATTAGGCGAAACTGTAGGAGTTTCAGAATCAACTGTTGTTAGGTTTGCGATGCACCTTGGCTATAAAGGTTATCCGGAATTTCAGAAATCTTTAGAAGAATTAGTTAGAAATAAGTTGAATTCTATTCAAAGAATGGAAGTGACATATGGAAGAATTAGTCAATCGGAGATTTTACAGTCTGTTCTACAATCAGATGCAGAAAAAATAAAAAGCACAATTGAAAGAATTGATTCAAATGCGTTCGAATTAGCTGTTGATACGATTTTAGCGGCAAAAAATATTTATATTGTTGGTATAAGAAGTTGTGCACCTTTGGCAAGTTTCTTGTCTTTTTATTTGAACTTAATAATTGATAATGTTCATTTGTTGCAAACTAGCAGTTCAAGTGAGTTATTTGAGCAAATGGTCAGAATTGATAAAGATGATGTAATTATTGGAATTAGTTTTCCAAGATATTCAATGAGAACTTTAAAAGCATTAGAATTTGCAAATAAGAGAAATGCAAAGGTTATTACAATAACAGATAGTGTACATTCGCCAATGAATTTATATTCATCATGTAATTTGATTGCTGATAGTGATATGGCTTCAATTGTTGATTCTTTAGTAGCACCACTTAGTGTAATTAATGCACTAATAGTCGCATTATGTATGAAAAAACAAAAAGAAGTGGCCAAAACACTTACAATGTTAGAAGATATTTGGAATGAATATCAAGTTTACGAGAATGATGAAATAGATTACATAGATGATAAAGTTAAATTAAGATATGCAAAATTAGGAGATATTGATAATGAGTAAAGTTGTTGTGATTGGCGGTGGCCCAGCAGGTTGTTTTGCGGCTTATTACGCAGCACAAAATGGTAATGATGTGATTCTAATTGAAAAAAATGAAAAATTAGGAAAAAAATTATACATAACAGGAAAAGGCAGATGCAATGTTACAAATGCAAGTGATATGGATGAACTATTGTCGAACGTAATGGGTAATAATAAATTCTTGTACAGTGCATTTAATGATTTTTCTAATAAGGATGTTATGGAATTTTTTGAAAATAGAAAAACACACCTTAAAATAGAAAGAGGAAATCGTGTCTTTCCTAAATCAGATCATTCGTCGGATATAATTTCATGTTTGAAAAGAGCACTTGATGATGAGGGTGTAGAAATAATGTTTAACAGTAATGTTAAGGAATTAATATATGATCATCTTACTGTTGAAGAAAAAGCAGAAAAAATAGATCCAAATTCAAAATATAAAAAGAAAAAAGAAAAAAAGAAATTGGATAAAATTGTTAAAGGCGTTGTTCTTTCTGATGGAAGTAAAATTTTGGCAGATAAAGTCGTTGTTGCTACTGGAGGCTTTTCATATCAAACAACAGGTAGTACAGGCGATGGATATAAATTTGCAGAGAATGTTGGACATAAAATTATAGAAGTTTCACCTGCTTTAGTTCCTTTTAATATAAAGGAAGAATGGGTGAAGAGCTTACAAGGATTATCATTAAAAAATGTTTCATTACGAATAATGTCACCTAAGAATAAGAAATTATATGAAGATTTTGGTGAAATGTTATTTACGCATTTTGGTGTAAGTGGACCAATGATTTTATCAGCAAGCTCAAATATTAAACCTAGAGATTTTGAAAATGAGCTACATCTTTTTATTGATTTGAAACCAGCTTTAGATGAGGCTACATTAGATAAGAGAATTTTAAGAGAATTTGAAAGTGGTATTAATAAACAATTTAAAAATGTTTTAGGTCACTTGTTTCCAACTAAATTGATTCCTATCATTGTTAATTTATCTACTATTGATGCCGATAAACAGGTTAACGATATATCTAGAGTAGAGCGATTAGATTTTGTAAAATTGATTAAAAATTTACCAATGACAATTGTTAGTAAAAGAAGCTTCAATGAAGCAATAATTACAAAAGGTGGAGTGACTGTTAAAGAAGTTGATCCATCTACAATGGGGTCAAAGGTATGCAAAAATTTATTTTTCTGTGGAGAAGTGCTTGATTTAGATGCATTGACTGGTGGATATAATTTACAAATTGCATGGTCGACAGGACATTTGGCTGGAATATCATGTTAAAGTTTGGTATTATGTTATAGGAGATTGGATTCTCCAAAAATAAAAAACAAATGAGGAATGAAAGATGAATATAAATGTTGCAATTGATGGACCAGCTGGTGCAGGCAAAAGTACTATAGCTAAAAGATTAGCTGCTGAATTATCATATATTTACGTTGACACTGGGGCTATGTATAGAGCCATGGCATATTATTTTATGAAAAATGGTATTGACTCAACTGATAAAGAAAAAATTGATTCAGTATGCAAAGATATTGATATTACAATAACTCATAAAAATGGAGAACAGGTTGTATTATTAAATGGTGAAAATGTTAATGGGTTAATTAGACAAGAAGCTGTTGGTAATATGGCGTCTAAAGTAAGTGTCTATCCAACTGTTAGAACTAAATTAGTTGATTTGCAGAGACAATTAGCTAAAAAAGAAAATGTTATAATGGATGGAAGAGATATCGGTACCGTCGTTTTACCAGATGCTCAAGTTAAGATATATTTAACAGCAAGTTCAAAAACAAGAGCACAGCGTAGATTTGACGAGCTTTGTGCTAAAGGTTTAGAGTGTGATATTGATGTAATTGAGAAAGATATTATTGAAAGAGATAAACAAGATATGAATAGAGAAGTATCACCTCTTAGACAAGCTGAAGATGCTGTTTTATTAGATTCATCAAATCTTGATATCGATGGTGTTTTATCCGAAATGAAGAGAATTATTGATGAAAAAATAAATAAATAAGGAGTGTATAAATGCAAGTAACATTAGCAGAGAGTGCTGGATTTTGTTTTGGTGTTACTAGAGCAATTAATCTAGTTTATAGTCAAATAGAAGAAAATGAAGGCGCTATTTACACTTACGGTCCTATAATTCACAATGAAGAAGTGGTTAAGGACTTAGAGAATAAAGGTGTTAAGGTTATAAATGACCTTGATGAATTAAAGGATTTAGAGGCAGGTACAATCGTTATTAGAAGTCATGGAATTAGTAGCGATGAGTACAAGCAGATAGAAGAAAATGGATTTTCTATAGTTGATGCTACGTGTCCATTTGTATTAAAAATTCACAGAGTGGTTGAAGAATATAGTAAAAAGGGATATCATGTAGTTATTGTTGGTAATCAATCACATCCTGAAGTAAAAGGTATATGTGGTTGGGTAAGCGGTAAAAATGTAACGGTTGTGAATAACCTTGATGAAGCTAAGAATTTTCAGTTAAAAGATGAAATTCCAATTTGTATTGTGTCACAAACAACCTTCAATCTAAAGAAATTTCAAGATATAGTTGAAATTATTGAAAAAAAAGGTTATGATATAATTGTTTTAAATACAATCTGTAGTGCAACTGAAAAAAGACAGACTGAAGCAAGAGAGATTGCACGTAAGTCTGATGCTATGATTGTGATTGGCGGAAAGAGCAGTTCAAATACACAGAAGCTATTTGAAATATGTAAAACGGAATGTGAAAATACTTACTATATACAAACGAGTGACGATATGGATTATACGAAGTTGAAATCCGTCAATAACGTAGGTATTACCGCAGGGGCATCAACCCCAAAGAATATTATTGAGGAGGTTTCAAAGAATGTCAGAAATGAGCTTTGAACAAATGTTAGAAGAGTCAATTAAAACTATAAGAAATGGAGAAGTAGTCGAGGGTACTGTTATTGACGTTAAACCAGAAGAAATCGTATTGAATATCGGCTATAAAGCAGATGGAATCATTTCTCGTAATGAGTATACAAATGAGCCAAATGTAGATTTAACTACAGTTGTTAAAGTAGGCGATACAATGGAAGCTAAAGTTATTAAAATTAACGATGGCGAAGGTCAGGTTTTATTGTCATACAGACGTCTTGCTGCAGAAAAAGGAAGCAAACGTTTACAAGAAGCATTTGAGAATGAAGAAGTTTTAACTGCTAAAGTTACTCAGGTACTTAACGGTGGTGTATGTGTTAACGTTGATGAAACTCGTGTATTTATTCCAGCAAGTTTAGTATCAGATTCTTTCGAAAAAGATTTATCAAAATTTAAAGATCAGGAAATCGAATTTGTTATTACAGAATTTGATCCTAGACATAGAAGAATTATTGGTAACAGAAAGAAATTATTAGTTGCTAAAAAAGCTGAGACTCAGAAAGAATTATTAGAAAAACTTAAAGTTAATGATGTTGTTGAAGGAACAGTTAAAAATGTAACTGATTTCGGAGCATTCATCGATTTAGGTGGAGTTGATGGTTTATTACATATCTCTGAAATGTCATGGGGAAGAGTAGAAAGCCCTAAGAAAGTATTTAAAGTAGGAGATAAAGTAAAAGTATTTGTTAAAGAAATCAATGGTTCTAAAATTGCTTTAAGCAAAAAATTTGATGAAGAAAATCCATGGAACAATGCAGAAGAAAAATTCGCTGTAGGAAATATCGTAAAAGGTAAAGTTGCTAGAATGACAGATTTTGGTGCTTTCGTTGAAATCGCTCCTGGAGTAGATGCATTATTACATGTTTCTCAAATTTCAAAAGATCATGTTGAAAAACCTTCAGACGTTTTATCTGTTGGACAGGATGTTGAAGCTAAAGTTGTTGACTTCAATGTTGAAGAACGCAAAATTAGTTTAAGCGTTAAAGCTTTAACAGAAAATTCTGAAGAAGTTGAAACAGAAGAATAATTTTCAATTTGGAAAACTATGATAAATATTAAAATTTGACAAATTTTGTTATTTGTGTTTTAATATTTAGTGCTTTGATATGGTTATTTTAGTAACCTAGCTTTAGAAAAGTCTATGTTATTTTGGTAGACATAGCAAAATAAAAAAACATCGGATTTAAAGCTGGATGCTTAGTATGGCATTCGGCTTTTTTTCTATTCTTTTTTATTTTTTTTGCCGATATAGAAAGTGAGGTTTCTAAAAAATAGTATCATATAATTAACAGTGACATCTATTGGAGTAAGGAGGTTTTACACTAAATGCTGGATAGTAATTATGAGGATTTCAAAAAAAATGTGCTTGCGTTGACGAAGATAGATTTGAATTGCTATAAAGAAAAGCAAATGAGAAGACGTATTAATACGTTAATAACTAAAAATAAACTTAAATCGTATGATGATTATGTAAAATTAATTAAAACGAATACGGAGAAGTTTGAAGAATTTATAAATTTTCTGACGATAAATGTTTCAGAATTTTATAGGAACACGGATCAATGGAAATTGCTCGATAAAGAAATTTTTCCAAAACTTGTTGAAGGTAAACGTCAAATAAAAATTTGGAGTGCTGCGTGTTCGACAGGAGATGAGCCATATTCAATTGCAATGGCCTTGTCTAATCATACAAGTCTAAGCAATTTAAAAATTATTGCAACAGATATTGATAAACAGGTATTGTCTCAAGCTAAAGTTGGTTTGTATAATTCTAAAAGTGTTTCTGGTGTTCCAGATGATATGAAAAGAAAATATTTAACCAAAGTAGGTGCATCTTATAAAGTAGCAGATGAAATAAAAAATTGTGTTGAATTTAAAGAACATAATTTGTTAAAAGATCCTTATCCAACAGATTGTGATATGATTGTATGTAGAAATGTTGTTATTTATTTTACAGACGAAGCAAAGGATGAAATATATAGAAAATTCTATAAATCACTTAAAAAAGGTGGTTATCTATTTATAGGCAGCACAGAGCAAATAATGAATTATAAAGATATGGGATATTTGAGACATAGCTCATTTTTCTTTGAAAAATAAGAAAAATTTTGTAATTAAATAAAATGATTATAATACCAAGTAGTTCTTTATTGACTTAAGATTATTTAATAATTTTAAGGCGAGTGAGAATTTACTTGGTATTATTTATGCAAAAATTTAATTTGTTTTAAGCTCATAACACTAGTTTATTTAAGCTCATAACACTAGTTTATTTAAGCTCATAACACTAGTTTATTTTAAGTTCATAACACTAGTTTATTTTAAGTTCATAACACTAGTTTATTTTAAGTTCAGAACATATTGATTTTGTTATGTGGTGCACGTATTTACATAAACAATCATAATTACTAAAAAAGTTTGCATCTGTAAGAAAATAAGTTGTATTCGAATCATAATCATGTTTAAAGGTATATTCAAAGTCATCGTTAAATGTCGGTAAAAAAATTCCTTCTTTTAATTGATAGGCTGTTCTAGCAGTCGCCTTTTTCCTTTTATCAGAAGACAAAAAAGATGCGAGACTACTATGAATAGCATATCCATCGTTTTCAAGAAAATAATAGTTTTTATAATCACTATAAAAATGTTTTAAAACGCCACAATAAACTGGAACACGTATTGTAGTTTGGTTATTATTAAATTTTAAATATATATTGTGGTATCGATAATTTATTGTATTTGGTACGATAAAGTTATTTTTTAAAGTAAAAAATAATTCAATTTGTTGTGTGTTATTTATATCGAGATACGTGTTTTGTTCAACATTGCTCAAAGTGTATTCTCCAGTAAGAATATATTCGTAGGATATTATATCTAATAGTGACAATAAATAAATAACATCATCATGATTATGTTGTAATAAAAGTTCAAGTTGTTTACTTGAATTGCTTGGATCAACTACGTAATTTTTATAGACATCTATTAATTCACCACCATTATAGGTATCAATTCTATTAATTCCTAAAAAATTTTCAACAGTTTTTTGCTTATAGTTTTCTAAATTAAAAAAAGATTTTAGCTTTGAAATTCTTTTGAAGATATCATAGCTAAAAATAGAGTGGTTAAATGTTGAATTAATAAATGATTTTTCAAAATAATTTTCTGCACGTTGTTTTATAAAGGGAATATCAAAATGATCACCATTGAAGGTTATTAATTTTATAGAATCATTTTTTTCCTTTTGAGCTTTAAGCAAATTAAAAAAATTCAATAAACATTCTTTTTCATCATCTAGAGAATCACAGAAAAGTTGAGTTAGTATAATATTATCAGCTTGTTTATAAATCATTCCTATAAGATAGATGGAAGAAAATTTTGAGGAAAAACCAGTTGTTTCTATATCGAAAATAATTGCATTTTCAGAAAATATTTTTTTAATATTGCTAGATAGTAAATGATAATGTTTTGTTATATCTTTATTTATAATTTGCATACACAATCCTCCATTCTATAAATAAGCTTATGGATATTATACTATAATTCAGTTATATTATTCAAATTTATAAATTTTAGTTTATATTTATTTGGAATATATGTACAAAATTAAATATATTTTTGATAAATAATTATGAGAAAACTTGTAAAATGTATTGAAAAAAATACAATATATATGTAAAAATGTTCAATAGTTGTGTTATAATTAAGTAAAATAGTATTATGTTTGAAAAATATTCGCGAAAAAGAATATTATCAAACATATATAGCGAATTTTATATTGTTTTTACAAAATAAAGGAAAGTGAGGCATAAAGATGGGGGTTAGGACATTTAAAGGTGGAATTCATCCTTTTGATGGAAAAAAGTTTACTAGAGATTTACCTATTAGGGAAGTGTTACCCAAGGGAGAATTAGTATTTCCTTTATCGCAGCATATTGGTGCGCCTGCACAACCAATTGTAAAAAAAGGGGATACAGTTTTAAAGGGACAAAAAATTGCTGAATCAGGTGGTTTTGTTTCTTCACCTATTTTTTCATCAGTATCAGGTGTAGTTAAAACAATTGAACCAAGACGAGTCGCAACTGGCGATTTAGTAAATTCTATCATTATTGAGAGTGATGATAATTTTACAGAAGTAGAATATGAGAAAGTTGAAGATTTTAACAAGCTCTCAAATGAAGAAATAATAAATAGAATAAAAGAGGCTGGAGTTGTTGGTATGGGTGGAGCAGGTTTTCCAACCCATGTAAAACTTTCGCCAAAAGATCCAGATAAGATTGAATACATTATTGCAAATTGTGCAGAATGTGAACCTTATTTGACATCAGATTATAGAAGAATGCTTGAAAATACGGATGAGCTAATTGGTGGTATGAAAATCATACTTAAATTGTTTAAAAACGCAAAAGGTATTTTAGGAATAGAGGATAATAAATTAGAAGCTATTGAAAAAATACATGATATCGTTAAAAAAGATGATAGACTTGAGGTTTGTCAATTAATAACAAAGTATCCTCAAGGTGGCGAACGTCAACTTATATTTGCTTCAACTGGAAGAAAAATTAATTCAAAAATGTTGCCAGCTGATGCAGGATGTATAGTTGATAATGTTGAGACGATTATTGCTATTTACAGAGCGGTTACCAAAGGATGTCCAGTAATAAAACGAATAGCTACAGTTAGTGGAAATGCTGTGAAAAATCCAGGCAATTATTTGTATAGTATTGGAACAAGTTATAAACAAATTATAGAAGCAGCAGGTGGTTTTGTAGTTGAACCTGAAAAAATCGTTTCAGGTGGACCTATGATGGGGTTTTCTATGTTTTCTTTAGACATTCCAATGACAAAAACATCCTCATCAATACTTTGCTTTAAAGAAGATGTTGTATCTAAAGTTGAAACAAGAGCATGTATTAATTGTGGAAGATGTGTTGAGGCGTGTCCTGAACAGTTAATACCATCAAGGCTACATAAATTTGCAGATCAAGGACGCGAAGAAAAATTTATAAAATGGAATGGATTAGAGTGCATAGAGTGTGGAAGTTGCACATATGTATGTCCATCAAGAAGACAAGTTGCACAATCAATAAAGACTATGAAAAAGAATCTTATAGCAAAAAAAAGAAAAAAATAATAATCAATTCAAGAAAAGAAATATATCCAAAGTACTAGTTAAAATATACAAAAAAATAATACGGAAGAAGAGGTGACTATTGTGAGTGAAAAAAATGATGTTTTATATCAAGTTTCTTCATCACCACATATTAGAGCAAATGATTCTACAGCAAGGATAATGTTATATGTTATTTTAGCATTATTACCAGCTACTTTCTTTGGAATATATAATTTTGGAATCAGAGCACTAATTGTTGTGTTAGTATCAATTTTATCATGTGTTTTATCAGAGTTATGTTTTAATAAAATCGTGAAAAAAGAAAGCACAATATCAGATTTAAGTTGTGTTGTAACCGGTTTGCTTTTGGGATTAAACTTACCAGCAACTCTTCCTTTCTGGGAAGCAGCAGTTGGTGGTATATTTGCAATTATAATAGTAAAAATGTTATTTGGCGGCTTGGGTCAAAATTTCATGAATCCAGCATTAGGTGCTAGATGCTTTTTATTAAT
The DNA here is from genome assembly GCF_900111325.1 of Lachnobacterium bovis. Classification (GTDB taxonomy): domain Bacteria; phylum Bacillota; class Clostridia; order Lachnospirales; family Lachnospiraceae; genus Roseburia; species Roseburia bovis_A. Next base: position 94,934 of record NZ_FOGW01000006.1, read on the forward strand.
TTCATTTGCTGCAGATATGACAAATTTTAATATTGATGCATATTCAGGAGCAACACCACTTGCAGTAATAAAAAATGAGGGTATGTCAAATGTCAATTCTTTGAAAATGTTACTTGGTCAAACAGCGGGTACAATTGGTGAAACATCAACAGTTGCAATCGTACTTGGTGCAGCTTTCCTTATTTTAGTAGGAGTTATTGATTTAACAATACCAGCAAGTTACATATTATCATTTGTTGTATTTATCTCAATTTTTGGAAAATATCAATTTGATGTTAATTATATCATTGCTGAAATTTGTGGTGGTGGTTTGATGTTAGGTGCATTCTTTATGGCAACTGATTATGTGACATCACCAATCACACCAAGAGGAAGACTTATATTTGGAATTTGTTGTGGAGTTTTAACAGGATTGTTTAGATGCTTTGGGGCAAATGCAGAAGGCGTTTCATTTGCAATTATTTTAAGCAATTTGTTAGTTCCTATAATAGAAGACAATACAATTCCAACTGCATTTGGTGTAAGTAAGGAGGCAAAGAAAAATGAATAAAAAAATTATACATGATGCTTTGATTCTTACAGCATTTACTTTGATTTTAGGATTTATATTGGGGGCTGTTTATAATATTACAAAGGGACCAATAGATGCCGCAGAAGAAAAAACAGCTCAAACAGCATATAAAGCAGTTTTTAAAGATGCTGATTCGTTTAAAAAACATTCGTTCAACAAAAATAAAATAAACAAACAATTAAGCAAAAAAGGTTATGATGATGTAATAGAAGATATACAAGAAGCTAAGGATAAAAATGGAAAAGTGATTGGTTATGTACTTACTGTTACAGCAAAGGATGGTAGCCAGGGAAGTATTACTTTTTCAGTTGGTATAAAAAATGATGGAACATTAAATGGATATTCTATTACCGCTTCAGGAGAAACACCTGGCTTAGGATTAAAAGCAAGTGAAAATGAGTTTTCAAATCAGTTCAAAAATAAGAAAGTTGATAAACTTGAGGTTGTAAAACAAAAACCTTCACAAGATAATGAAATTCAAGCAATTACAGGTGCTACAATTACTTCAAAAGCTGTATCTAATGGATGCAATGCGGCTATAGAGACATTTAAGACAAATCTAAAAGGAGGTAAGGCATAATGGGAAAGAATACAGAAAGATTATATAACGGTATAATTAAAGAAAATCCTACATTTGTTTTAATGTTAGGTATGTGTCCAACATTAGCTGTAACCTCTTCAGCAATAAACGGTATTGGAATGGGACTTTCTACAACTGTAGTTTTGATTTTATCAAATCTTATTATTTCATTTTTTAGAAAGACAATCCCAAATGGCGTAAGAATGCCTGCATATATTGTTATTGTTGCATCTTTAGTTACTGTGGTTGAATTTGTAATGAAAGCATATTTGCCATCATTGTCAGCAGCATTAGGAGTTTATATTCCTCTTATTGTTGTAAACTGTATTATTTTAGGGCGTGCCGAAAGTTACGCTTCAAAAAATCCTGTAATACCTTCAATTTTTGATGGTATCGGTATGGGATTAGGATTTACTATTGGCTTATTTTTCATTGGTTTGGTTCGTGAAACAATTGGAGCTGGAACAATGTTAGGTTTTCCAGTTTTAAAACAAATTAAAGGTTTTACACCAATGACAATTTTTATTATGGCACCAGGAGCTTTTCTTGTATTAGCTTTTTTAGTTGCTGGAATGAATATTGTTAGAAAAAAAATGGAAAAGAAAGGTACTCCTTTAGCACCACCATCAGGATGCTTAAGTGGAGCTTGTCTAGGTTGTTCGAATGCAACATTATGCGGTGGTGTAGAGAACAATTTAAAATCTAATGATAAGGATAAACAAAATAGTAAATAAAGGAGGTAAAAATAAATGAAAGCTTTGCTAGTTATTGCAATTAGTTCTGCTATTGTAAATAATGTTGTGCTTAGTCAATTCCTTGGAATTTGTGCTTTTCTTGGTGTTTCAAAGAAAAAAGAAACAGCAGCTGGAATGGGAGGCGCAGTAGTTTTTGTAATTACAATGTCAGCATTTATTACAAGCTTAATATATAAATTCATTTTAAAACCGTTAGATATAGAGTATTTGAAAACAATAGTATTTATTTTAGTTATAGCGGCTTTAGTTCAATTTGTTGAAATGTTTCTTAAAAAATCAATTCCATCATTATACAAAGCACTTGGCGTATATTTACCATTGATTACAACAAACTGTGCGGTTTTAGGTGTTGCAATTAATAGTGTTACATATGATTATAATGTATTAGAGAGTGTAGTATATGGTTTTACGACAGGAATCGGATTTTTGATTGCTATTGTACTTATGGCTGGAATACGTGAAAAAATTGAATATAATGACATACCTAAAACATTTCAAGGAACTGCAACAGTATTACTTATTGCGTGCTTAATGTCAATTGCATTCATGGGATTTTCAGGTATGATTTAGGGGGAATGACGAATGAATATTACTGCAATTATAATTCCTGCTATTGTTGTAGGATGTGTAGGTTTATTAATAGCAATTTTTCTAGGGCTGGCAGGAGAAAAATTTAAAGTTCCGGTTGATGAAAGAGAAGAAAAAATAGTTGATGTATTACCAGGAAATAACTGTGGCGGCTGTGGTTATGCAGGCTGTTCTGGTTTGGCAGCAGCTATTGTAAAAGGTGAAGCACCTGTTAATCAATGCCCGGTCGGTGGTCCGCCAGTTGCTAAACTCGTGGGCGATATAATGGGGGTAAAAGCAGAAAGTGAAGAGAAAAAAGTCGCTTTTGTTAAATGCTCTGGTACCTGTGATAAGACAAAAGATTTCTACGTATATACAGGAAATAAAAAGTGTTCAGACGTAAAATTTGTTCCTAACGGAGGAGCAAAGTCTTGTCGTTATGGTTGCTTAGGATTTGGTGAATGTGTAGAGGCATGTCCATTTGGTGCAATTCATATTGTAGATGGAAAAATAGCCCAAGTAGATCCATTAGAATGTAAAGCATGTGGAAAATGTATAGATGCATGTCCACAAAAATTAATTGAGCTTGTACCATATAATGCAGCTCATATTGTAAAATGTAGCTCAAAAGATAAGGGTAAAGATGTTATGAAAGCTTGTTCTGTTGGATGTATAGCTTGTCATTTATGTGAAAAAAATTGCCCTGTTGGTGCTATATCAGTTACTGATAATTTGGCTCACATAGATCAGGAAAAATGTACAGGTTGTGGAATTTGTGCGGAAAAATGTCCAAAGAAAATTATTTTATAGTTGTTTAGTAATAATAGAAAAAATGATCTTAATTATCATTGTATTGCTAAAGGCAAGCAAGATATATTAAGATCATTTTTATATGCATTAAACTTAATTTTATATGTAAAAAAATATATCTATTAAATTAAGTTGTATATTTTTTTAGGTTAAGATAAGGTATAAGTATTGTCTGTTAATTTAAAATTTTTAACTCCTTTGGTGAGGTATATTTTTTTGTCTTTTGTAATAAATATTGCTTCAACGTTTTTGAGATTTTCGATGTATTTTTTCCCGTCGTGTAATCCCATTGTAAAAACACTTGTACTTAAAGCATCTGCAGTTGTAGATTTTTTGGTGATAATAGTTACCCCTTCTAGGTTGTTTTCAACAGGATATCCGTTTGAAGTACTAAGTATGTGATGATATATTTTGTTGTCACATTTAAAAAAGCGTTCATATATACCTGAAGTAACAACAGATTTATTAGATACGCGTAAAGAACCTATCGTAGTGTTTGGCGAAAAAGGTTTTTGAATGCCAATATTAAATTCAGAAGATTTTTTTTTATTTATAGTTAAAATATTTCCGCCTAAATTTATAATTGCTCTTTCGTGTAGAGAAGTAGTATTAAGATATTCTTTTAATTTATCCGCAATGTATCCTTTGGCAATTCCACCTAAATCAATTTTTGAGTTCGAATCACTAAGTTTAACAGAATTATTTTTTATTTTTATATTTTCATAATTTATGTGAGATAATAAACTATTAATTTTTTGAGAAGGTGGAATATTTTTTTTATCATCTAAATTACCTGTAGCGTCTGTTTTTTTTGCTTTGTCAGATATATCCCATAAATCTGTAAGCTTACCTATCGTTGGATCGAATAAACCGTTCGTATCTTTGGCAGCTTTAATTGAATATTTTAGTAGCTCTATAGTGTCTGAATTTACATGTACAAATTGGTTTGGATTATTGTTTATTTTAGAAATATCACTATTTTTTTTGGATACAGAAAATAGATTATCATATTTGTTAATTATTTCAAAACATTTATTAATGTATTTTTCGTCTTCAGTATTATAAACAGTGATAGTTATAATCGTATCTAAAGAAAAATTAGATTTAGTTATAGGTTTAGTTGATAAATTTTTTTCCTCATAAATATATTTAGATATGGTAAACGTAATTACTAGTAAAAAAATAGTAATTAATGTCAATGATACCACTTTTTTTGAATGTTTCATGTCTTTTCCCTCCGATAATTATATGTAACTCAATAATATCACACTAAATAATAAATGTCATTAATCTGCTATTCGAAAATAAGTTCTAAAATTTTACTTGCTGATTATTGGGTTTTATGATATTGTATAAGTTGAATGTTTATAGATGATTGTAGAAAGGTGAATGAGAATGAGACAAAATAAAAAATACAAAAGAGTTGTAATTAAAATCGGTTCGTCGTCTCTTACACACGAAGAGACAGGTAATCAGGATTTTATTAAAATTGAACATTTAGTAAGGCAGTTATGCGATTTACAAAATCGTGGAATAGATGTATGTCTAGTTAGTTCTGGTGCGATAGCTGTTGGACGCAAGGCATTAAATCTAAAAGAACGCCCCACTACAACATCTACAAAACAGGCTTGTGCCGCTGTAGGACAAAGCAGGTTAATGATGACTTATCAGAAATTTTTTGGCGAATATAATCATATTGCTGGTCAGATCTTGCTGACGAAGAACACAATGATTAATCCGGTGTCTAGAGATAATGCTAAAAACACATTTGATGAGTTATTTAATATGGGAGTTGTTCCTATTGTAAATGAAAATGATACAGTTAGTACTTATGAGATGAAGTTCGGAGATAATGATACTTTATCGGCGCTAGTAGCTTCTTTAGTTGAGGCAGATTTATTGATTTTATTATCAGATATTGATGGTTTATATACCGATGATCCACATGGTAATCCAAATGCTGAGTTAATAGAAGAAGTATCGGAGATTAATGCTGATATTTTGTCGATGGCAAAGGGAAGTACTGGAAGTGATATAGGTACAGGTGGAATGGCCACCAAATTAATGGCAGCCAAAGTTGCAACAGAATCTGGTGCTGACATGATAATTGCTAATGCTTCTGATATTAGTGTTATTAGCAAAATTTTTGATGGCAATTATAAGGGTACTAAATTTAATAGGAAGAATAATCCTAATTTTAATTTGGCAAATTTTATTATAGAAAGTATAGGGTAGTGAAATGACAAAAGAAAAAATTGATCGAATTAATGAATTGTATCGTAAATCTAAAGATCAGGGTTTAACACCTGAAGAAAAGAAAGAACAATTAATTTTAAGGAAAGAATTTATTGCTGATATCAAGCAAAATGTTGCTAGTCAACTAAATAATATAGATATGGTTCAACCAGATGGTACAATTAAAAATTTAGGAGAAGAGCACGCTAAGAACCATAAAGGACATTAATTTTATGGATAAAAAAGAATTTAGAAAGAATGCTTTAGCACAAAGAAAAAAAATACCAAAAGATGTTAAAAATCAAAAAAGTCAAAAAATTGTCAAAAAAATTGTAGAGTCAAAAGAGTATGCTTTAAGTGATATCATTTTCGCATATGCAGCATTAGAAGATGAAGTTAATTTAGATGAATTAATTACAAAAGCATTATCTGATGGAAAGAGTGTATATTTACCTAAAGTAGAGGAGGATAGTATGCAATTTTTTAAAATTAAATCATTAGATGATTTAGAAAAAGGTACATTTAATGTTAGAGAACCTAAGGCAATTTGTAAAGCGTTTGATGATAGAATATATGATTTGATTAGTTGCCAAGAGACTGATTTAAATAAATCTAGTAAACATCAAATTATTACATATACTCCAGGTGTTGCTTTTACGAGAAAAGGCGATAGAATGGGATATGGTAAGGGATATTATGATAGATTTTTTGAAAAATATCCTAATTTATTAAAAATAGGTATTGCATTTGAAGAGCAGATTTATCCTACAACATATTCACAAGAGTATGATGTGGTTTTAGATGAAGTTATTACAGCATAAAGATACAATAATCTTTATTAAGAATAATTTTATAATTGGAGGAGAAGCATGGAAATAAAAAATTTATGTAAAAAGGCTTTTGAAGTAAAACATGATGTAGCAAAATTGACAACAAATGAAAAAAATAAAATATTAATGGATGCAGCTGAACAGCTTATAGAAGATAGTGAAGCTATTATAGCAGCTAATAAAGTTGACATGAAAAATGCTGTTGAAAATAATATGCCACAAGGCTTGCAAGATCGCTTGTTATTAACAGTTGAGAGAATAGAAGATATGGCAGAGGGTGTAAGACAAATCGCTAATTTAGATGATCCAATAGGTAATGTATTGTCTATGAATAAGCGACCAAATGGACTTTTAATCGGGAAAAAGGTAGTTCCACTTGGTGTTGTAGGCGTAATATACGAGGCTAGACCTAACGTTACATCGGATGTTTTTGGATTATGCTTAAAAACAGGTAATTGTGCAATCTTAAAAGGTGGTAAAGATGCTATAAATTCAAATATTGCCATTGTAAATTGCTTAAAAAAGGCATTGCTTAAAAATGAAGCACCGATCGATGCTGTTTCAATTATTGAAGATACTTCTAGAGAAAAAACATATGAGCTGATGAAAATGAATCAATATATTGATGTGTTAATTCCAAGAGGTGGAAAGGGCTTAATAAAGTCAGTTGTTGATAATTCAACAATACCTGTAATAGAAACAGGAACAGGAAATTGTCATATTTATGTTGATGAAAGTGCTGATTTTGATAAAGCTATTGCGATTATTGAGAATGCAAAAACTCAACGTATCGGAGTTTGTAATGCAGCAGAATCATTGGTTATAAATAAAAAAATAGCTAGTGAATTTTTGCCAAGACTTTATACTGTTTTAACAAATAAAAAAGTAAAGTTGTATGTAGATGAAGAGGCAATGGCATGTTTAGGCGATGTGACATCAGTATATGAGGCTACAGAAGAAGATTGGGGTATGGAATATCTAGATTATAAAATATCTGTTAAAGTTGTTGAGTCGATTGAAGAGGCTATTAAGCATATAAATCGATATAATACAGGACATTCCGAAGCAATTATTACAGAAAATTATTCTAGAGCACAGAAATTTTTAGATGAAATAGATGCTGCATGTGTATATGTTAATGCATCAACAAGATTTACAGACGGAAATGAATTTGGATTTGGTGCGGAAATAGGTATTAGCACGCAAAAAATACATGCAAGAGGACCAATGGGTTTAGAAGCACTAACAAGTTCGAAATATATCATTTATGGAAACGGTCAGATAAGATAGTTTCAAAATGAAATAAAATAGAAGTAGAGGAATATATGAGAGATTTTGAATTAAATTTAACACCTGAACAGGAATCAAAAAAACAATATGAGTACATGGAAAAAGCAAAAGAATTAGTTAGTATCAAGGAAAAAGAACTTGGTAGAAAATTAACTTTTTCTGTTGTAACATTTGGATGCCAAATGAATGCAAGAGATTCAGAAAAATTAGTTGGTATTTTAACAGAAATGGGCTATGTTGAAGTAGAAGATGAACATGCTGATTTTGTTATGTACAATACTTGTACAGTAAGAGAGAATGCTGATAATAAAGTATGGGGAAGATTAGGATATCTTCAGAGTTATAAAAAGAAAAATCCTCATATGATTATTGGATTATGTGGCTGCATGATGCAAGAGCCAGGTGTAGTAGAAAAATTAAAGAAAAGCTATAAACATGTGAATTTGATTTTTGGAACACATAATATTTATAAATTTGCAGAATTAGTATACAGATGTTTATCTTCTAATAAACAAATTATTGATGTATGGAAAGAAAATGATAAAATAGTTGAAGATTTGCCAATTAAACGTAAGTTTAAATTCAAATCAGGAGTTAATATTATGTTTGGATGCAACAACTTCTGCAGTTATTGCATAGTTCCATATGTAAGAGGAAGAGAAAAAAGCCGTGAGCCAAAGGATATAATCAGAGAAATTGAAGGATTAGTAGCCGATGGTGTATGCGAGGTTATGTTACTCGGACAAAACGTTAACTCATATGGTAAGAATTTAGATAATCCAATGAGTTTTGCAAATCTTTTACGTGAAGTTAATAAAATTGAAGGATTAAAACGTATTAGATTTATGACATCACATCCAAAAGATTTATCAGACGATTTAATTTTAGCAATGAAAGAGTGTGATAAGGTATGTGGTCATATGCATTTGCCTCTTCAGTCTGGAAGTTCAAGAATCTTAAAAGTAATGAATAGACATTATGACAAAGAAAAATATTTAGATATTGTTAGAAAATTAAGAGAAGCAATTCCAGATATTGCTATTACAACAGATATTATTGTTGGTTTTCCTGGCGAAACAGAAGAAGACTTTGAAGAAACATTAAATGTCGTTAAAGAAGTTGAATATGATAGTGCATTTACTTTTATTTATTCAAAACGTACAGGTACACCAGCTGCAACAATGGATAATCAGGTTCCACATGACGTTATTAAAGATAGATTTAATCGATTATTAAAAGTTGTACAAGAAATTTCTGCCAAAAAAGCCAAAAGTTTAGAAGGAAAAGTTGTACCAGTTTTAGTTGAAGGATTAAACGAGCACGATGATTCATTAGTAACAGGACGTCTAGAGAATAACTTAGTTGTACATTTTAAAGGTACAGAGGATATGATTGGTCAGATTTATAATGTTAAATTAGAAGAATCTAAAGGTTTCTACTTCTTAGGAGGAATCGTATAATGCCCCAAAAAATGGGAAAAAATGATTTTTTTCTACTTTTTGCGTTGGCAATAATATTTATTATATTTTTTACCTTCTTTTACCTTTTTGAGGTGAAGGAAGGTAAAAGTATTATAGTTACAGTTAACGGTAAAGAATATGGTAAATATGAACTTGCAACTAACCAAAGTATAAAAATCAAATATAATGGCAAAGTTATAAATGAACTTCAAATTAAAGATGGAAAAGCATCTATGCAAAGTGCAACATGTCCAGATAAATTGTGTGTTAAACAACATGAAATTTCTAAAAAGAACGAGACAATAGTTTGTTTGCCAAATAAAGTGGTTGTAACGGTTGTGTATGATGATGTAAACAATGGTGATAATATAGATGCCATTTCGAAATAGTTGTATTTAATTAGTTGGAGAGGATATTTTGCAAAATAAAAAAATAACTAGAATGGCTTTTTTTACAGCACTTGCATTAATCTTTAGTTATATAGAAACGCTAATACCATTTAATATTGGAATACCAGGTGTTAAACTTGGATTAGCAAATATTATTGCAGTATGGGCAATATATGTATTTGGTTTTAAAGAAGCGGTAGCTATTTCTTTTTTAAGAATAGTTTTATCAGGTTTCTTATTTGGAAATGTATTTGGTATTATTTATTCATTATCAGGAGCCACATTGAGTCTTATAGTAATGGGATTTTTAAAGGAGACAAATCTTTTTCATTGCATTACTATTAGTATTTATGGTGGAGTTTTTCATAATATTGGTCAAATAATAGTAGCTATGTTTATAGTTGAAAATTATAAAATTTCGTATTATATACCAGTACTTATGATAGTTGGAACATTCACAGGATTGCTGATAGGAATAGTTTCTTTTGAAATATTAACAAGAACAATGAGCGTATTTAAAGATTAAATTGAATAGTGCAATAAAATATGTAAGGTGAAAATATGTATAGATATATAAGAGGACAGCTTGAAGAAATCGAAGCAAGTAGTATTGTGGTTGAAGCAGCAGGTGTTGGGTATAATTTAATTGTGTCTAATCAAACACTCAGTATGATTCCACAAATTGGACAGGAGGTCAAAATTTATACTTACTTAGCAGTACGTGAAGATGCAATGGTATTATATGGATTTTGCAACAAAGATGAATTAAATGTGTTTAAGTGTTTAATTGGTGTAAATGGTGTGGGACCTAAAGTCGCAATTGGTATTTTGTCTGCAATGACAACAAATGAGATTAGATTTGCAATTGCGGCAAAAGATAATAAGGCAATATCGAAGGCACCAGGAATTGGACCAAAAACAGCACAAAGAATAATATTAGAATTACAAGATAAGCTTAAACTTGAAGATGCATTAGAAAATAATTTGGATAATAATACAGCTTCTAAAAATAATGTTCAGATGGGACAAATTAAAGAAGATGCTATTTTAGCATTAAATGCTTTGGGATTTAGTTCAACTGAAGCGTTAAATGCAGTTTCTAAGGTGGTTATTACTGAAGGTATGGAAAGTGATGACGTTTTAAAAGCCGCATTAAAATATATGTAAAATACAAGTTTGAGAGGCTAAAAAATGGAAAAGAGAGTTATTTCAACAAAAATACAAGAAGAGGATGTAAAAATTGAAAAAACTCTTAGACCACAGACATTAGATGATTATGTGGGACAAGAGAAAATAAAAAATAATTTAAAAATATATATTGAAGCTGCAAAACAACGTGGAGAGGCACTAGATCATGTTTTATTTTATGGCCCTCCAGGTTTAGGTAAAACTACATTAGCGAACATTATTGCAAATGAAATGGGTACAAATATCAAAGTTACTTCAGGTCCTGCAATTGCTAAACCAGGTGAAATGGCTGCTATTTTAAATAATCTTTCAGAAGGAGACGTCTTGTTTGTGGATGAAATTCATAGATTGAATAAGCAAGTCGAAGAAGTTTTGTATCCTGCAATGGAAGATTTTACAATTGATGTTGTTATTGGTAAAGGAGAATCAGCTAGATCAATTCGTTTAGAATTACCTCATTTTACTTTGGTTGGAGCAACTACAAGGGCAGGTATGCTTTCAGCACCATTAAGAGATAGATTTGGTGTTGTAAGTCATATGGAATATTATAATGTTGATGAATTAAAATCTATTATAATTGCTTCTGCTTCGAAATTAGAAGTAGGGATTGATGAAGAAGGAGCTTTTGAGTTGGCAAGACGATCAAGAGGTACACCTAGATTAGCGAATCGTTTGCTTAAAAGAGTAAGAGATTTTGCAGAGGTTAAATATGATGGAATTATCACATATGATGTTGCAACGTTTGCACTAGATTTATTAGAAGTTGATAAATATGGTCTAGATAAAAATGACAGAAATATTTTAATGACAATAATAGAAAAATTTAGTGGAGGTCCAGTTGGAATAGAGACATTAGCTGCATCATTAGGTGAAGATTCAGGAACTATTGAAGATGTTTATGAACCATATCTTGTAAAGAATGGCTTTATAGTTAGAACACCTAAAGGTCGTGTTGCAACGGATTTAGTGTATGAACACTTTGGTATTGAAAGATGTTGTTAATTTAATACATATTAACATAATTAATTAAATCTAGATTCAAATATATCACATATTATTTATATGTGATATAATTGTTTAAGAAAATTTTTTTAACAAGTATATCAAATAATGTTAATGTTAAATCAAATAAAATATTAGTTTGGGGGAATAATATGTCAGCAAAAACAAGTGCAGAAGTAGTTATTGGCGGAAAAGTTTATACTTTATGTGGTTACGAAGAGGAGGAATATCTTCAAAAGGTAGCTATTTATATCAATAATAAGATACAAGAATTAGAAGAAAATGAAGATATTAAAAGACTTTCAAATCAAATGAAATCTACATTATTAGAATTAAATATTGCAGATGATTACTTTAAAGCCAAAGATTTAGCACAAAAGTTAGAAAACAATATGGAAGCAAAAGAGAAAGAAGTATACGATTTAAAACATATTTTAATTTCAAATCAAAAGAAATCTGATGAAGATAAAGAAACAATCAAGAGATTACAAGCAGAAAATAAAGAGCTCTTGTTAAATAAAGAACGTTTAGAGAAAGCTCTAGAAGAGCAACTTTTAGATAATGAAAATCAAAATGATTAATGTTTAAATTAAAATATGTTTTATCAATTCGTAAACACTTTTCTTATATTTATGAGGTGAAAATTTTATAATGAATAGAAACAGGATGGAACTATTAGCACCAGCTGGTTCACTTGAAATCTTTAAGGCAGTTATCAGGGCAGGTGCTGATGCTGTATATGTTGGAGGAAGCGCTTTTGGAGCAAGAGCTTATGCCAATAATTTCTCGCAGGAAGAAATGTTTGAAGCAATAGATTATGCTCATGTACGTGATAGAAAAGTGTATATGACGGTTAATACATTAATGAAAAATAAGGAACTTAATGAGAAATTAATTGACTTTTTAGAACCTTATTATGAGCATGGTTTAGATGCAGTTATTGTGCAGGACTTAGGAGCAATTAGTCTTATAAGGGAGAATTTTCCTGATTTGCCAATACATGCAAGTACTCAGACAACAGTGACAGGTGTAGATGGTGCTAAATTTATGAAAAATTTAGGCGTAACTAGAGTTGTAACTGCTAGAGAAATGAATTTAGAAGAAATAAAACGAATTCAAGATGAGGTGGGCGTTGAAATTGAAACATTTGCACATGGTGCACTATGTTATTGTTATTCAGGACAATGCTTATTAAGTAGCATGTTAGGAGGTCGTAGTGGTAATAGAGGACGTTGTGCTCAGCCATGTAGACTTCCATATTCCGTTTTAGACAGTAAAAAAGAAGTATATTTAAATGAAAAATTTGTACTTAGTCCAAAGGATCAGGCTTTAATAGAATATTTACCACAAATGATAGAATCAGGCGTTTTTTCATTAAAAATCGAAGGTCGAATGAAACAAGTTACATATGCAGCAGGTGTGGTTTCAATTTATAGAAAATATCTAGATAAAGCGATTGAGTGCATAGAAAATAATGATATTTTATCATATAAAGTTAGCAAAGAAGATTATCAAATGTTATCCGATTTTGGAAATCGTTGTGGTTTTACAGATGGTTATCTTAGAGAACATAACGGAAAAGATATGATTACATTATCAAAACCAAATCATGAGAAAACAAAAGGTGTTTTACAAGATATGGTTATTGAAAAATATGTTGATGCTGAACAATATATTCCAATTAGGGGACAGCTTATTTTGCATAAGGAATCAGAAGCTATTTTAGAAGTTTCAAAAGATGATGTCGTTGTAAAAATTAGTGGAAATGTAGTTGATAGAGCGCAAAATAGACCACTTTTAGAAGAAGATGTACGTAAAAGAATGTGCAAAACAAAAGATACACCATTTCATTTTGAAACAATAAAAATAGATATGGATGATGATATTTTTGTGCCTAATGGAGCTTTAAATCATTTAAGACGCGATGCTTTAAATTGTTTAAAAGACAAGTTATTACAAAATAAGGCTGAAAGAATTGATTTAGAAAAGGTAGCTTATAATACAAAATTAACTAAGACAGATTATTGTAATGAAAGTAAATGCAATGAAATATTTAATAAAAATTCTGTTATCTGTTCAATTGAAAGTAGAACAATGTTAGAATCAGTCATAAATAATAAAATTGTTTCAGAAGTTTATTTAGAAAGTGTTGCATATAACAAAAATAATTTATTAGCTGATATTAGAGAAGATATTTGTAAGCTTAGAAAAAGTGATAAAAAAGCTTATTTTGTTTTGCCAGCAATATATAGATATAACACTTCTAAATTATATGTTGATATTATAAAGAGTCTTGTAGATATGGATATAGATGGATTTGTTGTAAAAAACTATGAGGAATTTGAATATATCTGTGATTTGAGAAGAACTTTAAAGAGTGGTTTTAAAGTGATTTTAGATCATAACATGTATACATATAATGATAATGCGACAAAAGAATTTAATAACTTAGGGGCTGATATTGTTACTGTTCCAATAGAATTAAATAAAAGAGAAATAGCTCAAAGATTTAATGATAATTCGGAGATGATAATTTATGGTTATTATGCTCTTATGACGTCGGCGCAATGTGTTAAGAAGACAACATTAGGTTGTGATAAAAACAAAACGGTGACATTTTTAAAGGACAGATATAATAAGTTGTTTCCTGTAAAAAATTATTGTGATGAATGCTACAATGTGATTTACAATACTTTACCGGTCTATCTTTTAGATAAGCTTGATGAGTTACAAAAAATGAATATCCGTAGAGTAAGACTAAATTTCACTATTGAATCACAAAAAGAAATAACTAAAATTTTAAATGATGTAGAAAAGCGATTAATTGATTTTTCTGCTAAAGATGATATTAGTGTTACAGATTTTACAAGAGGGCACTATAAAAGAGGAGTTGAATAATAATGGAACATTTAGTGATGCTGCTTTCAAAGTATGTAATGATTTTTGTATTTCTTATGTACACATTTGAATGCTTTCATGTTTTTAGATATACAAATAATAAAGAAAAGCAAAGCTCAGTATATAAAAAGCAAAGAAGAAAAATTTTTATATTACATTTCTTGGGCTTTTTAGTGATTTTTATATCGACATTAAATCCATTTATTATTGGATTTTATTTGATGCAATTAGTATTATTTAATGGTATTTTTTTGATTTATAAACTTTTTTACAAAAAAGCATCAGAGTTATTGTTAAATAATATGTGTATGTTTTTGAGTATTAGTTTTATTATTCTAACAAGAATATCAGTTGAAAAGGCAGTGAAGCAATTTTTTATCTTACTAGTTTCTGCGTGCTTTTCACTTTTAATACCGTTAACAATTAGAAATGTAAAATTTTTTCGTAAGTTCACATGGCTATACGCAGCGGTTGGATTAGTAGCTTTACTCGTTATATTATTAGCAGGTAGAACAAGTTATGGTGCTAAATTATCTGTTTCAATATTAGGATTTTCATTTCAAGCATCGGAATTTGTAAAAATTTCATTTGTTTTTTTCATTGCATCAATGTTGGAAAAAGGTGTGGATCGAAAAAAAATGATTATTACAACCTCAATAGCGGCATTACATGTATTGGTGTTGATTGCATCGAAGGATTTGGGAAGTGCGTTTATTTTCTTTATGACGTATACAATGATGATTTATGTTGCAACTGAAAATGAATTATATCTATTGGGAGGATTTGTTTCTACTTTTTTAGGCTTATTCGTTGCTTCGCAATTGTTTAATCATGTTAAACAAAGAGTAGTTGCTTGGCAAAACCCACTCAGTGTAATTGATAAAGAAGGATATCAAATATGTCAATCATTATTTGCAATAGGTACAGGAGGCTGGTTTGGCCTAGGATTGTGTCAAGGAAGACCAGATAAAATTCCGGTTGTTGTTCAGGATTTTATTTTTGCAGCAATATCAGAAGAATTAGGTGGAGTTTTTGCGTTATGCATAATAATGGTTTGCATAAGTTGTTTATTAATGATTTTAAATATATCCATTGAAATGAAGGATTCATTTTACCAAATGGTGGCATTAGGCTTAGGTACAACGTATGCAATCCAAGTGTTTTTGACTATTGGTGGAGTCACTAAGTTTATTCCATCAACAGGTGTAACTTTGCCATTATTAAGTTATGGTGGAAGTTCATTGCTTTCGACTATGATAATATTTGGTATAATTCAAGGATTATATATAATTCATTATGACAGATATATAGACAAGAATGACAAAGGTGGAGGAACCAAAAAAGTATTAAAGCCATTTGATGGAGGTGAAGTTTCAGGTGAGTCTAAATATACACTTGAAGAATATGATTAAAAAAAATGATGATACGAATGAAACAGTCACTAAAAAGAAAAAAACAAACAGGCAGTATACAGTTGTTATGTATGTTTTCTTTTTTATGTTTTTGTGTTTAATGGGATATTTTTTATATTTTCAAATTGTTTTGAGCGAAAAATATGTAAATTGCCCATATAATTCACTACAAAATATTGTGGCAGAACGCGTAGATAAGGGAAAAATACTAACAAGTGATGGAAAAGTATTAGCTGAGACACAAATTTTAAGCAATGGTGAACGAAGAAGAGTTTATCCATATGACAATTTATTTGCACACGTTGTTGGCTTTAATTCACATGGAAAATCTGGATTAGAAGGCAAGGAAAATACGAAACTGACAAAAACACATGATATTATGTTTAATCAGTTATATAATGAGGTTACACAGAAAAAAAATAAAGGTGATAATATAGTCACAACTTTAGATTATGATGTGCAAAAATTGGCTTATGACGGATTAGGCAATTATGACGGCTCAGTTATAGTTATGCAGCCATCTACTGGAAAGATTTTAGCAGTTGTTTCAAAACCGGATTTCAATCCAAATTTAATAGATGAACAATGGAAAAATTTGGTGGAAAGTTCGGATTCTGTTTTATATAATAGAGCAACACAAGGAAAATACACACCAGGTTCTGTATTTAAGATTTTTACTACATTAGAATATTATAATGAGAATAAGATGTCGTACAATGAATTTAAGTATCGTTGTAGAGGTGGAGAGGCTGCATCAAACGGATATATTTTGCATGACGCAGGAAACGAAAGACACGGTTTAGTAAATTTAAAAAGTGCTTTTGCAGAATCATGTAATTCAGCATATGCTAACATAGCAAAGGGATTAGATGCTAAGAAATTTAGTAGCTTTTGTAATAAAATGCTCTTTGGTAAAGATTTACCATTGAATTTAGAAACATCAAAAAGTAAATTTTTATTTAAAAGTACTGATTCTGACTTTATTAAAATGAGTACAGGAATTGGTCAAGGAAAAACTTTAGTTTCACCACTTCATATGGTCTTGGTGGCTAGTGCAATTGACAATAATGGTGTTCTTATGAAACCATATCTAGTTGACAAAGTACAAAATCCTTCAGGCGATGTAGTAACGGAGAATAAACCTCAAAGCTATAAAAAATTATTAGATATAGATCAGGCAGAATTAATGCAAAATTATATGCAAGAAGTTGTAAAATCGGGTACAGCGACTAGATTAAGAGGACAATCATATCAGTGTTTTGGAAAAACAGGTACAGCACAGATAGCTGATTCAGTAGATACAACGAATGCGTGGTTTGTCGGATATGGTAAGAAAGAAGGATATGAAGACATAGCTGTAGCTGTTGTTGTCGAGAAGTCTGGTTATGGCAGTAAATATGCCATTCCAGTTGCAAAAAAAATATTTGATAAGTATTTTAATACAAAAAATTAATTATTTGCCTATTAAGTGAAAGTAAGATATACTTAGTTATATATAATGAAAAGTAGGAGAAGAGGATGAGATGGTATAATAATCTATATATTAGTCCATCAGCAAAGAAAAAATCAAAAAAAATAATTTGGAAGATAAAACATAAAGCAGGTTTAATTAATGTATATGTGATTACTTTAGCATCAAATTCAAGTAATTTACTTGATATAATTCCATCAGGTGATCTGTTGTTTTTATCATATCCAAGAGAAAATGTAAAAGTTTTAGGAATTGCAAAGGGATATACGGAAGCATTAGAATTATCATGCAAAATTGTAAAAGAAGTATACGAGAATACTGGTAAGTTTGATGTACACAATTATTTTAAAAATTCCTTTAAGGAGGTCAGCAGATGAGCTTCTTATTGATATTAAAATTTTTACTTAAACTGATAATTATATTATTATGTTTAGTAGTGTTTGTTACTGTTTCGGTTCTATTTTACCCTATTAGATATAAAATTAAGGGAAAAGTAGATACTGAAAATAATAATATATGTGTTGATGGAAAGGTAACATGGTTGTATCACATAGTGAGTGTCTTTTTTCATGTGAAGGAAGTTGATATAAAAAATTTTGACACGGATGTTTATTTGAAAATATTTTTCAAAAAAAAATATTTTTTTTCAACAGAAGATTTAGAAGAAAAAACAGAGGATTTAAAAGAAAATAAAGAAGTTTTAAAAGAACCCAAAGAGGATTCAGAAAATTCAAAAAAATTTGAAGAAAATTCAGAAGAAGAAATTGAATCTTCTGTAACAACAGAAAAAAATGTAAATGATAATGAAAGTTTACAATACAAAACTGATGTGCAAAATGTAAATGAAGCACAAAATGAAAAAAAGGTAAATCTAGTTACAAAAGTAAAGAAGATATTTAGCAATATACTAGGATTTCTTAAGAGAATAAAATACAAATTTAAAAGTTTTATCACGAATAAGAAAAACTCTTCAAATAAGAATACTAGTGCAGTTGGTAAATTATATAAAAAAATTAAAATGATATATAATGATTCTGATTTCAAGTATACATATGCTTTTTTAAAGGAAAAAATTATATTATTATTGAAAATAATTTGTCCTAAAAAAGTTAAGGGATTTGCTGAATTTTCTTTAGCTGAACCAGATAAAACAGCGTTAGTAACTTCATTTTTTACATTATTTCCAGTTTTTTATGCAAAGTCATTTCATATTTATCCAGACTTTAATGCTGAAAAAAAATATGTTTTGGCGGAATTTGAAATGAAAGGTAGTTTCATTCTTTTGAGTATTATTGTTTTATTGCTAAAGGTTTGGTTTAATAAAAAAGTAATGAAGTTTTTAGGTAAAATAAGAAGAGTGTATAATGCATAAAATAATTGCTAAAATATAGGAGAATATATAAATAAAAAGGAAGCGGAGGAAGATAAATGTCGGATAATTCATTTAATAATACTGTAGAATCTTTATTTAAGGGGATGGATAGCTTTATTTCAACTAAAACAGTTGTTGGAGATGCTATTCATATAGGAGATACTATCATTTTACCTTTAGTTGATGTTTCATTTGGAGTTGCTGCAGGTGCTTTTTCTAAAAAGGAATCTGAGAGTGGTGCAGGTAGCATGGGTGGTAAGATAATGCCTAGTGCTGTGCTAGTTATACAAAATGGAACTACTAAATTAGTAAATGTTAAGAATCAAGATGGAATTACAAAGATTTTAGATATGGTTCCGGATTTTGTTAATAAATTTAATGAATCAAGAAAAAATAAAAATGATGCTGAAACCATTGACAATAAAGTAAATGAAGAAGCAAAGACGGAAATGGAAGATATTCTTTCAAAATCTGTAGAGGAAAAATAATAAAGAAAAGTCCCAAACAATAAAATGTTGTTTGGGACTTTTTTGCAGATAAAAATTAATAAGCGATAAATATACCAAAAAAGCTGCTAGATCATATTTCTAACAGCCTTCTTAAAGGATATCATCACTATGCTCTTTCAACTTTACCTGATCTTAAGCAAGAAGCACATACATATAACTTCTTAGATGCTCCATTAACTTTACAACTTACACGTTTGAGGTTAGATTTCCAAACTCTGTTTGATCTTCTATGAGAATGGCTAACTTGATTACCATAATGAACGCCTTTTTCACAAACTGCACATTTTGCCATGATATTGCACCTCCTTGCATCTCACTAAGTTTCACTATCGTCTATATCGGATAGTAAATACTCACAACAAAAATATTTTATCAGATAGAGGGTATTAATGCAAGGAAAAAATTAAAATTTAAAGGAAAAAATATTTTGTTAATAAAAGAATGTTTGCTTTTTAGGAAAAATTAGGTATAATATATTATAACTACGTCATAATTTCATGGAGGTAAGATATGAAAGGGCAAATGGATACCCAATATGGGAAAATTTTGATTGATGATGATGTTATAGCAACATATGCTGGTTCTGTAGCAGTAGAGTGCTTTGGAATCGTTGGTATGGCAGCAGTTAATATGAAGGATGGTCTTGTTAAATTATTAAAAAGAGACTATATGGCTCATGGCATTTCTGTTAATGTTAGCGCCGAGAATAAGATTACAATAGATTTTCATGTTATTATTGCTTATGGTATAAGTATTAATACAGTGTCAGATAACTTAATCGATACAGTAAAATATAAAGTTGAAGAATTTACAGGCATGGAAATTGATAAAATCAATATTTACGTCGAAGGCGTACGTGTTATTGATTAAGGAGGACTATTAAATTGAAAATTACCAGTATTAAAGCAGATTTATTGGCAAAAATGTTTTTAGCTGGAGCTAAGAATTTAGAAGCAAAAAAAGAATGGATTAATGAACTTAATGTATTTCCTGTTCCAGATGGAGATACAGGTACAAATATGTCTATGACTATAATGTCGGCAGCAAGAGCTGTTAGTGAGTTAGATAATCCTACAATGGAAAAACTTGCTAAAGCTATCTCTTCAGGTTCTTTAAGGGGAGCTAGAGGTAACTCAGGTGTTATTTTATCTCAGTTATTTAGAGGATTTTGTAAAGTAATTAAAGAATATGATGAGTTAGATGTTGTTATTTTAAGTGAAGCAGTTCAAAAGGCTGTAGAAACAGCTTATAAGGCTGTAATGAAGCCTAAAGAAGGTACTATTTTAACAGTTGCTAAAGGTGGAGCAGTTAAGGCTGAAGAACTTGCAACAAAAACAGATGATGTAGTAGAATTTGTTTCTGGCGTTATAGAAGAGGCTGAATATGTATTAAGTAAGACACCAGATATGTTACCGGTATTAAAACAGGCAGGTGTTGTTGATTCAGGCGGACAAGGTTTAGTACAGGTCTTAAAAGGTGCATTTGATGCGTTAACAGGAAAAGAAATTGATTATACAATAGAATCAACAGAAAAAGCAAAAACAGCAGATACTGTTAATACTACACAACCACAAGAAGTTGAAATTAAATTTGGATATTGTACAGAATTTATTATTATGTTAAATAATCCAATTTCTGATAAAGAAGAGAAAGCATATAAGTCTTTCCTCGAATCAATTGGTGATTCAATTGTTGTTGTTGCTGACGACGAGATTGTTAAGACTCATGTTCATACAAATGATCCAGGTTTAGCAATTCAAAAAGCATTGACTTTTGGTGCTTTATCAAGAATTAAGATTGATAATATGAGAGAAGAGCATCAAGAGAAATTAATCAAAGATGCTAACAAATTAGCAAAACAACAAGCCGTTGAAGAAAAAGAAGAACCAAAGATGGAGCATAAAGAAGTTGGATTTATTGCTGTTTCTATAGGTGATGGAATTAATGAAATATTAAAAGCACTTGGAACAGATTACATCATTGAAGGTGGCCAGACAATGAATCCAAGTACAGATGATGTATTAAGTGCAATTGAAAAAGTAAATGCAGATACAATATATGTTTTACCAAATAACAAAAACATTATTATGGCTGCAAATCAGGCGGCTTCATTATGTGAGGATAAAGAAATTATTGTTATTCCATCAAAGACAATTCCACAGGGAATTACAGCATTAGTAAATTATGTTGTTGGAGCATCAGCTGAAGAAAATAAAGAAAACATGATGGCTGAAATTGAAAATGTAAAAACAGGACAAGTAACTTATGCTGTTAGAGATACAGAAATAGATGGAAAAGAAATCAAACAAAATGATTTCATGGGTATAGGAGATAAGTCTATTTTATCTGTTGGACAAAATCTTGAAGTTACTACTTTAGAAATGATAGATGAGATGGTAGATGAAGATTCTGCAATTGTTAGTATCTATATTGGTGCTGACGCAAAAGAAGAAGATGCTAATAAGATTGCTGAAGAGATTCAGAAAAAATATTCAGATTTAGAAGTTGAAGTAAATAACGGTGGACAACCAATCTATTATTATATAATTTCAGTAGAATAGTTTTAGGAGCTATATATGGAATTACAAACTTCGATTATAAATATAAAAGGCATTGGACCTAAAACTGAAAATATGTTGAAAAAGATAGGAGTATACACTGTAGGTGATATACTCCTTCATTTTCCTAGAAATTACTTATTGTATCCTAAAGCGCAATTATTAGATAATGAGATTGAACCGAATAAAATTTATGCAATAAGGGCAATTGTATCTAAAACACCTATTGTAAAAAATAATACAAGAATTCCTATTACGTTGTTATATTTATATCATGCTGGAGTTAATATGGAGTGCATATGGTATAGAATGCCATATATTAAGTCTAAATTAATACCAGGGAAGTATATTATTTTTTATGGTAAAATAAAACAAAAAAATAATAGGTTTGTTATGGAACAACCTGATGTTTATACAGAAGAAGAATATGCTAGAATTGAGAACAATTTGACGCCAATATATTCTTTGACTGCAGGACTTT
Organism: Lachnobacterium bovis; assembly: GCF_900111325.1. Taxonomy (GTDB): domain Bacteria; phylum Bacillota; class Clostridia; order Lachnospirales; family Lachnospiraceae; genus Roseburia; species Roseburia bovis_A. Next base: position 117,312 of record NZ_FOGW01000006.1, read on the forward strand.
CTAACAAGATGGTTACTAAAACAATTGCAGAAGTCATAAAAAATGATAATTTGTTTATGGATTATTTGCCACAAGATATAAAGGCTAAGTATAATCTATGTGATTATAATTATGCTCTAAAACAAATTCATTTTCCAGATAATATGGATAGCTTAATAGTTGCACGAAAAAGATTAGTTTTTGATGAGTTTTTTATCTTTATTTTAGCCATGCAGTTACAAAAAAGTAGACAAATAAAGGCAAAAAATCATTTCGTTTTCAAAAAAGATGATTTTGTGGAAAAACTTATAAAAAAGCTACCATATGAATTGACAGATGCACAAAAAAGAGCTTTGTCTGAAGTTAGAAATGATCTTAGAAAAGATGTTTCAATGGAAAGATTGATACAAGGTGATGTTGGATCAGGAAAAACTATTGTAGCGTTTTTGGCAATGTGTGAGGCATTTAAAAATGGATATCAGTCTGCAATAATGGCACCGACAGAAGTATTAGCACGACAACATTATGATACTTTTTTAGAATGGTCTACGCTGTTTGGACTTGATATTCCTTTGATTTTATTGACTGGTTCAATGACTGCTAAGCAAAAAAGAGAAGCGTATGATAGTATATTAAATACACCAAATGCAATGATTATTGGAACACATGCTGTGATTCAAGAAAAGGTTGAATATTGTAATTTGGCATTAGTTGTAACTGATGAACAGCATAGATTTGGTGTGCAACAAAGAAGTACTTTTTCAAAAAAGGGAGATCAACCTCATATAATTGTAATGAGTGCAACACCAATTCCTAGAACTTTGGCGATAATTTTGTATGGTGATTTAGACGTATCAATTATCGATGAAGTGCCGGCAAGACGATTGCCAACTAAAAATTGTGTAGTAGATTCGGGTTATAGAAATAAAGCATATGAATTTATTGCTTCACAAGTAAAAATGGGGCATCAAGCATATGTTATATGTCCTTTAGTAGAAGAGTCTGAAAATATGGACGGTGAAAATGTAACTGATTATACTAAAATGATGCAACAACTCTACAAGGATAAGATAAAAGTAGCAATGTTAAATGGAAAGATGAAACCGGCGCAAAAAAATGCAATTATGGAGTCGTTTGCTAAAAATGAAGTACAAGTTTTAGTTTCAACGACAGTAGTTGAAGTAGGTGTAAATGTACCAAATTCTACGGTTATGATGATAGAAAATGCAGATAGATTTGGGCTAGCGCAATTGCATCAATTGAGGGGACGAATTGGTAGAGGAGATGCACAAGGATACTGTATAATGATAAATACTTCGAAAAGTAAAAATGCAAAAAAACGTTTAGAAATTTTAAATAAATCAAACGATGGCTTTTATATTGCAAGCGAAGATTTGAAGTTAAGAGGACCAGGTGATTTCTTTGGAATTCGTCAAAGTGGAGAATTTAATTTTCAATTAGCGGATATTTATCAAGATGCAGATGTATTAAAAAAAGCTGCAGATAGTGTTAATGAAATTCTAGACCAGGATTCTACTTTACAAGAGGATAAAAATAAGAATTTAAAAATATGGTTAGAAAGACACTTAAGTGAAAGTCTTCAGAATATTAATTTATAAAAAAACACTCTATTCTTTTATCGTTTTATATGTATTAAAGGTATAATACATATTGATTTGAATAAAAGAGTAGAGTGTTTATTTTAATTAATCCATTTTCTTTAGGTTTGAAATGTCTGGTATAGCAATTAAGGAATAATTTGTATAGTATACAACAAATCCAGGTGCACCAGAGTTTGGCTTTTTAACATTTTTCTTTTGTAAATAATCTACTTCAACTTTTTCATTTTCACGTCCACTAGAATAGTATGCAGCTAAACTTCCTGCTTCTTCAAAAACACGATCAGGTAATTCTGAATTGTTTGATTTAACGATAACATGTGAACCAGGCATTCCCTTAGCATGGAACCACCAGTCGTTTCCAGTCGCAAATTTAAAAGTAAGCTGATCGTTTTGATAATTATTTTTACCTACATAGATATCATAGCCATCGCTTGAAACATAGTGAAAAGGTTTACTTTTTGTTTTTATTTTTTTGTTATTCTTATGTTTTTTAATATAACCAAAATCGATTAATTCCTCTTTTATCTGAATTAAATCGTCGGATGATGTTGCTATATCTATTGATGCTTGAATCGATTCTAAATGTTTTATCTCTTTATCAGTATCCTCAATTAACTCAGTTAATGCTTCATAAGTTCTTTTTAATTTTTGATATTTATCAAAATATTTTTTGGAATTCTCTTGAGGCGTAATTGTTGGATCAAGAGGAATTTTAATAATTTTGTTGTCATCGTAGTAATTAGGCGCTTCTAAAAATTTGGCGTCTGGATCAAGATTATAACCATAGGAATTAATTAATTCTCCATATACTCTAAATTTGTCACGCTTGTTAGTATCTTTTAATTGCTTTGTTTGTAAAGATAATTTCTTTTGGTTGCGCTCTAAAGATGTTGTAACAATATGTCGCAATTCATAAGATTTTTGGCGTATACGCGAGTGGATATTTTTTTCTTTGTAAAATATTTCTAACACTTCTGAAATAGAATCATAGTTTGTAGAAACATAATCTTGATATTGTGTCAGTGTTACAGAAGAAAATTCGATAGGAACTTTATTTTCTCTAATAATACAAGGTTGAAATTTATTGTTTTTAAGATCTTCGATAAACCAGAAGAAACAATTTGAAACATGCTTTAATTCATCTGCTGTAAATGCACTAACAGAACTATCACCGTCAATACCGGAACGATAACAAATCTCACTTGCAATAAGAGGACTTATACCATTAAACGAAGTATAGATGGCTTTTATTACAGATAGTGGTTTAGAAATTATTATATTAAATAATTCATCAGAATTATTGATTTCGAATGGATTAATTTTGTTCCCTTGAGTATTTGGAATAAAATACTTTCTTCCTGGAAGAACTTCCCTTAAAGAACTAACTAAACAAGAAACATGTTTAATACTGTTTATGATAGTATTATCTTTGTCACAAAAAATTATATTTGAATGTTTGCCCATAAGTTCTACAATTAAAGTTTTTTGAGATAAATCCCCCATTTCATCTAAGTGCTCAATGTCAAAATGGATTATTCTATCAAAATTTGGCTGATAAATTTTTGTGATTCTACCATTTGCAATGTGTTTTCGAAGAACCATACAAAAAGTTGGGGCTTGTAAAGGGGCTGTTTTGTTTTCATTGGTTAAACACATGAAAGGCAATGACGCATTTACTGAAATAAGTAAACGTGTTGAGCCTTTTGTACCCTTAAAAGTTAAAAGAAGTTCATCTTTTTCAGGTTGAGAAATTTTACTTATTCTTGAATTTAAAATTGTATTATTTAGTTCGTGAACTAAATTTGATATGACGATACCATCAAAGGCCATAGTCTTTACCTCCATCTAAAAATAAACACCATAATTATACAAAAAATAACTAAAAATATCAATGATGTATTTGACGAAATGGCAATTTGGCATTATAATAAAATACGATTATGCATTTTGGTGCATATTAAATTTTCGTAAAAATTCTAGATTTATAGAATTTTGGAAAGGACACTGTAATGGTAAAAAGTATGACAGGCTTTGGTCGTGCAGAATTTGTCGACGAAAATTGCAGATTTACGATAGAGATTAAATCTGTAAATCACAGATATCTTGACATAAATGCTAGAATGCCTAAGAAGTTTAATTCGTTAGAAGGTAAGATTAGAAATCTTTTAAAAGAATATGTACAAAGAGGCAAAATTGATATATATATAACGTATGAAGATTTAAAGGAAAATAATCAGGCTCTTCGTTACAATGAAGAAATGGCTAGACAGTATCTTATATATTTAAAACAAATGGGAGAAACATTTGGTGTTGAGAATGATATTAGAGTAAGTACATTATCACGTTATCCAGACGTCTTCGTGATGGAGGATAAAGAGACTGATGAGACAATGTTATGGCCTAAATTAGAAGCAACTATAAGAAATGCAGCAGAAGCATTTAGTGAATCGAGAATTAAAGAGGGTATTAATCTTCATAAAGATTTACAAGAGAAGCTTATGAATATGCAGAAGTATGTTGATTTTATAGAAGAAAAATCACCAGAAATTGTTAAGCAATATAAAGAAAAAATCGAAGAAAGAATTAAAGAAATTCTTGGCGAGGGTAAAGTTGATGAGTGGAAGTTAGCTACAGAAGTTACTCTTTATGCTGATAAAGTTTGTGTCGATGAAGAAATTGTTAGATTGAGAAGTCACATTAAGGCAGCAATTGATGAGATGAATGATGAAACAATCGATGATGTTGGACGCAAGTTGAATTTTATTGCTCAGGAAATGAACAGAGAGGCGACAACTATTCTTTCAAAAGCGAATAATATTGATATATCGAGTGTTGGAATTGAACTTAAGACAGATATAGAAAAAGTTAGAGAGCAAATACAAAATATAGAATAGGTGCATATGAATAAATTAATTAATATTGGCTATGGAAATTTAGTTAATGTGGATAAGGTTATTGCAATTGTTTCAGCAGAGTCAGCTCCGGCTAAGAGACAAATAATTTATGCTAAAGATAATCATAAAATAATCGATGCTACGCAAGGGCGCAAGACGAAAAGTATTATATATACTTCAGATGATTATATTATAACATCATCTCTTCAAACAGATACGTTGATTAATAGGTTTGAGAGATAAAGAGTTATATTACATTTATAAAAGAAATATAGAAAAAGAGGTATCACGATGAGCGAGAAGCAAAAAGGTATTTTAGTTGTTGTTTCTGGATTTTCAGGCGTTGGTAAAGGAACCATAATGAAAAAGTTGCTTAATGATTATAAAGAAGATTATGCTTTATCTGTATCAGCAACTACAAGAAGTCCTAGAGCAGGAGAAATTCATGGACAATCATATTTTTTCGTTTCTAAAGAGAAATTTGAAGATATGATTAAGGAAAATGAATTGATTGAATATGCGCAATATGTTGGTAATTATTATGGAACACCAAAAGAATATGTATTTGAACAACTTGATGCTGGAAAAAGTGTTATATTAGAAATAGAAATACAAGGTGCACTTAAGATTAAGGAACAGTTTCCAAGTACTAAGTTGTTATTTATAACAGCGCCAAGTGCCCAAGAATTGAAAAAACGTTTAGAAAATCGTGGCACCGAGACAGAGGACGTAATTAATTTTAGAATGAAGAGAGCTGTTGAAGAGTCAGAAGAAATTGAAAAGTATGATTATTTGATATGCAACGAAGAGATAGATAAAGCTGTTTCTAAGGTTCATTCAATCATACAAAATTGTAGGTTTAACAATCTTGATGAAATTAAGCAAGATTTAATTATAAATAATTTAGAAAATATAAATCAGATGAGAAGTGATTTGAAAAACTTTTCGAAAGGAGAATAAAAATGATACATCCATCATATGTAGAATTAATGAAAGTAGTAAATAGTGATGCAGCAGAAATCGGAGAGGAACCAGTTGTAAATAGCCGTTATTCAATCGTTTTAGCTTCAGCTAGACGTGCAAGACAGATTATTGCAGGTGCTGAACCATACGTGGCTAAACCTAAATGTGATAAACCTCTTTCAATTGCTGTTGAGGAATTATATTATGGTCAAGTAAGAATTTTATCAGAGGATGAAGCAAAACAGCTTGACGAAAGCAAAAAAATTAAAGCTGAATCTGAGAATACTGAACAAGTTGAAAATAATTCAGTTGAAGTTGACAATAATGAAATAATTGAGAATTTATAGAATATAAAGGAATGGCTTTGCCATTCCTTTTAAAAGTGAGGTTATATGAAGTTATTATTTATTTCACTAGGTTGTGATAAAAATTTAGTTGATTCAGAATTTATGATTGGAAAGTTAACATCTAAAGGAATCACGCTTACAGATGATGAAACTGAGGCAGATATTATTATTGTTAATAGTTGTTGTTTCATTGGAGATGCTAAAGAAGAAAGTATTAATACGATTCTTGAAATGGCTCAACAGAAAGAAACAGGAAATTGTAAGGCATTGATTGTGACAGGATGTTTAGCTCAAAGATATAAAGATGAAGTTAAAAAAGAAATACCAGAAGTTGATGCAATTATTGGAACTAATTCGTATGATGATATTTATGAAGCTGTTGAGGAAACACTTAATAAAAAATATTATACTTCATTGAAAGAGTTAGTGGGATTCCCTAAGATGGAAGCAAAAAGATGCCTTACTACAGGTGGACATTATGCGTATCTTAAAATTGCAGAGGGATGTAATAAGAGATGTACATATTGTATAATTCCATATATTAGAGGAAATTATAGAAGTATTCCTATAGAAGAATTGGTTAATCAAGCAAAAGAGTTAGTTGCTGGGGGAGTAAAAGAATTAATATTAGTTGCTCAGGAGACAACTCTTTATGGTATTGATTTATACAAAGAAAAATCATTACATAGATTGTTAGATGAACTTAATAAAATAGATGGATTAGAATGGATTAGAATTTTATATTGTTATCCAGAAGAAATTTATGATGAATTAGTAGAAGCTATAATTAGAAATGAAAAGGTATGTCATTATTTAGATATGCCAATTCAGCATTGTAATGATGATGTATTAAAGAGAATGCATCGTAAGACTAATAAAAAAGACTTAGAAAAAATTATAACATCACTTAGAAATAAGATACCTGATATAACATTAAGAACAACTTTAATTACAGGTTTTCCAGGTGAAACAAAAGCGGCACATGAAGAAATGCTTGAATTTGTCAACAAATTTGAATTTGATCGATTAGGAGCATTTACTTATTCACCAGAAGAAGGAACACCCGCTGCTTCATATGAAGACCAAATTCCAGAAGATGTTAAGAAAGATTATCAGCTTGATATTATGGAATTGCAAGAAGAAATTAGTTTCGAAAAAAATGAAAAAATGGTTGGAAAAGTTCTTGATGCTTTCATTGAAGGGAAAGTTGCAGACGAGAATGTTTATATAGGTAGAACTTATAGAGACGCTCCAGGCGTTGATGGTTATATTTTTGTAGATACTGATAAGGAACTTATGTCTGGTGACATGGTAAAAGTTAAAGTCACTGGCGCATATGAATATGATTTGATAGGAGAATTAGTATGAATTTACCAAACAAATTAACTTTATTTAGAGTAATATTGATTCCATTTTTTGTATTCTTTGTATTAGCACCATGGTTCGAAGGATATGGAAAATTTATTGCTGTAGCAATTTTTATTGTAGCAAGTTTAACAGATATGGCAGATGGAAAAATAGCTAGAAAATATAATTTAGTTACTGATTTTGGAAAATTTATGGATCCATTAGCAGATAAATTATTAGTATGTTCGGCTTTAATTTGTCTTGTAGAAACAAAACAGTTATTTTCATGGATTGTTATAATTATTATTGCAAGAGAATTTGTTATCAGTGGTTTTAGATTAGTTGCGGCTGATAATGGAATTGTTATTGCAGCTAGTTATTGGGGCAAATTTAAAACAACATTTCAAATGTTAATGATTATTTCATTAATTATTGAGGGTCAATTAATAGAATTAGGCTACAAATTTGCAGCATTACATTATTTAGGAGTTGTATTAACTTATGTGGCATTAGCATTAACAATTATTTCGTTAATTGATTATTTAGCAAAAAATATTAATGTATTGAAGGAACAGAGATAATGTCAAGGGAATTATATGAAAAAAGGTTATATGAAATTCTTAAACAAAAAAACTGGAAGCTATCAACAGCAGAAAGCTGCACAGGCGGTTTAGTTGCTGCTACAGTTGTTAATATTTCAGGAATATCAGAATTTTTTGAGGAAGGTTTTATAACATATTCATCTAGAGCAAAGGTTAATCGAATAGGGGTTGAACCTGATGTAATAGAAAAATATGGCGTTGTTAGTAATGAAACAGCAGAAGCTATGGCATTAGCGACTGCAAGAACAGCTAATAGTGATTGCTCTATTTCTACAACAGGAGTTGCAGGACCCAATGGAGGTACAAGAGAAGTTCCCGTTGGTTGTATTTGCATAGGTTGTTCAATTAAAGGAAAAGCTTATTCGGAAAAAGTTATATTTAAAGGTACGAGACAAGAAATAAGACAACAGGCAGCTGTTGAAGCAATCAGATATTTAATAGAAAAGATTGAAGAGGTGTCATAATGAGAGTAATAGCGGGTACGGCAAGAAGATTGCCACTTAAAGCTCCATACGGAATGAATACTCGTCCTACATCAGACCAAATAAAAGAAACACTATTTAATATGTTACAGGCAGAGGTGCCAAGTGCGTATTTTTTAGATTTATTTGCAGGTAGTGGTCAAATTGGTATTGAAGCGTTAAGTAGAGGTGCTTCTTATTGCGTTTTTGTTGAGAATAATAGAAAAGCTCAAGAATGTATTGAAGAAAATATTAAATTTACAAAATTTGATAAAACAGCATCCCTTATTAAAAGTGATGCTATTTCAGCTCTAAGAATGGCTGAAAATAAATATAAGTTTGATATTATTTTTATGGATCCACCATATAATAATGAGTATGAAAAAGAAATTTTAGAGTATTTAAGTAATTCATCTGTTTTAAAAGATGATACATTAATTATAATTGAAGCTTCAGTTGAGACTGTGTTTGATTATTTAGATGAATTAGGCTATGAATTAGTTAAATACAAAAAATACAAGTCTAATGCACATGTTTTCGTGCGTAAAAAATAAATAAGGTTAATATAAAGATAGAACTTCATTGTAAGTTTAATTGTAGGAGGCAATATGAGTAAGGCAGTATATCCGGGCAGTTTTGATCCGTTGACTTTTGGGCATTTGGATATAATTGAAAGAGCAACTAAAATTTTTGATGAAGTAATTGTAGCAGTTTTACGTAATAGTTCAAAAAATTCATTGTTTTCTTTAGATGAACGTGTTAGTATGATAGTAGAGGAAACAAAAGGTTTATCAAATGTAACAGTTGTAACTTTTGATGGATTGCTTATAGATTATATGAGAAAAATTAAGGCAAATGTCATCATAAGGGGGGTAAGAACGGTTACAGACTTTGAGTATGAATTTCAAATAGCTCAGACTAATCATGTTCAGGATACAAATATTGAGACAGTATTTCTTACATCTGATTTGCAATATTCTTATTTGAGTTCTACCATTGTGAAGGAATTTGCATCTTATGGGGGAGATATTACAAAATTTGTTCCAGAACACTTAATAGAGAGGATTAAATTAAAATATCAAGACGGATAGGAGACTTTTATATGAGTAGTAGCAGAATGGAACAGATTATTGAGGAAATTGAAGATTATATTGATGGTTGTAAAAAACAACCTTTTTCTCCTAGTAACATTATTGTTAATAGGGATGAAATGGAGGAATTGTTAGTCGAATTAAGACGTAAGATTCCAGAAGAGGTAAAGAGATATCAGAAAATGATCAGCAATAAAGAAGCAATTTTAGCAGATGCTCAAGCTAAAGCTGATCAAATTATTTCACAAGCACAGATTCAGACAAATGAACTTGTTAGCGAACATCAGATAATGCAACAGGCTTATGCACAAGCAAATGAAGTAGTTTCAATTGCAACTAGACAGGCACAAGAAATCTTAGATAATGCAACAAGAGATGCAAATAAGATTAGATTAAGTGCTATGAATTATACAGATGATCAGCTAGGTTCAATAGAGGACGTTTTATCAAAAGCTATTACAACTTCACAAGAAAAATATGAATTATTAATTAATAATTTACAGGAACATTTAGAAGTTGTTGTTGATAACAGAAAACAGTTAAAGCCTGATATTGATAATATATCAATGGAGATAGATGGTTCTAAAGAAAAAAATGTTAGCAATGAATCAGAATAAATAATGATAATCGGTGTCAAATTGAATTTTTTGATGCCGATTTTTTTATAATAGAGAGGTATTAGATGCGATTAGATAAGTTTTTAGCAGATTTAGGATACGGAACAAGAAGTGAAGTAAAAAATTTTATAAAAAAAGGAAATATTACCGTTAACGGAACAAAAATAAATAAACCAGAATTTAAGATTGATGAAAATAAAGATGAGATTATGTACAATAATCAAATAATTGAATATAAAAAATATCAATATTTTTTACTTAACAAACCTAGTGGATGTGTTACAGCGACAAATGATAATGTACATAAAACTGTCATGGATTATTTAGAGGCTGAAACAAAAAAATATAAAAATTTGTCTCCGGTTGGTAGATTAGATAAGGACACTGAAGGATTATTATTAATAACAAACGATGGATTGCTTTCACATGATTTACTTTCACCTTCACATCATGTAGCAAAGAAGTATTATGTTGAATTAGATGGTCAAGTGGATGAAAGTTTGATTGAAGAATTTAAGAGAGGTGTAGATATAGGAGACGATAAATTAACTAAACCAGCTGAATTAGAGATTCTTAAACCTAATAATACTGCATATTTGACAATAATTGAAGGAAGATTTCATCAAGTAAAAAGAATGTTTGCTGCTAAAAATCTTAAAGTTACATATTTAAAAAGAGTTGAAATGTCGATTTTGAATCTTGAAGGCCTAGAAAAAGGAGAGTATCGTGCTTTAACGAATGCCGAAATAGAAGTATTACATTCTAACAAAAAATAAGAAAGGATTACATAAATTATTCAGCTATTGAAATTTTATGTGTACAAAAATGAAAGAATTTAAAATATCGATAAATGACAAAGGGCAAAGATTTGATAAATTTTTGTTTAAGCTTTTACCAAATGCAAATGCAAGTTTTGTATATAAAATGTTGAGAAAGAAAAATATTACTTTAAATAATAAAAAGGCAAATGGAAAGGAAAAATTAACAGAAAATGATGTTGTAAAAGTTTTCTTTTCCGATGAGACTTTTGAAAAATTTTCTAAAGATATTGAAAAAGTAAAAAAAGAATACGAATTTTTATCTAGTTTAAAAAATTCAAATATCAAAATCATTTATCAAAATTGTGATATAATAATAATAGATAAACCAAGCAATTTACTATCTCAAAAGGCTAAAGAAAGCGATATTTCTGCAAATGAATATATAATTGGTCATTTGATAAGAAATAACGAATTATCATTTGAAGATTTTATAACTTTTAGACCTTCAATTTGTAATAGACTAGATAGAAATACTACAGGTTTACTTATTGCTGGTAAAACTTTAAACGGATTGCAAATGATGTCGGACAAGTTAAAAAATAGAACAATTGATAAGTATTATAGATGTATTGTGGTCGGAAAAGTTGAAAAAAATCTTTATTTAAAAGGCTATCTAAAAAAGGATAAACTAGATAATACAGTTGATATTATTTCAGAAGAAGAATATATTAAATTGCAAAATAAAAATAAGGATATATCAAATCAATATTCTTTGATTGAAACAGCCTTTGAGGTTGTACAAAGTAATGAAAAATATACTATGATTCAAGTACATTTAATTACAGGAAAAACTCATCAAATTCGTGCACATTTATCACATATTGGACATCCTATAGTAGGTGATATGAAGTATGGTAATGAAAAAGAAAATGAATATGCATATAAAAAATACAAAGTAAAACATCAATTATTACATGCATATTGTTTAGATTTAAAGAATGAACAAAAAATATATGCACCTGTTCCAAAAATTTTTAATAAATTAATGGATTTATAATAGCTATTTGAGGGGGACATAAAAATGCCGACGTGGAATTCTAGAGGCTTAAGAGGATCAACATTAGAAGAATTACTTAATAAAACGAATGCTAAATATTTGGAAAATAATTTGGCGTTGATACAAAAAATACCAACGCCAATTACTCCAATCAAAATAGATAAGCAAAGTAGACATATAACACTTGCATATTTTGAACAAAAAAGTACAGTTGATTATATAGGGGTTGTACAAGGTATACCGGTTTGTTTTGATGCAAAGGAATGTCACACCAATACTTTCCCGTTGGCAAATATACATGAACATCAAGTTAAGTTCATGGAGAATTTTGAAAAACAAGATGGAATAGCTTTTTTTCTTCTTTATTTTACAGTTATAGATAAATTTTATTATTTGTCATTAAGAGAGTTATTAAAGTTTTGGAATAGAGCATTAAACGGCGGAAGAAAAAGTTTTAGATGTGATGAATTAAATGAAAAGTATTTTTTAAAAAAGGAATCAGGAGTATTTGTTCCATTTTTGGATGGAATTCAGCAAGATTTAGAAGATAGAGAATAATATGGAGATATCGTTGACAAATATAAAATAAAAATATATAATGTAATAACATGATAAAAAGTTAATGTGCTAACACTTTACAATAAAGAAGTGGAAGGAATAAAAGGTGAATAAATATAGAATGGAGGTTTAGTATGAATAATAGATTGTTACATACTCCTGATGGAGTAAGAGACATATACGGTAGTGAGTGTAGGAAAATAATGAAATTGAGAGAAAAAATACACAATCAATTGATAAAATATGGTTGTTCAAGCATCAATACTCCAACGATAGAGTATTATAACGTATATGAGAAAAAAAATAACTCACTTGATAGTAGAGAAATGTATAAATTTTTTGATAAAGACGGGGATATTTTAGTGCTTCGTCCAGATTATACTCCCGCAATTGCACGTTGTGTTGCAAAATATTACAAAGATGAGACTATACCTCTTAAAATTTGTTATGAAGGAAATACGTTTGTTAATAGATCTGATTATCAGGGAAGATTAAAAGAAACAACTCAATGTGGAGCAGAATATATAGGAGATGCTTCTAATTTTGCTGATGCTGAAATGCTAGCACTTGTTGTTGATTCATTAAAGGCGGTTGGATTAGATCAATTTCAAATTTCAATTGGTCATGCATTATATTATGAGGGATTGGTAGAAGCGGCTAAATTATCATCTGATCAAGAAGAAAAAATAAAATCTTTAATACTTAATAAAAATTTTCTAGAGCTAGAAAAATACATAAAAAATTTGAAGTTAGAAAAGAATCTTGAAGTCCTTTTTGATGGTTTAAATTCATTTAGTTTTAAAATAGAAGATTTAAATGAATTAGAAAAACGTGCAGTAAAATATGATAAGGTCTATAAAGCAATTAAAAGCTTGCAAGAATTATACAAAATATTGCAGTATTTCGATATAGAAAATATTGTTTCTTTTGAACTTGGAATGATTAGTAGACATAATTATTATACGGGTATGATTTTTACAGGATATACATATGGATCAGGAGAACCAATTGTTAAGGGTGGCCGTTATGATAAGTTGATCCGTAGGTTTGGAAAAGATACACCAGCAATAGGATTTACAATAGTTATTGATCAGGTTATGGATGCTTTGAAAAATCAAAATAAGTACTTAGAAGAAAGCTATAAAACAGAATTGATTGTTTTTTCAAGTGAAAAAATTGAAGAGGCAATTAAAGTTGCAAGTGAATGGAGAAAAGAAGGAAGAAATATTCAAACAATAATTAAAGATCCTGATTTGACAAAAGAGGATTATTTTGAATATGCAAAAAAAATGAATATTTCAGAAGTGAAATTTTTGTAAAAATTAGTATGGAGTTAGTTTGATAATGGAGGGAAAAAATGTCATTTGAAGATAATCAGTATTTAACGTTTGCACTAGGAAAAGGTAGATTAGCAAATAAAACTTTAGAATTGTTTGAGCAAATAGGTATTCGTTGCGATGAGATGAAAGATAAGAATACTCGTAAATTGATTTTTGTTAATGAAGACTTAAAATTAAAGTTCTTTCTTGCTAAAGGGCCTGATGTACCAACGTATGTTGAATATGGTGCAGCTGATATTGGAATAGTTGGAAAAGATACAATATTAGAAGAAAGACGAAACATTTTTGAAGTTTTAGATTTAGGGTTTGGAAAATGTAAAATGTGTATTTGTGGTCCTGAAAGTTCAAGAAATTTATTAAAACATCACGAGCAGATTAAAGTCGCTACTAAATATCCACAAATTGCAAAAGAATATTTTAATGAAAAAAAATATCAAACAGTTGAAATTATAAAGCTTAATGGATCAATTGAGCTTGCGCCAATAGTAGGGCTAGCACCTGTGATTTGTGATATTGTTGAAACAGGGTCGACACTTAGAGAAAATGGACTTGTGGTTTTAGAAGAAGTATGTGATTTGTCAGCAAGAGTTGTAGTAAATCAAGTTAGTATGAAAATGCAAAATGAAAGAATTACAATGCTTGTTAGAGCACTTCAAGAACAAATTGAAAAGAACAATAATGCATAAATTATTTGAAGTTAATAAAGTAGAAATTAGTTGATTTAAGTTTTAAATCTCGGAGGAATTTATTATGAAAATTTTAACATTAACAAATGAAGTGAAAAAAGAATTATTAGATAAATTAATAAAAAGGAGTCCTAACAATTATTCACAATATGAAAAAAATGTGGATTTAATTATAAATGAAGTAAAGGAAAAAAAAGATGAAGCTTTATTTGATTTTACATTAAAATTTGATAAAGCTAATATAAATACTACCAATATATTAGTAACAAATGAAGAAATAGACGAGGCATATGAACAGGTAGACAATCGTATTGTTGATGTGATAAGAAAGGCCAAAATAAATATTGAAAAATATCATTCAAAGCAAAAACAAAATTCTTGGTTTACAAGTGAAGATGGAAAACTTTTAGGACAAAAAGTAACTCCATTAAATAGAGTAGGAGTATATGTTCCGGGTGGAAAAGCAGTGTATCCGTCTTCTGTTTTAATGAACGTTTTACCAGCAAAAGTTGCAGGGGTAAATGAGATAATAATGTGTACTCCACCTATGGAAAATGCTAAAGCATATGCACAAACTATAGTTGCTGCAAATGAAGCTGGAGTTGATAAAATATACAAAGTTGGAGGTGCACAAGCAATTGCTGCAATGGCTTTTGGTGCAGAAAGCGTACCAAAAGTCGATAAAATTGTTGGACCAGGTAATATTTATGTAGCATTGGCAAAAAAGGCTGTTTTTGGTTATGTTGGAATAGATTCAATTGCTGGTCCGAGCGAAATTTTGGTTTTGGCTGATGAAACAGCAAATCCAAGATACATAGCTGCAGATCTATTATCACAAGCTGAACATGATGAACTAGCATCAGCAATTTTAGTGACAACAGATTTAGATTTAGCCAAACAGGTAAAAATAGAAATAGATAATTTTATAAAAGTATTATCACGAAAAGATATTATTGAAAAATCATTAGAGAATTATGGATATATTATAGTTGCAGAAAATATAAATGACGCGATTGATGTGTGCAATGAAATTGCATCAGAGCATTTAGAAATTATTACTAAAAATCCTTATGAGACTATGACAAAGATTAAGAATGCAGGCGCAATTTTCTTGGGAGAGTATTCTAGCGAACCGTTGGGAGATTATTTTGCAGGACCTAATCATGTTTTGCCAACGAATGGAACGGCAAGGTTTTTTTCGCCACTTGGAGTAGATGATTTTATAAAAAAATCAAGTATAATTTCATATTCAAAAGAAGCATTAGAAAAGGTATATAAAGATATTATTTATTTTGCTGAATCTGAAAAATTGACGGCTCATGCTAATTCTATAAAAGTTAGATTTGAAAATGAAAAAGGAGAATAATAAATGCAAAATGATAGATGTGCAAAGATTAATAGAAAAACAAGTGAGACAGATATTCGTGCAATTTTTGAAGTTGATGGTGATGGAAAATCAAAAATCAATACAGGAATAGGTTTTTTTAATCATATGCTAGAGGGATTTTCTAAACATGGTTTCTTTAGTCTTAATTTACAATGCGATGGTGATTTAGAGGTTGATTGTCATCATACAATTGAAGATTGTGGAATAGTATTAGGTGAGGCTATAAAAGAAGCAATTGGTGATAAAAGAGGAATTAAAAGGTTCGGAAGTTCATTTGTTCCAATGGATGAAACGTTAGTTTTTTGTGCAGTTGATTTATCAGGAAGACCTTATTTAGTGTTTGATGCTAATTTTACAACAGAGAAGGTAGGAGATTTTGATACGGAAATGGTAAAAGAATTCTTTTATGCAATTTCGTATTCTGCAATGATGAATATTCATATTAGAGTAATAAGTGGTGAAAATAATCATCATATAATAGAGGCAATGTTTAAAGCATTTGCTCGTGCCCTAGACGAGGCAACAAAATACGATGATAGGGTTCAAGGATTATTGTCGACGAAAGGAAGTTTATAGAATGAATAAAAAAACTGTTGTTGCGACATTATATCTTAAAAACGGTGTGGTTATAAAAGGAGAAAAAGATTACACAAAGGTTGGAGATCCATTAGAAATCTGTAAATTTTATAATGATAATGGATTTGACAAAATAATTATTCTTGATATTTTTGAAAATGAAATTGAACAAGAAAAAAATATAAGAGTAATAAAGCAGGTCAATAAACAAATTGATATTAAAGTTTGCGCCGGAAATACACAAACGCAACTCTCAGATGTAAAAAAATATTTATATGCAGGATGTGTTGAGGTTATTTTTAACGGGCAAAAACCTATATCTTTAAACGCAGCGATTGAAGCTAGTAAAAATTATAGTAAAGATATAGTTGTGGTTGCTGCAAATTCAGTTGATTTTATTTTTAAGCAAAAAGACATAATGAATAGATGTTTTCATGAAGTGATTATAAAAAACAAGGAATTAATAGAGTTAGTTGAAAATACAATCAGTATACCTTATATTGTTTGTGTGGGAGAAATTGAAGTTGATTACATTGTTAGAATTTTACGACATGAGAATGTTCGAGGAATATGTGTTGATTATACATACAGTAAAGAATTAGATGTTATGAAATTAAAAAATCAATTAGTACAAAACAATATTCGAATGGATAATTATGAACCAGAATTACATTGGGATGACCTTAAAAAAAATTCAGACAAAATGGTGCCAGTTATTGTGCAAGATTACCGTAATGATGAAGTATTGATGCTTGCATATATGAATAAAGAGGCATTTAATGCTACTATAGCTAGTGGAAAAATGACATATTGGAGTAGAAGTCGAAATGAATTGTGGGTAAAAGGAGAAACCTCAGGTCATTTTCAATACGTAAAGTCCTTGACGGCAGACTGTGATTTTGATACGATATTAGCTAAAGTGTCTCAAATTGGAGCAGCTTGTCATACAGGAAATCGTACTTGCTTTTTTAATAATATTATAAAAAAAGAATATGTTGAGAAGAGTCCAATTAGGGCTCTTGATAGTATATATAAATCAATAAAAGATTTTCGTGACAATGCATCTGATAGAGTTGAAAACGAACTATTATTAGATAGTGGTACAGATGAGATACTCCAAAATGTAGGAGAAAAATTCATTAATATTTTATTATCATATAAGTCAATAGATGAGACTAATTTTAAAATAGAAATGTCAGATTTCCTATGTAAAATAATGATACTTATGGTTGAAAAAGGAGTGACTTGGGAAGACATAATAAAAGAGATGTCTTCGAAATAACAATATGACAAAATTAGCATTATCAGATAGTATTTTGATGAAGGTTGAGAAACCTGCACGATATATTGGAAACGAATTAAATAGTGTGAAAAAGGATAAAAATAAAATAGATGTAAGATTTGCAATGGCATTCCCAGATGTGTATGAAATAGGTATGTCACATTTAGGAATACAGATTTTATATGATATGTTTAACAAGAGAGAAGACACGTGGTGTGAGCGTGTCTATTCGCCATGGCCAGATTTACATAAAATAATGAAGGAGCAAAATATACCATTATTTGCCCTTGAATCACAAGAACCAGTTAAAGGTTTTGACTTTTTAGGTATAACATTGCAATATGAAATGTGTTATACAAATATATTACAATTATTAGACTTAAGTCAAATTCCACTTTTGGCAAAAGATAGAAACAATGATGATCCAATTGTAATAGGTGGTGGACCATGTACATATAATCCAGAACCAATTGCAGACTTTTTTGATATGTTCTATATTGGCGAAGGTGAAATAATGTATGATTCTTTAATAGAATTATATAAATCTATGAGAAAAGATAATAAATCTAGAGAAGAATTTTTGCATGAGGCCTCTAAAATTGAGGGTATTTATGTCCCATCAATGTATGAGGTGTTTTATAAACAAGATGGAACTATCGATGAAATGAAGCCAATCTATGAAGATGTTCCAAAGACTGTAAAAAAACAAATCGTAATGGATATGACAGAGTCAGTTTATCCAGAGAAACCTATTGTTCCTTTTATTAAAGTAACACAGGATAGAGTTGTCCTTGAAATTCAAAGAGGATGTATTCGAGGATGTAGATTCTGTCAGGCAGGAATGATTTATAGACCTAATAGAGAAAAAAATGTAGAACGATTAAAAGATTTAGCAGAAAAAATGTTAAAATCAACAGGACACGAAGAAATTTCTTTAAGTTCACTTAGTTCGTCAGATTATACACAGTTAGATGAATTGATTTCATTCTTAATAGAAAATTATAATGGTAAAGGAGTAAATATCTCATTACCTTCACTTCGTATAGATGCTTTTTCGCTTGATATAATGAGCAAAGTTCAGGATATTAAGAAAAGTAGCTTGACTTTTGCTCCTGAAGCAGGCTCACAAAGATTAAGAGATGTTATTAATAAAGGTTTGACAAAAGAAGTTATTTTAGATGGAGCACATCAAGCGTTCCTTGGTGGATGGAATAAAGTAAAACTATATTTTATGTTAGGTTTACCAACAGAAACAGAAGAGGATATGAAGGCAATTCCAGAGTTGGCAAATGAAATTGCTGCATTATATTATGATACTGTTCCAAAACAAGAACGTAATGGTAAATGTCAAATAACGATTTCAACATCATTTTTTGTTCCAAAACCTTTTACACCATTTCAATGGGCAGGAATGTTTGAGCCAGGTGAATATTTGAGAAGAGCAAAAATCGTTAATGATACGGTAAAAGCTCAGTTGAATCATAAGAGTATAAGATATAATTGGCATCAAGCAGATGTTACATTACTAGAAGGTGTATTAGCAAGAGGAGATAGAAGATTATCTAAGGCAATATTATATGTATATGAAAAAGGCGGCTTCTTTGATGCTTGGGGAGAATTCTTTAATTTTGATTTGTGGTTAGAAGCATTTGAAAAATGTCAGATTAGTATCGATTTTTATGCAATAAGACAAAGAGAAGAAGATGAAGTGTTCCCATGGGATTTTATTGACTGTGGAGTGACAAAAGAATTCATGTTAAGAGAATGGCATACTGCACTTTCGGAAACGGTTACACCTAACTGTCGAATGAGATGTTCAGGATGTGGTGCTAGAAAATATCTTGGAGGTGTATGTTATGCGAATAAGAATTAAATTTAGAAAATACGGAGCAATGAAATTTATTGGTCATTTGGACATGATGAGATATTTTCAAAAGGCCGTAAGACGTGCTGAGATTGATATTTGTTATTCGGAAGGTTTTTCTCCACATCAAATCATGTCATTTGCAGCACCACTAGGTGTAGGTATAACGAGTGATGGTGAATATTTAGATATTGAGGTTAACTCAACATATAGTACTAAAGAAGCACTTGAAAGATTAAATGCAACAATGGTTGAGGGTGTAGAAGTATTAGATTATGTTGAATTATTTGAAAATGCCAAAAAAGCTATGTCAATAGTTGCAAGTGCAAGCTATACTTTATCCTATAAAAGGGGCTTTGAAAGTCCATTTCCTGTAGATGAGTGGAAAAAAGTAATAAAAGAAAAATTTAAAGATCAAAGAAGTTTTATTATAATAAAGAAAACTAAAAAGAGTGAAAAAGAAATGGATTTAAAACCATTAGTAGAACAGTTTGATGTTTATGAAAAAGATGGTCAAATTTCATTTGATATAAAAGTTACAACAGGTAGTACTAATAACGTAAAACCAGAACTTGTATTACAATCAATTTATAAAGAATTAAATTTGGAATACGATACAGATGCAATACAAATTCATCGAAAAGAAGTATTTGCTTTTAACGATAAAGAAGAACTAGTTCCGCTTATTGCATTTGGAAGGGAGATTTTGTAGAAATGAATCGCTTGGCGATAACTAATATAGAAATTCATAACAAAACTTATTTGGCATATAATTTATTAGATGAAAGAAGAAATTTGATAGATTTTCAAATTTTTTCAAATGATTCAATGTTAAATAATATATATGTCGGAAAAGTTGAAAACGTTATAGAAAATTTAAATGCTGCTTTTGTTAGAATCTCTCAAAATCAAAGATGCTATTTGCCTTTAAATAAAGTGAATAGTATTATATTTGTTAAGAAAAATAGTAAAAAAAATAAGTTAGTAGTTGGAGATGAAATAGTAGTTCAGATAGTTAAAGACGCAGTAAAGACAAAAGAACCTGTTGCAAGTTGTGAGTTGACTTTTGAAGGTGATTATTCTGTGCTTACAACTAAAAATAAAAAAATGGGTGTGTCACGTAAATTAGATGAAAATACTAAAAGCACATTTAATGAAATTCTACAAAAATATAAAGAACCTGATTTTGGAATTGTAATAAGAACAAATGCAAAAGAAGTTGATTTAGATAAAGTTGAATGTGATATTAAAAAAATTATAACAAAATATAAAGATATAAAAGAACACGCAAAACATAAGAGTATGTATGATATTTTATATAATTCACCTAAAGGATTTATTGCTAAAATTAAAAGTCAGAATTCTGAAAACATAGATTATATTTATACAGATATAAAGGATGTTTACGATGAAATTAACAATCATTTAGGCTATATTGTTCAAAAAAAGATGCTTAAATTTTATGATGATAAAGACGTGAGTCTAAAGACATTATACAATATTAGAAGTTTTGTAGATGAATTGACTCAAAAAAAAGTTAAACTTAAATCAGGAGCTAATATTATTATAGAGGCACTTGAAACATTGACTATAATAGACGTGAATACGAGCAAATGCTTAAAAAAGGAAAATGTAATCGAAAAGGTTAATTCTGAAGCGGCAATTGAAATTGCTAGACAATTACGTCTTAGAAACATTAGTGGAATGATTATTATTGATTTTATTAACATGGACTCGAAAGAAAAAAATTATAATCTTATTCAATGTTTAAAGAAAGAAATAGCTAAAGATCCTGTAAAAACAGACTTTATAGACATTACTAAATTAGGATTGGTAGAATTAACTCGTAAGAAAATTTCAAAATCCTTAATTGATATTATACGAGAGAAATAAATAAATTTTTCTTTATTTTAATTTAGATTTTTTAATTGACTTATATGTACTTGTATGTTATGATACTTGAGTATGCCGCACAGTTAGGTATAAGAGTAGTGATGTTTCACTATCACCAAAACTGGCGAGTAATGATAATAGGAGGTGCCATATGTACGCAATTATAGCAACAGGTGGTAAACAGTATAAAGTAGCCGAGGGCGATATCATTACCATTGAAAAGCTTGGTGTTGAAGCTGGTGAAAAAGTTACTTTTGATCAAGTTTTAGCAGTATCAGGCGATAGCTTTAAAGCAGGTAATCCAACAGTTGAAGGAGCATCAGTTGAGGCTTCTGTTGTTGAAGAAGGTAGAGCTAAAAAGATTATTGTATACAAATACAAGAGAAAAACTGGATATCACAAGAAAAACGGACACAGACAATCATTCACACGTGTTAAGATTGAAAAAATCAATGCTTAATTTTGTTTAACTATGATTGAGGTAGTATTTTACAAAAATAAGAGGTCAAGATTTACCGGTTTTACGGTAAATGGACATGCAGGATACGCCGAAGAAGGCGAAGATATTGTGTGTGCAGCAGTTTCTGCTTTGGTTTATTCCACAGAAAATGCACTTGATAAACTTACTAATGCTAGGTATTCATACGGTGTTGATGATGGATACTTTGATTTGAATGTTAAGGGTCTTCGTAGTAGACATGATGTTCAGCTGTTATTGAAAGCTTTTGAAATTTCAATAATAGACATTAATAATAAATATGGTGATAAATATTTAACCATTAGTTATGAGGAGGTGTAAGACATGTTAGAAATGAACCTTCAGTTGTTCGCTCATAAAAAAGGAGTTGGTTCTACAAAGAACGGTAGAGACTCAGAGTCTAAGAGATTAGGCGCTAAAAGAGCAGATGGACAGTTCGTTAAAGCTGGTAATATTTTATATAAACAGCGTGGAACAAGAATTCATCCAGGTGTAAACGTTGGTAGAGGTGGAGATGACACACTTTTTGCTAAAGTTGATGGTATTTTAAGATTCGAAAGAGTTGGAAGAGATCGTAAACAGGCTTCTGTTTATCCAGTAGCTAACGATTAATTTTTATTATTGTAGCCCCGACTGTAAAAGCCGGGGCTCTTTATATAAGTAAATATATTTCTTAAATATATAATTAGATAATTGATTGTTGTCTCTATATGGATATATAGGATATGTGAAGATAAAAAATATTTGTTTATATAAGGAGTTCCGTTATAACAAGGGCTATTTGTAGGAATAAACATAAAACATGATAGTTTGAGGTGATAATATGTTTGCAGATCGCGCGAAAATAATTATAAAATCAGGAAAAGGTGGTAATGGACACGTTTCATTTAGACGTGAAAAATATGTGCCTAATGGTGGACCTGATGGTGGTGACGGTGGAAAAGGCGGAGATGTTATCTTTGTTGTAGATAAAGGTTTAAATACGCTTACAGATTACAGACATCGTAGAAAATTTGCTGCTGAACCAGGAGCTGAAGGTAGCAAGAAGAAAATGCATGGAAAAAATGGAGAAAATTTAATCCTTAAAGTTCCAGAAGGTACTATTATAAAAGATGCAGAAACAGGAAGAGTTATTGCAGATATGTCTGGAGAGAATCAAAGAGTGACTGTTTTACGTGGTGGACGTGGTGGAAAAGGAAACGTTCATTATGCAACACCTACTATGCAGGCGCCTAAATATGCTCAGCCAGGTGGAGAAGCTGTTGAAATAGAAGTACTATTAGAATTAAAAGTTATTGCTGATGTTGGATTAGTTGGATTCCCAAATGTAGGAAAATCAACTTTTTTATCTAGAGTAACAAATGCACAACCAAAGATTGCTAATTACCATTTTACAACATTACAGCCTAATTTAGGAGTTGTTGATTTAGATGAAGGTTTTGGCTTTGTAATTGCTGATATTCCTGGATTAATAGAAGGTGCATCAGAGGGTATTGGTTTAGGGCATGAATTTTTGAGACATATTGAAAGAACAAAAGTTATGGTTCATATGGTTGATGCTGCAGGAACAGAAGGTAGAGACCCAATTGCAGATATTAAGGCCATTAATAAAGAGCTTGAAGCATACAATCCTGAATTGCTTAAGAAACCACAGGTTATTGCAGCAAATAAAATTGATGCAATTTATGGCGAAGAAAATGAAATAATTGAGAAGTTAAGAGATGAATTTAGCGACGCTGGAATAGAAGTTTATCCGATTTCTGCTGTAAGTGGTAAAGGTTTAAAAGAACTTTTATACTGTGTCAAAAATTTATTATCTACACTTCCACAAGGTGCAACAGTATATGAATCAGAGTTTGATCCTTCTGTTAAAGTTATGAGTGAAGATCCTTGTATTGTTCGTCAAGAATCTGAAGATACATATGTTGTTGAAGGACAAAGAGTTGAAAGAATGCTTGGATATACTAATATTGAAAGCGAAAAAGGTTTCTTATTCTTCCAAAAATTCATGAAAGAACAGGGAATTTTAGACGAATTGAAGAATTTAGGAATTCAAGACGGAGATACTGTAAAAGTATGTGATTTTGAATTTGATTATTACGAATAAGTAGAAAATACTTAATTAAAGCATATAAATGAAATGAATAATTATTGTTAAAATGAAACTAACAACATAAATTTTAAATAAGAAACAAATTGAGTAATTTATATAAAGGAGATACTATGACAAGTAAACAACGTGCATATTTAAGTAGTTTGGCTAGTACATTAACACCAATTTTTCAAGTAGGTAAATCTTCACTTACACCAGAAATTGTAGAAGCAATTAATTTAGCTTTAGAAAAGAGAGAGTTAATCAAAATTTCTGTTTTAAAAAATTGTGCCGACGATCCAAGAGAGATTGCTGAAATAATGGGCGAAAGAACTCATTCTACAGTTGTAAGAGTTATTGGAAAGAAAATAATCTTATATAGAAAAGCAAAACGTAATTCTAAAATTAATTTACCTAATTAATAAAATTTAAGTGTTTTGCATTATGAATGCTTTATAAATTGATGATTTTGAAATGTAGGCGGATGATATGAAAATAGGGATATTAGGTGGATCATTTAACCCCATACATAATGGACATATATATATGGCGGAAATGGCTAAGAAAAAATGTGATTTAGATGTAGTTTTTATCGTTCCTGCAGGACATTCACCCAATAAGGATGAAAGAAAAATGCTTACAGGTCTTAATAGAAGTACTATGTGTAAGTTTGCGGTAGAATGCATAAACGGAGTTGAAACATCAGATGTAGAAGTGCTTTCTGATTCTAAAAGTTATACATATATTACGATAAAGAAGTTCCATGAAAAGTATAATAATGATGAGTTATATTTTATAATGGGAGCTGATTCCATAGATTATTTTGAAGAATGGAAAAACCCTGATATTATTGCAAAATATGCAAATATTATTGTGATAAATAGGGGCGAATATACAGATGAATATATTGAGCAAAAAGTAGAATATTTAAATTCTATTTTCCCTGTTAATGTGTTAAAGGTAGACTGCCCTAAAATAGATATTTCATCTACTGCAATTAGAGAATTATTTATGAATAAAAAGTATGATGAAGCAAAAAAATATTTAAATGATAAAGTATTTGAATATATAATTGACAAAGATTTATATTAAATTTTTGAAGGGATGGCAAGTAAGGTGTACGACATAAAAAGTATTAGAAAAAAATTAAAAAAAGAACTTGATAAAGATAGATATGAACATACTAAAGGCGTTATGTATACTGCGGCGTGTTTAGCTATGTCAACAGGTTACGAAGACATTGATAAAGCTATGCTTGCGGGGTTGTTACATGACTGTGCTAAATGTATATCTGATAGTGAAAAGATTGCTATTTGTCGAGATGCCGATGTTGAAATAGCTCCAGTTGAAATTCAAAATCCATTTTTGTTGCATTCTAAAGCTGGAGCGATTGTAGCAAGAGATAAATATGGAATCGAAGACGAAGAAATATTAAATGCTATACGTGTCCATACTACAGGAATGCCAAATATGAGTTTATTAGATAAGATAGTATATGTGGCGGATTATATAGAACCAAGAAGAAATAGAATGCCTAGACTTCAATTTATTAGAAAAAAAGCATTTGAAGATATAGATAAATGTGTTGCATATATTTCAGGTGATACTTTAAAATATTTACAGTCTAAAAAAGGTTCGATAGATAAAACTAGTGAATTGACTTATGAATATTATAAAGATTATATTCGTGGGGATATGAAGACTGTTTCAGAAGAAAAATTGGAGGATTAATGATGGAATTATTAGAAGTAGTAAAAAAAATTGCTTGTGCATTAGATGAAAAAAAAGCATTAGATGTAAAGATTTTAGATATAACAAAAATTTCTGTTTTGGCAGATTATTTTATTTTAGCTAGTGGTGAAAATTCAAATCAATTACAAGCTATGATAGATATTGTTGAAGAAACAATGTATAAATGTGGAATTAATAGTAAACGTGTAGAGGGTAGTGCTAATTCTGCATGGGTGTTAATGGATTATGATGATGTAGTAATTCATGTATTTAGCAAAGAAGAAAGAGAATTCTACAATCTTGACAAAGTTTGGTCAGATGGTGAAGTTGTAGAGTTTTAAAGAGATAATAAAAAAGCCATTCGCTAGTTTAATTGTGATATGTACCCAGAATCCTGGACACATATTTATGAACTAGGCGGAACACATGGATGCTATCCTGTATTGTACAGGTGGCATCCATTTTGTTTTTGCCTGAATTCTTTTGTTATTGTAGTAATCTATATATTCTTCAATCGCTTTTGAAAAGTCTTCAAAAGAAGCATAGTCTTTCTCATAGCCATAATACATCTCATTTTTTAATCTTCCAAAGAATGTCTCCATAATACAATTATCATAGCAGTTACCTTTTCGAGACATAGATTGAATAATTCCATGTTCCTTTAAAGCAGTTCTATAATTCGCATG
>NZ_FOGW01000056.1 GCF_900111325.1 Lachnobacterium bovis
AAGTGTTATATAGGCGGAATGCTTGGAGGAAACTATACTGTTGAGCAGTTGCAACAAAGCGGAATAAGCATTTTGAAAGATGAAAAATCATTTGAAAAAATATATAACTGCAAAACAAAAGAGGAAATAGAGACAGAACTAAAGCAAAGATATTTAAGAGCCGTAGAAAGAGAAAAACAAACAAAAATTCTAGTGCCAAGAAATGTCAACATAATAAAAACAGTGGTATCAATAGCATCATCACTGTTACTTTTTGTGTTTATAGCTCTTTTTGTATGGACAAATTTCTTTAAATTAAATGATGCAAATACAGTTGTTACAGCCATGGAAGCATATGTTGAAAAAGACTATGTAGGTTGTATTAAATCATTGAAAAAAGTTTCAGTGTCAGACATGGATAAAAATACAAAATATATTTTAGCAACATCTTATGCAAAAACAGAAAATTTAAAGAAAAAAGAAATACAAAGTATAGTAGATAGATTGGATACTAATTCCGACGAGAGAGAATTAGAATACTGGATTTATCTTGGAAGATTAAAAACGAATAAAGCAGAAGATTTAGCAAAAGCAATGTCAGATGATCAGCTTTTGATATATTCATATATGAAGGAAAGAAGTGTTTTAGAACAGGATACTTCAAAGTCTGGAGATAAGAAACAAGCTAGATTGAAAGAATTAGATGAAAATATAAAAGAACTTGGAGACAAATATTCTGAGGATGATAAAGATTCGAAAGAAACATCTAAGGATAAACAAAGTCAGGATAATCAAGAACAAGACAAGAAAGATCAAGCAAACCAAGATCAAGCAAACCAAGATCAAGACCAACAACAATCAGCGCCAGTAGCACAATAGAAGGTAGGGAGTAAAGATGAGTCAGAATAAAAAAGTAAAAAGATATTTCGCCCGAAAAGAAAACTTTTACATTTCAGGCATAGAAAATGCTCCTTATGCAGAAGTAATCCTTCCAATCGGTGATGAAGAATATTATATCGAAAAAGATGTGATATATAGCAGAAATGCTTCTCTTAGAGAAAAAAATAGTATAGAAACATTGGACGAACAAGGGATACAAAATCAAAATATTTTAAAAGAAAAAAAGAAACTTCTTCCAGGTGATGAAATCTGTTTAGGTGACTATAAGATTACATTTTTTGAAAAATACATAGTCATAGAAGGTGGAGATGAGATTCAGCTAGGCGAAGAAATCACCCTAGATGAAATCGAAAAACCAGACATTCCTTTTGAAGGGTACCCTATTTATAAAAGGTCACCAAGAATCATTTATAGAGTTCCGGATGATCAAATAGAAATCAAATCCCCTCCAAGCAAGAAAACAATGGGGCGCGACGGTTTAGCGGAGCTTATAGTGCCAGTGCTTTCAACAGCAGCATTCACAGTGGCTATGGGAGTTTTCCTAAAGAGAGGCCCTTACGTATACATGTCAGTTGGAATGACAGCCATAACAACTATTTTTTCGGTAAAACGTTTCTTTAAAGATAGAAAAAAGACAAAAGAAGACAACAAACATAGAAATGAAATTTTTACAAAATACCTTCTAAAAGTTAGAAGAAAACTTATAAACAAACATAATGAAGAAAAACAAGCTTATGAGTACATTAGCCCAACAACAGAAACTATTATAGAAAAAATCAATAGTGGAAGCTCAAGACTTTACGAGAGAAATTTGATAGATGACGACTTTTTAGAAGTCTTAATGGGATTTTATGATGGAAAATCAGCCTTGCGAATAAAGTATGGAAAAGATGAAATCGCTTTAGAAAAAGATGATTTAGAAAAAAAAGCAAGGGCAGCATCAGAAGAATTCAAAAAGATAAATAATATTCCACTTTCAATAAATCTGAGACATTCAAACCTAGGATTGGTTGGAAGTAGGGAAAATGTACACAATAAACTAAAAAGAATTTTAGCACAACTTACATTTTTCCATAGTTATCATGACTTAGAAATAGTGTTTATTCATGACTATAAGTATGAAAAAGATTTTGAATATACAAAGTGGTATCCACACCTAAAAATTCATTCAATTAATATCAGTGGACGAATTTTCTCTGAAAGTGGAAAGGAAACTTTAAGCTCACTTCAACAGATTTTAAAAGAGAGAAAACAGGTAATTGAAGAGAAAAAACAAGAGCAAATATTTAAGCCACATATGCTTTTTATCATAGATGAGCCAAAGATGGTTTTGAATCATCCAGTTATGGAATATTTGCAAGAAGATGAGCAAAATCTAGGTTTTAGCATAATTTATACCACAGATAATGAAGCAAATTTGCCTGAAAATATCCATACA
>NZ_FOGW01000005.1 GCF_900111325.1 Lachnobacterium bovis
ACAGGATTTACCAGTAATGACTTGAGATACAAGTTTTAACTTTTCCTCTGGTGTCCAATATTTATTTTGACTTTTGTGCCTTAAGACAGTAGGTCCATTAGCATCCTCAATTCTTGTCCATCTTCTAATTTGGTGTTGAAATTCTTCTTTGGTGATACCATCGGGAATATCTGGCAGAATTCCTTTCCGATACATTTCCACACATTTTCTTTTGAATTCATAACTATAACGCATAAAAATAACCCTCCTTACTGAACTTTACATTGTCCAGTAAAGAGGGTACATATCATTGTTTTAACTAGTGAGTGGCTTTTTGTGTTATTTAAAAAATCTAAACACACCTGTAACTTTACCAAGAATAGAGCAAGATGGAACGATAATAGGATCCATTGAGCTATTTTCAGGTTGTAAGCGAATATGATCGTCTTCTTTGTAGAAAGTCTTAACTGTTGCTTCATCTTCGATTAAAGCTACAACAATTTCACCATTTGATGCAGTGTTAGCTGATTCAACAAGAATTAAATCATTGTTAAAAATACCAGCCTCAATCATGCTATCGCCTTGAATTCTCAACATAAATGAATCAGCTTTAGGCATATTACCTGCTGGAATTGGAAAATAACTTTCAATATTTTCAATAGCAGTAATTGGTTGACCTGCAGCTACCTTTCCTACAACAGGAACAGCTACAACTTCATTGCGCATTCCATTGAAATTTTCGTCTATAATTTCGATTGCTCTAGGTTTTGCAGGATCACGTTTAATATATCCATTACGTTCTAATGTCTCTAAATGAGCATGAACTGAAGATGTTGATCTAAGATTAACAGCTTCACAAATATTTCTAACTGTTGGGGGATATCCCTTTTTTGTAATTTCAGATTTAATATAATCTAATATCTGTTTTTGTCTGACGGAGATTTTTCCGTATGCCATATAATTGACCTCCATAATGTTTATGATGAGATTATAATAACACAATATTGAATAAAATGCAAACATATATTCAGAAATTCTGTTCAAATTAATTATTCGAAGGTGGTTATATTGCAAAAAGTTTAACTTTATTATATAATTTTAGATTGATGGGTAAAAAATATAGGAAAGAGAAAGTAATTATGTTTAAATTATTTTATGTTATTTTTATGAATTTATTTAGGGCGCCGTATATGATCCCTAAAATGAGATTTTGGGCAGACCATCCAGAAATTTATTCAGAAGAAAAAAGATATTCGTTAGTAAGACATGTTATCAGTTTGATGAATAAGACTGGAAATATACATACAATTTCTTATGGAAATAACAATTTACCAAAGAATTCGGGATATATAATGTATCCCAACCATCAAGGAAAATATGATGTATTAGGAATAATGAATACGCATTTAAGACCTTGTTCATTTGTTATGGATAAGAAAAAATCTTATACTATTTTGGTTAGAGAATTTGTTGATTTAGTTGATGGCAAAAGGCTAGAAATTAATAATCCAAGACAGGGAATGGGCATTATTTCGCAGGTGGCTGAGTCAGTTAAGCAAGGAAAAGCTGTTATTATTTTTCCAGAGGGTGGATATGAGAATAATAATAGGAATATTTTATCTGATTTTAAGCCAGGATCATTTAAAATTGCTTTAAAATCTAAAGTACCGATTGTTCCGGTGGCCTTAATTGATTCATATAAGGTGTTTAATGCTGTTAATTTTGGAAAAATAATGACATACGTACATTATTTAGAACCAATATATTATGAAGAATATAAAGGTATGAAGACTCGAGAAATAGCTTTAGAGGTTAGAAAACGTATAGAGCAAAAAATAAATGAGGAAAAGTTAAAGCTTGAAAGAGAAAAAAAGAAAAATAATTATTTGACTTTTAAAAGAACTTGAATTACAAGTATAAGTATGATAAAATATTTAAATGTTAAAAGCTGTGAATGTGCAAAGTAGTTTCAAATACGTGTAAAGAGAGAGGAAGTCATGGGCTGGAAGCTTCCTTACTTTAGGTTTGAAATCGAAATTTCACACAGGAGCTGCGTGGGTGAATTTTTTGTAGCTTGCGACGTTAATACACGTTAAGTATTATTGAGAGCTTATTTTATACGAAATTCGAATAGAATAAAGAATGACAATTTTATGTGTATAAAATAAGAATCAGGGTGGTATCGCGGATTATAGTTTCGTCCCTATTAAGTAAGGGATGAAGCTTTTTTTTTACTTAATTTAAAAATTTAACTTTTTAGATTAATAAAGAGTTGATTTAATAAATAATAAAAAGGAGACAACAATGAACGAAAAATTGCTAGAAATCAAAAATAATGCAATTCGCCAAATTAAAGAAGCATCAAACTTAAATGCATTAAATGATGTAAGAGTTGCTTTTTTAGGAAAAAAGGGTGAATTAACAGCAGTATTAAAGAGTATGAAAGAAGTTAAACCTGAAGATAGACCTAAGGTTGGTCAGATGGTTAATGAAGCTAGAAAACAAATAGAAAATATTTTAGAAGAAACAAAAATTAAATTAGAAAATGAAGCTTTAAATCATAAATTACAAGCTGAAGTAATTGATGTTACTTTACCGGCTAAAAAGAAAAAAACAGGACATTCACATCCTAATACATTGGTACAAAATGAAGTTGAACGTATTTTTACAGGTATGGGATATGAAGTGGTAGAAGGACCAGAAATCGAAGAAGATTATTACAACTTTGAAGCGTTAAATATTCCTGCTAATCATCCAGCAAAAGATGAGCAAGATACATTCTATATCAATGATAAAATCTTACTTAGAACACAGACATCTCCTGTTCAGGTTAGAGTTATGGAAAAACAAAAATTACCAATTAGAATGATTGCTCCAGGTAGAGTTTTTAGAGCAGATGAAGTTGATGCAACTCATTCACCATCATTCCACCAGATTGAAGGTATGGTAATTGATAAGAATGTAACTTTTTCAGATTTGAAGGGTACTCTAACTAAATTTGTTAGACAAATGTTTGGAAAAGATACAAAAGTTAAATTTAGACCTCATCATTTCCCATTTACAGAACCATCAGCAGAAATGGATATCAGCTGCTTTAAGTGTGGTGGAAAAGGCTGTCGTTTTTGTAAAGGAGAAGGATGGATTGAAATTTTAGGTTGTGGTATGGTACATCCAAAAGTTCTTAAAATGAGTGGAATCGATCCAAATGAATACCAAGGATTTGCGTTCGGAGTAGGATTAGAAAGAATAACTCTTCTTAAGTACGAAATTGATGATATGAGATTATTATATGAAAATGATGACAGATTTTTAAATCAGTTTTAAAGTATGGTATTTTTTGAATAAATATATAATTTTTTCATGAAGTACTACATAAATTCAAAAAAGATGGAGAGGATAATAGGATGAATACATCATTAAATTGGATAAAAGATTTAGTGCCAGATTTAGAGTGTACAGATCAAGAATATATGGATGCAATGACATTATCAGGTACTAAAGTAGAACAAGGCGTTAGATTAGATAAAGACCTTGAGAAAATTGTTATAGGTAAAGTAGAAAAAATTGAGCAACATCCAGACGCTGATAAATTAGTTATTTGTCAAGTTAATATTGGAGAAGAAGAATTAATTCAAATAGTAACAGGTGCTCCAAATGTTTTTGAAGGAGCTAAAGTTCCAGTTGTTTTAGATGGCGGTAGAGTTGCTGGAGGACATGATGGAAAGTTAGTCGATGGAGGAGTTAAAATAAAAAAAGGTAAGCTTAGAGGAGTAGAATCATTTGGAATGATGTGTTCAATTGACGAACTTGGTTCTACAACTGAAATGTTTCCTAATGCTGCTGAAAATGGTCTTTATATTCTCCCAGATGATGCACCAGTTGGTCAAAGTGCGATTGAATATTTAGGATTAGATGATTTAATCGTAGAGTATGAAGTGACATCAAATAGAGTAGACTGTTTCTCAGTTTTAGGTATTGCAAGAGAAGCAGCAGCAACATTTGACAAAAAATTTGTTCCACCAGTTATTACTGAAGTTGGAAATGATGAAGATGTAAATGATTATATCAAAGTTAAAGTTGAAAATAATGAATTATGTAAGAGATATGTTGCAAGAGTTGTAAAAAATGTAAAATTTGCTCCTTCTCCAGAATGGATGCAAAAAAGATTACGTGCACAAGGAATTAGACCTATTAATAACTTAGTTGATATTACAAATTATGTAATGGAAGAAATGGGACAGCCAATGCATGCTTATGATTTGTCAACTATAGCTGGTAGAGAAATTATTGTTGATACTGCTAAAAATGGTCAAGAATTTATTACATTAGATGGTCAGACAAGAGTACTTGATAGTAATACTTTAACAATTAATGATGCACAAAAACAAGTTGGTATCGCTGGTATCATGGGTGGAGAAAATTCTATGATTACAGAAAATGTAAAAGATGTTCTTTTTGAAGCAGCTTGTTTTGATGGTACTAATATTAGATTATCTAGCAAAAAATTAGGTATGAGAACTGATGCATCATCAAAATTCGAAAAAGGTTTGGATCCTAATTTGGCGTTAGATGCAATGAATAGAGCTTGCCAATTAATTGAAGAATTAGGAGTTGGTGAAGTTGTAGGTGGCGCAATTGATATTTATCCAGTTAAGAGAGAAGGAGTAAATATTCCTTTTGAGCCAGAAAAATATAATAAATTATTAGGAACAGATATTGATAAAGAGACTATGATTTCTTATTTAGAGAAAATCGATTTAGTATATAATAGTCAAACTAATGAAATTGAAGTTCCATCTTGGAGACAGGATTTATTATGTGATGCCGATATAGCAGAAGAAGTTGTACGTTTTTATGGATATGATAAGATTCCTACAACACTTCCAAATGGACAGTCAACTGTAGGTAAAATTTCATTCAAACACCACATTGAGAAGATTGTAAAGAGTACAGTAGAGCATTGTGGATTTTCACAGGCAATGACATATTCATTTGAAAGTCCAAAAGTATATGATAAATTACTTTTAGATGAAAATGATGAAGCTAGAAAAGCAATTAAAATTGCTAATCCATTAGGAGAAGATTATTCAATAATGAGAACTCTTTCAATGAATGGAATGATGACATCATTATCAACTAACTTTGGAAGAAGAAATAAGGATGTTAGGTTATATGAATTAGGTAATGTGTATTTACCAAAACAACTTCCAATTACAGAATTACCAGATGAGAAAATGAAACTCACTCTTGGTATGTATGGAGAAGGAGATTTCTTTGATATGAAAGGATTTGTTGAAGAAATTTTCGAAGCAGTTGGTATGAGAAAGAAAGTTGAGTATTCACCTGAATCTAACTTAAATTATCTTCACCCAGGAAGACAAGCTAATATCATTTATGATGGTAAAGTAATTGGTTATCTTGGTGAAGTTCATCCGGTAGTTGCAAGTAATTATGCAATTAAAGATAGAGTTTATGTTGCGGTTTTAGATATGGAATTAATTACTGCTAATGCTTCATTTGATTATAAATATAAGCAGATTGTTAATTTCCCTGCATCTACAAGAGATCTTTCAATGGTTGTTCCAAGAGAAATCTTAGTAGGAGATATTGAAAAGGTATTTGATCAAAGAGGAGGTCAATACTTAGAAAGTTATAAATTGTTTGATGTATATGAAGGTGAACAGATTAAAGAAGGCTTTAAGTCAGTTGCTTATTCATTAGTATTCAGAGGAAAAGAAAAGAATCTTGAGGAAAATGATATTGCTAAGGCTATGAAAAAGATTTTAAATGGTCTTGAAGACTTAGGAATTGAACTTAGAGCATAAATATGTATATAGAAAGATTTTAGAGGTTATAAAATGGATGTAAAAGATTTTTATTACGACCTTCCACAGGAGCTTATTGCTCAAGATCCGCTAGAAGATCGTTCAAGTTCTAGATTATTGTTATTAGATAAGGCTACAGGAGATATCAAACATAAACATTTTAGAGATATTAAACATTTTCTTAAGCCAGGAGATTGTTTGGTAATTAATAATACAAAGGTTATACCAGCTAGATTATATGGTGTGAAAGAGGATACACAGGCTAAAATTGAAATCCTTCTTTTAAAAAGAAAAGAAAATGATATCTGGGAAACATTAGTTAAACCTGGAAAAAAAGCAAAAGTTGGTACTAGAATTATTTTTGGAGAGGGTATATTAGTTGGTGAGGTTGTCGATATAATAGAAGAAGGTAATAGATTGATTAAATTCTATTATGAAGGTATATTCGAAGAAATTCTTGATCAATTAGGACAAATGCCACTTCCACCATATATTACACATCAGTTAGAAGATAAGAATAGATATCAAACAGTGTATGCAAAATATGATGGTTCAGCAGCAGCTCCTACAGCAGGTCTTCACTTTACACCTGAATTATTGCAACAGGTAAAAGATATGGGAGTTGAAATTGCTGAAGTAACATTGCATGTTGGTTTAGGTACATTTAGACCTGTAAAAGTTGAAAATGTATTAGATCACCATATGCATTCAGAGTTTTATATGGTTTCAAAAGAAGCTGCTGATAAAATTAATAAGGCAAAAGCAAATGGAAATAGAGTGATTGCAGTTGGTACAACAAGTACTAGAACTCTTGAATCTGCCTCAGATGAAAATGGCGTATTAAAAGAGACAAGTGGATGGACAGAAATCTTTATATATCCAGGATACAAATTTAAAGTCATTGACGCTTTAATTACAAATTTCCATTTACCAGAATCAACTCTTGTTATGCTTGTTTCAGCATTAGCTGGACGTGAACATGTACTTAGTGCATATGAAAAAGCTATAGAAGAGAGATATCGTTTCTTTAGTTTCGGAGATGCAATGTTTATTACAGATGATATTATTGGAGATGAAAAACAATAGTATTTAAAAATAATAAATTCACAAAAAACATTGTTGATAAAGTTGAATTGTTGTAATATTATATTATGTATAGAGGCTTTGTTTGAAATTAGACAGGGTAAGTAATACCAGCACTTATGTTAACATAAAGGAGAAGAAGATATGGAAGAGAAGCGTAAACATAAAAGGCTTGATTTAGATGTTTCGATTCAGTTAGAACGTTTAGATCAAGAGGGTATAACTACATTAAAATATGTTCATGTTAATGTAACTGATATTTCAAGAAGTGGGATAGGTTTTTCGGCTAATCAGAAGCTCGACGTTGGTACTTATTATGATACAAAAATTCAAATATGGACTCAAGAAGTTGTAGATGCAGTTATTGAAATCGTTCGTAGAGAAGATAATGAAGATGGTTCATATCATTATGGATGTGTTTTCATAGGAATGACGGATACAGATGCATTAAAGATTGATATTTATCAAATATTCAACGATATTTAATTAAAGATATGATTATATTTTAATAATTAAGATAGACAATGAGAGTGTGATTACGTAATCACGCTCTCTTGCTTTATAATTGTAAAAAAAACAGAATTTATGGAGAATTAGATATGAAAATGATGAATGAATACCGTGTAAAAAAATTGAATAGGAAATCACCAATTGTGGTAGAAGTCCCAGGCTCAAAAAGTATTACTAATAGAGCATTATTATTAGCTGCTATGACAAATACAACGTGTAGAGTTAATGGGATTTTATTTAGTGATGATTCTAGACATTTTTTAAAGGCTTTATGTGATTTAGGGTTCAATGTTTTGGTAGATGAAAAAAACAAAACAGTTTCCATAGAGGGAAAAGGAGGAATAATTCCAAAACAAAAAGCAACAATAGATGTTGGAAGTGCTGGAACAGCAGCCCGTTTTTTGACTGCTTTTTGTGCTTTGAATAAAGGTGAATTTATAATCAATTCTTCGGAACAAATGAAAAAAAGACCTATGAAGGAATTACTAATTTGCTTAGAAGAATTAGGTTCTAATATTGAATATTTAGGAGAAAAATATCATTTTCCAATAAAAATATGTAATAAACATATGCAAAATTTAAAAGATGAAATAACTGTAAATGTTAACAAAAGTAGCCAATTTTTAAGTGCGTTATTAATTTCATCAGTAATTTTAAAAAAAGATTTTAAAATAAAAATTGATGGGACACATGGAATGGCATATGTACGTATGACAATTGAGATGATGAAACAATTTGGAGTAGAAGTAAAACAACTTGAAGAAAGAGTATATGTGATAAAAGAAGATTCAGTATATAGTTGCTCGAGTTATCAAGTGGAACCAGATGTATCAGCAGCATGTTATTTTTATGCATTAGGAGCAATTTGTTCTATAAAAGTTAAAGTTAAAAATGTAAAAAAAGAATCTTTACAAGGCGATATCAAATTCCTTGAAGTATTAGAAGATATGGGATGTAATGTATTAGAAGACGAAAATGGGGAAATTATTATTATTTCGCCATTAGAAAATAGAGTTAACTTAAAAGGCGGTACTTGGGATTTATCATCTTTTTCAGATCAAGCTTTAACATTATCAGCCATAGCTGTGTATGCGGATTCAAATGTTTGCATAAAAAATATCGGACATATAAGATTCCAAGAATGTGATAGAGTTAATGCGATTATTTCAAATTTGGAAAAAGTAAATGTTAAAACCGAAATTATTAAAAAAGAAGACGATAATCTTGATTTGGTAATATATCCAGTAGATGATTTTGATAAGATGCTTGTAGAAAGAAAAAAAATAAATGTAATTGAAACATATGAGGATCATAGGGTTGCAATGGCGTTTTCATTACTAGGAATTAGAAATGCAAAAATAATTATAGAAAATCCATTATGTTGCCGTAAAACATTTGAAAATTATTTTGATGTTTTAGACGGATTATATTAAAAAATAGTTTATTAAAAGTAAAAAAGAATTAAAACTTGCAAAGAAAAAATAATTTGCAAGTTTTAATTCTTTTTGAAACCATGACAATATAAAACTATGATTTACTTAAAATGATAATTCACTTTAAGTTATGGCTCATTTAACGAGTGTTATTGTTTTCTTTGATATATAGTGTAATTTTTAGCCTTTAAAATGTTTTTTGATTTGTTTAAGGATGATTCATCATAAAATTCGATTCTTAAAACGCCTTCTTCGAATTCTCGATTATTTATAATTCCGATATTTTTAATGCTGATTTGATTTGTAGCTAAAATAGTGGCAATTGTAGCTATACTACCGGCTTCATCGATTAAATCAAGATATAACTCAAAAGTCATTTGTTGTAAATTTGAAACAGGAATTAGCATAGAGTCTCTGTATTCTTTACAATCTTCAAAAAAAGCATACAATTCTTTGGATTCAGGATTAGTAAGTAGCATTTCTTTTAGGGAAGAAAGTTTTTCTTGAAATTTACCAATTAAGTTTGTGATTTCTTCTGTATTTGACATACAAATGCTTTGCCACATAGCTGGAGAAGAGGCGGCGATTCTTGTCATATCTCTAAAACCTCCAGCAGCTATTGTTTTCATTATTTGTTCATTATTATCGATTTCCTCTATTAAAGCAACTAGAGAATAAGCTATCATATGAGGAAGATGACTTATTGCAGCAGTTGCATGATCATGAAATTTATAGTTTAAAATAAGCGGAATTGAACCTAATGAAGAGACAAACTTAGAAAAATCCTTTAAATTTTCTTCAGTTGTTTCATTAGTTGGGGTAATTATGTAATATGCGTTTTCTAAAAGGTAACGATTAGCATTTGCTAATCCAACTTTTTCGGATCCCGTCATCGGATGACCACCTATAAAATTTTTTTCTAAATTAAGAGTTGATACCATTTTGTGTATCTCATTTTTGGTGCTACCAACATCTGTTATTATACAAGAAGGTTTTATAATATCTTTTAATTTTTTTAAATATGCAATGTTGTATTTTACTGGTGCGCATAAAAATATAATATCGCAGTCGTTAAATGAGTTTAATGATAACAAAGTATCATTATTTA
Source organism: Lachnobacterium bovis (assembly GCF_900111325.1). Classification (GTDB taxonomy): domain Bacteria; phylum Bacillota; class Clostridia; order Lachnospirales; family Lachnospiraceae; genus Roseburia; species Roseburia bovis_A. The sequence goes on from NZ_FOGW01000005.1 coordinate 9,939, forward strand.
TAAGATTTAGTTTATATGCGTCTATAATAGTCTGTTCGTGTTTTGCAGTTGCAATAATTACTGTTTCTGGTTTATCATATTTAATTTTTTTTGCAATCGAGGCACCAATTAATCCAAATCCGATAAAACCAATTTTATTTATTTTCATAAAGTCCTCCTAATATCGTCTAAGTTACTTTTAATTGTACTATATTTTTTGGGTTAGTCAAACACTTTATTGGTTTAAATTTTTAAATTATAAAAAGGTATATTTTTAAAATCTATACAAATTTTAAAAATTGAATATTGTATATGAAAATAATTAATATTAAAATAGTATAGTATAATTTAATTAAGGGCAATTAAATTGTATTGCTTATAGAAGCAGGAAAGGAAAGTATAAAAGCAGGAAAGGAAAGTAGAATGTTAAAAATTTTCAAAAAATTCACTAAAAAAGAAGTTCTATTTATTGTAATTGCATTAAGCTTTATTGTTTTACAAGTAGGACTAGATTTGAAATTACCAGATTATATGGCGGATATTACTAAGTTACTTGAAGAAAAAAGTGGCGGACATGTTAGTGATATAATGGAAAAAGGGCTATATATGTTATTGTGTGCCTTAGGAAGTATGTTAGCATCATGTTTTGTAGGATTTTTAGCAGCTCAAGTTGCAGCTGGCTTAGCAAAACGTTTGCGTTCTGAAGTATATGAAAAAACAATGACATTTACAATGGAGGAAATTAATGCATTTTCAACAGATTCATTAATTACACGTACAACTAATGATGTTACTCAAATTCAAACTTTAATTGCTATGGGATTACAGGTTGTTATAAAGGCACCTATATTAGCAACATGGGCAATAATTAAAATCTCTAATAAAAATTGGAGATGGTCGTTTGCAACAGGGGTAACAGTTTTTATCATGATGTTTTATTTAACAGTTATGATAGCATTAGTTTTGCCTAAATTTAGAAAATTACAAATCCTTACAGATAATTTAAATAAAGTTACGAGGGAAAATTTGTCAGGAATAAGAGTTGTAAGAGCGTATAACGCAGAAATGTATCAAGAAGATAAATTTGATATTGCTAATCAAAATGTAATGAAGACAAATTTATTTACCGGAAGAAGTATGGCTTCTGTTTTCCCAATGATGTCTTTACTTATTTCTTCTTTGCCATTAGCAATTTATTGGATAGGAATGTATTTAATTAAAGATGCTAAAGATATTGGAACTAAATTTCAGTTATTCTCAGATATGGTTGTATTTTCATCATATGCACTTCAAGTTATTATGGCATTTATGATGTTGATAGTTGTGTTTTTTATTTTTCCAAGAGCCAATATATCTGCAAATCGTATAAATGAAGTTTTAGAAACAAGTAGTAAGATTTTTGATGGACAAATTACTACAAATAATCAAGAGGAAAAAGGAACAATTGAATTTAAAAATGTTGGATTTATGTATCCTGATGCGAGTGATTACGCAATTGAAAATATTAGTTTTAAGGCTAAAAAAGGTGAAACAATTGCATTTATTGGTGCAACAGGAAGTGGTAAAAGTACATTGATAAATTTGATACCTAGATTTTTTGACGTTACATCAGGTGAAATTCTAATTGATGGTGAAAATATTAAAAAGTATTCAAAAGATGTTTTAAGAAAAAAAATAGGATATGTTCCACAAAAAGCTGTTCTTTTTAAAGGAAGTATTTTTTCTAATGTGATGTTTGGAGATAATATTGATAATCTTGCAGAAGGTGAAATTAAGCAACTAGCAAATGATGCACTTGAAATATCACAGGCAAAAGAATTTGTTGATAAAATGAAAAAAGGAATAGATTCATCAATTGCTCAAGGTGGAAATAATGTTTCAGGTGGACAAAAACAAAGAATTTCTATAGCAAGGGCAATTGCGAGAAAACCTGAAATATTATTGTTTGATGATTCTTTTTCTGCATTAGATTATAAAACAGATAAAATTTTGAGAAAACAATTAAAGGAGCAAAAATCATCTACAACATCTTTAATTGTTGCACAAAGAATAGGAACAATTAAGGATGCAGATAAAATTGTTGTTTTAGATGCAGGAAAAATGGTTGGCTATGGTACTCATAAGGAATTATTAAATAATTGTAAAGTATATTATGAAATTGCCATTTCTCAACTTTCAGAAGATGAAATAAAGAAAGATATGTAAGGGGTGAGAACATGGAAGAGTTTAATTTTGGAGATTCTATGAAAAAATTAATACGTTATTGTAGAAAATACTATTTTCCAATAGTTGTAGCATTTATGTTATCTATTTTTGGAACAACTTTCAATATTATTGGACCAGATAGATTAAAAGAGGTAACAAATAAAATTGCAGAAGGTATTGTAACTAATGCGATGGATGTTGATGGTATTTTGAAAATTGTTACAATTCTCACGATACTATATGTATTAGGCTTTCTTTTCAATACAAGTCAGGGAATCATAATGGCGACATGCACACAAAAGATTACCAACAAAATGAGAAAAGATATTTCTTATAAGATAAATAAAATACCATTAAAGTATTTTGATCAGACAACAGTCGGTGATACATTATCAAGAGTTACTAATGATGTTGATACAATTGGACAGTCATTAAATCAAAGTATAGGAACGTTGGTATCCGGAATTACGATGTTTTTTGGTAGTTTATTTATGATGACAAAGACAAATTGGATAATGACGTTATCAGGTGTAGTAGCAACTATAATTGGGTTTATTGTAATGATTTTAATCACCAAAAAATCACAAAAGTATTTCGGACAACAGCAAGAAGAACTAGGTCATTTGAATGGTTTAATAGAGGAAACATATACGGGACATAATGTTATAGTCGCTTATAACGATGCTCATAAAGAAATAACAAAATTTAATGAAATTAATGAAAATCTATATAGTTCAGCATGGAAAAGTCAATTTTTATCAGGATTAATGATGCCGTTAATGACGTTTATAGGTAATTTAGGATATGTTGCGGTATGTGTTACAGGTGCAATTTTGGTCGAAAAAGATATGACTGAAATTGGAACAATAGTAGCTTTTATGATGTATATTAGATTGTTTACACAGCCTTTAGCACAGATGGCACAAGCAATTACATCATTACAAGCAACTGCAGCTGCAAGTGGAAGAGTATTTAAATTTTTAAGAGAAGACGAATTAGAAGATGAAAGCCATAAAACAGACGTTGTTGAAGATGTCAAAGGACATATAGAATTTAATCACGTTTCTTTTGGATACACAGATGATAAAATCATAATAAATGATTTTAATTTAGAGGTAAAACCAGGTGAAAAGGTTGCTATCGTAGGTCCTACAGGCGCTGGAAAAAGTACATTAGTAAATTTATTAATGAGATTCTACGAGACAAATTCGGGAACGATAAAAATTGATGGAAAAAATATAAAAGATTTAAAACGAGAACAGGTTCATTCAATGTTTGGAATGGTTTTACAAGATACATGGTTATTTGAAGGAACTATTAAAGACAATATACGATACAATTTATCTCATGTAAGTGATGAACAAATAATTAAAGCTAGTAAAGCAGTAGGATTGGATAAATTTGTTAGAGCGTTACCTAATGCATATGACACAGTTTTAGATGATAAAACAACATTATCAGCTGGACAAAAACAGTTGATTACAATTGCAAGAGCATATGTGTTAAATGCTCCAATGCTTATTTTAGACGAAGCTACTAGCTCTGTTGATACAAGAACAGAACTTATTATCCAAAAAGCAATGGATAAATTAGCTGAGGGAAGGACATGTTTTGTAATTGCGCATAGATTGTCGACCATAAAAAATGCAAATACAATTTTAGTGTTAAAAAATGGTAGCATAATTGAACATGGTAATCACGAACAATTGCTTGAATTAGGCGGATTTTATGCCGATTTATATAATAGTCAGTTTGAAATAGTTTAAGAAACAATAATGTCGGTGTGATTGTTATTTATAGTTAGGAGGGGACAAACTTGATTAATTATATTACAATTGAGCGAGAATATGGTAGTGGTGCAACAGAAATAGGCAAACGTTTGATGGAAAAGACAGGCATAAGGTGTTATGGCGGTGAAATATTAGAGTTAGCAGCAAAAAGAATGAAAAAAACTGTTGAACAACTTTTAGTTCTCGAGGAAAAAAATCTTGATAGTGTAAATTATACTTTAAGTATGATAGATAGTGCTGTTAGTGGTAAAAATGAAGTGCCTGATCATATTAAGCTTCATACTATCGAAAATGATATTATTAGAGAATTAGCAGATGAAGGACCAGCTGTTTTTATTGGTCATTGTGCAGGGTATGCCTTAAAGGACAGAGATGATGTGTTGCAGGTTTATATACATGGTAGCAAATCATTTAATAAATTTAGAGCAATAGAAAAATATCATATTTCTTCTGTTGATGCTGATAAAATTATGAAAAAGATAGATAGACGTAGAGCTAATTTTTACAACACGACTACAGGAAAAAAAATAGACGATATAAATAACTATGGCTTGATTTTAAATAGTTCTATTATTGGAATTGAAAAATGTGTTGATATATTAGCAGATATAATAAAAATATAGTATTTGAGTAGGAAAGCACTTTATTCAATAAAGTGCTTTTTTGCAAAATTAATAGATAACATAAATATAGAATTTTTATCAAAGTGATAAAATCTTTGTTAAAGAGTATACATATTTTGTAAACATAACAGAAGAATAATGTGATATAATATTCGAGATTATTCAATATAATATTTGACTGGAGGAACAATCATGCTAAAAAAAGAAATGATTTTTTTAGACTTGGATTTAAAAAGTAAAGAAGATGTTATTCAATTTTTAGGGAATAAGCTATACGAAAATGGCTACATAAGCAAAGATTATATTAATTCCATGTTAAAAAGAGAACAGGAAATGTCTACATATTTGAAGAATGGAATTGCTATTCCACATGGAATTATAAGTGAATCTATCGAAGGAATTAAGAAAAATGGAATTTGTATAGCAATTTTGAAGGATGACATTGAATGGGATGTAGAAAATAAAGTTAAAATAGTGCTTGCAATTGCAGCAGACAGATTTACTCATATGGAAATATTAGCTAAAGTTGCAAAAATAGCATCTGACAATGACAAGATAAAAAAATTACTTGAAATGTCAGAAGAGGAAATATTTGCAAATTATAGTAATTAAAAAAGATCAAATAAGGATAGCTGGCGATAATCGCCATTGTCTAAATTAGTTGCAAAAATACCAACAAGGCGTATAGTATCCCCTTTCATGAACAATCCGGATTCACCAAGTAATTCCTTATTAACTAAATCAATGGCAGTAGAATAAATTACATTACTATCATTTGTAGAAATTAATAAAGATGTTTGAGTTGAATGAGTTTTAAAGTGGTTAGTTTTAAGGGTAATACCAATAGTACTAGCATAAGCATTATCTTTAATCATTCGTCTACTTATATTTTGTGATAAGTGTTGAATGATATTTTGAATATCTGAATCATAATTATCTATTGTGAGGTTCGATGGCATGGTACGCTCACTTGAATAACTTTTGGCTATCCTTTTAGAAGAGGAAACAGCAGATGTATTGATGCCATTTGAACTATAATAGATATAATTACCGTGTTTTTCACCCAAAATAGAACAAAGAACTTCTAAATCAGTATGGGCTGCATCTCCGATTGTTTTAATACCTAATGAAGTAAGCTTTAATGAAGTTGACTTACCACAGCCATGTAGTTCGTTTATTGGAAGTGGCCACATTTTTTGCGATATTTCTTCTTCGAATAAAGTATGTACACGGTTGGGTTTAGTGAAATCGGAAGCCATTTTCGCAAGTAGTTTGTTAGTAGAAATTCCAACATTTACGGTAAAACCAAGCTTAGAATAAATAGTATCTTTTATTTCGTGAGCTAAAGATAATGGATAAGTTAAGTTATCTTTAACCAAGTCTTTATACATATCATATAAATCCGTGAAATCACAATATGCTTCATCAATTGAAACTTGTTGAACATATGGTGTATAAGAACGAAGAATATCAATAAATAATTTTGAGTAATGTTTATATAATTCAAAATTCGTTGGAACAACTACAAGTGAAGGACATTTTTTAAGTGCATTAACAACAGATTCACCAGATTGAATACCATATTTCTTCGCAGGAATAGAACGTGCAGATATTATGCCATGGCGACTATTAATATCTCCACCAATTGCAGAAGGAATGGTTCTAAGATCTATTCTTTTCGGATTTTTATTAAGCAAATCAACTGCTGTCCATGACAAGAAAGCTGAATTTACATCTATATGAAAAATAAGAGGTGAATTTGCGTAATTTTTTCTCTGATACATAAAAAACCCTTCCTTCAACACAATACATTTGTTCTATTATATCTTAAAATAATAATTGATGCAACACAAAATTAAATATGATAAACTGTAGAAAGTGGCTAATTTTTTGAAACTCATATCCGATTCTAGAGTTAGGAATCTGTTTATGGGGTGTAAATTCGAAAGGAGACTAGTTTAAATGGCAAAAATTAATGGGAAAAAACAAAAAGTAGCTGTAATTACGGGTGCAAGCTCTGGAATAGGAAGAGAATTTGCATATGAATTTGCTAGAGAAGGATATCAATTAGTTTTAATCGCAAGAAGAATTGATCGTTTAGAAGAAATTAAAAAAAATGTAAAAACAAAAACGACAATAATTCAGGCTGATATTACTAAGCCAAGCGATATTTTAAATGTTTTAAATATAATAAAACCACTTGATATTTCTGTGTTTATTAATAATGCGGGGTTTGGACTTAGTGGAACATTTATAAGTAGCGATTTACAAAGAGAAGTTGAAATGATTGAGTTGAATGTAAAAGCTATGCATGTTTTTACAAAGGTAATAACAAGAAAAATGATAAAACAAAAACATGGTTATTTGTTAAATATAGCCTCTTCAGCGGGACTTTTTCCAGCAGGACCATATATGAGTACCTATTATGCAACAAAATCATACGTATCAAGCCTGACATTAGCAATTGCAGAAGAATTAAAACAAATGAAATCACCGATTTACATTGGTTGTTTGTGTCCAGGACCTGTTAATACAGAGTTTAATGATGTTGCAAAAGTTAGTTTCGCATTGAAAGGCATAAGTGCAAAATATTGTGTTAAATATACACTTAGACAAATGAGAAAGAAAAAGGTTTTGATAGTACCAACTGCTCAAATGAAGTTAGCAATTTTCTTCTCTAAATTTTTACCATTAGATATATTAATCAGATTGGTTAGTGGTCAACAGAAAAAGAAAATGGGCTGATAATTATGAATTTTATGATAATTAAAAATGGATTATATTAATGCATGAAAAGATGCGAAAACATGCTGAAAATGACAAAAAGTTAACACGTAAATGACCTAAAATCAGTATTGAAAAATCAGAGTATATCTTGTATAATAAAGACAGATTAAGGAACACCTGGGATGTACGATAATCTTGTATATTTAGAACCTACATTTACTTTAAAAGGGACACCTAAATCGCTTATTAGATGTCAAGCCTCCGATGAGACAGTGGAAGGCAGAAGATGAGTTGCGGTAACCCACCTAGCTTTCGCTAGGAGTCTAAATTGCAAGAACCGGCATTTTGGGTTCCTTTTTTATTTAATAAAAGTTCTGCAAAGTAATAAATTACGTCTAAATTATAATGAAATTAAAATAAAGTTTTTCCGATATAGAAGTTATGAAGTGTTAATGTGTTTTATAGATTTTTATAAAAAGTGAAGGATTATGGTGAATAATATGGACATCAATTCAAACAATAATTCCAACAATGAACTAATTCAAAAAAAAGAAAAAAGAGCACCGGGTGGCTTTTTTGTTTATAAAGCCAACGAAAAAGAAGAAATAGTATATGCCGATTATGGTGTGATTAATATTTTTGAATGTGATGATTTTGACGATTTTTTCGAGTTTACAAACGGAACATTTGAAGGTATGGTTCACCCAGATGATTATGCAGAGATGGAATATACCATATGGAATCAACTAAATGATAAAAAATTAGAATATGATTATGTAAAGTACAGAATTATTACAAAAAAAGGCAATATTAAGCAGATAGAAGATTTTGGACATTTAGTTAATATGGCAAATGGAGAGTCGTTTTTTTATGTATTAATAATTGAAAAACAAGATGTTATTCCTTCGTTAAATTTAGATAGAATGATTAAAAATGATGATCTGTATGTCAAGGAAGAATATGATATTTTAACAGGTCTGTTTAAGATGCATAAATTTTTTACATTAGTAGAGGATGAATCTCTTGATAAAGAAAAAGTTAATGCTGGAATGTTTGTTGTTTATTTTGATGTCGAAAGTTTTAAAAGTTATAATGAAAACTATGGATATGATAGAGGAGACGAGTTACTTTGCTTTGTTGCCAAAATCCTAGAAAATGAGTTCCCAGATGGTATAATATCGCGATTTTCAGATGATCATTTTGCGGTATGTTGTCAAAGTGATGAAATAGTTTCACAAATTGAAAGAATACACAGAAAAGTAGATGATTATAGTGAGGGTAGACCACTTGAGATTAAGGCGGGAATTTATCCAATATATGATGTTATAGAAAATGGTTCGATTGTTTGTGATCGAGCTAGAATAGCATGTAGTGAAATAAAAGGAAGATTTGATGAGTTTTATAATTACTACGATGAGGATTTAGGCTATCATGTCAAACAGCAGCAGTATATTATAGATAATTTTGATGAGGCATTGCAAAATGGCTCTATTAAAGTATATTATCAACCAATTGTTCGTGTGATGACGGGAAAGGTATGTGCTTTTGAAGCATTAGCACGTTGGCAAGATGATGAATATGGCATGATTTCCCCAGGTGTTTTTATTGAAGTTTTAGAAAAATTTCATTTGATTCATAAATTAGATTTATATATGATTAGAAAAGTTTGTCAGGACTATGATAGCAAAAAAAAATATAACAGATCATGTGTTCCCGTTTCTATCAATTTGTCTCGATTAGATTTTCAATTATGTCATATTTTTAAACTAATAGAAGAAATAAGAAATGAATACAATGTTCCAACTAAGATGATTGATATTGAAATTACAGAAAGCGCACTAAATAATGATTTGGATTATTTAAAACTTCAGATTATGAAATTCAAACAAGCGGGTTATAATGTATGGGTTGATGATTTTGGAAGTGGATACTCTGCACTTAATATTTTGACAAATTATGAGTTTGATGTTGCAAAATTAGATATGTCTTTTATTAAGCAATTTAATGACATCAAAATGAAAATAATGATTCAGTCTTTGATTTATGTTATTAAAGATATAGGAATACAATCTTTTGCAGAAGGCGTAGAAACGATAGAACAATATGAGTTTTTAAAGAGTATTGGATGTGAAAAAGTACAAGGCTTTTTCTTTGGTAAGCCATTGCCATTATTAGAAGTTTATCATTACATAGATGCTAATGGAATGCAGTTAGAAACTTTTAATGAATGTAGTTATCAAGACAAAATTGGTAGATTAAATATAAAAAATAATTTGAAAAACAAAGACAGTAAAAGTGATTTTCCATCAGCTATTATTGAAATTGAAGAAGATAGGGTGTCTTTTTTATTTGCATCGGATGCATTTAAACAAGAAATAGCAGAAGTAGGTTTTGAAAGCGTTGAAAATTTAGAAAAATTCTGTAATGAAAATAAACAGTTAGCAACAAATAAAATTAGTGAGTTAGTTCAAAATTCTATTTTAAGTGGAAAAGAAGAGAAGACAGATTGGATAATTCGAGGTAAATATTGTTATATATGGATTGATGTTATAGCTGTATATGGTAAGTGTTGTGCAGCTAAAACTATGATTTTAAACAGGCAAAAGTATATAGATGATTGCCTAAAGATTGAAGAAATGGATAGTTATTTAAGGGAATTATATACTATATACAATAGAGTAGATATGCTTGATATTGATGATAATCAAGTTGAAACTATATACACTAATAGTAAAGCAATAGCACCTATGATTGCAAAGAGAGAAGCAACAGGAATAATTGAATATGTTGCCGATAAGTACATTCATCCAGATGATAGAAAGAATTTTTGCAAATTGTATGATATTAGTACTATAGAACAAAGAATTTTCAATGAAGAAAATGATTTTCTATGGGGAGTATATAGAGTAAAAGTAAGCAATAAATATGTTTGGCAAATTTTTAATGTCATTTTTGTTAAAAGAGAAGAAAAGAGATTTATAATTTCTTGTATGCGTGATATGTATGACAGAGGTGAAAGTTTATTTGGTTTACAAGAGTTTAATATGTTATTTGAAAATTTCTCATTGCCATTTATTATTTTAAAAGTCGAAGTTGAAAAAAAAGAGAAAATAACGGATTTAGTTATTAAATATTCAAATGAGAAGTTCAAACAAAATGTAAAAGAGGATGCAGAAGAAAAATCATTAAAAGAACTTGATATGGAAATATATGAAGTTCTAAAAAATCATTGTTATAGGGCTGCATATTTAGATGAAGATATCCATGAAAAAGTATATTGTAAATCGTTAGATATATGGTTAGAAGTTGTAATAAACAAAATTGCAAGAGATGGATTTTGTGCTGTTGCTATGAAGGATATTACTGAAGAATATAAAAAATCCTATGAGACAGATGTTAAATTTAGTACAGATAATTTTATTATACGTTGTGCTAAAATTTTGCAGGGAACAACTAGTTTTAAATATAGAATAAATCATATTTTAAAAGAAATTGGCAATGCACTTAAGCCAACACGAGCTTATATAATAGAAATTTCTTATGAAGAAGTGTTTATTAATTTCGTATGGATAAAAGATGAACAATATAATGACGTAGAGGTTTATAATAATTTAAATTATGACATTATAAAACAGTGGCCAGAATATGCATATGAAAACGATAGAATAATGATTGATGTAGATAGAAGAATTAATACAGCTCAGTTAGGAGATATGTTTAGATTGATGCTACTTCGTCATGGAATACATAGAGTTATTATGGTACCACTTTATGATGATAACGGAGCAATAATTGGCTATTTAGGGGTAGAAAATTTTGAAAACAGTACAAAGTATGATATCAATAATTTATTAGATACTATATCTTATTTTATTTCAACTGAGATGAGAAAACACGAATTGATAAAGAATCTTGAATATTTAGGAAAAAACGATGTGATGACAGGCGTTAGAAATAGATATTCAATGGATCAAGAAATTGCAAGAGTTGAAAACAGAAGATGTGCTGTTGGCGTTATTTTCATAGACGTAAATGGAATGAAGAAAATAAACGACATGTTTGGACATGAAAAAGGAGATAAAGTAATAATTGACGTTGCTAGAGCTATAAGAAGTGTTTTCAATAAAAATAACATTTATAGAGCTGGAGGAGATGAGTTTGTAGTAATTCTTGAAGATATTTCAGAAAGTCTTTTTGAGGAAAAAGTAAATGATCTTAGAAAATTGGTTAGCTCAACTAAGAGATTTACTATATCATTTGGGTTTGCTTGGGATGATGGAAAGAAAGATTTTAAAAATGTCATGAGAATCGCAGATGCTTTCATGTACAAAAATAAAGCAGAATATTATAGAATTTTAACTGAAGATGAAAAAACAAAAAAAAAATAAAAAAACATAAAAAAAGGGGTTAAGTTTTTTGTAGAAGAAGTCGATAGAAGAATTTGTTATAAAAAATATGATTTTGAGGGAGGTCATATTTTGCAATATGGGAGAGCATAGTTTTTAATCTACGGGGTAAATACGGACAAGCTGAGAGCTGAGAAAGGATTGCATATGTTACAAAAATTGAAAATGGAAAAAGAAAGCTTAAAATTGACAACAAGACAGGACAAGATTTTAATTAAATTACTAAAGGAGTTTGATTCTACAATCAGAGTAATACCAGGATTACAAAAATCGCTTGATGAAAAAAAGGAACTAGAAGATTGTACTAAAGAAGATTTTTGTAACGGTTTGAATGGTATCAGAAATAGGCTAGAATTTTGCTACATTAATTACTTGTTAACAGAAGAAGATGTTGTGATTTTATCGATGGAATTTACAGATAGAGTCAGCATTTTTTATCAGGAATTTGGTTTGACATATAAAAATGAAGAATATGCCAATGTAGGTGTTTTTGCTATGGCATTGTATTTTGCTTTTATTAGAAGATATGATGCAGCAATGAAGACCACTAGAATTCTGATGAAAATGTCAGGTGCTGAGATGATTCAAAAGAAATCAAATGAGTTGTATTTTGAATTAGAACAGATTTTATTAGATGATATTGTTAAATGTAATGTTTATTCTAACAATGATTTATCATCAACGAATTTTGAAAACGTTAGAACTATATATTCATTTGTTGAAAATCAAGAAAATGAGAATTATAGAGGTTATTTAGAAAGATTGTATTCGACAGATGTATTTATGAATGATGTTGATGTTGCAATTGAAACTTTTATACATGATATTTTAGTATTTATTATTGCAGTAGGTGGAAAAAATGAACTGTATTTTACTGACAGTACAAAATATTCTCCAACAGATATATTAAAGAACAAAAATCGTTATTTAGTTAAAGTTGATATTAATGATAGAGAATGGACTTTTATAAATAATAAATAATTAACATACAAACGGTAAGAGCTAAAAGCCCTTGTTAGAGTCGTGTATCGTGTCTTAACATGTTGAGAAAGGTACATATCTAATGTAGGGCTTTTTATAATTAAATTGTAGTAAAGGGAATAATTATTATGAAATTTTGTTATACAAAAAATTATTGACAACACCACTTTATTGTGCTAAATTAATAAACAGAAAGTATTATTGTATACAATAATTCAATGATATACAAGTACAAAGCGAAACATAAATGGATAGAGTTATATATTTTAAGGAGTTATAAAATGAGAGACGTAATATTTAATAATAAGAACAATTTACTACAATTAGAAGAACATTTTTATCAATTGGTAGATGTTAAAGAACCAAATACATTTCATAATTTATTTCCGTATGATCAGATTCCTAAAATAGCATTTAATGATAGAATTGTTCCACATAATATGCCAGAGGAAATTTGGATTACTGACACAACATTTAGAGATGGTCAGCAGTCGAGAGCACCTTATACCCCAGAACAGATAGTTACAATTTATGATTATTTAAATAAGTTAGGTGGACCAAAAGGAAAAATTCGTCAGAGTGAGTTTTTCTTGTATAGCAAAAAAGATCAAGAAGCTGTATATAAGTGCTTAGAGAGAGGATATAAATTTCCTGAGGTTACATCATGGATTAGAGCTAATAAAAAGGATTTTCAATTGGTTAAAGATCTTGGATTAAGAGAAACTGGAATTTTAGTTAGTTGTTCGGATTATCATATTTTTTACAAAATGCATATGACAAGAAAAGAAGTTATGAACCTTTATTTAAGTGTTATTAGAGAATGCTTAGAAACGGGTGTAAGTCCAAGATGTCATTTAGAAGATATTACACGTTCAGATATTTATGGTTTTGTAATTCCATTTTGTGTTGAACTTATGAAATTAATGGACGAATATAAAATTCCGATTAAGATTAGGGCATGTGATACAATGGGATATGGAGTTAATTTTCCAGGTGCCGTTATTCCAAGAAGTGTTCCAGGTATAATTTATGGTTTGACTACACATGCTGGTGTTCCTTCTGAATTAATTGAATGGCATGGTCACAATGATTTCTACAAAGCAGTTAATAATTCTACAACTGCATGGTTATATGGTGCAAGTGGAGTAAATTGTTCATTATTTGGTATCGGTGAGAGAACAGGAAATACTCCCCTTGAAGCGATGGTGTTTGAATATGCACAGCTTAGAGGAACATTAGATGGAATGGATACAAGAGTTATAACTGAACTTTCAGAATACTTTGAAAAAGAGATTGGTTACAAACAACCAATTCAGACTCCATTTGTCGGTAAAAATTTTAACGTAACAAGAGCAGGAATTCATGCTGATGGATTACTTAAAAATGAGGAAATATATAATATTTTTGATACAAAAAAATTTTTAGATAGAGCGCCACTTGTTGCAATTTCAAATACATCAGGTTTGGCAGGAATTGCATATTGGATTAATAATTATTATAATCTTTCTGATGAAAGAAAGGTTGACAAAAATAGTGAGCTTGTTAAAATGATAAAGGCTTGGGTTGATTCGCAATATGCACAAGGTAGAGTTACAGCATTAACGGATAATGAAATTGTTGTGCAGATAACGGATTGTTGTAAAAAACTCAATGTTGTTTTATAAAAAAATAAGATGAGGTAAAGTATGACAAAAGATAATCATTCATTAAGTGCGAGAGTATTTCATAAGATACGTAAAGATATCCTTACTGGAAAATATGTAAGAAATGAAGAACTTAAAGAAAAAGCTATAGGTGACGAATTAGGAGTAAGTAGAACTCCAGTTAGAGAAGCTTTTCGTCAGTTAGAACTTGAGGGTCTTATTTCAATTGTTCCTAATAAAGGAGCATGCGTTATAGGTTTATCAGAAAAAGATGTACATGATATCTATGAAATTCGTTCTTTGTTAGAGGGGCTATGTGCAAAATGGGCAGCCAAAAATATTACAGACGAGCAGTTGCAAGAATTAGAAGAAAATGTATATTTAACAGAATTTTATGCTCGTAAGGCTAATCAAGAGCAGATGGTCGATTTAGATAATAAATTTCACGAGGTATTATATGATGCATCAGGCAGCAGTGAATTAAGAAGAGTATTAATTGAATATCACTTATATGTTCAAGAAGCTCGTTCTATTTCACTATCTAATCCAGAGCGTGTTCCAAAGTTTATGAATGAGCATAAGGCTATTGTTGAAGCATTAAAAGAACATGATAGCAGAAAAGCAGAAAAATTGGCTAAAGTTCATATGAAAAACACAATGTTAAACATGGATGAAATTGGATGGGGAAATTTGGTATAATATATGTAATATTGTATGAAAATGTCGCTAAGAGATGATTATTATTAGCATTATATTTAACAAAAAGGAGATAAAAGATGGATAAAATTAAAATGACTACTCCAATTGTGGAGATGGATGGAGATGAAATGACTAGAGTTCTTTGGACAATGATTAAAGATGAATTGATTCATCCTTTTGTTGATCTAAAGACAGATTATTATGACTTAGGTTTAGAAAATAGAAATACAACAGATGATCAAGTAACAGTTGATGCTGCTAATGCAACCAAAAAATATAAAGTTGCTGTCAAATGTGCTACAATTACTCCAAATGCTCAAAGAGTGGAAGAGTACAATCTAAAGAAAATGTGGAAGAGTCCAAATGGAACTATACGTGCAATGTTAGATGGAACAGTTTTTAGAGCGCCTATTGTTGTTAAGGGAATTGAACCAAATGTTAAATCATGGAAGAAGCCTATATCAATTGCTAGACATGCATATGGTGATGTATATAAGGCTACAGAAATGAAGGTAGATGGACCAGGAAAGGCTGAACTTGTTTTTACAGCAGAAGATGGAACAGTTAAAAGAGAATTAATTCACGAATTTAAAGGACAAGGTGTAATTCAAGGACAACATAATTGTATAGATTCAATAGAAAATTTTGCACGTAGTTGTTTTGAATTTGCATTAGATACAAAGCAAGATTTATGGTTTTCTACTAAAGATACAATTTCAAAGAAATATGATCATACGTTTAAGGATATTTTTGCAGATCTTTATGAAAAAGAATATAAAGAGAAATTTGAAAAAGCAAATATCACGTATTTTTATACTTTGATTGATGATGCAGTTGCTAGAGTAATGAAATCTGAAGGTGGATTTATTTGGGCATGTAAGAATTATGACGGAGATGTAATGAGTGATATGATATCATCAGCGTTTGGTTCACTTGCAATGATGACATCTGTGTTGGTTTCACCACATGGCTATTATGAGTATGAGGCTGCTCATGGAACAGTTCAAAGACATTATTATAGACATTTAGCAGGAGAAAAAACTTCAACTAATTCTATAGCAACAATTTTTGCATGGTCAGGTGCATTAAGAAAACGTGGAGAGTTAGATGGAAATAGTGAATTAGTTACATTTGCTGATGCATTAGAAAAAGCATGTGTTGATACAGTAGAAGATGGCAAAATGACTAAAGATTTAGCACTTATTACATCAATTGAAAATCCAGTTGTGTTGAATAGTGAGGAATTTATTAATGAAATTCGAACAAAATTAGAGCAGAATTTATAAAATGTTAAAATTTTCACACATTGACAGTTTGATAAAAAGAACGTATAATTATTTTAGAACCTAAAATAATAAAGAAGGATTTTCTTCTTATAAAAGGTAAGCGATAGGAGGAAAACAAAAGTGACTAAAGAGATTTCACAGGCGGTTATAAAAAGAATGCCAAGATATTATCGCTACTTAGGAGAATTACTTGATGATAATGTTGAACGTATTTCATCAAGGGATTTGAGCAAGCGCATGAATGTTACGGCGTCACAGATTCGTCAAGATTTAAATAACTTTGGTGGGTTTGGACAACAGGGATATGGCTATAATGTTAAGTTTTTATATGATGTTATAGGCAGAATATTAGGCTTAGATCAAACACACAATATAATTGTAGTTGGTGCTGGCAATCTTGGACAAGCATTAGCTAATTATGTTAAGTTTGAAAAGTTTGGTTTTGTAATTACAGCCTTATTTGATGTGGATCCAAATCTTATCGGAACTAAAGTTCGCGATATTCCGGTTTACGGATTAGATAAGTTAGACGAATATTGCAAAAATAATGAAATAGATATTGCAGCTTTAACATTACCTAAGAACAAAGCAGATGATGTAGCCCACCATTTAGTAGATTTAGGCATTGGTGCTATATGGAATTTTGCTCATGTGGATCTTGATTTAGAAGAAGATGATGTTATAGTTGAGAATGTTCATTTGTCAGATAGTTTAATGAGATTGTCATATAACATTATGCAGAAAAAGTTTAGCTAAGATTATTCATTATGTGTTCATTATTTATACCGATAAATATAAAGAAGTATGTTTTATATTTTTAAGTAGATGAGGGCACTGTATGAAAAATGAGGAAGAATTTAAAAAAGCATTACGTAATAAAGAAGTGCCACTTTTAGTCATTGACCAAAAGTGGCACAGACTTTTTGCAATCCATGGTAAAACCCAACAGATTGTGAATTTAGAAAATAATGTTAATGACTTACTTAAAAAACAGGCTAATTTAAAAAAAAATCATAAGAATCTTAAAAAAGTTAAAAATCAATTAATGAAAGACATAGTTGATAATATGGTTTCATCTATGAATGAGAATGATTATGACGTTAAAGATAAAATTTTAACAGATAATAAGCGTTTAATAGAAGAAATCAATGAAAAACTTGAAGAGTGTGAAGATCAACTTATTGAACTACCTAAAAAAATTTCAAGGGCAAATGAAGAACTTATGATATATAGTATGTCATATTGCTATGATAAAATGCATGTTAATTCAAGTGAAGCAGAAATGTTAGCAAATAAAATAAAAGAATTACGTGTCGAATTAAAAAAAAATATCATAAAAAAACAGAATAGAGATATTAATAATCGTGAAATTTATTCTTATATGCATGATATTTTAGGACACGATATAATAGATTTATTTGATTTACATGATGATTATGAAGAAACAAATGAGTCTAAATAGTAAATTTTTTTAAATTTAGTCTTTACAATTAAAAAAAATAAATTAAAATGTTATTAGTAGCGTTTTTTGCCACATAGAAGTTTTTTGGTTGTCTTTTTATAAATTTTAATGTAAGAGGTGACTTAGAAAATAGGGGAGACAGGTGTGTATTAATGAAATATATTGTTGATAGCGAAGAAATGAAAATGTATGACAAAAATACAACGAGTTTTTATAAAATGCCAGAAATTGTACTTGTGGAACAAGCAGCAGGTGCGATGTCTAATGAGGTTTCAAAATTATTAAATAAGGCAAGTTATAAAAAAGTCTTAGTGGTATGTGGAACAGGAAATAACGGTGCTGATGGAATTGCAGTTGCTCGATTGCTTAATGAAAAAGGATATGATGTTGATATTTGCATTGTGACAGACAAGGGGCTAGATAAGGCTTCAGAGTCATTTAGACAAGAATTAGATATATTTAAAGCCTATAGATATAAAATATATGATAAGGATATAATTAATAGTATCTTTGAAGAACATAAAAAATTGGGCATATGCAGATATGATGTTATTGTAGATGGAATTTTTGGTGTTGGATTATCAAGAGATATAGATGGAATTTATTATGACACTATAAATAAATTAAATCTATTAGACGCATTAAAAATTTCAATTGATATCCCATCTGGAGTATGTTCTTCTACAGGTAATATTTTTAATATAGCGTTTAGTGCAGAGTATACATTTACTTTTTCTTTTTTTAAACTAGGGCATTTTTTATGGCCGGGAGTAGATTTTTGCGGCCAGGTCAAGTGTGTTGACATAGGAATAACTCATAGAAGCTTTTTGGGTAAGCAACCTAAATTTAGAATGTTAGAAAAATCAGATTTGGTTAGTTTGCCAGAAAGAAAACGAAATACTAATAAATCAAGTTACGGTAAAGTTTTAATAATTGCCGGAACAAAGAATATGGCAGGTGCGGCTATTTTTTCTGCTCTTGCAGCATATAAAATGGGATGCGGACTTGTTAGAATTTTTACAAATGAAATTAACAGATTAATTATACAAAGTGTATTACCAGAAGCTGTGTTGGTAACCTATGATGATGAAACTGATATAAATGATACTTTAAAAGCAAATTTAGATTGGGCTGATTCTGTAGTTGTAGGACCAGGACTTGGAGTCGGAGAGACTTCGAAAGAAATTGTAAAATCAGTAATTAATAATACTTCTTGTCCAACTGTTTTTGATGCGGATGCAATTAATATAATTTCGTATAATGATGATTATAAAGATTTGATAAAAAAAGCTACAAAGGATCACAACAAGATTTTTATTTTTACACCTCATATGGGTGAGTTATCAAGATTAATAAAAGTTGATATAGCAAATATTAAGCAAAATATAATTAAGTTAACACAAAAAGTTGCCGATGATTACAAAGTGATTTGTGTATCAAAAGATGCGCATACTATAATTTGTGAATCTGAAAGAAATAATTTTCTTAATATTTCTGGTTGTGAGGGATTAGCGTCAGCAGGTAGTGGAGATGTGCTTACTGGGATAATAGCTAGTTTGCTCGGACAAAAGGTACAACCTAATTTTGCAACTGCTTTAGGAGTTTATCTACATGGTTTAGCAGGAGAATATGCGAGTAGGGATACTACAGCATCAGTAATGGCAAGAGACATTGCAGATGCACTAAAAATAATTTTTAAAGAAATCAGGTATTAAGAAATGAAGTTAAATAAGAGAGTTTATGCAACAATTGATTTAGATGCTGTTATAGCTAATTTAGAGTCTATGAAAAATAATCTAAAAGAAGGAACAAAGATTGTTGCAGTAGTTAAGACAGATGCTTATGGTCATGGCGCAAAAGAAATTGCAAAAACAGTAGAAGATATTCCATATATTTGGGGATTTGCAGTCGCAACGCTTGAAGAGGGAGAAATACTCAGAAGAAATGGAATAAAAAAACCAATTTTAATTTTAGGTGTAACTTTTCCAGAAGAATGCCAACAGATTATTGAAAGAGATATTAGACCTACAGTATGTAATTTTGAAATGGCAGAAAAAATTTCAAAAGAAGCACAAAAAATAGGAAAAATATGTAGAATTCATATAAAAATCGATTCTGGAATGGGTAGAATCGGATTTTTGGTAAATGAAGAAAATGCAGAGACAATTTGTCAGATTTCTAAGTTGCCAAATATCGAAATTGAAGGAATGTTCACTCATTTTGCTAGAGCTGATGAACTTTCAAAAGAACCAGCATATGATCAAATATCATTATTCAAAAAGATGGTTAAAATGGTTGAAGATAAAGGTGTAAGTATCAAATTAAAACATTGCTCTAATTCAGCAGGTATAGTTGAAATTCCAGAAGCAAATATGGATATGGTAAGAGCAGGAATTACATTATACGGTTTGTGGCCATCTGAAGATGTTAAAAAAGATATTATAGATTTAAAACCAGTAATGTCTTTACATAGTACAATTACTTTTATCAAAGAAGTTGAAAAAGGAACTGCAATTAGTTATGGTGGAACTTATGTTGCGGATTCTAAAAGAAGAATTGCTACAGTACCGGTTGGATATGGTGATGGATATTCTAGGGGCCTTTCAAATAAAGGATACGTACTTATTCATGGACAAAAAGCACCAATTTGTGGACGTGTGTGTATGGATCAAATGATGGTTGATGTTACAGATATAAAAGATGTTAAAGTATTTGATGATGTTACTCTTTTAGGAAAAGATGGTGAAGAAGAAATTACACTTGAACAATTAGGTGAAATTTCAGGTAGATTTAATTATGAATTTGCATGTCTGATTACAAGTAGAGTAGCAAGATATTATATAAAAGATGGTAAAGTTCTCTATACAAGAGACGCGTACAAAATTTCAATTGATTAATGTATCTGAAATTTTGAAAAGTGGTATATAACAAATAAAGAAAAGGTGGTATGTAGATGGATGATGGTGGGAGTCCCATTATTATTGTAATGGCTATTATAATGTCAATACTTGTATTGGTATTGCTGGTATTGCTTGTTTTTATGAAAGATGAGATTAATAAAAAATTTCAAAAATTGAAAGATAGTCATTTTTCATTAGATAACAAAGATGTTACCGAAAAAGAAATATTATCTATGGTTAATGAAGGTCATGAACAGGGCGTTTTACATGAACAAGAAGCAGAAATGATTAATAATATCTTAGAATTTGATGAGAAAGAAGCCAAGGATATCATGACGCATAGAACGAATATAATTGCGTTAGATGCAAATATGTCTTTTTGCGATGCTATTGATGTTATGGGACAAACTTCTAAATCAAGATTTCCCGTTTATGATAATGATATAGATAATATTATTGGTATTTTGCATATAAAAGATGCATTAGATTTTTGCCATAGGAATGAAGTGTTTAGAACTTCGCTTAAGGATATTCCTAATTTAATAAGTGATGTAAAATTTATTCCAGAGACAAGGAAAATTAATGTTCTTTTTAGAAAAATGCAATTAGAAAAAATACATATGGTAGTAGTGGTGGATGAATATGGTCAAACATCTGGTATAGTTGCAATGGAAGACATTTTAGAGGAAATTGTCGGAAACATTGAAGACGAGCATGATTTAGAAGAACATCACATTGAAAAAATATCTAAAGACTCTTATGTCATAGATGGAATGACTTCTATAGAAGAATTGAAGGAGATATTAGATATTCCATCTGACAGAATTGAGTTTGATACATTAAACGGAATGCTTGTATCACTGATTGATAAAGTACCTAATGATGGCGAAAATTTCACTGTTGATGCGTATGGATATAACTTCTGTGCAAATTTAATCGAGGATAAAACCATAAAAAAAGTAACAGTTACAAAAAAAAATAATGTTGCATAATTGTTTGTTGCAAGATATTCAAAATAATGATAGAATTACATATTAGAGACTGCCTAGCATATAATATGCTCAGACATCATAGTGATACTCTTAGGTATTAATTTTAGCTAGGAAAAAATAGGTAGAAAAGAGGAAATATAATGTCAGGACATTCTAAGTTTGCTAATATCAAACATAAAAAAGAAAAAAATGATGCTGCAAAAGGAAAAATTTTCACAATCATTGGTAGAGAAATTGCTGTTGCAGTTAAAGAGGGTGGTCCAGACCCAAATAATAACTATAAATTAGCTCAGATTATTTCAAAAGCTAAGGCTAATAATATGCCAAATGACACAATTGAAAGAGGTATTAAAAAGGCATCTGGTGATGCTAACTCTGCTAATTATGAGTATTGTACATATGAAGGATATGGTCCAAGCGGTACAGCTATTATCGTAAAATGTTTAACAGATAATAAGAATCGTACAGCTGCTGACGTTCGTAACGCATTCACAAAAGGTTCAGGAAGCGTAGGAACACAAGGATGTGTATCATACATGTTTGATGAAAAAGGTCAGATTTTAATCGATAAAGAAGAGTGCGATATGGCTGCAGATGATTTAATGATGGAAGCACTTGATGCAGGTGCAGAAGACTTTAACGAAGAAGATGACAGCTTTGAAATTACAACTTCACCAGAAGATTTTGATGCAGTTAACAATGCATTAAAAGAATTGGGAATTAAGATGGCTTCTGCTGAAGTTACTATGATTCCACAGACATATGTTACATTGACAGAAGAAGCTGATTTAAATAATATTCAAAGAATTTTTGATTTATTAGATGAGTCAGATGACGTACAAGAAGTATATCACAACTTTAGAGAAGAGTAATTACATTTTTTGTTAATTAACATCGTGTAGACTAACTCTAGGAATTTCAACGATTTTACTTGAAAAGGTATTGTTGAATTCCTAGAGTTTTTTTAATTAAAGGAGGTATAAATAATGGCTTGGTATGATGAAACTAATTTTTATCACA
Source organism: Lachnobacterium bovis (assembly GCF_900111325.1). Lineage (GTDB taxonomy): Bacteria > Bacillota > Clostridia > Lachnospirales > Lachnospiraceae > Roseburia > Roseburia bovis_A. The sequence goes on from NZ_FOGW01000005.1 coordinate 32,652, forward strand.
TTTATCCACTTGGTTTATGCGGGGCACCAAAAGAGAATAAATATGATGGCATAGAGCATAATATAAGAAAGCTTGATCCATGGATAGATCATGTAAAAGATCTAGGATGTAATGGAATTTACATTGGACCGTTATTTGAATCGGTAGGACACGGATATGAGACCACAGATTATAAAAAACTAGATTCACGATTAGGAGATAATGATGATTTAAAGGCTTTTGTAAAGAAATGTCATGATAAGGATATTAAAGTTGTTTTTGATGGAGTATTTAATCATACAGGAAGAGATTTTTTCGCATTTAAAGATTTGAAAGCAAATAGAGAAAATTCAAGATATAAAGATTGGTATTGTAATGTTAATTTTTGGGGAAATAATGAATATAATGATGGATTCTCATACGATAATTGGGGTGGATACAACTTATTGGTAAAACTTAATCAATGGAATGGTGAGGTTAGAGATTATATTTGTGATGTAATTAGATTTTGGGTGAAAGAGTTTGATATTGATGGTATTAGATTAGACGCTGCAGATGTATTAGATTTTGAATTTATGAAGTGTTTAAGAAATTTAGCAAATGAAGTAAAAGAAGATTTTTGGCTAATGGGTGAAGTTATACATGGAGATTATACTAGATGGGTTAACAATGATACTCTACATGCTGTAACGAATTATGTAATGCATAAAGCATTATATTCAGGTCATAATGATCACAATTATTTTGAAATTGCGCATACACAAAAGCGTCTAAATGACATGGCACAGAATAATCCATTGAGACTAAGATTGTATAATTTCGTAGACAATCATGATGTTGAGAGAATATACAATAAATTAAATAATAAAGCCCATTTGATATTAGTACATATTTTATTATATACTTTGCCAGGTGTACCATCCATTTACTATGGCTCTGAATTTGCTATAGAAGGTAAAAAGGAGAGAGGTTCGGATGATAGTTTAAGACCTGCTCTTAATTTAGATGATTTTAAAGATTATATTAATACAAATGAATTGACTAAGAGTATTAAGAAGCTTGGAGAAGCTAGAAAACAGTCAAAAGCACTTAATTATGGCTTCTACAGAGAATTATTATTAACAAATAGACAGTATGCATATGCAAGAACTTTAAATGCAGATAGTCAGTATTATAATGGTGTTCCTGAAGATGAAAAAAAGTATGAAAATGCAATTGTAACACTCAATAATGATGATAATCCAGCAACTTTAAACGTTCCAGCGGATGGATTTGAAAAATACAAAGGAGTTTTATCTGGAAAAGAAATAGTTGCAAACAGCGGTAATTTGTGTATTAATTTAGAAGCTAATTCTGGAGATGTTTGGTTGCCAATAATATAAGTAAAAAAGAGGGTATTTTAACTTTATAGAATTAAATCTATAAGTTTTAATACCCTCAATTACTGTTTTTTTGTTTAAATTTTTTATTCTTACTTCTTTTAATTATAAATATTTGTTATAGAATTCTTCTTTGGTTAAAGGTTTTGAAAAAAGATATCCTTGAAAACACGTAACATAAATTTGCTTTAGATATTCTTTTATTTCATTAGTTTCAACACCTTCTATACATAAATCAATATTAAATTCCTGACATAATTTTGAAATAGAATTTACAATGATTTTATCAGGATTAGAATCGCATATGTTTTTGATAAAAGCTCGATCAATTTTCACTATATCTACATTTATATTTTTTAAAACGCTAAATGAAGAAAAACCTGTTCCAAAATCATCTAATGCAAAACGTATACCTTCATTTCGCAATGATTTAGTAAAATTATTAAGTAAATCTATGTCTAATAAACGACAACGTTCAGTAATTTCTAAACACAAATTCTTTTTAGGAAAATTGACTTGTGTAATTATTTTTTCAATAGTATTTATAAATTCTTTTTTCTCAAGTTGAGTATAGGAAAGGTTAATATTAACTTCTAAATTAGGATATTTTTCAAGTAAAGGCTTCATTTCTTTAAGCGCAGTATGTATAATCCAATCGCCCAACTGCGAAAATGAGGAATCCTTTTCAAGAATTGGAATAAAATAAATAGGTGGGACTAAACCATATTTATCATTTTTCCAACGTATCAAGGCTTCAACACCAACTAATTCTTCGGTTTTTGAGTCAACTATAGGTTGATAACAAAGAAAAAAACCTTCAAAATCTTTTACAATACTATCTCGAATGGTATTAAGCTGTTCTAGCCGTTCATTAAGATTACCATCTAAATCTTTTTCAAAAATCGCAAAATCACCTTGTTTTAGATTTATAGATTCATAATATGAGCTTTTCAAACAACTATAAATTGTATGTGCACCAACTGTTTTTGAACTAACATATAAACAGCTACCACCAATAAATAGTGAAAGCTTTAGATTGTCAACAGATAATCCAAGTCGAAGCTCTTCTTTCATTTTTTCGAATAAATCGTTCATATCTTGAATAGTATAATTTTTAGACAGAATAAGAAATTTAGTACCTTCCATTCTATAAATCTGATCTATGTTGTTAAAAGTATTTTCAAGATATTCTGAGAATACCTTCAATAGATGATTACCTACTTCATAGCCATATATATTGTTTAAATCAGAAAAATTACTAATACCAAATAAACTAACTGTAAAACCAAACATAGAAGAATTACTAAATTCTTCAAAATAACTATATATATTTTTTAAATTTGTTATTGCATCAATATTACTTTGATAGCCATGATTAGTTATTGTACCAGCAAAATATGTTGGAATACCATCATCATCGTCAAAAACTAGGCCTCTACAACTACATAGAACGTAGGATCCATCTCTAGCTTTAGCACGATATCGCATATTATGACTATTTGATGAACCGGAAAAAATAGCATCGATATCTTTTCGATATTGCTCTCGATCATCAGGATGAATGTGTTCTTCCCAAATAGCACCAGCATTGTACATGTACTCGTTTGGCAAATCAAAAAAATCAACTGCTTCTTTAGACCATCTCGAAAAATCATTTTTTATATTACAAAGATAGACATAGCTTCCTTCAGCAGTTATTGAAAAAACTTCAAATAACTTTGAAAGCATACTATCTTTTTTATATGTTGTAATTAATGAATCAGTATTTCGTTCTGAAATAAGTTTACTCATGTAAAGGGCTCCTCACACTACTTTTTTAAAAAAATTATCCAATTTCTAACTGTATCGGCAAAAAGAACTTGACAATTTAACCTACTTATTCCTATCATAGTTAGTGTGTGTGTTATAACACAAAGTTATAGAGAAAAAGGAGATATAAAAATGACTAGAATAGGTATTGTTGGATACGGAAATTTAGGCCGAGGTGTAGAAATTGCTACAAAGGCTGCAGATGATATGGAACTTGTAGCTGTTTTTACAAGAAGAGACCCTAAGACAGTTAGTATTATTTCAGAAAATGTACCAGTATTAAATGTTGATGAAGTAGAAGAGTGGAAAGATAAAATTGATGTGATGGTATTATGTGGTGGTAGTGCAACAGATTTACCAGTTCAAACTCCTAAATTTGCTCAAATGTTTAATGTTATTGATAGTTTTGATACTCACGCTAGAATACCAGAACATTTTGCTAATGTTGATAAGGCAGCAAAAGATAATAATAAAGTTGCTATTATTTCAGTGGGTTGGGATCCAGGAATGTTCTCATTAAATCGAGTTTATGCAAATGCAATTTTACCAAATGGTAAAGATTATACATTTTGGGGAAAAGGTGTAAGCCAAGGACACTCAGATGCAATTAGAAGAATTAAAGGTGTAAAAAACGCTAAACAGTACACAATCCCTGTTGAAGAAGCATTAGAAGCAGTTAGAAGTGGTGAAAATCCAGAACTTACAACTCGTCAAAAACATACAAGAGAGTGCTTTGTTGTATTAGAAGATGGAGCAGATGCATCATATGTAGAAAATGAAATTAAGACAATGCCAAATTACTTTGATGAGTATAATACTACAGTTCATTTCATTTCAGAAGAAGAATTATTAAAAAATCATAGCGGAATGGCTCACGGTGGTTTTGTTTTCCGTTCAGGTTCAACAGGCCTTAACAATGAAAATAAACACATCATTGAATATAGCTTAAAACTTGACTCAAATCCAGAATTTACTACAAGTGTATTAATTGCTTATGCAAGAGCTGCACATAGATTAGCAAATGAAGGTTCTTTCGGTTGTAAGACAGTATTAGACATAGCTCCATCATACTTATGCAATATGTCAGATGAAGAATTAAGAGCTCATTTATTGTAATAAGAAGGTGGATAAAGTGAAGAAAATACTTATTACTTTGAGTGTATCTATTGTTTGTTTAGCAGTAGCTTATGGAGCTTTTATTGGTGTAAAGAAATTTAATTCAAATGGAAAAACTGAAGTTAAAGTAGCTAGTGTTAAAAAAACAAAAAATGTAGCGGTAAATAAAAAAAATAAAGTCAAAAAAATAGAATATAAAGATACAAAGGCTACAAAAGATATAGTTAATCCTGAGATCATTAGTACTAATGGTATTGTTGTTGATATTGATAGCAAGACTATTATCGCAAGAAAAAATGATAAGCAGGTAATGTGTCCTGCATCTATGACTAAGATTTTAACAGTTTTAGTTGCCTGTGAAAAAGTAAAAAATCTTGATGATAAAATTACTATAACAAAGGATATGATTAATTATGTCTATGCACATGGCTGTAGTTCTGTGGGATTTGTTGAAGGTGAACAAATCACAGTAAAAGACGCACTTTATGGAACAATTTTACCATCAGGAGCAGATGCTGCATTAGCATTAGCAACTTACGTAGCAGGTTCACAGGATAAATTTGTAGTTTTGATGAATAAAAAATTAGATGAATTTGGTTTGTCAAAAACGGCACATTTTACAAATTGTATTGGATTGTATGATGATAATCATAAATGTAGCATGTATGATATGTCCATCATACTTAGTCATGCATTAGAAAATAAATTTTGTAAGAAAATTTTGTCGACTCATACATATACAACTTCAAAAACAGAGCAACATCCTGAAGGATGTACAGTATCAAATTGGTTTTTAAGAAGAATCGAAGATAAAAAAATGCCAGGTAAAGTTATGTGTGCTAAAACTGGTTTTGTAAATCAGTCAGGATCATGTGCAGCTAGTTATTTTGAAGATAAATCAAAAAAACATAAATATATTTGTGTGACTGCTGGTTCAAGTAGTTCTTGGAAATGTATTTATGATCAAGTAGAAATTTATAATGAGTTTGCCTCATAAACAATAGCATATAACTGTTAGTATACTTTATTGTTTATAGGTGAATTTATAAGAAATAGACACTAAGTTATTTTAACTAGTGTCTATTTTTTATATTTATTTCCACTTAAACCCCAAAAAATAAAATTATGCAATATTTATTAAAAATAATAAAAATAAGTGTTGACAAACTAAAGTTAATAAGGTAATATAAATATCAGTTAGGGAAGCCTAACCGAAAGGAGAGGTCATGAGTTCTGAAATTATTAAGATTTTAAATAGACAAGATTTGAAGAAGCTTGAGCTGCAAATTATAGTGCAATGTACTCCAGTGTTAATAAGATGTAAAACATCTAATATGTTAAGTGTAGACGAAAAATATGAGTATTCAGTAAAAAGAATATGCAAGAAAATGTTTTTAAAAACAGTTGAACTTGTGAGACTTAACGGTAAGATAATATTTTTTGTATATGATGCAGAAAAACTAGAAAGTTATGTATCTAAAAAAGAATGCAGATTTGTTTTACATAAATTAGGATATAAAATAGATGATTTAGAAAGCGATTTGTTAGAGTTTAGAAATAGATATAATTTATATTTAAATAGTAGAAAAAGCTTTCCGCATGAGATGGGAATATTCTTAGGATATCCTATTGAAGATGTTGTTGGATTTATAAAAAATGATGGTAGGAACTCATTAATAACAGGATATTGGAAAGTATATAAAGATGCTGATTCAAAAAAGAGGTTATTTGAACTTTTTGATAATGTTCAGTTAAAAATACTTAAACGATTTGCAAAAGGAGAAAACTTAATAGATATAGTAAACAATAATGCTTCAGCAATAGTAAGTATGACTGATACATGCGAAATATATGCTTAAAAATGTTCATAACCCAAAGGGATAAATAAAGGGTTACAAAATAAAAAATTACATTATTTAGGAGGAAAAAATGGATAAGGTAAAAGTAATTTACTGGTCACAGACAGGTAATACTGCAGCAATGGCTCAAGCTGTTGCAGAGGGAATAAAAAAAGAAGGAAAGGAAGCTGAAATATTAGATTGTAGCAGTGTATCTGTAGCTGATTTAAAAGAAGAAAAAGCTTTTGCTTTAGGTTGTCCTGCTATGGGCGCTGAAGAATTAGAAGAAGGTGAAATGGAGCCTTTAGTAGAAGAAATATGTGCAATTTGTGCATCTAAGACAATTGCCTTGTTTGGATCTTATGGATGGGGTGATGGTGAATGGATGAGAAATTGGGTTGATAGAATGAAAGAAGCCGGAGCAGTTGTTTTAAATGATGAAGGGGTCATTTGTCAAGAATATCCGGGTGACGAAGCTATTCTAAATTGTGAAAATTTAGGAAAGCAATTAGCAGCTGTATAATAATACAGTTTTTAAATACGATAGCAAGTTGAAGAACTCCCACTTCACTTGATATAAATTATGTAGACTCCGATAAAGATTCGCCATATCTTTTCTCTCGGAAAATTTGTTAAAAAACTTAGTGTAGATCAAAGAATAAAACGTTAAGAGAAATCTTGGCGTTTTTTCTTTTTTTTATAAAAAAGACATAAAAATATAATTTGACTTTTTTTTATACAGTTGTTAATATATAAAAGTATGTTGATATAATTATTTTAAATGCAACTATAGTATAATGGATAGAACGCGAGACTCCGACTCTCGAAATGTGGGTTCGATTCCCGCTAGTTGCATGCAAGGATAAATTAATAAGTAATGCTAGGAGGAAAATTATGCAGAATTTGCGTGATAAAATAAAGAAGTTTTTTTCACCAAAAGGTAAGAATGGTAGTTTTTTTAAGAGAAATTTCAGAATCATTGCAGCGTCTATTTTGTTAGTTGTTTTAGTTGCTGTTTTGGTATATTCTGTTGCAGTTGATAGTGGAAGGCTCAGAAAAATGGGCAAAATAGAAGCAGGAAAGGCTAATATTGAGAATTTTGAGTTTGATAAAGAATTTATTAAAGACAAGAAGTTAAACAAGAAAATAAAAAATTTAATGAATAAGTATTTCGAAGGATATGCAACAGCTGATATAGATGAAATGAAAGAAGTTGCAACACCTGTATCAGGAGATGAAGGTAATTACATTAAATTTATTACAAGTGATTATGAATCATTTGACAATATTAAAGTATATGTTAAAAATGGTTTAACAGAAGGTTCATATTTTGTATCTGTTTACTATGGTTTAAAATTTAAAAACGTAGATGCAACAGTGCCAGGATTAGAATTCTTTTATCTTGAGACAGATAATAAAGGCAAGTTATATATTAACAATTTATATAGTAGCTATAATTTCTCAAAAAATGAAAATGCTATGGATAAGACAATCTATGACTTGATTTCTAAATATGAGAAACAAGATGACGTAGCTGCGCTTAGAAAAGACACAGAAACAGCATATAATAAAGCATTAGCAAAAGATAAAGATCTTGCTATTGCTGTTACAAAAATCAAAGATAAGATTAAAGAGTGGTCTAAGAAAACAGAGGCTGCTGAAGAAAAAGCAGCAAAAGAAAGAGCTGAAAAAGAAAAGGCTAAGAAAGAAAAAGCAGCAAAGGAAAAGGCCGAAAAAGAAAAGGCTAAGAAGGAAAAAGCTGACAAAGAAAAAGATAAAAAGAAAACTGAAGAAAAAAAATCATCAGAGAAGAAGGATGATAAGTCTACAGAGAAAAAAACAGAAAATAAACAGTCAGATACTGTAAAAGTAAAAGGTACAGGTATTCTTGTAAGAGATAGAGCAGGTACTGAAGGTAGTCAGTTAGTTGGATCAGTTGATGCAGGTGAATATAAGAAGCTTGGTCAAGAGGGTGACTATATCTTGATTCAATTTACAGATGATAGAGGTGCTCATACAGGATACATTAACAAACAATTTGTTGAAAATTAATAGAAAAGAGCGGAGACTTTTTAGTCTCCGTTTTTCTAAATATAAAAAAAACATATTATTAAAATGAGGTAAGCATGTCAAACAATGTAGAAGGTGTACGTATTAATAAATATCTTAGCCAAGCAGGTGTCTGTTCAAGAAGAGCTGCAGATGAGCACATTGCAAATGGTGAAGTACTAATAGATGATGTTGTGGCAGAAAGTGGTATGAAAGTTATGCCAGGTCAAAAGGTTTATTTTAAAGGAAAATTAATTAATTCTGAAGACGAGTTTATTTTGATTGCTTTTAACAAACCTGTTGGAATAGTATGCACAGCAGAAAAAAGAGAAAAAGATAATATAATAGATTATATTAATTATCCTAAAAGAATTTTTCCAATAGGAAGATTAGATAAAAATTCTCAGGGTTTAATTTTACTTACAAATGACGGAGATATATTTAATAAAATTATACGTGGAAGTAATGAACATGAAAAAGAATATATTGTTAAAGTAAATAAACCTATTACCGATGAGTTTATAGAGCAAATGTCGAAAGGTGTTTATATTGAAGATTTAGATAAGACAACTAGACCTTGCAAAATAACAAAGGTTAATGATAGAAGTTTTAAAATAATTTTAACACAAGGTTTAAATAGACAAATTCGTAGAATGTGTAAAGTATTTGGTTATAGAGTTACATATTTAAAACGCGTTAGAATTATGAATATCCAGTTGAGAGATTTAAAAGTTGGTGAATACAGAAATGTAACATCATCAGAGTTAAAGCTTTTAAAATCAAAAATTTCAAAGTCAACTAATGGTCCACGTAGAGTTTAATAGTAATAAACAGTTATTTTTTGGTGGATTTTATAGATTTTGAGAATATATCAGATTATAGATGAATATTCAATATTTAAAATAGGTGTGTGATTATGGAAAAGAGAACAAGAATAGAAGAGTTAGTTGATAAATTAAATATGGCATCAGAAGCTTATTATTCTGGTGGAAATGAAATAATGTCTAACTATGAATGGGATAGCTTATTCGATGAATTAGTTATGCTAGAAAATGAAACTGGTATAGTTTTAGAAAATTCTCCAACACAAACAGTTGGTACAGATAAAGAAACTGGAAAAAAAGAGCAACACGAATACCAAGCCTTATCTTTAGCTAAGACAAAAAGTGTTGATGAACTAATTAAATGGGCAGAAAATAGAGATATATGGCTTTCATGGAAATTAGATGGATTGACTCTTGTTTTAACATATGATGATGGTAAATTAAGTAAAATTGTTACACGAGGAAATGGTACAATTGGTACAAATATTACTCATCTAAAATCAGTAATATCAGGATATCCTTTAAATATTGACTATAAAGGACATATGGTTGTTCGTGGTGAAGCAACAATTTCATATACTGATTTCAATAATATAAATGATATGATAGAAGATGATGATGAGAAATATGCCAATCCAAGAAATTTAGCATCAGGTTCTTTAAATTTGGATAATCCAGAAGAAGTGAAAAAAAGACATGTTGAGTTTAATGCTTTTACATTAGTTCATATTGATGATGCAATTAATTCATGGGGCGATAGAATGGAGTTCCTTGAAAAATTAGGATTTACTGTTGTAAAAAGGGAGCTATGTACAACATTAACGATAAGAGATGCTGTAAATAGATGGACAAACGATGTTGAAACAGGCAAAATGGACATACCTGTGGATGGGTTAGTAATTTGCTATGATGATGTAGAATATTCACAAACAGGTAGTGTGACAGGACATCATGCAACAAGGGCAGGTTTAGCTTTTAAATGGCAAGATGAATCCGTAAAAAGTAAATTGAAATACGTTGAATGGTCATGTGCAGTCTCAACTATTTCGCCAGTTGCAGTTTTTGAGCCAGTTCAAATTGAAGGAACAACTGTTTCGAGAGCTTCTTTGTGTAATTTGAGTGAAATTGAAAGATTAGATTTAAAAGAAGAGGCAGAAATTGAAGTAATAAAAGCTAATAAAATTATTCCAAAAGTTATTTCTTCACAAAATGGTATAGGTGATCTTAAAATTCCAGACGTTTGTCCGGTTTGTGGTGCTAAAACTAGCATTCATATTAGTAAAACAGGCACTAAAACACTTCATTGCGTAAATGAGGAATGTTCAGCTAAACATGTTAAACGTTTTGAAAGATTTGTAAGTAAAAATGGTATGGATATTGAAGGATTGTCAGTACAGACTATTTTAAGATTTATGAATGAGGGATTCATATCAGATTTTAAGGATATTTATGAATTAAACAAACATTATGATACAATAAAAAAGCTAGAAGGATTTGGTGAAAAATCATGCGAAAATCTTGATGCGGCAATAAAGAAAAGTATAATGGTTAAAGCGGTTAATTTTATTTATTCTTTATGTATACCAATGATAGGTCTAGATGCTGCAAAAAGAATTGTATCAAGTCTAGGGTTTGAAGAGTTTGTTAACCGTTTAGAACAATTTATTCCGTTTGTTGATATAGATGGAATTGGTGATGAAAAATCAAGTTCAATTATTAAATGGTATCAAGATGAAAAAAATCAAGAAGAATTTAAAGCTTTATTAAATATTATTTCTATTACAGAAGGAGATAAAGTTGTTCTAGAAGGTGGAAAATGCCAAGGAATTACTTTTGTTATAACAGGTGATGTTCATAGCTTTAAAAATAGATCAGAATTCAAAGCGTATGTTGAATCTGAGGGTGGAAAGGTTACAGGTTCAGTATCAAAGAAAACGAACTATCTTGTTAATAATGATATAGAATCTATGTCGGCAAAAAATAATAAAGCAAGAGAATTAAATATTCCTATTATTTCAGAGGATGAATTTATAGAAAGATTTGGAAAATAATAGGTGAAATGATATTATAATTTTAAATAAGTTTAAATGTTTATAAGAGAGAGAGGAATAGAAATGCCAATAAAGACACAGAATGATTTACCAGCAAAAAGTATTTTAGAGCGTGAGAATATTTTCGTAATAGATGAACATAGGGCGACGCATCAGGATATTCGTCCTATTACAATAGCAATCCTAAATTTAATGCCGTTAAAAGAAGATACAGAGTTACAGCTTCTTAGAATGTTATCAAATACTCCATTACAAGTTGATGTATCTTTCTTAAAATTAGAATCACATAAATCAACACATACATCACTTAGTCATTTAAATAAGTTTTATGAGTCATTTAGTGAAGTTAAAGATAAAAATTTTGATGGTTTGATTTTGACTGGTGCACCTATAGAGTTGATGGAATTCGAAAAAGTAGACTATTGGGAAGAATTATGCAAAATTATGGAATGGTCTAAAACACATGTCACATCGACACTACATGTTTGTTGGGGAGCACAGGCAGGATTATATTATCATTTTGGAATTAAGAAGCACGTTTTAGGTCAAAAATGTTTCGGAATTTTTAATCATAGAGTGAGAAAAAGAAAAATACCGCTAGTAAGAGGTTTTGATGACTATTTTATGGCACCACATTCAAGACATACTGTTGTTAGAAAAGAAGATATCGAAAACTGTGATGATTTAGTTATTTTAGCAGATTCTAAAGAGGCTGGTGTATTTTTAGTGATGAAAGAGGACGGAAGACAAATCTTTATGATGGGACATCCAGAATATGATAGATATACACTTGATAGAGAATATAAGAGAGATGTTTCTATGGGACTAGATATTGAGCCACCTTTGAATTACTATCCTAACGATGATCCAAATGAGAAACCAAAATTGTCATGGAGATCACACGCAAGTATTTTTTACGCTAATTGGTTAAATTATTACGTGTATCAACAGACTCCATATTCATGGAATAAGATAGCCGAGAAGTAGCAAAAAGACTAGATTCTTTAACTTTATTATGAAGTTATCAAAGGGATTTGAGACTGTAATTGACGAAGGTGGAGTATTCCTTTCGGGTGGTGAAATCATAGAAAGAGAAAACTATGATTCTTTGATATAACAGGATGGAGTATCTTACATATGGTTTTACTACAAGCATAGTGGATAGATTTTAGTAAATTTATATAAGAGAATAAAAAATTTTGTTTTCAAAATATATATTATTTGTTATAATGGTATATATAATTACTGAGGAGGCATAAAATGGCTGAAAACAGAAAAACATTTAAGATGAAAGAAAGTGAAGCTGGCGAAGTTAGAGTCGCTGATGAGGTGGTTGCAATTATCGCCGGACTTGCTACAACTGAAGTAGAAGGAGTAAGTTCTATGGCTGGCAATATCACAAATGAAATTGTTAGTAAATTAGGAATGAAGAATCTTTCTAAGGGAATTGTTGTGGAGGTTTTAGAAGAGGAAGTTAAAGTTGATGTTGCAATTAATATCGCTTATGGATATAGCATCCCAGAAGTATCTAAAAACGTTCAGGATAAAGTAAAGAGTGCTGTAGAAAATATGACAGGATTAACTGTTGCAGAAATTAATGTTAGAATTGCAAGCGTTGATATGTCTGAAAATAATTAGTACTTTTTAATCAGTCGAATTTATAGTATAATCAAGGATGTCATTAGACATCCTTATTTTTTGATTATATATAAGTAATAGATAATGGTATGTTTATTGTATATTTTAAGTACCAAGCAGAAAGGAACCCAAAAATGAAACGATCACAAATTAGAGAAAATATTTTTAAATTATTATTTCGTTTAGATTTCCATAATAGTGAGGATATGAAAGAACAATTAAATTTTTATTTAGACGACATTGGTTTAGTTCAAGATTATCCAGAAATTAAGGATGATATTTCTAAAATGACATTAGAAGAAAAAGAATTAGTTATTAATACTGTTAAGAATATTATAGATAACATTCCAGAAATTGATAACAAAATTAATGAGGTGTCAGATAATTGGAAAACATCAAGAATGACAAAAGTTGATTTGACTATTATTAGACTTGCAGTGTATGAAATCCAAATGGACGAGAATGTACCTGATAAAGTTGCAATTAATGAAGCAGTTGAATTGGCTAAAATGTATGGAACAGATAAATCAAAAGCATTCGTAAACGGTGTTTTGTCTAGATTCGTTGATTAATTATGAATAAAAATGTATATAAAGTTCAACAACTAAATAATTATATTGGAAATATGTTCGCACAAGATTTTATGTTAAAGAACATAAGCGTTGAGGGTGAAGTTTCAAATTGTAAATATCATAGTAGTGGACATATATACTTTAGCCTTAAAGATGAAAAATGTTTGATAAAATGCGTTATGTTTAAGAGTAAAAGAGCAGGCATAAATTTTACGATGAAAGACGGAGATTGCGTAGTTGTTACAGGGTCTGTAGAAGTCTTTGAACGTGATGGCATTTATCAAATGTATGCTAGAGAAATAGAGCATGGTGGTGAAGGAGATTTATTCTTAAAATTTAATGCTTTAAAAGAAGAACTTGAGGAAATGGGGATGTTTGCAACTGAATACAAACGCCCTATTCCAAAGTATATTAGGACTTTAGGTGTTGTTACAGCAAGCACTGGAGCTGCAATTAGAGATATTCAAAATATTGTTACAAGAAGAAATCCAAAGGTTAAAGTTATTTTATATCCAGCATTAGTTCAGGGAGAAGGAGCTAAAGAGAGCATTGTTAATGGAATAAATGCTTTAGAACAAATTGGTGTAGATGTGATAATTGTAGGCCGTGGTGGTGGTTCGTTAGAAGATTTATGGGCTTTTAATGAAAGAATTGTTGCTGAAGCGATTTTCAATTGCTCAATTCCAATTATATCGGCAGTTGGACATGAAACAGATTATACAATATCAGATTTCGTTTCTGATTTAAGAGCACCAACCCCTTCAGCGGCTGCAGAACTAGCGGTTTATAATTATTTAGATTTAATAAATGATTTAGAGAATTATAATGAAATTATAAATCAAAAGTTTAATTATAAAATAACTAACATGTTATATAGATTAAAAAATCTTGAAAATACTATTAAGCTAAAAAATCCAAATAGATTGTTAAGTGAAAGAAAAGCTAAAATAAATTCGTATTATACTGAATTGAAAAACTTAATGAATAATCATTTAGCTGTTTATAAATACAAATTGGAATTTTTAGCACAAAATATAGATTCTAAATCTCCGACAAAACGCTTGTCTGGTGGATATGCATTTGTTACTGATAAATATGGAAAAAATATAAATTCAGTTAATCAATTAGAAACTTCGCAAGAAGTTAATCTATTTTTAAAGGATGGAAGAGCAACTGCAAAAATCCTTGAAATTGAAAAAAACGGAGCAAACTATGGCGAAAAATAAAAAAGAAGTTAATGAAAATAACGAATCTAAATCTATAGAAGAAAGGTTCACTGAAATAGAAGATTTAATAAAAAAAATGGATTCTGAGGATGTCTCACTTGAAGAGTCCTTTGAATTATATAAAAAAGGTTTAGATGAGGTAAAAGAATCCTATAATATTTTGCAGTCAATGGAGGGTGAAATTCTTAAATTGACTGAAGATGGAGAATTAGAGGAATTATAATATGGATTTTAAGGGTGAAATCGCTGATAAAGCAGCAAAAATAACAAAAAAAATAGAATTATATCTTCCAAAAGAGGAAGGTTTTCAAAAAACTATTTTTTCGGCAATGAATTATAGTGTGATTGTCGGAGGAAAAAGAATTAGACCAATGCTGATGAAAGCGGTATATGATATGTTTGAAGGTACATCAGAGGCAATATACCCTTTTATGGCTGCAATTGAGTTTATACATACATATTCGTTGGTGCATGATGATTTGCCAGCAATGGATAATGATGAATATAGGAGAGGACAAAAAACTACTCATGCAAAGTTTGGAGAAGCTATGGGAGTTTTAGCTGGTGATGCGTTATTAAATTATGCATATGAAATTGCTTTGAAAGCTTTTGAAGTAGATTCATCTAATAAAGATGCAATTATAAAGGCTTTGAAAGTTTTAACTCAAAAATCTGGCGTGTATGGAATGGTCGGAGGTCAAGTTGTTGACGTTGAATCGGAAAAAACATCGAATAGCGTTATAACACGCGAAAAATTAGATTTTATATATAGATTAAAAACTGGTGCATTAATTGAAGCATCTATGATGATTGGTGCTATTTTGGCAAATGCATCTGATAAAGATGTTGATTATATCGAAAAGATAGCATCTAAGGTAGGTTTAGCTTTCCAAATTCAAGATGACATTTTAGACGTTGTTAGTACGTTTGAAGAACTTGGAAAACCTATTGGTAGTGATGAAAAAAACAATAAAGAAACATATGTAACTTTTGAAGGAATAGATAAGTCAAAGGAAGACGTACAGAGTATTACGAATGAAGCAATTGATTTATTACATTCTTTTAATAAAAATGATAAATTTTTAGAAGATCTTTTTGTATATTTAGTATACAGAAACAAATAAGACTATCGGAAAGGCTTTGGTATGGTTTTAGATAAGGTACAAAAGGTTAACGATATAAAAAATCTTAATACAGAAGAGTTAGAATTATTAAAGGCAGAAATTCGCAATTTTTTAATTGATTCTATTTCTGTGACAGGTGGACATTTAGCGTCAAATTTAGGTGTAGTTGAATTGACTATGGCATTACATCTATCGTTTGATTTACCAAAAGATAAAATAGTTTGGGATGTCGGACATCAGTCATATACTCATAAAATCTTAACAGGTAGAAGAGAAGGATTTACAAATCTTCGCCAATATGGTGGAATGAGTGGTTTCCCTAAAACAGATGAAAGTGACTGTGATGCATTTGATACAGGACATAGTTCAACATCTATTTCAGCTGGATTAGGATTAGCTACAGCAAGAGAATTAAAAGGTGAAGATAATTATGTAATATCGGTTATAGGTGATGGTGCTTTAACTGGTGGAATGGCATATGAAGCTCTTAATAATGCGTCAAGCCTTAATTCGAATTTTATTATTGTATTAAATGATAATAATATGTCTATATCGGAAAATGTAGGTGGAGTGAATAAATATTTAAACGGATTTAGAACAGCATCTGCATATATTGATTTTAAAGATGGTGTAATGAATTCACTTAATAAAATTCCAGTTTACGGAAAGAAAATGGTCGCAAAAATAAAACGTACCAAAAGCGGAATTAAGCAATTATTGATTCCTGGAATGTTTTTTGAAGAAATGGGAATTATGTATTTAGGTCCGGTTGATGGAAGTGATATTAACGCAATGTGTAAAATTTTTCAAGAAGCAAAAAGAGTTAATGGACCAGTTATAGTACATGTTATCACCAAAAAAGGAAAGGGATATCCCCCAGCTGAGAGACATCCTTCGAAGTTTCATGGAGCACCACCATTTGATATTGAAACAGGATTACCAATATCGAAGAAAACACATGCAAATTATACTGATGTTTTTTCTAAAACTATAAATAGGCTGGCAGAAGAAGACAAGAGTATTGTAGCCGTTACGGCAGCAATGGAAGATGGGACAGGGTTAAGCAGGTTCAAGAAGAATTATAGTAATAGATTTTTTGATGTGGGTATCGCTGAGGCTCATGCTGTTACATTTTCAGCAGGACTTGCTAAAAACGGTTTAAAGCCTGTTTTTGCAGTGTATTCGTCATTTTTACAAAGAGGATATGATCAGATAGTACATGATGTTTGTTTGCAGAATTTACCAGTTGTTTTTGCAATCGATAGAGCAGGACTAGTTGGAAGTGATGGTGAAACTCATCAGGGAATATTTGATATTTCTTTTCTTTCGTCAATACCTAATATGACAATAATTGCGCCAAAGAACAAATGGGAATTAGCAGAAATGATAAAATATGCGTTTGAGTATAATTCTCCAATAGCAATTAGATATCCAAGAGGATGTGCATATGAGGGCTTGAGTGAATATCGAGAAAAAATAAGAACTGCTCGAGCAGAGGTGATTTACAATGAATCACAAATTATTTTATTTGCGTTAGGTAGTATGGTTAAGACAGCAAAGGAAGTTCATGATAAACTTAAAGAACGTAATATTAATTCAACGTTAATAAATGCTAGATTTGCTAAGCCATTTGATGGTGATTTAATTAAATGTGCAGCTAAAAAGCATACTCTTTTAGTGACATTAGAAGAAAATGTTGCAAGTGGTGGTTTTGGAGAGCATGTTGCAAGTTTTGTTAAAGAAAATAACATTGATATTGAAGTGTTGAACATAGCTATTCCAGATATGTATGTAGAACATGGAAATGTTGAAGTTTTATATAAAAGCTTAAAAATTGATGCTGAATCAGTATTTAATTCTGTTTTAAAGAAATGGGAACATATGCAAGAATAAATAATAGCATATAAATGATATATTATATAATGTGTAAGAAATATATTATATATAAAAATATGTTATATATAAAAACATGTTATATATAAAAATATGCTATATATAAAAATATGTTATATATAAAAATATGTTATACAATACATAATATATAATACATAATATTTAGATTTAAGTGATTTAAATCTATACAAATATAAATTTATAGAATGAGAGATAATAAATGAAAGAAAGATTAGACGTTTTAGTTGTAAAAAATAATATTGCACCTTCTAGAGAAAAGGCAAAGACACTTATTATGGAAGGTAAAATTTTCGTAAATAATAATAGAGAGGATAAGCCAGGTAACACATTTCCAGAGGATGCTAAAATTGAGTTACATGGTCAGACTCTTAAATATGTTAGTCGTGGCGGTCTTAAATTAGAAAAAGCTATGGTAAAGTTTGGCATTGATTTGACTGATAAAGTTTGCATGGATATTGGAGCCTCAACTGGTGGATTTTCAGATTGTATGCTTCAAAATTCAGCAAAAAAAGTATATGCTGTTGATGTAGGATATGGTCAATTTGCATGGAAGTTGAGACAGGATGAAAGAGTTGTTTGCATGGAAAAAACTAATATTCGTTACGTTACACCAGAAGATATTGATGATAAACTTGATTTTGCGTCATGTGATGTGTCGTTTATTTCATTAACTAAGGTTTTAGTCCCTGTTAGAGAATTGTTGAATGAAAACGCTGAAATGGTATGTTTAATTAAGCCACAGTTTGAAGCAGGTAAAGAAAAAGTAGGTAAAAAAGGTGTTGTAAGAGATCCAAAGGTTCATGAAGAAGTAATTGAAAAAATTGTTGATTTTGCGCTAAAAAATGGATATTCTGTAAAAAATCTTGAATTTTCTCCAATAAAAGGACCAGAAGGAAATATAGAATATCTAGTTCATATACAAAAATCAGAAACAGCAACAAAGGAGGAGTCAGTTGACATACATGAGATTGTAAATCTGGCTCATGGTCAATTAGATAAATAAGTTATGAAAAATTTTGTATTGATTACAAATGAATTTAAAGATAATGATTTAGTATTGTCTAAAAAAATAATAGACTATATAAAAAAAAAGGGTGGAAAAGCAATTGGCTTAATTAGTGGAGTTGAAGCAAAAAATTCTAAGCAATTTAAAGTTGAAGATATACCAAATGATACAGATTGTATTTTGGTTTTAGGTGGAGATGGAACACTTATTAGGGCTGCGACTAAATTATCAAGTTTGGAAATACCTTTAATTGGAATCAATTTAGGTACTTTAGGGTACTTGTGCGAGTTAGAAGAAAGTACAGTATTTAGTGCAATAGATTTGTTATTTGAAGGTAATTACTATATTGAAGATCGTATGGCGTTAGTTTGTGATAATAAAAATGTTCCTAATAATTTGATTGCGTTAAATGATGTTGTAGTACATCAAATGGGAGGTTTATCAATACTATCATTTGAGGTGTATGTAAATGGTGAATTTTTAAGTACATATAATGCTGATGGTATAATAATTGCAACACCTACTGGTTCGACAGGGTATAGTATGTCGGCAGGAGGGCCAATTGTTGATCCAAAGGCTAATATGATAGTTTTAACACCTATAAACGCGCATAACTTGAATTCAAAAAGTATTGTCATTGGTGATGATTCAAAAGTAGAAATAAAATTGTGCAAGAGATGTGTTCAAAAAGATGATAGAGCACAAGTTAGTTTTGATGGAGATTTCGTGAAAGAATTACATTCAGGTGAATCTTTTACTGTCACAAAAGCAATGTCAAAAATTAAGATATGCAAATTGAATCGTAAAAGCTTTTTGGAAATTTTAAGAAAGAAGATGGCTACATTCAATTAACTCCAATAATAAAAATTCAGAGAGGAAATTAGCGTAAAGGCTAGTATATAATATGAAGACTAAGAGGCAAACAAAAATTCTTGAACTTATCAAAAAAAATGATATATGTACACAAGAAGAATTATCAGATTTTTTGATAAGAGAGGGTTATAAAGTAACACAAGCTACTGTTTCGAGAGATATTCGTGAATTGAAGCTTACAAAGATTCAAACTGCTTCGGGAAGACAAAAATATGTTGCATTTAGCGAAAAGAATGAAGGAATGCTAGAAAAATATCATAGAGTTTTTAGAGATGGTTTTATTTCTATGGACTTAGCGCAAAATATTTTAGTTATAAAAACTGTTTCAGGTATGGCAAATGCGGTTTGTGCTTCAATAGATGCAATGGATTTCAGTGAAATTGTTGGTTCAATCGCAGGTGATGATACAATTATGTGTGCTGTTAGAACAACAGAAGATGCTGAAGTGTTGATAAAAAAATTAAGAAAATTAGTAGATTAATGAGAAGAGTATTGGGAGAGTGAATGAAACAATATGTTACAGAATTTGCATGTAAAAAATCTTGCCTTAATTGATGAGGCGGATGTTGAATTTGGAGAGGGATTAAATATCCTATCGGGTGAGACTGGTGCAGGAAAATCTATTATAATAGGCTCGATAAATATTGCATTAGGGGAAAAGGCACCAAAGGATATTTTACGTAAAAATGCGGAATTTGCATTAATTGAACTTACATTTGAAATAAAAAACAAAGATACAATCAAACATTTAAAATCATTAGGTGTAGAGATAGGCGATGATAATCTTGTTGTTATAAGCAAGAAAATAAAGCTTAATAGAACGGTAAGTAGAATCAATGGAGAAACTGTTTCTGCTAGTAAAATTCAAGAAATATCGTCATTTCTTATAGATATTCATGGTCAACATGAACACCAATCACTTTTAAATAAAAAGAAACATCTTCAAATTTTAGATGAATTTGCCAAACGTAGAATTACTGGTATTAAGGAAGAATTATCGGAAGCATTTTTAAGTTATAGAAAACTTATTGTTGAGAGACAAAATGCTAATATGAACAGTGAAGAAAGAAATCGAGAATTATCTTTTTTAGAATTTGAAGTAAATGAAATAGAAGAAGCAAATTTGAAAGAAAATGAAGACGAAGAATTAGAAGAAAAATATCGTTTTTTCTCAAATGGAAAGAAAATAATAGAAAAATTAAATAGTGTAAGAGAAATAACCAATGGTGAAATTGATGGTGTTGCAGAGCTTTTAGATAAAGCAATGTATGATATTCAATTTGTTGTTAATTATGATGAAAAAATTCAAAATTTAACAAATGAATTATCAGAGATTGAAAGTTTAGTAAATGATTTTAATTATGAGTTATCTAATTATATCTCAGAGCTTGATTTCGATGAGCATGAATTCTATGAATTAGATTCTAGGTTGAATTTAATTAATACTTTAAAAGCTAAATATGGTCGTACAATTTCTGATATATTAGAGTCTTATGAAGAAAAAAAGAAGCGTATTCAGGTTTTACAAGAATATGATGAATACATAAATCAGCTTGAAAAAAATATAAATAAAGAAAAAGAAAAATTAGATAAATTATGTATGGAATTATCATCTATTCGAAAAGAAGCATCAGTTGAATTAGTTGATAAAATCAAAGCAGCATTATTAGATCTTAATTTCTTAGATGTTAAATTTGAAATGAATTTTGGTAGGACAAAAGATTATACAAGTGACGGTTTTGATGATGTAGAATTTTTGATTTCTACTAATCCAGGTGAGCCAGTTCGACCTCTACAAGATGTTGCTTCTGGTGGTGAATTATCGAGAATAATGCTTGCAATTAAAACTATAATGGCACAGGACGATGATATAGAAACTCTAATATTTGATGAAATTGATACGGGTATTAGTGGTAGAACTGCTCAAATGGTTTCCGAAAAAATGGATTTATTAAGTCAATTGCATCAAATTATTTGTATTACACATTTACCTCAGATAGCGGCAATGGCCAATCATCATTATTTGATTGAAAAATCAATTGAAACTGATTCAGAGAAAAATGAAATGACTGTTTCTAGAATTCATTCTTTAAATTACGACCAAAGTGTTAAGGAATTAGCTAGAATGATTGGTGGAGTGGAGATAACAGAAAAGGTTATTGAAAGTGCGCGTGAAATGAAAGGTTTAGCTAAAGATAAAAAAAAGAGTCGTTAAGTTGTTTAAATAAAAATATTTAGACAATATCGATAAAAACGTACAAAATTTTAAAAATTAAATTTAAAAATAATTATTGCTTGAAATAAAATGCTGATAATATTATAATTAGAATAGTTGTTTTTTGTGAAAAAAGATGGGTAAATTCACAAAAAGTGTAACTATTCTAATTTTTTTTTGAATTTAATTATATAGGAGTATAAGTAAGGAGTAGGAGTTATGGTTAATATTGTTTATGCAACATCAGAAGCTGTACCATTTATTAAAACAGGAGGTTTAGCAGATGTTGTAGGTTCGATGCCAAGGTACTTATCTAAAAAAAAGTACAAGGCATTTGTTTTTTTGCCAAAGTATCAATGCATGGATGAAAAATATAAAAAAAATTTAAAGTTTGTTTGTAGCTTTTATATGGATTTAGCATGGAGAAAACAGTATGTAGGTGTATTAGAGAGTACATATGAAGGTATAAAATATTATTTTATAGATAACGAGTATTATTTTTCGGGTGATAAACCATATAATATGATACATGAAGATGTAGAAAAGTTTTCTTTTTTTTCAAAAGCTATATTAGAAGCACTTTTTTATTTGAACTTAAAGCCAGATATAATTCATTGTAATGATTGGCAAACTGGTTTAATCCCTGTTTTTTTAAAGGAATTATATAAAGAAAATAAATTTTATCAAAATATAAAAACTATATTTACAATTCATAATTTAAATTTTCAGGGAAGATGGAATATTCAGGCAATACAGGACGCAACAGGCTTGCCAGAATATGTTTTTACAGACAAGGGTATAGAAGCATATGGCGAAGCTAATTATTTAAAGGGTGGCTTAGTATATTCTGATTATGTAACAACAGTTAGTCCATCATATGCAAGAGATATTTGTACGCCTGAGGGTGGAGTTGGTTTAGATGGAGTATTAAGAAGCAAAGGAAATCATGTATTAGGAATTATTAATGGAATTGATTATAAAATATACAATCCTGAACGTGATAAAAGAATAGCAGCTAATTTTGATAAGAAGGATTTAACCGGAAAGAAAAAAAATAAAAAAGAATTACAAAAAATGTTAAATCTTCCTGAAAAAAAGGAAACATTTGTTGTCGCCATGGTTTCTAGAATGACTGATCAAAAAGGTTTTGATTTAGTTAATTACGTTTTGGAATCACTTGTGAACGATTTGGACATTCAATTTGTTTTCTTAGGAACAGGAGAAAACTATTATGAAAATAGTTTAAAATATTTTCATAATAAGTATCCTAATAAAGTTAGTGCATATATTGGATACAACGAACAAATTGCACATAAGTTTTATTCTGGCGCAGATGCTTTTTTAATGCCATCGTTGTTTGAACCATGTGGATTAAGTCAGTTAATGGCAATGAGATACGGAACAGTTCCTATTGTGCGTGAAACTGGAGGCTTAATAGATACAGTTGAACCATATAATGAATACGAAAATACAGGAACAGGTTTTACATTTGCAAATTATAATGGAGAAGAACTTGCAGATGCAATACGCTATGCATATGATGTTTATAATAATCATAAAAAAATGTGGTCAAATATTGTAAAACGTGATATGGAATCTGATTTTTCGTGGAAGGCTTCTGCAAGAATGTACGAAAAATTATATGAGAGCTTAGTTTAAATTCTATACTATGGATAATATTATAAAAAGAACAATAGCCAATGATGGATATTTGTCCATAATTGGCTATTGATATTGGTAAAATTGTATTTATAATTATATATATTTATATTTTTATAGCTATAATAATTTTAAATATCCATACTTATAGGATATTTTTAATTACTTATTTAAAATAGATATTAAATAAATAATTTAGATAGATATGATTTTAGAAAGAATATATATTTTAAAGATTTTGAAAATAACTTTAATAAATAATTTTAGTAACTTATAATAGCTAAGAACTATAAGAAATATAAGTTACTACAGATAATCTAACATAGAATTTACATAAAGATTAGATTTGTAGAAAATATAATAAATGCTAGACAAAGCAAGATTTTATTTTTTTAGATTTTATTGTAAGATTTTTTTATAAGAATGTAATATATTCATTGCTGTATGAAACAGTTTAGAAGAGAATATATTTGAAAATTTCTACATGACATATGTAAATATAAGAAAAATATATATTCTAGATAGAATTTACTAGAAATGAAGAGTGATTTTTTTATAAAGATCGAAAAATTTATAAGACTAGGTGCATCTTAAATATTATGTCGAATGAAATATTAGTAAAAATCAAACATTATGTCGAATGAAATATTAGTAAAAATCAAACATTATGTCGAATGAAATATTAGTAAAAATCCAATATTATTCCGAATGAAATACTAATAAAAATTAAATTTTATTCAAAATATAGTAATCGTGAATACTCTCTGGAATAATAATACGCGTTATCAGATAGTACTTGTTCATCTTTTAAAACAGTTGAGTTTGCATCTAGAATCATTTTGTTGATTGTTTGTTTATCAAATGTTCCATCATCTGGTAAAATAATTAATAATGATAGGTAAGATCTGAATACATAAAAGAATAAATGTATTTTTATGTATTTTCCATCTTTTCCCCCATTCCACACCGAACGTGAGACTTTCACCTCATACGGCGTTCCATCAAATAATATTAAACTGTAATGATAAATAACAGTATAATTAATTTGACTTAGGGCTGTCCCTCAGCAAGGTATTATTGTTGCGTCATAGGTATATTGCCCTTACTCTCACTGATATAAACTATGTTGCCATAGACCGTTTCAACGAAAATGCACATTTCTACACGTTATCAGCTTTCCACGTTCCTATTTCTTTATCTGTACATATATCCTTAGATGCTCTCTTTAGACCTGTAAGATTGACTGTAAATAATACAATATTATTTATTTACAGTATGGAGTTTCTTAATGAAGATATTTACTAATCCACACTTACATGAAATAAATTCATTAATGCATTTCTACATTTGTATTTTTAGATCTTTTCATTCGAGAGTTCGTCAGTTAAAATAACATTCTCATCATAGATATTTTATAGACTTCCGGCCTATCATCCACTCGACTACCTCTAGTTCGCATTTCCTCACCTATATGTGTTAGGATGGCTCTCAGCCGCCTTTACCGAGCTTATAACATGTTGTTGTAGTGCATTTGGAACATGCTATTCGGAGTATTAAAGGAAGCACTTTATAATATTTAAAAAACATATAAAATATTACGCATTTTACTTCTCAAGAAATAAGTTATTGAAAAAATATAAAATTTTAACCCTCGTCTTTTGTGTATTTATTTGACGAAACGTGTCGCACCTTCATGAATACTAGATGGAATAATGATTAAATTTGATTGTTTTTCATTGGCATAATTTTTTAAAAGATTACGGTATAAAATGCATGATGCACCATTTATACTATATTTATTAGTTAAAACGCTAAAATCAGTGTTGAAGTTCTCTGGAAGTTTATTATTGCTATAATCAATATCATTTAGAGAAGTATTAGCAGATAGTGTTTTTATTGTATCTAATAAATTAGAAAATTTATGTGAAAATAGTTTAGGTGTATTAATAAGTGCTATTTTATATAAATCGTCTGTTGTAACTTCCCAATATCTTGTATGAGAATTATGAATTAGAATTGATGCAAATTCAGAACTATTTGTTTCTACAAAATAGCCGAATACAACAGCTAAATCAAGAAATTTCATATGAGGAATATCTTCTAATAATTCTTTATTTTTTTCATAATTAATTAGTTTAAAGAAGATATGATTTTTTGCATCATCAAAATCAAGAAATTGATTTGTATCAAAATCTTTGTAAGATGGATTATTATAATATATATTAGAAATTTCAGTTACAATTTGTTTTATAGGAAGTCCTTCGAGATATTTGTGATATAAAGGATTTAGATAGATAGTTGGACTTACATTTGTATCTTTTGAAGAAATAATGATACCGTCTAGTTTTTTACCGTTGTTTTTTGTAAATGTTTTAATTTCGACGGTCGCCGTGCTGTTAAAAACTTGCTTGAGTTCTAAAAGAACCCCATTTTTAAAATTATTATATGTCATTTTTTTCCTTTCTGAATTTAACTTTTAAAATTGTGTACTTTAAGTACAATTACTTAGAATCTAAAGTGTAATTACATCTAGTTAATAGAAATTCATGAATAACAGAACTGTCTTATAGATAGTAGCATATAAAATTTGATAAAGCAATAAGAAAATATATAATTTGATGATTTTGTAAAAAAATGACAAATTGTAATAATTGAAAACAAATATGAAATAGTAGAATTGTATCTATAGGAAAAGAAAAAAGCAATTATTTATTAAACATTTTATAAAAAACATCTAATAGAATAATTGCTTTTATATTAGAAACATAAAATTGTGTGAAATAAAATATTAATAAGCTTTAAGTTTCATCCATAAATCAGAATAATAATTTGTCGTTTTCTGATCTTGCATAGTAAAAATTTCACAGTTCTTTAATGTTTCTTTTGAAGGGAAGACGGCTTCATTATTCAAAACATCTTTTGGTTGTTTTTTTACTACTGGTAAAATAGGTGAAGCATAGTAAACATAATCAAAATTAGCAGTTGCAACATCTTCTCTACATATAAAATCTAAAAACATCATAGCGTTTTTTTCGTTTTTACATGATTTTGGTATAAACCATGAGTCAACCCATACATTAGAGCCTTCTTTTGGAATAGAGTATGCAAGAGATTCTTTCGAATCCATAGCAGTAGCAGCTTCTCCGGAATAGCACAAAGCTAATTTGGCGTTTCCTGCAATCATTTCATCTGCAGTTTCATCAACCATATAAGCATAAACATGTTTCTTTTGACGCTCCAAAATATATAAAGCTTTTTCTAAATGCTTTTTATTTGTATCATTAATAGAATAATTTAGTTTTTTTAATGCGGCAGCAAAAGTATCTCTGACGGAATTTTCCATAATTATTTCATTATTATATTTTTTGTTCCATAAGCAATCCCAAGATTGTACATCTTTTGAAGATACTTTAGTTTTGTCATATAATATACCTAATGTACCATAAAAATATGGTAGCGCATATTCGTTTTTCCTATCAAAGCTTCTATTTATTTCTAGTATTTTAGGGTCAATGTTATGATAGTTTTTTAGTGTTGTAAAGTCCGTTTTTTTGATCTCGTTTTCTGACATTAATTTTTGAATGATATATTCTGAAGTACAGATAATATCATAATTAATGGAGCCGGATTTGTATTTTGTATACATTTCTTCGGGACTTTCGTATTCTTCATATTTAACATGAATTCCTGTTTCTTTTTCAAATTTTTTTATCATGTTTTCATCTATATATTTACCGTAATTTAAAACAGTTATTGAATTTGAAAATGTAGTTTTTTTTGTTTTTGATTCACTTTTCTGATTACATGATGAAAGAGTTAATGACAAAAACATAGTTAAAATTAGACAAAAACATATTCTTTTTAATTTTTTGTTGCTTGATAATATTTTTTTCATCATCATTATCTCCTATGTTGTTTTTTATTATTTTTAATATTAATAATAAGTAACAAAATAAAAACAGTAAAGAATAATATTGTTGACAAAGCATATAGCTCAGGCTTGATTCCTTTACGTAATTCAGTATACAACATAGTTGAAAGAGTATTTATACCAGGCCCCTTTGTGAAGTATGTTATACTAAAATCATCTAAAGACATTGTTACAGCCATTAAAAAACCGCTAAATACACCTGAACGTATTTCTGGCCATGTTACTTTATAAAATGCGTATAAAGGCGATGCACCTAGATCTAAGGCAGCTTCATATGTATATTTATTTGCTTGCTGTATTTTAGGTAGAACATTTAAAATAACATATGGTATGTTAAAAGTTATATGAGCTATTAATACAGTAACAAAGCTTAAATTCGTAAATTTAACAAATAATAACATCATAGAGATACCAGTAACAATATCTGCGTTAAGTAGAGGTATGTTCGTTGCACCTAAGTAAATAGTTTTACTTCTTTTTTTCATGGAACTAATTCCAATAGCAGCAACAGTACCTAAAATTGTTGAAAATATAGCTGCTAGTAAAGTTACTTGTATTGTTGTCATGAAAGCATTCATAATAGTTTCGCTTTTGAAACATCTAGAATACCATTTTAATGTAAATCCACCCCAAAGTACTTTTGACTTTGAATTGTTAAAAGATAAAGTCATTAGGACAAAAAGAGGCAAATATAGAAATAAAAATATAATTACAAGATAAAGATTGGATAAAAGTTTTTTTATCATAATATTCCAGTACCTCCTTTTTCCTCTTCACCAAATTTAGAAGATAATATCATGCTGATAAAGACAAATACCATCAATACAAATGATAGTCCACTACCAATTCCCCAGCGCATTCCTTGCATGAAGTTGTGCTCAATTACATTACCTATAAGTAAAACTTTTCCACCACCGAGAAGCTCAGAAATGGCGAATGATGTAAGAGTAGGAACAAAAACCATGACAATACCACTGACAATACCAGACATTGTTAATGGAATAATTATTTGGAATAATATTCTTATCTTAGAAGCACCTAAATCTTGAGCAGCTTCGATGTAGTCTTTTTTTACATGAGCCATAGAATTATAAATTGGTAATAACATAAATGGCAAATAATCATAAACCATACCAAAAATAATAGCTCCAGATGTATTTAATATTTGTATTTTTGGTAAATTAATATTATATAAAAAAGTATTAAGAATTCCATTTTTAGATAATAGAATTTTCCAAGCAAGTATTCTTAGCATAAAGTTCATCCACATTGGTAACATAAATAAGAAAACAATAAAACTTTGATTCTTGAAATTTATGTTTTTTAAAATAAGTGCCAATGGATAGGAGAGTAGTAAGCAAATTAAAGTACTCAATATACCAACTTTTAGAGATAATAAAATAGCTTTAAAATTCACTTCTGACGTAATAGCCATAACGTTATCTAAAGTAAATTGGTGATTGCTAAAAAAAGCATAATATACAACTAATAACATTGGAAGAATTATAAAGCCTATCATCCATAAAAGATATGGGCCAGCTAAAAGCTGTTTTTTAAAGTTCTTCATTTATTTCCACCGCCTTTTCGTCTGAATATTCAGCTTTTTTCATGATTTGAATATCAAAAGGATCAATCGAAAGTCCAACGTAGTCACCAACAGTTGCAAATTTTGTTGTATGAACTAACCATTTATAATCATTTGCTAGAATTTCTATTTCGTAGTGAACACCTTTGAAAATTACTGAAGTTATTTTTCCAGTAATAAAGCCTTGTTCAGGCGATGTTATGATTAAATCTTCTGGTCTAATAACTACGTCAACAGGTGTATTGTTTCCAAATCCTTCATCGACACATGGAATCTGTTTGCCTAAAATTGACACAAGTCTGTCTTGTATCATTATTCCGTCGAGGATATTACTACTACCAATAAAATCTGCTACAAATGCATTCTCAGGTTCATTATAAATGTCTTCAGGAGATCCAATTTGCTGAATATATCCCTGATTCATAACAACGATTTGATCTGACATTGTTAGAGCTTCTTCTTGATCATGAGTAACGTAAACGAATGTAATTCCTAATTCATTTTTTAAACGAATTAATTCGTATTGCATACTTTGTCTTAGTTTTAAATCTAATGCTCCTAATGGTTCATCTAAAAGAAGTACTTTAGGTTCATTTACGATAGCTCTTGCGATAGCGATACGTTGTTGTTGTCCACCACTTAATGAATCTACGCTTCTGTTTTCATATCCATCTAGATTAACTAGCTTTAATGCGTATTTGATTTTGTCTTTTATATATTGGTCGCTTTTTTTGCTTATTTTAAGGCCAAAAGCAATATTTTCTGCAATTGTCATATGAGGAAAAAGCGAATATTTTTGAAAAACAGTGTTTAATTTTCGCTGATTAGCAGGTAAATTTGTAATGTCTTTTTCATCGAAAAGAATTTTACCTGTATCAGGTGTTTCAAAGCCGCCTAAAAGGCGAAGCGTAGTTGTTTTACCGCATCCAGAAGGACCAAGTAATGTTACAAATTCGTTTTCTTTAACTGAAAGATTAAATTCATCTAAAACAAGATGATCACCATATGATTTTGAAATATCTAAAAAATTGATTAATTCCTTTTTCATGATAATTATTTACCTCATAATAATATAGTAGTAGTGTTTAGTGACCCTCTCCAAGGTCTATATATATCTAAAAACTAGGTGGCGTTGTAATCCATAGCACAATTGCATTTTTTTTACTTATATTTTCAATATAATGTTTTTTAGAGGAATTGAAGTAAAACGATTCCCCGTTTTTTATTGTGAGAGAACGTCTTCCATATATTAGCTTGATAGTTCCTTTTAAAACGTAGCCGAATTCTTCGCCTGAATGCGGAAGATAAACTTCAGAATGTCCGCCAGGTTCTAAAGTTAGACGTACAGGTTCCATAATATCTTTTTGAGCATTAGGAACTAACCATTCGATTGTTTTTTTATGTTCAGTATCTGTTTTTTTGAAGTAATCGTGTGATTTAAAAACAATTTGTTCAGGCTCATCATCTGCAAAAAATTCAGCAGGTGTTGTACCTAAACATTGTATAATATCAAGAAGAGTGCTAATAGAAGGAGTATTTTGATTTCTTTCAAGCTGAGAAATAAAACCTTTAGTAAGTTCAGCTCTATCAGCAAGTTCTTGTTGAGTGAGTCCATATAAAACTCTTAGTTCTTTCATCCTCTTTCCGATATCCATTGTATTCTCCTCTTTATTTATATAATAAATTATTTGTTTACAATTACTATTATAATATTAATCGTAGATTTTAAGTTTACTATTAATAAACTTGAGCATAATATATTTTAATCTTTTTTTAAATAATGTCAATAGTTTATAAAGAATTTCTTTAGAAAAAATTAAGAAAATATAAAAAAAACCAGTATACTTTTATAACAAAAGAATTTGTATAAAATATACTGGTTTATTATTAAATAATGTAAAAACAAATAAGTAAATGTTTAAATTATAATTTAATGAAAAATTTCTAAAATAACATTAACGCATACCTTTATCGTATGGTATACCTTCAGCCTTAGGGGCTTTAGAATTCTTTGATGTAAACATCAAAACAATTAATGATGCAATAAATGGCATCATGCTATAAATCTCTTTTGTGAGATGGAAATTTGCAAGGAATGTTGAGTCATAAATGTTTGCTAATGATTTAAATACAGCAAAGAATAATGAACCAAGGAAAATATATCCAGGATTCCATTTACCGAAAATCATTACAGCAAGAGCTAAAAAGCCCATACCACCAACACCAACTTCAAAATTCCAATCTTGAACAGATGGTACAATATATGCCATACCACCAATACCTGCAAGTGCACCTGAAATTAATACACCAGCCCATCTCATCTTGTAGACGTTGATACCAACTGAATCTGCAGCTTGTGGATGCTCACCACATGCACGCAAGTGTAATCCAAAACGTGTTTTATATAATACAAAGTGAGACACAATAAGTAGTATAATTCCAAGAATTATAAATACGTTTAATGTGAATGGACCAACATTAAAAATAAATAAACTATTATCAAAATTTAATTTAGGTGACTGAGCATCAGGTGAAATTGTACTGTTATAGTGTTTTACAACAACTAATGCAATAGCAGTTGCTAAAATGTTAAGTGCAGTACCACCAATAGTTTGATCAGCTTTTAAATTAATTGATGCAAATGCTAATAGGGATGAATAAATCATTCCAGAAATCATTGCAACTAGAATTGAAATAGTTACAATTAAAAAGCCAGGTAAATTTTTTGGAAGAGTACAAAGTGTCAAAATTCCAAATAAAGCACCTATAACCATTACACCCTCTAAAGCAATGTTAATTACTCCAGAATGTTCTGAAAAACATCCACCGAGTGCAACATACATTAAAACAATACCACTAAGTAAAGTAAATTTTATTAAAATAAGAAGTCCTGCTGACATTTATTTTTCCTCCTTATTAGCGTTTTGTTGTGTCTTTTTATGTGCTCCAATAAATTTTGTTAGTTTTTCTTGAATAATAGGTGTAAAAGCACATAAATAAACAATTAATCCAGTGATAATTTGAGAAATTTCACTTGGGAAGATTGATTGTGGCATCATTGTTCCTCCAACACTAATATGTGAAATAAATAATCCGGAGAAAATACATCCAATAGGATTCAATAAACCAAGTAAAGCAACTGTAATACCGTCGAAGCCTGCAGCAGGTAGAGCAGTAGAATCTAAAGGATTCCATTGAACAGTACCTGAAAGATAGAATAAACCAGCACCAAATCCAGCTAAAGCACCAGAAATTAACATAGAAAGAATAATGTTTCTTTTATCATTAATTCCAGCATATTTGGCAGCATCTTTATTAAATCCACATGCTTTTAATTCGTATCCAAAAGTTGTCTTATTTAGGACAATTAAAATAACTATTGCAATAATTATTGCAAAAAAGATACCAATAGTTGTAGCTCTATATTTGAAGATTTCAAACATATCCAATCCAAAAATCTTGCTTGGAATCAAAGCATCAGGGTTTACAGTTCCAACCTGATAAGCTTTTGATTGTGATGAATTGAACATTTTACTATTACCATTACCATATATTATAGTATTAACGCCATATAATCCAATCCAGTTTAACATAATACAACTAATTACTTCGTTAATGTTTAGGTAAGCTTTTAATAAACCAGGAAGCATTCCCCAGAAAGCACCAAATGCAGCTGCAGCTAAAAGACAAACATACCATGGACATTTTAAAATAAGTGCAAAATATAAAGCACCAAAAGCACCAAGTGTATATTGTCCAGCTGCTCCGATATTAAAAAGTCCCATCTTAAATGCAAAAGCTACGGATAAACCTGTCATGATGATAGGCATAGCATTAGCAATTTCTTGTCCAAGTTTCATTAAGTTAGATCCTGCACTTATCCAATCTGGATTAAAAGCAGAAGATAAACCTGCTAAAATTAATGGTGTAAATCCAAGGCTTATAGACTCGGCAGGATTAATGATTAATAAAAATATTAAACCAAATAATAATCCAACAAGAATACATACAATAGAGGATGCAATTGCAATTCCTTTTTTCATTATTTTGTTACCTCCTTAGTAATGTTATCTTTTTTTGCACCTGTCATATAAAGACCAAGTGTTTCTGTGGTAACATCTGAACTCTTGAATTCTCCAACTAGTTCGCCTTCGTACATAACAAGAATTCTATCAGATAAATTTAATACTTCATCAAGTTCAAGTGAAACAAGTAGAACTGCTTTTCCAGCATCGCGTTGTTCAATAATTGCCTTGTGGATGTACTCGATTGCACCAACGTCAAGTCCTCGTGTTGGCTGAACTGTGATTAAAAGTTCTGGATTTTTGTCAATTTCGCGGGCAATAATAGCTTTTTGCTGGTTACCACCTGACATAGAACGTACAATAGTATCTGTTCCTTGACCACATCGTACATCGAATTTTTTAATAAGTTTTTCAGCATATTTTTTAACAGCGTCAAATTTGATGAATCCGAATTTAGAAAATTCAGGTTCACGATATCGCTGTAAAACAATATTTTGAGCCAAATCATAATCAAGTACTAAGCCATGCTTATGTCTATCTTCTGGAATATGACTCATACCGTGTTCTGAACGGTAACGAATTGATTCATGAGAAATATCTTTATCACATAAAACAATTTTACCGCTTTTTTGTTTTGTTAAACCTGTAATTGCTTGAATTAATTCGGCTTGTCCGTTGCCTTCAATTCCTGCAATACAAACAATTTCGCCGCGTCTAACATTAAAAGATACGTTTTTAACGGCTTCTTTTTTGGAAGAATTAGATGAAACTGTAAGATTATCTACATCCAAAATTATTTCTCCTGGAGTAGCTTTCTTTTTATCTAGTTTTAAATTAACCTTACGGCCAACCATCATTGTAGATAAACCTTCAGCTGTTGTATCTTTGATATCAACAGTTCCAATATACTTACCTTTTCTTAATACAGAACAACGATCTGCAACTGTCATGATTTCTGCTAATTTATGTGAGATAAATAAAATAGATTTTCCTTCAGCAGCTAATTTTTTCATGATTTGCATTAATTCTGTGATTTCTTGTGGGGTAAGAACAGCTGTTGGCTCATCAAATATAAGTACATCATTATCACGATACAACATCTTTAAAATTTCAACTCTTTGTTGCATTCCAACAGTAATATTTTCTACGATTGCATCGGGGTCAATTTGCAAGCCGTATTTTTTTGATAATTCCATAATTTTTTCGCGAGCTTCTTGTTTATGTAGAATACCAGCAACATTGGGTTCCACACCTAAAATTATATTATCAAGAACGGAATAGCATTCTACAAGTTTAAAATGTTGATGTACCATACCAATTCTTAAATCGTTAGCATCATTTGGGTTGTTGATTTTAACGATTTGTCCATCTTTTTTTATTACACCTTCGTCTGGTTGATAAAGTCCGAACAATATACTCATAAGAGTAGATTTACCAGCACCATTTTCGCCAAGTAAAGCATGGATTTCTCCACGTTTTAATTGAAGTGTAATATTGTCATTAGCCTTAATACCTGGAAAATATTTACTTATTCCAAGCATTTCAATTACATAGTCAGCCAAAATAGTCACTCCTTCTTCTAAATTTTACACAAACACTCTTATTTTATCTTGTATGGTATAAATAAGCAAGAAAAATTTTACTTATTTTTAATAAAATATAAACTTATAAGTAGCGTTAATATATACATTCAATTTGTAATATCGGAAAATTGTAACAAATAAATAAAGTCTAGGCAAATGTCTGTGTAAATTAAACATAAGCCTAGACTTTATCAGTAATTTTTTGAATTTAAGTTATTTGTTTGAAATTATTTGATTAATGAAACAGTTACGTTTTCATCAGATTGTTTTTCAATATCTACATCAGCATTATCATCAACTTTGATAGTACCTTTAGCGATTTTTTCTTTTAGTTCTTTATATTCTTCTTTAGTGAATTTTTCAAATGCCCAAGATTTTTCATCTGTTGGAAGACAGATATAATCACCATCTTTAAGTGAGTAGTGCATGATTTTTCCACTATATTTGTTCCATTTTCCGTCTTTGATATCATTTAAAACTGAAACAGTTGTGTTTTGTAAATCTTTCATAGCAGATGTTAAGAATGGGTTATAACCGTGTTGTTTTTCGCATTTAGTACCTTTTGAATATTGATCTACGTCAACACCGATAAGTTTACCTTTATATTGACCACATGCTTCAAGTGGAGAACCGTAAATACCACCACCGCAAGCGAAGATTATTTGTGTTCCAGCAGAATACCATCCCTGCATTTTAGCAGTGATCTTATCATCAGCAGAGAATTGTCCACCATATGTATATTTAACTTCTGCTTTTGTGTTTGTTTCTTTTGCAGCACCTTTGATACCTTGAACGTATCCGTAACCAAATCTTGCAACTGAAGGTACCTTAATTCCGCCTAAGAAACCTAATTTTGTATAACCTTCTTTTACAGCTGCATATCCAGCTAAGTAACCAGCTTGCTCTTCAGCAAATGTAAAGCATACTACATTGTCTTTGATTTTTTGACCTTTTAAATCAGCTTTTGAAACGTCGATAGCAACGAATTTAACATCTGGGAATGAGTCCTGAAGTTGAATAAGAGCATCACCAAATAAGTATCCTGGTAATACAATTGTTTTATATCCTTGACTACAAGCTTCTGTAATAGAAGAAACACGAGCATCTGTTGAGTCTGCTGTTGGTTTTTTGTAATCACATTTGAATCCATTTTCTTTACAATATTGTTTCACACCTTGCCATGTAGCCTGATTAAACGATTCATCATCGATTGTTCCTACATCAGTAATTAAAGCTACATCGTTTTTAGAAACTTTTTTTGTGTTTTTAGAATCTGATTTTGAACCACAAGCAGCTAAACCTACTGCCATAGTTGCAATTAAAATCATAGAAATAATTTTTTTCATATTTCTTTCCTCCTGTTTGCTAATATGAACTTAAAACGCAAATAAATACTAGCAAAATTAAAAGCGTTAGTCAATGTGTTAAGTGAATTTAACTTATTATGTTTTTTAATAAGAGTTATTAAAAAAACTAATTTTTAATGATGATAAAATTATTATTGATTTTTATTAATATATTTGGTAGAATACAAAAGGTAGGCAGCAGTAAATGTTATTTAATAAAGAAGAAATAGAATTACTGATGTTTTAAAAGTTATATTTTATGTGCCGATATGGCTCAGTAGGTAGAGCGACGCACTCGTAATGCGTAGGCCACCGGTTCGATCCCGGTTATCGGCTTTTCCCGTCAGTATATTCTGGCGGGAATTTTTCGTGTTTAAACATATATTTTAAATAATTATATGAAATACAATTATAAGCAAGATGAAGGAGAAATAATTATGATTTCTACAAAGTATTTTGATCATACTATTTTAAATGCAGATGCGAAAGAAGCAGATGTTAAGAAGATTTGTGATGAGGCAAAAAAATATGATTTCGCATCAGTTTGCGTTAATTCATATTATACAGGATTTGTTGCTAATGAATTAAAAGATACAGATGTTAAAGTTTGTACAGTTGTAGGTTTTCCACTTGGACAATCAACTACTGAAGTTAAAGCTTTCGAGACAAAAAAAGCTATCGAGGCTGGAGCAACAGAAATAGATATGGTTATAAATGTAGGAGCTTTGAAAGATAAAAAATATGATTTCGTTAGAGAAGATATTAAAGCTTTAAAAGATGTATGTGGAAAAGGTATCGTATTAAAAGTTATTATTGAAACATGTCTTTTAACTGACGAAGAAAAAGTTGTAGCATGTAAATTATCAAAAGAAGCAGGTGCTGATTTTGTTAAGACATCAACAGGATTTTCTAAAGCAGGAGCAAAAGCTTGTGATGTTAAAATAATGAGAGAAACTGTTGGAGATGATATGGGCGTTAAAGCTTCTGGTGGAATTCACAGTGAAGAAGAAGCTTTAAGTATGATTGAAGCAGGAGCATCAAGATTAGGTACAAGTGCAACTTTAGCCATTATTGGTGAAAAATAATAGATAGGAAAAAGTATGGATACAATTGTAATTGGAATAGCCGGTGGAACCGGAAGTGGAAAAACAACATTAGCTGATAAATTAGTTGAAAGTTTTGGCAGAGATGAGGTTTGTATTCTTCGTCATGATAATTATTATAAAAGACATGATGATATGCCTTTTGAAGAACGTCAGAAACTTAATTATGATCATCCGGATGCATTCGATAATGAATTGTTGAGACAGCACATTGAAGCTTTAAAAAATGGTATTAGTGTAGAAATGCCAATTTATGATTATAAGGAGCACAATCGTTCTAATAAGGTCGTTGAGATTAAACCAGCCCCTGTAATTGTTTTAGAAGGTATTTTGATTTTTGATGAGCCTTCGATATGTACCTTGATGGATATTAAGGTCTTTGTTGATACAGATGCTGATGTCAGAATTTTACGAAGAATTGTTCGCGATGTTAAGGAGAGAGGAAGAACCCTTGAAAGTGTTATAGAACAATATTTGACAACGGTTAAACCGATGCACGAGCAGTTTGTCGAACCAAGCAAAAGAAGAGCTGATATTATAATTCCAAACGGTGGAGAAAATGCGGTAGCATTAGAAATGCTTATAGAACGAGTAAAAAAACAGTTAAAAAAAGATAATATTTAAAATATTATTGTACTTTTTTATTTATGTGATATAATTCTAGTAATTAAATTTTTTACTAAAGGTGGTATAGATGAGTAGAGAAAATACATTAAAAAAACAAAAAAGCAATTCTTTATTGTTACTTGTGCCAATATCAATTATAGCTTTTTCAGCTGTTGTAATGAGTTTTGTTTCTACAATTGCTTTAAGTTATTTAGTGGCACCAGTTGCTATGGTAATGTTTTTAGAAGTTGTATTAGGCTTTTTATTACATGATGCTGAGTTTTGGCTACATGGAGTAATTGCTACAATACAATTTGTTGCAGCTATTTTGTGTTGGAAAGAATTATTAATTATTTGTTGTTTAGTTACTTATATAACTACAGTATTAGCGTTACATATTTCTAGACAAGGAGCAACAGAATGATAGACGATGGTGGTGTTAGTCAGCGTTGGCTTGATGCTTTATGCCAAAAAATGACAGAATATTATAGTGGTGATCCAAAGAGAATTTTACATTTTATTGAAGTTCATAGTATTGCTAAAAAAATAGGTGTTTGTGAAAAATTAGATGATGATACATTATTTATTTTAGAAGCGGCTGCCTATGTGCATGACATCGGAATTAAACCAGCAGAACAGAAATATGGCAAGGCGAATGGAAAGCTCCAGGAGCAGGAAGGCCCTACTGTTGCACATCAGATGCTATCAGAACTTGGTTTGGAAAATTATATAATTGATAGAATTTGTTTTTTGGTAGGACATCATCATACATACGATAAAATCGATGGCTTAGACTATCAAATATTAGTAGAAGCAGATTTTTTAGTTAATATATATGAAGATAATTTAAGCGATTCAGCTATTAGGAAAGCATTCGATAAGGTTTTTAAAACTGATAGTGGTAAAGAATTATTTAAAATTATGTATGATATCAATTATTAAAAGAATTAATTTTTTATATGATGGGGTTCTAGAGTTGTAATTCTCTAGAACCTTTTAAAATATGTATAAATGGAGACAACATGAATAAAGTAAATTACCAAATAGTAATGGAAAAAATTATAAGTGAGCATCAGCTTAAAAATGAAGTACCTAAGTTGCTTTTACACAGTTGTTGTGCACCATGTAGTTCATATTGTATTGAATTATTATCACAGTATTTTGAAGTGACAGTATTTTATTATAATCCTAATATTTATCCTGAAGAGGAATATTTTTATAGAGCGAAAGAACAAATGCGTTTTATAGAAGAATTTGATACCAAATATGACGTGAAATTTTTAGAAGGTGAGTTTGATACTAAAAAATTTTACGATATATCAAAGGGATTAGAAAATGCTAAAGAAGGACAAGAAAGATGTTTTAAGTGTTATAAGCTTAGACTTGAAGAAACAGCAAAAATTGCAAAAGAGCTTGGGTTTGATTATTTTACAACGACACTTTCAATTAGTCCTTTAAAGAATTCTCAAAAATTAAACCAAATAGGTGCAGAATTAGAGAATAAATATGGTATAAAATATCTTTTTTCTGATTTTAAGAAGAAAAATGGATATAAAAGGTCTACAGAAATCTCTAAAGAGTTCGATATGTATAGACAATACTATTGTGGTTGTGTTTACTCAAAAAGAGATAGAGACAAAGAAATTGAGTTAAAAAACAATCAGAAGATTGAATAAAGTAAGATATTTGAAAATTGTTTTAATAAAATTTTTTACATTATAAATAAGGGTTGTAATATAATTGCTTTGCAATTATAATCAATATATTATTTTTTATGAAAGGATGTTTAGTTATGGCACAATTATGGGGTGGACGATTCACCAAAGAAACAGACCAATTAGTGTATGATTTTAATGCCTCTATTAAGTTTGATAAGAAGTTATATAGAGAAGATATTGTCGGGAGTAAGGCACACGTAAAAATGTTGGCAAAAGTTGGCATTTTAACCGATAAGGAAGCATTAGATATAGAAAACGAATTGGATAATATTTTAGAAAGTATAGAGGATGGAAGTCTTGTAATTGATGAAACGTGTGAAGATATACATAGTTTTGTAGAAGCGTGTTTGATTAAAAAATTGGGAGATACTGGGAAAAAACTACATACAGGTAGAAGTAGAAACGATCAAGTTGCGTTAGATATGAGATTATATATTCGTAAAAAACTTGAAGAAATAGATGTAGAATTAAAAGATTTTCTTGGAGTTATTTTAAGAATAATGAATGAAAATCTTACTACGGTAATGCCTGGATTTACTCATTTACAAAAGGCACAGCCAATAACAGTTGCTCATCATTTTGGGGCATATTTTGAAATGTTTAAAAGAGATAGACAGCGTCTGTTTGATATAAAAGAAAGAATGAATTTTTGTCCGTTAGGGTCTGGAGCTTTAGCCGGAACAACATATAATCTTGATAGAGAATATACTGCTGAGTTACTTGGTTTTTATGGACCAACATTAAATAGTATGGATGGAGTATCAGATAGAGATTATGTAATTGAATTTTTATCGGCTTTGTCAATTATAATGATGCATTTAAGTAGATTTTCAGAAGAAGTGATTATTTGGAATTCGAATGAATATCAATTTGTAGAAATTGATGACGCTTATAGTACAGGTAGCAGTATTATGCCACAAAAGAAAAACCCAGATATTGCAGAATTAGTTAGGGGAAAAACAGGTCGTGTATACGGCACATTGATGAGTCTTTTAACTACAATGAAAGGTATTCCACTTGCATACAATAAAGATATGCAAGAAGACAAAGAATTAGCGTTTGACGCAATAGATACAGTGAAAAATTGCATTATTTTATTTAAAGGTATGATAGATACACTTAAATTTAATAAAGATGTAATGAGAAACAGTGCTAAAAATGGATTTACAAATGCAACAGATGCAGCTGATTATTTAGTAAAACATGGTGTACCTTTTAGAGATGCACATGGAATTGTAGGGAGAATAGTATTGTATTGTATCGAAAAAAACATTGGCATTGAAGATATGAAACTAAGTGAGTTAAAAAGTATTAGTGACGTATTCGAAGATGATATTTATGATGCTATTTCCTTGGATACTTGTGTGAATACAAGGTTAACAATTGGTGCGCCATCTGTTGAAGCAATGAAAAATTCTATAAAAAAAGAAACAGAATATCTAAAAAATAGTTAATATGCCATAAAAAAGACTAAAAATAACTAAAAAAATAATGCTTTTTGACTATTGTAATTTTATAAAATTTTTATTATTATAGTTGTTGTAAAGACAAATGTCCGTCATATAAAGACAGTATCTTTACATAGGGATTATAGTTATGATTAAAGTCAGTGTGGCTGACTGCTCGTGGATAGCATCTAGATTAAGCTTTTAGACGAAGTTTGAATTTAGATGCTCACGAGTTTAGATATTTTAGATATCTGTTTTTAAAAAGATAATAATGAATAATTATGGAAGAGGAGATATTATAAAATGAGTGAAAGATTAAAAGTAGGTATCCTTGGTGGAACAGGTATGGTAGGACAGAGATTTATCTCTTTATTAGAAAATCACCCATGGTTTGAAGTGACAACAATTGCCGCAAGTCCAAGAAGTGCTGGTAGAACATACGAGGAAGCCGTTAGAGGTCGTTGGAAATTAGATAAGCCGATGCCAGAAGGTGTTAAAGATATTGTTGTAATGGATGTTAATCAGGTTGAAGAAGTTGCATCAAAAGTTGATTTTGTTTTTTCGGCAGTTGATATGACAAAAGATGAAATCAAAAGAATTGAGGAAGAATACGCAAAAACAGAGACACCTGTAGTATCAAACAACAGTGCACATAGATGGACTCCAGATGTTCCAATGGTTGTTCCTGAAATTAACCCAGAACATATGGAAGTTATTAAGTATCAAAAAGAGAGATTAGGTACAAAACGAGGATTTGTAGCAGTAAAACCTAACTGTTCGATTCAGAGTTATGCTCCAGTTTTGACAGCATGGAAAGAGTTTGAACCATATGAAGTTGTAGCAACAACATATCAAGCAATTTCGGGGGCAGGAAAAACTTTTAAAGAATGGCCAGAAATGATCGAAAACATTATTCCTTATATTGGTGGAGAAGAAGAAAAATCTGAAAAAGAGCCACTTCGTATTTGGGGACATGTTGATGACGAAAAGAAACAAATTGTTCCTGCAGAATCACCAAAAATCACATGTCAGTGTATTCGTGTTCCCGTTTTAAATGGTCACACTGCTGCAGTATTTGTTAAGTTTAAAAAGAATCCGACAAAAGAAATGTTAATTGAAGCTTTACGTAATTTCAAGGGTGTTCCACAGGAACTTCAATTACCAAGTGCTCCAAAGAACTTTATTCAGTATCTAGAAGAAGATAATCGTCCTCAAGTAAAAATGGATGTAAATTATGAGAATGGTATGGGCGTTTCAGTTGGACGTCTTAGAGAAGATTCTATTTATGATTGGAAATTTATTGGTCTTTCTCATAATACAGTAAGAGGAGCTGCGGGTGGTGCAGTTTTATGTGCTGAATTACTTAAAGCGCAGGGATATATTACAAAAAAATAATATATTGTCAAAATATAATATACAATCAAAAATATATAGCTATTAAAATGTAGTTTATATAGTTAATGAAAATCTCTTTTAGATTAAAGATTATCTAGAAGAGATTTTTTATTGTAAATATTAATAGACAAAACTTTTGAATTTTGTAAAAAATGTATACAAAATATGACTCATATTGATATTGTCTCGCAAATTAAAAAATGATATAATTTTTTTAGATGGTATATTTAATTATTATTTTGCTATGGAGGAGGAAAATAATGGCTGTTAGAGCGAATATAATTAAAGAATTAGAAGAACAATACAGTCAAGAAAGAAATAGAATAGTTGTTTTATATGGAAGTGAGGGATCTTGTAAATTCGATCTAATAAAGGAGTTTGTTAAGAACAAAAAATTCTTTTATTATAGAGCAAGACAAGCTTCTGAATTAGAACAACGAACATTAATGGGGGATGAAATTTCTAAGAAATATAGGGTGAAATTAACCAAAGGAACATATGATGAATACTTTTCAAGAATAAAAAGTGGAGATGCTAGCAAATTAGTAGTTGTAATTGATGAATTTCAATATATAGCAAAGAAGAAAGATTCAAAGTTCTTAGAGAGCGTCATTAAATTAAAGAATAAAAGATTATATCCAGGTCCGGTTATGATTATTTTGTGTTGCTCATCTATTTTGTGGGCTGAACAGGATATGGAAGAAAATTTTGGTGAAGTAAATTACAAAAAAGTAGATAGAATCATAAAAATAGATAATTTGGAGTTCTTAGAAATTGTAAGAAAATTTCCAAAATATTCCGTGAAGGATTGCATTCAATACTACGGCATAATGGGTGGTGTTTATAAATACACGAAGTTATGGAATCAAGAATTGTCAATTAAAGAGAATATATGTAAATTAGTATTAGATAAAAATGGAGAACTATTTAAGGAAGCTGAAAATATTATTTCTTCAGAACTTCGTGAATTATCAGTTTATAATACTATAATATATCATATTGCAAATGGAAAAAATAAATTGAATGATATATATTTAGCAACGGGATATTCTAGACCTAAAATTAGTGTTTATATGAAAAATTTAAGTTATTTTGATATTCTTGAAAAAGTTATTTCCTTTGAAACAGGCGGATGGCAAAATGCAAAAAAAGGTGTGTATCATATAAAAGATACATATACAAATTTTTGGTATAAGTTTGTTTTTCCACATTTGTCAGATTTATATTTTATGAACCCAGAAGAGTTTTATGATACATATATTGAGCCGGATTTAGATACATATCTAGAAAGATATTTTAAAAATGTTTGTATGGAATATTTGAAGTTGTTAGATCAAATTGGAAAATTACCATTTAAAATTCATAAGATAGGAACTTGGGTTGGAAAAACAGGAAATATTGATATAATAGCACAAAGTTCTAACAGAATTAATATTGTTGGAATGTGTAATTGGAATAAGGATTTTATTACAACAGAAATGGTGCAAAATCTTTTTGTATTGATGGACAAAGCAAAGATTTATTCGGAATATGTTTATTGCTTTTCTGCAAAAGGTTTTTCAAAACAGTTAATAGAATTATCAGAAAGAGATGAACGAATTACATTAATTGACATGAATGAATTGTAGTTAGATGTTATATTTTTAAATATTATATATTAACGTCATTATATGAGAAAAATTAATACGGTATATTCTTAAAGGCT
Source organism: Lachnobacterium bovis (assembly GCF_900111325.1). GTDB lineage: Bacteria > Bacillota > Clostridia > Lachnospirales > Lachnospiraceae > Roseburia > Roseburia bovis_A. The sequence goes on from NZ_FOGW01000005.1 coordinate 76,369, forward strand.
TAAATGTGTTATAATGCTAGGTAAAAGTAATTTAAACATTATATGAAAGTGAAAGATAGGAGCAAAATGGGTAAGTCATTGATTATAACTGAAAAACCATCGGTTGCACAGGATTTTGCAAAAGTACTTCATTTTAATTTTCAATCTAGTAGAAAAGATGGATATTTAGAAAATGATAAATATGTTATAACTTGGTGTGTAGGACATCTAGTGCAGATGTCCTACCCAGAAGCCTATGATGAAAGATATAAAACGTGGAGGTTAGAAGACCTCCCTTTTTTACCGGAAGAATACAAATATGAAGTAATTAAAGATGTAAAAAAACAATATAATATTGTCCATAGTATGTTGTTTAGAGAAGATATAGATCGTGTCTATTGGGCTGGGGATTCAGGAAAAGAAGGACAGACGATTGAAGAAAACATTCGAAATTATGGTGGCGTTCGTGAGGGAATGCAAGAATTAAGAGTTTGGATAGATTCTCAGACAGAAGATGAAATAAGGCGTGGTTTAGAAGAGGCTAAGCCTATGTCAGAATATAAGAATCTTGGAAAATCTGGAATTATGCGAACTATTGAGGATTATTCTATGGGGATAAATTTTTCAAGAGTAATGTCTGTAAAGTATGGAAAATTAATAAATGACGCAGCAGGAAACCAAAAATATAAGGCAATTGCAGTTGGACGTGTAATGACTTGTGTTTTAGGAATGGTAGTTATTCGAGAAAGAGAAATTAGAAATTTCAGAGAAACTCCTTTTTATAGAATTGTGGGAAATTTCAAGAAAAATGATAACGAATTAAAATTTTATGGAGAATGGAAATCTGTAGAAGGAACAAAATATTTTGAATCACCTGTATTGTATAAAGAAAATGGCTTTAAAAAAAGAGAAGATGCATTGAAACTCATTGAATATTGTCAAGATAAGTTTCCAACTGTTGAAAATATAGACATAGGAAAAAGTAAGAAAAGAGCTCCATTGTTATACAATTTAGCAGAATTACAAGCAGATTGTACAAAAAGATTTAAAATTAGTCCAGATCAGACATTGCAAATTGTTCAGGCGTTATATGAAAAAAAATTAACAACATATCCTAGAACAGATGCAAGAGTATTAACGACGGCGATAGCAAAAGAAATTTCTAAAAATATATCAAAATTAAAAAAATATGAACCAACAGCGAAATTTGTTGATTGTATTTTGGCAGAACGAAAATATGCAAATATTGCTAAAACGCAGTATACAGACGATTCTAAAGTAACGGATCACTACGCTATTATTCCAACAGGGCAAATAACAGAATTGAATTCTTTAACAGGTATTCAAAAACAAGTGTATGATATGATTGTTAGAAGATTTTTGAGTATTTTCTATGAACCAGCAGAATACGAGAATATCAAAATGACAATAGATGTTGGAAATGAAAAGTTCTTTACATCGACTAAAGTTTTAACAAAAAAAGGCTTTTTTGAAATAACAGGTGTTCCAAGTGGCAAAAAAAAGGATAATGATGATAATAATGAAATTGATGTTAAAGAATTATCTGCCTTTTTGAAAACATTAAAAAAAGGAGACAAGTTAGATAGTACTTTATTTGAAATTAAAGAAGGAAAGACTTCACCTCCTAAGAGATACACCACTGGTTCTATGATTCTTGCTATGGAAAATGCAGGACAGTTAATTGAAGATGATGAATTGCGAGAACAAATTAAAGGAACTGGAATCGGAACCTCGGCTACAAGAGCAAATATTATAGATAAACTAATAAAAATAAGTTATCTTAATTGTAGTAAAAATCAGATTTTAACTCCTTCTAATTTTGGAGAAATGATTTTTGAATTGGTCAATTTGACTGTTCCAGCGTTACTTTCACCTAAGATGAGTGCATCGTGGGAAAAAGGACTTGAAGGAATAATTAATGGAAGCGTTTCGTTTGAAGTGTATCGTGATAAATTAGAAGATTTTATCAGAAAAGAAACACAAAAAATGATAGATCAAGACATAAGAACAAATGTCGTTGAGAAAATTTCAGATTTTGCAGGTCAAAACGGAAAAGGTGCAGGAGCACGTAAAAAAATTGGAATAAAATGCCCAATTTGTGGCGGTGAAGTTGTAACGACACCGTTTGGAATAGGGTGCTCAAAATATAAAGCTGATAAAACGGGATGCAATTTTAGTATTGGTGAAATTGCAGGAATTGTTTTAAAAGAAGAAGAATTTAAGGAATTGTTGACTGAAGGAAAGACAAAAACAATCCGTGGATTTAAGTCAAAGTCAGGAAAAAAATTTGACGCTTGTTTATCTTTTTATGTTGATGAAAATGGAAAAGAACATGTTGAATTTAATTTTGATGATGTTAAACCGGAAATAATAGAAGACGTTAAATGTCCAAATTGTGGAGGCCAGATTATAAAGACTTCATTTGGATATGGCTGTTCAAATTATAAAAAGGATGATCCAAATTCATGCCGTTTTAATATTGGAGAAATAGCAGGTAAAACTTTATCCGTTAGCCAATTGAAAAATCTATTAACAGATAAAAAAACGGATATTATCCGTGGCTTTAAATCAAAATCAGGAAAAAAATTTGATGCTGTTTTAAAACTTGTTGAGCATTCGTCCGATATAAGTGGTGGTACTGTGGATTATGCTATAGAATTTGATTTTGATGACATAAAGCCAGAAGAAATAAAAGGAGCGGTTTGTCCAAATTGTGGAGGCCAGATTATAAAGACCTCATTTGGATATGGTTGTTCAAATTATAAAAAGGATGATCCAAATTCGTGCCGTTTTAACATTGGAGAAATAGCAGGTAAAATTATTTCAACAACTAATGTTAAGCATTTACTTTCAGAAGGAAGAACAGATACAATACGAGGTTTTAAATCAAAAAATGGAAAGAAATTTGATGCAAGAATTGTTTTAAACAAGGATGAATCTACAGGAAAAGTTGTTGGTTTAAAATTTAGTTTTGATGATATTGAACCACCAAAACTAAAAGGTGTGTCTTGTCCAATATGCGGAGGAGATATTTTTATCACACCATTTGGATATGGCTGTTCAAATTACAAAAAGGATGATGAAGAAAGTTGTAAGTTTTTTATTGGTAAAATTGCAAGTGTTATGCTTAATCCTGCGCAGGCAAAGGAGCTGATAAATAACAAAAAAACAGGAATAATAGAAGGCTTTGTTGCTAGAACCGGAATGAAATTTGATGCTCCGTTAAGAATTAATAAAGATGGTAAAGTTGAATTTGATTTTCCGGAAAAACCAAAGCCGGTTGAAACAAGTGTGGAGTGCCCACAATGTCATAAAAAACTTTTAAAAACACAATGGCGTTTAGAATGTGAGTGTGGTTTTAAAATATGGCATACAATTGCAAGTGTAGCGTTAACAGATGAACAATTTGTACAGTTGTTTACAGAAGGTAGAACAAATGATGTTATTTCTAATTTTAAATCTAAAACAGGTAGTTATTTTAGTTCATATTTAGTATATGATAAAGAAAAACAGGAGATTGTTTTTGACTTTAACATTCCTAAGGATAATTCGCAAGAACAGGATACTAGTTTGTTTTATGAAGAATTGGAACAAAATCCGATTGATATTTCAAATTCAAAGTAATATAATATATTAGTTGTGTTAATAAAATTTTAATAGTTTTATATTAAGATTAACTTTGAATTAGAAAGAAGGAAGAAAAGATGGAAAATGCAAAGATATCAAATTTATATAGTTTAGACCAAACTATTGCCAAAGATTTATTTGAGGGAAAGAATTATCCATGGGAAGTTTTACCTTTGATTAGTGAATATATTATTCAATTAGGTAATAAATTAGATCCAGATAAATTTGAAAAAAGAGGCGAAAATATTTGGGTTGCTAAATCAGCAACTGTTGCACCTACAGCATTTCTTAATGGACCTTTAATAATTGATGAGGATGCTGAAGTGCGTCATTGTGCATTCATTAGAGGAAATGCAATTGTTGGAAAAAATTCCGTAATCGGTAATTCTACAGAATTAAAGAATGTAGTTATTTTTAACAATGTTCAAGTTCCACATTATAATTATGTTGGCGATTCTATTTTAGGTTATAAATCACATATGGGAGCAGGCTCAATTACTTCGAATGTAAAATCAGATAAAACACTTGTTGTTGTTAAGGATTCATATGATACAAAAGAAGAAATTGAGACTGGATTAAAGAAATTTGGAGCAATGCTTGGAGATTTTGTTGAAGTAGGATGTAATTCTGTATTAAATCCAGGAACAGTGTTAGGAAAAAATTGCAGTGTTTATCCAACTTCAAGTGTAAGGGGAGTTATTCCAAGCAATTCAATTTTTAAAGATAAAGAACACGTTATTAAAAAAAGATAAAATTTTTTCAAAAAAATTATGAAAAAGACTAGACTAATTGATGATTTTATGAGAAAATAAAAAGCGTGTGTTAAATTGGTAACAATGTTTTTACATTTAACATTATACAAATTTTTTAAGCGAAAGGAGTCTTAAAATGATTTACACTAAGGAAGTACAAAACATGTGTCCTATAGCTAAGGGCGCAAAACATGAACCAGCTCCTATCCCAGAAGAGGGCAAATGGGTTCACTCAAAAAAAATTGAAGATATTTCAGGTTTCACACATGGTGTGGGCTGGTGTGCTCCACAGCAGGGTGCATGTAAATTAACATTAAATGTTAAAAAAGGTATTATTGAGGAAGCATTAGTTGAAACAATTGGTTGTTCAGGTATGACTCACTCAGCAGCTATGGCAGCTGAAATCCTTCAAGGAAAAACAATTCTTGAAGCATTAAACACAGACCTTGTTTGTGATGCTATCAATACAGCTATGAGAGAATTATTCTTACAGATCGTTTACGGTCGTACACAGAGTGCATTCTCTGATGACGGTCTTGCAGTAGGTGCTGGACTTGAAGATTTAGGTAAAGGATTACGTTCTCAGGTTGGTACAATGTACGGAACAAGAGAAAAAGGTGTTCGTTACCTTGAAATGACAGAAGGATATGTAACAGATTTAGCAATCGATGAAAATAACGAAGTAATTGGTTATAAATACGTTTCTCTTGGAAAAATGACAGACTTCATCAAAAAAGGTGATGATCCTAACACTGCTTGGGAAAAAGCTAAAGGTCAATATGGTCGTATTGACGATGCAGTTAAATTTATCGACCCACGAGTAGAGTAATAGAAAGGAGAGAAGTATAATGGCATTATTCGAAAATTACGAGGCAAGAATTAACCAAATTACTGCCGCTTTAAATAAATATGGTATTAAAGATATCCAAGAAGCAGAAAAGATTACAAAGGATGCAGGTCTTGATGTATATCACATGGTAGAAGGTATCCAGGGTATCTGTTTTGAAAACGCTAAATGGGCATACACAGTAGGTGCTGCAATCGCAATCAAAAAAGGTTGTCGTGTAGCTTCTGAAGCTGCTGCAGCTATCGGAGAAGGACTTCAGTCTTTCTGCATTCCAGGTTCTGTTGCTGATCACCGTAAGGTAGGTCTTGGACATGGTAACCTTGGAAAAATGCTTCTTGAAGAAGAAACAGAATGTTTTGCATTCTTAGCAGGTCACGAATCATTCGCTGCTGCTGAAGGTGCTATTGGTATCGCAGAGAAAGCTAACAAAGTTCGTAAAACTCCTCTTCGCGTTATCTTAAATGGTCTTGGAAAAGATGCTGCACAAATCATTTCTCGTATCAACGGATTTACATTTGTTGAAACAAAATATGATTACAAAGCTGCTAAACTTAACATCGTTTCTGAAACACCATATTCTAAAGGACTTCGTGCATCAGTTAAATGTTATGGTGCTGATGATGTTCAAGAAGGTGTTGCAATCATGCATCACGAAAAAGTTGGAGTTTCTATCACAGGTAACTCTACTAACCCAACACGTTTCCAGCATCCAGTAGCTGGTACATATAAAAAAGAATGTATCGAAGAAGGTAAAAAATACTTCTCTGTAGCTTCAGGTGGTGGTACAGGACGTACACTTCATCCAGATAACATGGCTGCAGGTCCTGCTTCATATGGTATGACAGATACATTAGGACGTATGCACTCAGATGCTCAGTTTGCTGGTTCTTCATCAGTTCCTGCTCACGTTGAGATGATGGGTCTTATCGGTGCTGGTAACAACCCAATGGTTGGTATGACAGTTGCTGTAGCTGTTTCTATCGAAGAAGCTGCTAAAGAAGGTAAATTCTAATTAGTTAAAAATATTCTTTAAAATATATTGCACTGAAAGTTAAGTAGGTTTTTAGTGCACGAGACACCATGTATGGTATATGCCGTGCATGGTGTCTTTTTTTGTAATCATTAGATTATAAAAAGTAAGTAGCAGGCAAACAACAAGCAGGTAGCAGGCAAGTAACAAGCAGGTAGCAGGCAAGTAACAAGCAGGTAACTTACAATTACATTAAATTAAGAAAAAATATCAAGTGATAAAAAATATACTTAGTTGTTTCTGCTTAGAATTTGATTTTTTCTATTTCATTTATCAAATCTGAAATGTTGCGGTGTGTATAAGTGCTTTCAGTCACATCTGTTATTGCGTGGCCAACGATTCTTTTTAGAACATATTCATCTATCTTATAATGTTTTGCAAGAGTAATGAAAGTATGCCTTGTGTCGTGTGGTCGGTGTTTCATTTCTAAAGAGTTCATAATTTTATCAAACCTATGTTTATATTTGTCATAATTCATTGTTGGCCCTGTTTGGCTTGATGTGTCAAAGAATAGTGTATGTGAATTGATTTCTTTAGATTTATCAAGAGATTCTCTTACGATAGGGAGTATGCTGTGGTGAATTGGTACAATTCTATTTTTCCCCGCAGTTGTTTTATTACCGCCTATAATATATCGCTCATTTATATGTATGTTGTCTGCCTTCAAGGTTGCTAATTCTTGTGGCCTAAACCCAGTATATATTCCAATTAATATCATATCTACAAAAGGCAAAGAGTTTTTGGCATCCCAAAGCTGTTTGATTTCTTCAACACTGAAAGGAATTCTAGTTATAATTCTTTCACCAGTCTTAACTGAATTGCATAACTCAGCATAATTTTTATCTACTATATCATATTTTAATGCATATCTGTACATGAGATTATATAATGATTTCATTCTACCTTTTGTTGCTGATCCAATATCTGCGGATTGTATTGTGTGTTCTAAATCAGCCACTCTTATATCTTTTATTAGCATGTTATGAAGAGGCTTACTATGGTTGTAAGCTGATTTCCATGTTCGGCATGCTGAAGGAACTATGTTTTTAAAATGCTCAGCGGACCATTTATTATATACGTCTGTAAAAGTAAGCGTGTTGTTGTTTTGAATTGATTGTTTTGGAATTAAATTATAATCAGACAAGGCACGCAATGCTTCTGATCTATTAGGATATGAACCTAAATAATACCGTTTTTGAAGAACTTTGTTGTTACAGTTACGAAACAGATAAGGTTGAATATAAGCAGACAATACCATCATATTACAAACTTGTTCTTTGCAATTTACACTTGACAAAGGTCACTTCATAACAGGTTGAACAGTGGAAAGATTATTTCGATAAAGAATTTGCAAAGGGTGTTAAAGACCCATTAGGGAAAACAATCTACAATAGGCAAGATAGATATGTACATTTGGCAAAGCATTTTGCGAAGACTGGTTTAAGTGAAAAGTATATAGATGAGGTAATAGATGGAATAGAGAACCCTAAGGAAATTTATTCTACAAAGGATATAAATGGTGCTATATCAAGGTGTTACTTCACCGATTATCTAAACCCCCAAAAGACTAGTGAACGATTGTGCATTTTTGCAAGAAATGATATAATAACTGCATATCATATGAAAAAGGATAAAATTAAAAAGTTAAAAGAAGGCGGAAGATTTATATGGAAGAAATAACAAGGAAAGAAGTATATTTTGGATATGATGACTTAGAGACAAGTGAAGATTCTATTACAATTGATTTTCCAAACGTTTCAGGAATGGGGTGGGAAAGTTATGATCATAAGCATCAACAAGAATATGATGTGAATTATGAAATGACAACTAATCATCCTCTCCCCCCATCATGGTTAGAAATTGTTGATTATTCAAATTTAGAGCCATACATAGATGAGCCGGACTGCTTACCTGATTTTACTTTCAGTTATGAGGGAGACGTGGTAACATTACGAGAATTCATGAAGAAGTATGTGTTTGGTGGATTGATTAGTGAAGCAGATCAAGAAGACCCAAGCTATTGGGAAGATTAAAGATTCCCACTTGCAGTGAATAACCCCAAGATGATAAAATATATTGTGTAAAAGAATAATGACTCCTAGAAAATAATACTTCTGCCACTAGTGACTGCTAGTGGTTTTTGATTGTTTTTTTCAAGTTTTAATCCATGATGTTGCCATATTAAATGTTGAATAGTCACCTCTTTAATTATTAATAGATAAATATTTTTGCTAGGAACATTGTTTTTTTACTCATTTTCCCTCACTTTCTAGTTTTTCTAAGTGACTAGAGTGGTGAGACTTTTCCTATTTCTTCCTTATAAGGCTGATATCAGTAGATATTGGTCTTATTTTTTTGAAATTCTCTTTTAAACAAATGTAAGGCTAGTGATATATTGGATATCAATCTGTTAACAGATATTCAAAGCTTAAAGAAAAATACAATGCACTAGCTAACAAGCCTACTGGAGATGATGACACAAGCAATACAACTGTTGTCAACTTGCAGTGAATACCCCCAAGATATCAGAAATACAATGCATTAACAAAATTGGTTCCTTATGCAAAAGTTAATACAACATTAGAATGCGTTGGATTATAGCCTATGGTAGAAAGATTATTGCAAAAGAAAAAAGAAGAAGGGGCAATTATTGTAATTGTGTTGGTAATTCAACAAAATATAAGGTATAATAAACACAAGGAATAATGTTGTACTAGATTTTTTGGGGATATATTTTTTATGGACACGTATTGAAGGTAATAAGATGGAAGAATTTGAATATGGAAGTGCTGATTAGAGTTATTGAAAATACTAACAACATATTTTAACAACATTTTTATAGGAGGATTTAATTTATGAAAACGTTAATTAAATTTCGAAAAAGAATTCTTTGTTTTTTGGTTTTATGTGCAGTGTTATATGGACTTATTATTGCAAGAAAAACTGATAGCATTATTGCTGACAAATCGACAACAACATCTACTGAAACAGAAGCCACAAAACTTGTTAAAAAGTTAAAAATAGGATGGAATTTAGGAAATAGTTTAGATGTTATTTCAAAGAGTCGAGGATATTATCTAGATACCGAAACATTATGGAAAAATCCCAAAGTTACAAAAGAATTGATTCATTCTGTGAAGGCGAGTGGTTTTACATCAATTAGAATTCCGGTTTCATATTATAATCATATAGATTCGAATAATAAGATTGATGCAAGATGGTTGGCTAGAGTAAAAGAAGTAGTGGATTATGCACTAGAAGAAAAAATGTATGTAATTATAAATATTCATCATGATACTGGTTTGAGCGAAAAATATCGTTGGATTTATTCAGATGAATCTACGTACGAAGAAGATAAAAAAAATTTTGTTAATTTATGGAAACAAATAGCAAAATACTTTAAAAATGCTGATAATAAATTACTTTTTGAATCTACAAATGAGATTATGGATAGAGATAAAAACTGGAGTTGGAGTTATAAACATAATTTTAAAGTGACTGCTAAGTTGCATAACGAGTTTATTAAAACAGTGCGCGCGACAGGAGGTAAAAATAAAAAAAGATTTTTGGTTTTACCAACATATGCTGCTAGCTCAGATGAAGAGGAAATTCGTCAAATTTTAAATTTTAATTATGATGATACTCAAAAAAATCACCTTATTGTTTCTGTTCATTGTTATAAGAAAGATAAGAATGCTATTACGGCTGTGATGGAACGTTTAGGAAAATATGGAAGAAAATATAATGTTCCTTTTATAATGGATGAATTTGCGGTAAAAGATGTGGAATCGGAAACAAAACGTGTTGAACTTACAAAACATTATATTGAAAAAGCAAAAGAAAATAATGTTGCGTTGTTTTGGTGGGATAGTGGTAACGAATATGCTTTATTCGATAGAAATACAACAGAGATTTTGTATAAAGAAATCGTGAATACTTTAGTAGAATCGTATAAATGATTATAAATATTAAAAAATAGCATGTATGAGTTACCAAAAATGGAAACGATTGCAAAGATAACAAAAAGCAATGACAAAATTGGCAATTAATTTTTTTTAAAAAATTCCTGAAAAGATAAGAAAATACTTTAAATAAAGCACTTATGTAATAGCTGCTTTTGAATAATTAATTACAAGGATAATATTTAGGAAAAAATTTCCGACACGAAATCAAAATATGTCTTGTAATTATAAACATAAAACAGCTATGCATAGGTGCGTTTTTTGTATAAAATATGGAAATTATTTTAAAGATATAGATTTATGTGAAAATTGTGATATAATTTTGCATGTTGTGTAGGATGTTACCGACTACACAATTTTATAAATGGGATATTAGCAAGTTGTAGTATGGGAATATTTTTACAATTTTATACAGTACGCTATAAATAGCGTAATAATATTTTTCATCGACGATAACAGGTCTTAGGACGTATGGTATGTCGATTTTTTTATATATATACTAAAAAATTAAGGGGACATTATGAAGTTAAAAAAGAATTTATGTTTAGTATTAATATGCACGATTCTTATTGGTATGTTCTTGTCAAAGAGTGTTGAGAATTATATTACTCCAGTCAAAGAAGGTGATGAACTTCAAGTGACTCGTAAACAGCAGCATATTGAGGCTATGAAGGGTGGAGCTAATCCGAATATTGGACCAACAACAATTGCGAAGGATTTTAAAGTAGATAAGAATTTTGAGAGCCATCTACCTTTAATTGTCATTGATATTGGCAAAAAAACAATTCCGGTAACTAAAGATTTCAAAAAGGTGGTTGATAAAAATGGTAATGAGGATGTTATAATCACAGAAAAAAAACAAGATCCTTATGTAAAGGGTAATATTTCTATAATTGATAACAAAAATTACCATAATTGTTTAGGAGATACTCCGACAGAAATTTCAAATATGAAAATAAAATATAGAGGAAATTCATCAATTAAGTATAAAAAAAAGCAATTTGGTATAAAGATGCTTGATGAAAAAGGCAATAAAAAAAACGTAAATTGTCTAGATATGGGTGCTGATAATGAATGGATTTTAAACATTTCGATGATAGATATGTCATTAATAAGAAATTATATGTCATATAATCTTGGAAGTTCTATGTTTCCATTTACACCAGATTGTAAATATTGCGAAGTTATTTTTAAAGATGGCGAAGATTACAAATATCAAGGGTTATATTTGATGATGGAGAAGATAAAACAGTCAAAAGACAGGGTTGATATAACGAAATTTAAGCCTAAAAAGGACAAAGTTGTTAGTTATTTGTTAGGTCGAGACAGAATTAATAAGAACGATTTACAGCTTGATACATATGGTAATCAAAAGAGATTAACATATGGTCGTCTTACTGTTATGTATCCTAAAAAGAAAAAGATAACAAAAAAAGCATTAAATTATATACAAAATGATATTGATAAAATTGATAGAGTTGTATATTCAGATGATAAAAATGAATTTTCAACGTGGGATAATTATTTAGATGAACAATCTTTTGTAGATTACTTCTTATTCAATGAATTATTTGGAAATTACGATGCTGGTAATAATTCGACATATTTGCATAAGGAAAAGAGTGGAAAATTAAAAATGGGACCATTATGGGATTATGATGGTGCGATGGATAATTATCCGCATGAATTAAATAATCCTGAAAATATAGCTTTCCAAAATCATCCATGGTTTGATCGTTTAATTAAATCACAAAAGTATGTTAACCATTTAGAAGACAGATATGCTGTGATGAAATCGAGCATTTTTTCGGCTAAGAGCTTAGACAATTATATTGATGGTGTATATCAATTTATTGGCAATGCCGGTAAACGTGATTGGAGCAGATGGAAGTCTGTATATGGTAAGAATAGTAGAATGAAGAAAAAACTAGATTCTCAAGGATATTATGTAGATAGACATAGGCACAACTGGCCAGAAGAAGTTCAAAGATTAAAAGACTATTTCTATATGAAAGAAAAATATATGGGAAAAGGCATAGAAGGCTTTGAAAAAGATACAATTGATATGAGTATTAATGCGGGTTCATATAAAGTTGTTGCTATAGTAATCGTATTTTTTACTGGAGTTGTACTAATTCGTAGAAAAGATATGTTTGTATAAGATTTAAATTTAAGGTGGTACAAAATGCGTTTTTTTGATTTTACGTTTATCTTGTATTTTTTGCCTATAACATTATTGATTTATTTGTGTCTTAGCTTTTCAAAAAAATTGCAAAACACATGGTTATTTATTGCCAGTTTGATGTTTTACACTACAGGTAAATTAATGAATGTGGTAGTTTTTGGGGTATCATTGGCAATTAACTATTTTTTAGGTTTGTTAATTGATGGTGGTAAACAAAAAGATAAAAATACAAAAAAGATTTTGATAGTTGGCATTATATGTAATGCATTAGTATTGTTTGTTGTTAAATATTTATATCTGTTTTTAGAAAAGAACGATATAATGCAGTATGCAAAAGGAAGAGAGTTTGATTGTTTTAATGCAGTTAGTATTTCTTTTTTCGTTTTGCGTGGTATCTCATATTTAGTTGATATATATAGGGATGATGCAACAGTATTAAGTAATCCAATAGATTGTGGACTGTATATGTTTTTCTTTCCACAAGTTCTTGCAGGACCAATTATGAAATATAAAGACACTGAACAGTTTATAAGAGAACGAAAAATAAATGTTTCAAACATTACAGAAGGAATATGGAGATTTGCTATTGGATTTATAAAAAAGGTTGTGATTGCAAATGGATATGCTAGCATTGTAGACAATACATACAAGTTGACTCAAACAGGTAGTGGCTTATATAGCGTATCAGGTATGATGGCTTGGATTGGTGCAGTGTTTTTTGTTTTTCAAATTTATTTTGATTTTTCTGCATATTCTGATATGGCAATTGGTTTAAGTAAGATTTTTGGATTTGAATGTCATGAAAACTTTGACTATCCATTAGCAGCAAAATCAATCAATGAGTTTTGGAGAAAGTGTCATATGACTATGGTTCAATGGTTTAAAGATTACGTTTTTTTACCATTATGTGGATCTAAACCAAAAAATGCAGATGTTATTATTCGTAATATTGTTATAGTTTGCTTATTAATTGGTGTATGGCATAATGTTTCATTGACTCTTATAGTATGGGCAATGTTGAATGCATTTTTGATAATTGTTGAAAAAGTTATTGATTTTGAAAAATGGAAATTATCTTCAATAATTAAAAGACTATATGTGTGTATAGTAATTTTATTGAGTAGCGTTATATTAAGGGCGGATAGTTTATTTACGGCAAAAGAATATTTTGAAAATATGTTTTTAGCAAATAAAAATCCGTTTATGAGCAATATACCTCTTATGGTTTTAAGAGAATATTATATGCTTGTGATACCTTCAATTATTTTTGCAATACCTACTATTCCTTATATAAAAAATAAAATATCAAGTAGTGAAAATGTATTTGCTATTTCGTTATATAAAATTATAAGTTTTTCTGCAGTTTGTGCAGGTATGGTATTGGCAATTTGTATATTAGTAAGAGGAAACGTTGATACATTTGTTATTTTAAAATTAGGACTTTAGTTATGTGTTATTGATAGAGTAATTCGATTTTTCTGGCTTATTAATATATGTAATTTGTAAAAAATAAAAGAAAGGTTTAATACAAAAGTGAAAAAAGTAGATAATATAAGAAATATTGAAAAAATTATCTTCTGTATAGTTTTTTTTAGTGGGATTTGTGTGTTTTCATTTTTTACAGCTAAGCCAACATTAAATAGACTTAAACATCTAGAATTATGTGAGGCGGTTCAACTAAAAAATGTAGAAAAAAATGTAAATAAATCTCTATATAAAAGAAATACAATGTATGAAAGTTATGCAAAGTTGAACTATTCTCTTGGAAAAAAAGAAATAGATAATTTTTCATACGCGTTAGATAAAAAAGGATATTATCATCCAGTCAATTTTTGGGTGAATGTGGATAGTTATAATTATAGACGATTCGCACAACAGATTTTGACTTTGAAAAAAGATATTTATGATAATGGTGGCAAAGTTGTGTTTATGGGAATACCTAATAAATACAATGAAGCTTGGACAAAGGGTTATAAGGGAATTCCATATAATGATTATAATAAGCAATTAGATGAATTATTGCTTTGGAATAGACGTTATGGCATAGATTATGTTGATTTTAGAGAAACACTTAAAAAGTCTAAAATTGATTATAATAAAATGTTTTATAAAACAGATGAATATTGGTCGGCTACAGCATCTTTTTTGGCATTTAAAGATTTAGTTAATTATTTAAACGAAGAAGAGAATGCTAATTTAGATAAAAGTGGTTATTATCGAAACATTAAAAATTACGAAGTAAAATATTACAATAATAAATTTTTAGGATCATATGCGAGAAGAGCTGGTAAATCAATGATAAAAGGTGGTCTTGAGGATTTTGAAACAATAGCTCCGAAATTCAAGGGTAATATCACGTTCGAGGGTAAAACAGGTGACTATAAAGATACCGTTTTAGATGAGTCAAAATTAAATTATTCATCTGTGTATGATTCTAACGTAGTTGGATATTATATGAGCGGCATAAAAAAAACACAGACAATAATTAACAACGATAACCCTAAGGGATTAAAGATTTTATGGCTTAGAGATCCTGCTGCATCACCATTAATTGTTGATACAATTCCTTTATGCAGTAAAATTGATTGTGTTTGGGGCAAATATGCGACGGATGGTTATATTAAAAAAATTTTAAAGGAGAACAAATATGATTATGTCTTTATTTCTTATGAGACAGTAAATCTTGTTCCAGAATTTTTTGATTTTTACAAGAATGATCATCCCAAGATAGGAGATAAAGCTAAAAGCAAGGCACAATCTGAAAAGAAATAAGGGAGATTATAAATGTTAGATGTATTAAGAGAAGAAAAGAAATATGATATGACTAGTAGCGAATTGTTATTAGTCAAGAGTAAATTATCAAAAGTACTTTTAGGTGATTCTTTCAATGGTTTTAATAGCTATTTAGTTAGATCCTTGTATTTTGATTCTTATACAGATAGAGATTTGAACGAAAAAGCAGCAGGACTTAGCGAACGAAAAAAAATTAGATTAAGAATATATCATACAGATGCAAAAAAAGCTAAGTTAGAGCTTAAGGCAAAAAGTGGTACAATGCAACGTAAAAGATCTCTAACGATTTTAAAAGAAGATGCTATTGAATTAATTAAGGGCAATTATTCAGTACTTTTAAAATATACAGAAAGTATTGCAATGGAATTTTATGTAATCATGAGTAGTGAATTATACAGACCAAAATGTGTAATTGAATACGATAGAATTGCAATGAGAGCTCCAGAAAATAATATACGTATTACTATTGATACAGGAGTAAGATCAAACGAAGCGAACTTTGATTTTTTCTCTGATAAGTTAGATTTTTACAAGGTTATGCCTGACGATAAAGGAGTTTTAGAAGTTAAATATAATAGATTTTTACCATCGTATATTAAGCTTGCACTTAATGTATCAGATAAATTAGAAACTTCTGTTAGTAAATATGTTTTAGCAAGAAAATTTTCAGGAGGCAGTGAGTAATGAAAGATTATGAAGAAATAATACTTGCAATGGTAGTTTCAGGTTTTTTTGGAATTTTTCTTGGAAAAGTATATAAATTTACGCATTCAAGAGCTGTAGATTCTTCATCAATGGAACGTTCATTTGTTATTTACAGTATGTTGATTACTATGTTGCTTTTTTTGAATTTTTATATTGGAGGTTTAGCTGTTATTGGTTCGGTAACAATAAATCGTTTTAGAAGTCCTTTAAAAGATCATAGAGATATATTATATATTGTATGGCTTGTTGCATCTAGCTTTTCGATAGTATCTCATCAATATTATTCGCTAGGACTAGGAAGTGTCTTTATTATCTTTTTGATGTATATTACTGGTTCATTGAAAAATTATAACAGAGTACTCCTAGTTGTAAGAGGAAAATCTGAAATGGAAAACAATGTAATTGATAGGATTTCACAAAAGTTTGGTAATAGTTTAAAAATGAGATATAACAATTCAGCTAAGGGAGCAGGAATGGAACTTATTTATGAATTAAATCCCAAAATCGAAAATCCTTTTGAAAAAGCGATGCTAATGAAAAAGGATTTATATGAAAGCGGAGAAGTTCAAGAGGTCAATTGTATTTATCAAGAGGATGATATGGCAATTTAATATAAATTGTCAAAAGTATCAGAAATAGGGAGTAGATATAAAGGAGAAATGATGCACAGTGAAAAATTTAAAAAATTTATAGTGTCTATAGCCACTTTAAATTTGATAATTTATATAGTATGGCGTATTTTTTGGACAATGCCATTTAAGTATGGTTTGATACCTATAATTTGTGGTATTGCAATGTTATTTGCTGAAATTGCTTCTGCAGTTGAAACAATAATGCATTATATAACATCAATAAAAATAATGGAACCAGAATTACCAGATATTCCAGATGAATGGTATCCTGAAGTAGATGTATTTATAGCTACACATAATGAGCCATTGGATGTTTTGTATAAAACGGCAAATGGTTGTAGGCATTTAAAATATCCAGATAAAAGTAAAGTACATGTATGGTTTTGTGATGACGGAAATAGACCAAGTGTTGCTGAATTAGCAAAAGAAATGGGAATAGGATATCAGGGCCTTGCTAATAATAAATTAGCAAAGGCAGGAAATCTTAATAATGCTTTATCAAAAACTTCAGGAAAGTTAATTGCAACTTTTGATGCGGATATGATTCCTACAAGAAATTTTTTACTTAGGACAGTACCATATTTCTTTTTACCGAAAGTTAAGAAAAATGGTGCAGGTAAATGGGTAGAAAGAAAAGAAAATGAAATAGATCCAAATTATAAAATAGGTTTTATTCAAACACCGCAAAGTTTTTATAATCCTGATTTGTTTCAATATAATTTGTACTCAGAAAATTTAGTGCCAAATGAACAAGACTATTTCTTTAAAGAAATTAATGTAAGTAGAAATAGATCGAATTCACCTATTTATGCTGGCTCCAATACTCTTATTTCACGAGAGGCATTAGAACTAGTGGGAGGAATTGCAACAGGAACAATTACAGAAGATTTTGAGACAGGAATCCATATTCAAGATGAAGGGTATACTTGTTATGCAACTTCAGATGTTTATGCACATGGATTAGCACCAGACGATTTAGAATCATTGATAAAACAGCGTGAACGTTGGGGAAGAGGTTGTGTCTTTTCTTTAAGAAGAATTAATGTGTGGAAAGATAAACAAATGTCATTAGCAGCCAAATTAAGCTATTTTTCATGCAAGTTATATTGGTGGTCATACTTAAGAAGATTTATTTTTATGTTGATTCCAATGATTTTTATTTTATTTGATGTTCCAGCTATTGTGTGTGAACCATGGCAAATGTTTGCAATATGGTTGCCATCTTACATACTTGGAGCGATAGCTTCAAAGGCTGTTTCAAGTAAAATTAGAAATTCAAGATGGAGTAATATAGTGGATACGGTGCTTTGCCCATATTTAATAATTCCTATTCTTATGGAAGCACTTGGATTTAGAAAAAGAGGTTTTCATGTTACAGATAAGACGAGAACAGTAAATGTAAAATCTGATATAGCGTATGCTTTCCCACATATAGTATTGTTAGCGTTGTCTGTAATGGCAATAGTGAAGGCATCATGGCAGATGATTGCATATAAGACAGCGGGACCAGCTATAATTTTATTTTGGCTTTGCTATAATATGAACTCGTTGGTAATGTCTATCTTCTTTATGCTAGGTCGTGTTAATAAGCGAATGTCAGAAAGATATAAGGCTGATATTCCAGTGAAAATTAAAATAGAGGATGATAATGTTGTGTTCGGAAGAACGTTAGATATTTCTGAAGATGGATTTGCAGTCCTTTTTAAGAATGAAATAAAAGCATCAAAAAACAAAACAGTTAAAGTGTTAATTGAAACACATCATTATGAAGCTGAAATGATGGCGGAACTTGTGTATAAACAAGAAATGGATGATGGTTATAAATATAGCTTTAATATAGTCGAATTAGACGAAAAAAATAAAGGTGAATATTTTCAAATTGTGTATGACAGAGATATAACGCTTCCAAGTGTTATTGAGGATGAAGATAGTATTTTTGGAAATATTAGAGAAAATATTATTAGACGAACACAACTTGAAGAAATTTAATAATAAAGTAATAAACAAGTTAGGATTTAGGAGAATAATCATGAGACACAAAATGCTAAATTTGCTTAATGTAAGTTCTACTCACTTAAGCACAAATCAAATTATTTTAAATTTTGTAATTGCAACAATATTAGGTTTGGTAATTTATTTATCATATAGAACAAGTCATACAAGGGTAGTTTATAGTGGACGTTTTAACGTTTCATTACTTATGATGACAATGATTACTACTCTGGTAATGAGCGTAATAGGTAATAACGTAGCATTATCACTCGGTATGGTCGGTGCTCTTTCTATTGTTCGTTTCCGTACGGCAATTAAAGATCCTAGAGATACAGCTTATATTTTTTGGTGTATCGGAATAGGAATTTGTTGTGGTGTATCAGAATTTTTAGTTGCAACAATTGGTACAGGATTTATTTTCGTTACATTAGTAATTTTTGGCCTTGTTCAAGATAATTTTAGATATTTGTTAGTAATCAGATGTGATAGAAATAAAGAAAATGCTGTATTAGCAACTGTAAAACAATTTTATAAAGGCAAAGCAGAACTAAAAGTTAATAACTCTACAGTAGATAAATCTGAATTTATCTTTGAATTAACACATAAAATCATGAAGAAAGCTACTTCACAGGGAAATATTAGCGAAAAGTTATATGAACTTGGTGGAATTGATTCTGTAAATAGTGTTTGCCAGTCAGATGAGATGAGATAAAAAGCTTGCAATATATTTTTATTAATATTTTATATATAAGAAGTTTCATATTTGGGAGATTCTCAAAGCGAGACTTTTTAGGAGACGACTTAGGTCGTCTCTTTTTTTGAACTATGTCAACTAAATTGTGTAAGTATTTTTTTTCAGTATGTGATCCTAAATATATTTTAGATGATGAAATTTAAAGTGATTATTCTAATATATTTTAGATGATGAAATTTAAAGTTATTATTCTTATTTATTTAACAAGTTTCTTTGTAGTTTTTTAAAGTTTTATAGGGTGAAGAGTTAGAAAATTTTAAAATAGAAATTAAATATTGTCGAAAACTATTGTGTAAAAAAGGTAACTTTAATAAAGCTCACAGCGGGAGTCGTTTTTGGATATCTTCATGATCTCTGTTATTGTGTGTTTAAATATGTTAAATAGCGTACATAATTGAAAAAATATACAAAAACCCATATAATATTATTAAGTGATGACTTAATTAAAAAGACAGAAAATGCAGAAGGAGATTAAAAATGACAGCAGAACAATTATGGAAACAATCAGGATTAACAGGAGAATATGAAGCGTGGGCATTTTCTGATGCCACAGATAAATTAGCAGCACTTGTGTGCGAAGGAACAAAAACAGCAACATGCTCCTCTTACGATATGTATGCAGTAGAAAATGAACCAATTCCTAAGGTTGGAGAGTACAGCGTTATTCTTGATTCTAAGGACAATGCAGTTTGTATCGTACGCACAACTAAGATTACTATTTGTCCTTTTAAGGATGTAACTGCAGAGCATGCATATAAAGAGGGAGAAGGCGATAGAAGCCTTGATTATTGGCGTCAGGTTCATAAGAAATTCTTGGAGAGCGAACTTGAATCAATAGATATGGCTTTTAGTGAAGATGCAAAAGTTATTTGTGAAGAGTTTGAAGTGATAAAATAATGCTTATATTCTCAGAAGGAGTATTCTCGTGAGCTGCTGGAGGAATATAATCATATTTTAGGATGATGTAAAGGAAATTCAGACAAAGTAGAGCCAGTAGCTTATTAAACATGCACAAATAAGAATAGAGAGGATTGTATGATTTGTAAAAAGTTTAAAAACCAAGTTAAAACTATAGTAATGTTTTTAACAATATGTTTTTTTGTGTCAGGGGAGTTTGTTTCTTGTAAGCAAATTGAAAGTAATAATAACAAAAATAATAAAATTAATCAACAAAGTCTAGCAAAAAAAAATAATGCTATAAAAAATTTAAAGGAAAAAATAAAGGATGCACCTAAGACGGCATGCGAGGTTCCAGATGAGTATAAAAAAGAATCTGCGCAAAAAGGAAAATTAATAAAATTATTCTATAAATCAAAAATGAGTAATGCTAGTGCAATCGAAATTGATAAACAAGCGACTGTATATATTCCATACGGATATAATAAAAAAAATAAGTATGATGTTGTTTATTTATGTCATGGGTATGGCGCAAACTTAAATACTTTTTTAGGAACACAAGATAGTCCAAGACAATTTAAAAATATTTTGGATAATATGATAATGAATAAAGAAATTAAGCCCGTAATTGTAGTTACTCCTACATACACTAATAAGTATAGCAATTATTATGATAAGCTTGATGGTATGACTGATGAAATAGTAAATTATTTAATTCCTGCAGTAGAAGGTCAATATAGTTCTTATGCGAAGAATACTACACCAGAAGAATTAATTAAATCAAGAAATCATAGGGCTATAGGTGGTTTTTCTATGGGGGGCTGTACAACCTGGAGAGCTTTTAGGAGGCATTTAGACTATTTTAAATATTATATGCCAATGAGTATGCCAATTTATTATTATGAATCTGGTTACAATAAGCCACAAAATGATAAAACAGCACCAACATTAGCTGAAGCAGCGGAAAAGTCGGGCTACAAACCTAATGATTATGCAATTTATGCAGCATCAGGAGATAATGATTTTATGAATGAAGCCACTAAACAGGTTGTGGAGGTATTAAAAGAGTATCCTAATCAATTTAAGTATACAGAGACTAATTTTTCAGATGGAAATTTGATGTTTACAACTTTTGAGGGATATCATCGTTATTATTTCTCTAATCCATATATGTATAATGGATTAAGACGTTTTTTTAGAGAGTAGTTTTATATATGGAAAAAAATAAAGATTTAATGACAGAAGGTCATATTTATAATAAAATTATAGTATTTGCATTACCAATTTTCCTAGGAAATTTATTTCAACAGTTGTATAATGCAGTTGATTCAGTTATAGTAGGAAATTTTATTGGAAGTAATGCATTAGCTGCGGTTAGTTCAGCCGGAAATCTTATATTTATGATAATAGGTTTCTTTAGCGGAATTGCAATAGGAGCAGGTGTAATCATAGCAAGGTTTATTGGCGCAAAAGATGATAAAAGGACAGTATTAGCTGTTCATTCAACAGTTGCACTAGGCTTTGTATTTTCTGTAATATTAACTATTGTAGGCGTTCTTGGAGCACCTATGGTATTGAAATTAATGAGTACACCCAAAGTTGTATTAAAAGAATCAATAGTGTATTTTCAGGTTTATTTTGCAGGATCAATAGGTTTTGTAATGTACAATACTTTTGTGGGTATAATTCAAGCTACAGGAGATTCTAGACATCCGTTATATTATTTAGTAATGTCATCTATAGTTAATATAGTTTTAGATTTGTTGTTAATCGGCAAAATGGGATTTGGTGTTGGAGCTGCTGCTTTTGCAACGGCAATATCTCAATTTTTTAGTGCAATTTTATGCATTAGATATTTAATGAAAAGCAAAGAAGCATATAGGTTACAATGGCGCAAAGTTAAATTTGATAAAGAAATAACTTTAAAAATCATAAAATATGGTTTGCCTTCAGGTCTTCAAAATTCAATAATGTCTTTGTCTAATGTAGTTATTCAATCCTACATTAATTCTTATGGACATTTTGCAATGGCAGGAATTGGAGCCTTTGTTAAAATTGAAGGCTTTATCTTTATTCCAGTGACAAGTTTTACAATGGCAATTACTACATTTGTTAGTCAAAATCTTGGAGCCCAAAAATTAGATAGGGTAAAAAAAGGTATCCGTTTTGGATTAATATGCACATTATTATCAGCAGAATCATTGGGAATTATTTTGTTTTCTTTTGCCCCAAAACTGATTTCGTTTTTTGATAAAAATAAAACAGTTATAGAATATGGAGCTCAAAGAGCACATATTGTATGTTTGTTTTTCTTTTTGTGTGCATATACTCATTTTATGTCAGCTGTATTGCGTGGTATAGGTAGACCTATGGTTCCAATGTTTGTATTTCTTTTTTGTTGGTGCGTTGTTAGAATCATTTTTCTTGCAGTCGTAAATATCTTTATTCACACAATTTATACTACATATTGGGTTTATCCTTTGACTTGGATATTAAGTGCATTGGTTTTGACATTGTATTATAAAAATCTAAATTTAAATGATGCAATTCGAGATATGAATGTTTAACATTTTATAATTGTGAATTGTTAACATGGGAGGTAGTAGGTATGATGAATAGAGAAAAAAGTATAATAAAGACGAGTATAATAGGCATTGTAACGAACTGTTTGCTGGCATTATTTAAAGCAATTGTTGGGGCGTTGACAAACTCAATAGCGATTGTTTTAGATGCTATTAATAATTTAAGTGATGCTATGTCTTCTATTGTTACTATTGTTGGAACTAAATTAGCAAATAAGGAAGCCGATAAAAAACATCCATTAGGATACGGTAGAGTTGAGTATTTGAGTGCAACAATAATTGCGTGTATCGTTTTGTATGCAGGATTTACTTCTTTTGTAGAATCAATAAAGAAAATTATTTCTCCACAAAAGCCAAATTATACAATTGTAAGTATAATAATAATTTGTGTCGCTGTATTTGTGAAAATAATACTAGGAACTTATGTAAAAAATAAAGGTGAAAAATTAAATTCTGATTCGTTAGTTGCATCAGGTACAGATGCTTTATTTGATGCAATTATTTCTGCATCAACAGTATTAGCAGCTTTGATTTTCGTTTGGTTTAAAATTAGTCTTGAAGCATATATTGGTGCTGTTATTTCTGTGATAATTATTAAATCAGGTGTAGAAATTTTAAGAGATACAATTAGTAAGATATTAGGAGAAAGAGTTGATGGTTCTTTTACTAAAAAAATAAAGAAAACAGTCAATAGTATAGAGGATGTAAAAGGAGCATATGATTTGATTTTACATAATTATGGCCCAGATAAGTTTGTTGGTTCAATTCATATTGAAGTAAATGATACATTAAGTGCTAATGATATTGACAGAATATCGCGTAAAGTATATGAAAAGGTTCTTTTAGAGCATGGTGTTTTTTTAGAAGGTGTTGGGATATATTCTATTAATACCCAAGATGAAGAAGCATTGATTTTGAGAAAAAAAATCGTTAAATTAGTTCGTTCAATAGAGGGAACAATGCAAGTGCATGGATTTTACGTCGATAAAAAAGAATCGAAAATATCTTTTGATACTGTAATAGAATATGGAGCAAAAGATAAGAATGAAATTCTACAGGAAATTCAAAATTTGTTAAAGAAAGAAATGCCCGAGTATACGTATTTTATTAATATTGATAGGGATGTTTCTGACTGATAAAAAAGAGGACTTCTCAAGCAAAGTCACAAAATACATATATTTTAAGAGAAAGGCTAGAAATTAATTATGAGTTTAACACAAGAAAAAATAGAAAAAATAGATAAGTTATGTGAGTTCTTTATTATCATTGATAAAGAAAAGGAAATATTTCGTCAAACATATTTAGCAGATGCATCAAGAAAGGAAAATGATGCGGAACATGCATGGCATATGGCTATAATGGTTATGCTACTTAAGGACTATGCCAATGAGCCAATTGATGAGCTTAGAACAATAGAAATGTTATTAGTGCACGATTTAGTGGAAATTTACGCAGGTGACACATATGCGTACGATGAAGAGGGAAAGAAGTCTCAGAGAAAGAGAGAATTAGAAAGTGCAGATAATTTATTCGGTATTTTACCAGAAGACGAAAGAAAAATGATTCGTGGTTTATGGGACGAATTTGAAAAATATGAAACTCCTGAATCAAAATTTGCACATACAATGGATAATCTACAACCTGTTCTTCTAAATGCAGCTACAGGAGGTAAAGGATGGCTTGAAAAAAAACCTAAAATCAGTCAGATTATGGAAAGAAATAAAAAAACTGCAGAGGGATCAAAAGATTTATGGGAGTATTTTGGTAAAAAATATATTCGACCTAATATAACTCCCAATAAAATACAAGAAGATGTTGAGTTTGAATTTTAAGTATTCTTCTTTTTGTATTCTTTAGGTGTAAGAGAAGTGTGTTTTTTAAAAGTACGATTGAAATGATTGATATTTTTAAAACCACACTTTTCGGATATTTCATATATTAAGATGTTTTGAGTGTCTAATAAATATTTAGCATAATCAATACGAGCTTTAGTCAGATCATCCTTAGGTGAGATATTAAAAAATTTTCTATAATAGACATAAAATTGACTTTTCCCCATATTTGTGCACTCGCATAATTCTTCTATTTTCCATTCATGATCAAGTTGGTTGAGCATTCTTAGACGAAGACTAGCAAAAGAATCATATATTGAGGTGTATTTCTTTTCCTGATGAAATTCGTTCTCTTCACAAGATCTTTTTAAAAAAACAAATAATACGTTCATTAATGCAGAACACATTTCTTTTTTTAGAACGTTTTTATTTATTTGTTCATCCTGTATTTTTTTTATTAGTTGAAGGATATTTGAAGTATTATTAGGATAAAAAATAGTATTAAGCGGTAGGTTGTATTTTTCAACTTCTTCTTTATCACAAGAAAAATGAATGAAAGAATTAATAAATTTTTTTTGTGCTTTATAATATTGCATAGTTCCTGGAGTATAAAGTATGCAGCAGTTTTGCTGTGACAATTTCTCTGTTAGTGTTGGATTAAAATTTTCAGGATAATTAGCCATAAAAGATGAACTTGAACGATTATTATTTATTTGTTTTCTCTTGTTAACAATGCTTTTATCAGATTTAAAATAAAAGTACATAGGATATTCTATGATAAGTAATAAATAATCTCCAGAACCGTGTGGTCTATAAATAGTGTCATAATCTGGATTTTGTACGTTGTATCCGCAATAATTAATAGTATACATAATAAAATCTCCTTTTAATTCCTAAATTATATTTTAATATTAATCGGAGAATAAATCAATTCCATCGGAAAAAATTACGTTGTTTGTTTTTTTTAAAATTAGTAAAATAATATGGAAATATTGTTGAAAACGCAGTAGAAATGCCCTGAAATGAGTGTGTTTTTTCTATTAATCGCTTAATTATGAAATTATAGTCTAACATCTAATTTCTATCCTTCCTGTAAGTGATTATTAGTTTCATTCATTTCAAATGATATTTCTTTCATTCAAAATCTTATGTTTTTTATAAAATACTAGGTATTTTTAAAGTCCGCATTTTTTGGTATTGAAAAGTGTGGATTTTTTTTATAAAATTAAAAGGTGTGAATGTTAATTTCGATATTCACATTCTAGTTAGAGTGATTATAGAAAGGACATGAAAATATGGATAATCAAATTATTAAAGAAAAAGTTTGGTCTTATAAAGACGAAATGCTAGATAGACTTGAAAAATTAATTTCAATACAAAGTGAAATGTCAGCTCCAACAGCTGATGCTCCATTTGGAGAAAAACCATTATTAGCACTTACAACAGCATTAGAGATGCTTGAAAAAGATGGTTTTGAAACAAAGAACGTAGATAACTATGCTGGATATGCTCAGATGGGCGAAGGAGAAGAGTTAATTGGTGTTGTTGGACATTTAGACGTTGTTCCAGCTAAAAAAAGCGATGGCTGGGATACAGATCCTTATACATTAGTTGAAAAAGATGGAGTCCTTTACGGTAGAGGTGTTGCTGATGATAAAGGTGCTGTTGTTGCATCAATGATAGCTATGAAAGTTATTAAAGATTTAGGAATAGATGTAAACAAAAGAGTACGTTTAATTATGGGTACTAACGAGGAAAACGGTTCACGTTGTCTTGAACATTATGTAGAAAAAGAGGGACATGTTGATTATGGATTTACTCCTGATGGTGATTTTCCAGCTATTCATGGTGAAAAGGGAATTATGCAGGGTAAATATGTATCTAAAACAAGCAAAATCATTGATATCTGTGGAGGTACTGTGGCAAATGCTGTTCCGGGTAAAGTTTCAGCTAAGGTTGTAAGCGGTTCTTACTCAGCAGAAAAATTAGATGCTTTCTTTAAGGAAAATGATATTAAATATACTCTTGAGTGTAAAGATGATTGTGATGTTATAGAAGTTATGGGAGTTGCAGCTCATGCATCTACTCCAGACCTTGGTGTTAATGCAATTAGTTATTTAGTTGTAGGATTAAAAGAAGCTGGAATGCAAGATGAATTTGTTGATTTCTATTGTTCTCACTTTGGATTAGAGTTAAATGGTGCTATGATTGGTGCTGATTTATCTGATGAATATGGTAATTTAACTCTAAACTGTGGTGTTATTTCAATGAAAGATGGAATGGTAGAAGGAACTGTTGATATCAGATTCCCTGTTACATTGACAACAGATAAAGTTTTAGCTGCTATGGAAGGACATTTAGAAGATTCAAATGGTAAAATCACATTTGATACATTGGTTAACCCATTATTCTTTGCACCAGATTCACCTTTAGTATCATCTTTATATGAAGCTTATGTTGAAGTTACTGGAGATACAGAAAATAAACCAATGGTAATTGGTGGCGGTACATACGCTAAAGAAATTAATAATACAATTGCATTTGGTTGTGCTTTCCCAGGATATGATTATAGAATTCATAATACAAATGAGTGGGTTAAAGTTGATGAGTTATTATTACAAGCTGAGATTTATGTACATGGTATTTTAAAATTATTAGCAATTTAATATAACATTTTTTTAGAAAAGGTCATAAAAATGATAATATTTTTTATAATGAATCATTTTTATGACCTGATTTTTTATATTTTTTTACAACTATTTCTTTCTATAAGTTGATGAGGTACTATAATTTTTGTCTTTTTTTGAAGAGGATTTTTGATATAGTTAATTAACTGAGAAGCTGCTTCGATACCTAACTGCTTTGAATTAATATCTATGGATGTTAGTGTAGGCGTCGAAAAAACAGCTAATGCTGAATTATTAAATGATACTATAGATAAATCGTTAGGAACGTTTAATCCACACGCAATAGCAGCTTTTGTTATAATCATAGCATATGTATCATCGCAAGCAAGTAACGCAGTCGGAGGATTATTGCCAGCTAATAAATTTTGTATTTTTTCATTAATGAAATTATCATTAGTATCATAATCAATAATATAGTTTGGATTAATCTGTATACCGTGTTCGGCTAATGCTAAAAAATAGCCAGATTTACGATCATTTGAATATACAAGGGAGTTACCTGCACCAATATAGGCTATTTTAGAATGACCTAAATTTATTAAGTAATTCGTACCTTGTCTTGCTGCCATTATATTATCATTATCTATGTAAAAAATGGCGTCATTATCATCCTCAGGTTTACCTATCATAGTAAATGGTAAATCATGATTTTTAAGATAGGAAATCACTTTATTTTGTATAGTAGAGTATGGAAAAATAATACCATCTAATGCGTCATAAGAATATAATCTTTTAATTTCATTTATGATACCTTCATGATTGTTATTTGAAATGAGTATTGTACTAAATCCATTTTGATTACAATAGTAATTAATACCTAAAATAGCATTTAGAATAAATGAATTAGCATCATTTTCTCCAATATCTGTGTTAATAACTACTCCTATAGTTTTAAGAAAATTTCTTTTTTTATTTTTTAGGGGCTTTCCAGCATATCCTAATTGTTCTATTGCATTTTTTACTTTATTTTTAGTTTTTATACTTATAGATGGGTTATCAGCTATTACCCTTGAAACAGTTGAAGGTGAAACACCCGCAAGTTTCGCAACATCTGTAATTGTAACATTCATTTAAAATACCTTTCCCTTTTTTATGTTATTATTTTTAAATATTAATATTTTCTTTTTCGAAAAATTAAATTTATATTTTATCTTTATATTGCAAGTATAATTTAATTATTTTTAATAGTCAATATTAGGAAGATAAATGAATGAAAAATTTGCATTATAATGCAAAAATTATGCAAATGAATATGCAATGTCTACAAAAAACATTTTGGTCAATTGTGAAAAAAAGAGAAAAGCGAAAACATACGAAAAAACACTTGAAAACGGCATTTTATTAAGTTATATTTAAAGTCGTTAAAGGAAATATAATTTAAACAAAGGAGGAAATGCAAAATGGCAAAACTTGATATTGTTTCTCCAATTAAAGGGAATGCAATACCTCTTAGTGAAGTTGAGGATGAAGTTTTTTCAAAGAAAATTTTAGGAGATGGTATAGCTATTGAACCTGCTGAGGGTAAAATATACAGTCCTGTTGATGGAGTTATAGAAACAATTCCTGATAGTTTACATGCATATGGAATTAAAACAAAGGACGAGGTTGAAATAATTGTTCATTTTGGACTTGATACGGTCATGTTGCAAGGAGAAGGTTTTTCAGCAAAAGTAAAAGAAGGGGATAAGGTAAAAAAAGGAGATCTATTATGCGAGGTAGATGTAGACTTCTTAAAATCCAAAAATATGAAGCTGATTACACCTGTAATAGTGTGTTCTGGTGCTAAGATGGATACCTTATCAACTATTAATGGAACTGTTGATGTAGGTGATAAAATTCTTTCAGTTGAACCAGAAATTGAAACTGAGAATCATGCAAAAAATAATGCAAAAAATACAGATGATAAAAAATCAAAGAAAAGAAAATCACATGGTTTCAATTTTGAATTTTTACAAAAATTAGGAAAGGCATTAATGACTGTAATTGCAGTTATGCCTGCTGCTGGTCTAATGATTAGTTTAGGTAACGTTATTTCAATGTTTGCACCATCACAGGGAATGTCAGGTGTACTATTAAATGGAATTGGATCAACAATGGCAGAAATTGGCTGGGCAGTTATTAATAATTTGCATTTACTATTTGCTGCTGCAATTGGTGGATCATGGGCAAAAGAAAAAGCAGGTGGTGCTTTTGCAGCAATTTTATCGTTTTGTTTAATTAATGTTATTACAGGAATTGTTTTCGGAGTAAACAGTGATATGCTTACAAGCAATACGGCATCTGTTACAACTATTCTAGGAAAACATATTTTAGTAAAAGATTATTTTATTAGTGTACTTGGAAAACCAGCACTTAATATGGGTGTTTTTGTTGGTATTATTGCAGGATTTGTAGGAGCAAATGCATATAATAAATATTATAATTTTAGAAAATTACCAGATGCACTTTCATTTTTTAATGGTAAACGCTTTGTTCCATTAATGGTAATTTGCTATTCAACAGTTACAGCATTGTGTATGAGCTTTATATGGCCACTTGTTCAATCAGGAATTAATTCATTTGGTATTTGGATTGCAAATTCACAGAAAAGTTCTCCAATTTTAGCACCATTTATTTATGGTACATTAGAACGTTTATTATTACCTTTTGGTTTACATCATATGCTTACAATTCCAATGAATTACACACAATTTGGTGGAATTTATCATTATATGACAGGTAGCAATGTTGGAAAAGCTGTTTATGGTCAAGATCCATTATGGTTAGCATGGGTTACAGATTTAATTAATTTAAAAAAGGCAGGTAGAATGGCTGATTATCAGCATTTACTTACTACTGTTACTCCAGCTAGATTTAAAGTTGGTCAAATGATTGGTGCTACAGGCTTATTAATCGGTATAGCCGTTGCAATGTATAAGCATGTTGATGAGGATAAAAAGAAAAAATATCGTTCAATGTTTGTGTCTGTTATTGCAGCAGTTTTATTGACAGGCGTAACAGAACCAATTGAATTTATGTTTATGTTCTGTGCTTTACCATTGTATATTGTATATGCAATTTTACAAGGCTGTGCTTTTGCTTTAGCTGGTATCATACATTTAAGATTACATTCATTTGGAAATATAGAATTTATCACTAGAATTCCAATGGCGGTAAATGCTGGATTAGTATTTGATATTGTTAACTTTTTGATTTGTGTTGTAATATTCTTTGTAATTGGCTTTGTAGTTGCAAATTATATGATTCCAAAATTTGGTTTTGCAACACCTGGTAGATTAGGAAATTATGAAAAAGATTTGTTAGAAGATTCTAAAGCAGATGCTACAACAAGTCCATCAGGTGTTGTTGCTTCTGATTCACAAGCTGCAAGAATTATAGCGTTATTAGGTGGTAGCAATAATATTGACTACGTTGATGCATGTATGACTCGTCTTAGAGTGACGGTGTATGATTCAAGTAAGGTTGCTTCTGCTGAGAAGTGGAAAGAAGAAGGAGCATTAGGATTAGTTGTAAAAGATAATGGCATCCAGGCAATTTATGGCCCAAAAGCGGATGTTATAAAATCAGATATTAATGATATTTTAACAGCATAATATTAGATTATAGTATTCCCTAAATCATGTTAATTATTTAGCATGGTTTAGGCGAATGCATTTTAAGGAACAAGTAAGGAGAAAAACTATGAGAATATTAACGTTGAATATAAATAGTCATAGTAGAAATTTTAATAAAAAAGAGTACGAGAATACTATAAATGAAGTAGTGGACTATATTGAAAAGCAAAAAATAGATATTTTTACAATTCAAGAATGTAGTCAAACTCATAATGAAGCTTTAGTTAATGAAAAGTATTTACAAAATTATATAGCAGCAGATAATCTTGTACCAATAAAAAAGGATAATTGTGCTTTTTTGATTAATAAAAAGTTAGCAGAAAAAGGTTTAAATTATGATTGGACATGGACCGGTATGAAATATGGCTATGATATTTATGATGAGGGCTTAGCAGTTTTTTTAAAAGGTAAAATAAATGAGGCGGATTCGTTTTATTTTTCAAAAACGCATGATTATAATAATTGGAAAGCGCGTAAAGCACTTAAAATAAATGGTTCATGCTGTAATAATAACTATATTATCTATAATTTACACATGGGTTGGTGGGATGATAATGAAGAATCTTTTAAAGACCAGTTTGAATTTTTACAAAGCAAAATTGAAAAGAAATGTCATAATGTAGATAATGTTTTTCTATGTGGAGATTTTAATAGTCCAAGTAATGAAAAAAATAAAGGTTATGATTTGGTAAAGAAATATGGTTGGTATGATACATATGAATTAGCAAATGAAAAAGATGATGGCTTTAGTGTCCTCGAAAAAATAGATGGATGGAGAGATAATGAAATCAAGGGGATGAGAATAGATTACATTTGGTCCTTAAAGAAGATTTTGGTTAACAAAAGTCAGATTGTTTTCAATGGAACTAATAGAAGGAGAATTTCAGATCACTGTGGTGTAATTATAGAAAGTTAATATACGATAAATTAATTAATAAAGGAGATAAAAAATGAGAGCAAATGGTGTGTTATTAGCAATCAGTAGTTTGCCTTCTAAATATGGTATTGGATGTTTTTCAAAGGAGGCTTTTGATTTTATTGATAAATTAAAAAAGGCGGGGCAACATTATTGGCAAATTCTGCCACTTGGTCCTACGAGTTACGGTGACTCGCCTTATCAATCGTTTTCAACTTTTGCGGGAAATCCATATTATATTGATTTAGATGAGTTTATAGAGTATGGATGGTTAAAAGATGAAGAAGTGGTATCAATTGACTTCGGAAAAGATAATCGTTATGTAGATTACGAAAAACAGTATTATAATCGCTATAAACTATTAAAAAAGGCCTATCAAAGAAGTAATATTTCTTATGACAAAGAGTTCCTTAAGTATATTGAAAAGGAAAAGGAGTGGTTAGAAGATTATGCTTTATTCATGGCTTTAAAAGATGCACATAATGGAAAACAGTGGTCTCTTTGGGAAGATAACTTACGTAATCGTGATGTGGATGCAATTGAACAAGCAAAGATAAAATATAGCGATGATATAATGTTTCATAAATTTTTGCAATTTGAATTTAATAGGCAATGGTTGAAAATTAAGGATTACGCTAATAGTATAGGAATTGAAATTATTGGCGATATTCCGATTTATGTTTCATATGACAGTTCTGATGCCTGGGCAAATAAAGAGCTATTTTGTTTTGATGAAAAAGGTTATCCTATAGCTGTAGCAGGATGCCCACCAGATGGATTTTCTAAAACGGGACAATTATGGGGAAATCCTTTATATGATTGGGATTATCATAATAAAGATAATTATAAGTGGTGGATTAAAAGAATATCAAAATGCTTTGAACTATATGATGTGGTTAGAATAGATCATTTTAGAGGCTTTGATGAGTATTATACGATACCATATGGAAATAAAAATGCAATAGATGGTAAATGGGTAAAAGGACCTAATATAAGCTTATTTAATGCTATAAAGAAGCAATTTCCAAATGCAAAAATTATAGCAGAAGATTTAGGTTATGTTACTGATTCTGTAAGAAAACTTGTAGAAGATACTAATTTTCCAGGCATGAAAGTACTAGAATTTGCATTTGATAAAAGAGATTCTAGTTCGGAGTCGGATTATTTACCTTTTAATTACCCAACAAATTCGGTAGTATATACCGGCACACATGATAATGAAACAATAGTTGGATGGTTTAATGAGAGTCTAGACGAAGACGAAAAAGACATTGTACGTAATTACTTAGGAGATTACACTACTGTTGATGAAAAAATCAATATACCATTAATTAGACTTGCAATTTCAAGTGTAAGTGATACTTGTATTATTCCTATGCAGGACATTTTAGGATATGGTAATGTGGCTAGAATGAATACACCATCTACAACAGGCAATAACTGGAAATGGAGATTATTAAAAAATGAATTTGATAGCGATATTATTAAATGGCTATTTAATTTAACGAAGATATATGGTAGAGTAATAGTTGATTGATTTTAAACTTTTTTATAAATTGGAGGAGACGAATGAATTTAGCTATTATCGGAACAGGCAAAATTGTATCGGAATCATTATATGCAATACAGTCTATAGAGAACATTAATTTAAAAGCTATTTATGCAAGAAAACATAGTGAAGAGAAAGGGATTTCTTTCGCAAAAAAATATTCGATTGATACTGTTTATACAGATTATGATGAGTTGTTAAATAATTCTGAAATTGATACTGTTTATATAGGATTAATTAATAGCGTTCATTATGAGTACGCAAAAAAAGCTTTAGAAAATAATAAACATGTTATCTTAGAAAAACCATTTACTGGTACTTATGAGCAGGCGTGTGAACTAGTTGACATAGCTATAAATAAAAAATTATTTATATTAGAGGCTATTACAGTACTTCATAGTCAAATTTTTAAAGAAATGAAAAGCAATCTTCATAAATTGGGAAAAATTAAAGCAATGTTATGTAATTATTCACAATATTCTAGTAGATACGATAATTATTTAAAGGGTATTGTAGAACCAGCGTTTAATCCTGATTTATACGGAGGTGCGTTGCTAGATATAAATATATATAACATACATTATTGTGTTGGATTATTAGGACAACCTAGAAAATCGACTTATTTTGCAAATCGTGGATTTAATGGAGTCGATACGTCTGGAACTATTGTATTAGAGTATGACGGCTTTTCAGCAGTTTGTACTGGAGCAAAGGATTCGGATAGTCCGTCTTTTATAAGCATACAGGGTGAAAATGGTTATATGTGCATACAGGGTAAACCAAATGTACCACAAAAATTAACTATGGTTCTTGTAGATAAAAACTCCATTCCACAAAAGGATGCAGCAGGCGCACTAAAAAGAGCAATTAACACTATAGAGTTTGAATCGGATACTAAAAAACATAGAATGGTTGATGAATTTAAAAATTTTGTAGATATTATCGATAATAACAGAAGTAAAGAAGCTAAAAAACTTATGGATGAATCATTAGAAGTAATGAAAGTAGTAGGATAGTTTATTATATAATAAAAGGACTGAATCTTGTGTAGCAGCAGAATCAGTCCTTTTTATTCTGTAATTCTGTTTTGTTGAGGTTTAATCTTCACGTCGTAAATGTACAAATTTAGCAGCCATTTTACGTCTATCTTCATCAATAGCAGCATAATGACGTCGTGTAGTATTTACATCTTGGTGACCTAATACATCTGCAACTAAGTAAATATCACCTGTTTCACGGTATAGATTAGTACCATAAGTACTTCTAAGTTTATGAGGGGTAATGTTTTTAACGCTAGTTACAAGTCTTGAATATTTTTTGACAAGATTTTCTACTGCACGTACACTGATACGTCGATTTTGCATAGACAAAAATAATGCATCTTTATAGCCTTCTTGAGGTTCTATCATTCGACGTTCTTCTAAGTAAGCATCAATAGCTTCTCTTACTTCATCACCAAAATAAACCATAACTTCGGTTCCACCTTTTCGATGAATCTTTATACCATTATTCTTGAAATCTATATCAGAAATATCAAGGCCAACGCATTCTGAAACACGAATACCAGTACCTAAAAGTAAAATTAATATTGCAAAATCACGTACTTTAGTACGTTCATGGTATTTTTTTTGACGATCAGTTAGTTTAGCACCACTTTCCGTTTCATCAAGTAATTGTACAACTTCATCGACATCAAGTCTAACGATGTTCTTATCATGAATTTTTGGCATAGAGACTTTAACTGTAGGATTCTTATCAATCATATCCTTTTTAAAGAAATATCTATAAAAAGAACGAAGAGCTGCTAGTTTTCTCTTTATTCCTCTAGAATCGTTAGTATGAGTAACACCATCTTTAGTGTAATACTTAAGATAATTCAAATAGGCTTCAATTTCTAAAGGGGTAATATCATCTAAAAGGGATATAGGATAATCTTGAATATTGCATTCCATAAAACGAGGTACATTTTCATGCAAATAATCAAAAAAACATCCTAAATCATATGCATACGCAATACGTGTTCTTGATGATGTAGTGGGTTCAATACCAATAAAAAATTGAGTGCTATATCGAGGCAAATTATTAATAAGTTCACGTAATTTTATTTCATTTTTTATGTTAATATCTTCGTAATATGCTCTATCTGACATTTTTTCTTAGGCTAAAAGCCGTTCCTCCTAGTTAAAATTAATAAGTGTATGAAAATCTGTTCTGTATTATTTTAACACACGAACCAATGTTTTGCAATAGGCATTAATTTTTTGCCCATCCATCAACAGTAGATGAACATAGGGCGCTAAACATTCTTTTTTTGGCACCAGGATTATCTCTATTTATCTGATTTAATAATTGTTTTACATACTCTCGTTTAGAATGACCATCCTTAGGACAGGGATTATTCTCGACAGGTAAATCATACTTGTTTTTAAATCCTTTTATTTCGGCTTCGGTCACATAAATTAAAGGTCGAATAACCGTAAGATCACTTGATGTGAGATAGGTTACTGGCGGAAAACAGTAGTAGTGGCCTTCAAATATTTGCGACATCATTACAGTCTCTACAACGTCATCTTGATGGTGAGCATATGCTACTTTTGTACAGTTTAATTCTTTGGCTTTAGCGTTTAAAGCTCCTTTTCGCAATTTTGCACATAACGAGCAAGAAATATTTTCTGGACTATTAAGTTGTAGTATTTTGGAAATTTCAGTATCCACGATTGTTAATGGAACATCGAGTTCTTTACATAATTGCTCAATTTTTTTTGTTTCAAATTCAGAATAGCCGAGATTAACCATAATAGCTATTAATTTGAAATTATTAGTATAAAATTTTCTTAATCCACTTAATGCATATAATAATGTAAGAGAATCTTTTCCACCGGATAGGCCGATTGCAATCGTGTCATTTTTGTCAATCATATGATAATCATCAATTGCTTTTCTTACACGACTATATAATAATTGTAATTTCATAGAGATCGCTCCTTAATTTTTATAAATTGTAACTGTATATATGACATATTATAAAAATATATTAAAAAATGCAATATTATAAATAAAGATAATATTTAGAATTATTTTAAAAAATATTACTATTAACTAATTCGTTGCAAAATCAATTTGAAACAAACACATAATAATTTGACAAAAGTGGTAAATATAAATAAAAAATGTAGTTTTTTTATAAAAAAAAATTTGAAAGCATTATGAAAAGGCTAATAATTAATAAAAAAATATAATTACCAAAAATGTCAATAGTTTTTAAAGGAATAATTTGTTATGTATGACTTATCGTGTTATAATATTAAAGATTATGATTAAAGAGATAGGGGAACTACGCATGGAAGCAATTCAAAATGATACATTGTTAGTTGGCAATGTGAGTTATTTAAACGCCGATGACATAAGAAACATGTTATTAGATAGGCATGTAGTTGTTTGTTCTGAAGGCGCTCCAACTAAAAAAAAGAAAGGAAATATTAAATGGTATTCTGTTGGAATATTTAACAAGAAATTTGAAAAAGTATTTAAATCGCATGATTTTGCTAATGTGATTTATTTTTCGGATTATTTGACATATCATTCTAAACCTGAAAAGGAATTTGAACAAATTCATGAAGTTTTAGAGTGTTGTCGTAAGAATAAGGTTGAAAATTTTATTTATATCACATCTCAAGAAATTCGTAAAGAACGAGAAACTTCTATTGGTAGAATGCAAAAGTCGATTGAAGAGTTATGTGAATTTTATGCTGAAAAAGAATTAATAAACATTCACTTAATACATTCACCATATCTTGTTCAGCCAGCGAATGAGAATGATTATCTAAATAAACTTTTTTCAAAAGCTTCAAAAAATAAAAAAGTTGAATTAGACTATAATATGAATGATATACCTGATTTTATTGATATTAGAGATTTGGCGACATTAATATATCGCTTATTTGATAATTTACAAGATTCTCAAGGAATTTCAGTGTTAGATCTAAGACCATATCAGAACCAGTCTTTCAAAGATTTAAAGGTTAGAATGTTAGATTATTTTCCAGAAGTTTCAATTGATTTTGTTGAAAAAACGGGTGGTAATAAAGTAGTACTTGAAGAAGATATTGCTAAAAAAGAATATAGTTGGCAGGCCAAATACGGCTTAATTCGTAATTTTGATATGTACTATGAAACATGGAAGAATTCAAAAAAAGTAGAAAAAAATATTTTTTCTATAATTGCTGATAAACTTCATTCGGAAAATCCTATTGTTTCTATTTCAGAAGTTTTAGTTGGAGCTTTAATAGTTGAACTTTTAAATAAGCTCTATGAAGTTTCGGCTCAGTTTAAGTATATTGATTTTAGACTTTTATTTGTAATTATTATTGCAACAGTTTACGGAACTAAACTTGGTTTTATTGCTGCTGTATTAGAAATTATATCTTTAGGATATGCTTTTACAACTACTGGATCAAAATGGGAATTACTATTATATGAACCAAAGAATTGGTTACCATTTTTATTCTTTATAATTGCAGCAGGTGTTTGCGGTTATATTAAGCAAAAACATGATGATGATTTCGAGTTCGCAGGTGAAGAAAATAAGAGCTTAAAAGAAAAAAATGATTTTCTTGAAGAAATCTATAACGAAGCAATGCAGTATAAGAATGAATACAAGCAAGAGTTAATTGAAAGCCGAGACGGTTTCGGTCGAATTTTTGATGTTGTTAAAAGATTAAGTAATACTGTACCTGCACGTATTTATGCTGAATCTATTCCAGTAATAGAAGAAATCCTTGATACTAAAAGTATTGCAATTTTCTCAATTCAGGATCCACAAGCAAGATTTGGTCGTTTAGAGGTTGCATCTCAAGGAATTAGAAATAAAGTTGGTAAATCAATCGAGCTATCAAATTATAAGTCTATTATAGAAGAAATTGATAAATCTGAAATTTGGGTTAATAAGAAACTCGAAGAGGGTTATCCATTATATATGACCGGTATTAAAGATAATGGACAATATGTAATGCTTATTGCTATATATCATACATCATATGTTCACATGAGTGCATATTATGCTAACTTAATTCGAATCTTACGTGGATTATTAGAGAATTTCTTAGTAAAAGCTTGGGAATACCAAAAGGCATATGAAAGTGAAATCTATATCGATGGTACTTCGATTGTAACTAACAAATATTTTGTAGAACAGTTACAAATTCAAAGAGATATGGCTGATAGACATTTAACACACTTTAGATTGATTCAAGTTCTAAGAAATGGAATGGATATTAAACAAATTAATACTATTTTACAAACAAGTACAAGAAGTAATGATATTGTTGGTGTTGGAGCTGATAATAATATTTATATTTTAGCAGCTCAGGTAGATCACAACACAATCCAATATGTATTAGATAGATTAACTAAAGTTGGATTAGAGTGTAAAGTAGTTAGTGAGATTGGAGAATAGTAATGGAAGCAGTAATAGTTTTATCAGTGCATTTATTGTTTGTGATATTATTCTTTGTGCTTAGTTATAAAGATTTAGTGACGAATAGCAGACTAATGTTAGCACTAGTTGTATTTATACCATTCGTTGGTACAATTACATTTTTAGTTATGGAATATTTTTTACGATTTCATGTTAAAAAAGCTCGTTCGATATTCAGCTTTATAAAAGATAAGGCAGATAAGAATGAAATAATGGTAAAAGATGATAATTTCTCTGATTATAGTACATTAAGAAGTAATAATATTTCATCAGATGATGCTATTCCACTTGAAGATGCATTAGTTATGGATGATAGACAAATGCGTCGTCATGTTATGCTTGATGTTTTAATGGATTCTTCAGGAAATCATGCACATTCAGCTATTATCAATAAAGCACGATTAAATGATGATGTTGAGGTTGTTCATTATGCAACAACAGCTACAATACAGATAACAGATGATTTTGAAAAGAAACTTATTAATCTTGCCAAAAAATATAAAGAGGCTAAAGGTGAGGAAAGATTTAGCGTTTTAGATGAATATATTAACACTTTAGAAATATATTTAAATACAGGTATTTTGCAAGGTAATAACTTAAGAATTCATCAAGAAACATATAATCAATTACTTGCAGAAAGAAGTAATAATCTAAACGATATAGAGGATTACGAAAAGCTTGCTAATAGTTATATTAAGATGGGGCAATTTAATTTAGCAGAAATCATTATTAACGAGATGGTTGAATTATGGCCTAATTCAGAACATACTTGGTTGACTCAAATTCGTTTCTTGACTACATTAAAACGAGGAAATGAGTTACATGAGTTAATTACAAGAATAAAAAATGGAAGTTTTTATAAATCAAAAAAATTACAAGAAATCATTGAATTTTGGGATTATTAATACCAAAATTCATGAATGATTAAGATAGGAAATAGTTGAAGGGGATCTTCATGAAAAAGACAAGATTTTATGATGTAATAAAAGTTTTTATTGGCTTTTTACTTATTTTTGCATTATTAATTGTAGAAAGAAATGGTATTCTATATAAAATGCATACAGATGAAGAGCCATTATTAAAGGTTACAAATTTAAGTAATAAAGTTGCAATTGGAAAAAAAGAATGCGTATTAATTACTGATAGTTCGGAAAAAAACGCATCAAATGCTTTTGTTCAATTTAAGCAGATTTTAACAGACATGCGTATTGCTTATGAAGTATATGATATTGCACAGAATAAGCCATTAGATATGTCAAATTATAAAACTGCTTTTGTAGGTATACAAAATTATGATTCGATGGAAGATAAGTTACCTACATTGATGGAATGGACAAAAAAAGGAGGACGCTTATTACAGGCACTTCCAGTATATTCTACAGATGTATTTAAAACATACCAAGAAAATTTAGGTATAAAGGAATCACAAAAGGGATTCTTTTGTTTAGAGGATTTTAAATCAAAAGATGGATTTATGCTTGGCGCCCAGAAAACATATCCTCTTGTTGATCCATATGAATCATCAATGAATGTTTCAGTTACAGACGATGTTAAAATTTTTGCCACAAATGGTGACGAGAGCTTGCCAGTTATTTGGTCTAAAAATTTAGGACAAGGAAAAGTTGTAGTATGTAATTTTGGTTATGTAACTAAGGCATATAGAGGAATTTTTTCTTCTGCATATTCTTTATTAGAAGATGTTTGTGTTTATCCAGTTATTAATGGTTCAGCATATTATTTAGATGATTTTCCATCACCAACACCATTAGGAGATGGTAAATATATTAAAAGAGATTATAAAATGGATATTGCAACATTCTATTCAAGTAGATGGTGGCCAGATTTGTTAAAATTTGGTGATAAATATGGTAATAAATATACAGGATTAATTATTGAATCATATAATGATAAAACAAAGGGTAAATTACCAGGAAATCAGGATATTTCTTCATACCAATATTTTGGTAATATGTTATTAAAACAAGGTGGAGAAATTGGAATTCATGGTTATAACCATCAGCCTTTATGTTTACAGTCATATGCATATAAAGTTGAAAAATACCATAAATGGGAAAGTTATAAAGAAATGAAGTATGCTGTTAAGAAAGTAAAGAAATTTACAAAAGAAATTTTCCCTGAGTCACAGTTGAGTGTATATGTTCCACCATCTAATGTATTATCAAGTGATGGTAGAAAACTTTTAGGTGAAGATAAGAATATTAAGGTTATAGCAAGTACATATTTCCCAGGTGGAGATGTTTACGAGCAAGAATTTGAAATTGCAAAAGATGGTGTTGTTGAAACTCCAAGAATTATCTCAAGTTGTATTTTAGATGATCATATGAGATTTTCAGCATTTTCGGAACTTAATTTTCATTATGTAAACTCACACTTTATGCATCCAGATGATCTTCTTGATGTAGATAGAGGTGCTGATATTGGATGGGAAAACTTGAAAGGCAGATTTGATAATTATATGTCTTGGTTGCAGAAATCAGCTCCAAAACTTAGAAATTTAACAGGAACAGAGTTAGGTGGAGCAGTTCAAAGATACTGTAATTTATCTGTAGAAAAAGATATTACCAAGAATAGTGTTAATATCAATTTAAAGGGCTTAAATGATGAGGCATATTGTTTCGTTCGTGTAAATGAGGGCGATGTGTCTAACATCAAAGGAGCTAAGCTTGAAAAATTAACTGGCAATCTTTACATTATGAAAGTTAAGAAAGATAAGGTTACCATGAAAAGAACGGGGGTAAAATAATATGAGAGTTTGTTTGATATTAGAAGGAAGTTATCCCTACGCTAATGGTGGCGTTTCATCTTGGATGAATCAATATATCCAGGCTATGCCTGATGTTGAATTTGTTTTATGGGTTATTGCGGATAAAGCAGAAAAAAAAGGAAAATATAAATATGATGTATTGTCATATCCAAATGTAGTTGAAATTAATGAAGTATTCTTAGATGATGCTTTAAAATTAAAAGCAGGTAAAGAAGTAAAATATCATTTTACTGAAGCACAAAGGGAAGCATTATCAAATTTAATTGAATGTAAATCAACTTCATGGGAAGACTTATGTTATCTTTTCCAGGATAAAAAAATTAATCCTAGTGATTTTTTAATGAGTGAGGATTTTTTAAAGATTTTAACTGAGTTATGTGTTAATGATTATCCAAATGCAGCTTTTGCGGATACATTTCATACAATTCGTTCAATGATGATTCCAGTATTGTATCTACTTGGAAGAAAAGTTCCTAAAGCAGATATATATCATACCATTTGTACTGGATATGGTGGATTACTTGGAGTACTTGGACATTATAAATATAAAAAACCATTAATTTTATCAGAACATGGTATTTATTCAAGGGAAAGAGAAGAAGAAATTATTCGTGCTGCATGGGTTCAACCATCGTTTAAAAAGCAATGGATTAGATTTTATTATATGCTTTCAGATGCTGTGTATAAAAGAGCTAAGTATGTAACAAGTTTATTTACAAATGCTCGTTTAACACAAATTGAATTAGGTGCAGATCCTGATAAATGTATAGTAATTTCAAATGGTATCCATTATGATAACTTTAAGGATAT
Organism: Lachnobacterium bovis; assembly: GCF_900111325.1. Taxonomy (GTDB): domain Bacteria; phylum Bacillota; class Clostridia; order Lachnospirales; family Lachnospiraceae; genus Roseburia; species Roseburia bovis_A. The sequence continues at coordinate 118,796 of NZ_FOGW01000005.1, forward strand.
ACCATTAAAAGAAGATGATGGTGTAGTAGATATTGGAGCTGTTATTAGAATGGCACCAATTAAAGATGTTAAGACTATGATATATTCATTTTCAGAACTTACTCATAAAATGAAAAATGTCAGATTACATATTCTAGGTGGAATAGATGATGAGGAATACAACGAGCAATGTCATGATTTAGTTAAACAGTTAGGACTTAAAGAAGGCGAAAATATCATTTTCCCAGGTCAGGTACAGGTAACTGAATACATGAAAAAATTTGATTTTACTATTTTGACAAGTATTTCAGAAGGTCAACCATTATCTGTTCTAGAATCTTTGGCATCTAGACGTCCTTGTGTTACTACAGAAGTTGGTTGTTGTCGTGAATTACTAGAAGGTGCGCCGGGAGATGACTTAGGAGTCGTTGGATTTTGTGTTCCACCTATGCATAGAGAAGCGCTTGCTGAAGAAATGTATAGAATGTGTCAAGATCGAAATATGAGGATTAAAATGGGTGAATTAGGTCAGCGTAGAGTAGATTTATACTATCGACATCCTGAAATGATAAAAAAATACAAGAAATTATATGATAATTAAAAAGGAGTAACACAGTGGCTGGAATAGGCTTTGAATTAAAAAAATTATTTGAGAAAAAAGGTGTGCTTTCTAAAATGAAAGCATATGGATATACTGGTGTAATCACAACTGGCCCAATGCTTTTAGGATACTTATTTTTAATTGGTATTAATTGGGTCGGTCAATGGTACAATCTTGATTCGCATTCAAGAGATTTATTTATAAGTATGATTACGTATTCATTATTTGCATCATTATTATTTACTAGTATTTCTTCTATGGTTATAACACGATTTGTTGCAGATGTTGAGTACGTAGATGCAAATTCATCACAAAGAAAACAATTAAAACAGCATGAAAAAATATTGCCAGCATTTAATGGTATTTTGTTGTTTATGCTTCCAATTGGTGGAATATTGTATGCAATATTTTTATATTTTTCAGGGATATCTTTTATACATGCATTATTAAATTTTATCCTTTTTGAAGAATTATTAGTTGTTTGGACACAAATGACATTTTTATCAGCTATTAAAAGATACAGAGCAATCATGATGACATATTCTGTTGCTATTTTAATTGCTTTTATATTTGCTTGTTTAGGTAGCGCTTTTATAGGTGTGTCATTAACTGTTTTATTGATTAGTGTTTGTTCTGGATATGGAATAATGTTAATTGGTAATTTAGTTGCTTTATATGATTATTTTCCTGTTTTATCTGAAAAAAGTGTGATAGATCATTTTAATCAAGTAAATGTAAATAAATCTGATAAAAAGAAAGAAAAATTATCAATCAGAGACGAATATCAGGGGGCTTTTGAGTATTTAAAATGGTTCGATGAATATAAGAGCTTAGTTGTTATTGGAACATTTTCAACAATTGGATTATTTGCACATTTAATAATTGCATGGCTAGGACCGATTGGAGTTCATGTTCAGGGATTATTTTATGCAGCTCCAGAACATGATGTTCCTGCATTATTTGCATTTTTAACTATAATTGTAACAACAATTAATTTTGTAACATCTGTAGAGGTAAATTTTTATCCTAAATATGCAAGATTTTATAATCTTTTTAATGGACAGGGTTCAATTAAAGAAATCGATCAAGCTGAAAAAGAAATGCTTACTGTTTTAGAAAGAGAAATAGGTTACACAGCTAAGAGACAATTGTATTTTACAGCGATTATGATTTCAGTTGGTTTAATAATTTTAACACAACCTTGTTTAAAACTTGGATTTACTTCATTAATGGGTGGCTATTTTAGAACCTTATGCGTTGCATATGGAATTTATGCTATTGGAAATGTGTTGATGCTTATGCTTTTATATTTTACAGATTATAAAAGTGCAGCAATTGCAACAGTAGTATTCGCATGTGTATCTGTTGTGGGTAGCTGTTTGACAAATTATTTTTTTGATCCCAAATTTTATGGTATTGGATTTGCAGTAGCATCAATTTGTTATTTCGCAATTTGCCTTTATAAATTGATTCGTTTTACAAATAGATTGTCATATCATATTTTGAGTAGACAACCATTAATTAAGGAAGAACGAATAGGAATATTCACAAAATTATCACATTACTTGAATGTTAAATTGAATGATATTGATTTTAAAATACATTGTGCATTTAATAGACGTTTAGTAAGAAAATATAAACAAGAACTTGCAGAAAAACATAATATCATTCAAAAGTAGTAAAGTATTTATTGATTTTTTATGAAAATGAATTTTATAAATTAATATTTTATTTTATAAAAGCTCCAGGAAAGTGATTTTCGGGAGCTTTTAATATAATAATTTTGATATAATAATACAGAATACAAAATAAAAATAAAGAAAGAATAGGGTAGTGAAATGAAATTTGTAATACAAAGAGTAAATAATGCAAAATGCGTAGTAGATGATAAGGTTACAGGTGAAATAAATAAAGGATTGCTTGTTTTTGTTGGAATTGGTAAGGGTGATACAACAAAAATAGCGGATAAAATGGTTAGTAAATTAATTAATATGCGTATTTTTGAAGATGAAAACATGAAGATAAACCTTCCTTTAGAGAAAATAAATGGTGAAATATTGCTAATTTCACAATTTACACTATATGCAGATTGTAAAAAAGGAAATAGACCATCATTTACGGATAGTGAAAAACCTGAAGAAGCCGAAAAAATGTATGAATATATCATTGATAAATGTGAAAATGATCCTAAAGTAAAAAAAGTAGCAAAAGGTATTTTTGGAGCAGATATGAAAATTTCCTTGGAAAATGATGGACCATTTACTATTATATTAGAGTCAGATAAGCTAGCTATTTAAATTTTATAGAAAAGTAATTATACAATTTAATACCAAATAAGGTATAATATAGGTATAGAGATATTAATTATGGGCAAATATTTACAGAATGAATATTATTTTTTTTGGGGGGAATTATAAATGGAAGAATATAAAGAGATTTATACAATAGGGCGAGAATTTGGTAGTTTAGGTAGTGCAATTGGATATAAATTAGCAGAAAAATTAGGAATAAAGTGTTATGATAAAGAATTGCTCCAGCAAGCAGCCAAGGAATCAGGTTTTTGCCAAGAAATCTTTGAAACACATGATGAAAAGCCAACTGCAAGCTTTTTATATTCGTTAGTAATGGATACATATTCATCTATGAATTATTCAAATGCGCCTTTTATGGATATGCCATTAAATCATAAGGTTTTTTTAGCACAATTTGATGCTATCAAAAAGTTAGCAACTGCAGAATCCTGCGTTATAATAGGTAGATGCGCAGATTACGCTTTAGAAGATAATCCTAAAATGCTGAGTATTTTTGTTCATTCTGAATTAGAAGACAGAATAAAAAGAATAAGTGAGCGTCTGGAATTAAGTGAAAGAAAAGCAAAAGATACAATAATCAAAAATGATCGCCAGCGGGCAAATTATTATAATTATTATACATCCAAAAAATGGGGTGAAGCTAGAAGTTATGATTTATGCTTAAATACTAGTAAATTAGATGTTGATGATTGTATTGAAGTAATATTAAAGTATAGAGAAATGCTAAGAAAAAAAGAAAAATAAAAATTTAATTTTTCTTTTTAATAAGGAATAAGAAAAATGATATTTCCGTAAAAACTTGAAGCTTGAGTTATATATGTTGTATATAGCTCAAGCTTTTATTATGAGATAATATAAAATGGATAATTATAAAGGTTGTATTTGATTTTAAATGAAAAGATAATAAGCATGGTGTAAGTAAAATAATATTTTAAAAAATTAACATAAAATAAAAAAGAAGTAGTAATAAGAACAATTGTCTGATTTTTATAACAATTAAAAAAAACGAATGAAAGCCAGTAAAAATCAAAGTTTATTTTTTTGAATATATAACTATGCGTTAAACTTGTGTTTTGCGAATAGAATTTCTTAACTTTTTAACCTGCTTTCGCAGGCTTGTTTTTTATATTTATTCACATTTTAAATTATCTGAAAATTAATTACTTTATATCACTTCTTCTTTCCAGAAACACCGTACATGATGAAATGTTTAAAATAATTTTTAAACATTATTTTTCTATAATAAATATATTTTAATAAATACATTTTATGTATATTATATATTTATTATAGAAATTAACATAATATATGAATTTTATATTAGTATATATTTTATTATTTATATATATTTTATTTCTTATATATATTATCCTTTATGCTCATTTATTCTTAATGTATTCAATAATTTATCAAGATAATCTGGTAATGGAGCACTAAATTCAACATATTCTTTAGTGGATGGATGAACAAAACCAATCGTTTGAGCATGTAAACATTGACCTTCTAAATGTTTAAATTTACATTTTTTAACGTTTGAGTATACATCATCTCCTACTAATGGATGACCAATACTTGCCATATGTACTCTAATTTGGTGTGTTCTACCAGTTTCTAGCTTGAATCTTACATACGTATATTCATTAAAACGTTCTAAAACATGATAATGTGTAATTGCAGGTTTTCCATTTTTATAATTAATTGCCATTTTTTTACGATCATTAGGATTTCGACCAATAGGACCCTCTATTGTTCCATCATCTTCTTTTAATTGACCATACACTAATCCGACATAAATTCGATTAACACTATGCTCTTTTATTTGTTCTGCAATATCAGTATGGCTTAAATCGTTTTTACATATTATTAAAGAACCAGTAGTATTCATATCGATTCTATGAACTATTCCTGGTCTGATTACACCATTAATTCCGCTTAATGAATCTTTGCAATGAAACATAATAGCATTAACTAATGTATGTGATAAATGTCCTGCCGAAGGATGAACTACCATGTTTTTGGGCTTATTTACAATCAAGACATCATCATCTTCATATAAAATATCCAATGGAATGTCTTCTGGTTCAATTTCAAGTTCAACAGGATCATTTATATTTAGTTCTATTGAATCATTTAATTTTAATTTATAATTTGCTTTTACGTTTTGTCCATTTAAAAGGATTTCTCCATTTTTAATAGCTTTTTGAATAAAAGAACGTGTAAAATCAGGAAAAGTAGCATTTAAAAACTTGTCTACTCTCTCGTTTACGTCTTTTTCTGTTATAATTATGTTCTCTTGAAACATAAAAACTCCTTATCTTTTTTATGTTTATTATTTATTAGTTTCGTTATTTATCATTTTTGTTAGTCTTTTTTTGTTTTATGTTTGACATTAATGTATTTAAATCATTTTCATCAAAAACAAAAATGATAATATAACACATTAATATTGCGCCAATAGTAATATATATATCTGCAATATTAAAAATTGGAAAATTTATTAATTTGAAATACAAGAAATCAATAACATATTTTCTAAATACTCGATCTATAAAATTTCCTACTGCCCCTGATGCAATTAACAATAGACTAAATCGAAAAAACTTATACTTAAAGTTACTTGCAGTCATTTTAAATACAATATATAAGACGAGTGATACTACTACAATAGTAAAAATAACAAAGAAAATAAACTTTGCTGTCACAAAAGCATTTGGATGCTCGTTAAAATATTTAAAATTAAATATTTTATGAAGAAATGTTATTGGATCTATACCAAAAGCAGCACTTCTATTTTCAAGATAATTTAATTCGAAAATATTTTTTAAAAGTGAATAAGGCTTATGTCCTTTTAAATTTAATAAAACAAAATATTTTGAAATCTGATCAACTATTATAAGAATAATAATATATAAAGATATTTTTAAGTTATCAAAATATTGTTTATTTATTTTATTTTTGCAAAGTTCTTCTTTCATCATATTGTCCCCTATTACATTACTACTTTAGTATAAATTATTTTAAAAGTTATTCATAAAATTTAAAAATTACTTTTAACTTTCCTTTTTTTGAAACCTGATTAGATTGTTTGAAAATGAATCTACCATATCCTCTAACCGATACAATTATATCATCCTTACATTCTTCACTGGTTTTATTAACTATCCTGCCATTTATAAACACTTTTTGTGATAATATCAATTTTTTGGATAAATCTCGTGATAGATGAAACGCTTTAGAAACAATTACATCAATTCTATTTGAAGGAATCAATTCATTAACTATTTTAAAAACGGGTTTTAAATCATCAATATTTGACGGATTATCTATGACTTGCTGAACTTGGACTTTAGTTCGTTTGATTTCATTTAAATTATCTATTATATATTGTCCTATATTATTATCACAAAAAATATATATATAAGTGTTTCTATCATTTTCATGTACAATAATATCACCAATAACATCTCTTTTAATACCTAAAGACATCAATGCACCTAATACATCTCTATGTGTTATTTTCTGAGAATATTTAGTATTAGTAATAGTTATATTTAATAACATTATTGGAAATATTGATAAATCATACAAATCATCTGGTATAAATGCTACCATCTGTCTTTCTGCAAAATTATATCCACCAAAAAGCAAAAAGTCACTCATTAATTGTTCTTTGGTGGAATGCAATATACTTTGTTCATTTAAGTTTAAGAATTTACCAAAAATAATAATATCTTTATTGTATGAAATCCTTGATTGCTCAATAATTTTTTTTGTAAATAAATCTTTATCCGTATTCATAATTAATTTCTATCTTTTGTTATTTTAGTATGTTATTACTCTTGATTAGTCTTCAACAGAATATCCTGGTAAATGAAAAGCATCCATAATATTTTGCTGAAAATCTCCTGAAATATCAACATTAGCTGGTGTAATAATAAAAATATAGCTTGAAATCTTTTGTAAATTACCACTAATTGCAAAACATGAACCAGAAGAAAAATCTATAATTCTTTGAGCAACATCTACATCTAATCCTTCTACATTAAGCACTACTGTGCGATCACTTAAAAGTGTTTCTGTGATTTCTCTTGCATCATCCATTGATGTTGGTTTGATAACACATACTTCCATACCTGTTCCCTGCTTTCTTGCTCTACTTATTGGTGTTATTTTAGGTGTTGTTTTAGAAGATTTATCTCTATAAGCGTTTCTATCATCTTCTTTAACATCACTTTTTTTCTCACGAATAAAACTATGACGAGGCGCTTCTTCCTCATGCTCATCTTCAATTTCATCATCTTCGATAAAATCTTCATTTAATTCCTCATCATAATATTCATCATCTGTTAATCTCATAGCAGTTAATACCTTATCTACAAAACTCATAATTTAGTTCTCCTATTTTTTATAGTTTCTTTCTCCAAATATACCGGTGCCGACTCTAACAATCGTTGCCCCTTCTTCAATTGCAACTTCGTAATCACCAGTCATCCCCATGGATAATATATTCATACTTACATTATCTATGTTTTGATTACTTATGTCAACTGCTAATTGTTTAATTTTTCTAAAAAAGTTACGATTTTCTTCAGGATTTACAACATATGGAGCAATTGTCATTAATCCGTCTACTTTAATATTTGGCATTTTTGAAATTTCTGTAATTGTATTTAAAACGTCTTCTTTTTTTAATCCAAATTTGCTTTCTTCTTCTGCAATGTTTACTTCTATCAAAACATGTGATGTGACATTCTTTTTAACAGATTGTTTACTGATTTCTTTTGCAAGATGAATACTGTCAACAGAATGGATTAATTCAACGTTTCCTACAATATATTTGACTTTATTTGTTTGTAAATGGCCAATCATATGCCATTTAATATCTTTTGGTAAAGATTCTATCTTTCCAACAAGTTCTTGAACTTTATTTTCACCAAAATTACGTATTCCACAATCATATATTTCTTGCAACATTTCTACTGGTTTAGTTTTACTAACAGCAACTAATGTTACATCTTGTGGATTTCTATTTGCACGTTTACATGCTTCTAAAACTTTTGATTGGACATCTTTTAAGTTCTCTTTTAACATTTTATGCTTCCTCTCTTTTTTACTACAATTTTCTATACTATAAGTTGATTTTCTTTTATTGCTTTTCCATCTAATGCTATATGATCATATAAAGCTATACTAAATGAATCAAGTTTTTTTACAATTATATACGATTGATTCCTTTCTAGAATTTGTACTGGCCTAAATATAGCATACCCTTTATTTAAGCTGTAAACACCGTCTAATTTACATACGGTAGTGTTAAGAATAATACTATTATTATTCGCTGAATCTAAAATTGAATCATTTAATGATAATTTACCTTTTTCTATGTAATAATTGTTATCATCTAAGAAAATAATCTTTGGTGTATAAAATTCTATTTTTTTATTTGGATGGACAATTGTAAAACCTAATTTTTTACCATTATCTTTTAAAACAAAATAATTTTTTGGTATTTTATACGCTTTTTTTGATGTCAAAGATGTCGCTGGTATCTTTAATCCATCTGTTAAATTGTGAACTATTTCTAAATCGATAAAACGATCAGAAGCATATCGAATCATAGAGTCACTAAGCTGTAAATCAACATAATACACATCTTTCACTTTTTTTATTATACTACATTGTGCTTTAGCTATTTTATTATCCTTACAAAACTTTATTTTAGCTTCGGAATTATTTTTCAACTTGGAAGCTGTATTTGAATCAGTTTGTATTATAACGTGCCAATCGTCATTTGTTATCAATTTATATACTGCATCACCTTTATGTACTTTAGATTTCGCAGATAAAGTTTTTTTCTTGTACAAATTGTTTTTAAACCAAGTTGGAGAAAATTCATTAATGGTTTTGTTTTCATAACCATCTGTTGAATACATCACAACACCAGATTCTTCTGATTTTACAAGAAAAAAAGATTTCTTTGAAGCAGCTTGCTCGACTTGTGAAACTAATTTTCCTAATGCATTTGTACTTAAAATTTGAGTAAGCTCAGATGATAACTCAGTTTTAAAAGAAATAACATCTTGAAAGTTATTAGCGTTATAGGATGTAGTTAATCCGGAGATATCATTTGAGATGTTCTCTATATCAGTACCTGACAATACTGATGTATCATCAGTAGCATCGTATATTTTGTTGGATAATCCACCGTCTGTATCTATAGAATAAACATTGTCTTCAACAGAAACTTTAGTATTATTTTTAGCATAATAATTTACATATCCAGTTTTTTCTGTTTTGACGATATGTTCATCTCTAAGAATTAATCCTCGATAAACATTATTAGATGCAATTGCTCCTTGTTGTACCTCGTATGTAGCTGTTGTTTTTGAAAAAAAATAACTACCTACTCTCATACATATATATAATAATACAATTGCAAAAATAATGATTCCTATATTTGTATTTAATGGTTTTTTGTATCGTACAATTTTTCTCTTTCCCACTGTTATACACCTCAAAAAAAGGGCTTCCATTTTAGAAGCCCATAAATTTCTTATTTATTATATTATACTAAATTTAGTCAAGTTTTTATAAAGCTACAAGTACTTTTATTTTATCAGTTTCAGGTAAGCTTGCTTCATCCGTAGAAACGCTGAGGACAAATTTTGTCTTGTATTTATTTGAAATTTTGTCTAATTTATTGATTGCATATAAAAACTCGTCATCATTAGAAATAAATGCTATTGTAAGAAAACTATCTAAATAAACTTCTTCTAAATCATTATCTTGTGAAACTATACCGCAGATAAATCCTAAAAATTCTTCACAATTTTCTACTGGATACTCTGATACGTCGATTAGACGGATTTTCTTGTTTAAATCAAGCATATGTTGATTGCTTTTATCGATATAAACAACATTTCCTTCAACGTTATTTAGAGTATCATCCACAAGATTAAGTAATTCTTTTGTTTTTCCTTTACCTTTCTGTCCACAAATAATTTCAACCATAATTAATCCTCCTAGAATTTGATTTTAATAACACATTTTCTACGTCGTTACCATAAAATTTCTAGTCAAAAAATTACAACCACTGTATTACTTAGAACAAAAAATAATCTAATCATTAACATAATGAATTATATATTAATTATATCTTAATTATAAATAAAAAACAAGAATAAGTATACAAATTACTGTATAAATTTTATAAAAAAAGAGTGTTATAAAAAGTGTAATTTAAAAAAATAAACAAAAAAAAATCTAAATTATATTTCAAGATGAAATATAATTTAGACTAAAAATTTCGTATTATAATTGTAAAACGTATATTTTACATTATTTTCCAAATTCAGTAAGTATTTGTGTCATAAATTTATATAAATCGGGTTTTGTTTTACCACCATATACAATACTAATGATATCTTCATTTCTAGCATTTTTAGAATACAAAACTAAACAATGACCAGCGGCATTTGTTGTTCCTGTTTTACCACCAATTATATTAAACCCATCAGGTACAGGATAAGTCCCTTTTAAATATGCATTAGTATTCTTCCAAGTCTGACTTACTTCTTTAGAACTTGAATTAATATAAGATGCAACGTATTCCTTCGTAGAAACTATCTCTTTAAATTCTGGTAATTTTATCGCTGCATTAAAAATTAAATACATATCATATAATGTAGTGTAATGATTATCTGCTGGTAATCCGTTAGGATTTACAAAATGTGTATGTGTTGCACCTAATTTCATAGCATACTTATTCATAACTTTTGCAAAATCTGTTGTAGAGTTTGAATAATATTCGGCCAAAGCGATAGCGGCATCGTTACCGCTTTCTAGCATCATTCCATGTAACAAAGTTTTGATGCTTACTTTATCTCCTGCTTTTAAATGGCATACAGACGAATCTCCACCCTGTTTTACTGCATTTTCACTAACAGTTGTTACATCATTTAAGTTTGAATTTTTTAAAATAATATAAGCTGTTAATATCTTAGTTGTACTAGCTGGATATAACTTCTTATAAATATTTTGGTTATAAGTTACTTCTTTTTTGCTAACATTAAATACTCCAGCTTCTTCAGCTGAATCAGATGAAACTTTTTCCAAACCGAAATTCACCTCATCTGTAACACATAAATCTTCACCAAGAAAATTATTTATTTTACTGTTACTTCCAACCGATGAAAGCGCGATGTTATATGAATCTTCTTTTTTGTCAAACCATGCACAACTAGATAAAATACCTGTACATGAAATACTAACTGTAACTAATAATGATAAATACTTTATTCTTTTTTTATTTATACATCTCACGCCACTCTAAATCTCCTCTATCTAAAGATTTAATCAATAGCTCAGCTGTAGCTAGATTAGTAGCTAGTGGGATATTGTGTTCATCACATAAACGAACAATTATATGAACGTCAGGCTCATGTGATTTTGGTTGCAATGGATCACGTAAAAAAATAACTAAATCAATTTCATTATGCTCGATTTGAGCTCCTAATTGTTGTGAGCCACCTAAATGACCTGCTAAATATTTGTGTACTTGTAAATTTGCAACTTCTTCAATTAATCTTCCAGTTGTTCCTGTTGCGTATAAATCATTCTTAGCCAAGATTCCTCTATATGCAATACAAAAATTTTGCATTAATTTTTTCTTAGAATCATGGGCAATAAGTCCAATATTCATAAGTATAACTACCTCCTAATAATATTTTTTGCATTGTAAACCGACATTCAAAACTAAACCTATACCAATTAACAATGAGAGCAATGACGTTAATCCATAGCTTACGAATGGTAAAGTTAAACCAGTATTTGGCATTAATCCGGTTGTAACACAAATGTTTACAAAGCTTTGGAAAGCAATCCATGATGCCATTCCGTAACAAATAAGTTGTCCTGACAAATCTCTTGCCTTCATTCCTGTTTTTATACATTGATAAACAATGCATGCTAGCAAAACTATAACTGCAACTGATCCTATAAATCCCAATTCTTCTCCAATAACAGAAAAGATAAAATCAGTATGTGATTCTGAAATATAATGTGTATTATTTAAAGACGCTGCATCTGTATTATTTAAGCCTTTTCCAAACATTTGACCAGAACCAATTGCCATTATTGAATTAACCTGTTGCCTAGCTTTATCAACGTTTTGTGGAGCATCTGGATATAACCAAGCTGAAATACGTTCCATTTGATAACCATGTAAAAGATCAATTACATTAGTTGCTACTAAAATAATGGCAATTATAAAGGCTGGTACAATAACAGCCAAAACTCTTACTATTATTTTATAACTTAATCCTGCAATAAACAAGAGCGAAACAAAAATAAATGCAGTAACTATTGTAGTTGACAAATCGGGTTGAGATAAAATCAAACATAAAGGTATTGCAACAAATCCTAATGTTTTTAATAATCTATCATTGTCATTTATTCGTTCCGTATATTTGTTTAAATATGATGCAAAAAATACTATTATTACAATCTTGGCTAACTCTGAAGGTTGAATTGTAATACCTGCAATTGAGAACCAACGTTGAGCACCTTTACTTGAATGGCCTAAAAATTTAACGAGTAACAATAAAAAACATCCACTAACATAATATACAAATGAAAAATTTAGTAAAACCTGGTAGTCAAGTAAAGAAATGACTACCATGATTACTAAACCTACAAAAAATCCCAATACTTGCTTACTTTGAACAGCTGGATTAGCACTACCAATTACCATAATACCCAAAATAGTAAGTAATGAAACAAAAAATACTAATTTGAAATTATAATTTTTAATTTTGTATTGACTAAACATACGCATTCTCCTTAATCATTACTTCTAGACGATAATCCGGATGGGTTTATACTATCAGCTTTATTAGCTAACATTCCGTTTAAATCTCCACCTGTTAAATAGTATGACATTATTCTTTGAGCAACAGCCGCAGCATTGTGAGATGAAAAACCGTGAGCTATTCTTGTAGCTATTGTAATCTTTGGTTCTTCAAAAGGCGCATAACCAACGAATAAACCATGATTAGGGTGTCCTGCCTGTTGTGCTGTTCCAGTCTTTCCTGCAACGCTAATTGGAAATCCCTTAAAGCAATCTAATGTCGTAATAACTTGATTCATACCATTATGAATTGCAGTCCATTGTGTTGATGATAGTGTTGATGAAATATCTGAAGATTTGCTTGTGTATTTCTTTAACACTTTTCCTTTTGAATTTACAATTTTATTCATCAACTTATATGTATATAATTTTCCTGATGTAATGGCTGTTACATATCTTGATAAAGAAACAGTTGTAAAGTTATTATTTGATTGTCCAATTGCAGCCATTACAGGATATTCTGTTGCAATTGCCGATGTATTTTCAGGAATTTCTATACCTGTTTTTTTATCTAAACCATAAATTTTGGCATATTTTTGTATTTTCTCAATACCCTTAGCATCATTATATGTACCCGTCATAGAGGCTAATCTATATCCAACCGTATAAAAAAATACGTTACATGAATCTTTAATAGCTGTTGAAACATTTTCAGGACCATGTGCACTAGGATAAATCCAACATCTTGGTTTATTACTTACTTCATTAAATACACCACCACAATTAATAACTGAATCAGGAGTTATAACATTTTCAGACATACCAGCTGTTGCTGAAATCATTTTAAATGTTGAACCAGGTGCAGTTCTTTCTTGTGTAGCATAATTATACAATGGTTTAGATAAATCAGAATTTAAAGCTGCATAATATTTTGAATCAACACCATTAGCTAATCTGTTGTTATCATATCCTGGATAACTAACCATAGCAAGAATTTCACCGTTGTTTGGATCTGTAATTACAGTTGATCCAGTACAAGGTTCAAGTGCTAATTGAGCAGGTGTAATTTCAATTTTATTTATCTTATCCAAAAGAAAATTAAATGGTGAAATTGTTCCATTTTTAAGTCCATTTAAAGTTCCTTCGTCTTGTTCTAAAATACCTTGTTCATACAATAAAACACAAACTTGTGTACCAGAGATTCTTCCTTCTTTTACTAAATATTGATAAACGATTTTAGTGAATCCTGTATTGTTTGATAATTTCTTTTGTACAAATTTACATAAAGCATCATAAACTTCATCTGAATTTGCATACTTCTCATCCACGTTTAATTTGCTAATATCAATCCATTGTTTTTTTATACAATAAGATAAATATTCTTTTGGACTCAAATTACCTTCTCTCCATTTTTGATAAGTTGAATCATTTGAATCAATCTTACTTGTATCGATTACCTTGTCATTTTTTAATTCAGAAATTAAATATGTAAAGTAATCAAGAGTTTTTTCAGGCAAATTGTTATTAACTGCAGGTTTAGCACTTCTTAATTCATTATCAATAAGTGTTATACCTTCTTGAACGCCTTGATTTTTTATATCTCTTACTGCTTTTTCAGTATCTGTTGCATTTGGAGAATCAAATCGACTTGTATCAATTATACTATTCTTTAAAAATGAAGCATAAACATCTTCTTTTGGAATAATTCCATTTCTAATTTCAGCATAAACTATACCAGCAATTTCTTGTTCAAGTAATTTGTAAGTTGCAATTTGTAAATCTTTGTCAACACTTAAATAAACATTATTACCTGCTTTAGCATCTTTTTTACTTAATTTTTTTGAAATTCGTCCTACGTTATCAACTAAAACAGTTTGTTTACCATTTATACCTCTAAGATATTTCTCATAATATTGTTCTATTCCGGCTTTACCGACTTCATCATTATTCGTATAAGATTTATCTTTTGAACTATAATCTTCGAACTCTTCGTTAGAAATTTTACCAGTATAACCAAGAATAGATGCAAAATATTCTGGATCATTATATTTCCTAATAGTTGCCTCTTCAATCGAAATACCTTTCAATTCCTGAGAATGCTCATTAATATATGCAACTGTTTCATCTGAAACATCTTTTGCAATAGTTGTTGAACGATATTTAGAATATTTATTTGCAGATAATGCTACTCGTGCAACTATAATGTCATATTTTAGTTGTTTAGAATATGATTTGGGAATCTGATATAATTTGCTATAATAATTCATTATTTGTTCAGCAGATGCTTTTGCAGTGTTAAATTTTAATTCTTTATTATACCCTAATTTAGAATAACTTCTTTCATGAAAAGTGTCTGCTAAAAAACGTTTTAATCTAGTTCCGTCTACTGTATAAACAAAATTTCCATCTTCATCCAAAACAATTTGATAATCATTCGACAATGTATCATTGTTCTTATGGATTTGAGTTATAACTTGCTTTAATTTTGAATTTAAAGATTTATTTCTGATTTTTGAATCAGACGATTCATCATTATCTGAAATTGTAACCGAATACGCTAATTCATTGTAAGCAAGTAACTTTCCATTTCTATCATAAATGTTACCTCTTGCAGCTTCAACGGTTAATTCTTTTTTGATTTTTAATGAAAAGTCTTTCTGATATTTTTCACCATTGATAATTTGTAAAACAAAAAATCGTAAAAATAAAATTATAAATAAAAATGAAAAGAAAGTAGCTAAAACGGCAATACGTGAGTTAAATAAATTTTGTAAATAATTTTTTATCTTTTTATTCAATGTTCTTTGCTCTCCTCTTTTCTTCTTTTTCTATCCATTCATTTAATCTAACTAATAAGAAAAATACAAAAACTGTTACAATAGTTGAATAAACCATTTCTGGAACAATTATTGTTTTTAAATAGTAAAAATAGTCAAATCTTCGTCTTCCAATAAATACAAACAGATACAATGTTGTATTTAAAAGCCAATCTGATCCAGCTATTAAAATCAGAGGTAGATTAATATCATCTGGATAAAAATATTTTTTAAACAATCCATTTATATATCCTATATACATATATAGCAATGTATTTAAACCTAAATAAGGTCCAAAGAAAATATCCACCAGTAGCCCTGAAAGGGCACCGATGAACATTCCTTCCCTTCTACCTCTCATAAAGCCAAATGTTGCTATAACAATTAATAAGAGGTTAGGAGCTATATCAGCAAATGCAATAGATTTACAAATGGTTGTTTGCAATACAAAACAAATTGATATAAGTAAAAATAAAGTTACTTTTCTTCGCATATGCTATTTCTCCTATTTATTTTGGTTTTCGTTAGAATTATCTGTTTTGTTTTTGTTTCCAACATCACCTGTCTGTTTTAGATTCTTAATTACTAAAACATTTTCTATATGTGCAAAATCTACAGCAGGTGTAATAGTTCCTGATTTAGTAAGATTATTTGAATCTTTTTCAATTTTATCAACATATCCAATTAAAATACCCTGTTGATACTGATCAGATACATATGAAGTTACAACAGAATCACCATTTTTAACTTTGTTATCTGAATCTCTTAATTCAGAAAAAGTTATTACACCATTTTTATTCATTTCTTTAATGCTACCACTTACATTGATATTATCATAAGTATTAGTAATCATTCCACTAACATTTGATAAATCATTTATTACAGTTCTAACAGTTGAATAATTACGTCCAACATCACTAATAATACCAACTAAACCACCATCAGCTATTACATTCATTCCTTTTTTGATTCCATCTTTAGAACCTCTATTGATTGTAAAAGTTGAGAACCAGTTACTAGAGTCTTTTGCAACAACGCTAGCAGCTATTTTATCGTAAGCTGGATATTTAGCATCTAAATTCAATAATTTTCTGTAGTTTTCAAGTTCGTATTTTTCAAGTTTAATTGTATTTAATTGTGTTCTTAAAGAATACACTTTCTTTTTTAATTTTTTGTTTTCTTTTTGAACTTCTCTTAAAGTCTGTAAATCGTTTGCTTTTGATGTGGCCCATGAGCCAACACCATTAATTCCCTTCTGCATTGGAGTAAAAACGTATCCCGCAACAGAGTTTAAAGGTCCACCCGAAATATTTGCAACTAAGCTAAGAAAAATGGTACATATACAAACGATTGTTATTCCCATTAAAATATACTTTGATGGAATAGACTGCTGTTTTTTATAACGATTACGTTTATGAGAATTCTTCATGACAACCTCTTTTTATAATTTTTCTTTTGGTATATATGTTAAGCTTTTATATTTTGGATCAGACACAATTTCTACTAAACCTCTAACAACTGAATCTTCTGGATTGTCAGCAGTATTAATTTTAATATTAGTAATTTGCTCGAATAATTTATCTAATCCCTGAATCATTGAGCTTCCGCCTGTAACATAAATTCCTGAATGGATAATATCTTTTGCTAATTCAGGTGGAGTCTTCTCTAAAATAACTTTAATTGCATTACAAATAGTTGTTAAATTAGATTGCATAGCTTCATATACTACATCAGAATTAATTTCTTTTTCAATTGGTAAACCAGAAACAACATCTCTACCAACAATAACTTTTACATTTTCTTCTGTTGGAGGAAGTGCAGAACCGATAGATTCTTTAAGAGCTTTTCCTGTTTTCTTACCAATTACTAGATTAAATTCTTTTCTGATGTATGAAACAATATCCTCATCAATTTTATTTCCACCAACATCTACTAATTCTTTTGATACAATACCACCTAATGAAATAACAGAAATTTCTGTTGTTTCTGCACCGATATCAACAAGCATGATACCTGTAGGTTCGTTTACATCTAAGCCAAGGCCTACTGCTGCTGCAATTGGTTTCTTACATAATAAAACATTTTTTGGCTTACTCTTACTATTTTTAAATACTTGATAAAATGCACGTTCTTCAACTTTTGTTACAGCTGTTGGAATAGCCACAACAAATTCAGCATTTCTAAGTTTCATTTTCATTTTGCTTTCAAGATAATCAAAAATCATCTTCTGAAGATAATCAAATTCTGCAATAACACCAGAAACTACTGGAAAGATAACTCTAATGTCTTCTGGTGCTTTTTCATACATTTCATATGCACTATCACCATACGCGTATAGTGTATTTTTATCTTTAACTGCAATTGTATTTTTTTCTTTTAAAACTTCACCTGTTGACTTGCAGAAAATTTTAAAATTGCAAGTACCAAGATCAATACCGTAGATATTATTGTTCATTACGTTTCTCCCTTTTACTCTATGATTTTTTCTTCTTTAAAACTGAAATATCGATTATCGCCTATGATTATATGATCAATAACTTTTATACCTAGTAGATCACCACATTCTTGGACACGTTTAGTTATTCTTTTATCTTCTGTACTAGCTGTAGGATTGCCACTCGGATGATTGTGTATCATTACAAGGGCAACAGCGTTTTTAGATAAAGCCTTCTTGAAAATTTCTCTAGGAGATACAAACGCAGAATTAACACATCCAATGGATAAATGTTCATCTCCTAAAAAATTACATGCTGTATCAAAATATGCAACAAAAAAATGTTCTTCATCTTTATGACGAAGTTGTTCCATATAATAATTAGCAATAGAAAGCGGACTATTCATTTTTAAATTATAGCCACTTTTGGTTTTAGAAATTCTTCTAGAAAGTTCTGCAATAGCTTTAATCTGAATAGCTTTTACTTTTCCAATTCCTGGAAATCTACATAATTCATCAACCGTAAATTCATAAATATTCAAAATATTATTTTGCTTTCCAGATAATATTTGATGAACAACTTCGACAGCTGACAATTCTCGATTTCCAGTTCTTATAATAATTGATAACAATTCACTATCAGTTAAAGCATGTGCACCTAAATCCAAAAATTTTTCATAAGGTCTATCGGATTTCGGTAAGTTTTTCAATTTTACATGATTCATTATATATAATTTACTCTCTTGGATATTATATACTTTATGAAATCATCTCAAAATTACATTTAATTCTAACACACTTTATCTATATTAACAAGTTTTCGTGCATAAAGTTTTTGAAGTGACATCATTATACCTAATTTTGCATGATACCAAGTTAATCCACCCTGGAAATAAACTGCATACGGTGGTTTAATAGGTCCATCTGCTGATAATTCGATAGATGAGCCTTGTACAAAAGCACCTGCTGCCATGATTACATCGCTATCATAACCAGGCATTGCCCATGGTTCAGGTGTAACAAAGCTATCAACTGGAGCTGCTGCTTGTATACCCTCACAAAATGCAATCATTTTATCTTTATCTAAAAATTCAATAGCTTGAATAATGTCGTGACGACTTTCTGATCCGTTAGGCACAACTTTAAATCCAAGTTTTTCATAAATATTAGCTGCAAAAATAGCACCTTTTAAAGCACCACTAACAACAACTGGAGCTAAGAATAAACCTTGATAGAATGATTGAATTACTCCTAATGAAGCACCTACTTCTTTTCCTAAACCTGGAGAAGTTAATCTATAAGCGGCATTTTCAACACATTCTTTCTTTCCAGCTATATATCCGCCAATTGGAGCAAGTCCACCACCTGGGTTTTTAATTAATGAACCGACTATCATATCAGCACCAACTTCTGTTGGCTCTTTGTCTTCTACAAATTCACCATAACAATTATCAACCATACAAATTATATCTGGTTTAATATTTTTAATAAAAGAAATTAACTCTCCTATTCTATCAACAGATAATGTTGGTCTTGTTTGATATCCTTTTGAACGTTGGATAGTTACCATTTTTGTTTTTTCATTTATAGATTTTTTAATATTATCGTAGTCAAAAGATCCATCTTCTAAAAGATCTACTTGTTTGTATGTAATACCATATTCAGCAAGTGAACCTTTTGATTCTCTGATACCAATTACTTCTTCAAGTGTATCATATGGTTTTCCAACAGGTGATAATAATTCATCTCCTGGGCGAAGGTTTGACATAAGGGCTAGTGCTAGAGCATGTGTTCCACATGTGATTTGTGGACGAACTAAAGCATCTTCTGCTTTAAAGCAATCTGCATATACTTTTTCTAATGTATCTCTACCTATATCATCATATCCATAACCTGATGATGAATTAAAACATTCTGCACTTACTTTATTTTTTTGCATAGCATTAATTACTTTTAATTGATTTAATTCAGCTATACGATCAATATTTTCAAATCTTTCTTTTAAGTCTTGTTCAATACTATTTGTAAAATTAAATACTTCCTTAGAAATACCAAGTTCTTCGTAGTATTTTTCTAATAAGTTTTGCATTGTGTGTTCCTTTCTTTGATAAAACTTACTCTATGATCTGTTTACTTTTAAGTTTATTTATTATATATTCGAGTATTTTATCATCATTGTAATTATATATATTTTTATCAAGCCATTCTACACTTTTTTCACGTCTAAACCATGTTAATTGTCGTTTAGCAAAATGTCTTGATTCTTTCTTAATTAATTCTTTTGCATGTTCTAAACTATATTCTCCATCTAAATGATGTAATATTTCTTTATAACCGATACCTTGCATAGATATCATATCACAGGTATATCCTTTATCTTTTAAAAAGATTACTTCATCTAACAAACCTTTATCAAACATTATATCAACACGCTTATTTATTCTGTTATATAAATTTTGTCTATCATCATTTAAAACAAAATAGATAAAATTATATGGCGATTCTTTTTGTTTTTCTTTTTCATTATGTTCGGATATAGGATAACCATTTATTTTATAAAACTCAATTGCTCTAATTACTCTTTTAGTATTATTAGGATGAATTTTGTTATATGATACTTCATCTATATCTTTTAACATTTCATGTAATTTTTCTGCGCCATATTCATTTGCATAATGGGTTAAATAATCCCTATATTCGGTATTTGTTTCTTTTTCATCTGAAAATTCAATATCATATAATAATGCCTGAATATAAAAGCCTGTTCCGCCAACCACAACAGGAATTTGGTTGTTTGAATAAATTTCATCAAGTGCTGTTAAGGCCATTTCTTTAAATTTGACAATATTAAATTCTTCATCTGGTAGCAATTCATCAATCAAATAATGTTTTACACCATCCATCTCTTCTTTAGTAACTTTAGCTGATCCTATATCCATATATTTATAAATTTGCATTGAATCAGCAGATATTATTGCTCCATTTATAGCATGGGCTAATTTAATTGATAAATCTGTTTTACCGACTGCAGTTGGGCCAGTTAAAACAATTAAAGGTTTTTTATTCATTTTAATCAATCCTTATTGTTATTTATTTTAAACTATACGTTTAAATTTCTTTTCAATTTCATATTTTGTCATTGCTATAATAGTTGGTCTACCATGAGGACAATTATAAGGATTTTCAATTTTTAATAAATCATCTAAAAGTTTTCTTACTTCTAATTCGCTTATTTTATTGTTTCCTTTTATAGCTGCTTTACAGGACATGGTAGCAACTTTATGTAAAATCAAATCAGATGTTGTTTTTCCTTTAAATTCTAAACATTCATCTATCATATCAATAAAGAGAGTCTTCATATCAATATTGTATAAATTATCTGGTACAGCTGTAATTTTATATTCTTTACCACCAAAATATTCAATATCATATCCAAAAGACATTAATTCATCTTCTATTTTAGATAACATTTCTTGTTCCGTATCATCTAAAGTTAGAATTATAGGTGGATTAAGAACCTGGGACGTAAACTCTTTATTTTTTAACTTATTTAAAGTTTGTTCATATAAAACTTTTTCATGTGCAGCATGTTGATCCATTATATATAGTTCATCACCAAATTCAATTAACCAATAAGTTTTAAAGAGTTGACCAATAATATTATAAGATGATTTATTTTTTTGTGATAAGAAATTTTCATCAACATCAGATAACGTAATTTCTTTGTATTCAACTTTTTCTTCAGCAACCATCTTAGCTACAGTTTCATCTTTAGATAAATGATTATTATCATTAGAAATATCATCTTTCACATTGCTAGCTAGAGTATTTTGTGTAGTATTTGATATATTATGATCAACATCATTAGAATCAAAATTTTTTCGATTAAACGCCATATTAAGCGCATTTGATATAGTTGAAACAGCGTCACTTACCTGTTTACTATGAAATTTATCAAATGAATTAGCGTTTGATTGTTGTTTTGTATCATTTGATTCATCTGCCGTTGTCTTTTTATTATTTTTTATAAACTTTTCATATTCTTTAGCATAATTAAATGTTTCAAATGGCTCTGGTATAATAGCTTTTTCTAATATTTTTTGCTTTTCTAGGGCCGCATCTTTTTGATCATTTTCATCAATAGGTACACGAGGTATTAATTCTCTGTTTGATAATTTAGCATATACTATATCATATAATTGTGAATATATTTCTTCGTTGTGACTAAACCTTAATTCCATTTTTGTTGGATGAACATTTACGTCTATCATTGAACCTTTAAAATCAAAATAGAGTAATGTAAACGGATATTGATGTTGCATCAAATAATTTTTATAGCCATCTTCTATACTTTTTGATAATAATGAACTTTTGATATAACGTCCATTTATGAAATAATTCTCGTAATTTCGATTCCCTCTTGTAATTATTGGTTTGCCTAAAAAACCATGGACTTTAAACAACTCTGTCTCAACATCAACTTCAATAAGAGAATTAGCTATTTCTCTTCCATATATCTGATAAACAAGATCTTTTATATTTGAATTACCTGATGTGTGTAATTTTATCTTGTTATTATTAATAAATTTAAAAGAAATATTTGGATGAGACAAAGCAAGTTTTTCTACAACATCGGTAATATAGTTACCTTCAGTTGTTGGAGATTTAAGGAATTTTCTTCTAGCTGGAGTATTAAAGAATATATCTTTTACAATAAAAGTTGTTCCATCAGGCGCTCCTATTTCAGTATTAGATATCTCCTTTGAACCCTCAATTAAATATCTTGTTCCTGTTAAATCATCATATGTTTTTGTAATCAATTCAACCCTAGCAATAGCAGAAATACTCGATAATGCTTCTCCTCTAAATCCAAGGGAAGATACACTTAATAAATCTTCAGCTGTTTTGATTTTACTAGTTGAATGTCTTAAAAATGCAATTGGAACATCACTTTTTTTGATTCCACTTCCATTATCAGTTATACGAATCAAAGAAATACCACCTTCTTTGATTTCTATTGTTATAGCAGTCGCTCCTGCATCGATTGCATTTTCGACTAATTCTTTAACAACTGATTTTGGACGTTCAACTACTTCGCCAGCAGCTATCTTGTCAATAGTTTCTCTAGTTAATAATTCAATCTTCCCCATGGTCGTTCCTCCTATTTATTCTTGAGCTTTGCCTGTAAATCATATAACTTATTTAAGGCTTCAAGTGGTGTCATGTTTGAAATATCAAGTGATTTAATCTCGTCAACAATTTCATTTGATGAATTATTAGTCATATTATTAAAAGCGTCAAATAAAGAAATTTGGTTTGCATCAACATCGTCTAATTTTTTTGGAGCTTTTTCTTTTTTCACTTTTCTAGCTGGTATATCAACTGTAATACTTTTTACTGTTTCTGTTATGTCATTTTGAGTTAATTCTTCAACTATTTCTTTTGCACGTTCTATAACAGAATTTGGAACACCAGCTAATTTAGCTACCTGTATACCATAGCTTTTATCAGCTCCACCTTTTACAATTTTTCTTAAAAAGACGATATCATCACCTTTTTCTTTTACAGCAATGCAATAATTATTTACACTGGCTATTTTTCCTTCTAATTCAGTTAGCTCATGATAATGTGTTGCAAATAAAGTTTTTGCACCTAATATATTAGGATTACTTATATGTTCTACAACTGCCCAAGCAATACTTAATCCATCAAATGTAGATGTTCCGCGACCAATTTCATCTAAAATCAAAAGAGATTTACTAGTTGCACTTCTTAAAATATTAGCTACTTCATTCATTTCAACCATGAACGTACTTTGACCACTTGCTAAATCATCTGATGCACCTACTCTTGTAAAAATTCTATCAACTATTCCTATATTAGCAGATGTAGCAGGAACGTAACTTCCAATTTGAGCCATTAAAACGATAATTGCGCTTTGTCTCATATATGTGGATTTACCAGCCATATTAGGACCTGTTATGATAGAAACTCTATTTTTATTATTATCAAGATATGTATCATTAGAAATAAACATATCATTTTTTATCATTTTTTCTACAACAGGATGTCTTCCAGCTTTAATATCTAAAATACCATCTGTGTTTATTGTAGGTCTACAATAATTATTTTTTTCTGCCACTGTTGCAAGAGAGACAAAAACATCTAATTTTGCGATAGCCTTTGCAGTTGTTTGAATTCTTGCAATGTTACTAGAAATAGTATCTCGAGTTTGTTTAAATAAATCATATTCTAAAGAAACAAGTTTATCTTCAGAACCTAAAATCATTTCTTCTAATTCTTTTAATTTTGGTGTAATGTATCTTTCTGCATTTGTAAGTGTCTGTTTTCTTGTATAATAATCAGGAACCAATTCTTTATATGAATTTGTAACCTCTAAATAATAGCCAAATACTTTATTGTATTTTATTTTTAAATTTTTAATACCAGTTTTTTCTTTTTCTTCTGTTTCAAGATCTGCTAACCACTGTTTTCCTTCTGTTTTTGCACGTCTTAATTTATCAACAACTTCATTAAATCCATCTTTTATAATATCACCATCTTTAGTGCTTATAGGTGGTTCTTCATTTATTGATTTATCTAATAAATCATATAAATCAGTAAGACAATCAAAATTTGCTTTTATTTCTTCAACAAATTCACATGATAAATCGTTTAATTGAGCAAAAATTGGAGGTAACATTTTTAAAGAATTCTTAAAGGCAATCAAATCTCTTGGATTGGCTGTCTGATAAGAAATTCTTGTTATAAGCCTTTCTAAATCATATATAGGATTAAGATATTCTCTTAATTCTTCTCTTGTAATTGCATGATTATTCAAGTCTTCAATAAAATCTTGTCTTTTAAGGATTTCATCTTTTTCAATTAGAGGTTGTTCTACGTAATTTCGTAATAATCTAGCCCCCATTGCGGTTTTTGTTTTATCAAGAACCCATAATAAAGAACCACGTTTTTGCTTTTCTCTGAGTGTTTCTACAAGTTCTAGATTCCTACGAGTAGAACTATCTATTATCATATATTTTCCGATAGAATAAGGCTGTATTGTTAAAATGTTTGCAAGTGAATTTTTTTGAGTTTCATATAGATATTTTAAAATAGCTCCAGCTGAAACACTTCCTGCATCATAATCTCCTAAACCTAATCCTTCTAATGATTTTACTTTAAAATGATCTAAAAGAGTCTCTTGAACTGTTTCATTTCCAAAATACCAGGAATCTATAGCAGATACTACAATATTTAATCTTTCTCTTAAATCCGCGATATCTACACCACTGATAAGAAATGAATCATTGCAAATAATTTCAGAAGGAACAAATTTATTAATTTCATCTATTAATTTACGTTTTGTATCAACCTGTGTAACAAAGAAATCACCTGTAGACACATCAACTGTTGCAATACCAAATAAATCTTCAACGCAGACAATACACATTAGGTAATTGTTTTTAGTTTCATCTAATGCAGTTATGTTTAAATTTGTACCAGGTGTTACTACTCTAACAACTTCACGTTTAACCATACCTTTAGCCGTTTTGGGATCTTCAACCTGCTCGCAAATTGCAACTTTATGACCGTTAGCAACGAGTTTATTTAAATATACATCAGCTGAATGATATGGAATTCCGCACATAGGTGCTCGTTCAGCTAATCCACATGCTTTTCCAGTTAATGTTAATTCAAGCTCTTTTGATACAACTTTTGCATCTTCGAAAAACATTTCATAAAAATCGCCTAAACGATAAAATATTATACAATCCTTATTATCTTCTTTAGTTTGAAGATAATGCTTCATCATTGGGGTTAATTCTTCAGCCACTCTTAGTTCCTCTTTCTTATAATTTATTAATAGGTTGGATTAAAATGCTCAATAATTTTTTCAGCCACTTTTAAACCATCCATGGCAGCAGATGTAATTCCACCTGCAAAGCCTGCTCCTTCTCCACATGGATATAAGCCTTTTACATTACTTTCAAAATCAGTATTTCTGTTTATTCTAATAGGAGAAGACGTTCTTGTTTCCATTCCTGATAAAATGGCATCATATCTATCAAAACCTTTAACTATATTAGAAAAATGTTTCATACCTTCTATAAATGATACTTCCATATCACAAGACATTAAACCTCTTAAATTAGCGAATGTCGTAGCGCCTTTTGTTGTGCTATCAAAATCACCATAGTTTTTAGATTCAATATTATTTATATAATCACCAAATAATTGCTGTGGTATCTTACCATTACCTAATTTATAGTTCTTTTCTTCTAACATCCTTTGATAATACATTCCTGCTAAT
Source organism: Lachnobacterium bovis (assembly GCF_900111325.1). GTDB lineage: Bacteria > Bacillota > Clostridia > Lachnospirales > Lachnospiraceae > Roseburia > Roseburia bovis_A. Next base: position 145,099 of record NZ_FOGW01000005.1, read on the forward strand.
GGACCTTCGTAACCAAAATCTTCAGGATTAACAGATACAATAATTGCACTATTAGCGTTACTACCTGCTCTTTGTGAATAGCTCATGCCGTTAACAACTAAGCGGTTTTCTTCTGATGATGAATTGACAACATAACCTCCTGGGCACATACAAAAAGAATATACTCCACGTCCGTTTGGAAAATTAGAGGTTACTTTATATGGTGAGGCAGGTAATTTATCAAAGTATTTAGGGCCATACATTATTTCATTAATCATTCTTTGTGGATGTTCAACCCTAAATCCGACTGCAAAGCTTTTCGCCTGCATTTCTACCTTATGTTTGTATAATGTTTCAAAAGTTAATCTTGCACTATGTCCTAGAGCTAAAACTACACTTTGGGTTTGGATGATAGAACCATCTTGTAATATTAAACCATGTATTTTTGAATTTTCTATGACAAAATCAACAACACGAGTATTAAATTTAAAAGTACATCCTTTTTCTATCATATAATTACGCATATTTGCAATTACATTACACAAAACATCTGTACCAATATGAGGCTTATTGTCATATAATATATTCTCATTTGCACCAAACTTAACAAAAGTTTCAAGAACAAACTTATTTCTACCTGTTTTATCTTTAATTGCAGTATTTAATTTACCGTCTGAAAATGTACCTGCACCGCCTTCGCCAAATTGAACATTACTAAACGGATCTAAAATACCTGTTTTCCAAAACTGTTCTACATCTTTCTGACGTTCTTCAACAGTTTTGCCTTGTTCTAGAATAATTGGCATAAAGCCAGATTCTGTTAGCAAGTATGCACTAAAAAGACCTGCTGGTCCTGCACCTACGACTACAGGTCGCTGCAATAGAGGTTCTTCTCCTTTAGATGGAATTTTATAAACAACCTCTTTTATAGGCATTATAGATTTATTATGTATATGAGATAATACTTTTGACTCATTTTTTACTTCTATATTTACTGCGTAAACCCAAAAAATATCTGGTTTTTTTCTAGCATCAATTGATTTTTTGACAATTTTATATGAAAAATCTTTTTTTAATTTTAACATTGATGCTATTTTCTTTTTTAAATCATCTTCTTTATGTTCTAATGGCAATTTTATTTGATTAATTCGTATCATATTGTTTCCTTTTATTTTTTATTTAATATTTTTTCCTACTATATATCCACTTGCCCAAGCCCATTGTAAGTTATATCCTCCACAAATTCCGTCAACATCAAGTAATTCTCCTGTAAAATAAAGATTTTTATAAATTTTGGATTCTAATGTCTTAGTATTAATTTCATTTGAATTAATACCACCTAGGCAAGCTTGAGAAAAATCGTAGCCTCGACTTTTCTCAATTGTAATCGAATAATGCTTTATCGATTTTTCTAATTTATCTATCATATTATTTATAAATTCATCAAATGGTAACTCTCTTTTTTTAATACCTTTTTTAGTAAATGATGAATCTAAATTAACATTGTTAAAAACTTCATTCCATAGTTTATCTGGTAATATTCCATTCAAGATATATTTAAATTCCTTTTTTTCAGGTAATATTTTAATGTTAGCAAGTAATAAATCGCGTAATTTATCAGATGGGAAATCTGGTAAAAAATCTATTTGTCCAATAACATTTTGTTTTTTTAATAATAATTCTGAAATACAATGACTTACCTGAAATACAGGAATTCCTGAAATTCCATACTCTGTAATTTGTATTTCTCCTGTATCTTCTCTTTTTACATTATTTTTGTCAATAATTGATATTTTACTTTTTATTCTAACACCAGCCATTTTCTTAAAGGCATTTCCTTTACAATAAAAACCACATAAAACCGGAGCAATCGGAGTAAACGTATGATTCAAATTTTTAATTATTTTGAAAATACTTCCATCACTTCCTAATTTAGGTGATGCTAATAATCCTGTGGAAAAAATTAAATTTGAACTTTCATGTTTAAAAGGTATTTCGTTTATTATAATATCATTTTTTTTCTTTTTGTTCTTGCTATCAGAATTTTCAAATTGTAACGTTTTACCCGTTACGATATATTTATTATCAGATTTCTGTAGAGTCACAAATGAAATTATACTATTTAAGCAAATATCAACTCCTAATCGCATGAGTTCTAGTTCTAATGCAGTTACAATAGATGATGCTTGATTTGAATTAGGATAATAATATCCATTTTTTTCATATGATAAGATCCCTAATTCATTAAAAAAATTAATAGTATCTTGTTTTGAAAAATTATCAAACATATTATTAATTAATTCTTCGTTTCCAAAAAAACATTCTTTTTTCATGTAATCATTGGTAAAATTACACTTGCCGTTACCTGTTGCATATATTTTTTTACCAATTTTATTTTCTTTTTCAAGTAAAAGAACCGATTTATTCTGTCGTGCAGCTGTAATAGCTGACATGACTCCAGAAGCACCGGCTCCTATTACAATTACATCATATTTCATATTTAATCTCTTTCTTTCATATATGATAAAACTACAATAGGGCACGTCATTAATCTTCATTATAACATAATAGAAGAATTAATTAGTGCCCATTTTTTCTACATTAAATGTATTATTTTTGCCATTTTCACCAAATGTCTGCCACCAGGAAAATGTCTTAATTCATCTTCTGTAAGTCCTTTAAGAAGCAATAAAGTTGTACCGTAAGAAACGAATGCAATAATAAAAGCAAAAATAATAGCTACAAAGTTTCTTCTGCATAATTTATACATACCATGATATGCAAAAAATGTAAGTACACCCATTATCATAGAACAGATAGCTGGAATAATGTATGTTTTTTTGTACTCTCTTTTAAAACCACTATATTTAACAATAGCTCTACTATTTAAGAAACACATAATAAAAGCAAAAAATGTGTTTGCGATTACTACTGCATAAATACCTAATCTGAATGCAAGCATTAAAAAGATTAATAATAAAACATGAGTAACTAGTGCTATTAAAGCATTTATAACAGGTATTTTTAATTTATCTATTCCTTGCAATAATCCATTTGATAATGTTGAAATTGAATAAAAAATTATCGCTACTGAACCAAGTAACATCATATTAGTTGCAACATCAATATTTCCTAATGTAGTTGGGAAAAGTAAAATTAATATTGGACGACCAAGTGCCATTAAGCCAACTGTACATGGAAAAGCAATAACCATAATAAATCTAGTTGATGCTTGAATTTGATAACGTACAGCTTCTAAATCGCCTTGTGCATATGATGATGTTAATTTTGGCACTGCTGACGCTACCATAGCAGATGCAATTGAAATTGGCACATTTATTAATAAACGATATTTTCCAGTAAATACACCATACCATCCATCTGCTAGATCTTGCGAATATCCTTGTAGTGCTGCTATATTTTTAAATATTCCCTGGTCAATACTTGCACTAATATTATATACTGTTGTACTTAAAAGAACTGGAATGATAGTTGCAATAAGCATTTTCATTGTAAATGAAAAAGAATCAATTTCTACATTTTTTTCTTTTCTCATTTTCTTTTTAAATACTTTTAAATATGTTAAAAATATCATACAAACAAACACTAATGCTGCTAAAGATCCCATTACTGTTCCTAAAGTTCCACCTGCTGCACCATATGCTGCCGAATAATGTTTTTGATCTCCTAAAACCTTTCCTATGCGTGTACCGTAATTAAACAAAACGTATGCTGCCCAGACACTGACAATGGCATTTACTATCTGCTCAATTATTTGGGAAATAGCACTTGGAACCATTGTTCCGGTTCCTTGGAAAAATCCTCTTATAACACCTAAAACAGCAACAATTATTAACCCAGGGCCCAAAACTCTTAATGCATATGCACTCATTGGAGTGTTCATTAAGCGAGCTAAATAATCTGCGCCAAAAAATACAATTAATGAAACTGTACCTCCAGATGCAATTGCAAATACAATAGCACCTTTAAGAATTTGGTATGCTTGTGCTTTATTGCCTTGTCCTAATTTTGCAGAAACTAGTTTAGATACGGCTAATGGCAAACTATACGATGAAATTATTAACATAACATTATAAATTTCGAAAGCCGTTCCATAATATCCGATTCCAACATCACCTAGTATATCTGTCATTGGCAATCTATACAACAAACCAATTATACGACTTATTATTGATGCCATTGCAAGAATTGAACCTTGCACTAAAAAATTTGACCTGTTTTTCTTTGACTGACTCATTTTGTTTCCTCAATTATTTTTTACTTTCATATTCTTTTTTTGTGGTATAAAAAGTATTTCCTTTACTTTTATTTTTCTCAGAAATGCACACCCATGTTTTTCCTGGATTAAGAGTAATCTCTTTACCTGTAGAATCATAATAACATGTTTTATTCTTACCAATATCATATTTCCAGTTTATATCTATCATATGACCATTAGTTATATATTTTCCTGTTCCTGTCCCAACAGTCTCAAGTTTTAATGAACCGTCATTTTTATCCCTTACAGAACATTCACATTCTTGAATAATAATATTCTTAACTGCTAGAGTTGAATCAGATAATGCATCTATCTGAGAAGACTTATATTCACCACGATAATATAATTTTAAAGCTTTATTATATTCAAAATATGGTTTTGCATTTGAATAATAAAGCTTTATATATTCAACTTTTTTCCCATTACCTAAATTTACTTTGTTATCAGATTTAGCAAACTTAAAATATGACGTAGCTGTTTTATCTAATGTGTTTGAATATTTTAAGTTTTTAAAAGCTTGTTCTATATTATGTGTAGAAGTAAATATATGATGTGGAGCTTTTTTGTGTGGTAAAGAATCAAAATATTTTTCTTGATTACCAACAATACCGTCAACATTATCTATTTCATTTAAAGCATCAACGGCAAATCTGCTTTCTCCATAATGAAAGAAAACCGCATTTTGTTCTTTTGCATATTGTACAAAATAATCTCTTGCACTTCTTATATTACCAATCACATTACAATTTGAATAATCTTGCATAATTAACATTAATCTTGTAATTCCTGCTTCTACTGGACATTCATAAATAATATCACCTTTACTTAATCCATATTGTGGTAAACAAGCATGTGTGTTTTCAATCATAATGGCAACAGGCCTTTTGGTTGCTATTTTTTTGTCAATCCATTCCCCTGTATAAAAGCTTTGAACTTTACCTTTATGATTTTGTTCTACATTACTTGAATTATCTTTTACTTTTATTTGAGCTGGTTTTTGCTCTTCCTCTTTTTTACAACCACCTAATAGACTACCACAAAATGCCATGATTAGTAAACTAATTGCGTACTTTCTTATCATATATTTTTCCCCCTAATAATATATTGATTATCGAAGTATATTTAGTTTTTCCATTATTATGCGTTGTTGACGTTCCATTTCTTTTCGCTCTTCATCTTCCATATGATCATATCCAAACAAATGAAGCATACTGTGACAAATCAAAAAAGCAAATTCTCTTTGAATACTATGACCGTACTCATTAGCTTGCTCAAGAACTTTCTCATATGAAATCACAATATCGCCAAGAATAACTGCATCTGTATCATAATCATATGCATCAAAATTGCCTTCCTCTAAGAAGGAAAAATCACCTGGCTTTTCATAATCAAGCATTGGAAAAGATAAAACGTCAGTTGGTCTATCAATTTCTCTATGTTCCAAATTTATTTTATGTATTTCTTCATTATTCGTTAATGTTAAATTAACTTCTGCTTCAAATGGAAAATTAATATATTCAAGACAGCCTTTAATAACTTTTTGTGCAAGCTCTGAATAATCAAATTCAAAAGGAATCTCACACATTTCTTCTAGTTCAAATATCATTTTTTAAGTCCCTCCTTCACTAAGTAGTCTCTAACCAAAAGAAATTGATGCATACTCATACCAGAAGCATCAAGTTTATTAGATATTGAAAATTCATTTAATGTCTGATAAATGAAAATATTGATATCCGCAACATTATTTTGTGTGCTTTTTAACTGTTCTATTTTACTAACTAATGTATCTGTCATGTTAATTAGAGCAGATTCTTTTGAAGAAGGCAAATTAATTTCTCCATTATATTCAGAAATTATTTTAATAACTGCTTCTGGAAAACATTGATATTTTGCTTTCTCAATTGCCTTATTAATACCTTGTTCTTCATCCCATTTACACATTCTATAATAAAAACCAGCTGCAGCGCACAAAGTAGTATCATAGCCTAATTTCTTAGCACATCTGTATGATAAATCTGATACTCTTATTGCATGATTATATTCTTTAGGCGAAAAAGCTTTAATACTTAATATCTCATGATAATTTTCATCTAAGATTTCATCGTATTTATTTTTTTCCTCACTTATGGTATTATGATACACTTTTTTATAGAATACAAGTGTAAATAAACAAATAAAAACACTTTGTGCAATAATGCATATAAAATATTCTTTTGATACAATACTATTCCTTTTAAAATAAAACAATATATTTATTATACAATTTAAAAAAAACATCGTCAAACAGCTCCAAATATATTCATTTTCATTTGAAAAGCTGTTCACTATTATTGCCGCAAATAATATTACAAGCACTGACGCTATAAGTTCCTCTTTACTTATATTAGTCAATAATGTAATTAGTATAGCAGAATATGCTCCAAAAATAATAGCTAATATATCTGTTGAAAATGCACACATTACAACAGGTATAAGTATCATTGGCTTTAAAAATTCAGGCAAAAATACACATATAACTACGACAATTGATGTAAAACATACCCCCAAAGATACATTAATAAAGCTACATTGCGTGTAATTATATAATTCTTTATGAATTCTTTTGTATTCTAACTCATAAAAAAACAAGCCTAAAAAAATCATATCCAAAATCAAAAGCATAATATATTCGCCAATTTGCATTTTTTCGTAAAAACCTAACGATAAACTTGTTGCAAAAATAACCACCATAATTATTGCCATTGGAATTGCTCTATAAGGTGTTACCTTCTCTATCATTTTCCCCAACCCTTTTTTATTTTTTTATTTTAACGATTAATTCTTTTCTTAACTACTGCTTTTCTCTTCTTATTTTTTTCAATTTTTTCTTCATATTTTTCATATGCTTTAACAATTTTTTGAACTAGAGGATGTCTAACAACATCGTTTGCAGTTAATTGACATTTACCAATCTCATCAACGTTAGATAAAACTTTTAATGCAACATCTAAACCAGATTGAGTATTTGGAGCTAAGTCCTTTTGACTACCATCACCAGTAATAACTACTTTTGAGCCAAAACCTATTCTTGTTAAGAACATTTTCATCTGTGCAGGTGTTGTATTTTGTGCTTCATCTAAAATAATAAACGCATTGTCTAAAGTTCGACCTCTCATATATGCAAGTGGAGCGACTTCAATTAATCCTTTTTCCTGATTCTTTAAAAAACTATCAGCTCCCATTATTTGATATAATGCATCATATAATGGCCTTAAATATGGATCAATTTTACTTTGTAAATCTCCAGGTAAAAATCCTAATTTTTCACCAGCTTCTATAGCAGGTCTAGTTAAAATTATCCTACTTACTTCTTCATTTTTAAATGCCGTAATCGCCATTGCCATTGCTAGATAAGTTTTACCTGTACCAGCTGGTCCAATTCCAAATGTAATCATATTTTTACGAATAGAATCAACATACTTTTTTTGACCTAATGTTTTAGGCTTTACAGGTTTTCCTTGTATTGTATGACAAATTATATCACCATCTAGTGTAACAATAGCTGATGGATCTTGCTTTTCTAATATTAATGATAATTCGTAGTTTACAGTTTGTTCCGTGATTTCATTGCCACGCTTTGATAATTCATATAATTGTGTGAAAACTTCTTGTGCACTCTTACAAGCATTATCATTTCCTATAAATTTTACTAAATTTTCTCTAACAATGACTGTTACTCCTAATGTTTTTTCGATTTTTTTTATGTTAGAATCGAACTGTCCAAAAATATTTGATAAATGTTCAGCTTCAATTGTCATTGTTTTTTCTGTCATATTCATTAATCAATTACTCCTTTAATAACGCTTGGTGCTACTATTTCTTGATCTACAATTTCATATGAGTCAAATATCATTGTACGCGCTTTATTTGCTTTATCCATATCATTAGCATAAATTGTAGCTAATGTTTCACCTTCTTGTACATAATCTCCAATTTTATTATTTAAGATGATTCCTACAGCTAAATCAATCACGCTATCTTTAGTTTCACGACCGCCACCTAATGTCATACAAGCATTACCAATATTTTCAGCAAAAATATTTTTTACATATCCAGCTTTATTTGCAACAACCTCAATTGTATATTTTGTATTATCGAATTTAGAAGGATTATATACGTATGATTCATCTCCACCTTGAGCCTTAACAAATTCAGCAAATTTATTAAGTGCTGATTTATTTTTTATAGCTTCATCCATTAAATTAAAAGCTTCATCTTTTGTAGAAGCCTTTTGTGCAGCAATAAGCATTTGTGCACCTAATTCATAAACAACTGCCTTGAAATCTTCTGGGCCATTACCGTTTAGTGTATCGATAGCTTCTTTAACCTCAACAATATTACCAACGGCTTTACCCAATGGTTGATTCATATCAGTAATAACTGCAACTGTATATTTTTTAGCTAATTTACCAATAGAAACCATTTCTTTAGCAAGATTTTGTGAATCTTCTAGTGTTTTCATAAATGCTCCATCCCCTGTTTTTACATCAAGTACGATAGCATCACTACCAGATGCTAATTTTTTGCTCATAATTGAACTTGCAATTAAAGAAATTTGATTCACAGTTGCCGTTACATCTCTTAACGCGTATAGCTTTTTATCTGCAGGTGCTAAATTTGCAGTTTGTCCAGCAATGGCAATACCTATAGCTTGAACATTCTTTTTAAATAATTCATCTGAAATGCCAGTTGTAAATCCTGGAAATGATTCTAATTTATCAATTGTTCCACCAGTATGCCCTAATCCACGACCTGACATCTTAGCAACAGGAACACCTAAACTTGCAACAAGAGGTGTTAAAACAAGAGATGTTTTATCGCCAACTCCACCTGTACTATGTTTATCAACTTTAATACCGTCAATATAACTCAAATCAAGTACATCACCACTATCTCTCATAGCTAATGTCAAATCTAGTGTTTCTTTTTTTGACATTCCATTAAAACAAATTGCCATTAACAAAGCTGATGCCTGATAATCTGGTATACTTCCATTTGTATAATTTTCAACAAAGAAGTTTATTTCCTCTGTTGTAAGTTCTTCATTTAATTTTTTTTTCATGATAATGTCATACATTCTCATGGTAATTCCTCCTAGTAAAAATAAGTTTTTTATTTATGATAAGGTTCATTATTCATGATTCTATAACTTCTATATACTTGTTCTAATAGAATCACCCTCATTAATTGATGTGGAAAAGTCATATTTGAAAAACTCAACAAATAATTGGCTTTTTTAAGAACTTTATCAGATAGACCAAGCGATCCTCCAATAACAAAATAGATATGACTTGTTCCTTGAATTCCAAGACGTTCGATTTTTTTTGATAACTCAACTGAATCTAACTGTTTACCTTCTATAGCGAGACAAATAACATAGGCACTAGTGTCCTTCATTGCATTTAAAATTCTTTCTCCTTCTATATCTTTAACAATATTTATCTCGTTTTCGGTACACTGTTCTTTTGTTTTTTCATCAGCGACTTCTAAAACTTCTAACTTAATATACCTACTAAGTCTTTTTGAGTACTCTGCTATCGCATCCCGATAAAATTTTTCTTTTACTTTTCCTACACATATTATTGATACTTTCATACGTTTATTATAATATTTTTTAGCTTTTTCGTAAAGTATTTACGATTTTGTTTTCCATACTTATCCCAAAATATGTTATAATATTTTTAGGAGAGTTTATTTTGATTATGGAGGTGTTTTTAATGGAGGAATTACAAAAATTAATACTAACCCAAGGAGAGGTAGTAAATGAAGAAATTATTAAAGTAGATAGTTTCATTAATCATCAAGTTGATCCTACTTTAATGGAAAAAGTAGGCAAGAAATTTGCTGAACAATTTAAAGATAGAAAAATCACAAAAGTTGCTACTATCGAGAGTTCTGGAATTGCTCCAGCTTTAATGACTGCTAAAGAGCTTGATGTTCCTCTTATTATTTTAAAAAAGGAACCATCTAGATATCTTAATAGTAACTTATATCAAACTGAAGTTTACTCTTTTACTCACCAGAAAAATTATGAATTAACAGTTTCACAAAAATATATATCAGAAAATGATCATATTTTACTTATTGATGATTTCCTAGCTGACGGCGAGGCTGCAATTGGAGCTATTAGATTATTCCATAAAGCACATGCAACTGTTGCCGGAGTTGGCGTCTTAATCAATAAAGAATTTCAACCGGGAGAAAAGAAATTAAATGAACAAGGAATTGATGTTGTCTCTTTAGTGAAAATTAAATCTTTAAAAGATAAAACTATTGTTTTCGATTAATAATTTTATTTTTTACACCTTTTTAGGGAACAGAAAAAAGAGGTTTAACAGTAATGCAAAAAGAAAAATTAAAACCCATGTTGTTCACTGATTTAAAGAACTATACTGGACAACAATTTGCAAAAGATTTAATATCAGGAATTATTGTTGCTATTATAGCACTTCCTTTATCGATTGCATTGGCACTAGCATCTGGAGTAGGTCCAGAGGAAGGTATTTACACAGCCGTAGTTGCTGGATTTTTAATTTCATTTTTTGGTGGCAGCAGTGTTCAGATTGCAGGTCCAACAGCTGCTTTTGCTACTATTGTTGCAGGAATTGTAGCAAATAGAGGAATGAATGGTCTTATAATGGCCACTATTATCGCAGGTATAATTCTTATTTTAATGGGAATCCTTAGATTAGGATCATTAATTAAATTTATACCATACACTATTACTACAGGTTTTACAGCTGGTATTGCTGTAACTATTTTAATTGGTCAATTAAAGGATTTTATGGGTGCAATATATCCTAAAGGCACAGTTGCTATTAGTTCAACAGAAAAGCTTGTTGCACTTTCAAAATCAGTTTCAACTTTTAATGTAAATGCCATTATTATAGGTGTTATTAGTTTAATCATTTTAATCGTTTGGCCAAAGATTAGCGAAAAAATTCCTGGTTCAATCATCGCTGTTATTGTAGGAATTGTTTTAGTTAAAGTATTTAAATTACATGTTTTCACTATTGGAGATTTATATTCTATTCATGGAGGATTACCAAAATTCCACGTTCCTTCTATAACTATAGGTGGAATTCAAGCCGCAGCTTCTGACGGTTTTACTATTGCTATTCTTGCTGCAATAGAATCACTTTTATCATGTGTTGTTGCTGATGGAATGATTAATTCAAGACATAGATCTAATACTGAATTAGTGGCTCAAGGTATTGGTAATATTGGGTCAGTATTATTCGGTGGTATACCAGCGACTGGTGCAATTGCTCGTACTGCCGCTAATATTAAGAATGGTGGAAAGACACCAATTGCAGGTATTGTTCATTCAATTACGCTTTTACTTGTATTGATTGTACTTATGCCATATGCAAAACTTATTCCAATGCCTACTATTGCTGCCATATTATTTTTAGTTGCATATAATATGTGTCAATGGCGTACATTTGTACATTTATGCAAAACATCATCAAAGAGTGATATTATCGTATTATGTACAACATTTGTTTTAACTATTGTCTTTGATTTAGTAGTTGCTATTGAAGTTGGTATGATTTTTGCTTGCTTATTATTTATGAAACGAATGAGTGATGAAGCTAGCATTCTTGGCTGGGAATACATTGATCCTGAAAATGATCCTGATGCCACTGATAAAAAATACGTTCCAGATTATGTTCGTGTGTATGAAATTATTGGACCAATGTTCTTTGGTGATAGTGAGTTAATCGAACTAATTGAATTAAAAGAATACACAAAAATTCTTATTATCCGTATGCGTGGAGTTCCAGCTATAGATGCAACAGCTATGCAAGGTTTAGAAAAGTTATATAAACAATGTAAATTAGCTAATGTTCAATTGATTTTCTCTCATGTTAATGAACAGCCTATGAAAACAATGGAGAAAAATAAATTTATTGAAAGAATTGGTTCTGAAAACTTCAGACCTAATATTGATGCAGCTTTAAAACGCGCAGAAGAAATTGGTAAGCAGAATAATTATTAATATTTAAAAAAAGGCCATACAAAGTTCAAATATCAAATTAGATATTAAAAGAACATAGTATGGTCTTTATTATACTAAATTAATCTCATTTTAATTTCTTTAATCGATTAACATCAGCTAGAATATACAATTCTGTATCTTCATAGATAATCTCTTCTGGACTTAAATACGACATTATTCTATTATTTTTTTTCATAGTTATGACGTTAATTTTATGTTTCTCACGTAAACGTAATTCTTTTAGACTTTTTCCTATCCATTCTTTTTTAGGTCTTAGACTAACAACACAAACATTTTTACTAATTTCAAAAAATTCAAGAAAATTAGATGACATTATTTTACGAGCATTACTTTTAGCACTCTCTTTTTCAGCAAAGATAATTTCATCTGCCCCTACTTTTTTAAGAATATTAGCCATTCTTTCAGAAGAAGCCTTTGCTAATACTCTTTTAACGCCTTCCTCTTTTGCAACCATAACACACATTATACTAGATTCAAGATTATCACCCATGGATACAACGACAACATCCATGTTTGATAATCCAATGTTACTTATTGCATCTGGATCACTTAATTCAGCTACTATTGCAATGCTAACCATGTCAGCGTATTGATTAATAATTTCTTCATTATTATCAGCTATAACTACTTCTGCACCACTTTCACATAATTCTTCAGTAATATATCTTCCAAATTGTCCCATACCTAGGACAGCTACTGATTTACTCATAAAAATATATACTCCTTTATAATAAATTACTATATAAACATTATCTCATAAAAATTATAAATATCTAACAACTATCCGGCTAAAAATTTACCATCTGCAAATTTAATATAATTTTTATTGTAATTTGATGTAATAAAAAATAATCCTAACGATATAGGGCCTACTCTTCCTAAATACATTGATAAAATAATTATTATCTTACCAACATCATTAAGGGATGCTGTAACATTTCTAGACAAACCTACTGTAGCAGTTGCACTAAAAGTCTCATACATACCATCTAATATATCAAGATTATTTGTTTTACAAAGTAATATTGCCAAAAAAATCGTAACAAAAAAATTGAATACAATAATTGCAACAGATTTTCTTACCAATTCATTATTTACAGTTCTCTTAAAAATAGTAATATCTTTTTTATTTCTAATAAAATCGATTGTAGATAATATAACTACAAATATCGTAACTGTTTTTATTCCACCAGCTGTTCCCATTGGGGAACCACCTATAAACATAAGGATACATCCCATAAATCCAGATAAACCAGTTAAACCTTTTTGTGAAAATGTTGAAAAGCCTGCCGTTCTAAACGTTATTGATTGAAAAAAACAATTTAATATTTTATCTGATAAATTCATATTACCTATTGTGTTTGGATTATTGTATTCCATTATAAAAATATATAACGCTCCAAAGAAAATCAAACCAATAGTTAATACTAAAACCAACTTTGTATGTTCAGATAGTGTTTTTAAAAAGAACTTAATATTACGTCTCTTTTTTAAAGAGATTTTAAAAACATCAATAATATCAAACCATACAATGTATCCTAAACCACCAATTACAATCAACATCATTGTATTTACAAGAAATAATGGATTTGAATTATAATTTTCTAAACTGTTAGGTCCCATAATATCCATACCGGCATTACAAAAAGCAGACACGGAATTAAATATAGAATACGATAATCCTCTTATAATTCCATATTCTGGAATCAGTATGAATGAGTAGAAAATAATTCCAATAAATTCTACAACCGCAATTCCTTTTACTACTTTTAATAGAAATTTAACTAATCCATCAATTGTGTCTAAATTAAACGAATCTCTAATCAAAACTCTTTCCTTGATTGTGATTTTTTGATTTAAGCAAATTAACATCATAGTTAAAATAGATACAACTCCTAATCCTCCGACTTGTATTAGTATTAAAATTACAATTTTACCAAATATAGTCCATTGTGCATATGTATCAACTGTTACTAATCCTGTAACACAAATTGATGTTGTAGCAGTGAATAAAGCGTCAATCCATGATGTTGTATATGATGTTCTAGTAGATATAGGTAACATCAAAAATAATGTTCCTAATACTATAAAAACAGCAAATCCTATTGGAATAATTTGCGCGCTTTTTAATGTCTTTTTCATGATTCCTCCTAGCTAAATTGTTTTATTCTTGAGCATAATATTCATAATAAGCGCTATATGTATCACTTACCCTTCCTGTTTTTATATCAACTGAAATAACATTTAAAACATTATTTCCTTCTGGAACAAGTATTGGATTTGTATATTTTTCTGAATTACGTGTCGGTACTTGTCCATCCCATGTATAATAAGCTTCACATCCATCTGGTACAGAAATTGTAATATATGTTGGTGCACCATAGCTACCAGAACTAGGTGAAACAACAGGTTGATCCGGTTTTAATAAAACTAATTTACAACTTTTCCCCACAATTTGCGAATAAATGCCTTTTTTATTCTTTGAAACAGCCTTAATATAATATGTTCCAGGTGTTCTTATTACAATACCATCTTTATCATTGTAAACTATACCATCTTTTGTTGGATCTTTTCCATCTATTGTATAGTAAACAACATCGGTTTTGTTTGCAATGCTCAATTGTAAATTAATTTTATTATAAAAAACTTCTGTATCTGAATTAAAGCTTGGTTCAATTGCTATATATTCACTGAATAAAGCTTTTATCTTCGAATTATTTACACTCTTGGATAATTCAACAATTTTATTAAGTTCTTCATTTTTTTCATATAATTTTATAATATGTTTATACGCAGATACATATTTATTGTTTAATTCAATTGATTTTTTATACATATCTTCCGCCGTTGCATATTCATTCTGTTTTTCATATATTTTACCTAATTCATATAGCGGATATGCTTTCGTTTTATTAATTTCTGCAGCTTTATTATAATATTTAATCGCTAAATCATAATTTTTCTCTTTTACTGCTTCCTTACCCTTTGAAATTTGATAATCGTAAGAATTTAAATGATAATTAGTAATTGAGGTATAAACAACTACTGCTATAGCCAAAACTATAGCAGTAATCATACCTCCTAAAATAATAATTCGCCCTTTTTTATTACCAGGATAAATTGAAATTTCATCTGAACTAATGCGGTCATTCTCAACAAAAGAATCATTTATTTGTTCTTGCATTATAAGATTTTTTAAATATTCTTCATCAAATTCATTATAGTCTGGAACGATTTGAACTTCTTTACCACACTTAGGACAATAAATAGTCCCATCTTGAAGATCATTTCCACATTTTTTGCATTTCATAAATTTCACACATCTCCTAATAATTTTTTGAACCTTCAACACAATTATGCATAAGCATCGCAATTGTCATTGGACCAACACCACCTGGGACAGGAGTGATAGCACTTACCTTTGGTAAAACACTGTCAAAATCTACATCTCCACATAATTTGTTATTTTCTTGGCGATGAATTCCCACATCAATAACAACTGCACCATCTTTAACATATTCGTGATTAATAAATTTAGGCTTTCCAATAGCAACAATTAAAATATCTGCTGTTTTAGTAATTTCTTTAAGATTTTTTGTGTGTGAATGACAAACCGTTACTGTGGCATTTTCTCTAAGCATAAGTAAAGCCATAGGCTTTCCAACAATATTGCTTCTTCCAACTATAACACATTGCTTTCCATCTATTTCGATATTGCTTTTTTTTAGTAGTTGAATAATACCAAATGGTGTACATGAAACAAAGCCTTTTTGTCCAATTACTAATGCACCTACATTTTCTGGATGAAAACCATCTACATCTTTCTGTGGTGAAATACGTTTAATAACAGTATCTTCATTAATGTGTTTTGGTAAAGGTAATTGACATAAAATGCCCTTTACTTTTGAATCTGCATTTAATTTATCAATTATTTGCAATAGCTCTTCTTGTGTTGTTTCTTCAGGTAATTCATATGAAATTGATTCAATTCCTATAAATTCACAAGCTCTTTTTTTGTTTCTTACATATACTTTTGATGCTGGATCTTCTCCAACTTGTATAACTGCAAGTACGCAATCAGTTCCTTTTTCCTTTAATTGTGCAACTTCTAATTTGAGTGCTTCTTTTATTTCAGTTGAAATTTTCTTTCCATCGATTAATTGAGCCACGATATCATCCTCTCTATTAGAATAATCCAGTAATAACTCCATTATCATCTACATCTATATTATTAGCAGCTGGTTTTTTAGGTAATCCTGGCATAGTCATAACTGCACCATTTAAAACAACAACAAAGCCAGCACCAGCAGAAACATATACTTCTCGTACATTCATTGTAAATCCTGTAGGTCGTCCTAATTTTTTAGGGTCATCAGATAATGAATATTGAGTTTTTGCCATACATACAGGCATATTACCGAATCCTAATTCTGTAATTTTTTTAAGTTCTCTTTCGGCAGCTGCAGAATATGTTACATCTTTAGCACCGTAAATTTTTTGTGCAATAGTTTGTATTTTGTCTTTTAATGATAATTCATCATCATATAAAACTTCAAAGTTACTTTCTTTATTTTCTAAAGTATTAAGTACTTTGTTAGCGAGATTAATTCCACCTTCGCCACCTTTTTCCCAAACTTCAGAAAGTGCGAAATCACAACCTCTTTCTTCGCAGAAATTCTTAACAAATTCTGTTTCTTTTTCTGTATCAGTTACAAATGAATTTAATGTAACAACAACAGGAACTTTGAATTGTTGTAAATTTTCTATATGTTTTTCTAGGTTAACTATTCCTCGTTTAAGAGCATCAAGATCTTCATGAACTAAATCATCTTTAGCAACACCACCATTATATTTCAATGCGCGAATTGTTGCAACTAATACAACTGCATCTGGTTTTAAACCAGACATACGACATTTAATATCAAAGAATTTTTCTGCACCTAGGTCTGCACCAAATCCAGCTTCTGTAATTACATAATCTGCTAATTTAAGTGCACATTTAGTTGCTCTAACAGAATTACAACCATGAGCAATATTAGCAAAAGGTCCACCATGAACAATTACTGGTGTATGCTCTAAAGTTTGAATTAAGTTTGGTTTAATTGCATCTTTTAATAATGCTGCCATTGAACCAGTTGCATTTAAATCTTCAGCAGTAACTGGTTTACCATCAAATGTATATGCAACAATAATTTTACTTAATCTACGTTTTAAATCATGAATATCTTTAGCTAAGCAAAAAATAGCCATTATCTCTGAAGCAACACTGATAACAAAATGATCTTCTCTAACCATACCATCTGCTTTTCTACCTAATCCAACAACAACGTTTCTTAAAGATCTATCATTCATATCTAAGCATCTTTTCCATACAATTTGTCGTGGATCAATACCAAGTTCATTACCTTGTTGTATATGATTATCTAACAAGGCAGCCAAAAGATTATTTGCAGATGTTATTGCATGAAAATCTCCTGTAAAATGCAAATTCAAATCTTCCATTGGAACTACTTGAGCATATCCGCCACCTGCAGCTCCACCTTTTATTCCAAAACATGGACCTAAAGAAGGTTCTCGTAAAGCTATAACTGCTTTTTTTCCTAATTTTCCAAATGCCTGACCAAGTCCAACACTTGTAGTTGTTTTTCCTTCTCCCGCAGGAGTAGGATTAATGGCTGTAACAAGAATTAATTTTCCGTCTTTATTATTTTCAATTTTAGACATCAATTCATCTGAAAGTTTAGCTTTATATTTACCATATAATTCTAAATCGTCTTCAGAAATATTTAATTGTTGTGCAACCTCCTTAATAGGTAACATTTCAGTTTGTTGTGCAATTTCAATGTCGCTTCTCATTGTGCCAATTCCTCCATATATCTATAAACTATATATTCATAACTATTCAAAAGGAATAGTTATATACTAATGATTCTTTAAAGAAAGATATTCTTCTTTTGAAATAATAATCTTTCTTGGCTTAGTTCCTTCTTCAGGACCTACAATTCCTGCCTCCTCTAATTGATCCATAATTCTTGCTGCTCGATTGAATCCAATTTTAAGATATCTTTGTAACATTCCAATGGATGCTTTTTCCTTATCCATAACAATATCTGCAGCGTCCATAAAATATGAATCTCTATCATCTGAATTACCATTTGAACTAGATGAATTTGACCCATCATGTGATTGAACTTTATCTTGAATGTCTTGACTATATTCCGCAGTACCATTTTCATCTGTAAGAAACTCTACTACATTTTGAACTTCTTCATCAGAGACAAAAGCCCCCTGAACACGAAGTGGTTTTGGAATGCCTTGCGGATAAAACAACATATCACCTTTTCCTAACAATTTTTCAGCACCATTCATATCAAGTATAGTTCTTGAATCTACACCTGATGTAACTGAAAAAGCTATTCTACTTGGCATATTAGCTTTAATCAAACCTGTTATAACGTTAACTGATGGCCTTTGTGTAGCAATTACTAAATGTATTCCTGCAGCACGCGCAAGTTGTGCCAATCTACAAATTGCTTCTTCTACATCATTAGATGCAACCATCATTAAATCAGCAAGCTCATCAACAATAATAACGATTTGTGGCATTTTTTCATATATACAATCCTGAGATTTTTTCTTTTGTTTTTCGACAAAACGATTATAACCTCTAATTTCTCTAACTCCAGTCTCTGCAAATTTATTGTAACGTTCTGTCATTTCTGCAACAGCCCAATTCAGTGCGCCAGATGCCTTTTTAGGATCTGTAACAACTGGAATTAATAAATGTGGCAAACCATTATAAACACTAAGTTCTACAACCTTAGGATCAATCATAATTAATTTAACATCATCTGGTTTGGCTTTATATAAAATACTCATAATAATGGTATTAATACAAACTGACTTACCTGAACCAGTCGCGCCTGCTATCAAAACATGTGGCATTTTTGAAATATCTGCAACTTTAGTTTTTCCGGCAATATCTTTACCAACTGCAAAACTAAGCATAGACTCTGCTTCAGAAAACTCTTTTGATTCAATTAGTTCCCTAAATGAAACCATTTGATTTTCTTTATTAGGTACTTCTATACCTACAGCTGCTTTGCCAGGAATAGGAGCTTCTATTCTAATGTCAGATGCAGCCAAATTTAATTTTATATCATCTGCAAGATTAACAATTTTGCTAACTTTTACACCCATTTCTGGTTGTACTTCATATCTTGTTACACTTGGTCCACAACTAATATTCGTAACTGTAACGTCAACTCCAAAATTTTTTAATGTCAATTGTAACAATGCTGCAGTCTCTCTAAGAGAAGATTCATTGTTAGAATTCTTTTTAGTTTTGTTTTTTTTAAGCAAATCAATAGGTGGAAATCTATATTCTTTTTTAGAATTTTCAGATACATCTATTTTATCAAGTCCTGTATCTTTTCCACTTAAGACACTAGACATATTATTGAAAATTTGTTCATTGTTATTATTAGATAAATCAGCTTTTGATGATGAAAAAATATTCTTTTTTTCATTATCATAAGAATTAGTATCTGGTTCATTATTTTTTGATGAAACACTAGCAAAATCACCTTGTATAACAAGATTATCATCTAAGATTAAATCAGCTTTTTGAGGATCAGCTGGAAAAACAGCCTCTACTTCTGACTGAACCTTACTTATAACTTCAGGTAAATTACCCATTTTTACCTCTTCTAATTCATCACTTGAAGCGTTTTTAAGATTGAAGGTTTCATCTAAATCGTTATTTTCTTTAGAAAAAGGTTTAAGCAACGTATTCATACTTACACCTTTAACTTTGTTATCACTTCTAAGTTTTGAAAGCTCCTTTTGCTCTTGTCTAAACTCTTGGTATTTTATACTAGTATTTTTTGCCGATTCATAAACTTTCTTTCCGCTTTTTTTAAATTTTTTCATTACAGACTTACCCGTAATAAAAATAAGTGAAATAATAATCATTATAAAATCAATTATATATGCACCTATTAAGCCAAAAGCCGGACATAAAACACATTCTAATATTCCACCAATTAATCCACCACCTAATCTATAAATTGTTCCATATTTATAGGCTTCATATGGTGATTTTAACGAATCTCCATTAAAAAGCAGAGTCATAAACAAACACACCATAATAATAAATATTATAGAGCCGATTAATTTGATTTTCGCAGTTGTATTTCCTCTATTAGATACAACAAAAAAACTACCAATTAATAATAATATTGGGAAAATATATGCAATAAGGCCAAACATGCCAAAGAAAAAATCACTAATTATTTCTCCAACTATACCGCCAATATGAAAATTACTTATGAATAATAACGCCGAAACTGCGATTATCCCCCAAAGATATACTTCTTTATAAAAAAGATCATTCTTTTCTATTCGTTTTTGAAGTTCTGCCTTTGAAGGTCGACCACGTTTTCTTTTATTGTTAGAAGATGTTGCCTTCTTTGTTGCCATGACTAACCTCCTACTAGGAATCAACTTCCTTTTTTACACTCACTAAATATAACATATTTAACTGATTTTGTCATTAAAAAAGATGAAAGCGCAAAACTTTCATCTTTCTTATAAGTATAAATTATAAATAAAAAATTATATAATTTTTATATCGCATTCACCAAGCAAACATATATCAGTCAATCCCTTAGGAACTGATACTTTTGCGCCTTTGTACAAAACGCTACTATTTAATATTGCATTTCCTTCATATACAATAAAAGTTAATCCTTCTTTTATACAATCTATATTATCATTAATATAGATTGTGTTAAATTTTATTGTCTCATTTTCTGATAGACTCATATAATCATTTGTTTCACTTACATCTTCTACAATAATTTCGTTTGATTTATCATTTATACTCAAACATTTACCATTCGATTCTATAACATTTTTATACCAAAAAGCAGAATCTTTGATAATTCTTTTTTGATTCCTATAATCAACATAAACAATACCAAATCGTTCATCAAAACCATTTGCCCATTCAAAATTATCTAAAATTGACCATAAGAAATAGCCTCTAACATCAGCACCATCATCTGATGCTTGCTGCATCGCACTTATATATGAATCTAAAAAAGTGATTCTATTTGGATCATGTACTTTTCCGTCAGCAGAAATACTATCATGACAAGCCATTCCATTTTCTGTAATATATAGTGGTAATTTGTATTTTTCTGACAAAAATTTAATACCATAATAAAATGCACGCGGCGTAATAGGCCATTGAATACTTGTTTTTGGAAAACCTGGGTATCTTTCTACTCTCTCGTAATATGAATTATTTTTGCTATTTGTTAAAGCCTTAATTTCATATCCGTTATATATGTTTTGACCAATAAAATCAAGTGGCTGATTAACTAATTCTAAGTCTTTTTTCATTTGCTCAGGACTGATTTTAGGAAGATAATTTTTAAATTTTTCTAATCCCTCTTTAGGATATTCCCCTAATACAACTGGGTCTAAAAACCACGATACATTCCATCCCCAATTATCAATATCATTTTCGAAGCCAAAATAAACTTTTCGTGCAGCTTCTATATCCTTAGGATCATCTGTTGAAGGATAAGCAACTCCACAAGTAGGTGCATATCCAATTTTAATTTCTTTTTTTGAATATTTTCTAAGATTTTTTACAGCTAATCCATGGCTTTTTAACAAATTATGTGCCATTTGAAGCGTTTCTCTTATAGGCATTTTAACACCAGGCGCATGAATTCCAAGGGAGTGCCCCAAATTTATTACACATTGTGGTTCATTAATTGTGAAAAAATTAGTACATAAATCGCTGAAATTTTCTGCTACAACTTTTGCATATTCTCCAAACCATTCAACACAATCTGGATTAAGCCAACCGCCTTTATCGAATAAAGCTTGAGGATATTCCCAATGAAATAAAGTTATATATGGAGTTATATTATATTTGTTTAATAATTCCAATACCTCTCTATAATAGTTAATGCCTTCCTGATTTATTTTTCCAGTTCCATCTGGTATAATTCTTGCCCAATTCAATGAAAATCTGTATGCTTTAATTCCCAAATTAGCCATCATAGGAATATCTCTTTTATATTTATGCAATTCATCACATGCTACATCTGCATTATGTCCACCAAAAATAGTTCCTTCTTTTTTTATAAAAGTATCCCAAACACATTCTCCTTGTGGAATTTTTTCATCTTTTCCTTCTATTTGGTATGAACTTGTCGCAACACCCCATACAAAATCATTTCTTAACAACGTATTTCCTCCTTAAACCCAAAGCATTATAAATAAATATTAAAGCTACATTCAATTTTCAATAAATAACTGAATATAGCTTTATCTTTACATATTATTATATACACTTTTCCATCAAATAAAAAGCCTTATTATTAAGTTTCACTATTTACTTCTACCATTTTTGCAAATGCTTTCTTAGTTTCAGTTACTACGACTTTGCTTAAAGCAAAAATAGCAATCATATTTGGAATAGCCATTAATCCATTAAATATATCAGCGACAGTCCACACAGCACTTACCGTCATATATGGTCCTATAAATACTGCTAAAATATATAACCATCTAAAAATCTGAATTGTTTTTTTTGTATTAATATTTTTTTCTTTTACAAGATATTCTAAACATCTTTCACTATAATAATTCCATCCTAAAATTGTTGTAAACGCAAAGAATACTAAGCAAATCATTAAAATAAGACTTGAAATATTATTTCCAAATGGTAAGCCTTTTTGAAACGCATAAGTTGTCACTTGAACTCCTTCTAATTTTGGAACTTTATATGCCCCTGTAATTACAATGGATAGACCAGTCATAGTACAAATTATAATAGTATCAATAAAAGTTCCAGTCATACTAACTAAGCCTTGACGTACGGGCTCTTTTGTTTGAGCAGCCGCAGCAGCTATAGGTGCGCTACCAAGACCAGCTTCATTAGAAAAAATACCTCTTGCAACTCCTTTTTGAATACAAACAAAAATAGTTCCGACTGCGCCACCTGTAACAGCTTTAGGATTAAATGCGCCTTTGCAAATAGTTAAAATTGCTTGTGGAACCTGTGTTATATTTGAAACGATTAAAACAAACACAAATACTACATAGATTATAGCCATAAAAGGAACTATTATTTGACTAACTTGAGAAATTCTTTTAATTCCCCCTATCAAGACAAGAGCTACTGCAATTGATAAAATTAACGATGAAATAATAATTGCTATAGAATAATTTCCAATTATAGGAAGACTCAATGTATGTTTATCTAGTGGATCAAATACATTTTTTACAGCTGATGAAATACCGTTTACCTGGCTAAATGTACCAATTCCAAACAAACCTACACATACTCCAAAAAATGCGAAGATTTTTGCTAACCATCTAAATTTTATTCCCATTCCTCTTTCAATATAATAAAATGGACCACCAAGTACATGACCTTTATCATCAACAACTCGATATTTAATTGCAAGTAATCCTTCAGCATACTTAGTAGCCATTCCAAAGAAAGCTGCAACTAACATCCAAAATAAAGCACCTGGTCCTCCTGTACCTACAGCTGTAGCAACACCTACAATATTTCCTGTACCAATAGTAGCAGAAAGTGCGGTACATAAAGCACCAAAAGAGGTAATTTCGCCATTTCCCCCCTCTTCATTTTTTATCATCCATTTTAAGGCTAATGGTAATTTTCTAATTTGTAACAAATAAAGTCTAAAAGTTAAAAAAATTCCTCCCGCAAGTATTAGAACCATTAATGGGGGTCCCCAAACAAAATTGTCAATTTCTTCCAAAACGCGATTTATTGTATTTAGCATTTTATATTATAACTCCTTTTCTATCTATAGTTTTTTATTCTATTACGTGTCCGTCTCAGACATACAACTTTATTTCTAGCACGTACATATTAAGCATAATCGCAGTTAACTAATAAGTCAATAGGATTTAAATAAGTTATTTATTAATTTTACTTATAAATATATTTAATAAAACAAAAAAGGCAATAAACTTTAACTAATACGTACTAGTTAAAATCTATTGCCTTATAATAAATAAATTTAACGTCAAATTTATTTTTATAGTAACATTTTGTATTATATTTTAGAAATTTTATCTGTCACCAATTAAATAATTATACAAACCTTCATATCTGAATTTTGATGCATTCCAAGAGAAATCTTTAGCCATTCCTCTGTCAACCATTTGATTCCACTGACGTTTTCTATCATAATATATATGTTTAGAATAATTAACAATTCCAAGCATCTCATGTGCGTTGTAGTTAGCAAATGAGAATCCATCACCCACGTTATCATATTCATTAAAAGGTTGAACTGTATCTTTTAAACCACCTGTTTCACGAACAATTGGTACTGTTCCATATCTAAATGATATTAATTGTGTAAGACCGCATGGTTCAAAACGAGATGGCATCAAGAATGCATCGGCAGCGGCATACAATTTATGAGCTAAATCATCTGAATAACAAATATTAGCAGAAACACGATCTGGATATTTCCATGCATATTGTCTAAACATGTTCTCATATTCTCCTTGACCTGTTCCAATTACTACAAATTGTGTATATTCATCAACAAGATTGTCCATAACACAATTTATCAAATCGAGTCCTTTTTGATCTGTCAAACGAGAAATAAGACCTATCATATACATCTTTTTATCAACTTTAAGTCCAAGCATTTCTTGTAGTTTTGTCTTATTTATTGACTTTTTCTTTCTAAATGACTCTGCATCGTAATTAGAAAAAATCTTAGGATCTGTTGCAGGATTATATGCATTATAGTCAATACCATTAACTATTCCTTGCATGTCGAAATGTCTTGCC
Source organism: Lachnobacterium bovis (assembly GCF_900111325.1). Lineage (GTDB taxonomy): Bacteria > Bacillota > Clostridia > Lachnospirales > Lachnospiraceae > Roseburia > Roseburia bovis_A. The sequence continues at coordinate 170,284 of NZ_FOGW01000005.1, forward strand.
GCAAGTAATCCATTTAGACCTTCACCGTAATACTCTGTCTGAATTTCATTGGCATATGAATCACTAACAGTAGTAATATAGTCTGCATAAACCAATCCACCTTTTAACATGTTAGCATCCTTGTTAAATTCTAATTTATCAGGAGTAAATAATGATTTATCAAATCCTGTTAAATTTGCCATGGTCTTTGTATCCCAAACTCCTTGAAATTTAAGATTATGAATTGTAATAATTGATTTAATTCCCCAGAAAAATGGATTACCCATAAATTCATTTTTAAGATATACAGGAATAAGTCCTGTTTCCCAATCATGACAATGGATTAAGTCTGGTTGGAAATCAATTAATGGTAACATTGATAAAACTGCCTTATCAAAAAATACAAATTTTTCAATATCAAAACGAATATCACCATATGGTGACTGACAAGTGAAGAATTCTTCATTGTCGATAAAATAGTATGTAACCCCATCCATTTCATACTTTAATACGCCCACATACTTATCACAAATATAATTACCTGCACTCATATAAAAATGTGTTACATATTGAAACTGACTTCTATACTCCCATGGAATACAGCTGTAATTTGGTATTACAACCCTTATATCCCAGTTTTCTTTGTCAAATTCTTTTGGTAGCGCGCCACAAACATCAGCTAATCCTCCTGTTTTAATAAATGGCACACATTCAGATGCTGCAAAAAGTATTTTTTTCATACCCACTCTCTCTCTCCTCTTTCTATATAACTTAAAGTGTTAAGCATCTTACTAAAATATAACATTATATTAAAGCAAAACAACCCTCACTATAATAATACTCCATTTTGTTTGCAATTTCCACTTTAAATGATAAATTTTCTTTGTTTTTTTGAAATTATCATAAAAAATACAATTTTTCTATACTTTTCTGTTACCTTGGAATAAATTATAGTAAAAACTTGTTGTTTCATGTGTTAAATGAAAATATTCAGCCATTGAGGATGATTGATATTCTTTATAATACTGGTTGAAATTCGCTTTAAATAATGCTCCTAATATATTTGTGGATATATTCGACAATGTTTGTGAACTATTTTTTCCTGAATATTTTATCCTATTATTTAATATAGCATCTCTAGAAGGTGAAAATGTAATAATTTTGCCGCAATGTACACCTATTGCAGATACAACATCTCCCTTTATTTCATAGCTAATTAATTCATGTCTTGCTGCGTAATTTTTCAACTTATCCATTGCTTCATTTTTAGTCCAAAACAATAATTTATTATATTTTAAACCAATACCATTAAAATATGCAGCTTTTTTTACTTCAATATTATTTTTAGCTAATTCTGCAGTTCCAATTTGAGCCAAATATCCTCCAAGTGAATGTCCTGTAACATAAATATTTGCATTAGGATATTGTTGTGCAATTCGTAATGCATACTTTTTGGCTTCAGATTCTTCAGAATGGTAATTAAAAATTCCTACTCCAATAATATTATTAATCCATTCTCCGTAAGCATCATCTGTTCCTCTATATGCAATTACAACATTGTTACCATTTTTAAATGTTGTCGCACTAAATTTTGTATCAATCATCGTTTCTTTATTCTCATAATCCACGATTTGCCACTCTGTTGAAATACCATTATCGATACCATTTGAGTTTATACTTCCGGCATTTAAAAAATAAACACGTTCTCCATCTTCACCTGGTCTGCGCCCTATATCTGAAGCTTTGTACATAGAACCAATCTTATTACTTCCATCTTCATAACTTAATCCAGCAAATATTGCTAAATCTCTGTCACAAACATCCCACTCAAAAGGATGAGGATCTTGGCTATTAATTAAGCCATCTTTGTCTTCGTCTGCATTTGGGTTTAGAGAATTTGCATTTTGTAATTTTACAATATTATTTTGTTTTTTGCGAATGGAAATCTTGTTTTCTTCTAAGGGATTTATTGAAAAATGACCTGTATTATCTAAATCACTATTATCAATTTCTGTTCCTCTTTTGATTTCTTCAGAATTTTTAACTCCATCATTGTCACTGTCTAAATCTCCATCAAAAGTTTTACCATTTGATTTTGCCTTAAGTGGATCGAGATTATTTGTCATCAATTCGGTATAGTCACTAATTCCATCATGATCAGAGTCAGCATTAGCCTTATTTAGATGATAATAATCCTCTAAGTAATTAATAACTCCATCATGATCAGTATCATTTTTATCAATCAATAACTTATCGATGTTTGTACCTTGAGATGCAATAAAATCAATCTGTGTTTCGACTTTATCATTCTTTTTTAATATTAGAATATTTTTACCCATTGTCATTGCCGGTTTATTAATAACAAATTTTTTCTTATTTGTTATAACATCTCCTTTGTCAAGTAAAATACCAGTATCGTCTTGGATTACATAAGTCATTTTTTCAGTCTTTTTTAAACTTTTTTTCATTTTTCCACTAAGTGATTTTAAGTTTTCATTCTCAACCAAAAATGAATTGAATTCATTTAAAAATTTAAGTTGATCATTCTCTAGTGAATAATTTTGTGTTTTTTTGGGGGTTTGAGTTTGTTTTGCCTCTACTTTTGTTAGATTTAATGGATTGTAATTGGAATATACTAATCCATTACTTTCTCCAAGGCATAGAGAAAGCATTAGTACTGAACATATGATTTTCTTTTTCATAACTTCTCCCTTCGAGTATGTCCACAAATTTACGTGAACTTTGTTTATTGTCCAATTAATGTCATGTGTAAAGTATAACTAATAATTGTTTGTTTTATATTTTACAATTATATAGTCTAATTTTCAATAAAAACTTTTAATATTTTATCAATTGGCGATAAACTTTTTCCCCTACCATCTGTTCCGTCAATATATTTCATACTTGCCGTCTCAAAAATAACGTAAACTTCATTGTTTCCATCTACATCAATAGACTCAGAACCAGGTGGCATTTCTATGTCTAATACAGTTTTATGTGGATTTGATGCCATCTGAGCAACATTTTTATATACTTTTAAATGTGAACCAATAGTTCTTCCGTAAGATGTACTTAAAACGACTTTTCCTTTATCAGTAAACGCAATTCCTTGAACCTGAGACGGTATCAAATAATTGCTTAAAGTTTTTAATCTATCTCCAGTGTAATAATATGCATATAATTTAGAATTAAATAATACATTATGTGTAACAATCCATAAACGTCCGGCATAATATGTAATACTTGAAGGTGTATTTACAACTTTGTATTTATCTACTACTTTTGAGGCATTAATAGTCTTTCCTCTTTTTTGTGATGCCATTAATTTAATAAAATCGTACGAAATACGTTCAATCGCCATATCGTGCGAATTACATATCCATACATTTTCACCATCAAATGCAATTCCACCAAGATGGCTATTAGGATCCATTCCTAGTGTAACAAGATATTCTAATGTTTTTTTATCAAAAACAAACAAGGATCCCATTTTATTTTTTTCACCAGAATATGAAGTTACTAAAATATAGTCATTTGTAATACAAATTCCTTGTGGAGTTTGATATTTACTGTCTATATACTTATTTTGAAAATCATATTTTCTTGTATTTGGCATGCCAGGTATTTTAATGTCAATTAATGAATAATCGCTGTATTTTAACCATGCCTTACTAGAATCATCAAAAATTGAAGATTTATATGAGAAATTTTGAATATTTTTTTCATTATCAATTTCAAGATTCCATTTGGCATATAAAGATAGATGATCTGGCATATCCTTATTAAGAATGTCAACTCTATGTGTAAATCCAACATCAAGATACCATCCATCAAATTTATAATTTAACGCCTGTAAAGGAGGTAGTAACTCAAACGGACAATTAGAACGTTTTATTTTTTTTAAGTTAAGTAGTGAGTTACTTCCTCTGCCTAAATGATAATCTATTGTTATATAATCACTTTTTTTCTCTTCTTTGGGGATATTATCTAAAGACTGCTTATGATGAAAAATTGGATCAATATTTTTTTTCTTTTCAATAATATTAAGTAATTCATTTGACTCTTTTTTTTCAGCAAAAACAGAGACTGTGTTACCAGTCTCTGTTTTTAATATTGAAACTCCTAAAACGCACATTATACTAATAATTATAAAAATAACTATGTATGTCGTTTTACTATGAAATATATTTTTTTCCCTTAAAAAATTACAAACTACTTTCTTCAAGTTTACTCTTTCTTTCTTCTATTTCTTTATTAGCGACTTCATCTGTTGCTTGCTGATATCTAGCAAATTCATATGAGAATGTTCCTGCACCACCTGTCATAGAACGAAGCACTGCACCATATCCGTAAATCTCTAAAGCCGGTACATCTACTTCAATATCTGTATAACCAGCTATTTCAGATGGATTCATTCCCATTACTCTTGAACGTCTCTTATTTAAATCCCCCATAACATCACCAGTATACGCGTCTGGAACCGTTACTATCATTTTATTGATAGGTTCAAGTAGAACAGGCTTAGCATCTAAAATTCCTTTTTTAAGTGCTTGTTTTGCAGCAATTTTGAAAGCCATTTCTGATGAATCAACTGGATGATATGATCCATCATATAATGTTGCTTTAATTCCAACTACTGGATAAGCTGCTAGAGGTCCTTTTTTTACACCTTCAGCAATACCTTTTTCAACTGCTGGGAAAAAGTTCTTTGGAACAGCTCCACCTACAACACATTGTTCAAAAATATATGACTGAGTTTCATCACCTGATGGTTCAAATTTCATCTTAACATGACCATACTGACCATGACCACCAGATTGTTTTTTATATTTAAATTCAACATCAGAATTCTTTCTGATAGTTTCTCTAAATGCCACTTTAGGTTTAGTTAATTCAATATCAACTTTATATCTTTCTTCTAATAATGATTTTACAACTTCTAAGTGTAAGTCTCCAATTCCGTATAATAATGTCTGAGAATTTTCACTATCGTTTACATTTCTAAGAGTGCAATCTTCTGCTAAAATCTTTTGCAAAGCCTGCGAAATCTTATCTTCATCACCTTTATTTACAGCTTTATAACGTCTAGCTGTATATGGTTTTGATAAAGCTGTTCTTAAAAATGCAATTGGTGTAGCCTTTGTAGATAAAGAATCTGTTGTGAGTGTTTTTTGTAATTTGGCAAAAGCACCTATATCACCTGCATGTAATTCTTTGACTTCTTCGACTTTATTACCACGCAAAACATATAATTTACCAACTTTTTCTTCAAAATCTCTATGATAATTATATAAAATATCATCTGTTTTTATAACACCTGAATTAACCTTAACAAGTGAATATTTTCCAATGAATGGATCAACTATTGTTTTGAAAACATAAGCTGTTTTTGGTTTTGAAAAATCATAATCTGCATCAAAAACTTCATTTGTTTTTGTGTAAATACCTGCACATTTTCTTTTATCTGGTGAAGGAAAATATTTAACAATATCTGTCAATAATGTATACATTCCCCTTGCTAAAACATTTGAGCCCATCATTACTGGCACAATTGAACCATCTAATACATTAACACGTAATGCCTGTCTGATTTCATCTTCAGAAAAATCATCGCCATTGAAATATCTTTCCATGAATTCTTCACTTGTTTCAGCAACTGATTCCATCAATGCATCTCTACAAATTGATAAATTATTTTTAGAATATTCAGGAACTTCTACGTGATCAACCTCACCCTTATCATTCCATTTCTTTCCAACTTGTTGAATAACATTAACATATCCAACAAACTCACCATTTTCTCGAATAGGTAAATGGAAAGGTGCAATTTTCTTGCCATACAAATCTTGTAAATCCTGTACAACCTGTCTGTAACTTGCATTATCAATATCCATATCTGTCACAAAAATCATACGTGGCAATTTGTATTTTTCACATAAATCCCAAGCTTTTTTTGTTCCTGTTTCAATTCCAGCTTTACCGGAGATAACGATAATCGCTGCATCTGCAACTGAAACTGCTTCTTCAACTTCACCTACGAAATCAAAATATCCTGGTGTATCTAAGATATTGATTTTACAATCTTGCCATGGAATTGGTATTAAAGAAGTTTTAATTGAAAATCCCCTTTTCATTTCTTCCTTATCATAATCACTAATAGTATTTTTATCTTCAACTTTTCCCATACGATTAGTAAGCTTTGCCAGGTAAGCCATTGCCTCAACCAATGAGCTTTTTCCAGAAGCACCGTGACCTAGCAGTACAACATTTCTGATTTTGTCTGTAGTATAAACATTCATCTAACATTCCTCCTGCTTGATTCCGTATTATTTAATTTTTCAAAACTTTATTATATAGTTATATTGTACTAATATACATTAAATTTTACAATAGTTTTATGCACTTTTTTCAAAATTAATTTTAATTTAATATTGTCCGCAGTATGCGCACACATGTGTATACAGTACAGATTTTTAATATATTTTTTATGAATTTTATTATTTATTAAAAAGAATAAACATTTTCTTTGTGCTTGCAGTACAAGTTTTTTTGTATTATTTGTTTTCAAAAGATATTTTATTGTATAAAAATAATGCTAGAATATAAGTATCAAAAGGAACAAAAGTATACAAAGTGAAACAGGGGGCGATTTTATGACAACACTATACACATCATTCAATTATGAACCAATTAAAAAAGTTACACCAGATTGGGAACGCAGTGAACGACTACAGTTCTGCGATCAAGGAATAAGAAAAAGTATAATGAGAAAAGCATTAAAATTGGCTCGTAAAACAAAATAACTATTAAATAAATTATCCCCTCTACGATGGTTGATATTCACTAAACGCTTTACCATCTGTAGAGGGGACTTTTTTATTTAGCATTTACTATACTACGTTAGCACTTCTTAGTATGTTAAGTATTAGTATGTTACTTCATAGGCATATTACACCTTAACAATTTACTACTTAATAACTTACTACGATTATAATGCACCATGTCGTTGTATTTCAAATTTAGACAACTCGTAGTCTTCTCCAAATTTTGCATTTTCAGGCAAACCTACCTGCTGTTTTAATATAGATAATTGCATCTGAACACCATCAATGTTCGCTTGATTAGGTAAAATTATTCCTTTTTTCCCATCCTTTGAAACAATTATTACTCCATATTTATTTTGATCTAATTCATCTAACAAATTAACTTTTTGCTCTTTATGAATTACATCAATAACAAAAGATAAATTTTTAATTTCTTTAGCTGTAATAGGCATAAATCTGACATCTCTAGTAGCAGCATTTATTGCATTTGCTACAATTTCATGTGCAATACTTTTTTGAATAGGGGAAAAAGAACCAATACAACCTCTTATATTATCATTGTTATAAATTGAAACAAAAACAGCTGCCTTTTCTTTAAAAAGATCAGAATCAGTATTTATTATTTCTTCGGCCACAACAATATCTTTAGTTTGTAAGAACGTTTCAACTGCATTTCTAGCCAATTTAATACATTCATCTTCAGAATCATATTTAGATATATCTTTTTTTATAACATCTGCAGAACCTTTTTTATCGGCTTCGAAGCCAGCAACTAAATAACCAACTTCAAATGGATTCTCGAAATTATAAATGTTTGATTTTATTGAATAATTTTTTTCGCCATTGTAATCTCCAAATGTACCGTTTAAAACAGCTAATGCTTTTACAACGTCAAATTCAGAAAAAGTATCCTTTAATTCATCTTTAAAAATATCATTTGGATTTTCTTTGATTATATCAAGAAATTCATCAGAAAAAGCTACATCCCTACTAGTATCACAACTTGCAATACAAACGACCTTTCTATCTAATTCATCTGATGCTTTTTTTATGATTTTTCCAAAAGTATAATGATCTTCCAATGATAAATTTGATAAACCTACATTAACAATATTGAAATCAACATATTTTTGGACTAAACAATAAAGCATGATTATTGTTGCATAATCTATTTTTTGATAATCAGCTTTTTCTAATCCAGCAGGAAAATCAAACTCTTTTGCAAGTCTATCAATATTTTTTTGTAATTTTATATCATATTCAGCTGTAAATTCAATTTCTTTTGCACCAAATTCTGACAAATCGCCTGTTTTCTTACCTTTAGAAAATATATGAATGTAATCAGAATAATATGGTGCTTTATCAGAAATAATAACTATTGTATCTGGCTTAATTTGAGCTATTTCATCTGTTATATTTGAAATAGCTTTTATAGTTGATTCTACATTTACCTCGTCTCCCTTTCCAATTTGAGGAATCATAATTGGTGGATGTGGTAAAATATAATTTTTAATAACTGACATTAAAAAACTCCTTGTCTACTAAATAGCTCATATATTATTTATATAAAGAGCACTACTTTATAATTCTTGCATGTCCGAATATACTATTTTTCCATTGCAAATAGTATATTTAACACGACCATATAATTTTTCTCCAATAAATGGTGAATTAGATGCTTTTGACACAAAATCTTTTTTATCTACTATCCAACTTTGTTTATCATCGAATATAACTATATCTGCTTTAGCACCTTCTGTCAAATGTCCAACTTCTAAATTATAAAATCTAGCAGGATTAATTGTCATTTTTTCTATTAATTGCATTAATGATAAATGTCCTGATTTAACCAAATTAGTTATACATACTGCAAGTGCTGTTTCAAGACCAATCATACCGCTTGGAGCTTCGGAAATAGATTTCATTTTTTCTTCCTTACTATGAGGTGCATGATCTGTAGCAATCATATCAATAACACCTTTTTTTAAGGCCATAATAAGAGCATCTTTATCTTCTTTTGTTCGAAGTGGTGGATTAACCTTTGCCATTGTTCCTTTTGTTAAAACAGCTTCTTCTGTTAATGCAATATGCTGCGGTGTTACTTCTGCATATACATTTGCCCCCATTTTTTTAGCTAATTCAATAATTTCAACTGAACGTTTGCTACTAATGTGTTGAATATCAATTTTATTACCAACTTCAAGTGCTAACATGCAATCTCTTGCCACTAAAACATCTTCTGCAATTGCTGGTGCCCCCTTGACACCTATCTTTTTAGAAATGGCACCTTGATTAACACCACTACTTCCGATTAATGCAGGATCTTCTTCATGTAAACTGATTGGTAAATCTAGCTCTTTTGCTTTTTTAAAGGCTTCTAAAACTAATTTTTCATCTTTAATTGGAATACCATCATCTGTTAGTCCAATTGCATTTGCCTCTTTTAAAGCTTTAAAATCGGTTAATTCTTTACCCTGCATACCAACAGTAACATTTGCAGTATTCAAAACATTAATTAATAGTGACTGTTCTCTTTCCACTAAATCTTTTAATACATTGGCATTATCAATAGGAGGCTTAGTATTTGCCATGCATACAACTGTTGTATATCCTCCTTTAGCCGCACTATTTGCACCCGTATGAATATCTTCTTTATAAGTCAATCCTGGATCTCTAAAATGAACATGAACATCTACAAAACCTGGAGCAATTACCAAATTATCAGCATCAATTACTTTTAAATCTTTTTGGTTATATTTTAAATCTAAATTTTCTCCAATTTCTTTTATTCGATCATTTTCAATTATAATATCCTGTTTTTTATCAATCTTATTTAAAGGATCGATTACTCTTCCGTTTTTTATTAAAATCATTATTTTCTCTCTATTCTTTTTTGTGTATGTTTAACAAAAACTACTGATTTTATAGGCTTTGTCAAACGGTTAATAAGTTACTTTTGTTATTTTCAGAACAATCTACAACGTATTATATTATAGCATAATTAAATGAAAATCCAAGAACAAACAAGTTAATTCATTAATACGTTTCTGTTTTATATTGTTTTAATGTTTTTCTAAAAAAGCGTCCATAATGCTTATCTTACTAGCTCTTTTTAGCAATTGTTCCTTATTAACTTTACAGTAAACCACTAAATTGTCAATTTCTTCCTTTGAAAAGCCATTATTTTTAATCACAACAAAATCCGGTATCCTAATTTCGACTTTTTTTTCATCTTCCGTAAACATTACATACACAATTTTTTGTTTGTTTTTATTTACAACGGAAGATATCATCATTTGTACATTTCTTTGTAAAAATGTTTCTTGGGAATTATTTTTATTTTTCATAAAAACCTCCTAAAATTCATACAATTTTAATGATTCACAACTAAAACTATGATTACTATTTGATAAGGTAATCAACAATTAATTACGGCTTTTAATATAAAAAGATTATTCACTTGTACAAAGGAAGCAAATCCTCCATATTTTTCTGCAGTTTCTTTGATATTTTTAGTTCCAATACCACTTTTAACTTGTTTCGTACTAATTGGCAATCCATCATCGTTAAATTTAGTATCAATTGCACAAGTGTTTTTTACTTCTAATTTTAATTTACCTGCATCGTAAACTAAAGTAACACGAATGCTCCTCTTTTCTTCTTCAACACGTCTTACTGCTTCATCAGCGTTTTCGATTGCATTTGCAATTATAGACGTCAAATCAATTGCATCAATTGCAATATTTTCAGGTACAATTGCCTTTACTTTAATGTCACATTTACTCATTTTAGCGTGAGAAACATATACCGTTAATAAACCATTTATTAATTTATTTTCACAGTAATTGGTATTATTTACATCTTCTAATTTACCATCAATTTGATCAAGATATTCTAATGTTTTGTTAATCTCTCCCTCTTTGATATAAGAACGTAACACTCTGTTAAAATGTCTAATATCATGTTTTAGCTTTCTAATAACAGTTTCATTTTCTTCATAAATTGTTATTTGTTCTTCCATTCGTTGAAATCTTTCTTTTTGTCTAAATGCTAGTTCTGATTCTGCCTCTTTTCTAAACAATTGATAACAAGTCATTTTATATTGAATACAAGTTGAAACAATCATTACACACAAATAATTTATCGGATAAAATTTAACCATATTTGCTCCGTAATCTTGCACCATGTTCTTTACAGGACTCCACATAAATATTACAGCAAGAATCCATCCACCTAAAGATGCTAAATTTCCATAAAATATACCACCTGAAAAATTAGCAACAAACGGAATAATTATAATCCATAGCCAATAGGCATCCATTCCAAAATCCATATGTCTTTCCATCCAAAATTGATATCCTAAAATAAGATATAATCCTGTTAATGTAGAAAATAAAACAATTATATGTTTTTTTGTTTTTTTTAAAATTATATCATTTAAGAGAAAAAATACTCCTAAACCAAAATAAATTAATCCTATTTTAAACTCTCCTGCAGAAATTGGTGCAATAATCAAAGAAAAACATATCAATGACATTATTTGCAATAACATATTTATCGCAGATATTTTTTGACGCTGAATATATGGATCTTTTTCAGCTAAAAAAATTTGTTTATATGTGTATCTTTTTTTCATAACTTAAGTTTATTTCTCCATCCTTCCTTTAATACTATGCTCTATTATACACTTTTTATTGAACATAATATATAAGTTTTTTCTCATTATTGCCTACCATATCAGATTCTTTATTAAACGTAACCTGTCTAGTTTGGATTTTATTGATTAAAGTTGTGACGCAATCAGCATCATCAGGTACGAAAATTTTATTTATTTGAATTTTTAAATAAACTGTTATTTTTTCGTACTTCCAACCATTCTCGAACATTTGTTTAATTTCGTTTTCTATTTTATGAATTCTATAGTCAGTATGCTTTCTTATAAGTACAGCAAATACACCATTATCTAAATCATAAACAACTTCGTCATCTGCAATAGAAACAAGTTTTACTCCGATTTCTTTAAGCATTTTTTCAGTATTAGGATTTCCATATCTTAATTTTACTCTATCAAAATCAAGAATCTTAATTCCAAATACAGTATATTCTCTATTTAAATTATAATAAATTGAATTATCTTCCATAAACGCAGTTTTATTATAAATGTTCGTTATAGGATTTATAACATCAAATCCATCCTCTGTACAAAATAAGATTGCCCCAGATGTAATTGCTTCTGCAAAAAGTTCGATTAAAACATCAGGGAAGAAAAATTGATACATTACTGAACCAATACTAAAAATAATCAACATATATACTGAAATTCTCTTACCTATAGGAATTGCAGAACCGTATCTTAAAAGATAATATATTCCTTGAATTACATAAAAAAATTCACAAACATAAATCACATAAAGCATAGGTCCTCTATGATATTCTAAATGATTATCTATTGAAAATACAAAATGATATATTCCATTTACAGACAATAATCCAACGATTATTGATATAGGAATAGCAATACAAAAATTACGCAATTTATCATATTTTTCCTTCAAAATGACACCAGATAACAAAATAACATATACAATAGACATAAATGGAATTAAACTATGTGTCAAATTGTAAAAAGAAGTAAACGTACATATAACTATTTTATCATAGTTTTTATTCATTATCGCTGTTGCGCTTAAAATATCAAACATACATGAAAATACGGCCAAAATAATCTGTGTTAAAAACACTTTGTTATAATTTCTTTTCATATCTTTTCTATTAACTAGTATATATATAGAAAAAACATTAATAATAATCGCACACAAATCAAAGTTAATATTATACTTCACAATTTTTGCCTCCAAATTCGATTTACATGAGATATTTTAGCTAATTTATAAAAATATTTCAATACTAGAAGCTTTCTACTTTGTGACAAAATTGTCAATTACAAGGTTTTTAATAATATATTGATACGTAAATTAAATACTAGAATGTTAGCATAAAACGACAAAATGAGAGGCACCAAATTGGTTGCTCAATTCGGTGCCTCTCGAGGAGTTTAGTTATGAAAATGTTTATTTAATAAAAAGGGAATAATTGGGAGAAGGAATTGCTTCCTTCACACTAACTATTATATGCACTAAATATGGACAAAATATGTCTTATTTAGAAAAGAACTATAAAAAACTATAAATAATAGTTTATTTTTAAGCCTATCTTACTCCCTTTTCAAGTTCGTCTGGGGTAAAGGCTCCTGGGAATAATTCTCTTAAAGTAAATTCTTTATAATCATCTTCATCTTTTGCAAGATAAATCATAAAATTATCTAAATCACAAAACTCAGCCATTACTTGTCTACATACTCCACATGGATACAAATAATCATCTGCATCTCCTGATATAGCAATAGCTTTAAAATCTTTAAAACCTTCTGATATAGCCTTAAAAAAAGCTGTTCTTTCAGCACAATTAGTTGCTGTAAATCCAGCATTTTCTATGTTACATCCTTGAAAAATCTTATTATCACTTGTAAGTAATGCTGCACCAACTCTAAAATGTGAATATGGTGAATAGGAATTTTCTTTGGCCTCGATTGCCTTTTTACATAATTGTTTAATTTCTTTTGTATCCATTTTATTGCTCCTTTATATAAAAACTTTAAGGTATTTATTATATTTTCCTTTTATTTTTATATATTATACCATAAAATACTGCATAAATTACATTCAATATTATATAGTTGCACTTTTAGACTTTATTATGTTAAAATATAAGATGAAGATGGAGCGTGAATGAAAATTTTATTTTATAGGAGGTTATTTATGGGAACAAATCAATTCTATGAACTAAATCCCACTATCGAAGAATATGTTACTCGATGTAAAAAAACTTCCACTATTGATTTAGATCTTTATAGTAAATATGAAGTCAAACGAGGACTTAGAGATTTAAACGGTCGTGGTGTTCTTGTAGGTTTGACTGAAATTTCTGATGTTTGTTCAACAAAAAAAGTTGATGGTAAACTTGTTCCTACGGAAGGTTCATTATTTTACAGAGGGTACAACGTTTTTGATATTATAAAAAATCAAAAAGATTCTAATCATTTTGGTTATGAGGAATGTGTATATTTGTTACTTTTCGGGGAGTTACCTACCCCACAGCAATTAAATGAATTTGCGACATTATTAGCGACATATCGTACTCTTCCAACAAACTTTGTTCGAGACATTATTATGAAGGCACCAAGTAAAGATATGATGAACACTCTTGCTAGAAGTGTACTTACATTATATTCGTATGATGAAAATGCAGATGATACTTCATTGACAAATGTATTGCGTCAATGTTTAGAACTTATAAGCTTATTTCCCCAACTTTCAGTATATGGTTATCAAGCGTATAATCACTATCATGAAGGTCAAAGCTTATTTATTCATCTTCCTAGAGAAGATTATTCAACAGCAGAAAATATACTTCATATGCTACGACCAGATTCTAAATTTACACCATTAGAAGCAAAATTATTAGATATTGCTTTGATTTTACATATGGAACATGGTGGTGGTAATAATTCGACATTTACAACTCATTTGGTAAGCTCTTCAGGAACAGATACCTATTCTGCTATTGCTGCTGCTATTGGCTCATTAAAAGGTCCTCGTCATGGTGGCGCAAATATTAAAGTTATGGGCATGTTTGATGACTTAAAAGAAAATGTAAAGGATTGGAATGATGATGAGGCTATTGCTGATTATTTAACACGCCTACTTCATAAAGAAGCCTTTGATAAACAAGGATTAATATACGGTATGGGACATGCTGTATACTCGCTTTCAGATCCTCGTGCCGTCATTTTTAGATCCTTTGTCGAACGTCTTTCTGAAGAAAAAGGACGTTCAGATGAATTTAAACTTTATTCAATTGTCGAACGCCTAGCACCACAAATAATTTCAAAAGAACGAAAAATTTATAAAGGTGTAAGTCCAAATGTCGACTTTTTTAGTGGATTTGCTTATAATATGTTAGATTTACCAGTTGAATTATATACTCCAATTTTTGCTATTGCTAGAATTGCAGGATGGAGTGCTCATCGCATGGATGAACTTATATATAATAACAAAATTATGCGTCCAGCTTATAAATATGTTGGACATCATAGAGAATATCCAACAAAAAGGAAACCTGATTAAGATTTAAAAGGTTAGAAATGATAGTTAATTCTATTATTTTTAGCCTTTTATTTTTTTATAATTCAAATAATTATTAAAGCCCTTTATTTTTTTGAAAATTTTTCGATATAATCATTAGTACGGAAATTGTATTGCCATTTTTTTTATAGAGGGGGAGCGTTTATGCATATTGAAGACTTAAAGATTCTAGTTTGTGATGACTCTATGCTTGCAAGAAAGCAATTAAAAGATATAATTTTAACAATTGGCACTCCTATCTTCATTGAGGCAATAGATGGACAAGATGCTATTGATAAATATATACAGGAAACCCCTGATTTGGTGTTTCTAGATATAGTTATGCCACGTAAAGATGGTATTGAGGCCGTCAAAGAAATACGAGCATTTAATTCAAATGCTTCTATTATTATCGCTTCTTCCGTTGGTACGCAATCACAGTTAAAAACTGCAATTGAAGAAGGTGCAAAAGATTTTATACAAAAACCTATAGATCGAAATCAAGTCATAGAAGTAGTAGAAAAGTTCCTTGAAGGGAGATAATATATGTACAGTCAATTTTTTGGAAATTTTCTCTTGGCGAATAAATATGTCACAACAAATCAACTTTTTGAAGCAATGCAAAAACAATCTAACGGTCGAATCAAATTAGGCACTCTTGCTATTTCTGAGGGGCTTATGACAGCCGAAGAAGTTGATGAAGTTATTATTTCACAAACGCATGAAGACAAAAAATTTGGTGAATTAGCAGTTGAACAGGGCTTTTTAACTAACGATGAGGTTATCAAATTATTAAAAATTCAGGTACCATCGTTTCTTCAGCTTGCGCAAATTTTTGTTGATGAAGAAATTTTAACAAACCAAGATTTAGAAAATATTATTACGGAGTATAGATCAGAAAGCGAAATATATGATTTAGATTTTACAAATGAAGATCAAAAAGATACTATCGAAAAATTATTTGATAATTTTTTTGTCATGTCAGAGACTCCACTATCTTCTCATGGAAAAATGTATCTTGAGCTTTTATTTAATAATTTTATTCGATTCATTGGTGAAGATTTTACGCCTTTAGATGGTAGTGTTATTGAAGAATTTGCTCCTGAAAAATGTGTACGCCAAAAAGTTCTAGGTGGCTATTCTATTTGTACATACTTAGACATGGATGAAGAAACTGCTGTAGAATTTGCCTCGAGATATGTTGGAGATAATTTTGAAGAATTTGATGAGTATGTTCAAGCTTCTCTTGAAGATTTTTTAAATCTTCATAACGGTGTTTTTATTGTTAATGTATCAAATGAAAGCAATGAAGAACTTGAATTAGATGTTCCAGAACAAATAGAGGAACCATTATTAGAATTTGAAGCAAAGACTTATCTTTTTTCTGTGATGTACTCATTTGGAGTCGTTAATATTGTTTTAGAATTAACAGAAGGAGATTTATAATAAAAAAGCCCTCCTTACTAGAATTATCAAAAGTTATCTAAGTTTATTCTTTGAAAAACTTTATTTCTAGCAAGGAGGGAATATTTTTGTGTATTATATTATATATAATTTTTTAGTTATTACTTTAAGAAATCCTTTACAAATTCTGGCATTTGCTCCACTTCACAAACTTTATCATGTAAAATTTTCGCATTTCTTATTTCTTCAATAGCATTTGGAACTTTCACATTTGCAATTTTACTTAACTCATCAACTAATTCAAAATCAGATAATGCACTATATTTATCCTTATCAATAGCTTCCATTACACTTCGCGAAAATTTGAATGGACTAGCAGTTGATGCAATAACAGTTTTGGTAGCTGTGTCAGATGTTTCTTTTTTATATTTTTCAAAAACGCCTGCTGCTACTGCTGTATGTGTATCAATAACATATCCTGTATTTTCATATAAATTTTTTATTACTTCTGCTGTCTCTTCTTCGCTTGTAAAATTACCGTAAAAATCCTTTAATTCTGATTTCATTTCATCAGAAATTTCATAATATCCGTTAGATCTTAATTCAGACATAAATCTAGAATTTTCTTCAGCACTGTTTCCTGTAATTCTATAAATTAATCTCTCTAAGTTAGAAGAAATTAAAATATCCATTGAAGGAGAATTTGTTAAAATAAATTCTCTATTTTTATCATATTTACCAGTTTTAAAGAAATCATATAAAACTTTATTCTCATTTGATGCACAAATCAATTTAGCAATAGGAATACCCATATTTTTTGCATAAAAAGCTGCTAAAATATTTCCAAAATTACCTGTTGGAACTACAACATTTATTTTTTCATCTTTATCAATTACATTATTGGCATATAATTTAGCATATGCATATACATAATATACAATTTGTGGTACTAATCGTCCTATGTTAATTGAATTAGCAGATGAAAATTGATAACCTTTTTCAGCTAATTCTTTCTTTAATTCTTCATCAGCAAACATTTTCTTAACACCAGTTTGTGCTTCGTCAAAATTACCATTTATTCCTATTACACATGTATTGTCACCCTTTTGAGTAACCATTTGTTTTTCTTGAATAGGACTAACACCATTTTTAGGATAAAAAACAATAATCTTAGTACCTTTAACACCACTAAAACCAGCTAATGCTGCTTTACCTGTATCACCAGATGTTGCAGTTAAAATAACTATATCATTTTTGATATTATTCTTTTTTGCTGAAGTAATTAATAAATGTGGCAAAATTGATAAAGCCATATCCTTAAAAGCTATTGTTGAACCATGAAATAATTCTAAATAATATGCTCCGCCTGCATCTACTAAAGGAGCAATTTCCTTTGTATCAAATTTTTCATCATACGCTTTATTTATACATTTTTTTAATTCTTCTTCTGTAAAGTCTGTAAGAAACAATTTCATAACTTCGTATGCTGTTTCTTGATAAGACATATCCTTTAATTTATCTAATGACACGTCTAATTTTGGAAGCTTATCTGGTACAAATAAGCCACCATCATCTGCTAATCCCTTTAAAATTGCTTGTGATGCTGTTAACTTTTCAGCACCATTTCGTGTACTAGAATAATATACATTCATGATTTTTACCTCTCTTAACTCTTCTTTTTTCATAACCTAAATCCAAATCGAATCTATGAAATCTATAAACATTTTTATTATACATACTCTTATAAAAAGCTGTCAACAAATAATCACGTATTAAAGTGATAAATCAAAAAAAACGTCATTTTTCTCAAAATTTTAAGAAAAAATACTTTTAATTTATGTCAAAATTATTCATAATAATAAGTAAGGAAAGGGGGAAATATAGTATGTTGCCAGGGGTTTACTTATCGTACAAAAAAGACAAAACTGCGTACTATAGAAGCAGTTTAACCTACAAAAGTAAACACATAAGTTTAGGCAGTTTTGACACCGAAAATGAAGCAAATATGGCCTATCAAGATGGTTTTTACATTTTACATGAATCTATTCCACTAGAAGAAGCCATACATTATTCAAAGGTATTAACATTTTCAAAAATTATATGTCTTGTAAATTTTAGAGACAACAATTATTATATTTCAAATCCCATCTATCTACATAAGGGATATTTTAGTTATTATTTATCCGAAAATGAAGAATATAAATTTGACATTGATGATTTGTTTTATTACACCAGTCATAAAATTCTAAAACGAAATGGTCATTTATTCGTAAATGACTACGGAATGCAAATTACTATGGCCTCACGTTACGGAATTCATTCACATGCTGTTCTTAATCGTGATTATGAATTTATAAATGGTGATATATTTGATTATCGTTATTCAAATATAAACGTTATTAATCCATACTATGGCGTGTTTAAAAAACAAAACTATATAGGTCAATTATACGAAGTCAAACTTCATTTAAATGGCAATCATCTTGTAGGTGTATACCATGACATAAACCATGCGGCCATTGCCTATAATAAAGCGATTGATTTAGCCATTCAATATGGAATAAATAAAAACTATAAGCAAAACTATATTGAATCATTATCTGCCAACGAATATGCAGATATTTACACTACTATTACGCTTTCAAAATCATTTGTAAAATTTTTAGAAAAATTTTCAACTAAAAGTCTTGAATATCTATAAGTCTTGAATATCTATAAGTCTTGAATATCTATAAATAGCCTCCTAAATGGAGGCTATTTTTTATGATATAGGACATTTCTCCAAAATTCCTATATCATATAAAAGATTATTATTTATTGTTTATATAATTTACAAGTCCTTCCGAATCAATTATTTTTTGCATAAAAGGTGGAAATGCCTGACCTTGATATTTTTTATTTGTTGTCTCATCTGTTATAATTCCAGTATCAAAATCAACTTTTACTATATCACCTGCTTTGATTTCTTTTGCAGCTTCAGCGCACTCTACAATTGGGAGCCCAATATTAATTGAATTTCTATAAAAAATTCGTGCAAATGTCTCAGCGATAACACAACTTATTCCACTAGCTTTAATAGATAGTGGAGCATGCTCTCTTGATGAACCGCATCCAAAATTTTTATTTGCAACAATAATATCTCCCTCATTCACCTTATCTACAAAATCCTTATCTATATCTTCCATACAATGTTTTGCTAATTCACTAGCTTCAGATGAATTCAAATATCTAGCAGGAATAATAACATCTGTATCTACATTATCGCCGTATTTAAATACTTTTCCATATGCTTCTTTCATTTTTCTCCTCCTAAATTTCCTCTGGATTAGTAATCTTACCTTTTATTGCACTTGCTGCTGCAACCGCTGGTGATGCCAAATATATCTCAGAATCTACATGTCCCATTCTTCCAACGAAATTACGATTTGTTGTAGAAATACATCTTTCGTTTTCTGCTAAAATTCCCATATATCCACCTAAACAAGGTCCACATGTAGGTGTACTTACTACTGCCCCAGCTTCGATAAATATTTTTAAAAGTCCTTCTTCCATTGCTTGTAAATATATTTTTTGAGTAGCTGGTAAAATAATTACTCTAACACCCTTTGCAACATGCTTACCCTCTAGAATCTTAGCTGCAATTCTTAAATCTTCCAATCTTCCATTTGTACATGAACCAATGACAACTTGATCAATTTTAATATCACCAACATTATCAACTGTTCTTGTATTGCTTGGTAAATGTGGAAACGCAACAGTTGGTTTTAACGAACTTAAATCTATTACATATTCTTCATCATACTCTGCATCCTCATCAGACTCATATACCTTATACGGACGTTTAGAATGTTCTTTCATATATTCAATTGCAACATCATCTACTGGGAAAATACCATTTTTCCCGCCTGCTTCAATTGCCATATTAGCTATCGTAAAACGATCATCCATTGAAAGATACTTAATGCCATCCCCAACAAATTCCATAGATTTATATAATGCTCCATCTACCCCAATCATACCTATAATGTGTAAAATGATATCTTTTCCACTAATCCATTTTGCTGGTTTATTTATAAGTTTAAATTTAATGGCTGATGGAACTTTAAACCATGCTTTTCCCGTTGCCATACCAGCCGCCATATCTGTACTTCCTACACCTGTTGAAAAAGCACCTAAAGCACCATAAGTACATGTATGGGAATCGGCACCGATAATAACATCTCCAGCCACTGTCAAGCCTTTTTCAGGTAGTAAAGCATGTTCTATTCCCATTTCACCTACATCAAAATAATTTGCAATATCATGCTTACAAGCAAATTCTCTAACACATTTACAATGTTGAGCTGACTTAATATCTTTATTTGGAACAAAATGATCCATAACTAATGCAATTTTATCCTTATCAAATACTCCCTCAACATTCATTTTATCAATTTCATGTATTGCAACTGGAGATGTAATATCATTACCAAGAACTAAATCAAGTTCTGCTTCTATAAGCTCACCAGCTTTTACACTTTTTAAATTAGCATGATCTGCTAATATTTTTTGAGTCATTGTCATACCCATAATCTAAATCCTCCTGTAGTGTTTGTTAAAAAACATAATACCTATACCCAACATCACGTTCTAAATATAAATATGTACTACTAAATATTATCATACCATAAACTATAATCAAAATACATAATAAACATATTTACCATAACCACATTTTATGCTATACTATAAAAAATCACTTACACAATTTAATGCGAAAAAGCGTTAAAGTTATTGCTTTACCCAATGCAATAATCGGCTTTTATCGCGCACAATAAAAGAGAAAGGTTATAGAAAATGAATCAAAATTTATCATCTTATCGAATTTTTTATACAGTTGCGAATGCTGGCAATATTTCTAAAGCTGCAAAACAACTATATATTAGTCAACCAGCAATTAGTAAATCTATTCAAAAGTTAGAAGAAACATTAGGTTGCAAACTGTTTTCTAGAAGTTCAAGGGGTGTTATTTTAACCGAAGAGGGTGCACTTATATACACTCATGTTAAAGAAGCATTTGAGACTCTTGATATAGGTGAAGAAAAACTTAGACGCTCTCTCGAATTAGGTATGGGCCATTTAAAAATTGGTGTTAGTTCAACTCTATGTAAAAGTATGCTTATGCCTTATTTAAAAGCTTTTATTGAAACTCACCCCCACATTAGTATATCAATCAACTGTCAATCAACTAATGAAACCTTAGATCTTCTTGATGACAACAAGGTAGACATAGGGCTAGTAGGTAAACCTAACAACTTAAGAAATATTGAATTTTATTCTATTGATAAAATTAAAGATATTTTTGTTGCTAAACCTGAATACCTCAAAAACTTAAGTAGACGTGGAATTCCTCAGGAAAAATATTTAGCTAATTCAACACTAATGTTACTTGATAAAAATAATTTTTCTCGTCAATACATTGACGAATACTTAAGAATCAATCATATTAACACTAATGAATCAATAGAGATTTCTTCGCTTGATTTACTTACTGATTTTGCAAAAATAGGTGTTGGAATTGCCTGTGTTATTAAGAATTTTGTAAAAGATGAACTTGCAACTAATGAATTAGTTGAAGTTCCATTTGACTTAAAAATTCCAAAACGTGAAGTTGGATTAGTATATAGATCAAATATCAAACATTCAAAAGCACTTGATGAATTTATTAATTTTTGTAAGGAACTTCACTCAACAAAAATGGAATCATAATACAAAATATATAGCATAAAAATACTTTATAAACATACTATTTTAAATATAAATACTATTTAAAAAATATTATAAAATAAAAAACTAAATAACATAAAAGGACGAAACATACTATGTTTTCGCCCTTTTTTTTATAATAAACAGAAAGAATATAAATTATTTATTTTACGACCATGTTCTTTAATATAAGCTAAGCTAATATTTGTTTTTGAAAGTTTATATTCACTCATTAAACTACCATTATATGAATTTGGAAATGATAAATAATAATTTTTATTAAATTTATAAATTATAGATTTTAATAATTGATTATCATTTTTATCTATAAATTTGGCAACTTTACAAATATTATCTATCGAATTACATTTATATAATACTCTAGTCTTTGAAATCCTTTTATCTGATGCCCTATTATACAAATCTTCTTCTATATCATTCTCAAAAATATCAAAATCATCGTTATTCTTTTCTAACTTATTTGGTTTATCTTCTTCTAAAAAATCTATCATTCTTCCACATAATAGTTTACTTTCAAATTCATTCCAGAAAAAATCTTCAAGCATATCAAAATATTTAATATCCGATAAAGATGTATCTTTCTGGCTATATCCAGTAACAAGACCTAATTTTTGAGAAAACTTACTCTTTATTGACATTATTCCAAATAAATCACGAAAAATAACTTTGTTAATTTCATCTATACTTTTACTTTTTTCTACAAATCTTCTATCCACATCAATACTAACTAAAAGTTCCATTTTTCTTGTTTCATTAATAATATTTTTAATTCCTCTTTTGTTAGAATACGATATAGCTAAAACAGGTTTACCTGCTAAATCTTTAATACCGTAAATTGATGTTAATTCCTCTAAGGAATCTTTAAAAGCTTCTGGATTTTCTATTAAATGTGAAAAAATATATGAATCATTACTAATGTCCGTCGTTCTAGAAAATTCATATTGTCCTACAATATTCTTTGCAATTTTAGCAACTTCATCTGAAATAATCTGATTTCCTAATTTGCTAAATCGTCCTAAACGAGCCTTTGTAGTTGACCTATAATATTTCTTTATTTCTTTTTTTAATACTTCTCCTGAAATATTATCATCTATTGCTGTATCAAATTCATTTTCATATACATATAGAAAATTAATCTGATTTTTTTTATCATTTTTATCTGTGATATTTATCTTTACCATATTTATACAACACTCTTTATTACTAATAACTATAAAACTTATTTGGGGTACTTTTACTTCATCTCTTAAATATAATTTCTTAGTACGTTATATTACTCTTTAAAAAGATAATTTTTATTTTTATCTTCACTAATAGTAAATGTGATTTTTCTCTCATTTACTTCATCATGAACTAATAATTTTATTTTTTTCTTAATCTCTATTTTTTCTTTAACATTCTTGATATTTTCAATCATCTTAAAAATTGCCATAATATCATCATATGTATTGATAGTATGATTAAAAACAAAATCCCATCTTTCATGTTGACTTTTTTCTAATTTACTATCAGTTACACTTTTTTTAATGTTGTCCTTCTTTTGTTTGTTTAAATTAGTATCTTCCACAGAATTGACTAATTCCGTATTAAAATCATATGAAACATTATCAAATGAATTCCCTTTGGTTGAAAATGCTGACTTTTTATTATATGATTGTGTACTCATTCTTTACCTCTATATCAAAAAATTTCTTTACTAGTGTCTCAAATAGATTAACATCTTTTTTATGGTAAATCTATACAAAAAATGACTTTTTTTTAGGTTATAATTAATAAACACTTGTATTATTTTTACATATAAAATTGTACAGTGCTAAAAATTATATGTGCTAATTCCATAATGATTTTTTACTATGGCAGATAATAATATTTTTATATGATACTAACTCGATAAAAATTGAAGCGTTTGAAGGCAAAAAATTCCCTGTTACTTTCTAATACTATCTAGGACTTCTTCATATTCAATAACCCTTACTAAATCTGCCCCCCTAACTGCTATTACTTTTGCTATTTCATTATAATATTTTCCATCTGTATAATCATTCAATTCAAGTAACCATTTTATTTCACTCATCGTAAACTCCTTATATTTCTTAGGATTATTCAGCACCGTACTAGACCAATTATTATCACTCATTCGATAAACACCCATAATTTTTGAAAAATAATGGAACTTACCCCTTAATGAAATCGTAATAAATAATAAATAATCCGCTGTTTTAGCATATTTTGAAAAATACGGTAACGGTAACACTTTTTCCTTATTAAATACAACCGTTGCAGTATCTATTCTAGTTGCTGATTTACTAATACAATATGAAGTATCATAATCCTTTTCTTCTAGTTCTCTGCCACCATGTTCTATAAAATCTCCGTTTTTCGTTTTTAACAATGCCTCATGAAACGTACCAGCTACATCAGGATTTCCTTCCATGTAACTAACTTGTATTTCTAGTTTATTCTCATCTGTCCAATAATCGTCGCCCTCACACCATGCAATATATTTTCCTCGTGATTTTGGATATACTATTTTTTCCATAATGTTAACTTCTAATGAATTAATATTTCTTTTTTGATATACTGGATATACAATTTCCGGATATACCTTCTGATACTCTTCTATTACTTTTGCTGACAAATCTGTTGAACAATCATCATGAATTATAATTTCAAATGGAAAACTCGTTTTTTGCATTAAAGCACCATTTAACATTTCCTGTAAAAATAATTCGTGATTGTATACTAACGTACATACAGAAACAAGTGGCTCTGTTTTAACCCACTTTGACTTATCTACTTTTACAATATGTTTTTTTATATTCTCAATAAAATCGTAATCATAAGTATCAGCCTTATATTTATACTCTTTTATTCCTTTTTTTATATCCTCCTTACATGTTATAGTCGTATTAAAACTAGTACATTTTTCTTGTTCGTTTGTTGTTAATGTCAGTGTTGGTACAACAGCATTTACCAATTTAGCAAAATAATTTATTCCTCCGAAATTCACAACATAATATGGCTTTACTTCTCGAATATAATCTATTAACATATCCATCTGTAATGTTTCTTCTACTAAATTCTGTACAGAGATATACTGAACTTTTACATTATCAAAAAACAATTCTTCTTTCTCTTCTAAAATATCTTTTTCTTTAAAAAAAGGTAATAATAGCGGCATTGTATTATTTTCTGTCACATAATCATTTGTATTTATTACAATTATATTTTTTCCACATATTTCATACATTTGTTTACATACTTCTTTTAAATTATCTAAATCAATCTCATCTTCCATTTTGGATATGATAATAACTGTCATATTATTTTCTCTCAATTCATATCTTAAATGGGTAGTATTTACATTTTTTTTCTCTCTACATAAATTGTAAATTTTTGTATCAATTTCATCAAAAATATTATTACTTCTTTCTGAAACTATACACGGATTTTCTATTTGCATAGATCTTGCCTGCAAAAACATATGAACTAATTCCTTATAATCATTTAATTCTTTTATTTCCAACAGAAAATCACAATAATCTTCTAAATATCCTGTTAGATATACAAGCAACTGTTTATATAATAAACGCATTTGTCTATTAATATCTTTTTCTTTTTCAATTTCTTCATCTGTACTATTTTTTGCTTTACAGATTTTTCTAATATCAGTTATTATTTCTTTTTTTTCAACCTGATTGAGTACCTTTTTGTTGAGTATCTCTAACATTTCTAACGAGTTGAATTCTTTTTTTAATATTTTTTTCTTAATTAACTCTTTATATTCATTCCACAACAAACAATCACCCCCAAAAGCGTTCAACACTTTTCCAAACTCATATTTCACATACTAAACATTATATCGGAAAAAAATATTAAATCCCCCATTCTAAATACAAATTATTAGAATGAGGGACTTACATTTTACGTCATTGTTATTTGTTCTTTATATTTACTGTTTTACTAAATTTATATTTTTGTAGCATTATTTTATGTACATTGTTATTTCATTACAATATTAACAATTTTTCCTGGAACATAAATCTCTTTAATGATATTTCCTGTTAATTTATCCTTGATTTCTTCTTTAGCTTTTGCTAAAACTTCATCCTTAGGATCTTTCTTATCAATTGAAATTGTTCCTTTTGTTTTACCATTAATCTGAACAGCAATTTCAACAACTGACTCTACTGTTTTAGCTTCATCATATGTAGGCCATGGTTGCTGATATAATCTGTTTCCTGTTCCAATCTTTGACCAGATTTCTTCTGTAATATGAGGTGCAACTGGGTTTAACAATGTAATAAATGTAGACAATTCAGCTTTTGTAATTGATTTTTTCTTTGTAAAATCATTAAGAATTGTCATAAGTGCTGCAATACCTGTATTGAATTTAAGGTTTTCAAAATCAGAAGATACTTTCTTGATTGTCTGATGCATTTTTGTTTCTAAATCTTTAGAATATACATCTTCATCTGTCATGATATCCTGTAATTTCCATACACGCTCTAAGAATCTTCTACAACCTTTAACACCATCATCTGACCATGATGCAGCTAAATCAAATGCACCAATAAACATTTCATATGTTCTTAGTGTATCTGCACCAAACTCTTCTACAATGTCATCTGGATTAATTACATTTCCACGTGATTTAGACATTTTTTCACCATTCTCACCTAAAATCATACCATGTGATGTACGTTTTTGATAAGGCTCTGAAGTTGGTACAACATCTTTATCAAATAAGAATTTGTGCCAAAATCTAGAATATAATAAGTGAAGTGTAGTATGTTCCATACCACCATTATACCAATCTACTGGCAACCAATATTTAAGTGCTTCTGGATCAGCTAAGAATTCATCATTGTGTGGATCTGTATAACGTAAGAAATACCATGATGATCCTGCCCACTGTGGCATTGTATCAGTTTCACGTTTAGCTGGTCCGCCACAACATGGACAAGTTGTGTTAACCCAATCTGTCATTGCTGCAAGTGGTGATTCTCCATTATCAGTTGGCATATAACTTTCAACTTCTGGTAATAATAATGGAAGATCCTTTTCATCTAGAGGAACACATCCACATTTTTCACAATGTACAACTGGAATTGGTTCACCCCAATAACGTTGACGTGAGAATACCCAATCTCTTAATTTGTAATTAACTTTAGCTTCACCAATCTTATTTTCATTAAGATATTCAATCATTTTTTCTTTAGCATCTTTAACTGAAAGACCATTTAAGAAATCTGAATTGATCATTACACCTGTTGCAACATCTGTGAATGCTTCTTTATCAATATCAACAGCTTCTCCGTCTTTTGAAACTACTTGTACAATAGGTAAATTGAATTTCTTTGCAAAATCCCAGTCTCTTTGATCATGTGCAGGAACAGCCATAATTGCACCTGTACCATAGCTCATTAATACATAATCTGATACCCAAATAGGAATTTCTTTTTTGCTAACTGGATTTACTGCAACTAAACCATCTACTGCAACACCTGTTTTATCTTTTGCAAGTTCTGCACGCTCAAAATCAGATTTTTTAGAAGCTTGTTCTCTGTATTTTTCAATTTCATCCCAGTTTTTAATATCATCTTTATATTTATCTAAATATGGATGTTCTGGAGATACAACCATGTATGTTGCTCCAAATAAAGTATCGCAACGTGTTGTATAAATGCGTAATTTGTCTTCTTTCCCTTTAATAGAAAAATCTACTTCAGCACCTTTAGAACGACCAATCCAGTTTCTTTGAGATGTTTTTACTCTTTCAATATAATCAACATCATCTAATCCTTTAAGAAGTTTATCTGCATACTCTGTGATTTTTAACATCCACTCACTTTTAACTTTTCTAACTACAGGAGTACCACATCTTTCACATGCTCCTCCAACAACTTCTTCGTTAGCAAGTCCTACTTTACATGATGGACACCAGTTAATTGGCATTTCTTTCTTATATGCAAGACCATCTTTAAATAATTTTAAGAAAATCCACTGTGTCCATTTATAATAATTAGGATCCGTTGTATCGATTTCTCTATCCCAATCGAATGAATATCCTAAAGAATGTAATTGATGTTTAAAATGTTTAATGTTTTGTTCTGTTACAATTTTAGGATGAATTTTATTTTTGATAGCATAGTTTTCTGTTGGTAAACCAAATGCATCCCATCCCATTGGATATAAAACATTATATCCTTGCATTCTTCTTTTTCTTGCAACGATATCAAGTGCTGTATAAGGTCTTGGATGACCTACGTGAAGTCCCTGTCCTGATGGATATGGAAATTCTACTAAAGCATAATATTTTGGTTTAGAATAATCATTTGTAGCAGCAAATGCTTTCTCATTATCCCAAACATCTTGCCATTTTTTTTCGACAACTTTGTGATTATATAATTCTGTCATTTTTTCCTCCTTGATTTGTGTTAAAACACATATTAAAAAACGCCCCTTACATCAATAAAAATGTAAGAGGCGAAGTAATCTATTCTCCGTGGTACCACTCTAATTCATATCACAACGATATGCACTCAACTTCCTATAACGTGGAACAATCCGCTTTCTCCTACTATCATTTCAAAGAAAGAGCTCCTAGGCGAGTTCAAAGTTAGCAAATATTACCTTCCACCAAACGATAACTCTCTGAAAAATTGCACTCTTCTACTACTCCTATTCAAAGCTTTAACTAATTAAATTACAATCACTAATAATGATATACATTTATTTATTTTTTGTCAAGATTTTTTTAGAAAAACAAATATAATATTAATAATTATTAAAACAATTGCACCAATAACAATACTACAAATAGTAAAAAACAGAGTAAGTTTAATTTAACTCACTCTGTTTATAATATATTTCATTTATTCTATTTGCATAAATTAGTTATTAATTAATTTTGATCCATCATCATTCCAGCTGTATAATTTACGGATTTCTTCACCAACTTTTTCTGTTGGATGCTCAGCTGCTAATTTTCTCATAGCTTTGAAGTGTACCTGACGACCAGCTGGTGACATATCCAATAAGAAGTCTTTAGCAAATGTTCCATCTTGAATATCTGATAAAATTTGTTTCATTGCTTTCTTAGTATCTTCTGTTACAATCTTAGGACCTGTAATATAATCACCATATTCTGCAGTATTAGAAATTGAATATCTCATTCCTGCAAAACCTGACTGATAAATCAAATCAACGATTAATTTCATTTCATGAACACACTCAAAATAAGCATTTCTTGGATCATATCCTGCTTCAACAAGTGTTTCAAAACCTGCCTGCATTAATGCACAAACGCCACCACAAAGTACAGCCTGCTCACCGAATAAATCAGTTTCTGTCTCTGTTCTAAATGTTGTCTCTAACAAACCAGCTCTTGCTCCACCTAATCCAGCACCATAAGCTAATGCTAAATCAAGAGCTTTACCTGTAGCATCTTGATATACAGCTATTAAACAAGGCGTTCCTTTTCCTTCTAAGTACTCAGAACGAACTGTATGACCTGGTGCTTTAGGAGCGATCATTGTTACATCAACGTCCTTTGGTGGTTCAATACAACCAAAATGGATATTAAATCCATGTGCAAACATTAACATGTTACCTGGCTCAAGGTTAGGCTCGATATCTTTTTTATACATATCAGCCTGTTTTTCATCATTGATAAGAATCATGATGATATCTGCTAATTTAGCTGCTTCTGCAGTGTTATATACTTTTAAGCCCTGTGCTTCGGCTTTTGCTTTTGATTTTGACCCTTCATATAAACCAACAATTACATCACAACCAGATTCTTTAAGGTTAAGTGCATGTGCATGTCCTTGGCTACCATAACCAATAATAGCAATCTTCTTACCTTCTAGTAGTGATAAATTACAATCTTCTTCATAATACATTTTTGCTTCTGACATTTTCATATTCCTCCTAATATTTAATATTAATCCAAGAAAACAACATCTCCTGAACCTCTAGTCAAACCGGTTATACCAGTTCTTGCAATCTCAAGTATTTCATATCCTTCTAATAAATCTAGAAAAGCACTAAGCTTTCTCTTTTTTCCTGTCAACTCAATTATCATTGAATCTACAGTTACATCTACTATTTTTCCTTGAAAAACATTTGTAATACTAATGAGATTTTGTCTTTGTTCTGCAGTAACCCTAACTTTAATTAAAATTAGTTCTCTCGTTACTGATGAAGATGGTTTAAGAATTTTTATATCTAACACATCTTCAAGCTTTGCTAGCTGTTTTTCAATTTGTTCTAATACAGGCTCCTCACCGCTAGCAACAATTGTAATCCTAGTATATCTTGGATCTGCTGTCACTCCTGATGAAAAACTATCAATATTATACCCTCTTCTACTAAACAACCCTGAGATTCTACTTGTTACTCCTGGATTATTCTCAACTAAAAGTGATAATACTTGTTTTCTCATATAAAACAACCTTCCATTTTTATTATTCACTCACACAATCACATCATAGACCTATAACTTTAATTTGTCAATAGGTTAAACTGTTATAATTTAAAGTAATAGTATTTTTTGTGTGTAAGTATAATATTTAGTAATAGTATTTATAAACAGATGTAATAATACTTCTTATTTATCTTACTATTATATCTATTATACAGTATTTTCAGTTTTTTGAAAATATTATTTTTTACAAAAAAGAGTCCCAATAACTTTCATAATTATTGAGACTCTTAAAACTAATTCTATTAAACTATACTATTTCAATTGGTTTATACTAACCCGATTAATGGGAACACGTAACAAATAATACCAGCTAATACTACGAATAAAATAGTCCATACTACTACTTTAGCCATAATTTTGCTTTCTACACCACTTAAACCAACCGCAGCTGAACCAATTGCAATTGACTGTGGACAAATCATCTTACCTAAACCAGCACCCATTAAGTTACCAGCTGCTAACCAAGCACCATTAGCGCCAATAGCTGCCGCTGTTTCAGTCTGTACTTTACCAAATAAAGCAGTTGTTGATGTACCTGAACCAGTTACAAATCCACCAATTGTACCGATTAATGGTGAGATGAATGGGAAGTATTTACCTGTAACATTTACTAATTCTTTTGAAATAGATGATGTCATTCCACTATATCCCATGATTTTAGCTACTGCTAATACAGAACAAATTGTGATAATTGTTTTAATATTTGATTTAACTGTTCTACCTAAAACTGCAAACATTGTTTTAAAGCTTGCACCTTGAATTGCACCACCAATAAAACCAGCTAATAAAATTAATACACCTGGAGTATTAATCCAGCAGAATGTTAATGGTTTACCTGTTGGGTAAAATTTAACCTGTGAAGCAATTGAGCTTAAAGGTTTATTAATAACAGGTACTAATTTTGAAGTCAAAAGTAAAAATACAAAAATAAAGATAAATGGTGACCATGCTTTAAATGCTCCACCAAATGTTAAACCTTTAGTACCTTCACCTGAAGTTGAAACTGTAAAGTCAGGGTTTTTAGGTGTTTTAGCTACCATAGCATATACAATGATTACAACCATACAAATAATTGCACCAATGATATTTGCAAGGTCTGGTCCTATGAACTGAGCTACAGCATACTGTGGTAAAATGTATGCTAAATCTGCGATTAATGTAAATAAAACTAATCCTTTTAAAGCTTTAAATCCTTTACCAATTACAACTACTGCAATAAATGGAATTAAGAATTGAACAACTGCTTGAATTAAAGCAACGTTTGAAGAAAGCTTAACTGTATCAATTCCTGTAATAGCATGCATAGTATTTGTAGGTACACCTACTGAACCAAATGCTGTTGGTGTTGAGTTAATAATTAAACATGTTACAACTGAAAGTAATGGATCAAAACCTAATCCAACTAAAATACCTGCTGGAATAGCTACGGCTGTACCAAAACCTGCCATACCTTCCATGAAGTTACCAAAACCAAATGCGATTAAGAGCATTAAAATTCTCTTATCTGTTGAAACGCTAGCAAGCATTGCTTTAATAGAATCCATTGCTTTTGTCTCTAATGTTAAGTTGTATGTAAATAAAGCTGCCAAAATAACAATAATAATTGGCCAAAGTGCATTACATACACCCTCTAAAGATGCAAGTCCAACATTGGTTGGTTCCATCTTCCATACAAATCCAGCTAATAAAGCTGTAATGACAAGTGCTCCTAAACAAGCTAAATGTCCTGGCATTTTAAAACCAGTTAAAGCCACAATTAAAAATAATATTGGGGCTAATGCAAGAATAAATAATAACAAATCATTCATTTTGTGATTCTCCTTTTTTCTACAAACCTTACGAAGATTCAAGCTTTCATATGAATCACTCAAAAAAATATATATAATTTATAAACTTCCTTATAACATTTAGTTTTTAAATTTCATAATCTTTTTTAAACCATCGTAAAATTTGTGATTAGTCGAAAAATATATTATCACAAAATAGGCCACGTTTCAATAGCTATAATGATTCAATTAATATTTTTCGACCAATTAATAATGTTTATTTTTTTAAAATTATTATAACAATAGCATACAATTACATTTTATCTATTTTTGAGTCATAAAATCAGGCAATGGTTTACCCATTTTTTTCCATTGATAAAACTCTGCTGTTGCTGCAAACATTACATCACCTGAAGAATTAAGCATTGTTTCAAATGAATCTTGAACAACATTTATTAATAATCCAATAGAAACAACTTGCATTGAAATTGTATCTGGAATACCAAATAACGAACACGCCATTGGAATAAGTAACAATGAACCGCCTGTCACACCTGAAGCACCACAAGCAGCTAAAGCTGATAAAATACTTAAGATTATTGCTGTGACAAAATTCACATGAATATTTAAAGTATTAGCTGTTGCTAATGTCATAACCGTAATTGTAATTGCTGCACCATCCATGTTAATTGTTGATCCTAAAGGAATTGACACAGAATACATATCTTTATCTAATCCCATTCTTTCACATAAAGCCATGTTAACTGGAATATTAGCAGCAGAACTTCTAGTAAAAAATGCTGTAAGTCCACTTTCCTTTAAACATTTAAAAACTAGTGGATATGGATTAGTTCTTAATGTAATTCCTGCAATTAAAGGATCAATAACTAACGCCACAATAAACATACATGCAATTAAAAGTCCTAAAACTTTACCATATTTTAAAATAGAGCTTAATCCACTTGAAATAATTGTTTTATATACAATACCTGCAATTCCAAATGGAGCAAAATCTATAATCCATTTAATAATTAATGAAACAGCTTTTGCTATGTCTGCAATGTTTTCTCTTGTTTCTACACTTGCACATTTTTTTAAGGCAAAACCAAATAAAACAGCCCAAAATAAGATTCCTAAATATTGGCCTTTTATGATAGCATTTATCGGATTTTGAATCATACTAAAAATTATATTACTTAAAACGGCAGATAAATTATCAGGTGCTTTATCTACTTTCGATGCCAACTGTAAAATAAGCTTTTGTGGAAAAATAAAACTTAAGACAACTGCTGAAACAGCAGCCAAAAATGTACTTAATAAATAGAAAAAGATTACCATTACAAAACGGGAATCTAATTTAGAATCTCCTGACGCTAAAGAACTACTTACTAATACGAAAACTAAAATCGGCGCTATTGCTTTTAACGCCTCAACAAAAATAGTGCCTAAAATACCGATATCAAAATATTTAACATGAAATGTTTTATTCAATACTAAGGCACAAAAAATACCAACAAGCATACCACAAAGAATTTTGACAATAAGATTTGTGTCATTATAGTCTTTGAGTGCTTTTTTAAAAAAACCTAAAAACTTCATAATACTTTCGTTTGACTATTTGTCAAACTCTCCTCTCTTCCTTTTTCTCGTTTTAACGTGAGAAAATAATATCATTGACTATAATAACACATAATTCTCTTTCAATCTACTTCTTTAACCTTTAATAGTCCTTTTTTACAATTTGGACATTTTAAGAACTTATAATCAATTTTTTTTAGTTCACTTGAACAATATGGACACTCTGACTCAATTATTGAAATTTTTCCATTCTTATATACACTAGAAACTGAAATTCCCTGTACAATCACATTACATTTCGAACAAAATTTTGGATGAAACGTTGCTATCGCCTCAATAAATCCTTCTTTGTTAATTGCTTCGTTAATTTCATTTTTGAAAGACTCACTATAATCAACAATTGCTGCGTTAATTGCATCTTTATCCTTGCTAGATTTTTCTACTCCATTCAAAAAAACAAATTCTTCTCCACATGAAGAACATTTAAAATCTAATCTTTTTTCCATATATACCTCCCTCTGATTAGCTACCCTAATCTCATTATTTTATTGTGCTAAAGTTTTTCCTATTGAATCTGCCGACATACCTTTCTTGACGGTAAATGACCCAGCATGTAATAAACTATCATACCCTTTTTCTATCATAAAACGTCTCATAGACTCTGAATTTTTTACAACACCTTTATCACATAATTCATCACATATTTCTCTAACTGTTTCGCCTTCCTTAACATTGATAACAACATCATCTTTATTCGACACACTAGCTTCAACTGTTGGAGTTTGTTCAGGTTTAGTTTTTTCGCTTTGTTTACTCGTTGTTGACTCACTTGAAGCTTGCTTATTTATTTTTTTTGATTTTTTACTATTTTTGTTACTTTTATTATTCTTTTCTAATTGTTTATTAAAATCTAGACTATTTTCGCTTGATGGTTGCTCTAATTGTTTTGCTTTTTCAAGTATTTGTGCATCTGTAAGCTCTTTAGGACTATTTAATGCAAAAACTATTGTTAATATAATTGTAGATGACAAAACGCCAGTACCTAGACCTCTTATAAAATATTTTAATCTCATTGTATCGCCTCCTTAACATTGCTACGGTACAACCCGATTACAAATTTTACTTCTCCAAGACCTAGTCCTAGCTCTTTTGCAATTTCAACATTATTCATTCCACTTTTATGTAATCGAAGAATATCAACATTATGATTTGATTTATCATCACCTGTTGCTGCTTCTTTTCCATTTTTTATAGATTCAGAAAGTAACTCATCTTCTTCGATTTTATCAGTTTCATTTAGTTTCTCTTCAACCTCTTCTGCTGCCTGTGCCCATCTTGCCAAAACCTCATCCTGTGTTGATTTCATATTTGTCGAGAAATCTGATAATTCACCTGCTAGCTTAGTTAGTTCTTCATGCTTGTCATTTAACATACTATACAAAAACATTATTTCATTATGTGTTTTATTCATTGAATCAAGCACAGTATCCGAATATTCGCTAATAGCCATTATCTTATTATTTGTCTCTTTTTCCATAGCTCTTTCTGCTATTTCAAGATTATAATCAAGCTGTTCCGTAATTTTTTCGTCTATTATCACATCTGCATTTTTTAATTGTTTTTCAATTACAATTTTCATCTGTTTTTCACTTAATGAATTAATCTTTTCAACATCTTTTTGTGACAATCTTTCCTCTATGAAAAAACTTGCTACCATAAAAATAACGCCTACCACAATTAAACTAATTTCAACTACATTCATATCTATTCCCCTTTTCCTTAACAAACCTAAACTCTAATTCATAATTTATCATTTTGTTAAATCGTTATATCAAAATGACTCTTTTTTTCGGTAACTGTTCCCATATCATTTTTATCTTCTAATTGCCCTTTATCAGATTTCTTTTTATTTTTTTGCTTTTTATATTCATTACTTCCTTTATCTTTTGCGTCATATTTCTTATCAAGCTGATCCGACTTATTTGTTTCTTGAACCGTCGTATACTTTAGTTCTTGTTTTTTTGCAACTTCATGTGAAATATTTTGCTGATCAACTTGTGGTTTACTCTCTTCATGCTGTTTTAAAGTTTTCATATCATCAAGCCTTTGGATTGCTCCATTAATGGAAACTGGTGTAATTGCCATAGCATTTTCCTCCTTTAATCCATACCAGCAATTCGAACTTCACCATCTCTTTTAACAAACTTAGAATGTGCCGTACTAGATTTTACTGTATATCTTAAATCTGAAATAATAATTATAGTTCCTGGCTGAACATCTCCAGATACAACAACATAAGATTTATCAGCCTCTTTCATCTCAGCTTTAATTTCCTCTAATCTTTCGCGCATTGGTGACAAAGCTTTTTGTTGCTCTTTATACACTAACGCTAACTTTTGTACATAAAGTATTTTATCTTTTGAAAAATTTTCACCTTTTTTTATTCTCGAACTAAAATTAGTTACTGTAACTTTTATTTTTTCTAACTCTTCTTCTTTTTCAGCTAAATTTTGAGTAAGCATAGACAATTCTTCTCTAACTTTTGGATCTAAACCTACCATAATTGTTGTTGGAGATCCCATAGATGTTCCTATTCCATTAGCTTCAACATATCTGCTTGCTCTAACAATTCCGCCATTAATAATTCCTTTTTTACCAGACACTCTAACATCTATACCAGCAGAAACATCACTATTTAAAATAATATCTGTTTCGATATAACCTTTTGCAATAACTTTTGCACTTTCAATATATTTAACTATAACGTTCTCCCCAGCTTTTATCACACCTTTGCCTTTGCCCACAATTCCACCTTTAATAATAACCTGACCCGTTGCTTCAATGTAGGCATCTTCAACCATGCCCTCTATTTCAATATTTCCATTCGCTGTAACGGAAAAACCACTTGTTACGTTTCCTTTTATTGTTACACTTCCTGCATAAGACAAATTACCAGTTGAATTATCTACATCAGAAGCCACTTCATATACTTCTGACATCACAACAGCACCTTTATCTAATGAGATATGACCGGTAAAATCGGCAACGAGTTTATCCCCTTCTTCATTAAATGACACGCCATTACCAGCAGTAATTGTAGCTGGATTTGGTGCCTTAGGAGCTTTTTCCTCGCCTAAAACATTAACACCTGGTGTTCCTTCTACTTCTTTTATTATTTCAGCCACAACATCACCTTTTTTAGCTTGGCTTATTGTGTCTAAATTCTTATAATCAACTGATCCATCGGCTTTTTGACGAGGTCTATGACTTGGATTAGTATTGAAATAATATTTTACTTCTCCGTCCTTTCCGTCTTCTACTTCTTTGCCTCTTGCCAAAACGATTTCTTTAAAATACACTATATTTTTTATTGCTTTATCAATCGCATCATCCATAATGCCATACGACACTTTACTACTAGACAATGCAGCCATAATCATCTCTTTTGATATTTTTTTACCTGTCTTAGAACCCGGATAAAAAATACATTTTGCAGACATCTTATCAAAGGCAATATCACAATCAACTGATTCATCAAATTTTTCTTGTTCAGATGCACCAACCTTAATTAATTTTTCTTCGGTGGCATCGTTAATTGCAGATGTTAATTCTTTTAAATTATAATCGTTAAACTCTTTTTTTCCTAAGAAATACAACACCTGCTGAACATCCACTCTTTGTCCATCTTCATCTGGTGGTAAAACCTTAAGATATGCAATTTTTTCCTGGACAACTATCTCAAATTTTTGATTTTTCATGATTGCTTCTCCTATTTTTGTTAAACAATAATATTTAAATAATCACCCATAATTTTTTTCATCTTAGCAAGTGCTTTTGTATGAAGTTGAGATACTCGCGACTCTGACACACCTAAAATTCTACTTATTTCTTTTAATGTCATTTCTTCATAATAATATAATTCAATAACTTTTCTTTCGTTATCAGTTAAAACATTTAACGAATCCGATAATTTTTGCTTTAATTCTCCTTCTGCGACAACATCTTCTGGTGGAGCAAATTTAGAATTACATCGGGTATCCATTACTAATTCAGGACCGGTTTCTTCAAATTCGTTTAAAGAAACAACATTTGTCACTTTTAGCTGGGACTGCCATGTATTCAATTCTTTGTCTGTAATTCCAAGTTCAATTGCTAATTCTTCATCTGTTGCATTTTTTCCAGTTCTCATTTCAACTTGCTTTACAGCTTCATCAATCTTTTTTTGTCGTTGACGAACTGTTCTTGGTATCCAATCCATTTTACGAATCTGATCAAGTATGGCGCCCCTAATTCTTAGACTAGCATAAGTTTCAAATTTAACATTTTTGGATAAGTCAAATTTGTCAATGGCATCAATCAGTCCAAAAATACCATAACTCACTAAATCATCATACTCGACATTATACCCAAGATACATACTCAAACGCCCCGCAACCAACCTCACCAACTGCGCATACTCAACAATAAGCTGTTCTCTAGTTTCTTGAGTTGGATTTTTTGAATACTCCTGCCATAATTTTTCTTTCTCTACTACCTTCATCATCGCGCAACCCCTCATTTTTCTATATTATTTTTGCTAATATTCTTCATCTTCTTCCGAAGTATCTAAGTCATCAGCTTCTTCCTCAATATCATCATCTTCTCCATATTCCTCGTCATCAGTTTCTTCATCTGATTCTTCATTTGATTCTTCTCCATTCTCATCTGCAAAATCAGATAGATTTTGTTCTAAAACATATCGTACACACTCTCCAATGACAAGAAACACAATTAATACAATCAATAACTCTAATGTAAAATCAAAGAGATTTAGATGGTTAATTATTGCAAAAATACAATCAATCAGGCCACCTATAAGCATAACAATTGCAGGTATAAATTTAGTATTCATCTTTTTACCGCCTTCTTTAAAATCCCTTTAAAATCAAATTGTTTTAATAGGTTTACCCACAGCCTTTATTACAAATTCACCTGTTTCACAATTCAATATTACTGTTCTACCATAATTCAACCCTGTATCTTCGGCTACTAAAGGGATTTTCAATTCTTTTAATGCTTTTTTTGCTGCTAATGCATTTCTCTCTCCAACATTGACAATACTTGATATTCCAGTACCGCCAAACATCTTTGCTCCTCCTGCAATCTTAGCTACCATTCTTCTTGGAGATGCTCCTTGTTTAATCATTTGATCATAAAGTGCTTTTATCCCTGTATCTCCAAATTTGGCAATATTCGTATTACTTTTTAACTGCGTACTATCTGGTAACATATAATGCACTAATCCTCCCACCTTTGCAACTGGATCATACAATGTGAGTCCAATACATGAACCTAATCCTAGCGTTGTAAGGGAGTCTGGAGCTTTTGTAATTTTTAAATCAGCCATACCTACTTTAAGAGTTACTCCCATAAAATATTTGCTCCTTATATTTACATACTAATACCTAATGCACCTAAAATCTTGTCATATGAATCTTCATCTGGCATTAAGATAAAATATCCTTCTATCATCAAGTCATCCCCAAATTCCGTTTCAATAAATAGTGCATTATCACCATATTGACCAAACATTATTGCTGGAACACTTAAAATTGCTGCTGCCATGTCAACCGAAATTGATGGAATTGATGGACCAATTACCAAACCAGTTAACGATGCTAATGCTGATAAATATGAACCAGCTATAATATTTCCAACCTCTTTTAACGCTGACAAATCCATTTCAGTAAAAGGTTCATTGTATTCTAAATCTCTCATCATCAATTTATTAACCAAATAATGAGCTGCTGGCATTTTCATCAAAAACATCATACTTCCCGTTATATCTTCCTGAACTTCTAAGAAAATGCCAACGATTGTCTCATCTTCTGGGCAAATTGCTGATCCAAGTTTTGATGCTTCCATAAGTTTAACACTAGGAACTCTCATATCGATTTTTTCACTTATCATGCTTGCAATTGCAGTTGTTGCATTGCCTGCACCTATATTTCCTAATTCTTTTAAGACGTCGACATACATGTTGTTCACATCATCTAAGGAAAAATTTGCCATACTTCCTCCTGTTTAAAATTCTACCAATATTTTTTATCTTAATTATTACTTGAACTAGAATTTTCTTTTTCACTTATAATATCATTTATTTCAAATAATGAAATTAATTCTTCTCCATTTTTTCCAATACCATTAATAAAACTTTGCTTATGTGTTCCATGTGTTGAAGCACCATTACTTACTTTTTCAATATCATCTTCACTCAATGTAATTACTTCTCTTACTTCATCTACAATAATTCCAAGATTGCCTCTTTCTTCAACTTTCAAAATAATAATTCTTGATTTTCCTGTAAAAACATCCTCTGACAATCCCATTTTTTTTCTAATGCTCATAACTGGAACAATTTCACCACGTAAATTAATAATTCCTGCAAAATAATCTTGTGCCATAGGTACTTTTGTAATTTTTTGCATCCTAACTATATTATCAACATATCCTATATCAATTCCATATTTTTCACTACCAATTCTAACTACAATATATTGTGTAAGCACTTTTTCAACTTCATCAAATTCCGCAATATTTACATCTGACATAATCTCACCTCCAAATTACATTAAAGTATTAACATCAAGAATCAATGCTACTTCACCATCACCTAGGATAGTTGCACCACTAATCAATTTATTTGCTTTAATATAATCTCCCAATGATTTAATAACGATTTCCTGCTGACCAACAAGGCTATCTACAACAAGGCCAGCATTATTATCGCCTCTATTTACAATAACAACTGTAAGTACTTCTGGATCTTCTTCTCTTGGCTCAATTCCAAGTATCCTATCCATTCTTATAATTGGAATAACTGTGCCACGTAAGTTAATTACTTCTCTGTTTTCTACATACTTAATATCACCAATTGCAATATCTTCAATATTCAAGATTGATCCTAATGCAATAGCATATTTATCGCCATGTACTTCTACTAGTAATGCCTGAATAATAGCAAGTGTTAATGGTAATCTAACTGTAAATGTTGAGCCTTCACCAAATTTAGATTCAACTTCTACATCACCGCCTAAGCCTTCAATGTTAGATTTAACAACATCTAGACCTACACCACGACCAGAAATATCTGTGATTTTTTTTGCCATTGAGAAACTAGGCATAAATAACAAATTGACAATTTCTTTTTGTGACATAGACTCAGCTTGTTCTACTGTAATAATACCTCTTTCAATTGCTTTTCCTTTTACAGCTTCAGTGTCAATACCGTTACCATCATCACCTACTTTAATAATAACGTTATTACCTTCTTGATAAGCATTAAGGAAAATATGTCCAGCTTCAGGTTTACCTCTTTCAGCACGAAGTTCTTTGGATTCTATACCATGATCTGCTGAGTTTCTAAGTAAATGCTGCAATGGATCGCCAATTTGATCTACTACAGTTCTATCTAATTCTGTTTCCTCACCAGTCATTGTAAGTTCCATTGGTTTATCTAATTTTCTTGATAAATCACGAATCATTCTTGGATATTTATTTACAACAGATTCAATAGGAACCATTCGAACTTTCATAACTGACTCATGTAAACTTGTTGTAATTCTTTCTAGATACTCAATCTGTTCATGGAAACCTTGAGAATTAACACCATTTCCATCTGTATTACTCATAGATACGATCGAGTTCTTCGCAATAATAAGCTCTGAAACCTGATTCATTAAAGCATCTAACTTTTCAATATCTACACGAACTGTTCTACTTGCAACAGGTTTTGCAACTTTCGTATTTTTATTATTTGCTGCTCCAGCTTTAGCTGCTGGTGCTGCTGGTGTCGCTGGTGTTGCTGGTGCTGCTGGCGCTGCTGGTGCAGCTGGTGAATCTTTCTTTTCTTCTTTAACTTCTTCTTTCTTTTCTTCAGGTTGATCTAATAAAGCACTATCAGGTAAAATAACTGATTTTATAGTTTCAATTTCTGAAACACTAGTTGCAGCAGACTCTATTTTAGCTATATCTTCAGATGTTGCAAAAACAAAACTAAAATCTAATTCAAAATTTTCATCTTCAATTTCCTGTGAACTTGGACGAAACACAAGAATTTGACCAAATTCTTCAACTGCTTTAAAAACTAAGAAAGCTCGAGCTGCTTTTAATAGACACTCTTTTTGAATTGTAACATCAACAAAATATACTTTTTGACCACTATCTTTTGCATTTTTTATATCTTCAATTTCTTTGTCAGTTAATTCTAAATTAGGAATATTAGCATCGCCACCTCCACTTGAGGCTGCTTCTGCTGTGTTTGCTTCACTAGGAGCTTCATTTTTAGCTGCCTCCTCTTTCTTAGGTGCTGCTTTTGGAGTCTCTCCATTTGCCTTAGCTAAAAAGTCATTCAGCTCTTTTATAATATTTTCATTATCTTCCGTACCTTCATCTGATGTATTTTTTACATTTGCAAGATATCCATCTAATGCATCAAGACATTCAAAAAGTAAGTCAATCATTGCACTGTCAACTTGGATTTTATCACTTCTTACTTCTTGAAATACGTTTTCCATATCATGTGTCAAATGCTGCATTCGTTTAAATCCCATTGTTCCAGCCATACCCTTTAATGAGTGAGCTGCACGGAAAACTTCATTTATGGTATCTTTGTTATCAGGCTCTTGTTCAAGTGTCATAATACAGTCACTTAAAGTCTGTAAATGTTCACTACTCTCATCAATAAATATCTCAAGATATTGACCTACATCCATTTATTCTACCCCCACATTTTTCGTAATACTGTTTGCGACTTCACCTAATGGAACTATTTCATCAACAAGTCCTGTCAATGCAATCGCTCTAGGCATTCCATAAACTACACATGTTTGTTCATTTTGTGAAATAATATATACTGGTTTCTTAGATGCTAAAGATGTTATTCCTGCTGTACCGTCTGCACCCATCCCTGTAAGTACAACGCATACAATTTTGTCATAACCCGATGTGATAAGAGAGTCATACATTACATTGGCACAAGGTTTTAAACCACCAATAGCAGGCATATCATTAAAAGCAATTTTATGTGATGTATCTGAAACCTTTTTTATCTCTAAATGATTTCCCCCCGGTGCTATATATACAACACCTTTTTTAAGGATTTCTCCATTTTCTGCTTCTTTTACTTTTACTTTGCTTATCTCGTTAAGTCTCTCTGCTAATGATTTTGTAAATCCCTTAGGCATATGTTGAACTATAACAACTGGAGCTTCTAATCCACTTGGAATATATGGTACTACTCTTTGCAATGCCTTTGGTCCACCTGTAGAACATGCTATTGCAACAAGCGTATTTTTAGCTCCTTTTGATGGTTTGATTTTACGATTGTTACTCGTTTTTGAAACCTCCACTGGTCTAAATCTTTCGATCTTAGGATCCACTGGTCGTACCTGCCTATTTGGAGGAGTAACTGGCGCTTGTACATTATTCTTTCGCCTTACTCTTCCTGCGCTACTTCCATAAAATGAAGTATTCAAAATTGTAATTAATCTATTTTTAAAATCCTCACCTTTTGCTTCGATGATATTAGATGGTTTCTCGACGAAATCAATTGCCCCTAGTTCAAGTGCCTTAATTGTCACCTGTGAATCTGCTCTTGATACCGTACTCACAACAATTATTTTGGCTTTTATGCCATCTTTTTTCAACTTCTCCAAAAGTTCAAGTCCAGACATTTTTGGCATATTGACATCTAAAATCACGCCATCAAACGTATTATTTTTTAGTTTTTCATATCCTTCTACTCCGTCTTTGCATGTATCAACTACTTGAAAATTACTATCTGAGTTGATTATATCACACATTACTCTTCTCAGGAGTGCAGAGTCATCAATAACTAAAATATTTTTTTTCATTCTAGTCACCTATTTTTTCTTTTTGCGTGATCTCCTTTGTTCTTGATATACATATCTAATAATTGCATCACGAATTTTATTATCTTTAAAAATAAATTCGACTCTTTGATTATAAATATCATGATCATTTGAATTTTTATATGAAGCTATAACCTTAGCCACAATAAAAAACTCCTTCTCAACTTCACCATTAAAGAGTGCAACATTAATCAAGATATAATTTTCTCTTCCAACTTGTTCTTTAGAAGCAAAACGCAATCCACCTCCACTAATATCTACAATGGTTGCTTTTCTTTCTCTTAATCTTTCAATACCATTTTCTCTTATACTGTTAAAAATTTCATCTGCCGAATTAAGAGTACTCTCTTCTTGAGTCAAAAGATAGTAATTCATATCCAAAGTACATGCTAAACGATAGTATTCTCTCCTCTGGATTTTTTTGATTTTTGACCTTTCAGAAAGGACCATAAAGGACAAGTTCTGTATCTTATATCGGTTAATTATCTCAATTTCACACTTATATATCCCGCTTTTTGTAAAAAATGTAAAATTAAACACAACATTAAAAGGAAACAATACGGTTTTCATTTTCCTCATTGGGATAGCAACTGCAATATTTCCTTCTTCTGTTATGTCTAAAACTTCTGTTTCAAATGTTATTTTTTCTGTACCATCTTTCTTTTTTACAGGTTGTTTCATTCCAATTCTAACTTTATCACCTGGATTAACAACATCTTTTAAAAATGTCATACTTTATCTCCTTAAGTTCAAAACGCCACTAAAACTTAAAGTTATAACTAATCTTATATTATGTTACCCAAAAGTCCAGAAAACAACTGAGTTATTCCAAATTTTTTATCGTTGACTAATTGATCTTCTTTATCAACTAATTTATTTGCTAGTTCTCTAAAAGCTTTCGAAGATTTAGCATTGATATTAACTTCAGAAACGATTTTTTGTTGCTTAACCGCTTTTTCTAATTGAATATCATCTGGAATCATTCCATAAAAA
Source organism: Lachnobacterium bovis (assembly GCF_900111325.1). GTDB lineage: Bacteria > Bacillota > Clostridia > Lachnospirales > Lachnospiraceae > Roseburia > Roseburia bovis_A. The sequence goes on from NZ_FOGW01000005.1 coordinate 215,179, forward strand.
TCAATTTCTTCTTCCAAGAAATTAGTTACTATAGAACTTAGCTTTGAATATACTCCATTTCCTTCTTCTTTTGACGTCACTTTATTTGCTACAACATGAATCTTAGTGTGTCCCTTTATATATCCTGGATTTTTATACAAAGCTTTTAATAATGAATACGAATCAGCAATAGAACTTGGGTCTGGCGTTGTAACTAAAAGTACTTCTGGACTAAATTTTAAAAATTCAACAACCTGACTTGAAATACCAGCGCCCGTATCTATAATTATATAATCCGCCATTTCATTTAAATCTTCTAACGATTTCACCATGTATAAAATCTGGTTTCTACCTAAATTGTTTAATCCAATTATTCCTGATCCACCTGAGATAAACCCTATTCCATGAGGTCCTATGCTTATAATTTCTCTTATACTCATTCCTCTATATATTAAATCTGATAATGTATACTCAGGTTTACTTCCAAACATAACCTCAACATTTGCCAAACCAAAATCAGCATCAAATATGATAACTTTTTTCCCTAGCTTTTGCAAAATAACAGCCAAATTAACAGAAATATTTGATTTGCCTACTCCGCCTTTTCCACTAGTTACTGCTATCACTCTAGCTATTTTTTTTAACGAAGTATTTTGCTTTTTATGATTTATGGCCTCTCGTAATTGTTGTGCCTGATCCATTTTATTCTATTTTCCCCCCAATAAATGCTTGACAACCTTTTGAATATCTATAACCGATAAATCATCTGGAACATTTTGTCCATATGCCACATATGACAAATCAGCATTTGAATGTAACTTAATATTTAAAATGTTGCCAAAACAAGTAGTCTCATCTAATTTAGTAAAAATAATGCTGTAATCTGATATTTCATGAAAACTATCTGATATTTCCATTAAATCTTTTAACTTCGTTGTTGCACTTAGAACTAAAAATACTTCTCTTTCATACTCAGCATCTAATTGGTTTATAAGAATTTGGGTATCATTTTTTTGTTCTACATTTTTGTGTGAAAAACCTGCAGTATCAACAAAAATCAAATCATACTCTGAAAGTTGTAAAACTGCATCATTTAACTCCTCTACTGAATATATAATTGATAACGGAGCATCTAAAATGTTTGCATATACTCTAAGCTGTTCTGTAGCTGCAATTCTATAAGTATCTGCTGTTAAAAATGCCACCTTTTTGTTTTTTTCCATTTTATATTTTGATGCTATTTTTGCAATTGTAGTAGTCTTTCCTACGCCTGTTGGTCCTATAAAAAATACAACCTTTGGTGATTTTCCTGAGCACTTAATTGTTGCTGGTGTACCTAATCTTAAAATTAATTTTTGATAAACATTTGATAATATTGTATCTAAGCTTATTCCTGGTCTAATAAATTTTTCAACTTCACTAAGAATCTGATTTATATTTTTTTCACTAACTTCATTACTTAATAATGTCCTGTATAAAATTTTAACAAAATTAACTTCTTCAGCTGTTGGAGCTTTATAAAACATCTTATCATCTGCTATTGTACCGCCTAATTTTTTTTCAAACATGCTTCCTAAATTTTCTAAGCGATCGTCAATCTCAGGCGCTTCATTTTTTCCATGTATAATTCTTTTTATAGGTTCCTCTGTTTTACTATCTGCTTTCTTGATGCTTTCAAGAGCAACCTTTTCATTTAATTGCTCAAAAATCGGTTTTTGGGCTTTCTGATTTGATGCTTTATCTTTATAAACAAAATTTCTAACTTCTCCTTCATCTTTTAAACTACTAAAATCTTTGTCGATTTCTCTTTCATTGATAAAGCTCTTGAATAACCCTTTATCCGTTTCATCTATGTATTTTGTATCAGTGTTAATCCCTTTTTTATATGGATTAGAATATGTGTCTCCAATTTCTTTTTCTGTTGATACACTAACTGGTTGTTTAATTGGAATTTCAATTTCATCATCCACTGATAAATCAATACTCTCATGTGTTTTTAATTGACTTTTAAATGGTTTCATATTCTTTGTATAGCTCTCCTTTTCCTCATCCACTGCCGCAGTTATCTCAATCATTTGACTTTTGAATGCACCTAAAATGCCTTTAGATTTAACTGGTTTTTCATTCATAACTACAACATTTTCTCCTAATTCTTTTTTTGCTTTTTCAAGCGCCTCTTCTCTAGTTTTTCCTTGATATTTATTTATCGTCATTTACGCCGTCACCATCCCAACCGATTGAAGTTCTACACCAGAATCTACTTCATTGTATGAAACAACAATCAAATTTTTAAAATAATCCTCAGTTAATTTTTTAAAATACATTCGTACTATAGGTGATGTTATGATAATTGCATTTTTTCCTAAACTCTCTAATTTATTAACTTCTTTCTCAACTGAATCCATAATATTCTTTGTACGTTCAGGATCTAATGTTATAAAAGCTCCTTGTTCACTTTGTTTAACAGATTGCATGATTTCTTGTTCTATCTTTGGATCAAGCGTAACTATACTTGTCACCTCGTTTAAAGGGAAATACTTACTTGATATTGCTCTCTTTAAGCTTTGCCTTACATATTCAGTTAATACATCCGTGTCACGTGTTACTGCTGCATGATCCGCTAAGGTTTCAAAAATAGATAACAAGTCTCTAATTGAAATTCCTTCATTAAGCAAATTCTGTAAAACCTTTTGAATTTCACCTAATCCTAATAGTTTTGGTGTAAGTTCATCAATTAAAACAGGATTGCTTTCTTTTAAGTTGTCTACTAAGTTTTGTACATCTTGTCTTGTTAATAGTTCTGCAATATTTGATCTAATTACTTCTGTGAGATGCGTTGCGATAATTGAAGGAGGATCAACAACCGTATAACCTAAACTTTCAGCTCTTTCTCGTTGTCCTTCGCTTATCCATATTGCTGGAAGATGAAATGAAGGTTCATACGTCGGAATACCTGTAATCTCCTCTTCTACAAAACCTGGATTCATCGCCATATAATGATCAAATAAGATCTCGCCTTCTGCTAACTGAATACCTTTTATTTTTATAATATATTGATTAGGATTCAACTGAATATTATCTCTTAAACGAATGATTGGAACGACAGTTCCTAATTCTAATGCTATTTGCCTTCTAATCATAACCACTCGATCAAGTAAATCTCCACCCTGATTTATATCAGCAAGTGGAATAATTCCATAACCAAACTCTAACTCTATTGGATCTACCTTTAAAAGAGAAACAACATTTTCAGGTTTTCTAATTTCCTCTGCTTCCGTCTCTATTTGTTCTACTTCATCTTCTATACTTTCAATGCCAAGCATAGAATCAATTTTCTTACCTGTAACTAAAAATACTGCTCCTAATGCTATAAATAACAACGTATTAAGTGGTGTAAATATGCCAAGGAAGCAAAGAACACTTCCTACTAAATATAAAACTCGTGGAATACCAAATAACTGTTTTACCAAAACACCACTAAAGTCTGCTTCATTTGAACCTTTTGTTACAAGTACACCTGTTGAAAGTGATATTACAAGTGAAGGAATCTGAGAGCAAAGTCCATCACCAATTGTTAAAATTCCATATTGCAACAAAGCCTCTTGAATTCCTAAGCCCTGACGCGTAGCTCCCATAGTAGTACCACCAGCAATATTTATGACTGTAATAATAAGTCCCGCAATTGCATCACCTTTTACATATTTAGTAGCACCATCCATAGCTCCAAAAAAACTAGATTCTTTTTGAATTTTTTCACGTCGTTCTTTTGCTTGTTCATCAGTAATTGCTCCAGTATTTAAGTCTGCATCTATTGCCATCTGTTTACCTGGCATAGCATCAAGTGTAAATCTTGCAGTTACTTCAGCAACACGTTCAGAACCTTTATTAATTACTACGAATTGAATAATTACAAGTACAATAAAAACAATGGTACCGATAATCATATCGCCGCCACCTACGAAATTACCAAATGTTCTTACAACATTTCCAGGATCTCCTGTAGATAAGATAAGTCTTGTTGAAGAGACATTTAACGAAATTCTAAAAATTGTTGTAAACAACAACAACGTTGGGAAAAAAGACATATCTAAAACTTCTTTTACGAAAAGCACATTAAATAAAATAATAAGAGCAATAGAGATATTTATTGCCAACATCACATCCAACAAAATCGCTGGGATTGGCACAATAAAGAAAATAATTGCACATAACAAATATACGGCAATTCCCACATCAGATAAATTTATTTTTTTCATGTGCCCGTTACCCCCTCCCATAAACTAATTTTCCTACTAATCTTTATCGGTTATTTTCTCTCTTATGATAAATATTTGCCAAAATTTCTGCCACCGCCTGATATAACTCCGGTGGAATTTCTTCATTTATTTCAACATTAGCATATAACGTTCTCGCTAATGGCTTATTTTCAACTATTTCTACATTATTTTCTCTTGCTACTTCTTTAATTTTTTGAGCCAAATAATTTTCACCTTTTGCAACAACAATAGGGGCGCCTTTAGACTCTTTATCATATTTCAAAGCAACTGCATAATGCGTAGGGTTAGTAATTACAACATCTGCTTTTGGAACACTTTGCATCATACGTCTTTGAGACGCTTCTTGCATAATTCGTCTTTGACGTCCTTTAGTCTGAGGATCACCTTCTGAATTTTTAAATTCATCTTTAACTTCTTGTTTACTCATCCTCATATCACGTTTAAATTTAACTTTTTGAAAAATAAAATCACTTAAACCAACTATTAAATAACAAATACTAATTTTTAAACCTGTGTTAATAATTACATCTCCAACCAAAGATAATGCTTGATTTAATGGCATCTTATATAAAATAAATATCTTTTCTTTTTCGTCCTTTATAGAAAAAAAAGCTATTAAAAAAATAAGAACGATCTTAATAATCGACTTTATTAACTCAAATATAGAATCTTTTGAAAGGATTCTCTTAAAACCATTAATTGGATTAAATTTTGATAACTTAGGCTGCAAAGTCTTTGGTGCTACTTTCCATCCTACTTGTACTACACTAAGCAAAAAAGTAATTACAAATCCAAATATAAAGATTGGTAATACAATATAAAACATTTCTATATTTACATCCATAAACATTGACATTACTACCTTAATTGAGAATTTATTAACCTCCTCATCTGCATATCTTCCTATTGCACCATAAGCGATTTTGAACACATTTATCAAATGTTCTCCTATGTACGATAGAAAGAATTTCATAACTAAAAACAACGTAATAAGATCAAATGCTGATGTTAATTCCTTACTTTTTGCGACTTTACCTTCTTTTCTAGCATCTTCTAATTTTTTTGCTGTAGCAGGTTCAGTTTTATCTCCACTATCACCCGCAAAAAGCTGTAAATTTAATTCTAATCTCTTTATTTCTTTACTATTTCTGTATTTATAAACTCTTTTAACTCGTCTTTCAACTCCTTGCATAAAAATTCATTCTCCCCTTTTATACTTCCCCACTTATGTTTTAGGTTGCATTCCCTCAACAAACAACTTAATCATAATTCTCATTTCATCCATTATAAATTCTGTAACATCTGGTAAAAGAAAAACAATTAAAAACATTACTATAAGACCCACTAAAAGTTTCATTTGAATACCAACTGCAAACATATTCATTTGAGGAGCAACTTTTGCCATAATGCCTAATACACAGTTTAAAATCATTATACACGCAAAAAAAGGCAAAAATATTCTAAATCCGATAACACATGCCTCGCACATGTATCTAATCATTGCCTTTAACAAATGGTCCCAATGAAAAACTGCTCCACCTAATGGAATTAACTTAAAAGAGTCAATAATCGCCCCCACTATATATATATGCATATTCGACGCAATCATTATTAGTGTCACAAAATATAAATACATATTACCGCTTATTGTTACTTGAGAATTAGTCATCGGATTAAATTCTGTAGCCATGGACAAGCCTATATCCATATCAATTATATTGCCAGCTAGGACAACGATAAATGTACAAATATAAGCTGCATATCCAATAAATAATCCAACTAACACTTCTAAAATAATACATGTAGAATACTCAAAAATATCCTTACTTTTATATGCTTGCGCATCCACAAGTGGTATCAAAAAAACAGATAATGCAAGTGCAAAACCAACTTTAACTTTATTTGGAATATCTCGACCACCAATCAATGGTGCTACTACCAAAAAGGAAGCAATTCTAACTAGAATCAATATGAACTTTTCTACATCTGCTAATGTCACATTATAGGTTACCATAGGCTATTTACCTGTACTTATATAATAACTAAAATGCGACCATAAATTTATCATCAAATTTGAAATCGTATTTAAAATCCAAGAACCACAAATAAGCATTGTAACAAATACTGCTATAACTTTAGGAACAAATGTAAGTGTCTGCTCTTGAATTGACGTAACTGTTTGGAAAATACTGACTATTAAACCAACTATCAAAGAAACTAATAGTAGTGGTGCTGAAACCATAATAATAGTAAAAATTGCATCTCTTGCGATATCTAAAACTATACCCTCTGTAATCATATTTTCACCCTCTTATACCTTTTTAATCACTGAAACGTCTGTAGAACTCCCATAATAACCAAATTCCATCCATCTGCTAAAACAAACAACAAAATTTTAAACGGCAAAGAAATAGTCGTTGGTGGAAGCATCATCATACCCATTGACATAAGTACAGATGAAACTACCATATCAATTACAATAAACGGTACATAAATTAAAAAACCAATTATAAAAGATGTTCTTAACTCACTTAAAATAAACGCTGGCACTAATGTTGTAAAAGGAATATCATCATAACTTTTATATGATTTAACATCCTTTCCTGACATTTTTACAAATGCCTTTACATCTTTTGTTTGAGTTTGACCATACATAAATTCGCGAAGTGGACCTTCTGCTAACTCTATAGCTCTTTCTTGTGTAATTTCTCCTTTGTCTAGCGGTTTAATTGCCTGATCATTTATTTTTATAAATGTTGGCGACATAATAAAAAAGGTCATAAATAATGCTAATCCAACTAAAACCTGGTTTGGTGGTGAAGACTGCGTACCTATGGCCGTTCTCACAAAATGAAGACAAATAATAATCCTTGTAAAAGATGTTAACATTATAAGAATAGCTGGTGCTAATGCTAAAACTGTCAACACAAGTAGCATCTTAATTGGTGTTGACACAGATCCATTATCATTATTATAATTTATTGATAAACCATTATTATTATCATTCTTGGCGTTTGGATTTACCCCTGTATTATCACCCTGCAATTTTCCTATATCTTTTGACGGATTATTTGTTGCTGTCATTACTGATATTCTATTATTATAATCATTTACAGTACTAGCTTTTACTTCACTTTCTTCTAGTTTAAAAGCTAATAGTAAAAAAATTGCACTCAATAAAAAAACTATTATTATTTTCCTTTTTATTATTTTTGTCTTTTTCATAATCTTAATCCTGCTTTTTTGGTATTTTATCTTTTATTTTTGAAAAAATTTCCTGAAATGAATCTTCAACTTTTGTAAACTCCTGCTCTTCTAAAAACGATAAGTCTGTTAATTCGTCTTCTTTTACCTCTGTCAGAAAAGTTACATTATCTTTTCCAACAGCGACTACAATATATTTTTTTCCAATTTTTACTAAGCAAATATTCTTATTTGCCCCTACCTTAGTTGCTTCTACAACTTTCAAATTACTATTGTGTCCTTGTAATTTTTCGTATTTTGCCAACCATTTTGTAACAAAATATGCTGATGCTAAAACAAATAAAAAAATCAGCAGGACCCCTATCAACTGTACAAAGCTTTCTATCGTACTCATCTCTTATTCCCCTATTATTCTTTTAAAAATATTTAACCTCTTCATAATAGCACTTAAAAGGGTGACTCCTACAAACTGTCTACATAGCATAAACACTATCATAAACAGCCGTAGTCCCCCTTTTAATCAAATAAACAAACATTTTTTACATAACACACGCACTTTATGCGCCTGCCAATTTCATTTTATATTTCGTATTATATTTAATTTGTAATTTAACCTATAACTTTCTTTACTGCCTCTAATACACGCTCTGGCTGGAATGGTTTTACGATAAAGTCTTTTGCTCCTGACTGGATTGCTTCAATAACCATTGCCTGCTGACCCATTGCTGAACACATAATTATACATGCATCAGGATTGGTTTCCCTAATTTTTTTAAGAGCTTGTATACCGTCCATCTCTGGCATTGTAATATCCATGAGTACAAGGTCAGGTTTAGTTTCCTCATATTTTTCTACGGCTTTAGCTCCATTTTCAGCTTCGCCAACGATTGTATATCCATTTTTTGATAGGATATCTTTAATCATCATTCTCATAAACGCTGCGTCATCACAAATTAATACATTTTTTGCCATAATCTCATATCTCCTGTTCTTTAACTATTTTTGATTGGATTTACGGTATTTATAATTTCTGTAATTCTAACTCCAAAGCTTTCCTCGATTACTACAACTTCGCCTCTTGCAACATACTTACCATTTACTAGTACATCTATTGGCTCTCCGGCAATCTTATCTAGCTCAATAATCTTACCTGGACTTAAATCCAAAATTTCTGAAATTGTTTTATTAGTTCTGCCAAGCTCAACCGTAACGTTAAGCGGAACATCCATAATTAAATCAATATTTTCTGGTTGCACCTGTTGGAATTGTCCTCCACTAAAGCTCTGGAACTGAGCCGGTTGAACATTCACAGGCTGCTGATTATAAACCTGTCCCATTGGTTGTCCTCCCATTGGCTGCCCCATCTGTGGTGGTGGTGCCTGTTGTGGTGCCGCCGCTGGTGGTGGAGCTGCCTGAGCTGCTGCCGCCACAGAATCTGTCTCTTCTTCCATGTTGGCTGATACACCCTTACACATTTCTCTAGCAAATTCAAATGGATATAGTTGCATTATTTCGCTGTCAACTAAATCTCCAATCTGCATTCTAAACTTAATCAGTACAAATGGATGAGTTAAAAACTCATCAATTGATGCTTCATCTACATCATCCTGTGGATTAATGAGATCTGCAACTGGTGGACTTATATCTATCATCCTATTCAACATTGAAGAAAGTGAAGTAGATGCTGCACCCATCATTTGGTTCATAGCTTCACTAATAGCACTTAAATGCAACTCTCCTAGTTCTCCTTCAACATTTTGACCATCTCCACCCATCATTAAATCGGTAATAATTTTTACATCTCGCTCTTTTAAAACAAGAATATTACTACCATCTAATCCAACTGTGTATGCAATTCTAATAAATACACAAGGTCTCTCATACGTTTCTTCTATATCGCTCCATGTCGAATAAGATACAATAGGTGTTGATATTTCAACTTTTCTATTTACTAGAGCGAATAAAGTAGTCGCTGCAGAGCCCATACTTATGTTGGAAATTTCACCAATGGCATCTTTTTCGTCTTCTGTTAAAGTGTTGCCCCCTCCGCCTTCAGCAGATGTATCCTCGGCTGCACCGCCGCCTTCACTTCCAGAAGCATCTCCGCCACCATTAATTAATGCATTGATTTCATCTTGGGATAATACTCCATCCATAAAATACTACTCCTCTCTAACCACTGAAGTGACCCTCACTGCATAGGCATCTCCTGACGCACCAGGTAAAGCTGTAAACTTTTTAATAGTCCCAACATAAACATCTAGTTCGTCATCAACTTTCTTATCTAATCTTACAATATCTCCCGCTTGTAGCGTTGAAAAATCGAGAACAGATAAGTTACATTGTCCTAAGATGACTCGCATAGGAATCTGGGCTTTCGAAATTAAAGTTTCAATATCACCTGCATATGTTGTCTCATCGTGATTTTGTATATTTGAAAACCAATACTTGGTATTCAACCTATCCATAATATCTTCTATTGTGATATAAGGTAGACAAATATTCATAAGTCCCTCTACATCACCTATAGTAATATTTAATGTTACAATAGCTATCATTTCACTTGGAGAAATGATCTGGGCATATTGTGAATTCGTTTCAATTCTTTCTAATCTTGGATGTATATCTTCTACGTTTTCCCATGGTTCACGCAATAAATTAACGCAAACAACCAAAATTCTTTCAATTATTAGTAATTCTATTTCTGAAAAATCTCTTTGTTTATCAAGTGGTTCTCCTCTTCCTCCTAGCATTCTATCCACCATTGCATATCCTAGATTTGATGCAAGCTCCAAAATAATACTTCCTTGTAATGGTGCAAAATCAACAATTCCTAGTAGAACTGGATTCGACAGTGCATTCGCAAATTCAGAATATGTAACAGCCTCAGAGTTAACAACTGAAACCTGAACCGCTTTACGAAGGTATACAGGAAGGTTCGTTGATAATAAGCGACCATAATGTTCAAATATCATCTCAAGTGTTCTCAAATGTTCTTTGGAAAACTTTGATGGTCGCGCAAAATCATAATCTTTTACTGGTTTTTCATCAGTTTCCTTTATCTCATCAACATCAAGTTCTCCTGAACTTAATGCATTTAACAACGAATCTATTTCACTTTGGGATAATACGTCACTCAAATATTCTCACCACCTATTTATAAATTTTGCAAAGCTTTTCGTATAACCTTCTACTACTCTGTCTGAACTGTCGAGAAATTAACTCCAATAACAAAGTCTTTACCAAACATATCTTGAATATCTTTTAGAATTGCTTTCTTAACAGCATCAGTATCTGCATTAAATTGCTCTATAGTATATTTACGAACAATAACATTGATGTCGTTTAATACTATCGTACTCTTTTCATCAAGTGCTGCTGGGCCATATTTCTTATAGCCTTCGCTAGTCTTATCTAATGACAAAGAAATACCTAATACTGCAAAGTGACTCTTTCCATCAGAACCCTTTGCCAAGTTAATTGTCATCGTTGTTTTTTCTCCGTCTTTTAATTGATAAGTTTCTACATTTTCAATAGGTACATCCGTCACAGATGCACCGCTACCGTTCTTTAATTCAAGATCAATAGCACTACTTACCTGCTCAATTAATTTGTTAGCTTTTTGAGTTTCTGGCAAAATTGAGAAGACCATAAGACCTGATAGCACAACATTTGCAAAAACTAAAGCTAAAATAATAACTGATATAAGATTCTTTTTCATGTTCTCTACCTCTCGTTGAAATTTATATCTCTTATCAATAGTACTTTCGTTAATTTTGTCCAATTACTTAATATCTGAACTCAATGAATTATAAATTTTAAACTCTACACGCCTATTAAAAGCTCTTCCTTCAGCTGTACCATTATCCGCAACTGGTACTGTTTCTCCTCTTCCAGAGGATTTTACATTTGCTGGATTTAAACCTGTCCTTGATAAAACATAATCCATAACGCTTAATGCACGATACATCGAAAGTACATTGTTATTTGGATACTTCGCTGATGAAATAGGAACATTATCTGTATGTCCTTCTATATCTATCGTGTTTTGTGTATATAATCCTAATATCTGAGATATCTTATCTAGGATTGCACTTGCTTCTGGTTTAACATCAGATTTTCCTGAATCAAAAAGCAATGCGCCTTGTACATTTAACTGTACATATTGTTGATTAAAATCTACTTGTATATTATTTGTCATTCCTGCCTGATCTATCATTTTTTGTATTTCTTCTGCCATTTCTTCTGACTGATCAAGCGCTTGCTGTTTGTATTCCTTTACGGCTGTTTCTTTTTGCTTTTCTGTTTCAGTTTTTGAAGTCGAATTTTGTTCAGGTTCCTCGGTACCTACATTATTATTTTCTGTCATTGATTTTTCTTGTGTATTATTTTCATTTTCTGGTTTTTCTGGTGACTTTGAGTTTGCCATTGCATTATAGTAAGTATCAAGGAATTCTAATTGAGCAACGCCCCCTGATACCATGTTTCCATTTCCAATACTAGCTCCTCCCGCTGGTAATATACTAAAACTACTCTGCAAAGAAGAAATAACCATTTCAAATTTTGCTGCATCTACACTAGACATTGAGAAAAGTAAAACGAAGAAACATAATAGCAAATTCATAAGATCCGAGAATGTAGCCATCCATGCTGGCGAACCCTTAGGAGCTTCCTCTTCTTTTTTCTTTGCCATTATTCTTCACCTCCACCTCCGCTTGCACCTACACTATCTCTTTGTGAAGGAGCTAAGAATGATTTAAGCTTTTCTTCTATAACTCTTGGGTTTTCTCCTGCTTGAATAGAAAGTAATCCCTCTACAGTAACTTCTCGCATAGTAACCTCAAGAGAATCATTTACCTTTAACTTAGAAGCAACTGGGTTTGTTATCCAGTTAGCAATTAATGAACCATACAATGTTGTAAGCAAAGCTACCGCCATTGAAGGACCGATTGTTGATGAATCTGATAAGTTCTTTAACATGTTTACAAGACCTACTAGTGTACCAATCATACCCCAAGCTGGTCCCATTTCACCCCATTTATCCCAAAATGAAATGGTTGTTTTATGTCTCTCTTGCAAACACATCATATCTGTCTCTAAAATTCCACGTACTAATTCTGGATCAGTACCATCAACTACCAACATAATTCCTTTTTTTAGGAAAGGATCTTCAATGTTGTTAGCTGCCTCTTCAAGTGCTAATAAGCCTTCCTTTCTTGCTACGTTAGACATGTCAATTATACTTTTTATTATTTCGCCAGGATCTTGTGTATTTTCCTTAAAAATAAGTCCCATACCCTTTAGGCCATTTATAAAGTCTGGCAATTTGTTAGATGCTAGTGTACTCGATAGTGAGCCACCAATTGTGATAATAACGGACGGTACATCAATAAAGTTTCCAAATGCTGCTACACCACCCGAACTAATAATACCGAAAACTACCATTACTAAACCAAGTACTATTCCTGCTAGAGATGCTATATCCAATACTATACACCTTCCATTCCTAAGACAGCTAGATAGTATAAATCTAGTAAATTTTTATTTATCTCACACACTAACAATTTAATTTTACTAGACTACATCTACTATGTCTATTTATTTTTTGTAAGTTTTTATTTTTTAGCCAATTAATCTTACAGTTGGTTATTTCCTCCCTTTTTGTGTATGCAATTCACTTAATTACAATAATTTCTTTATTTTGCTTATGCTAGAAAGAAAGGGGAATGATACTCTATCATCCCCCTATTAATTTGTAAGTTAATCTACCGTAATTTATCAGCCTAAAATAATTTTCACATTATTTTTCGGCTAGATATCACATCTATTTTAGATTAACTTAACGTTTTAAATTAATTAATTCTTCTAAAAGTGTATCAGATGTTGTAATTACTCTTGAGTTAGCCTGGAAACCTCTTTGAGTAACAATCATATCCGTAAATTGTGCTGATAAATCAACGTTTGACATTTCAATTTGTCCAGATGTCATTTTTGAACCATCCGCATTGATTGCAACACCAATTCCATCAAAATCACCTGAATTCAATGTTGTTTTGTAACAGTTTTCACCTATTTTTTCCAAACCAGATGCATTTGCGAACTGTGCCACTGGAATCTGTCCTAATAGAACTGTATTACCATTATTATATGCACCATACACTAAGCCAGATTGATCAATTGTAATACCTGTAAGTGCACCTAATTTTTTACCAGTGCCAACACCTGCATCTGTACCATTTTTCATTCCTAAAGTTGATACTCCACCATTATTAGAGTTTTGCATTGATGAAAAATCAATATTAACATTGGCAAAGTTTCTACCCTCTGCAGCATTAATATAACCATTATCATACTGCTTATTTCCATTTGGATCTAATTCAGGTACACCGCTTCCATCAACTTTTAGTTTTCCTTTTAATTCCATAACTATAGATTTCACTCTATCATTAACATCTTGTCCTTCAACAGTTGTTCTAGCATCTTTACCACCCGCTCTAACAGCTGCTGCATCTGTAATATCTGCAGTTACTTCTGTCATTCCTGTAAAAGTACCTTTTGATCCGTCATATACTAAATACTGAGGTTTAAAAAATTCACCTAATCTACTTGACTGTGGATCATCTGGATCATATATAGGCTTTCCACTTGAATCTACAACTGTTTTTCCATTTGAATCTTGTATATCAGTTAAAGCAACAGTATATACGCCTTCTGCATCAGTAGCTTTAACTGTAAACTTTGCAGTATATGAATATCCTAAATCATCGTATAATGAAAGGTTCATTGTATATCCTTTATCAGGATCAGTTACGTTTGTATCGTTTTTATCTAAAATACCTAAAACATGACCATCCGTTGTAGCCTCTGGAGCTGAATTTTTTGTCTTTGGAGACATTAACTGTAAAGGTGAAACTGTGTCCTTTAAGATTTTTACTTCCCCAGTATCTGCATCTACAGATGTTTGCCATCCTTGAACTGTGTAACCTGTTGAACTCATGCAAAGGAAACCATTTCCATCAATATAAAATGAACCAGCTCTTGTAAAGTATCTATTTTTTCCATCACTAACTATAAAAAAGTTAGTTGTTTGACTATCTGTTAATTTAATATCAAAAGGATCACCTGTAGTTTCTGCTGCACCTGCAGATGTAATATTTATTTTAGTTGAACCAGTTGTTACACCTAAACCAATTTGTTTTGCATTAACACCACCAACACCATTTGCTGCATCTCCTCCCGATGCACTTGATGTTGTCTGATACATAATCTCAGTAAATCTAACAGCAGAAGCTTTAAATGCCTCTGTATTAACGTTTGCAATGTTGTTACCTATAACGTCCATTCTTGTCTGATGTGTCTTAAGACCTGACACAGCAGAGTACATTGATCTCATCATAATGCACTGACCTCCTAATTTCTAGATAGTGCATATTATTCCTTCTATCTTTCGGGAATAAGAAAGCTTCCATAAGGTCCAGCTTTACATAATTATTGCACCATCAATATTTGTAAAAATATTACTCTTCGATTCTTCTTGATTCAAAGCTGTTACAACAGTTTTATTTTTTATGTTGACTATAAAAGCCATTGAATCAACAATTACTAAAGACTCGTTAATTCCTTTTTCACTTGCCTTTTGAACTCCAGCCTCTAAACGTTTACTTTGACTTGTAGAAAGATTTATATTTCTTGAAGCCATCCTATTTGTTGCATGTTTAGAGAACTTTAATTCTGCTGAAATATCATTAGTCGCATCCTGCTTCTTTTTTAAGATATCCGCAAAATCAAAATTTTTATTTTCATGTGTTTCAGATGAAGTTTTATTCTTTAAATACTGCTGTGAAAGTTGTTCAATGGAAGTGAATTGGTTTGCTATTTTGTTATAAGCCATGCCAAATCCCTCCTTTTATGACTTAAAAAATAAATGTTTAACCTATAAAAAATATAACTTAATCTACCTAGACGATTAATATATTCACTTACTCGCCTGTTGAATTATTTGTGCTCTCACCTGTCTGATTTTCATTGTTTGAAGTTTGATTAGTCTCATTTGTTTCTTCAACTTTATTATTTTCTTGCTCGCCTTCAACATTTGTATTGAATTTATCTGCTAATTCTTTTAACTCTACTAATTTTTCAATTACAGACTTATCAACAAACGTTCTAGCATACATACTCATTGAATCATACATTTTATACACATCATTTATGGTATTTTTATATGATGGAGTAAGATTTTCCTTTGATGGGAGCGAAGCAACTTTCTGAGTTAATGCATCTGCTAAACATGTTGCCTCATAATATGTTGAATCAATTACTTCTTTCACCTTGTCTATTTCATAAAGCTTATTTTCAACAGATACATATGCTTTTCCATCAATGTATTTAACGTAATCAACTACACCTTCTACAAGCTTGCCTAAATCTTCATCTTCCACATCAACAATCTTTCCTACTAAAGAATTAGCCATGTTTGTTGTCGTTGTATCTTGCATTGATAGCATCGCCTCTAACTGTGAGAACGTAGCTAATTGAGCAACATATTCTGTATTACTTGTAGGCTCTAATGGGTCTTGATATTGCATTTCAGCACACAAAAGCTTCAAAAAAGCATCATAACCTAATTTATTTTGTGTTACTTCTTTTGACTTAGATGATGTAATTTTGCTTTCAGGTCCATTTTTACTATTTACAACTACACCATTTTTAATCTCTGCTGTTGGCATTCCATCACTCCTTATCCTTTTAGATAGTATTCAATTTTGAACTTAAAAAGTACTATAAAATCTATGCTGTCAAATCAACTGAATTACCGTTATCTTTCATAATCTGTGCAACTAATTGTTCTTCCTCTGTCATAATCCCTGCTAAAGAATCAAGACTATCTAGTTTTATATTTCTTCTAAGAACCTTTAGATTTCCTTGTAATATATTTGCATTTTCTTCATCTCGTTTATTATTTTGCTCTAAATTTTGTTCAAAATTATGTGACGCAACAGTAACATCAATTGCTTCTACTTTTACTCCAGAACTCTTTAAATTTTCTTCTAAAGCGACTATCTGATTAGCAAGAATATTCTTTATTGCTTCATTTTGAGCTGATATTTGTGCATGTACTGCACCATCTTTTGCTGTTACCTGAAGATATAGTTTACCTAGATTTTCTGGTTCAAGTTGCATTTCCATTGTTGTTGCATGCTCTTGTATAACAACTTTAATATTATTTGTTATTTTCTCAATCAAAACTAAAGTTTTATCACCTTGCATATACGAAACAACATTCATTTGAGGTGAATTTGATGCTTCAACTTTGTTTGGATTAAAATTAGCATTTACACCAACATTTTCATGTGGCCTATTTAAAATATTATTTTTTGTTTTTTCAAAAGTATTGTCTTTTTCTTTATCAGCTTTTTCATCTTCTGGCTCTATTACCTGATTCTTGTTTAAATTTTTATCTAAATCTGAATCCTTGTAATTATCATCTTCTTTTATGACTTCAATATTTAGCCCATTTTCATCAATACTATTATTTAGCCCATTATCATTAACAACACTTTCTTTATTATTTCCCTTTTCATCTGTAATTTTGGTTCCTTCACTCGAAAGAGTAGAAACAGCTTTTCCCATAACATTTTCACTCTGTTTTAGAATTTCTTGACTATCCTCTAGATTTTCCTGCGTAAATTCTTTTGGTATAATTTCAACTTCTTTTGCACTTTCATCTGATAATACTTCTGAAGCAATTTGATTAACTTCGTCTGATGTAATTCCAATTATCTCTTGCATCTGTTTTGAGATATCTTTTATTACACCTAAAATGTCTCTAAAATCTTGCCCTAACAATAAATTTGTAACATCTGCCTCATTTGAAATATTTGCAACAAAATCAGCTAAATTTTTAGGATCTAATAGATTTAATACATTAAAACCTAAATTTGAAAGTGCCTCATCAATTTCTTCATCAGATACATCAAACTGTTCTTTTACTATGTCTTTTAATATGCCCTCAATGTTATTTAAAATATCTTTTGTAGAATTTAATTTCATCTTGTCTTCTAGACTATTAATCTTGCCCTCTTTTATTGTCGGCACACGTTTGTTATTAATTCCTAAGTTCTTTTCACTTTTGATAGATAATACATCATTTGCTACATCTTTCTTTTTACTAGAAAAGCTTTGGTGCATATACTTCTTAAATTGTTCAGATACACCAAAGCTTTTTTTTGTCTCACTTATATTTGCGGTAGATTGTGCTATAATTGCATCTACGCCAAGCCCTTTTGATGCAGCTGTAACTTTTGCATCTGCCAATAGGTCAGCCTCCCTTCTATCACAATACTACTCAACAGCGAGATAACTTCACATTATTTAGATTTTGGTTCCATAATCTCCGTCAATGCTGCAGCGTTCTTTGAATTCATCTTTCCTAAGATATCTGCCCTAGATTGTGCATCCATATTATTTAATATTTCTGCAACTAAATCATAGTCATTTGTCATTGTATCAAAAATTGCTGCGGCTTCTTTTGGTTTCATAGATGAGTATGTCTTTGCATACTCTTTAACCTTTTCACTAGCCTGAAGTTGTTCTACAACCTGCTTATACAAGTTCTCTGCATTCTCTGCGTCGATACTTTCGTAGTATTTTTTATATTCCTCTATATCGGGCGCATTATCAGTATAAACAACCTCTTTATAAAAATTTTCCTTTTCTTTAGCAAATTGATCCTGTTGATCTTTATACTTTTTTAATTCATTTATTTGTGATTGTAAATTTGCTATTGTTTCATCTTTTTTCTTTATTTGTTCCGCTTTTTCATCATCAGCTTTTTCTAATTCTCTGATTCTTTGAACAGCAGCGTCTAACGATTCAAATTGATGTGCTGTATCAACCTGAGTACCTTTATTAACCTGTTCTGGCAAAATTTTTTCTGCATAAGGTAAATCTTTGATAAGTGGCCTTAAAATCTGTGATCCAAAACCACCTACATCAGCCTTTATTAGTATTCCTATAATTCCTAACCAAATAGTAATAATTAGAATAGTAATAAAAAAGATTAAAATTTTACTCGAAAATTTTTCTTCGCCTTCTTCTTCATCACCCTCATTATTTTTTGCTTTTTTCTCTTCTTTCTTTTTTGCCTTTTCTTCTTTCTTTTTTTCTTTTTCAGTTAATTCTTCATTTTCCATTGCATCTGTATCTGCCATAAAAACCCCCTATCATACATCCTTAATTTTCATTGTTACTAGAATAAGTATAACTTATAAGTCCATCTACTTCTTTTGCTTCTTCCTTCATTAACTCTCTCTTAAATTCTTCAAATGCTTTTTCTTTTAATACCTCATGTGTCTTTCTTTCTTTCATTTTTTCTTGTAAAGCAAAACGATACTCATCACGTATCTTTTTTGCTTTGTTAACTTCTATAATTTGATATTGAATCATTTTTTTTACAACATTTATATTATTTCTATATTTCGATAATTTTTCTAAATCTAGTTTTCCATCTTCATGTAAATAATCTCTAAGAATTCGGTCGTATTCAGCCTTTTTTAAAAACAATTCCTTAAGCTTGTTGTCTTCTTCGACATATTTACTATTAGCTTGTGCAAACGAAATTTTGGCCTGATTTTCAAGTTTTTGTTTAATATTCAAAATATTATCCATAGAATAGACAAATTTTGCCATAGGCTATCACCAACCTTTTATCTTTCATAAATCCTTAAATTTCTTCTTGTATATTTGGCTCGTCAATAAAATCAGATGCTTCAGTAGCATCTATATCATCATCTACATTACTATCTACATTATCATCTACATTATCAATTGAAGCTGTATTCAAATTGTTATTTACCTCATACTCTTCGTCAAAAACACCTGCTAATAAATTTAATTCATTCTCAAACGAAAATTTTTCTGTTGTTTTTTGACAAAGGAACTCATTTACCTCTTTTATTTTTTTTATTGAATAATCTATATCCTTATTTGATCCTTCTTTGTATGCACCAATATTTATTAAATCTTCTGCCTCGTTATATGTGGCCATAACCGTTTTTAGCCTACCAGCCAACTCTTTATGGCGTTCAGATGTTATAGCACCCATTACTCTTGAAATACTTTGTAAAATATCAATTGCAGGATAATGATTCTTGTGACTTAATCTTCTATTTAGCATAATATGACCATCTAAAATACTTCTCGCTGTATCCGTAATAGGTTCATTAAAATCATCACCATCAACTAAAACGGTATATAAGCCTGTTATCGAACCCTTATCCGATGTTCCAGCTCTTTCAAGAATTTTAGGCATTTCTGAATAAACTGAAGGTGGATATCCTCTTGTAACAGGAGGTTCACCAGATGCTAATCCCATCTCACGTTGTGCCATAGAAAATCTTGTCAACGAATCCATCATCAACAACACATCTTTTCCCTGATCTCTAAAATACTCTGCTATCGCAGTTGCCGTCTTTGCTGCTTTATTTCTTATAAGTGCTGGCTTATCTGAGGTTGCGACTACAACAACAGAACGTTTCATACCCTCTTCACCTAAATCTCGTTCTATAAATTCTCTAACTTCACGTCCACGTTCTCCAATAAGTGCCACAACATTTACATCCGCTCTTGTATTACGAGCAAACATTCCTAATAATGTACTTTTTCCAACACCTGAACCTGCAAAAATCCCTATACGTTGTCCTTTCCCAACCGTTATTAAACCATCAACTGCTTTAACTCCTAATGGAAGAACATCATGTATAATTGACCTTCTCATAGGATCTGGTGGAAGTGCGTCAACAGGATACTCCTTTAAATCATCATATTCAACAACATCATCTGTTGGCCTTCCTATTCCATCAACAGTATGTCCTAATAAACTGTCTCCAACCTTTACCATAAGAGGCTTTCCTGTGTTTTTTACAACACACCCTACAGATATACCTTCTGTATTATCAAAAGGCATCAAAATAAGTCGCATATCTCTAAATCCAACAACTTCTGCCATAACATACTCCGCATTATTGCCACTATCGTCTAAATATATACGACAAAGATCATTTAGTTTTGCCTCAGGTCCAACTGATTCAATTGTAAGTCCAACAACTTTTGCAACTTTCCCATAACAGTCATAATATTGTCTGTTTAAAAGCTGTAAATATTTTTTTGTTTCATTTAACATGAATCAACCCCCAAGCCTCTTTTATTTACTTACTTTACGCTAAAGATTTTATGTCCTTAATCAAATTAGATAATTGTGTATCAATTCCACAATCAAATACTCCAGTGTTTGTTTCAATCAAGCATTGTGAATCATTTAAACTTGCATCATTAAGTATTTCAAGATTAACACCATTTCCTACTTTATCTTGAATTTCAGAAAGATGTTCTTCAAAATATGTTCTATATGCAGTTGATACCCTTATTCTAAATTCTTTATCTGGTTCGACATTTAAAATCGTATTTTTTACCAAATAAAGAAGAATATCTTTCTTATCTGAAAATTGTATCCTAAATACTTTTTCAAAAATCTGAGCCACAACATCTACAATTTCCTTTTCCATTCTTTCTTCTTTTTCCATGTATTTTTGTTCTAACTCATTATTTTTTGAAATATATTCTTCTTCTAGTTCTTCTCTTCTTTTTTCAATTTCTTCTTTTAACTCTTTAGCTCCATCTTCATAACCTAGTCTCTTGTTTTCTTGATATATACTTATAGACTCTTCTTTTGCCTTTGCTATTATGATTTTTGATTCGTTCTTAGCATTTTTTACTAAATCTGCAGCTAATTCTTTTGCATCCGAAATAATTGAATCTTTTTCTTCTTTGAGTCGTTCTCTTTGTTCTTTTGAAGAAGAGCTACCACTACTAGCGGTAGCCCTTTCATTCTCTCCAGAAGATACCATTAAATCTCCATATTTTTCTTTTAAATTCTTATCAGAATCTATGACTTTTATGTCACTAGGTTGATTGACGATAAAACCATATTTTACAATATTAGACAACTATATCGTCTCCTCCTCCTCTTGAAATAACAATTTCTCCAGCATCCTCTAGCTTTCTTATAATATTTACTATCTTCTGCTGTGCTTCTTCAACATCCTTCATACGTACAGGACCCATAAATTCAATATCTTCTTTAATCATAGATGCAAGACGTTTAGATAAGTTCTTGAAAATAACATTCTGGACTTCTTCGTTTGAACTCTTAAGTGCAAGTTCAAGATCAGCATTTTCAACATCACGAAGTACTCTTTGAATTGCACGATCATCAAGCAACAAGATATCTTCGAATACGAACATTTTCTTTCTGATTTCGTCTGCTAATTCTGGTTCTTCGATTTCTAATGTTTCCATAATATGCTTCTCTGTAGCACGATCTACTGTGTTCAAGATATTTACTGTAGCATCTACACCACCAACAATTGTGTAATCTTGATTTACCAAAGAAGCTAGTTTCTTTTCTAGCACTTTTTCAACTTCCTTAATTACATCTGGAGATGTTCTATCCATCAAAGCAATACGTCTCGCTACATCTGCTTGTTTCTCAGGTGGCAATGCGCCTAAAACCAGTGCAGCCTGAGATGGCGTCAAATAAGATAAAATCATCGCAATTGTTTGTGGATGCTCGTCCTGTATAAAGTTTAATAACTGACTTGGATCCGTCTTCCTAACAAATTCAAATGGGCGAACTTGCAATGAAGCGGTAAGCTTAGAAATAACATCCTGAGCTTTATCATCTCCAAGTGCTTTTTCAAGGAGTTCTTTAGCGTAACCAATACCACCTTCTGCAATATATTGCTGTGCCAAACATACTTGATAAAATTCGTTTAATACGCTTTCTTTTGTATCAGCTGCGACACTCCTTGTATTTGCTATTTCTAGAGTTAATTCCTCTATTTCCTCTTCTTTTAAATGTTGGAAAATGGCTGCTGATTTTTCTGGACCTAATGCAATTAACAAAATAGCAGCTTTTTGTACTCCTGTTAATGATTCATCCATAATATTCTACTCCCAGTCCTCATTCAACCAATTACGTAGCAACAATGCTACAGCCTCAGGGTTATTATCTACAAACTCTTCAATAAGTACTCTTGTTTCTGATTTTTCTTGATATCCAATATTTTCAAGATTTTCTTTCTCTGCCTCTTCAGTTTGTTGTAACAAATTCTCAACAGATACTTCAGGTTCAACTTCTTCTGCTTCTTTTGCTTTTCTAGTGCTTCTAAATACAACGTAGCCTAATAATGCGAAAATTAATACCGCTAAAACAATCTGTAAAATATCAGTGACACTAATACTTGAATCATCATAAACAAATTCAGGTTGTTGTAAAACTTGAATTTCGATATTTGCTTCTTCTAAACCAGTCGCTTTTGCAATTAAAGTTTTCATATTGTTGCTTACTTTAACTGTCTTAGGTTTCGAATTTTTTGAAACAAATTCATCAAATGATTGTCCTTTCAATTCTCCAGATGATTTCATTTTTTTCTCATCATACACAATATACTGCGTTGCTTTGATAGATGCAGTAGACTCTGAATACTGTATAGAACCACCTGAGTTCTTTTTGGTTACTATTTGTTCATTATTTTGATAATTTGTTGTTTTATCACTTATCGTTGATGATGTGACATTACCATCTTGTGTTTGATATGTTGTATCATCATTCGATCCTGTTCCCGGCTCTGCTGCTGGTCCTCCTGTTGACTCAGAACTATATTCACTTACCGAACCTACCATACCATTTGTCTGACCTTCAGGTGCGGAGAACGAATGTGTAACTGATTCTGTATTATCAAAATCAACTTTTAACCCCAATGAAACTTCAACATTAGAATATGTTTTTGATTTAACCAGTAAATCTTTTATATCCTTTTTGATTTTTGCTTCTTGCTTCTGTTGATACGATAATTTAGAACTAGCTGCCCCAACTTGATTTTCTGAATCTGTTCCAGCATACAAAACGTTAGCCTTCGTATCAATAATCATGACATTAGAAGTATCCTCATTTCCTAACTCAGTTGCTACAAATTGAGCTATTCCATATGCCTGATCTTCATCAAGATCCTTCGATAAATCTAAAACTATCGATGCATAGCCTTGTTCTTTTTTAGAACTTATAGTTCCATCATCACTAGGTAATTTTAAATCAACCTTTGCATCTTTTACATGTTTAATAGTTTTTAAATGTTCAGCAAACTTTTTTTCCAAATATAATTGGTATTTTTTTTGCTTATCAGCTTCTGTTGTAGAAAAATTTCCACTAGTTACATTTTCAATGCTATATCCATCTGATGGAATTTCATTCTTTCCCAACAAAATTGTAGCATCAGCTTCATCTTCCTTAACAACTTTAAAGGTTAAACCATCCTCTGATACTTTATATTTTATTCCTCCATCTTTATCAAATAATTCTTTAACCTCGCTAGCTTTTTTTGTATCCTCGCAAGTTACTATCGTTACATACGATGGCCTTGATACCACAACTCCTAATATTACCAAAGCAAGGACTATAACCGCTATTATGCTGATAAGAAGAGCTTTTTGTTTGGTTTCAAACTTCTTCCACCATTCAAGAAACCGGTCTATTATTTTTTTTACTTGTTCTGGCATTTACATTACCCCTTTATTAAATTTGCATTTGCATGATATGATTATATGCTTCTAAAATTTTATCCCTTACTTCTACTGTATATTGTAATGCTACAGCTGCCTTTGTTTCTGCAACCATCAAATCGTGTGTATTTTCGGCTTTTCCAAGAGCAAATCTAATTTCTTCAGATTCTGCTCTATTCTGCAAAAGATTAACTTCATTAACATGTTCTAGTGCAGAATCCAATACAGACTGAAATGATTGCGTACCTAATAAGTTATTTTCCTTAGCATACTGAATAATATAATCTGATGTCACACCAGTTATTGCTCCAATATTCATCATTTTTCTTACCCTTTCTATTTATTATTTATTTAATCCTTAAAAATTTTATTATTAATCTAATCCACAAAAATTCTCTTCTAACGTCCTCCAACTTGTAATCCCGCCTGAGCCATTGATTTTGAAGCCTGAAATGCAGTCACATTGGCCTCGTAAGCGCGAGTTGCATCAATAAGATTTGTCATCTCTGTTACCGTATTAACATTAGGATAATAAACATAACCATTTTCATCTGCATCAGGATGAGAAGGATCATATTTAAGCACCAAATCTGTTGTACGATCTTCTTGAACGGATGTAACTTTTACACCATTACCTATTAGTTTATTCCTTGATGTTGAATAGTATTCGCTAAAAGGTGTAACTGATTTTTCCTGGAATGTTACAATCTTTCTTCTATACGGTACATTTTTTTCATTTCGAGTAGTATTTATATTAGCTATATTTTCTGCTATGACATCAGTTCTAAATCTTTGGGCTGTCATACCAGAAGCACTAATATTAAATGACTGAAATAACCCCATACAATACCTCCTTTAAATAGTTTCGGATTTTTTTATATATTCTTAACCAAAATTTTATGATTTACCCATCGCATATCGCAATCTATTAAACTCAGAACTCATACTCTGAGTTAATGTTTGATATTTAATCTGTTCAGATGCTAATTCAACGTTTTCTGTATCAATGTCTACGTTATTACCATCTAATCTATACGAAAACTGTGAACGATCTGTATAAACTACTGGATTTAATTTATATAATCTTGTGTTTTTTATCTTACTATCTAATGATGTATATTTAAAATTTCCTATCTCTCTTTTCAAAACACTCTCGAAATCTAAATCTTTTCTCTTGAAACCCGGAGTACTTACATTCGCTAAATTATTAGAAATAATATCTTTACGTCTGTAACTTGCATCTGCTGCTTTTGACAAAACATTTATATAATTAAATGATGTTGAATCAAACACTCACAATCCCTCCTTTTTTCACTCTACTATAGATACTCTATCGGTAAAAAATATATAAATAATAATATATATTTTTTTATGCTTTTAATAAAAAAATCCTATACCAATCACAAAAATAAGACTTTAATTCTAAAGTTCATAAATTTGTATTAATATAGGATTTATATAATTATTTATATATTAAATTTCAAGTCACAAAAATTAGCTATAAATTTTCTTTTTATCGTCATCGCCTCTGCTTAATTCTTCAAAAATTGCATCATTAATAACTTTAATGTATGTACCTTTCATTCCTGAAGATCTAGATTCGATTACTCCTGCACTTTCGAATTTACGAAGTGCATTAACGATTACTGAACGAGTAATTCCAACTTCATCAGCAATTCTACTTGCTACAAGAATTCCTTCTGTTCCATCTAAAGCCTTGAAAATTTGGACAATAGCTTCTTTTTCAGAGTAAGATAATGTACTCATAGCAGATTTAACAATTTGAACTTTTCTTTCTTCTTCTGCATGTTCTTCATTAACTGAGCGTAACATCTCAAGTCCAACTACAGTTGCACCATACTCTGTTAAAATGATATCATCAATGTCATACTCTCTATCACTACGATATTCAAATAAAGTTCCTAAACGCTCTCCAGCGATATCAATAGGAGTAATTATTGCTTGATATCTCTTGCTTTCTTCTCCAAATCCAAGAGTCTCTAAATTAACGTTTTCCTTTGTTGAAAGAATTCCGAGAAGACGTTCATTCAATGCTGGATCAATATATCCTCCAACTTCATCAACAATTAATTCCTTAATTTCGTCAACACCGTTACATACACTTGATCCCAAGACTTTTCCTTTTTTACTAATTACTAAAATGTCAGACTCCAACACTCCTGTAAGTACATCACAAATGTCATTAAATACAACCTTAGAAGAGCTGTTATTGTGAAGTAATTTGTTAATCTTTCTTGTTTTGTCTAATAATTGAACGCTCATATATCCCGTTCCTTTCTGTATTTCTTATTCTTCTTGTGGTTTTTCCATTATGAAACCGCACTGTGGATCCTGACACGCAATTTTTTTGCCTTTTACGACCATATAACCACCGCAATTTGGGCACTTCTCATTTACAGGTTGTCCCCAACTCATAAAATCGCACTCTGGATTATCAATACAGCCATAATATTTTCTACCTTTTTTTGTTTTTTTGATGACAACGTCCTTTCCACATTTTGGACATGAAACACCAATTTTTTCAAAATACGTCTTCGTGTTCCTACACTCTGGGAAGCCTGGACACGCTAAAAATTTACCATGTGGTCCATATTTAACAACCATATTTCGTCCACACTCTTCACATATTACATCGGTAACTTCATCTTCAATCGTAACCTTTTCGAGTTGTTCTTCTGCTTCATCTACTGCTTTTTTTAAATCTGGATAAAAATTCTCTATAACCGTCTTCCATGCAATTTTACCTACTGCAACATTATCTAACAATGCTTCCATATTTGCTGTAAATCTTTCATCAACAATTGAAGAAAATGATTCCTTCATAATTGCATTTACAACTTCACCGATCTCTGTTACATATAAATTTTTCTGTTCTTTTGTTATATAATGTCTTGCAATAATAGTTGTAATTGTAGGAGAATATGTACTTGGTCTTCCAATACCTAATTCTTCTAGTGTCTTAACTAATGATGCTTCAGTATAATGTGCTGGTGGTTGAGTAAAGTGCTGAGTTGGCTCAAATTCATTCA
The DNA here is from genome assembly GCF_900111325.1 of Lachnobacterium bovis. Lineage (GTDB taxonomy): Bacteria > Bacillota > Clostridia > Lachnospirales > Lachnospiraceae > Roseburia > Roseburia bovis_A. The sequence goes on from NZ_FOGW01000005.1 coordinate 242,306, forward strand.
ATGAAAGCTTGGAATTCTCATCAAGTGATTTAAGCATAACATTATTCTTTACTTTTTCTTCATCAGCTTCAACATAAGCTGACATAAATCCGTCAAATGCAACTTTAGATGCAGATACTCTAAATCGATATTCGCCAATGCCTATAGTAACAGTTGTTGTTTCATATTTTGCATTAGCCATTCTGCTAGCTGTATAACGTTTCCAAATTAAATTGTATAAACGAAATTGATCTCTCGATAGAGAGTCCTTAATTTCTGATGGTACTCGACTAATATCTGATGGTCTTATAGCCTCGTGAGCATCTTGTATATTTACTTTTGAAGATTTTTTTATTTCTCCAGCTGACAAATAATTTTCTCCATAGTTTTCTAATATAAATGCTCTTGCAGTTTCTTGTGCTTCCTCAGAAATACGAGTAGAATCTGTTCTTAAATATGTGATAAGACCAACTGTACCCTGACCCTTTACATCAATACCTTCGTACAATTGCTGTGCTATTCTCATAGTCTTTTGAATAGGAAAATTAAGCGCTTTAGACGCTTCTTGTTGCATTGTACTAGTTGTAAATGGGAGTGGAGCTTTTTTAATCCTTTCACCTTTTTTTACATTAAGGATTTCTACCTTCTTCCCTTCCATATCTTTTAATACCTGGTCCATTTCGTCCTTGGAAGAAATATTAATTTTCTCATCATTCTTGCCAAAAAGTTTTGCTACTAAAGGCTTTTTTTCACCTTCAACAGATATATTAGCTTCTAAGTTCCAATATTCTGTTGGGATAAATGCATTTATTTCCTCTTCTCTATCACAAACAATTCTAAGCGCAACAGATTGAACTCTACCTGCACTTAAACCTCTTTTTACCTTTGCCCAAAGAAGAGGTGATATTTTATAACCCACTATACGATCTAAAATTCTTCTTGCTTGCTGTGCATCTACTAAGTCAGTATCAATTTCTCTAGGATTTTTAAATGCCGCTTTAACAGCAGTTTTAGTAATCTCATTAAAACTTATTCTATAAACTTCTTTTCCTTCTAGTTTTAACGCTTGGGTAAGATGCCATGAAATAGCTTCTCCCTCGCGGTCGGGGTCAGTTGCGAGATATATTTTGTCAGCTTTTTTAACCTCTCTACGAAGCTTAGCTAAAATTTCACCCTTTCCACGAATTGTTATATATTTTGGCTCAAAATCATTTTCAACATCAACTCCAAGCTGGCTTTTAGGTAAATCTCTAACATGCCCATTTGATGCCATAACTTCATAATTTTTTCCAAGAAATTTTTTAATTGTCTTAACCTTTGCAGGCGACTCAACTATTACCAGATATTTAGCCATACCCATATACTCCTAACTCATAAATTCAAGTACATCTTAACAAAAAAAAATCAAATACAACGAACAAAATGATTTGACATAATCTCTTTTATATAACCTTTTTGTTTAAGATGTTCTAAAATCTCTAGAATTTCTAAGAGATTCATAGATGATTTTTCAATAATTGTTCCCAAATTAGTTGGGGTAAAATCTAGTAAACTATACACCAACAATTCATCTTTTTCAAGTAATTTTTCATAAAAATTTATTTGAGAGCATAAATTTTCATAAAAACTATTGAATTCATTAAGAAAATCCTCGGGACTTACTATAACACCTGCGCCCTGTTTTATCAAGTAATTACAACCAAAACTTAATTCATCTGTTACCCTTCCAGGAAGTGCATAAACATCTTTTCCTTGTTCCATTGCATAATCGGCTGTTATAAGTGATCCACTTTTTTGTCTTGCTTCAATTACAACTGTACAATCACTGATTCCAGCAATAATCCTGTTTCTTGATGGAAATAACGTTTTTAACGGCTTTGTATCTGGCCAATATTCCGAAATAATTCCACCGCCTTGAGAAATAATTTTATCATAAATGTATTGATTTTGCTTTGGATAACAAATATTTATTCCACAACCTAATATTGCAAAAGTTCTACCGTCTTTTCCGGACGAAAGTGCTCCTAGATGTGCATCTGCATCAATTCCTCTTGCTAATCCACTAATAACGTTAATATCTGAATCTGCTAAAAGTCTCGCTAACCTTGCTGCAACTTGACTTCCATATTGACTTCTTGTCCTTGCTCCAACTATTGCAACCGATTTATTTTCTTCTTGTGGTAAATTTCCTTTATAATAGAGGCTATAAGGAGCATTAATAATATTTCTAAGATTTTTAGGATATTCTTCTTGTTCTACAGATACAAAAGAAATTCCAGACTCAAATAATTGATATAGCTTTGATTCTAAATTCCAATTGTCCTTGCTTGATAATATATTACAAACGTCTTTTTCGGTAATTCCCTTTATTTTTATTAACTCATCTCTTGTAAGATTATATATTGTTTCTGCATTTTTGTAAATTTCTCTTAAAATTTTTATTTTTCCATTAGAAATTCCTTTTATATTTGACAACCATAATGCATACTTCACTACATCGTTCCTCCTTCATAATAATCTTTTGTAAGCCCCTTATAGCACAATGCTTCTAAAATATACTCTGTTTTTATAACTTCTGAATTATCTAAATCAGCAATTGTTCTAATCACTCTTAATAATTTATGAAATGTTCGTGCCGTTAAATTATATTTTTCATAAACATTATTCAAATACTCTAATTGCTCATCATTTAGAGGAACGTATTGTCCTAATTTTCCTGCTGGAATTTGTGAATTATGGAAAAAAGATTCGTTTTTATATCGTTCATATTGTATTTGTTGACAACGAATTACACGCTTTCTAATTTCTGCCGAAGTTTCATTTTTTTGTTTTTTTATCAATTCATTAAATTTAACTTCTGGTGCAAAAACAGTAATATCAATTCTATCTAATAGTGGTTGAGAAAGTTTATTTAAATATCTTTTTAATGTACTTGGTGTACATCTACACTTTTGCATATTAGGATAATATCCACAATTACATGGATTCATTGATGCTAATAATAAAAAATCAGCTGGATATGTAACATTATAATTCATTCTTGTAAGATTTATTTTTTTATCTTCTAGAGGTTGCCTTAAAATTTCAACGGTGGATTTTTGAAATTCTGTAAATTCATCTAAAAATAATACTCCTTGATGTGCTAACGAAATTTCTCCTGGTATCGGTGATATACCCCCACCTGCTAAAGCCGCTTTTGTAATTGTATGATGTGGATTTCTAAATGGTCGTTCTTCTAAAAGTTTCTTTTTATTTTTTAATAATCCACACACACTATAAACTTTAGATACTTCTAATTTTTCTTCATTATTTAACGGTGGCATAATAGTCGACATTCTTTCTGAAATCATTGTCTTTCCTGTTCCAGGAGGGCCTACTATCAGCATATTATGCATCCCACTTGCTGCAATCTCACAAGCTCTTTTTAATATTTTTTGACCATTAATATCACTAAAATCTAGTTTTGATATATTTAAATTTTCTTCATTTTCATTGTCTTTTTTGAGTGTTTTTTCTTCATTTGATAAAAATATAGCCTGACTTTCTTTTGATATAGTTTCCATTTTTTTGTTATTATCAGAATTTTCTTTATTTTTTAAAGTTTCTTTCCTTTTAAACTCCTTCGCAGTTGCAGCATCGACATTAAAATATTGTATAATTTCTATTAAATTATTAAATGATAATATTTTTGCTTCTGGAATCAATTTTGCTTCATTTTCGTTCCCTTTTGGCACAACAAATGTTTTTTGACTATCAAGGGACTCTACAATCATAGGCAATATGCCATTTATTGGCATTAAATCGCCATTTAAACTGAGTTCGCCAACAAATATATGTCTTTCGATTTTTTCTTTGTCTAAAAAGCCCAAAGAGACTAAAAGTGCAACAGCAATCGGCAAATCAAAACTAGTTGACGATTTCTTTATATTAGCTGGTGACAAATTTATTGTAATTCTCTTAGGTGGTAATACCACTTTACAATTGTGAAGTGCTGTTTTTACTCTTTCTTTTGCCTCCTTTACTTCTGAACTCAAATATCCTACCATATCAATCATTGGCATTCCATTTGAAATATCTACTTCTACATAAACTTTCATCGTTTTAATTCCACGTAGCATAGAACTTTCTACTTTACTGTACATAAGATTATTCCTACTCCTTTGTATAAAATTGTTTAAATTTACTATTATTGGGAAATCAAATAAGAATTTATTTGATAAAAGACTGTGATAGTATATCATATTTTTTTTAAAATTATAACCCTAAAATTTTATTTTCGTATTTTATTATATTTTTTCTTTAAAACAGTAACTTATGTTGTTATAATATATATACTTTTTACTCAAAAAAATATACAGAATTATTAAATATACAATTAATTGTTATCTAGGAGGATAATATGCAACGTATTTTAAAATATACAATAACTGAACCATATATTAATTATACAATTGAAAAATTTTTACTTGAACAAGGCTATACTCGAAAAATAATCACTCATTTAAAAAAATACGAAAATAGTATAACTCTAAACGATAAATGGGCTTATGTAAAAAATAAACTTTCCTTAAATGATATTCTTGTTGTCACTTTAACTGAACCCATAGAAAATAATATTGTTCCAGTCAAACTAGATTTTAAAATAATTTATGAAGATGAAGATATACTAATTGTTAATAAACCTGCATTTATGCCTATACATCCGTCTTTAAATAATTACGACAATACGCTAGCTAATGCTTTAACCTACTATTTTCAATCAAAAAAAGAATCTGTTGTATTTAGATGTATAACTCGCTTAGACAGAGATACAACTGGACTATGTATTATTGCCAAAAATAAACTTTCTGCCTCCATTCTTAATGCTCAAACTAAAAATAGACAAATACACAAAACTTATATTGCTATTTGTGAGGGTGAAGTAAACGACTGTGGCGAAATAGAAGCTCCTATTTCTCGTAAAGAAGAATCAGTTATAACTAGATGTGTTGACTTTGAAAAAGGCGATTATTCTAAGACTTTATATAAAAAATTAAGGTACAACAAAAAAGCTGACGTCTCACTCGTTCAGCTTAAATTACTTACAGGAAGAACTCATCAAATACGAGTACACATGAAATATATAAATCACCCTTTAATTGGAGATTTTTTATATAATCCAAATAATACTCTTATGAATAGACAAGCTCTTCACTCATATAAACTATCTTTTATTCATCCTATTTCCCATGAAAAAATGGATTTTATGGCACCAATACCAAATGATATGCAAACACTTTTATAATAAAACTATAATTTAGACTTTAGTTCATCTAAAGTCTTTTTATTATACTCTATCTTACCTGTTAAAATATTATGTTTTATATATTTAAAAGTATATTGTTCGCCTTTTTTATAATTCATATATAACATGAATTCTAACAAACTTGCTGTATCTTCATTTATTAAATAATGTGATTTACCACGTTCATAGTAATCTAACGCACTCTTATCATTATATTTATCTTTTAAATAATTTTTTGATGCAGAAATTCTATCTACGAACATTTCCACTACATATTTAACTGGCATTTTCATTCCTACCATTTTACCTTCTCTTGGATCTTTTGAAACGTTATAGTCAATCCAATATTCTAAATGGTGTTTATTTCGCCCTTTATGATGCAACCAAGCAGATGAATAGCCCTTATCTAATCTTTCAGCATTATTAGGGCTCATATAGCCCTTATAATACTTTGCGCCAACCATAAACTCTGTCAATCCATATTTAGACAAATCATGTAATAATCCTTGTTTTATTAGTCCTAATTTGAAGCACCCCTTCATAACTAGTATTTTATGTTTTGTAATCGTTTTAAAATGTTTTATAATGTTCATTATTATTTTCCTATTAGTATTTTAATAGATTGTGCATTAATCGTAAGCTTTTGTTGATTTTTTAATTTAACAGCTTCTTTTAAAAATGGTTTCTTTTCTAAAGAAGTATCCATTAATAAGTGCCATTGTTTATTCTCTGGTAACGATGGTAACGCAAGTGTACTTACACCAGAAAAGAAATTATATGCTACGTAAATGCTTTCTTTGGTATTATTGCTATCATATTCACCATAATACATCTCTCCTAATGCCATCATCTGTTTATCAATTCCGGCAACCCATGCTGATTCACCATGAAATGACACATCTGGCATTCCTTTTGTTAAACAATCATTAAAATAATATGGATTAGTATTAGAAATCATAGGATGATCATTTCTAAATTTTATAATATTTTTTACAAATTCAATATCACTATCCTGTGATTTTCCTTTTTTCCAGTTAACCCAACCAATTTTATTATCCTGACAATATGCATTATTGTTACCTTTTTGTGAATTTTGAATTTCATCTCCAGATAAAATTAACGGAACACCTTGAGCCATAAACAACATAACTAAAGCATTACGCCACTGTTTTTGACGCATAAATTTAATATATTTTTTCTGCGAAAATCCCTCGAAACCACAGTTATTGCTAAAATTCCAAGCGTTTCCATCTGAATTATTTTCTCCATTTGCTTCATTATGTCTATCATTAAACATAAATACATCAGCCAAAGTAAAACCGTTATTACTAGCCACATAATTAACAAAACCATATTTGGAATTTTGCTTTTTCTGCTGATTAATAAATTCACTCATATCACCATTTATATGATTTAAAATTTTTCTTGCTTGATATAGATATTCATCTTTATACAAATATAAATGCTTATATGTTTTTTGATTATCTAGAACATCTCCTGGAATATCATCATAGAAAATTTTTGTTCTACTTAACATTACATTTTGCGCAATAGCTGTTATCGGTAAATTATTTCCTAAAAGGTGAAAACCATCAACATGAAATTCTCTAACCCAATATCTTAAAGAATCTAAAATCAAATTATGATTTAAATTGCCTCCAAAAAACATTTCCATTACACATTCCATATTATTTTTATGTAATTCATGAACTAATTCTTTAAATTCTATTGAAGCCCTATCTTTTTTATACGCATATGATGTTTTAACCGCAAAATAATTACCAGGAACATATCCCCAATAATTAACTCCAACTGTCTTTTTTTCTTTCTTTGGAGCAACAATTACATCATCTGATTTATTAGTCCATTTAACGTAATCTGGCAATTTAGCAAGATTAGTTCCTTTAATTTTCATTTCTTCAAATTCATAAATTGGCATTAATTCAATTGTCGTAATTCCTAAACTTTTTAAAAATGGAATTTTATCTTTAATAGCAGAGAATGTACCTGCATCTTCCTTTTTAGTATCCATTGAAAAACCACGAACATGCAATTTATACATAATCATTTTATCTTTAGGAATTTCTGGTTGTTTATCATTCTTCCAATTAAAATCATGTTTATCAGTTGACGAATAAATTTCATATGAATTGTTTTTACGAGATAAATTATTCCATTTTTCTCTTCCAACAATCTTTCTAGAATATGGATCAATTCGTTTTTGTCCATTTATTTCAAAATAATAATCATATTCATTTATATTAATATTATCAATTTCAATAGAACGTAATGAACCTAACACATATTCATCTGGAACTTCAATTATTTCTTTCTCTTTGGTTTGATGATTTAAAAGTACAACCTTACACTGTTCTTCTTTTTCACCTTCAAAAGTTATATATACTTTATTTTCTTCCTGAATAACGCCCATTATAGCGTAATTTCCTTCTTTTACAGTTAACAAATTATTTCACCTGCTTATATTTTTTTATAACCTATTTAATCTTATTATTAGCATGGAATTATTCGATACTCTTGTATAGAACAATTTATTTAATATTCTATAAGGTCACACGATTTTATTATAGCTTTTTTTAAAAATATTGTACACCCTTTTTGATATTTATATATTACTATTTTAATTATTTTCGGTCTAGGAGGAAGAACTATGAATATCATACCTGTATCAAATCTAGAATTAAATATGATAGTTGCCGATGATGTTTTTTCAAAAACTCATCAATTACTTGTTCCTAAAGGTTCAATTGTAACAAAACAAATCATATCGCAACTACGTTTCTATAATATTGATTCTATTAGAATTATCGAAGGTGATTTGCCTCAATCTGTAAAAGATGCCATTATGCATAAAGAGCATATTGAAAATACACATATTGAAAAATTAATTAATTCTAAGGAATTTCAAGTATTTCAGGCAAAATATTCTGATGCTATTGATGTTGTAAAAACAGAGTTGAATGATATAATTTTAAAAAATGGTCCAGTAAACCAAGAATTATTGTTAAATGAAGTTGTAACTTTATTTAATCTTAACCAAACAGCATACGATTTACTTGGCACATTACATTCTACACATAAAATCGATGATTCAACCTATGCGCATAGTTTAAATGTTGCTATGATTTCTAGACTTCTTGGATCTTGGCTAGGCATTAAAGAAAACGATTTAAATATTTTAACTTTAGCTGGACTATTACACGATATTGGAAAATGTAAAATTCCATCTGGAATTTTATTAAAGCCTGGTAAACTAACGGATAATGAATTTGAAATAATTAAACAACATCCTATTTTTGGATATGAGGCTTTATCTACTAAAAAATTAGATTCTAGAATTGTTAATGCCGCTCTAATGCATCACGAACGTTATGATGGTTCAGGATATCCTTCTAAACTAAAAGGAAAGGAAATAGACGAATTTGCCTCCATTATCTCAATTGCTGACGTATATGATGCAATGACACAAAATCGTGTATATCGAAGCGGTATGTGCCCATTTGAAGTAATAGCGAATTTTGAAGAACATGGACTTCAAAAATATAATACTAAATTTATTCTAGTATTCTTAGAACGAATTGCCAATTCATATATTAACTGTGAAGTTTTATTAAGTAACAATGAAATTGGTCGCATTATTTACTTAAATCAGAATTTAACAAGACCTATTATACAGCTAACAGACGGTTCTATTTTAAATCTTGAGGACCATTTAGATCTATATATTCATGCTATTGTATAATTTATCTAGATTTTTAATGATTTTTTTGATACAATAATAAACATTACAATATACGAAAGATGAGGAATATATATGTCAGAAAATGAAAAAGTAACACCAGTAACTGAAGACGAAATCGATAATATTCGTGTAACAATCGGAACCGACGATGGTGATATCGAATGTAAAATTTTAACAATATTTGAAATGGGAAAGCAAGATTACATTGCATTAATCCCACTTGATAAAGATGGTAATGAAAATGCTGAAGGGATTTTCTATATCTATAGATATGCAGAAGATGAAAATGGAATTCCTTCTATTGAAAATGTTGAAACTGACGAAGAATACATGGAAGCATTGAAACATTTAGATTCTCTTGAAGGTGAGATGCTTCTTGGTGATGAATAATTATATAAAAGTATCCTTTTATAACTAAAAATTGTTTTCAAAAGGATATAACAATATTATATTCTCATTTAAAAATTCCCAATACTAGCTTTAAGTCACATTAACTTATCGCTATTATTGGGATTATTTTTCTTTTGAAATATATTTTTTTTTCGTTTCTTTTATAAATCTAGAAATATCATTGTTATTTTTACTAAAACACTTTACAGAACTAAGATATAAATCATATTTTGCTCTTGTCATTCCAACATAAAACATTCTTCGCTCTTCTTCTATTTCCTGAGGTAGAACAGCTTTTTTAAATGGCATAACTCCTTCATTAACATCTATTATAAATACAATATCAAATTCAAGTCCTTTTGATGAATGAAGCGTTGCAAGTGTTATTGCATTTTCAACTTGATTTTTTTTATTAGAAACTTCCTTAATTTGCTTGGTGTATTCTTCTATATACTCATTCCACTCATTATATGTTTCAAACTCTTTTGATGCCTGATGCAACTCTTCTAACGTCTCAAACAAATCATCTTCATTAATTTTTCTGTATTGTGCATATTCTTTAATAAATTCATCATAGCCAATACCGTTTCGAATATAATTTATAGCAGCATATGGTTTCATCATTTGAAGCATTTTTAAATCATATTCTAATTTATCTATTCGTTCAGCAATCCACTCTTTATCATTATAAAAAGCTTTCCATCTTCCAAAATCTATTACTTTACTAAGCACTGAATCACGACTTATATAACGCTTAGGTCTGTTCATTATTTGGAAAAAATCTGCTCTTTCTCTACTTCCATGAGCTAACCTTATGTATGTAAATATATCTCTAGCTATCCAATGGTTATAAAGATTAGGAACGTTATCTTTTGTTCTAAATGGAATATTATATTCCATTAATTTTCCCATTAGCATTCGTGGTTGCGTATTAGTCCTAAATAAAATAGCTATGTCATCATATGATTTTCCCTTTTTAATATAGTCATTTATGATGTTAATTATGTTTTTACTCTCATCCGCTTGGTTCTCATAAATAGCATAATTAACTTTAGTTGTTTCTGCATTATGAGCAAATATTTTCTTTTGAAAACGTTCTTTATTATAGCTTATCAAATTTAAAGATGCATCCACTATTGCCTTTTGACAACGATAATTTGTATCTAAAAGAACTCTTTTTGAATTATTAAATTCTTTAGGAAAATTCAACATTATCTCCGGCTTAGACCCTCTGAATCGATAAATAGATTGATCATCATCTCCCACAATAAACAAATTATTTTCTGGCAAAGCAAGCATTTTTAAAATATCATATTGAATTTGATTTATATCTTGAAATTCATCCACCAAAATATATTGATATTTTGATTGCCACGCCGCTAGAATATCTTTTCTCTGATCTAATAATTCAAAAGTAATTGATAACATATCATCAAAATCAATTTTTTTATTGGTTTGTAATATATTCTGATATGTTGAAAAAATTTCTCTAAAAATTTCTTCTCCACAGATCTTTGAATAATAATGATTTACATCTAATCTAGAGTTTTTGATTTCTCCAATCTCACTATATATATCCTTTATAAATTCATTAATATCGTCATATTCTAGGGAATTATAATTTGAGATTATGCGTTTCATAACATTATACCTTTCCTCTTCCGTTATAATGTTTGACGCTCTATAATGATATGCATACTTTAAAATAGTAAAATAAACTGCATGAAACGTTCCGAAAGTAACATTAGCAACAACATCACCCATTAATTTTTGGAATCTAGCTTTCATTTCTAATGCAGCAGCTTTAGTAAATGTAATAACTAGTATTTTAGATGGATCAATTCCATAATCTGTAACTAATTTTTTAGTTCTTTGTGTTATAACTGTTGTCTTGCCTGAACCAGGTCCAGCAAGAACAAGCATAGGGCCATCCTTATGCAGAATGGCCTTTTGCTGAGAAGCGTTTTCTTTCATGAATAAACCTCTTGTTCTCAAATATTATTTTGAAAGCATTTCAATACCTTTTTTGATTCTTCTGATTGATTCTTCTTTACCAAATACTTCCATAAGTTGTGTAGCACCACCTGGTGTCATCTGTTTACCAGAAACAGCTGTACGGATTGGCCACATTACAAATCCTGTCTTTAATTCGTTATCTTTAGCATATTTAAGTAATACTTCATATAATGCATCATTACTATAATCTTCCTGTGCTTCAAGAACTGGAAGAATATTTTGTAATAATTCTAATGAATTTTCAGAATTTGTTTTCATTTTTTTATGAGTGTACATTGCAACATCATATTCAGGTAATTCTTCAAAGAAATCAATATGATCCTTGATATCTGGGAAAATTTCAATTCTTGTCTGAACCATCTTAGCAATTTTTCTTAAATCATAATCTTTTGTAATAACTTCTTTAATATATGGTAATGCCATCTCATAGAATTTTTCAAAATCAAGCTTTTTAATATACTCACCGTTCATCCATTTTAGCTTTGTATAGTCAAATACAGCTGGCGATTTATTAATATGACGATAGTCAAATTTTTCAACTAATTCTTCTAATGACATAATCTCTTGGTTATCTGAAGGGCTCCATCCTAATAATGCAACAAAGTTAACAACAGCTTCTGTTAAGAATCCCTGATCAATTAAATCTTCAAAAGAAGAGTGTCCAGATCTTTTTGATAATTTATGATGATTTTCATCTGTAATTAATGGACAGTGCACATAAACTGGAACTTCCCAACCAAATGCTTCATATAATCTATTATATTTAGGTGATGAAGATAAGTACTCATTACCTCTAACAACATGTGTGATTCCCATTAAATGATCATCAACAACATTAGCAAAGTTATATGTTGGATATCCGTCTGATTTAATTAAGACCATATCATCTAATTCTGAATTGTCTACTGTGATATCACCATAGATTTCATCTTGGAATGTAGTTGTACCTGTAGTAGGATTATTCTGACGAATAACATATGGAACACCTGCATCTAATTTAGCCTGAACTTCTTCAGGTGTTAAATGTAAACAGTGTTTATCATATACCATAATGTCTTTTCCGGCTACATTTTGCTTTAAGCTTTCAAGACGTTCTTTAGTACAAAAACAATAATACGCCTCACCTTTTTCGATAAGTTTCTTAGCATATTCTAAATAAATACCTTTTTCGTGTCTTTCACTTTGAACGTATGGTCCACAACCACCATCAAGATCAGGACCTTCATCATGAATTAAACCTGTCTTTTTCATTGTTCTATAAATAATGTCGACTGCACCTTCAACATAACGCTCTTGATCAGTATCCTCAATTCTTAAAATATAATCTCCGCCTTCATGTTTACTAATCAAATATGCATAGAGAGCAGTACGAAGGTTACCTACATGCATTCTACCTGTTGGACTAGGTGCAAATCTAGTACGAACTTTACTCATTTTGAAATCTCCTTATCTTTATACTAAAAAGTATTTTTATCTCTTATATACTTGTATTTTATCATTTTCTAAAATACACGCACTTTCTAGTATATACCATGAAAATGAAATTTTCAACACAAATTATCGGGGATTTAATCAGTATTTCTTCTTCGATCTTGTAAATGATGTTCTATTTTTTGACGATACATACGCTCATCAATTTCCATAATAAATTCTTTTTCGCTTTCATGACGAGTTGGTTCATAAATACCATATCCACAGCTTACTGATATTTCAATTTCTCCTTTAATTGACTTGACCCTATCGTGAATTTGAGATACTTTTTTTATTAAAACATCTTTATCCTCAGCATATATTATAATGCAAAATTCATCTCCACCATATCTTCCAATTATTCCTTCATTCTTAATTACAATTCTAAGTATTTTAGCCACTTCCTTTAAGACTCTATCTCCCTCTAAATGACCATAATTATCATTTATGCTCTTAAAGTGATCTATATCAATCATAATTGCAGAAAATTTAATTTTTTTATTCCAATATTGGTTTATCGCTTCTGCTAATTCCATATCAATTCCACGTCTATTTAATACGCCTGTTAAATAATCCATATTAATATCTTTGCCTTGTAAATAAAAGAAAACATTAAGGCATCCAATCGTTATCATAACGTATGTTAAATCTAGATTCATAAAGAAAATTTGTCCAATTGCGCCAAACAATGACAAAACTGGCAACAATAATATAGCTGTTCTATAGAAACTGTTTATTCTTTTCCTATAAATAAAACCGTACAAATCTAATAAGACACAATAAAACATAACAAATGCGCCTCGTACATAAAAAAAATTTCCTCTAAAATATTGTTGATTTTTAAAATAATAAAACCAACGAGTGTTAAAAATTGTTGAAATACTAACTAAAATAATATTTCCGTAAACAAAAACTTCAAAAGCTTTCTTAAATATAATACATCCAATAGTGTCACTTTTTTCCATCCATTTATTAACATAATCAATTGCTACAAGATATTCTAAAGGATCGAGTAAAAATATTATAAAATACCCTATCTTTGTAAGCACAAAAAAACTAGAAGGATACATTTCTCCAATTCTGCCAAGCGTTTCAGACACTAAAAGAACTAATGTAAGTAATGTTAATCTTCCAAACTGCTTAACAGAATCAGTATGTACCATTCCTCCCTGGAATATCAGTAACAAAATCAGCAATAATGCTGTATATAAATTCAATACAATACCTGCATCTACAACCATTTATATAATTATCCCCCTATTACTATAAAAGATTTAGAAATACGACCTGCTGAAAAAATCATGTTCTATCTTATACATTATCGGTTAATCATTATTTTTTGTGTAAATAAAAACAACAAAAAAACACCCTACTAATAATATAGCTTTTAAAATGACATCAAGTGCTACATTGTTAGCAAAAACAAAATTTAAAAATTTAAAATTTGTTCTTAATACACCAAATAAATTAACACACATATGTAAAATAATAGATATTTGTATTCCTTTATCCTTTTCAACTAAACATGCAAATATAATACCAAACACAAATGCATACACAAACTGAACAATATTTCCATGTACTAAGCCAAAAATTAAAGCTGACAAAATTATAGATATATTTTTTTTCATGTATAAATTCAACTTGTTAAAAATTATGCCTCTGTATATTATTTCTTCAGCTAAAGGGGTTAAAATTGCATTTCCGATAATTTCTACAATTAAACCACCTGTGTAAAATATTTTGCTTGTATTTTTATAAGAATATGACAATTTAATTAATGGTGAATACATTAATAAATCATTTAAGCAAAATGCAATAACAATAACTACAAATATTAATACTAGTAGCTTACTAATATCTCTACTATTATTAGTATATTTTTTAGTTGACCACCATATATCCTTAGTATATGTTTTGCACATGACAAAAGCAGTCATTCCTGCTCCTATCATATGACAAATCATGTAGTTTTTATCAATTCCGCCAAATAAAATGAAACCTACTATCGTTACCGTAAAAAAAAATATTCCGTGATAATACAAAAACGGTACAAATGCTTCTCTAAATAAAATTTTGATTTTTTCTTTATTACTTAAGTCCATAATTTTCTTAATACTTCAGGTATTTCCTCTGCATTATCGCAAACTGCAAACACATTTGATGCCTCTAATTCTTTGGTATCTCCAAAACCATATGAGACTGCGATGCATGGAATCCCCTTGTTTTTTGCTCCTTTAACATCGAAAATAGTATCCCCAATTAAACACATATTCTTTCTTGGAGTATCTTTGAATCTTCTAAATACTTCCTCTAAAACTTCCTCTTTAGTGCTAATTCTACCATCAAATGTAGCACCAACTATTTCATCAAAATAATCAAATATATTAAAATATTCTAGAATTTGTCTACAAGAGCTTTCTGGTTTAGAAGATGCAACAGCTATTTTATAGCCATTACGTTTTAATTCTCTAAGACATTTTCCTATATTTTTAAATGTTTTACTTTCAAATAGCCCAACTTTTGAGTATCTTTCTCTAAATATTTTAATTGCTTCTTGTGTTTTATCATCGTCAAAACCATATGCCTTTTTAAAAGTATAATCAAGTGGTGGTCCAATAAAAAATCTTAGATTTTCTAATTTAGTATCCCATATTCCAAAATGATTTAAAGCATATCTTGCACTTTTAGTAATTCCTTCAGATGTATCAATTAAAGTTCCATCTAAATCAAAAAGTACTAATTTAGTTTGACTATTTAATTCTTTTTCTCTATTAACAATCAAATCAACTGAACTAGAAACAAGATTTTTGCTTGTATATAATACATTTTTTGCTTCTGCGATCTTACGTTCAAGTTCATCTTGTTGTTCTTTTTTTCTTTCGCTAACTTCATCATATGATACACCTTCACCATCATAATAAGAAACCTCATCTGAAGTATCTAATTGATGGTTATCACTTATTATTTGTGATGTAGACTCATTGTATACTTGCTCATCTTCTTGATCACCTTCATACTCTGCTGCTTCGGTAACATAATTAAAGTTGTGTGTAGTATCATATGTTGCTTCTTCTAAAGTATCATCATATTGTTGTGGCTCTCCATATGTTGCTTCTTCTGAGTCTTCACAATATTTTTGACCTTGGTCAAATATTTCTTTCTCCGATGGAGTATCAACATGTTCTATCTTCGAATAATTCATATTATCAAATTTTCTTTTAATATTATCTAGCTTTTCTCCGTATAATTCACCAACTGTAACTTTTGAAATAGGATGACGTTTATTAGGATTTAACTCTGATATAGCCTTTAATATATATATTTTGTCCTCCATTCCAGCAAATGGTACTACTATATTTTCATCATCATACACTAAATCGTCAAAGAAAATAATATCAAAATTTACATCAATTTTTGTTTTGACTTTTGCTTGACTCTTAATATAATTCAAATACGAAACTAAAGTATCTAATTCTAAAATTGTATCAAATTCAACTGCTGTATTAAGAATCATACCTTCATATTTTAATAAATTCAAAGTAGATCGCTTAACATTCTTTATTAATTCATGCTCCGAAATCCTATCGATTGAATCTAAGAACTTTTTACGATTTTCAGAAATATCTCCATCGAATTGAGTTTGACAATATATATATACTCTACTCCATTTTCTTGTGATACTTGTTACTACTTTTTCAAATAATATATCTCTCGTCGAATTATTATACTCAACCTCTATTATGTCTTTTTTTACGAGAGGAAAACGAAGTAAAATTTCTTTACTTATTCTGTCTGTTATTGTTTCTAACAAATTAAAATCCGACTTGGCGAATTCACTTATAATTGTATCGCATACCATTTTATAATTTGTCGAATTTTCGATATCATCTTCTGTTGCAACTTTTTTATTATCTTGAAACAATGTTGCATTAACATAATAAAATCTGCCAGAAGATGCAAAAATTTTAAGTTTATTAATATTTATACTATCCATGCTTATCCCTTTCCGCGCAATACATATCGCTGTCAACCTTGCTCCCCACAAAATTTCTAAATACGCTATAAAAATCTCTCTTTTTTATTTTACCACATTTTTTCAAATTATAAACATAAGTATTAATATTTTATTAAAAAAAGACTATTACAGAAAACAAAGCATTTCACGTTTTCTATAATAGACTTTAAAATTTTATTTTTTGACACCTTTAGTATCTCTATTTGCTATATGTAATCGGTTAAGTACAACTTCCTTACCTTTTACATCAACTGTTATTGTATCTGAATCTTCTGAAATAAAGTAAGTTTCTTTTATTATATCATTATCAGCTAAGCGCATTCCTCTGACACCAACGGCACCTTTTTTCTTTTCAGGAATAGTATTGCATTCAAATCGTAAAAACATTTCCTTCTTCGAACGCATAATTATTGTACTATTTTCATCGTAAATAACGATTTTTAATAATTTATCATCATCATTAATTTTTGTTGCAGAAGTAGTTCTTCTTGTAACATTAAATTCACTACCATCAACAACTTTAACCATGGATTTTTCAGTAATAAATAATAACTTTTTATTTGCAATATTTAAAATACTCTCAACAAATAACAATCTTTCTTCTTTACTATCATAATTACTTATATTGTCGATTGGACTTCCTTTGTCTCTAAACTTACCATGTGGCAAATCTAATATCTTAAGCAGATGCATTTGTCCTTCTTCAGTAAACAAGCATAGTTTATCTGTATTTTTTACTGTTAAAACTATTTTGTTTTCTGAATCTGCTGCTTCCTTGTTTCTCTCATATACAGATACATCTACAGTTTTTGCATATCCAAATCTATCCATTAAAAATACTACATCTTTTGTTTTGATTTTTTCTTCAACTACAACAGCTTCTTTTAAATTATCAATTACAGTTCTACGTTCTCTTCCATAATTCTTTTTATAAGAATTTAACTGTTTGATAATAACCTTTGCCATAGATGAACGATTTTCTAAAATATCTTCGTATGTTGCAATGTTATCAAGTGTTTCTTCGTACTCTTTCTTTAACGATTCTAATTCTAGACCTATTAACTTGTATAAACGCATTTCTAAAATCGCACATGCTTGTTTTTCTGTAAAATGCAACTCTCCAGCCTGAAGTTTTGAAATTTCTGATTTAAATTTAATTTTTGAAGTATCTCCATTTATAAGACACGCTTTAGCGTCTTTAATATTTTTACTTCCTCTTAAAATTTCAATAATTAAATCAATTACATCACATGCTTTTATCAAGCCTTCTTGAATTTCTTTCTTTTCTCTTGCCTTCTGCAAAAGATTAGTATACTTTCTTGTTGCTAATTCATATTGAAAATCAACATGATGTTTAATTACAGATACTAGACTAAGAGTTTCTGGTCTACCATTAACAACAGCTAACATGTTAACACCAAAAGTATCTTCTAATTTTGTTTTCTTATATAAAAGATTCTTAAGTGCTTCCACATTTGCACCTTTTTTTAGATCCAATACAATTCTAATACCGTCTTTAGATGATTGATTAGTTATATCAATAATATCATTTGTTTTCTTTGTTTCTACTAACGAATATACATCATTTAAAAATTTTCCAATATTAGCACCAATCATTGTATAAGGTATTTCAGTGATAACTAAACGTTCTTTGTTACCTTTTACCTGTTCAACTTCGATTTTACCACGAATTTTAATTTTACCCGAACCTGTCTCATATATATTTAACAAATCCTTTTTATTGGCAATAATACCTCCTGTTGGAAAATCCGGGCCTGTGATATAATTCATCATCTCTTGATTCGTTATATCTGGATTTTTCATATATGCTATTACGCCATCTAAAACTTCATTTACGTTATGTGGCGGAATATTAGTTGCCATACCAACTGCAATACCTTCTGCACCATTAATCAAAATATTTGGCATTTTAACAGGTAATACTATAGGTTCTTTTTCTGTTTCATCAAAATTAGGGCCAAAATCAACTACATCTTTTTCTATATCTGACAAAAACACTTCTTGTGTTACCTTTTGAAGTCTAGCTTCTGTGTAACGCATCGCAGCGGCGCCATCACCTTCTATAGACCCAAAGTTACCATGTCCGTCAACCAAAGGCATCCCCTTTTTAAAATCCTGTGCCATAACAACTAAGGCATCATATATTGACGAATCACCGTGTGGATGATACTTACCCATAGTATCACCAACTATACGAGCACTCTTTCTGTATGGTTTATCATATTTTAAACCTAGTTCGTACATATCATACAAAGTACGACGTTGTACTGGCTTTAAACCATCTCTAATATCAGGAAGAGCTCTTGCAACAATAACACTCATTGCATAGTCAATATAGGATTTTTGCATTAACTCAGAATATTCTGTTTGTATAATATTTGTTGCATCCATTCTTAATTAACCTCTTTTTTAAATATCTAGTTGAGCATCTCTTGCATGTTCATATATAAAAGCCTTTCTAGGGGGCACATCTGTTCCCATCAACATTGCTGTTACTTCCGATGCTAATTTACCATCTTCTATTTCTACTCGTTTTAACATTCTTGTTTCAGGATCTAATGTTGTTTCCCATAATTGTTGTGCATCCATTTCACCAAGACCTTTATATCTTTGTAAAGTAAAGTTACCCTTATGAGTTTTTCTGTATTTAGCTAGAGCCTCATCATCATATAAATATTGTTCTTCTCCACGAGAAGGAATAACCTTATACAATGGTGGCATAGCCACATATACATGACCTTCAAAAATTAATTCCGGCATAAAACGATAAAATAGTGTTAATAACAGTGTTGCGATGTGTGCTCCATCAACGTCGGCATCGGCCATTATTATAATTTTATCATATCTTAATTTTGTTATATCAAAATCGTTACCATATCCTTCTGAAAAACCACATCCAAAAGCGTTTATCATTGTTTTGATTTCAGCATTAGCTAAAACTTTATCTATACTAGCTTTTTCAACATTTAATATTTTACCTCTAATTGGCATAATAGCTTGATACAATCTATTTCTTGCCATTTTTGCAGAGCCACCGGCTGAATCTCCCTCTACAATAAAAATTTCACTTTTCTTAGCATCTCGACTTTCACAATTTGCTAATTTACCATTTGAATCAAAAGAAAATTTTTGTTTTGTCAAAAGATTTGTTTTTGTTTTTTCTTCTGCTTTTCTAATTTTTGCAGCTCTTTCAGCACATGAAATAACTGTTTTTAAAGTATCTAAATTTCTATCAAAAAACAATTGAATTTCATCATTAGTAACTTTGCTAGTTGCTTTTGATGCATCCTGATTATCTAATTTTGTCTTAGTTTGTCCTTCAAATCTAGGTGCTGGATGTTTAACTGATACAACTGCTGTCATACCATTTCTAACATCAACTCCAGTAAAATTAGGATCCTTATCTTTTAAAATTCCAAGTTCACGCGCATAATTATTAATTACAGTAGTAAACATACTCTTAAATCCAGTAATATGAGTACCACCCTCTGCATTATAAATATTGTTACAAAATCCCAAAATATTTTCATGGAATTCATTCGTGTATTGAAATGCAACTTCAACCATAATTCCATCACTTTCGCCTTTGTAATAGATTATGTCATGCAATTTTTCATCATTTTTATTTAATTCTTTAACAAATCCAACAATACCTTCTGGTTCGTGAAATTCTATATGTTCAACTTCATCTTTTCTTCTATCTTCAAATATGATTTTAAGATTAGGATTTAGATATGCTGTTTCATGCATTCTATTTTTTACATCATCAGCTTTAAATTTTGTCTTTTCAAATATTGTTCCATCTGGTAAAAAATTGATTTTTGTACCTGTTTCTTTTGTTTTACCAACAACTGGTAATAAACCATTGTCTAATTCAACAACAGGATGTCCTTTTTCATATCCATCATGATGAATTGAACCTTCTCGTTTAATCCAAACATCCATGTGTGTCGATAATGCATTAACAACTGAAGAACCTACACCATGTAAACCTCCAGATGTTTTATATGCATTATTATCAAATTTACCACCGGCATGTAATGTAGAAAATACTACCCTTGCTGCAGATACACCTTTTGCATGCATTCCAACCGGAATACCTCTACCGTTATCCTCTACAGTACATGAACCGTCTTTTTCTAAGGTAACTTTTATCGTATCACATGCACCAGCTAAATGTTCATCGACAGAATTATCAACAATCTCATATATCAAGTGATTTAATCCTTTTCGTGAAACACTACCTATGTACATTCCCGGGCGCTTACGAACAGCTTCAAGACCTTCTAAGACTGATATACTACTTGCATCGTATGCTTGTTTTCTTGCCATACTTTACATTAACTCCTTTTTTGATCTTTCATATGTGCTATAACCATTACAGCTATTCTAAATGTCATAGCATCATCAAATTTTCTAATATCAAGCCCTATTGCTTTCTCAATTCGTTCAAGTCTATAAACTAATGTATTTCTATGAACATATAATTGTCTAGCAGTTTCTGAAATATTAAGATTATTAGAGAAAAAGTTCATAATAGTTGACATTGATTCCTCGTCATCTAATATTTCTGGAATTTCATCTCCAAAAACTTCTTTAATGAACATATCACATAAACTCATTGGTAACTGATGTATCAATCTTCCAATTCCTAATCTTCCATAAGAAATAGTTGGTTCTTTAAAGAAAAATACTCTTCCTACTTCAAGCGCCATTTTTGCTTCTTGGTAAGAATCAGTAATTTCTGGAATTTGATTAATCACATTACCATAACCAACACGAACATCAATCATTGCTTCCATTTGCAATGTATCAACTAAAAGATTTGCGATATTTTTTAGTTCACTTTCTAATTTACTTTCTTTAAATTCTGAAACATCTTTAACTAATACAATATTATGTTCATCTACACTTGTCACAAAATCCTTTGTTTTAACATTAGATAAATTTTTAACTAATTCCATTGCATCGTCAATACCTTTGTCTTTCGTGTCTATAACAAAAACTACTCTAGGAACTTGATCAATATGAAGTTTTCTTGCCTTACTAAAGATGTCAACTATTAACATATTTCCTAATAAGACATTTTGAATGAAATTATTTCTATCATACTGACCTGCAGCACTTACAACAAGATTTCTAATTTGGCAAACAGCAAGACGACCTACCATATATGTATCTTCTCCACCGCCTGTCATAATTAAAATGTAATCTATTTCACCTTCAACTATTACTTTGAAAAAATGATACTCTTTAGCAGTTTGACTTTCAGCCATAGAACGAGAAAATTCATTAACCATCTGTTCTACTTCATCTGAAAATTTAGTAGTATGCGCAATCAATTTTCCTTTTGGTGAATACAATGCCACATCTTTTTTAGTAATTTCTTTAATTTCATCTAATGTATTTTGTAATTTTTGATTTGTAAACATATAAAAACTCCTTTGTATCCGAATACCTTTGAACATCTCTTTACGAAATGAACTTCTTGGGAAAGGGCTTCAAACGAAGCCTATTATTAGCTATACTTGCTATAAAAGAAAACTGGGTGTAAATATCACACCCAGTCTAATAATTTACAACTATTTAATTTTACATAACTAGTTAGTAATTGTCAATTCAGAATCTTTATCAAAAATATGAACTTTTTCTGGATTAATTGCTAACTGAATCTTGCTACCCATACGAGCTTTTGTATCAGAACCTACTCTAGCTGACATATTTGCTCCTGATAATGAGAAGTATAATAATACTTCAGCACCTAATAATTCATAGCCAGAAACTTCAACTGAGAATTTGCTATCTGCATATTTTTCAAGTGACTCTTGATCTTCATAAATATCTTCTGGTCTGATACCAAGAATAACATTCTTTCCAGCATAGCCTCCAGCGATAACTTTTTTAGCTTTTTCTTTTGGTAATTCAAACTGGCAATCACCTGTTGAAACTGTAACGCTTTCTCCTTTTACAGAAACAGCTGCTTCAACGAAATTCATCTGTGGAGAGCCAATAAATCCAGCAACGAATAAGTTTTTAGGCTCGTTGTATAATTTTTGAGGTGAATCAACCTGTTGAACAACACCATCTTTTAATACAACAATTCTTGTTCCTAATGTCATAGCCTCTGTCTGATCATGTGTAACGTAGATAATTGTTGCACCTAATCTATTATGTAATGATGCAATTTCTGATCTCATCTGTACACGAAGCTTAGCATCTAAGTTTGAAAGTGGCTCATCCATTAAGAATACTTTTGGATTACGAACAATTGCACGACCCATTGCAACACGCTGTCTCTGACCACCTGATAAAGCTTTTGGTTTACGATCTAATAATTTTTCAAGATCAAGAATTCTAGCTGCATCTTCTACTTTCTTTCTAATTTCATCTTTTGGAACTTTTCTTAATTTAAGACCAAATGCCATGTTGTCAAATACTGTCATATGTGGATATAACGCATAGTTCTGGAATACCATTGCAATATCTCTATCTTTTGGTTCAACATCATTAACAACTTTTCCGTCGATTTTTAATTCGCCTGAAGAAATATCTTCAAGACCTGCGATCATTCTTAATGTTGTAGATTTACCACAACCTGATGGTCCAACGAAAATGATAAATTCTTTATCTTCAACCTCTAAGTTAAAATCCTTAACTGCTTCAAATCCATTTGGATATACCTTGTAAATATTTTTTAGTGATAAACTTGCCATTCCTTAAATCCTCCCTAAACCTTTTCTTAATTTTCTCTTTTGCAACTTTTGTTGCCATTTCCTTTACAAGTATTATGATAAACATTTATCTCTTTATTTTCCATAGGCAAATAAACAAATATTATTAATTTTCTTTGTCAATGTGACGAAATAGATATATTGATAGTCAATTTAACCTAATTTGTCTTATTTTTTTGTAAATTTATCCATTGAATTTAATTTTTTAATAATCTATTTTTCTTTAATATTTGTTTTATTTTCTTATAATTTGTTTTTTTGCAAAAAAAGTTCTTATCATTGGCATACACCAACAATAAGAACTTTTATTTATATAAATATATGTATATAGATAATATAGAAAAAGGCTATTTTGCAAGTGATTTAGTCTTAATTGTTAAAACGTTACTCTCTTTGTATGGTCTTACTAATAAGTAAATAAAGTAAGCAACTAATACGATTGAAACAATTGTACCAAATCCAAAGCTAACATTACCTGTAAACAATCCACCAATTTGGTAAATAACTAATGATACTGCATAAGCTAATCCACACTGATATCCAATTGCAAACAAGAACCATTTTGTATTATTCATTTCTCGTTTAATTGCACCCATTGCAGCGAAACATGGTGCACATAACAAGTTAAATACTAAGTAAGCATATCCTGCAATAGCTGGGATTGAAATAGCTAACTGATGCCAATAATCTGCTCCAGCTTCATCTTTTAATTCAGCTATACCGTATGTCATACCAATTGTTGCAATAACGTTTTCTTTAGCAATTAATCCTGTAATAGCAGCAACTGCCATTCTCCAATTTCCAAATCCGAGTGGTTTGAAGATAAATGCAAACACACCACCAATTTTAGCTAAAATAGAACCATCAATCTGATCTGCTTCTAACATACCCCAATTGCCTTTTGAATCCCATCCAAATGTTTGTAAAAACCAAATAGCAATTGTTGAAAGTAAAATAATTGTTCCAGCTTTTTTAATGAAAGACCATCCTCTTTCACCCATTGATCTAAACACATTTGATAATGTTGGCATATGATAAGCTGGTAATTCCATTACAAACGGTGCAGGATCACCTGCGAACATTTTAGTTTTCTTAAGAATAATACCAGAGCATACGATTGCTGCAATTCCTATAAAATATGCACTTACTGAAACTAATGCGCTGTTATGGAAAAAAGCACCAGCGATTAATGCAATGATAGGCAACTTAGCACTACATGGAATAAAAGTTGTAGTCATAATTGTCATTCTACGATCTCTTTCGTTCTCAATTGTTCTAGAAGCCATAACACCAGGAACACCACAACCTGAACCAATTAACATAGGAATAAATGATTTACCTGATAAACCAAATTTTCTAAAGATTCTATCCATGATGAATGCCACCCTTGACATATATCCACATGATTCAAGTAAAGCCAAGAAGAAGAATAATAACATAATCTGTGGAACGAATCCTAATACAGCACAAACACCGGCTATAATACCGTCATTAATAAGTCCAGATAACCATGAAGCACATTTAACTGATTCTAATAAATCACCAACAAACGCATGAACACCAGGTATATGAGGACCAAAATGTAATAAATTCCATCCATCATCACCTAATAAGTTGTCATTTGTCCAGTCAGTAAGAGGTGAACCAACTTTTGTTACCGAAATACCATATACAATAAACATTATCAAAGCGAAAATCGGTAACGCTAAAAATCTATTTGTTACAATTCTATCTATCTTATCAGAAACTGTGTCTTTGCCTTTTTTGCCTTTTTTTACACAGCTGTCAATGATAGATGAGATGTACTCATATCTTTCATTAGTAATAATACTTTCTGTATCATCATCAAATTTTTCTTCTAGATTTTTAATTTCCTGTTCAACATTTGGAATTTCTGATAATAAATCTTCAATCTTACTATCACGTTCAATTAATTTAATCGCAAAGAACTTCTTTTGTTCTGTAGGCATAGAAGAAGGAAGTTTATTAACTACGCTTTCAATTTCTTTTTCAACATCATCTGCAAATCTGTGCTGTAAAGTATTTAGTTTATGACTTTGAGCAACTTTAACTGCTAAATCTGCTGCTGCTGAAATTCCTTTATTCTTCAAAGCTGAAATAGTAACAACTTCGCATCCAAGATTCTTAGATAAATTATTTACATTAATTTTATCTCCGTTCTTTTCAACGACATCCATCATATTAATAGCCATAATTACTGGAATTCCTAATTCAATCAACTGAGTTGATAAATATAGGTTACGTTCTATATTAGAGCCATCAATTATATTTATGATTGCATCTGGTTTTTCATTTACCAAATAATTTCTTGCTACAACTTCTTCAAGAGTATATGGTGATAAAGAATAAATACCTGGTAAATCTACGATTTTTACATCTTTATGTCCCTTTAATTTTCCTTCTTTTTTTTCTACTGTAACACCTGGCCAATTACCAACATATTGGTTTGAACCAGTTAGTGAATTAAATAATGTTGTTTTACCACAGTTAGGATTACCTGCTAATGCTATTTTTAAAGCCATCCTACTAATCTCCTTACTTTATTTTTTAGTCTTCTACTTGAACCATTTCAGCATCATTTTTTCTAACTGAAAGTTCGTACCCTCTTATCGTTATTTCAATTGGGTCACCTAATGGTGCAACTTTTCTAACGAAAATACCTGTGCCTTTTGTTAATCCCATATCCATAATTCTTCTTTTTACAGCGCCTTCGCCTGTAATTTTCTTAACTTTGACATTCTCACCAATGCCTACATCTTTTAAAGTTCTCATTTATAAGCTCCTTTTTTATTATTTAAACTAAAATTTTATTAGCCATATCTTTTCCAATCGCAACTCTTGAATCTTTAACGTTAACGATCAAATTCCCATCTATTTTCGAAACAATAGAAACTTTTCCACCTTGTACAAATCCAAGATTATTTAAAAACTTTCTTGTTTCTTCTTTTCCACCGATTCTGACAATCTTATGTTCCGAACCAATATCAACCATTGTTAAAGGCATAGACATCCCTCTTTTCTTTATTCTAATCATTATTAATGTATCTTACTAAGTGTTAGTATAGTCTAATCATTGTGACATGTCAAGTATTTTCGGAAATAATTAATAGAAATATAAGAATATCGGTTATATTTTCCTTTTACTTATATATATTTTACTACAATTTTAAATGTTTAATATATGTTATTATTGTCGATTATTGTTATAAACGTCTATTAGTAGTTATAAATTTTCACCTTTTCTTAGGTGTATTTATTCAAAATTAAAAACTTTATAAAATCTATAATTTATTATGCTTCTTTATTTTTTCCATATATTCTTCATGATTTTTTTCTAGACTATATATAAGTCTTACTAATTTTTTTGTTGCATGTGTAACCGCCACTGTATACGACTTTCCTTCTTCTCTTTTTTTTGCTAAATATTCTCTAAAAATCGGATCCCACAGACAAACATATTTAGTTGCATTAAAAAGCGCATATCTTAAATATTTTGATCCTCTTTTTTCCATATGTGCATAGGAGGTTTGTTCAATCTGACCCGACTGATATATGGTTGGTGACATACCAGCATATGCTAAAATTTTATCTGGGGAACTAAACCTTGAAAAATCCCCTATTTCTGCTAAAATCATTGCTCCCATTCTATAATTAATTCCCGGTATTGTTGTAATTGGTGAATCAATTTCATCCATTATAATTTTGATTTTTTCTTCTATTTCATTTATTTGTTCTTCTATTTCATTTAATAATATGATTGTATGTTGTAGTTCTAACGACATCACGGGCATATTAATTCCTATTGACTTTCTTGCAGCCTCCCTTATTTGGATCGCTGTATTTTTCTCGTAATGACCCTTTGATTTTGTTAAAAGAATATTAGTTATCTTTGTAAGATGTGCTCTTGAAATCTGTTCTGCATCAGGATATTTTAAAAGTAACGCATAAATCGAAGGACTATGAACAGTTGAAACCATTTTTTCTAATTCTGGAAAAAGAATACAAATCAATTTTGAAACCGTACTCCGAAACTTTGCTCTATCTTTTACTTTTTCATATCTGTAACGAGTTAACGATCTTAACTCATCCGTTATAAAATTTAAATCTGTATATGCTTTCAAATTTAAATTTGCCATCAACATAGAAACAATTGTACAACTATCTATTTTATCTGTCTTTGTCAATCTTAGACTCATGCTCTTTCTATATAAATTTGTATGAAGTGGATTAATTACATAGACTTTTATATTATGTTTCAATAAATACGCAATCAAGTTATAGCCATAATGCCCCGTTGCTTCTAAACCGACTTTAATTTCCTCGCTTTCTGTATTGAATTTTAAAATATTAGTATAAAGTATTTCAAATCCTTCTATATTGTTTGATACTGTAAATGTATCTATATATTCACCATTTGTTTTTTTTATAAAACAATCATGTTTATCTTTTGCTATATCAATTCCAACATATATCATATATCTTACCTCAATAAAAAAAATGCTGTGGTTGTAACCTTATTTTAACCATCAACGTGGTAGGAGGAATTCAACAATCCACAGCATCAACTAATAGCCACAACTAGAATGTTGAGAACGGCTATTATTTGTAATTTTAATTAATTTTTAAAGCTTTTTTCAAATCTTCTTCAGGTGTACTTATTGGCGTAATATTATAATTATTTACTAAAATATCTAATACATTTTTTGAAATAAATGCCGGAATAGTAGGTCCTAAGAAAATATTTTTTATTCCAAGATAAAGTAAACTTAACAATATGCCAACAGCTTTTTGCTCATACCATGAAATATTTAAGGTCAATGGTAATTCATTCACTTCACAATTAAATGCTTTTGCTAGTTCATTTACAACTTTAATTGCACTATATGCATCATTACATTGCCCCATATCCATAATTCTAGGAAGTCCTGCAATTTCCCCTAAATTTAAATCATTAAATCTATATTTTCCGCATGCAAGAGTAAGAATAACAGTATCTTTTGGTGTTGCCTTAACAAAATCTGTATAATAATTTCGTCCAACTCTCGCTCCATCACAGCCACCAACTAAAAAGAAATGCTTAATTACTCCATCATTAACAGCTTTAATAACTTCGTCTGCTACAGATAAGACAGTATCATGACCAAATCCTGTCATAACTTCATGCCCTCCATTAATTCCGGAGAATTCCATTCTTTTTTCATATCCCCCTAATTCAATTGCTTTATTTATAACCGGTGTAAAATCTTTATCTTCATTAATATGAACGACTTGTGGATAAGAAACAACTTCCGTTGTAAACACTCTATCTGAATAACTATCTTTTACAGGCATTAAGCAATTTGTCGTAAATAAAAGTGCTCCTGGAATATTTGCAAATTCTTTTTGTTGATTTTGCCATGCTGTACCAAAATTTCCTTTTAAATGTGGATATTTTTTTAATTCTGGATATCCATGAGCTGGAAGCATCTCACCATGTGTATAAATATTAATTCCTTTGTCTTTTGTCTGTTCTAAAAGCAATTTTAAATCATATAAATCGTGACCTGTTACAACAATAAATGGACCTTCTTCTACCGTTAAAGAAACCTTAGCTGGTTGAGGTTTACCAAATTCTGTTGTATTTGCTTTATCTAACAATTCCATACATTTTAAATTAATTTCACCAGTTTTTAGCACTGTTTGCATAAGATTTTCAACAGTTTCATCTTTACTCAACTCACATAATGCTTCCACCAAAAAAAGATCAACTTCATGATTTTTATAATTCATGACTCTAGCATGATAAGCATAAGCCGCTATACCTTTTAGGCCAAACAAAATAAGAGATTTAAGCGATCTTATATCTTCATCTGCCTGCCATATTTTATTCATATCATAATCTGGTACTTCCTTTAGACCGCAAAACTTTATCATGTTATTTTTTTGATTTTTTATATTTTGAATCATTTCTACTAATTTTTTATCATTAAAATTAACATTTGTAATTGTTGTAAAGAGTCCATCTAAAATCATTTTAGTAATTCTATCAGAACATTCTGTTTTACACGAAAATAATTTTTCTTTCGTAATTAATGCTAAAGAAATCAAACTTCCTATTAATTCATCCTGTAATTTTGATGTGTTTGCTGTTTTACCGCAGACTCCAACACTACCTGTACATCCTGTACAACCTGCAGTCTGTTCACATTGATAACAAAACATATTATTTGCCATTATTTTTCTCCTTTATGTAGATTTAATACTTAATAACTTGATTTATTACATAAAAGAGTGTAATATTTTTTTACGAACAATTCTGTTGTATAAACAACATAAATGTAATATATTTAGCAATAATATCGTATTATATATCGATTAAAAAATTTTTTTTAAAAGGAGATTTTAATGGAAAAACACTCAGAACAATTAAACCCACATATAAAAGATAAATATTTAATGCTTTTAAAGAACACTACTTTATTTTCCGGAATTTCTATTGATGAAATAGATAAAATGCTTAATTGTCTTTCTTCTCAGATTAATACATATTCTAAAAACGAATTTATTTTTCGTTCTGGAGAAAGCATTCAACATGTTGGATTAGTTTTAAGTGGAAATGCAATGATTATACGAGAAGATTATTGGGGAAATCGCACAATTTTAAGCGAATTAAAACCTGGTACAATCTTTGGAGAAGCATATGCTGTTTTATCCTTTGTTCCAGCCGAATCGAGTGTAATCGCAACAACAGACTGCAGTATAATGCTTCTTGATATGAAAAAGATAACTAATATTTGTTCTTCAACATGTACCTATCACTCAAAACTTATCCAAAACATGCTTATGACCTTAGCTAAAAAGAATGTAAATTTAACACAAAAAATAGATTTTATGTCCAAGAAAACAATACGTGATAAGTTACTTGCGTACTTATCCTTTGAATCAAACAAAGTAAATAATCCTTCTTTTACAATACCTTTTAATCGTCAACAACTAGCCGACTATCTTTCAGTTGATCGAAGTGCCTTATCAAACGAAATAAGCAAGTTGCAAAATGAAGGAGTATTAATTTCTAATAAAAATCAATTTACTCTATTTCTTACTAACTAAAATTTTAATGCTGCTATGCTCTAATTTTATACGAACATTCCTTGTATACTTTTATAGCCTTTAGCAGCTTCTTTGTTTTTAGGATCATTTAAATCTAACCCATTTAAAACCATTAATTTAGCTATAGACAAAAATCTGCTACGAATTATCGGTGAATTCTTTTTTTGTTTTGCTAAATTAATCACATGACAAAAAATATTATCTTCTACAATTTGTTCATTCATTTCTAAATATTCCAATGTATCAATATCAACATTTTCATTTTTTACAATTCGTTTACATACAACATTTGGATTAGCCCCATGATCAATTAAAATTTTAACAGCATTAACATTTCCTGCCATTGCCGCAATACATAAAGGAGTACAACCATTTATATCCTGTTTTTCCATATTTACCCCTTCTCTAAGCATTACCCTGATGCCTATTAAATTGTCTTTTTTTACCAAAATATGTAATGCTGTTTGCCTATTTTCATTATCATTTTTATCTAAATCTACTCCAGATTCTTTTAATTTTTTTATTTTCTCAATTAATTCTAATTCCCTATAAAGATCTCCCATTTCATTACTCCTTCCTTATTTTTTTACATAATATAATTTCGTTTACTTTTACAAAATTATAAAGATTCTACAAAACTATTTTAAAAAAATTGATTTTGTACTACACCTCACAATAATCACCTTGAAGTTTATCAATACGTATTACGTATTTCAATCAAGCCAGAAGCCTTTCCCATAAAAAACAAACACAGAAAAACACACAACAAAAAAGCCTGTAAACATTACATTTACAGGCTTACAATATTTGGAAAATCTTAGCTACAATTTGTTTTCTTTATATCGTCAATTTATAATTTTATTTATAATTTAAAGTGTTTGTAGGTATTAAGTTATATTTTTATCATTTGTATTATCGCATAGTTTTTGTAAAAAAATCAAAAAATTCGTCATTCATAGGAGTTGGCTTACCAAATAGATATCCCTGTGCTCTATCACAGCCAACAGTTCTCAAAAATTCAAATTGTTCTTGAGTTTCAACACCTTCGGCAACAGTACTGATACCGATGGTTTTTGCCATTTCAACAATTGCAGCTAATATTTTTTTGGCTTTTTTATTTTTTTCAAAATCCTTCATAAATAACATATCAATCTTTAACATATCAAAATCGAAATCTTTTAATACGTTAAATGAAGAATAACCGCTTCCAAAGTCATCCATCCAAACTTCAAATCCTCGATTTTGGAACTTTTCAATTTGGAATTTTAAATCATTCGGATTTTCCATTAATACTGTTTCTGTTATTTCTACATGTACTAATGATTTATCTATATTGTATTTTTCTACACATTTGTCTAAATATGTAACCATATCTCCTAGTTCAAAATCAATTCTAGATAAGTTCACTGATACAGGAACAGCTTTAAATCCTTCATCAAGCATAAATCTTATATCTCTACAAATTGATTTAATCATAAATTGATCTAATTTATGAATTAATCTGTACTCTTCTAATGTCACTATATAATCTGCTGGCGATAAGAAACCATATGTTGGATCTTTCCAACGAGACAACGCCTCAAAACCACATAAAGTTCCAGTTTTAGTACAAAACACAGGTTGATAATATACTCTTAAATCTTTTCTTTTTATTGCATTATCTATATTGTCTACAATATATTTTTGCTTTGTCACAATATTAACTAGCTCTTCATCAAAGAATCTATACACTTCTGTATATTTGTTTTTTATACTATCTGCTGCTATTTTAGCTCTATCACTAGCAACAAATGCGTCTAATTCTTCATCTTTTGTCTCAAAAATTCCAGCTTTAACTTCAATATATTCAAGCTTCGAAAAATCTGCTATACAATTATGAATGTCTTCTATCTTAGAAATAATGTCATTTTCACTAGTTACGACCATAAAATGATCTTGTGATAAATGCGACACTAAACATTCACTAAAAACATTACTTAAAACTTCTCCCATAAATTTAAGTAATTTATCTCCACTATTAGCACCATATTTTTCGTTAAAAGCTTTAAAATTTTCAATATCAAAATGTACAAAGGAGGTTTTCTTCCCCTTTTTTATATTCTTTTTTAAAATTTCAGGTGCTACTGAACGGAAAAATAATCTATTAGGTAGTCCAGTTAATGAATCAATTTCACTTTCAATTGCTGTATCCTTAATTGTTTCTTGTTTTTTAATATAATCACTCATATCAAAAACGAAAATATAAGCATAAATACAACCATCATCCTTAGAATCTAATAATAAATAATCACAATGCACCCATCTAAAAACAGTATTAAATAAACAAATAAATTCGATTTCGTCGTTAATTTGACCCTGACAAAATCTGTGCATTAAAATTCTTCTATCAAAAAAGAGACTAATCTCTTCTTTTTCAGATAATAAATCAAGATTATTCATTATTTTGTATAATAAATTCTCATATGAACTATATCCTGAATTAATTATATTTTTAAAATTTTCCATATGACCAATGTGAACAACGTCAACCATGTCATTTGTCAAATTCACTTTAAACATCGCTAAATGTTCCAATAAATGCTTGTCCGAATAAAAACTAATTATTTCCTGAAACCTTGGATTTTCAATCCAATTTAGCATAACTTTTTGCATTTTCTGCGCTCGTTGCCTTACTTTTGTCATAATACTACACACTTCCTATTATTGCTTCTTGATACCATATACATTCCTGATGACCCTAATAAACTGTCGATGACCCTATATAGAAAAAACACTATCTTTCAATAGTGTCTTTTCTGTCATTCAAAACATCTGTCCATAAAAAGTCATATATAAGTCACAACCTTCTTGTAACTTAGTGTATGTAGTATAAAGCCTATAGCACAGATATGTCAATATTATTATATAAAAGTTTATACTTTTTTAATACTTTAGTTTTCACAAATCATCTTCTTTTGCTCTGCAATTTAAGTTAGTTTTTTAACTAACGAGATTCTTTTCTATACTGCATTGGTGTCATATTAAACATTTTTTTAAACAAACGATTAAAATGTTCAACATTCGGATACCCCACAGTATCAGCGATGTTTTCAATATTCATGTTACCATTTTTTAGTAGTGTCTTTGCCTTTTTCATACGAATACTTGCTAAATGTTCCCCAAAATTTTTTCTAGACTTATCCTTTATATATTTTGAGATATATGGCTCCGATAAATGAAATTGTTCTGCAAGAGTTTCCAAAGTTACGGTTTTATAATTTGATTGCATGTAATTTAAAATATCAAGTAATCTTTCATCTTTTTCGTTGGTGTTTGTTCCTATTGCTGGCAATTTATTAGCTGCAACAGTCAATGCATGAATAGATGCTTTTATAATATCTTCATTTATTCCTGCTCCCCAATATTTTTTACCATCACAAGTAATTGCCACATAAGCCATAGCTTTAGAAGACGATCCACTTGATAATGCATGTTCTTGATACTCTGATAACTCATAACTAACATCAAAAAATTCTTTAATTGTGTTACTAACAGCATCTAAACGACCATTGCCCATTGCATCAATTATTTTCTTTTTTCCTAAATATGATATAGTCGCCTCAGCCATAATACCGTCATCTTGTTTAAAATGACATTCTGTAATCTCAAAATAAGGCGTATAGGTTATATAATCTTTTTCAAAAATTTCATACACCCACTGTGGAGATAATTCTTTATGAGCTTCATCTGAAACCTGTTTTACCGCATATCCTACTTCTTCTTTCATATTATCAGGTAAAATAAAGCTGAAATTCTGTTTTAGTATGTAGCTTACCCCACCCTTTCCAGATTGACTATTTATTCTAATTACGTCTGCATCGTAATTTCTTCCGACATCAATGGGATCAATGGGAAGGTAAGGAACTGTCCAATATTTTTCATTTCTTTCTTCTCTATAATTCATTCCTTTTGCAATTGCATCTTGATGCGAGCCCGAAAAAGCTGAAAAAACAAGATTTCCTGCATAAGGTTGTCTGTCACCAACACTCATTCTAGTTAATCTCTCATATATTTCTCTAATTTTTGGCATATTAGTAAAATCTAGTCCTGGTTCAACACCATGAGAATACATATTCATAGCAAGTGTGATTATATCAACATTACCTGTTCTTTCTCCATTTCCAAATAAAGTACCCTCTATTCTATCTGCTCCCGCTAAAACTCCTAATTCTGCATCAGCGACTCCAGTTCCTCTATCATTATGAGGATGTAAACTTAATGTGACATTATCTCTAAATTTTAAATTTTTGCTCACATACTCAATTTGAGTTGCAAATACATGAGGCATAGCTGTTTCTACAGTAGCTGGTATATTTATAATTGCTTTGTTATCTTCTGTTGGTTTCCATACATCTAATACAGCATTACATACTTCTACTGCATAATCTACCTCTGTTCCATGAAAACTCTCTGGACTATATTCAAATGAAAAATTACCTTCTGTTTTCTCTGCTAAATCTTTTAATAATTTAGCACCATCAACTGCTAATTTCTTGATTTGTTCTTTATCTTTTCTAAAAACTTGTTCCCTTTGTGCAACAGAAGTCGAATTATACAAATGAATTATTGCATGTGGTGCACCTTTTACCGCATCAAATGTTTTTTTAATAATATGCTCTCTTGCTTGAGTTAAGACCTGAACAGTTACATCATCCGGAATCATATCCCTTTCAATTAATTCTCTCATAAAAATATATTCTGTTTCAGAAGCCGCAGGAAACCCTACCTCTATCTCTTTAAATCCAATTTTAACTAATAATTGAAAAAATTCTATTTTTTCTTCTAAACTCATTGGCTCAATTAAAGCTTGATTTCCATCTCTTAAATCCACTGAACACCAAATTGGTGGCTTAGTAATACTGTCTTTTTTTGCCCAATCATACTCACACACAGGTGGCATAAAATATTGTTTTTTATACTTATTTGCTTCTTTCATAATCATAACCTCCATATATATTAAACCTAATATTTTTTATTATACATCAATATTAATTAATTTTACAAAATTTATTTGTAAATAAATAATATCACAAGCATTGATATATTTTAATGATAATATTTAATCAATTTTCTTGATATATTTTAATACATCGTTCTTATGTCATTTATCGGATAAAAAATAAAAGACAAATACTACCTGATGTAATATTTGCCTTTTAAAAATCGAACTAATTACTTTAATCTTTTAAATTAATTATCTTTGCCTTATTTACTATCTCAACATTAAAATCACAACGATACCAAGCAATACTCTGTACCATCCGAAAATTGTAAAATCATGTTTTTTGATATAACTCATTAAAAACTTAATGATAATAATTGATACAACAAATGCAGTTACGCATCCTACGCCAAGAATTACGGCCTCATTTTGAGACATATTAACTCCTGCTTTAACGAATTTTACAACTTTTAATAAACTAGCACCAAACATAACTGGAACTGCTAAAAAGAAAGTAAATTCTGCTGCAATTTCTCTTGAAACACCAATTAAAATTGCTCCAATAATTGTTGCTCCTGAACGAGAAGTTCCTGGGAATACAGCTGCAACTGTTTGGAATAATCCAATAATAATTGCTGTTGTATATGTTATTTCTGCAATACTTGTGATAGTTGGTTCATTTTGTCCTTTTGTATGTTCAACGATAATAAATAACAAACCAACAATAATAAGTGCAAGTGCTACTGGAATTGGATGATAGAATAATTCATCAATTTTATCATCGAATGCAACACCTATAACTGCTGCAGGTACACATGCAATGATAATTTTGACCCACATCGCAAATGCTCCCTTTTTCCATCCAAAATGATTTGCAGAATCACTTCCATCAATAGAAGTTGTTTTAGAAAATGTAAATGGCCACAATTTATTCCAAAATATAACTAAAACTGCAAGAATTGCGCCTAATTGAATTACAACTTCAAACATCTTCCAAAAATCACTTGAAACATTCAATTTAACAAAATGATCAAGTAAAATCATATGTCCAGTACTACTTACAGGTAACCATTCTGTAATACCTTCAACAATACCAAACAAAATTGCTTTTAAGATTTCCATTTTTCAATTCTCCTAAACCTATTTATTTACATCTTATCGTCTACACTTCGATGCTAAATACTTCATTATTATATCATAATTTTCGTGTTTGTGTGGAAAAACACAGTTTGTACACACTTTTATTTTTTTCCCCTCTTTTTCAATATAAGTTGGATGTCCCAAACATTCATCTAAAAAATACATAGGACAATAACAAAATAGGCAATTTAAATTTTTAATATTCTTGTGACAAGGATAATATTTACAGGCATAATTTGTAAAAAATGAGCTAGAACTTTTATCTTCAAAAGGCTCTAAATCTTTTACAATTACAGTTGTTAAGTAACCTTCTAATTTATCCAAATTTTCTACTCCCATAACAACTTTTTGATTATCTAACCCACAATTTGAAACACCATATATCACTGTTTTCCTATATCTTTTTTCATCTTTTAACATTTCTTGCAACTTCAACAATTTAGAACCTGATTTCATATAAACTCTTGTTCCTCGTAAATTCTTAGTTGTCTCTATTTCATACGAAGCAGGTATAATATGAATCTGTTCTGATTTATCAGCTAACGGAATCCCTAATTCTGCTGCAACCGCACAAAAAGAAGGAATTCCATTTATAAGTTTGACTGGGATATTGTCACTATCGCATTTTGCAGAAATATAATTAAAAGTTGAGTAAATACAAACATCACCTATTGTTACAAAAGCCACTTTTTTATTCATATTGTAAGCATCTTTTATTACCTTATAACAATAATTATGTGCCTTTTCTAAAATTTCTTTATTTTTAGTCATTGGAAAGTCTATAGCAACAAAAATATCTTTATCAATTTTAGGAAATTCTTTTTTAATTATATTGTAAGCATAACTGGATTCTAGTTCCTTTGTCGGAATAATGATTCTATCTGCGTCTCTTATCACTTCTTTTGCTTCCGATGTAAGTTTATTTATGTTTCCAGGTCCTACTCCTATACCATAAACATAATTTGATTTTGTAGAATGATTATTTTTTTTATAATTTATCATTTTTTCTACAAAATTATCTACAAAACTTACAATCTGAGGATAATACAAATGAGGAAAGCCAGCCCAAATATTATCAGTCACATAACATCCATTCCATTTTTTATCATTTGAAACCTTTTTTACAGAACATGAACAATCCTCTCTTAAGCTTTCAAAATAATGAAATTCATGTGCTTTTGCTGTTTTATTTGACAAAAAACTAGATGTATTTTCTTTTACTTCTACATATCCAAAATTAACCAATTTATTACGATACACACATTTGCCACTAAGTATTCCCAACATTTCATATGAATTCTCGTACTCAACAAAATCATGTAAATACATGTATCCACCACATTCCGCAACAAGCGGTATATTATTTTGCACTTTCTCTTTTATATCTTTTTTTATGGCATAATTTTTACTTAGCTGTTCTAAATATAATTCAGGATAACCACCACCTAGCAATATTCCATCTATATTATCCGGTAATTTTTTATCCCTTATTGGAGAAAATTCAACCAATTGAACACCCCTATTTTTTAGCATTTCTAAATTTTCTTCATAATAAAAGCAAAACGCTTCATCTCTAGCAACTGCAAGTCTACAAATTTCTTTTTCATTTTCTAATTCTACATTATTTTTTTTATTTACTTTATTGTAATCTTGATTGTAGTTTTGCTTATCAAAATTTGATAATTTTAATAAAGAATCTATATCAACAGTTTTTTCTATCTCAACAGCTAACTTAGAAATTTTTTTATTTAAGTCATCAATTTCATTCGGCATAACAAGTCCTAAATGACGACTTTCAAAACTTAATGAAATATCTTTTTTTAAAGTTCCATAGACTTTTATGTCTAATTCTTCTTCTATCATCTTTTTTAAAGTTTTGCCATATGTTTCAGAAACTCTGTTAAGAATTACACCTTTTATAAGCTTATTTATATCGTATTTTAAAAAACCATAAATAAGTGGCAAGATACTTCGTCCCATGCCACCAACATCTATCACTAAAATTATAGGACAATTTAATATCTTAGCCACATGATACGAAGAACCCTGTTCTTGCTGTCCTCCAACTCCATCATATAATCCCATCACGCCTTCAATTATCGATTCATCATATACATTACTTGTTTCTTGAAATAATGTTTTTAATTGATTTTCTTCAAGGAAAAATGTATCAACATTTCTACTTGGAACACCTATAATTTTCCTATGAAACATAGGATCTATATAATCCGGACCACATTTATAGCTAACAACATTAATTTCTCTATTTTTTAATGCTTTAAGTAATCCGCATGTAATCATTGTTTTTCCACTGCCACTTTTAATTGCAGCAATCATTAATTTTCCCAATTTTGCACTCTCCTGCTGTTATTTATTTTTAGGCTTAAAGTTGAAAACAAAAATCATAATTGGATTTTGTGCTTTAAACATATTATAATTGCCAACTTTATTTATATTACTATATGAAACTTGAGAGATATCGACATCAGTGATAATACCCTTATTCACACCATTCTCAATTGTATTTATAGTATTATTTATACTTTCTAAAGTCACTGCTGTTACGCAAACTCTCATAGTATTATTTAAATCAAATAAATAATCGATCATTTTTTCTAAACGACCTCTTGTGCCACCAATAAATGCACTCTTTACAATATCTTTATGATTTTCTATATAATTCTTGTATTTATTTGTTTCACCTGTATTATTTAGAACCTCTGGAAAATAACCTTCAACTATTTGAATATTTTTTCTTCCAAAATGATCAACATTCTTTTTTATAAGTTCAACCGCATATTTATTATTTTCAAATGTAAAGACCTTAATATTTCTATCAAGCATAGCAGTTTCTATGCTAATTGAACCTGAACCTCCTCCGATATCCAAAAAGATAGAGTCATCTTCTACTTGCAGTTTATTAATTACAAGATGTCTGATATTTTCTTTTGTCATTGGCACCTTATCCCTAACAAACTCTGAATCCTTTATCAATGAAGAATTCTTATGTTTTAAATATTTTT
The DNA here is from genome assembly GCF_900111325.1 of Lachnobacterium bovis. Classification (GTDB taxonomy): domain Bacteria; phylum Bacillota; class Clostridia; order Lachnospirales; family Lachnospiraceae; genus Roseburia; species Roseburia bovis_A. Next base: position 282,229 of record NZ_FOGW01000005.1, read on the forward strand.
TGTTTTCAATAAAAACAACATATAATCCATCTTTATCTATTTCTTTACATTCTTCTACTGTAATCTTTTTTATAATTTCATCTGAATACGATAAATTAAATCCAACTGTGATTTCTATGCTATTTTTATCAATATATTTGCCATCAGCTTCTACTATAAGTTGCCCTATCTTATTGATATCTTTATATCCCGAAACTATCATAAATATTTTTTTATTATATTTTATACTTTCTAGGATTTCATTGTCTCCAAAAAACTCATCATATCTACCATGAATACTCATAATTTTAGCATCATTCCACATAGTAGAACATTTTGCTGCCATATAAATTATTGATGATATTCCTGGTAAAATATTAAGCTCGTATGTTGTGCTTTTTAATTCATTTTTTAAAGCCTCTTTTAAAAGATAACACCCACTGTAAAATCCAACATCCCCCGAAAATAGAACAACTATATTATATTTATCTTTTTCGTGGAAAGGGAAATTTTTCAAATACGATATTATATCTTTTGACATATAATATGGCTTCTTTTCTATTTTAGGCGTGACATTCTCTATCATTCTTTTAGCCCCTAAAACAACATCTGCTTTATTTATTTTTTCCTTTAGTTCATTTATGTAAAAGTTTTCTGTTCCTAGGCCTATTCCAGCTAAAGTGATATCAAATGAAATATTGGGTTTTATTATTTCTATATTTTCTTCAAAAAATAAATTCACTACCTCTGAAAAACTCATTCCAGACTCTTTTGGTCTTTTTATTACAAATACTTCAATATCAGCATCCACTGCAGCCTTTATTTTTTCATCAAATCCACCGGCTTTGCCACTTTCCTTCGAAACTAATACTCTAATATCATAATTTTTTATAAAAAAACTATTCATCTCGTACGAAAAAGGACCTTGTATAGCAATAATTTTATTTTTACTAATCCCAAGCTCATCACATATTTCTATACTTTCTTTTCCTGGAAGTACACGTACAATAAGTCTATTTTTTATACTGTCATCTTGACAAAATTTATGTAATTCTTTGCTTCCTGTCGTTAGCAAAATATTGCCATCAACTTTTGAAAGGTTTTGCACGCACTCTTCAATTGAATCAACAAAATGAATATTTTTTTGATTTTTATATTTTTGAGCCACAAAATCTTCATCTCTTTTCAAGCGAACATATTTTATTTTAGCAACTGCTGCTGCATCTTTAATGTTTTGCGTTACAATTTTAGCATAAGGATGTGTTGAATCTACAACAACGTCTATATTATTATTTTTAAAAAGATTAATCATTTGATTTTTATCTAATCTTTCGTTTAAAATTTCAACATATTCGTTATCGTCCATAACCATCTTTCCATACTCAGTAGCAACACATACTATATGTTTAACTTTATGCTCTGCTAAAACTTCTGACAGATTTCTTCCTTCTGTTGTTCCCGAAAAAATAACTATTCTTTTTTCTTTATTCATTTTTTTTATATCCTCTTGGTGTTATTAGTTTATTGTCGATTATTTTAGTACATGAATTTCCTATGAAAACAGTTGTAAACATATCTACTTTTTCATTTTTTAATTCTTCAAAAGAACATACCTTTATTTCTGTTCCTTCACGTCCTATATTCTTAACATAACCACATGGACGAGTATTTTCTATATATTCACTCATTATTATACAAGCTTTTTCTAAATAATGACTTCTTTTTTTACTAGAAGGATTATATAAAGCGATAGCAAAATCTGCATACGCTGCTGCCTTTAAACGCTTTTCTATTTTCTCCCAAGGCGTCAATAAATCACTTAAACTAATAACACAAAAATCATGATTAAGCGGTGCACCTATTTCCGCTGCACCACTAATTGCTGCAGTAATTCCAGGTACTACTCTTAATTTTATTTTCTTATTTGGATTTGAATACTCTTGTAAAAGTTCATACATTAAAGATGCCATTCCATATATACCAGCATCACCACTGCATACCATGGCCACTTTTTTACCTTCTAATGCTTTCTCATAGCATATTCTACATCTTTCGACTTCTTTTTTCATTGGTGTTGAAATTAATTCTTTATCTGAATATTCTTCACCTAACAAATCTAAATAAACCTGATAACCAATAATCGTGTCCATTTCTTTGAGGATAGCTCGAGCCTCAATTGTCATTTTTGTTCCTTTTCCAGGACCCATTCCAACAATATAAATACAATTAGTCATCTATATTAATCCTCCAGTCTCTTTGAATTATTGCAACAGTAACTCCATTATTTGCAACCTTGTGACAGATAATTTCACTATTATTTTTTTCTCCGAAAAATTCACTATTAACATATGCAAGTGCCGATGTTTCACACACATTGCCCACTCCAATAGTTTCTTTTACAAACTCTGATTCTTCAAAATCACCTTTTTGTTTTCTTAACGTTTCCACATCATATGTTTTAAATGGTATATTATACTTTTCAGAAAATTCTATTATCCCTTCTTCATCCTTTTTTATATCAACAGAAGTTATTGCTATACAATCTTCTATATCAATTTTTTCCTGTTCTAAAACTTTAATGATATGCTGTTCTATTTCATGCGCTTTTTTACCCTTTTTACATCCTATTCCGATAACATATTTTTTAGGGTAAAGATATAAACTCGCATTGATTTGATTATTCAAAAGGAACGGATTTCTCGAATCCGCAATAATTACATCAACTGTTTCCGTTGGCGGAAATTTTTTTAATTGAATTATTGTATTTTTTATAGAAATTTCATGTTCATCTATAAAAAAAGAATGTCCCTTCTCAATACTCATGGTAATAGGTTGACCATCTAGCACTTTAGCCGAAACTTGGGCTATTCCATATTTATTACCTATGAATAAATTGTTCTTTTTAGCAAAAATATCTATTGCAAATTTATCAGATACATCAGTCGCTGTTGTTATTACAGGAATTGCTCTTATTTTTGCTGCAATAAATACGGCTAATTCATTTGCGCCTCCATAATGTCCAGACAAAAGTGGAATTACAAACTCTCCATTTTCATCAATATTAATAACAGCACTGTCAACTAATTTGTTTTTTAAAGATGGTGCTATCACTCTTACAGCAATTCCGCACGCTCCAATGAAAATAATTGCATGATGCTTCTTAAATTCTTTTCTTACCCACTCCGTCAAAGAGTCTCCCACGTAATATATCCCTTCATATGCTTTTTTCTTTGAAAAACACTTCACTTCATAATTGTCTAATCTGTTAAAAAGAATCTTAGACAGTTTAGCTCCTTTTGTTGTAAAGCTAATTATGCTAATGTTCACAATCTCACCCCTCTTATTACTCCTTTGCTTTTCTATACTCTGTCGAAAAATCTGGAGCATATAATCTTGATTTTTGATATTCAAAATGTTCCAAAACATCCCCAACTATCACTAAAGCTGTTTTTGTTATATTATTTTCTCTAGCCACTTCGTCTAGTGTTTCTACTGTACACTTAAATATTTTTTCATCTGGCCACGTAACTTTATATGCAATTGCAGCAGGTGTCGAAGGTGAATATCCACCTTGAATCAATCTTTTGCTAAGTTCCTTTACCATTCCAATTGATAAATAAATCGCCATTGTTGCATTATGACTTGCAAATGATTGAATACTTTCTTTTTCTGGTACTTTTGTTTTTCCTTCCATTCGTGTAATAATAAGTGACTGGGATACATTTGGCAATGTATACTCAACATTCATACTTGCAGCAGCTCCAAAACATGCGCTAACTCCTGGACAACTATCATACAATATTCCTCTTTTATCAAGTTCATCCATTTGTTCTCTTACTGCACCATATATACATGGATCACCTGTATGCACTCTTGCTACATCTTTTTTTTCTTTTTCTGCCAATTCCATTACTTCTATGACCTCATCTAATGTCATAGTCGCACTATTATAAACAATACAATCCTCTTTTTTATATTGCAATAATTCTTTATTCACTAATGATCCAGCATATATTATAATATCAGCTTTCTTTAAAATATTCATACCTCTTACAGTTATCAAATCTACTGCTCCTGTGCCAGCACCAACAAAATGAATCATATTTCCTCCTAAATTTTGATATTAGTGTTCATACTTTTTAAATCCTTAATATAATCATCGGCTAATTTAGATTTTCCTAATTCTCCATAATTACTTGAAAAAACAATTACTTCAACTTCAATTTCTCCATTGTGTCTATTATTAAGATAAAAGTATATTTTTTCAATAATTATATCCATTATTCTTTTTAAAAGAGAACCTTCTTTAATGTTATATTTCTCATCATCAGCAACTTTATTATTATCTTTTATTTTTTGATTCTTATCCGCCTCAATTATAATTGACAATGCATCTTCTGTTGAAATTGTATCTAATACCTTTCTTGCTAGAAATACATCATCTGTTGCTCTTATAGTTGCAGCTGCAAGAATTTCCATTCTACAATCTGCTTCTTTAGAATGAGTATTCATTATACCACCAGCGACTTTAACCAATTTTCCTATATGTCCGCTTAATAAAACTTTTTTAAAACCAAGTTCCTTTGCAATATCAAGTGTTTCCCCTATAAAATTACTACATTTTACACTCTTTTCTAAGTCATAATCATATGTCTCTTTCATAAAATTCAAGCCATAGTTTCCTGGTGAAATTGCAAGTATATCATAGCCTAAAGCTTTTTTTTGATTAATTTCAACTCTAATAGTATCAACAAGCGCTTTTTTACTCATAGGTTCAACAATCCCACTTGTTCCTAAAATCGAAATTCCACCTACTATGCCTAACCTTGGATTAAATGTTTTTTTTGCAATCTCAATACCGTTTGGAACACTAATTTCTACTTTTACAGTATCTGAAAAATCAAAAAACTTACAAACCTCTTCTACTTCTTCTTTTATCATTTTTCTCGGAACAGAATTTATTGCTGCATTGCCTACAGGCTGATCTAATCCTGGTTTTGTAATTCTTCCGACCCCTTTTCCTCCATCAATTATAATTTCAAGTTCATGTGTACTATTCTTTTCTATCGATACCTTTGAAAAGATATATGCTTTATCTGTTGCATCAACATCATCTCCACCATCTTTTTGCACAGCACACATCACAAAATTTTCTTCCATTGTGATTTTTTCAATTTTAGGACTATACTCTATTTGCTTTGGTGTAATTATAGTAATTGTTTCTTTCTTTTTTCCTGAAAGTAACATATAAATTGCCGCCTTTGAAGCCGCAGCTGCACAACTTCCTGTTGTAAAACCATATCTCATAGCATCTACCTTTTCTATTAATTATCACATTTTTGTTGTTTTATTGTATCCTTTAGTTTTTAAGATTTAATTCATCTCTAACTTGATATAAAATTGCGTTACATATTGCAGCAGCAACATTACTGCCACCCTTTCTTCCTTTATTTACAATATATGGAACATCTGAATTTAAAATCAACTCTTTTGACGCTTCCACATTAACAAATCCAACAGGAACACCAATAATAAACGCTGGTTTATATCCCTCCTGCATCAATTTATATAATTCAATTAATGCCGTAGGTGCATTTCCTATCGCAAAAATAACTGGACCATCTAACTCTGACGCAAACTTCATACTCATAGTAGCTCTTGTGACATTATTTTCTTTTGCAAGTTTAGCAATTTTTTCATCTGCCATAAAACACTTTGCTTCAATGTCAAGAGTCTTTAATACCTTTTTATTAATTCCAGCAAGCCCCATGTTCGTATCAGTAACAATAGTTGCATGGTTTTTCACTAAATTTTTTACTATATCCACGGCATTTTCAGAATATTTTAATGTATCTGCATATTCAAAATCTGCACTAGTATGAATAACCCTTCTTGTTATTTTATCTTCTTTTTCTGGTAAAACAATTCCTTTTTGGGAAAGTTCTTCCTGGATTATTTCAAAACTTCTTTTCTCTATTTCCGTTGGAAGAACATATTCTATATTTTTCAATAAATCCGGCATTATTTTTTATTCCTCTCTCTACTCATATATTCATGAATTTTATTATATAATTTTCAATTTTATATTTTTTATGTGATATTTTAAAGACAAAAAATGCTACGCTAACATTAAAGCACTTAATAAAATATCTATTTCTTCTTTAGATTTAACAGCAATTCTATAATATCCTTTTTTTAAGCCTTTAAAATTAGAACAATCTCTAATTAATATATTTTTTTCTAATAAAAATTTATACAAATCAAACTTAGTATAAATTAAAATAAAATTTGCTTCAGATGGAACTATTTCTAAATCGCTTAATTTACTTGATTTATTTTTTACATTTAACAAGCCTTGAATCAAGTAATTCTTATTAGTTTCTATCAATTTTCTAGTTTTTACGATATATTCCTTTTGTTTGCATGCTTCATTTCCAACTTCTTGTGCAAAAGTAGAAACATTCCACTCTGACAAATTTCTTTTAACTAATTCAACAATTTTATCCGAGTAAAAAATACCATACCCTAACCTAATTCCTGGTATAGCAAATATTTTAGTATAAGCTCTAACTCTAATTAAGCCTTCATAATTATGACTATTTATAAAATCACAATACTCGTCTTCATTAGTCAAAAAATAAGAAAAACATTCATCTATTACCAAAATTTTATTAGCTTTCTGGCACACACCAATAATTTCATCTAAAACATCAAGATCTATTGTCTGACCGGTTGGATTGTTTGGATTAGTCAAAAACAATAAATCGCAATCACTTTTTTTTAATTTATTTACAAAATTTGCATCAATACAAAAATTATTTTCTTTTTTTAGATTATACCAATCAATTTTGCAACCAACGGCATCTAAACAATGAATATATCCATAGAATGAAGGTGCAAGAAGCAGTGCTTTATTTGGTTTAATTCCATGAGCAATTGCCATAAAAATATCTGATGCGCCATTACCGCACAAAATTCTTCTATAATCACATCCATATTGTATTGATAAATTCTTTCGCAATTTCTGACATTCTATATCCGGATATTCCTTTATTTTAGGGATAGAATTAATAATTGCTTCATTAATTTCTTTTGGAACATCCACAAAATTAATATTTACAGAAAAATCATGTTCAACATTATTTCTATAAATATCTCCACCATGTATCATATGTTTCACCTTTTATATATTTTTTAAATTTTATTTTTTATTTGAAATAAAAAAATCATATACTTCCTAACACAAATCTAATTATCAAACTTATGCCTATACATAAAAAAGCCGTAGTATATAACATATTATTTGCACTTTTTATATCATCTATTCTAATTTTTCTATTAGGATCACCAATATAATCTTTTTTTACAATTTTTCCAAAATATTTTGCATCTCCAGCCAATTGAACATTTAACGCTCCAGCACAAACCGACTCTGTCTGTGCAGAATTTGGACTTTTGTGTTTGTAGCGATCTCTCTTAAATATAAAAATTGCATTTTTCGTATCATAATTTTTTCCTAAAAAAACACACGAAACTATCATCAAAATAGCACTAATTCTAGATGGTAAATAATTAACAATATCATCTAACTTTGCAGCAAAAGTACCAAAAGTACAATATTTTTCGTTTTTATATCCAATCATCGAATCCAAAGTATTAATTGCTTTATATATAAAACCAAACACAGGCCCACCAATTGCCAAATAAATAATTGGAGCGATTACACCATCTGAAGTATTTTCGGCTACAGTCTCAACCGCCGCTTTAGTTATACCAATCTCGTCTAATTCCTTTGTATCTCTACCCACAATCATCGAAACAGCAAATCTTGCTTTTTCAATATCATTTTCCTTTAAAGCCTTATATACCTTCATGCTTTCAACTTTCAAAGATTTCGTGGCCAAAATATAATAACACATTACACTTTTTATAATTGTATAAACTATTATATTAATCTTACGCGTAAGAATCAAAACTCCCATACTTACAAACATCGTACAAAAAACAACCTCAAGAGTTAAAATCATTCCATGATAAAAATTTTTCTTGTTTTTTTGATCTACACTAAGTAAAGGATCATTAAGATATAATTTTTTTTCTAAAAAAGATATAAGATTTCCAATCCATCTAATCGGATGAGGCAAACAATAAGGATCTCCAATTAATAAATCTAATAAAAATCCAATCAATAATACGAAAAAAAGGTTATATTTATATAAAAAAAAGAGTAAATCTTTGAATTGAAAGACATTAACTTTTGCAATAAATACACTGTCTCTATACAAGTCGTAAAACATTCCTATATCTCCTTTTCAATTTCAACATTGTCGATTTTTTTACCATCAAAAGTAAAACTTACAATATAGCCTCGACCATTCTTAACTCTATACTCATAATACCCTTCGCCCAAAAGAATATTCATGATTGCCATTATAGTTCCTCCGTGTGCAACAATTGCAAAATCAACATCTTTCATATTAATATAAAAATTTGAAAACAAATCGTAGCACAATTGAAGAATTTCATCAAATCCCTGACCTACTCTTTTTATAAAACTTTCTTTGTCTTCTCCTTCTGGGAAAGGGATTTCACCATTACTATCTATCCATTTTTGATAATATGAATTTTCTTTTAAATCATTATAATTTTTTCCCTCAAATCTGCCAAAATCCATTTCTTCAAGTTTTGAATTTAAAAATATTTCTTTATTCTCGAAAACAATTTTAGCGGTTTGTGAACATCTAATTAATGGACTCGAAAAAACAATAGAACAATCCGGATAAAATTTATCATCTTTCATCTGTTTTAGTTCTATTATTCCTTTATCTGTTAAACATTCATCAGTTTTTCCTATATAACGACCTTCTAAATTTCCGTGAGTTTTACCATGTCTAACTAACGCCATCTTAAAACGCATTTTTTTCTTTTGTTTTTTTATTTCCTGTTCAACTCCACAAAAGATTCTAGAAAAAATATCTGCATCTTCTGCTAATTTTTGTAAAACACTACCATTTAATTCTCTGTATACTCTTTCCTCTTCAAGCATTGGAACAACACAATTCCCTATTTCATCAGAAATAATGATTACATTATTGTTCTCGTTAATTTTTTTTATAAACATAACAATTAATTTTTCAACTAATGAAATATCTATTTTTCGCTCAGGATAATTTTTATCGAAAATCAAATATTTTATAAAGAAATTAAACTTATTAAAAATGATATATTTTTTATTATTTTTTATATCTATATTAAACTGGCTTGCTTCAAATAAATTTTTATCTATATTTTCTTTAATATTATCAGTAAAAACACCGTTAATATTAAATGTAGAATAAAATTTTTGAAAAAATTTCTCACAAAATGAAATATCAGAATTTAATTCAAAATTTATTGAATTAGTTTCATATGTTTCTGATCCAAAAAGTACCGAATGTAAACTCTGACAATTATTATTAGAACAATCACCGTCAAAATTTATAATATAATTTTCTGTTAGTTCATGTTTTTTCAAAACAGTTTGCAATTTTCCTTGGGCTGTTCCACCTACATATAATTCAATCACTTTAATTACCTTTTTCCCTTCTAAATCAAATTTGGCATCTCTGTTACAACTAATGCAAACATTAAAATAACAAGTTCAAATAATGTTACGAACCAACCGGCAACGTCTCCTGTTATTCCACCAAATTGTTTTTTACTGTACCAATTATAATAAAGATACATAACGATAGATATAGCAATTACAATCAATCCTTTTATAGAAAATAAATATAACAAAAAGCCATAAACCATAATTAATTGTACAATAAGACTTCCTGCAACAATATTCTTATCCGCTGTTTTTGAAAAAAAAGATAAACTTCCACCTCTAGCACTTTTAAAAAATATAACAGATAATCCACTAAAACATCTGCTCATTACGAAACTAGATGCAACAATTGTTATTGTCTGTATTAAATGAATTTCTGAAAAAAAGCCAACATAAAATAATTCATATAAAATTGCCATAATAACAGAAAATGCTCCGATATGTGGATCTTTTAAAATTTCTAGCTTTTCCTCTTTACTCTTATACGAATGGATTGCATCCATCGTATCCATATATCCATCAAAATGAAAACCTCCACTTATTAAAAGTGGTATACTTGTACCTATCAACGAAAATAAAATAGAATGATGAACTACTCCTTTTTTTAATAAAATCTCGTATAACATAAACCATCCTATTTGAACTGCACCAATAAGTAATCCAATCCATGGAAAGAAACATAAAGTATACCTCATGTCTTTTTCCTTCCATTCAAATTGTGGCATTGGTATTTTAGAATAAATAGAAAACGATATGCATAATGCCTTTAAAACTGTCATTTTTACTCCTTAATTAAAATTTTTAGATTTAATATTTATGATTATAATTTTATTACTAAACAATTCTTTTTTTACTTTATTTGTAAAACCATTCCTTCAGTCACCTCAAAAACGCTGTCAACGATTTCTGCCAATTGAACATTAATATTTCCTAATATTTCTATATACTTTTGTGTTAACTCATCATAAATATTTCCACTTTCAAAAATATTGTCCGAGACAATAACACAATTTTCACATTGCTTAGCAATACATAAAACTTCCTCAACAATATGGTTAGACAACTTAACAACTATATCATCATCAATAATCTTATAATCAAAATCTAGCCATCCCATTTTCAAATCAAACATTTCATTAGAAAGTAAATTTGAAATGCTCTCTAACAAAACATTATATTTTCTAGATTTATCATTTATTGTTCTATTCTCTGTTTTATGTTCGATCCGTAACTTATCTTCAATTGTCTTATTCTCTGTTTTATGTTCGATTCGTAACTTATCTTCAATTGTCTTATTTTCTGTTAAATAGTCCGTATCAACCTTATTACTTTCTATATAATTGATAAAAGCCTTATCAACTAATTGTGATTGCTCGATAGTGAAAAAACCTTTATTTCTTCTGCTAAGTTGATGTTTTTTTATTTTTTTTAAATTTTCATCTATGTTCTTTTCCATAGTAGCTATGTAAATTTTATTTTCAGAATTTGTTTTTTTAGATAAAAAATCTTCTGCAAAATTGGATTTTCCGCTACTACTTCCGCCTATTATCAAGTAATTCATCTTGCAACAACCTTCCAGTTTAAATGTATCAATAAAACATAGCTATTAAAATATTTTATTGTTTTTTATATGCATCTATTTTAATATCTTCAAACGTATTTGGCGAATTATATACCCCCATTGCCAAGTCTAATAACGACATCAACATAATTGTTCCTGTACCTTCGCCTAAAGCTAAATCAGCATCAATAATAGGATTTAAATCTAATTCTTTTATTATGAAATCGTATGCTTTTTCTCTACTTCTATGAGAAGCAATCATATAATCAACTGTGCCCGGACATATTTTTTCAGCTAAAAGTGCTGCAATAGCACTAATGACTCCATCAATCACAATTGGAATACTATATAATGCACCACCAATGAATACTCCAACTAAACCTGCAATATCTAATCCTCCAACAGCACATAAAATTTCAAAAGGCTCTGCTTCCTTTAATTTATGTTTCTTTATTGCCTGTTCAATTACTTTTCTTTTTTTATGAAGGCCCAACGTACTCAATCCGGCACCTCTACCTACAACTTCCTTAACCGGACATTTTAAAAGCGCTGCAGTAATTGCAGAACTAGTTGTTGTATTGCCTATTCCCATTTCACCTGTTCCAATTAATTCGTAGCCAAATTTCTTACACTGCTCAACCAAAGAAATTCCAACAGAAATAGCCATAGACGCTTCTTTTTCAGTCATCGCTTTTTCTTTTGCAAAATTTTTTGTCCCTAAAGAAATTTTTTTATTAACAACACCTGGAATATTTTTTTTACAATTTATTCCAATATCAACTGGTATTACTCTTACCCCTGCCACAGAAGCCATCTTTCCAACAGAGGATGTATTTTTACCCATGGACTCAGCGACTGCAGCTGTTACATTTTGCTGAGATTGACTTATCCCTTCTTCTACAACTCCATTATCTGCACACATGACGATAACTGCTTTTTTATCAATTTTACAATTAATTTGACCTTGGATAGCACCAATTTGACAAATAATATCTTCAAATTTTCCAAGACTATCTAACGGTTTAGCAATATTATTCAATGAATCTTTAACCAAATCCGATATTCTCCAATCCGGCTGAATAATATTTAGTCGCTCTATCTCATGTATATTCATATTGCTCACATATGATTTTTCATCATCTTATTTTTATGACTTATATCATATTTTCCTTTCATATTTTTTTTTATGATTTATCTTTCATATTTGTTTTTTATGATTTATCTTTCATATTTAATTTTTATGATTTATATCATATTTTTATGAATTGATTATATTATAAATTTCTTCCATATCAATGTTTTTTCGAACCAAATCTGCCAATTTATCATATTCTTTTTCCTTAAAATCAGAATAATCAAATTGTTGAATTTCGTCAAAAGATAATCCTTTTTCTTTTGATAATTGTTCTATAATTATATCAGATATGTCTTCATAATCAAATATTCCATGGACATAAGTTCCATAAATATCCCTATTTTCTTGAACATTTTTTATTTTTTTATATACCCCTTCTTGAGTTCCATCCTGCTTTTGTAATAAAAAAACATCACTGTCCAAAAACTCTGTTCTACCCATATGAATTTCATAACCTTTAAAATCTTTATTAGATAATTTTTCAAATATTCCTTGTACTTTGTTAAAATTTCCTTGTACTTGTCTTGTCGTCTTTTCATTTGATAGAACTGTTTTTGTTTGTATCAGTCCTAAACCATTTATTTTTCCACCAGATTCTACTCCAAGTGGATCCTCTATTTCTAACCCTAACATTTGATATCCACCACAAATCCCCCAAATTGGTGTTTTACTATTTTTTAAAATTTTTGCTTCAAGACCAGATTCTCTAAGCCATTTCATATCAGCAATTGTGCTCTTAGTCCCTGGTAAAACTATCAAATCAGGATTCTTAAATTCTCGACTATTATCTACAAAACGCACCGATACGTTTTCATATTTTGCAAATACATCGAAATCTGTAAAATTAGACATTCTTGGATATTTAATAACAACAATATCTATAGCTTTTTGAAGCTTATTATCAAATTTATTTGTCAAACTATCTTCATCTTCTAACTTAATATTACCATAAGGAATAACACCTACAACCTTTTTTTTGCTCTTTTCTTCTAACATTTCAATTCCCGGCTGTAAAATATCTTTGTCCCCTCTAAATTTATTGATTACTAATCCCTTTATTCTATCTTGTTCTTTGGAATCTAATAAAATTAATGTACCAATTAATTGTGCAAAAACTCCGCCTCTGTCAATATCACCCACCAAAATTACTGGAGCATCTAACATTTCAGCTAACCCCATATTTACGATATCATTTTCTCTTAAATTTATTTCGGCCGGACTTCCTGCTCCCTCAATTATTATAACGTCATATAGTTCTTCTAATTTACTGAACGCCTTTTTTATTTCTGGAATAAGTTTAACTTTATACTTGAAATAATCAACAGCTTTCATATTTCCAAGGACTTTTCCATTAACAATAATCTGAGATCCTACATCGTTAGTCGGTTTTAATAAAATCGGATTCATATACACAGATGGTTTTATTTTTGCAGCTTCAGCTTGCATAACTTGTGCTCTCCCCATCTCTAATCCGTCTTCAGTTATATACGAATTCAACGCCATATTTTGCGATTTGAATGGTGCCACTTTATAACCATCCTGTTTTAAAATCCTACACAGAGCTGCAACTAATAAACTTTTACCAGCATTAGACATTGTTCCTTGTACCATTATCGTTTTTGCCATTTTTTACCCTCGTTATTTTTCTTTTATATACAAAAAAAGCTATGCATTGTGCATAGCTTAAACACGACCCAAGAGGGACTTGAACCCTCGACCTCCGCCGTGACAGGGCGGCGCTCTAACCAACTGAGCCATTGGGCCTTGATAAAATTTTTGAATGGACCATCGGGGACTCGAACCCAGGACCGACCGGTTATGAGCCGGTTGCTCTAACCAACTGAGCTAATGGTCCAAAAAACAAAATATAAACAAAAGCCGATGATCGGACTCGAACCGATAACCTGCTGATTACAAATCAGCTGCTCTGCCAATTGAGCCACATCGGCTTATACTCTTATGAGCATAAATGACTCCGACGGGAATCGAACCCGTGTTACCGCCGTGAAAGGGCGATGTCTTAACCGCTTGACCACGGAGCCATAACTCCCCGAGTAGGGCTCGAACCTACAACAACTCGGTTAACAGCCGAGTGCTCTACCATTGAGCTATCGAGGATTATTTAATTGAAGTATTATACCTTCAAAACTTCATACAAGTTATTAAAAACCTTTTTGGTCAAGCCTTCGACCTATTAGTAACAGTCAGCTACATACATTACTGCACTTCCACCTCTGCCCTATTTACCTGTTAGTCTCTCAGGGGTCTTATCTCCTTTTTGGAGGGGATATC